>CAWEYV010000015.1:0-176573 GCA_963813395.1 uncultured Actinomycetes bacterium
CGCCGGCGGCGAGGCGTGCGTGCGTCTTCGGCGCGGACCTCGGGCAGCTTCGCGTTGATTTCGGGCGTCGCGATCGGGCAGTGCGGCACGTCGACCAGTTCGAAGCGCGATTGCCGTGTTTCAGGAAACCGATGGGGGAAAAGCTGTCAGCTTGGCACCTCGGCCCTGTGTCAGCCTGTCCCTTCTTTTCCGCGCGGCTGCGCCGAAAAGTGCGGCGTGATCTTCGAGCGGTAGCCGAACTCGCGGGGCGAGCCGATGACGCGGCTCACGGGAAACTCCACGCCGGCCATGTATTTGAGGAGTTCCTCCACCTGCTGGCGCTTCCACTCCAGCTGCTCGGCATAGGTGAGGTGCTGGTACTGGCAGCCGCCGCAGCGGCCGAAGAGCGGGCACTTCGGGTCGATCCGGTGCGGCGAAGGCGTGAGCACCTCGACCAGGTCGGCCTCGGAGAAATTCTTGTGGTTGCGGTAGACTCGCACGCGCACTTTTTCGCCGGGCAGCGTGAACGGCACCATGACGACCCACCGCCGGGCGGCTGGGTGGGCTGAGAGCTGAGAGCTGAGGGCTGGAGCCGGGCAGCGGCGACCCGGCCCAGGCCCACGCCGAGGTTGGTCAGCGTGGCGATCTCCAGCTCGATCTCGTGATGGTACGGGAAGGGTTGGTCGTTGAATTTCTTTTTGCCCACGGAACACACAAAACACACGAAAGAGACGGGAAAGGAAGATTGCTCAGATTTCGTTTTTCGTGTATTTCGTGTGATTCCGTGGGCCATGTCCCCCCGAAAAGATCACCAGCCTCCAGAATCCCCGCGTGAAGCAGCTCGTGAAGCTGCGCGAGCGGCGCGATCGCGACGAGGCCGGCCTGTTCCTGGTCGAGGGTTACCGCGAGGTGCGCCGGGCGCTGGAGAAGGGCATCCGGCCGAAGGAATTCTATTTCTGCCCGGACTGGTTTCTCGGCGAAAACGAGCCGGCGCTGATCGAGCAGGCGCGGCAGGCGGGCGCGCAGCTATTTGAACTGTCGAAGGACGCCTTCGCCAAGGTCGCCTACCGCGAGCGTCCCGACGGACTGCTGGCGGTCGCGCCGCAGTGGCGAGCGCGGAGCTCGACGACCTCGCGCTGGCGGCGCAGCTCCCCGTTCCTGCTGGTGGTCGAGTCGATCGAGAAGCCCGGCAACCTCGGCACGATCCTGCGCAGCGCGGACGCCGCCGGCTGCGACGCCGTGATCGTGTGCGACCCGGTGACGGATATTTTCAACCCCAACGTCGTGCGCGCCTCGACCGGCGTGCTGTTTTCCGTGCCCGTGGTGGTCGCCGACAGCGCGACGGTGCACGCCTGGCTGAAGGCGAAGGGCATCCGGACCGTGGCGACGACGCCGCCGCGCACGAATATCTACACCGCAGACCGACCTGCGCGGTCCGCTGGCGATCGTCATGGGCAGCGAGCAATACGGCCTGAGCGATTTCTGGCTGAAGAGCGCCGACGTGCCTCGTGCGCATCCCGATGGCCGGCCAGGCCGACTCGCTCAACGTCGCCATGGCGACGATCATCACGCTCTTCGAGGCGGTGCGGCAGCGGAACGGGTAGGCCCTAGCCTCGGATCGCGCCACCGGCGGAATCACGATGATCCTCGAGGTACGCACCAAGGTTAAGGTGGTCAGCTTGGGGATCCTATTATTGGTGGCCATTCCGCCCCTGGTTTTGGCGGGCGGTCGAGAGCCGCCCCAAGACGGCGGCCGGAATGCTCGTGATGGGATTGATCATGCTGGGATCGCTGGGCCCTTACTTCGTATGGACGGCGTTTCTTACTCGGGTCGAGATCACGGAATCAACGGTCATCGTGACAACCCCTCATTCCACCCGAAGTTTCCGACTGCCCGAGGACATCGCGCAAGTGGTCGATGATCGGCGGAACAGTGGGCAGGAGAACCTCGAAGTGCATTTTAAAAGCGATCGGGGCCGGTTTGTTTTTATCGTGAACCGGTTCGTGATGGACGCATCGGACAACCGGCTCACCCGGCTCCTCGACGAACTCCGAATCCAAGTGCAAAAAGCCAAGGCCGGGGAAGCCGCCGCCAACAGCAAATCGGGTCAAAACTGATTCCCGGCCTTGTAGTGAGCGATCAGCTCCGCCGTGCCCTGCTCGACGGTGACGAGCGGATGATAGGCAAGGTCGCGACGGGCGGCGGCGATGTTGAACCAGTGGTCGGTGGCCAGTTCCTTGGCGACGAAACGCGTCATCGGTGGCTCGCCGCCGCGGCCGCATCCGCCACCACTCCTCAGGCCGCCGTCCGGTAGGCACTGGAGCGAAACCTTGGTGACTTGCGGTCGGCCGACTCCGCGCAGGAGCTGGTTCACCCAATCCCAGAGGACAACGGGCTCGCCGTTGGTGATGAAGTAGGCGCGTCCGCCGGCCGGAAGTGTAGCCGGGGCCAACGCAGCCCGCGTATGCGAGCAGGACCACCGCGACGGTCACCGGGCCTCTCCTCCCTCGGGCTCGGGACCGGCCTGTTCGAGCGCCTCGCGCAGCAGCACCGCGTCGTGCGGGCTCATCTGGAGCACGAAATGCGCCAGCGCCGTGCGCCGGTCGCTGCTGGTGGCCAGCGCGTCGTTCATCAGCGCCGCGGTGTACCCCGAGCGGGAGCCGGTGGGCTCATAACGCCACGCCCGGCCCTCCCGCTCCCGGCGCAGCCACCCCTTGCGGTGCAGGTTCTCCATCACGGTCATCACCGTGGTGTACGCGAGCGGCCGGTCACCGCGCAGGTCCTCGACCATCTCACGGACCAGCATGGGCCGCCCTGCTCCCACAACCGGTCCATGATCACAGCCTCCAGCTCACCGAACCGTCGCATCCTTCACTCCCGCAGATCGCCACCGGCGCGCGTCCACCTACTATCACGCATAGAGTCAGCGCCTGGTTCAGGAGGCACGCGGATTCCTTCCCATGCAAGGCCAGAGGTTCAGCCAGGCGTGAACAGAGTACCCTTACTATCCGTGATAGTAGATGTGCCTACGAATACCGATGCCCCCCGCAGCGATCTGCTCGATGACGCCGACGACGCGATCCGCCAGCTCTTCGCGCACCACGCTAAGGCCCTGCATGGCTACGTCCGGCGGTTCTGCCCGGATGTGGCCAGCGCCGATGACATCGTTCAGGAAACCTTCATTCGCGCCTGGCGGCACCTGCCGCAGCTCCGCGCCGACGGCCGGCCCGTCCGGCCGTGGTTGTTCCGCGTCGCGCGCAACCTGCTGACCGACGCTGAACGAGCCGCCCAGTCACGACCGGTCACGGTCCCGGCGTCGTCGGCCGAGGACCCGGGCGACGATTCAGGACTCGGTCAGGTCCTGGACCGGCAGCTTGTCTGCGATGCCCTCGAGCATCTGTCTCCCGCGCACCGGACGGTGCTGGTGGAGACCTTCTACCGGGGCGGGAGTACGGCGACGGTCGCCCGCCGACTGGGCATACCGGACGGCACGGCCCGATCACGGCTGCACTACGCGCTGGATGCGCTGCGCCGTCACCTCCAGGACCAGGACAGCGATCGCGATGCTGGTGAACGACCGCGTGCCCGGGCGCCAGCCGCCGCCAGGCGCTGATACCGGGCCCGGCGCACTCGCGGCCGACAGCCGAGCCGCGCGGTCGCTGATCGCGGTGCTGCTGCTCGCCGCGGCGGCCCTGGACCTGGCCCGGTGCGGCCTGGTGCTGGCCACCGCCCGGCATCCTGCCCCGGCCGCCGGGCTGGTCGCAGCCGGGCTCGCCGCCGCCGCACTCAGCAGCTGGACGGCGCGGGGATGCCTCGCCCGGGCGGCGCTGGCCGGCCTGGGCTGCCCTGCTGATCGGCGCGGCGTCGGCGCCGCAGGCCGCGGCGTCCGGCTTCGGTGCCCCGTACACCATCCCCGACACCGCCACCGCCGCGATCGGGATCCTGCTGGCCGTGGCCGTTCTGGCCACCGTCGGCCCGACCCGGCCGGGACAACACACCGAGTACCCATGCGCCGTCGACAAGGAGGTCACCCGATGACCCGACCAGTCGCGACAGCGCAAGACCTCGAAGGGACCGAGCAGCGCGCAGCCGACTATGGGTCTGTTCGGGCCAGGATCGGCGACCTGGCAGCTCATGGGTGAGCCGATCCTGTGGGTGGCCGGGATCCGTGCCCTGTACTTGCAGGCACTCGACCCCAGGACGATGCTCGGTACCTGGCAGAACTCGGCGCTGGTGCACCGCCACGAAGCATGGGCACGGTTCCTGCGCACCGCCGAATTCGTCCGCGTCCGCACCTACGGCGACCACGCCGGAGGTGGAGCGGGCCGGCCGCCGGGTGCGCAAGATTCATGCCTCGCTGACCGGGACCGACGCCGACGGCACCGAGTTCCGCCTGGACGAGCCGGACCAGTTGCTGTGGGTGCACTGCGCGGAGGTCGATTCCTATGTCGACGTCTGCCGCCGCTGTGGCATGGGGGCTACACCAGGCCAGCTCGACGCGCTCGTAGCCGAGCAGCGCCGGTCGGCCGCCCTGGTCGGGCTCGACCCGCAGCACGTGCCAGCCTCTGTTGCCGAGCTTGATGCCTACTACCAGCAGGCCCGGCAGCGGGCCTCTGCCTGTGATGAGGCGAAGAAGAGCCTGCTGATGTCGTTCAACCCGCCCCTTCCGCCAGCGCTGGTCCCGCTGAGGCTGGTCGTCCCCGTAGTGAACACCCTGGCGTTCGCGGCCTTGCCGCGGTGGGCCCGGAAACTGTACGGGGCACCGGGAAACCTAGCCACCGACGCCGTCACCACTGCGACCCTCAAAGCGCTCTACCAAGTCACCCGCCTGGCCCCAGCACAGGTCCGCTACACCCGCACCGTACGGCAGGCCAGGCAGACCGTCCGCGAACACGAACGGCACCAGCACCCAGCCCCTGAGCACGCCACCGCTTGAGACGGCCTGTCGTCGGCGGGGTGCTGCACCCGCGTTCTGGGTTAGCCGGGGAGTGGTCCTTGGCTATGGGTTTTTCGTAGTCAGCGAAACCTCAGCTTGTCGTTTAACCTGCTCGGCTGGTGTCCGGGCTCTTCGCGGATCTTGAGCCGGTGTGGCCGGCGTGTCGCGGTGGGTGAGTTCGGCCTCCGCATGATCATGTGTTCTCGCCAAAGTACCCATGATCACCACGAAGGCCGTGATGGACAGCTTGCCAGAGGATGCCGGTGCCGGGCCACTTGCCGTGCTGTCGCGGTTCCGGCTTGACTTTCACCGGTGCCTGACCGCTCGGCGTGATGAACTGTCCGAGCTGGCCGATGCGGTGCTGTGCGCGGATGGGCCGGTGAAGACCTTGGCCGGGCTTTCGCTGGCTGCTGAGCACCGGCGCGGCCATGGTGCGCTGTATGACGCGGTGAACCATGGCCGGATCAGTATTGGCCGGCTGCGGCGTGCACTGACCGGGCTGCCGTTGCCGCGTGCCGCCGATGGGCGGCTGATGCTTGCCGCTGATGTGAGTAACTGGCTGCGGCCGGGCGCGGCGACCAGCCCGGACCGGCTGTTCTGCCATGTCTATGGCCGCGGGAAAGGCCAGGCGCAGATGATCCCGGGCTGGCCGTACTCGGTGATCGCGGCCCTGGAGCCAGGCCGGAGCTCTTGGACCGCAGTACTGGACGCGGTGCGGCTGGGCCCCGATGACGACGAGACTGCCGTGACCGCCGCACAGGTCCGCGGCGTCGTCACCCGGCTGACCGAGGCCGGGCACTGGCGCGAGGGTGATCTTGCCATCCTGGTCGTCTTCGATGCCGGGTATGACGTGACCCGGCTGTCGTTCCTGCTCGCGGATCTGCCTGTGGAGTTGCTAGGACGGCTGCGCTCTGACCGGGTAATGCAGCTGCCCGCGGCACCACGCCAGCCCGGCACCATGGGCCGGCCTCGCAAGCACGGCGGCGAGATAGCGCTCGCGGACCCCGCGACCTGGCCGGCCCCGCAGATCACCACGAGCACGCTGACCTCCCGGTACGGCATGGCCGTGACCGCCGCCTGGGACCGGGTGCACCCCCGGCTCACCCACCGCTCCGCCTGGCTGGACCACGACGGCCCGCTGCCGGTGATCGAGGGCACCCTGATCCGGCTTCAGGTAGATCACCTGCCCGGCGACCGCGACCCCAAGCCCGTGTGGCTGTGGTTCTCGGCCACCGGTGCCGCCGCAGGCGAGGTGAACCGGCTATGGCAGGCGTTCTTGCGCCGCTTCGACCTGGAACACACCTTCCGCCTGTTCAAACAGGTCCTCGGCTGGACTGTCCCGAAACTCCGCAACCCTGAGGCCGCGGACCGCTGGACCTGGCTGATCATCACCGCCCATGCCCAGCTCCGCCTCGCCCGGCCGCTCGCTACCGACTTGCGCCTGCCCTGGGAACGCCCCACCCCGCCAGGGCGGCTGACCCCGGCCCGGGTCCGCCGGGGGTTTAGAAACATCCGCGCGACCATCCCCTGCCCAGCCGGTGCACCGAAACCCGGCAAACCCGGACCCGGCCGGCCACCCGGATCGAAGAACCGACGGCCGGCACCCCGCCACGACGTGGGAAAAACCACCAAGAGGGCACGCACACTCACCCCACGGCGCAAACGCACAGGTTAAACGACAAGCTCAGGGGCGGTGGGCTATCTCCAGCTCGCTGGGTAGCCGGCCGGGAGAAGCCCATGCGGGGGCTGGGCGCGGTTGGGTGCGGCGGGCGCCCCGAGCGCCTGAAGCAGCTCGTCGAAGTTGAGCCCGACCCTGGTCGGGAACGGACCGAGCCCGCCGATGGCACCGGCTTGCGGAAGTTCCGATTCGGCGGACAGGCCGGTTGGCTGCGCCCACCCGGTTTCGATGCCGTCGCCGCCGTTGAACATGGTGCCGACCACGGTGGAGGACGACACACGCTGGCCGACGGTGACGGCCGGGGTGATGTCTTCAGCCACATAGACAACCAGCCCCACGCCCGGGCCGCGGGTGAGCCGGTAGGTGATCCATCCCCCGCCAGGCCAGCCGAAGTTGGTCCCGGTCGCGCTGGTGACGATCGCGTCGCCGAGAGCATAGACCGGGCCCGCCCCGGCAAAGTCGACGCCGTCGTCGATGCGCTCGGGAACCAGCCCGCTGACCCCGCGCAGCGGATTGCGGTAGCCGTCCGCGGGGCGGTCGCCCATGGCGGCGCTGACGATCTGAGGCCGGCGCGGTCCAGCCGGCCGGCCATGCCGCCAGCCCGTCGGCTGCCTGCGCCAGCCACCCCCCGGCCGGGGCCGGTGCCCGCCCCCTCAACTGAGCGGCGCCAGCCCAGCTGCAGGTCACCGCAACCACGCTCGCAACGGCCATCGCCGCGGCCAGGGCGAGCGTGCCCCGTCTGGCGGCCGGGACCGCTTCCGGCGCCGAGCGGCCGCGCCGGGGCGTTCTGGGGGGACCACGGCCGCTCTGAGGACCGGACGGGCGTGGTGGACACGATCGCCCCCTCGTTCTGGTACTGGGGCCGCGCTCAGCTGCCACCCGGAGGTTGGCCCGGCCCGTCCCCGCCGCCACGGCGGCCAAGTCGCAGGCGGGCGCCCAGCCGGGTGCTGTTGATGCACAAGGCTGCACTACAGCCACCCGTCACCGGGCCAGAACTACCCAACAGGCAGGTACCGCTACGCCACGTCAATCTCCCGCGACCGCCCGGCGGGCTCCTGGCACCCCGCCCTGACCAGGCCATAAAGGGCAGTTCGGGATCGCCGGCATCAGTTCACGGCACACAGTTGCCCGGCGCGGGCCGGGGTATATACCAGGGATGTCACGGGGGCGACGCGCCCGCCCGATCCGCGATCGTGAAGCTGTGCCAACTTTTCCGCTGGCGCGGGATGGGTCGTTGGCCTGGTGCATCGGGCCGGAGTGGCCGGTCCGGCCGTCCATTTGTCGTTAGCCAATCCAGGGAGGCCGGGACGTATGTCCAACGAAACTGAAATCCATCCCTTCCGGGTCGACATGCCCGAAGACGCGATCGCCGACCTCCGGCGGCGCATCACCGCGACGCGCCGGCCCTCCCGGGAACTCGTCACTGACCGGTCGCAGGGTGTGCAGCTGGCCACGATCCAGGAGCTGTCCCGCTACTGGGCGACCGAGTACGACTGGCGCAGGTGCGAGGCGAAACTGAACGCGCTGCCGCAGTTCATGACCGGGATCGACGGGGTGGACATCCACTTCATCCACGTGAAGTCGCGGCACGCGGACGCGCTGCCGCTGATCATCACGCACGGCTGGCCCGGCTCGGTCATCGAGATGCTCGGCGTCGTCGGCCCGCTCACCGACCCGACCGCGCACGGGGGCTCCGCCGAGGACGCGTTCCACCTCGTGGTGCCGTCCATACCCGGCTATGGCTTCTCCGGCGAGCCGGCCGAGATCGGCTGGCACTCCGGCCGCGTCGCGCAGGCGTGGGCGGAGCTGATGCACCGCCTTGGCTACACCCGCTACGTCGCCCAGGGCGGCGACCAGGGCGCCGCCGTCACCGACGCGATGGGCCGCCAGGCACCCGAGGGGCTGGCCGGCATCCACATGAACTTGCTCGTGACGGCGCTGGGCGGCGGCCCCATGCCAGCCGACACCGAGCAAGAACGCGCGGCCCTCGAGCAGACCAAGACATTCCGGGCGACCGGCTTCGGCTACTTCCTGGAGCAGGCCACACGGCCGCAGACGATCGGCTACGCCCTGCTGGATTCACCCGCCGCCCTGGCCGCCTGGATGCTCGACCACGACACCGACGCCTACGAGAAGATCACCCGCGCCTTCGTCGACGGGCAGCCGTCCGGGGGTCTCACCCGCGACCACATCCTCGACAACATCACTGTGTACTGGCTGACCGGCACCGGCGCCTCGGCCGCCCGGTCCTACTGGGAGGGCGGGCGAGCCCAAGCCCTTGCGGCCGGGCAGCCTCCTCCGCAGGTCAAGCTCCCGGTGGGCTTCACTACGTTCCCCGGCGAGATCTTCCGGGCCCCGCGTAGCTGGGCCGAGAAGTCCTACCCGACCCTCACCTACTTCCACGAGGCCGACAAGGGCGGTCACTTCGCCGCCTGGGAAGAGCCCGAGCTGTTCGCAACCGAGATCCGTGCGGCGTTCAGGCCGCTGCGCTAACGACGGCGCATCTGCGCTAACGACAGCCCGGGGTCAAGGTCGACGGCACCGGGGCGGCTGAAGTACGCTACCTGCGGCGCGTCTTGGGGGGTGACCTTTACGTTGGCCGCGTTGAGCGTCAATGCGAGACGGAAGTCCTGAGTTGCTGGCCGCGCAGACGCTGACGTTCTTGTTCACCGATATCGAGGGTTCCACGGCCTTGCTAACGCGCCGGGGAAGTCTGTACCCAGAGATACTCGCTGATCATCACCGGCTGATCCGGGCGAGCCTCGCCGCGCACGGCGGCGAGGAGGCTGACACTCAAGGTGACGCGTTCTTCGCGGTGTTCTCATCACCGAGTGCCTGTGTCGCAGCGGCGATCGAGATGCAGCGGGCCTTCCCTTCCCATCAGTGGCCGGGCGGCGAAGCGGTCCGTGTCCGCATGGGCATCCATTCCGGCGAGGCTGCGGAGACGGCGACCGGCCTGGTCGGTCTGGGCATTCACCGGGCTGCTCGCGTCGCGGGAGTCGGCCACGGAGGTCAGGTCCTGGTCTCGGCCGCCACAGCCGCCATGCTCGGCGACTCGATGCCGGCGGGCGCATCGGTCAGAGATCTTGGCGTACACCGGCTGAAGGACCTTAGCCGGCCGGAGCAGATCTTCCAGCTCGAGACCGACGGCCTTCCTACGTCATTTCCGCCGCTTCGCTCACTCGACAACCCGAAGCTGCGGAACAACCTCCCAGCGCAGGTGTCCAGCTTCGTCGGCCGCGATGCGGAGCTCAGCGAGGTGCAGGCGCTGATCGCGTCGTCTCGCCTGGTGACCTTGACCGGCTCGGGGGGTGCGGGCAAGACCCGGCTCGGGCTGCAAGTCGCCGCTGGGCTGGTGGACGGCTCGGGCGACGGCGTGTGGTTTGCCGACCTTGCTCCGCTTCAGGATCCGGATCTCGTCCCGGTGACCGTCGCGGACGTGCTCGGCATACGCGGTGAGGCGGGCCGCCCTGCCATAGAAACGCTCGTCGATGCCGTCGGCCGGCGGCGCCTGCTTGTGCTGCTGGACAACTGCGAGCACGTGATCGGCGCATGCGCCAAGCTCGCCGACGCTCTGCTCCGGAATTGCCCAGGCATCGTGCTGCTGGCCACCAGCCGCGAACCGCTCGGGATCGAAGGTGAGCGCGTCCACCGGGTTCCGTCCATGGATGCGCCGGGTGAGAACGACGCCATGGAGGTGATCGGCAACAGCGAGGCCGTACGGCTATTCATTGAGCGTGCAGCACAGCACGGGGTGCCGCTTGTCTGGGACCAGCAGAACGCCTCGATCGCCGGCCGTATCTGCCGGCGGCTTGATGGCATCCCGTTGGCCATTGAACTGGCCGCCGCTCGCCTGCGAGTCATGTCGGTGACCGAGCTGCATGGCCGCCTCGACCGGCGTTTCTCGCTGCTGACCGGCGGCGCGCGTACCGCCCTGCCACGCCAGCAAACACTGCTCGCCACGGTGGAGTGGTCCTGGGAGCTGCTGAACGCCGCCGAACGGGACGTGCTCGCCCGGGTTTCGGTCTTTGCCGGGGGGTTCGATCTGTCCGCCGCGGAAGCGGTCGCCGCGGGCGGCGCCGTGCGGGCGGACGAGGCCGTGGCGCACCTCTGGGCCTTGGTGGACAAGAACCTCGTGCAATTCGACGACATCGGTGTCCGGCCGGCCCGGTACCGGCTGCTGGAAACCGTCCGGCAGTACGCCGCCCAGCAGCTTGAACGCCAGGGCCCAGCGGTGGTACACGGCACACGGATCGCCCATCGCGACCATTACCTGGCACTCGCGGAATCGGCGGCCCCCCAGCTGATCGCGCACGACCAGGCCGCATGGCTGGACCGCCTCCAGCTCGAACTCGATAACCTGCGCGCCGCCATCGCCTTCAGCCTGACGGAACCCGACCGGGTACCCGGTATCCGGCTCCTCACCGCCCTGCGAGTGTTCTGGAAGGCACGCGGACATGCGGCAGAGGGGGCCGACGCCCTCCGGGCGTTCCTCGCCGTGCCTGCTGCCGGGGGCGCAACGCTGGTTCGCGCGCGTGCTCTGGCCGCGGCAGCGTACCTCCTCGATCAGACGGGTGGCTACGCACTGGGCGATGAGTACTGCAAGGAGGGGCTGGCCATCGCCCGCTCCGCGGACGACCCGTTCCTGACGGCGGACCTGCTGTACATCCGTGCCTACATCCTGCTGCGCCGCGGGGAGCAGGATGCCGCGCTGCAGCTAATCGAAGACGGGCTGGCCCTGGCGCACCAGCTGGCGGAACCGCATCTGGCCGCCCGCCTGCTGGCCGCCCGGGCGTTCGCCGTGGACATAGCGGGACAGCACGCGGACGCGGCCCGCGACGCCGCCGAATCGCTCCGGCTCTACCGTCAGGTGGGGGACCGGCTCCAGTCCGGAACGATGGCCGGCAACCTCGGGTATGCCGAGCTCTCGCTAGGTGATCTGGACAGCGCCCGCAAGCACCTGCACGAGTCACTCGGCATTGCCCGGGCGCTGGACGACCAGTATGGCGTCGTCTACGACACCTTTAACCTCGGCCTCGCCGAATACCTCACTGGCTCATTCAACGCAGCCGAAGGCCTCTTCGCGGAATCGCTCAACCTGGCCGCGCGCATGCGGATGACGGCAAGCGCCGCCTACGCGCTGATCGGCTTGGCCATGGCCGACACCAGCCGGGCACGGGCAGGCCGGTCGGCACGGCTCCACGGAGCAGCCGCCCAGGCCCTGGCGGAGCTGGGCGAAACCCTCGAGCCCCTGGAACGGGGCCTTCGTGACCGCGACTGCCAGCGTCTCCGCTCCACCATGGGCGATCATGCCTTCGACGCCGAATACGCCACCGGAAAGTCCCTCACCACCGACGAAGCTCTCACGCTGGCGCTCGAGGACCTGCCTCCGCGGTAACGGGCATGGCGTTGCTCCTCAGGATCGAAGCTCCGAATCCGCTCAGGACGAGCGCGATCAGCGGGAAGGCCATGCAGATGATGAGGAAGGGGGGCGCGTCAGCTGCGGCGGTGATCTGATGGCTGTAGGTGAGGGCTCCCGGGTGCCCCTGGAGCAGAAGCCGCAGCCCGGCGACACCGGACAGCGGGTGACCGGAATAGAGCCAGTTTCGCAGCCAGGGCGCGGTCAGCATTGCTGCGATCGTGCCGGTGCCGGAAACGGTGACGAACAGCGCGCCGGCCAGGCCGGTGAGCAACCCCGCCGCAAAGACCTGGCGGGCCCTGGCGCTGATCGGCGGAGCAGAACTGCCCGGTGCGGTGTAGCACCGGTAGGCGGCGACCATGGCCGCCACCGGGGCGCCGAACAACAGGATCACCGCCAGCACCATGAACGGGGCAACAGCAGCGCCCGGTAGCCACGGATTGGTGCCGGGACCTCCGCCGAATCCAAGTGACCCTATCGCGTACCAGGCGGAACCCAGGACGGTACCGGCAACGGTGCCGACGGCGAGTGTGGCCGGGGCAACTCGCGACCGCTGCGAGGTCATCCAGAGAATGGCAGCCGCGTAGAGCGCCATGACGACCAGGAACACGATCTCGCTGTCCCAGTGGTTGCCAAAGCCCGGGCCGGAGATAAGACGGTACAAGCGCAGGTCAAGACCCCCACGTGGCGGCACGTCAAGGACCTGCTCGACGGCGTTCTTGGCTGGTATGAGGGCCAGGAGCGCGGCGTATACACCGATGCGGCCGAACCTGGCTATCCGGCTGCTGCCAGGCGGCCCGAAGATCAAGCGAGCCACGAGCGCCAGCACACCCAGCAGCATCAGCATGGTGATCACATCGACCCGGCCGACCGAGGTGGCGAAGCTGGACGGCGAGCCTGGCCAGGCTGCCCAGGCCACCAGCGCCGCTGCCCCCGCGAACAGCGTCGCGCTGCCAATCCCGCGCCGCATCAGCGTCTCCCGCGCTATCAGCCGCACACCACCGGCGCGCCACGCCAGCCGCCGCAGTCCCGGCGGCGCCTCGGGCGCTTCGGCCCAGACCGCCTCCACCCAGTCACGCCGTCCGGCCGGTACCAGCCACACCACGGCGCGCCGCGCTGCGGCGCCCACCCGGCTCAGCCCACTCATGGCACCACCCCCGCCACTACGTCGCGCCCATTTACTCTACATAGGTAGAGCGTTGCCGTCACCCTCCTGCTGGCTTTGGCTACACCGGCACGAACCACGCCGTCGCCTCAAGAGATCCTCAATCGCCCCTCAATGCCCGTGACCAACTCTGGAGGCAGCCCGCCCCGGCGGACCGATGACACGAACGCAGTACAACAGCCCGGAGATCACGATGCGACCAGCGACCTACTACTTCATGGCCCAGACTTGGCGCCCGCAGGAGCACCGCCAGATCAAGCCAGACGCCCCCCCCAGCACCCCGGGCCGGGGTCGCCACGCCCGTGCGCACGCACCTCTTCGCGGCCATCCCCGGCGCGCGCTGCCAGCCGTCGCCCGCCGGGTCCTCGCAGTGCTGAGCGGCACCTAAGAAGCGGCGTAGGCCCGCACCGCGCATCGGCTGCCTACGTCACAGAGCGGCCAGCAGCAGTTCGCTGGTCGCGGCCACCGTACGGCCGAGCGAGGCACGGAGAAGATCACCGGCCACCGGCAGATCCCGGGCCTCCCACAGAGCCAGCGCGGAGTTCCAGGCGATCTCCCGGGCCTGGTTGAGATTCCAGTTGGCGATCAAGTTGATCACGGACTGCAGGTGCTGGTCGGCGGCGAGAATGGCGCCCGACTCGAAGGACTCGCGGGCCGATTGCTCGGCGGCGTCGAGTATCTGGTCGACCTTCTCGTAGTCGTCGTGGAAGACCGTGGCGGTTGGCGCGAAGGACAAGTCCACGCAGGTGGTGGCGATGGCGATGGGCAGGTCGTGGCTGATGTGGGTGTTCATGCCCGCCAGGGCGAACTGCACCGGTTCGATACCGGCCTCCGCGCGGCGCTCCAGCAGCGGCTGCCAGGCGGCAGGGGCAGCCGACGGCTCCTCAGCGTCGGCGGCGGCGAAATACAGGCTGGCGAAAACCAGGTCGAGATGGGTCATGGTCGCCGGGTCGGTGAAGAAGCCCTGTGACAGCCGCTGGGCTATCTGCCGCATGATGCCGAGGTACATGTGGTTGAAACACCCCAGCCCGTCACCGGCAGGCAACGCCTCATCCAGCGCTTCCATCCGGGCGATGGCCTCATCTACCGAGGTAATGGGGCTGTCCTGCGACGTTGCTGGCACGTTCATCCTGACCTCCGGCCCAGCTCTGACCGCGATCGCCGCACACCCTTGGGTACCGGGACCGGGCGAGCACGGGGGCGTTCCTCCCCTAATGCGGAGTAAGCAACGCTGCCGGTGATACGCGGAACGGCCGGCGGACGCCCGCGGAGATCGCCTCTGGTCAGGACTGCAGCGGTGATGGATGCCGGGGCTGATAGATCGGGAACTCTTCGCCGTCTGGCAGGCGGATCGCCGCGAGCAGTCCCCACCCCTGATCGGAGACGTCCCGTGCCACCTCGACGCCTTTGGCCCGCAACTCGGCGAGGGTGGCATGAATGTCATCGCACATCAGGTAAAGCTCATGGCGGCCGTCGCCGTCGGCCGGATGAACGGCCAGCTCGGCAGGCGGCAGAGCGAAGATGAGCCAGCCGCCGCCCGCATCGACCGAGCGCAGGTCCAGCACGTCGGTGAAGAACGCACGCACCTTCGCGGCGTCCGGAGAGAAGACGATCGCGTGCATGCCGGTGATCATGCTCCGAGCCTAGCTCCCGCCAGGCGACAACCGGCTCCAACGGTCCTGGCACTGTAGGAACTGGTGCACAAGCTGCTCTCTTGGCGCCCGCGTGGGCTCGGGTGAGTGTGGTCGGATAGAGGAATGAAGGTCAGGATCGGGATTTCACTGGGCCCGGCCGCTGTCCCTGCGGTGTTCGGCGATGCTGTGGACCGTAGTGAGGAGCTGGGCGTCGACTCGCTGTGGCTTTCGGAGATGGTGTTTGGCTGGCAGGTCGAGCCGTTCGCCGGCATGGCGTACGCGCTGTCGCGCACCTCGCGGCTGAAGGTCGGCACCGGTGTTGCGGTGCTGCCCGGGCGCCATCCGGTACTGGTGGCCAAGCAACTCGCGTCGATTGCCGGGCTCGCGCCAGGGCGGGTGCTGCCGGTCTTCGGCCTGCAGGCCGCCCGGCCCGCCGAGCGGGGATTGTTCGACGTTCCTGCGGGACGGCGCGCCGCGGTGTTCGACGAGTCGCTACGGCTGATCAGGCTGCTGCTGACGACCGAACGCGTGTCCTTCCGCGGCGAATTCTTCACCGTCGACGGCGCGAACGTGGGGCCGTTGCCGGCCAAACCGCTCGACATCTGGCTGGGTGGCAGCGTTCCAAACGCGCTGCGGCGCGTCGGCCGGCTCGCCGACGGGTGGCTGGGCAGCTTGCTCGCCCCCGGCGAGGCGCGGGCAGCGCGGGAAACCATCCAGGCCGCCGCCTCGGCGGCGGGCCGCGAGGTCGAGGCCGACCACTTCGGGATGAGCCTTGCCGTCGCAGACGGTGGCATTCCGGCCGAACTGGCCGCCGCGGTACGGCAGCGCCGGCCCGGCGGCGACCCCGCCGCCCTCGTCCCAGTGGGCTGGGCAGCGGCCAGGCAGACCATCGAGCAGTACGTCTCCGCCGGGATCAGCAAGTTCGTCGTCCGGCCCGCGGCACCACCACCGTCGCTTGATGACTTCCTCGGCAACTTCACCCGCGAGCTGATGCCACTCCAAACCTGACAGCGGTACGTCCGCCGCAGCGCATTCCCGGTGCGGCCCCGCCCATGCCCCACCGGCGGTACTTCCATGACCCTGAAGCTTGGTCCTGCGCTGTGCAGTACGGGCCTTCAGGATCTCAACGAAAGGATGCGGAGGCGCTTTGGGATCTGCTGCGCCATGCCCCGGATAGTTTCTCGGCTTGATCCGGGTGGGGGAGGTCACGGCGGGAGGCCCCCCGCTCCCGCCGTGGCCTCGGTCTCATGGCTGGATCTTGGGTGGGATGTACTTTGCTCCGGGGCTGGTGTTGCCCTGGGGGCCGTAGACCCGCAGCAGCACGTCGAACCGCCCCCGAGGGATGGGCAGCCAGTTAGGCCTGAGCGCCCTGGGCGGTGGTGTGGTTTGCAGGTAGATCGTTATTGAGCCGTTGGGGTTGGTGACTAGGCCGGGAGTGAACCTGGCGACCTCGTACTTGCGCGCGGCGTTGGGGACCAGGGTGTTGCCCCGGGGGAGGTAGGCGGTCAGCGACCAGAAGCGGCTGGCCTGGGGGAGCTGGTTCTTGGTGAACGTCAGCGTGTAGGCGGGCACCGTGGCGCCATTGAGGGGGGCGCCGCCGCCGTCGGTGAAGGCGTTGTAGTACCCGGCGGCGCTGGCGTTGTTGCCGTACTGGACGAACTCGTTGCCGGCGGCGCGGTCGAGGTAGGCGGTGTGCCAGTTGGCGAAGTTGGCGAAGTAGGTCCAGTGGTGCGGGTCGGTGTGGGAGAGCCACCTGTGGATGATCATGGCGTGGGCGGCGCGGGCCCCGGCGATCATCTGCGACAGGGGGCCGGGGTTGCCGTGCCGGGCCGCGGTGCTGGCCGCCGCGAACAGCCGGTTGAATTGCCCGGACAGCTGACGGTCGGAGTTGCTGAGCGGGGCGGTGGCCGGTGAGCGCAGCGCCGCCTGCAGGACCCGGAAGAAGTGGGTGGTGTTGAACCTGACCGCGTCGTCGGCGACGGCCTTCATCCGCAGAGCGAAGACCGCCTGCGGGGCTATCTTCGTGGCTCCCGCCGACGGATCCTGTTCGTAGGCCGGGAGTGAGGCCAGCTTCAAGGAGGTACGGAACGCGGATGCCTGGTCTGTCTGGTTTTGGTTGGTGGAAGAGTACTTGTCGGCCCGGATGATCCAGGTGGTGACGGGGTAGGGCACCGTTATCTTGGTGATCCCCGGTGGCAGCGTCCCCTTCCAGCCTTCCGGTACCAGCCCGTAGGTCCCCGGCGTCTGGGCCGGGATGCTGGTCTTGAACACGTCCCCGAAGACGTCGAGGGTGAGCAGCGAATAGGTCACGCCGGTCTTGGGGACCGTGAAGATCTCAGGGCCCGAGGACAGATTGAGGAAGAAGCTGGCGTAGAGGGTGTCGACGTTGATGGAAACGACGTAACCATAGAGGGGCCCGACACGGTTCGGGCCGGCGAGCCGGTTAAAGCCCCCGAGGCTTTGCTGGACGTAGGTCAAGAACCTGGGGTAGTAACGGATCGTGTAGTTCTGTGCGACCGAAAAATAGGGTTTCGCTGCCGTCGGCCGGGTGGTGGCGGCGGCGCTCACCGGTGCCAGCGCCGCGGCCAGGGCGGTGCCAGCCAGAATGCAGATACCGAGGTGAGTGATCCACCTTTGGGAATTGGCGAAGCGCTCTCGAAGACTTGCAAACATGGTTCCTCCAGTGGATGAATATGGGCTCGGTGACGGCCGGCCCGAAGGTGCGCCACGCATAACCAATAACTGGTGGTGGGTTATGAGTCAGGTTTCGGTGTTATTGGCACATTCGCCAGGGCCGGGTTGGCGGTGAGATTGGTGCATTCGGTATGGGAGTCGACTTGCTTTCCTGCCAGGAGCCGGATGATCGAGATCCCGGCGTAACAAGTAGCGCGCCCGACCGGGACGAGAGGAGCCCGAGCCTCTTGTGCCGGAACCGTCGCATGCCAGCGCGTCACGACGCGATCATCCTCGGCGATCTGGTCCTCGATCTTGACGTACAGGCCGGGATGGGCGCGGCGGTGGTTTGACACGAGCCGGCGCACGCCTGCTGGACCGGTCACTTCCGGCCCAGCACAGGAGATGTGGCCAACGTAGTCGGCGGCGATCAGCTCCTCGATCAGCTCGAGCCGTCCCTCGTTGAGTACCGCCTCGATGAACAGCCGGACCCTGAGCTTGTTGAGCTCGCTGATGTTCTTCACCTGCGTCATGCTCCGGGCCGCGCCGCCGCCCCTACAAGGGAGGATCCCCGAGGGTTTCCCCCCAGGTTTTGCCTGGCCATGCCGCTGGCCTGCGGGTAGCGTCGTATGGTGGCGTTCGCTAGAGGGGGCGCTCTGCTTGAGCGCGATCGCGAGCTGGAGACGCTGCGTGACGGGGTCGGCCGTGCCTGCGCCGGCGAAGGCACGCTGCTGCTGATCGAAGGGCCAGCCGGCGCGGGCAAGACGGTGCTGGCGCGGGAGGCGCGCGCGGCGGCCGAGCGGGCCCGGATGATGCCGCTCGAGGCGAGGGGTTCAGAGCTTGAGCGGCCGTTTGCGTTCGGCGTCGTGCGCCAGCTGCTGGAGCCGGTGATCAGCAAGGAGCCTGGGCAGGCCGAACTGTTCGCGGGCGCGGCTGGTCCCGCGGCGCGGTTGTTCGAGCCAGGCGAGCGGCCGCTGGATACTGATGCCGGGTTCGAGGCGCTGCACAGTCTGTACTGGCTCGTGGTGAACATCGCCGACCAGGCCCCGGTGCTCGTACTGGTCGACGATTGCCAGTGGGCCGACCGGGACTCATTGCGGTTCTTGGCCTACCTGGCGCAACGGATCGAGGGGCTTCCGGTGACGATGCTGCTCACCGGGCGCCCCCCGGAGGCCGGCGAAGACGAGGCGGGGACATTGTGGGCGCAGCTGGCCTCGCGCCCCGACGCAGCCGCGCTGTATCCGCGGCCGCTGAGCCAGTCGGCCGTGGTGACGATGGCGCGGGAGCACCTGAGCGCCGATGCAGCCGAGGAGTTCTGCCACTCCTGTCACACGGCCACCGGTGGTAACCCGCTCTTCCTGCGGGAACTGCTGAGAGCCCTGGCCGCCGCCGAGGTGGTGCCGTCGGCGGCCGCGGCGAGCGCAGTACAGGACGTGGGACCGGCGGTGGTGAGCCGTTTCGTCCTGCACCGGCTCGCTGCGCTCGGTCCCGCGGCGACCGATCTGGCGCGAGCGGTCGCCGTGCTCGGAGATGACAGCGAGCCGCTGCTGGCCGGCCGGATGTCGGGCCTGAGCCGGGACGATGCCCGAGAGGCGGCAGATGCTCTGGTGCGGGCGGACATCTTCGTTCCGGCCGAACGCCTGGGATTCGTGCATCCGATCGTGCGCGCGGCGTTGTATGAGGATCTTGCGCCCGGTGAGCGGCAGGCACGGCACGCCGCAGCCGCCGAGGCACTGGCCCGCGACGGTGCCTCACCCGAGCGAGTCACCGCGCATCTGCTGCTCACCGCTCCCACGGGGGATCAGCGCAGGGTCGGCATGCTGAGAACGGCGGCGGCAGAGGCTGCGCACCGGGGTGCTCCGCTCGCGGCCGCCGCTCGCCTGCGGCGGGCGCTGGCCGAGTCCCCGGCCGAGCAGGAGCGGGGAGAGATCCTGGCCGAGCTCGGCTGGTACGAGATAGCCACGATGCAGTTCGAGGCGGCGGAGGAACACCTGCGCGCCGCGCTGGCTTCGGGCGCCACCCTGGCTACCCGGGCCGGTGCGGCATCCTCACTGGGGCGGTGCGCGATCGTGTCCGGCGGCCGCTCGGCAGGGGCCGCGGCCGACGCGCTGTCCTCGCTGGCCGGGGAGCTGTGGCCGGCCGATCCAGAGCGCTCGCTCGAGCTCGGCTCTGAGCTGCTGATCGTCGCGGGCTCCATCCCCGAACTGCGGCCTAGCCTCGCCGCTCGCTTGCAAGGGTTTCATGATCTGGCCCGGGGCCATCCGGGTTTCGAGGCCGTAGCGAGGATCGTCAGCGCCCAGGAGCACCTTCTGCATGGAGGGCCAGCCGCGGCGGCCACTGATGAGGTCCAGGCGGCACTCCTGGCCGGCCTGCCTCCCAGAACGGAGACGACGGCCGGGCTCGCAGCGCTGTTTACGGTGATCGTCGGCGAGCGGTATGACCTTGCTGCCCAGTTGCTGGGCGCCGCGCTGGAGCGTGCCCGCCGTGAGGGGCACGCGACCAGGCAGGGCATCATTCACGCGATGCACGCCGCGAGCGCACTCGCGCAGGGTTCGTTGCACGATGCGCAGGTCGAGGCAGAGACTGGGCTGCTGCTTGTGGAGGACCCGCATTTCATCGCGCCGCTGCTCGTCGCGGTGGCGATGACCGTGCAGATCGAGCGCGGAGATCTGGATGCCGCAGCCGGTCTGGCGCGAAAAGGCGAAGCGATGGGAATCGCCGAGGACGGCACCTACGTCCTCGAGTTCCTGACCGCCCGCGGACGGCTGCGGATAGCCCAGGGTCGGCTCGAGGAGGGTGTCGCGGACCTCCTGTGGTACGGCGAGCGGTCCACGGTGCTATGGCCAAGCACCTGGAGGGCGTACGCAGCTCCGGCGCTTGCCTCACTCGGAGACAAACAGCGGGCTACGAAGCTCGCGCGAGAGCAGTTGGCGGTGGCCCGGCGGGTCGGCGCCCCCGGCGCGCTGGGCATGTCGCTGCGGACCGCCGCCCAGGCGATCGGCGGGGACGAAGGGCTGGCGCTGCTCCGCGAGGCGGTCTCGGTCCTCGAACGTAGTTCCGCGAGGCTCGAGCTTGCCCATGCGCTTGCCGATCTCGGGGCAGAACTGAGCCGCTCAAGTCGGCGAATAGAGGGCCGGGACGCCCAGCGCCGGGCCATCAGCCTGGCCGGCCAATGCGGTGCCCTCGCGCTGGCGGAAAGCGCGATGGCCGGGCTGCACGCCGGGCCCGGGCGCCGTGCACGGTTCGAGCTGACCGGGCCGAACGCGCTGACCGCGGCGGAGCGGCGGGTATGCCGTCAGGTGGCAGGGGGGCAGACCAACCGCGCGGTTGCGCAGGCACTGTTCGTGACCGAGAAGACGGTCGAGCGCCACCTCAGCAGCGCCTACCAGAAGCTGGGCATCCGCTCTCGCTTCCAGCTGGCGTCGGCCATCGGCGAGTAGCCACAGGCTGCGCCGCTCGGAAAACCGTAGGGAAAAGGCGCGGGGTTCCTCCCTTGTGACTGGTCACGGCCGCCGGGCACGTTGGCGTGAGGTCGTGCTGCAGCGGGTGAACCCGCTGATGAAGAGAAAAGGGAGCCCGGTCATGACAGGTGTGCTCTACCGGCTGGCGCGGTTCTGCGTCCGGCATCGTTTCGCGGTTCTCGCCGCCTGGATTCTCATGACCGTCGTGCTGGTCGCCGCCTCGCATCAGCTCGGCAACAACACCAACAACAACGTGACCCTGCCGGGAACCAACAGCCAGCAGGCCGCCGACACGCTCAGCAAGTCGTTTCCCGACCAGGCCAACGGGTCAAGCCCGATAGTGCTGCACGTCAGCAGCGGGAAGCTGACCGACTCCAAGTACTCGAAAGCGGTCAGCCAGGCGGCGGCCGACGTGGCCAAGGCACCGGACGTGGCCTCGGTGGTCAGCCCCCTCACCTCACAGGGCGCGTCCGCGCTGAGCAAGGACCAGAAAACGGGATACTTGTCGGTCACCTTGTCGGTCAGCCCCGGGGTGTTGTCCGTCAGTGACGCTCAGACGATCATTGACGCGGCGGCCAAGCCCGCCCAGGCGGCCGGGATCGAGGTGCAGACCGGCGGCGAGCTCGGCCAGGAGGTGTCCAAGCCGTCCACCGAGTCCAGTGAGCTGATCGGCATCATCGCGGCGATGGTGATCCTCACGTTCACGTTCGGCACGGTGGTGGCGATGCTGCTGCCGATCGTCACCGCGATTCTGGGGCTGGCCTCGACGCTGTCGATCGTCCAGATTTTCAGCCACGTGACGACCGTGTCCACGGTGGCACCGACCCTGGCCACGATGATCGGGCTGGGAGTCGGCATCGACTACGCGCTGTTCATCGTGACCCGGCACTTCCGCGGCATGAAGGATGGCCTGGAGCTGCGGGAGTCGATCGCCCGGGCCGCCGCGACCTCCGGGGGCGCTGTGTCATTCGCGGGCGGGACCGTGACGATCGCGCTGGTCTCGCTCGCGGTGGCCGGCATCCCGCTGGTGACGACGATGGGGCTGATGGCCGCGGTCGCGGTCGTCATTGCGGTCCTGGCCGCGCTGACCCTGCTGCCTGCGATACTCGCGATCATCGGTCCGCGGATCAACGCGCTGCGGGTCCGTAACCGCCATCCCGCGGATCACCAGAAGCAGGGTCTGTGGGCGCGGTGGGCAGCCGGCGTGGTCAGGCGGCCGGTGGTCTCGACCCTGGTGGCGCTGGCCATTCTGATCCCGTTGGCGATCCCGCTGCTGTCTTTGACCCTGGGACAGACGGACACCGCCGCGCTGTCGAAGTCGACCACCGCCCGCCAGGCGTACGACCAAATCTCGAACAGCTTCGGGCCCGGGGTGAACGGGCCGCTGCTGATAGCGGTTACGCTCGGCTCGCCCGCGCAGGCCTCTACCTCTACCTCTACCTCTACCTCTACCTCTACCTCCACCTCCACCTCCAGCGGCTCGGCGAGTTCCCAGGGCGCGGCGAGTTCCCAGGGCTCGGCCAGCTCCCAGGGCTCGGCGGGCAGCGACCCCCGCGCCAGTGACCCTCGGCTGCAGACGCTGGAGAAAGACGTCTCGCAGACCCCTGGCGTCGTGGCGGTCACCCCGGTCCAGATCGACAAGGCCGGGACCATCGCCTACTTCAACGCTATCGCCGCCACCGGCCCGGCCGAGCAGGCCACCTCGAACCTCGTCAGCAAGCTGCGCTCGAGCGTGATCCCCGACGCCGAGAAGGGGACGAACATGCACGCCTACGTCGGCGGTTCCACCGCCAGCAACGTGGATCTGGCCTCGGACATCTCCAGCAAGCTGCTGCTCCAGATCCTGGTCGTGATCGCGCTCAGCTTCCTGCTGCTGATGCTCGCATTCCGCTCCGTGGTGATCCCGGCGCAGGCCGCCGTCATGAACCTGCTCTCCATAGGCGCCGCCTACGGCATACTCGTCGCCATCTTCCAGTTCGGCTGGCTGCACAGCCTGATCGGCCTGAACGGCCCCGTGCCGGTCGTCTCCTACGTGCCGCTGTTCATGTTCGCGGTCCTGTTCGGGCTGTCGATGGACTACGAGGTGTTCCTGGTCAGCCAGATCAAGGAGCACGCCGACGCCGGCGAGGACGCCAAGCGCTCGGTCGTCTCCGGGCTGGTCACCAGCGGGCGGGTGATCACCGCCGCGGCGACGATCATGGTGTTCGTGTTCGGCAGCTTCGTCCTCAACGGCGATCCGACCGTCAAGCAGTTCGGCATCGGCCTCGCCGCCGCCGTGATCCTCGACGCCACCGTGGTTCGCTGCCTGCTCGTGCCGGCCCGTATGGCCAGCCTGGGCAAGTGGAACTGGTACCTGCCCCGCTGGCTCGGCCGGATCCTGCCCCACATCAGCATCGAGGGCGAAGAGTATTTCAAGGCCCGCGACCAGATCCCGCCGGTAACGCAGCCCCAAGCTCCCGAGGCATCGACGGCGCGGTCTTAGCCGCGGCCCGCGGCCCGCCGCCGGCGCCACTCCTGGCTACGGCGGCGGGCCGCGGCATGGGCAGGGCGGTTGGCGTGCACGCCGGGGGCTAGCTGCTGGTGAGGTCGAGGACGATCTTGCCGCTGGCGTGGCCGCGTTCCAGTATCCGGTGCGCCTCGGCCGCTGCCGCGAGCGGGAGCAGGTGGCTGATGACCGGCCGCAGCGCGCGCCGGTCGAGCAGGGCCGCGAGCGCACGGGTGCGGTCGCCGTCGTCGCCGATGAGCACGCCGTGGAAGGTGATGTTGGCATCCAGCA
This sequence comes from uncultured Actinomycetes bacterium, assembly GCA_963813395.1. GTDB lineage: Bacteria > Actinomycetota > Actinomycetes > Streptosporangiales > Streptosporangiaceae > DASXKD01. Next base: position 23,723 of record CAWEYV010000015.1, read on the forward strand.
GGGGGTCAAGGTCCAGTTCCGGCGTGGCGATCGCGGCGATCTGCCCGCCGGGCCGCAGCGCGGGGAGGGCGCTGGCTGCCAGGGTGCCGCCGGCCAGGTCCGCAATGGCGTCCACCGGGCCGCCCGCCAGCGTCAGGGCTCGCCGCGCGACATCTTCGCGGGTGTAGTCGATGCATGAGGCGGCGCCCAGGGCGCTCATCTGATCATGCATGGCGTGGCGGCCGACGCCGATCGTCATGATCCCCGCGGCGGCGGCCAGCTGGAGCAGGAACAGCCCAACACCGCCGCTGGCGCCGAGCACCAGCATCCGGCTGGCGGCGGGCAGCGCGAGCCGGGACAGCACCACCTGCGCCGTTCCGGCGGCCAGCGGCGTGGCGGCGGCCTCGGCAAACGAGACCGCAGCACCGATCGGCGCGGCCAAGCCCGCGTCGACCACCGCGAGCTCGGCGTACCCACCGGCACCGTCCGGGAAATGCGTCATCGCCATCACCCGGTCGCCGGGCGCCAGGCCGGCGACCCCGCCGCCCACGCTGTCGACGACGCCGGCAATGTCGTAGCCGAGGATGCACGGCACGTGCAGCCCGGCCCAGCGGCCGTCCGCCCGGTTCCCGGCGTCCACCGGGTTGACCCCAGCTACGTGCACGGCGATCCGCACCTGGCCAGGCCCGGCGACCGGATCGGCGGCCTGGCCCAGCCGCAACTGCTCCGGCCCGCCGAACTCGCTGACCAGCACCGCTCTCATCAGCATGATTCCTTCCGGTGGCCGGCCAGCACCCTCGGCAGCCCGCACCCGAGCAGGCATCATGGCACAGTGGGGGGATGTCTGCGACCGCGTCGGGCATCACCGCTCCGCTGGCCCGTTATGCCAGACAGCTGCACCAGGTGGCCGGTACCGGGCATCACGTGGCATCCCCGCTGGGTGCCTGGCTCCTGCTGGCGCTGGCCGGGCCCGCCTGCGCCGGTGATGATCTTCGGCAACTCGAGCAGATTCTTGGGGACGATGCCGGGGCGGCGGCCGGGTTCGCCGCTGAGTTGCTGGCCCATCCCCACCCGGTGGTTCAGGCCGCGGCGGCGGTGTGGGGCGGGAACGGGCCCGCCACCGACGCCCGGATCGCCTCCTGGCAGGCGGGGCTGCCGCCCCAGGTGGACACCGGCCCGATACCTGGCCAGGAAGAACTGAATGCCTGGGCCAGGCGGCAGACCCTGGGCCTGATCGACCGGTTCCCGATCGCGAATGACGGGACGCTGGTCTGGCTGCTCGCGACCGCGCTGGCAACCCGGGTGTCCTGGGAGCGGCCGTTCGACCTCGCCCCCGCCTCCGCGCTCGGCCCGGCCAGCCCGTGGGCCAGGACGCTGACTCAGGTGCTGCGTACCCCGCACGGACCGGACAATGGGCGGGTTCCCGGGCACGACCAGTTCATCGCCGCCACAGATGCGGCCGGTGACATGGCGGTGCACGCCGCCAGTGCCCGGGACGGGCTCCTGGTGGTGTCGGTCGCGGCCGCCCCCCAGATCACGGCAGCCGACGTACTGTCCGCCGCCTACGATTTCGGGACGGCGCTTGCCACGGGCCGCCCGGTGACCCGCCGGTCGCTGTTCGATCTGCCGCTCGGCGAGGGCCCCGCATGGACGATCGCTGAGGAACGCACCCACACCGCAGCGCCGAGCGGAAGGGAGGAGCGGTGTGCCGCGGTGCTGCCTGCCTGGTCGGCCCGTAGCACACTCGAACTCACCGACCCGCGGCTTGGATTCGCCACGGTGCGGCACGCTCTCGACCCGATCGACCCGTGGCAGGCCAGGCAGGCCGCGATGGCCCGGTACACCCGGATCGGCTTCGAAGCCGGGGCGGTCACCGCGCTCGCCGTCGCGCTGAGCGCGGTCCTCGGCAGGCCCGGGGTACGCCGCACCGCGGAACTGCGGTTCGGCCACCCGTTCGCCGTGGTCGCGGTCGCGGACGGCAGCGCTGAGCCGCAAGACAGCCACCGCCCGGTTCCGCGCAGCCCCTGGCAGGGGCTGCCGGTGTTCTCGGCCTGGGTCGCCGACCCGGAGGACGCCACCGCCGATAACGAATGAGGATGAAGGTCCATGGCGAAGGTCCTTGTGACTGACGACACCGTCACCGTGTCGCTGTCGGCGACCGAAAAGGCCGAGGCGCTGCACGGTGACGTGTCGGTTCCCCGGGCAGCCGTGGTGTCCGCGCAGGTAGCGCCCGATGGCATGGACGAGGTCCACGGCTTGCGGCTGCCTGGCAGCGGGTTCCCGGGCGTGATCATGGTGGGGACCTGGCGGGACAGGGACAGGATTACCTTCGCGGTATGCCACGGCCGCCGGCCCGCTGTGGTTCTGGATCTGACTGGCCAGCGATATGACCGGATCGTCGTCACGGTCGACCAGCCCGACGAGGTCGTCGCCAGCCTGGCCTGAGGCGGTTCGTCATCCAGCCAGAGGTTCGTAGGGCGGACAGGCTCCTCAACATGCGCCGGAAGATCTCCCCTGGACGGGAGGGCGTTGCGGGACTGGCATTGTGGGGACATGCAGAGCGTGTACGAAGCTGCGGGCGGCAGCGAGGGCCTGTGCCGGCTGGCCGAAGCCTGGCACCGCCGGGTGATGGCCGACGAGATAGTCGGCCACGCGTTCAGCCACGGGTTCCATCCGGAGCACACCGAACGGCTCGCCGCATACTGGGCCGAGGCCCTCGGCGGCCCGCCGGCCTACTCCGGCGCCTATGGCGACGAGACCTCGGTCGTGCGGCTCCACAGCGGCAACGGCCCGCACGAGGAGATGGACCGCCGGGCGATCGCCTGTTTCGACCAGGCTATGCAAGACATCGGCCTGGATGCGGCCGGGCCGCTGCGGCAGGTGTTGCACGACTACTTCGCCTGGGCGACCACAACCACGATGTCGCGCTATCACAAGTCCGCCGACGAGGTTCCCGAGGGCATGAGCATTCCGAAGTGGTCATGGGATGGGCTGCAGCCCTGATCGCGGCATGGCGGATGAGACGGGCGGTCATGTAGCGCTCACCCGGCGGCAGTGGGATGAGCACATGGCGGCCTGGTTCGAGCGGTACGCGCGCCCCCGGTGGGCAGCAGCCGAGCCGTACTGGGGGATATGGAGCATCCCCCAGTCGCGGTTGCCGGTCCTGCCGGCCGACCTGGCTGGCGTGGTGGCGGTGGAGTTCGGTTGCGGCAGCGGGTACGTCTCGGCGTGGCTGGCCCGGCGCGGCGCGCGCCCGGTCGGGGTGGACGTCTCGGCCCGGCAACTGGCTGTTGCGCACCGCCTGCAGGGCGAGTTCGGCCTGCGCTTTCCGCTGATCCAGGCAGATGCCGAGCGGGTGCCGCTGGGCGCCGGCTGTGCTGACCTGGTGATCAGCGAGTACGGTGCATCGGTCTGGTGCGATCCCTACCGGTGGATCCCCCAGGCGGCCCGGCTGCTGCGGCCCGGTGGCCGGCTGGTGTTCATGGGCCAGTCCACGCTGGCGCGCCTGTGCATGGCCGAGCAGGGGCCGGCCGGTGATCGGCTGGTCCGTGACCTGTTCGGGCTGCACCGCGTGGTGCGGCGCGGCAACTCAGGCAGCGAGTACCGGCTGTTCGCGCTGCCGCACGGGGAATGGATCCGGCTGCTGGGCAGGTGCGGCCTGGTGGTGGAGGACATGATCGAGGTACAGGTGCCGCCGGGCGCCACCAACGACGACTTTCCCGAGTTTCCGGACGAGTGGGTCTGGCGCTGGCCGGCCGAGGAGGTCTGGTTCGCCCGCCGGCTCGCCGGAACGTGACCGAAATCGTCCATCACGGTTGCCCGGTTCAGGCATTTCTGTTGCTGTGCTCCATTCCGGCTTAACCCCGCTTCGAGGTCGGCGAGCAGGACACTCTCACCGCCCAGCTCGCCGCGCTCGGGTACGCCCCGCCGACGTGGATACGCGATCGTGTCCCACCTGCACGTGGACGCCAAGGTAGCGCCAATGTTGCCGCAACGTTGTGACAACGACGTCGCCGTAGAACTGTCCCGAAGACACCCAGAGCACGGGAGGTTCACGATGAAGACGTCAGTGAAGGTTGCATCCGAGCCGGGCTCCGGCCACGGCGGCGGAGTGCTGGTCAGCCCGCAATGGCTGGAGGCTCAGCTTGGTAACCCGCGTGTGCGGGTAGTCGAAGTCGACGTCAGCCCGTTCGCCTACAACGGCGGGCACCTTGAGGGCGCCGTCTTGTGGAACATCTACGCCGACCTCAAGGACGCCGACTACCGGCTTGTGGGCGCCGCGGCGCTGGAGCGGCTGGTCGCGCGTTCGGGAATCCGCCCGGACTCGACGGTGGTGTTCTATGGGTACGCGCCTGCGCTGGGCTTGTGGCTGATGAAGCTGTTCGGGCATCGCGATGTGCGCATTCTGGACTGCTCCCGCGACACCTGGCGGGCCGGGGGCCGTCCGTGGAGCACTGCCATCAGCGAACCGGCCGATGGGAACTTCCATCTCGGTAGCGAGGATCCTCCCGTCCGGGCGGACCAGGCAGCGGTGCTCGAGGCCATCGGCCAGCAGGGCGCGGTCCTGGTGGATGTCCGCTCGGCGGCGGAGTACCGGGGGGAGTGCTTCTGGCCTTCCGGCGGCATGGAACCGGGCGGCCGGGCTGGTCACGTGCCCTCGGCTGTGCATCAGCCCATCGACGGGGTGTACGGCGAGGATGGATCATTCCGCTCTGCCGCGGAGTTGCGCCGGGTCTTTTCTTCGGTCGATCCCGACGGCAACGGTGAGCTGATCACCTACTGCACTATCGGCGGGCGGGCCGCCACCGCCTGGTTCGTGCTCACCTACCTGCTCGGGCGCGACCACGTCCGGGTCTATGAGGGGTCGTGGGCCGAGTGGGGCCGCAGCCCCGCTGCCCCCGTCGCCTGCGCATGACCGGGTTCCGCGCTTGTCAGGGCATGCCGTGCGCGGCTGGTCGGGTGCGACAACCCAGATGAGTTCCGCATGGAGGGCAGATGAGCCAAGCAGAACCGCAGCCGGACGGTCGGTGGCGGCTGGATGGCCGGGTCGCCCTGGTGACGGGCGCCTCGGCTGGCCTAGGGCCACGGTTTGCCCGGGTGCTGCACGCGGCCGGGGCACACGTGGTCGTGACCGCCCGCCGTGCTGACCGCCTCCGGGCACTGGCGCAGGAATGCGGGAACCGGGTCGAAACGCTGGCCGGCGACATCGCCGACCCGCTGCACCGCCAGCACGTCGCCGAACTCGTGCGCAGGCACGGGCGGCTTGACGTGCTGGTCAACAACGCCGGCTACAACGCCACTAAGGGCGCGCTGATCAACCTGACGGCGGGTGGACCGCAGTCTGAACACCATCACAAAGGCCCGGTATCCAGGATCAGTTTGGCGGTGACCTCGCGTCCCGCAGCGCCGGTCCACCAGCGTGGCTACCGGTGACTGGCCGTGGCCCGATGGGCTATTCGACCTTGATCCAGCTCAGCAGGTCTGCCCGGCTGACCGCGCCCAGCAGCGCCGGATGGTCGGCGGCCAGGTGACCCTGGATCACCCCAACCACCTGATCGTCGCTCTCGCCGCGGGCCACGAACCCGCACTCGCACCGGATCAGCTTCACCCCGCACCTCCCAGCGATCCTTACGTCGCCAGCTTCTAGCCTCTACCGCCAGCGTATTGCCAAGATATTGGCGTGACCTTGGCGTCCGCACACCCGGTACGCATCCAGATCTGCGGGCCGCTGGCCATCGAGCGCGACGGCCAGCGCCTGGATCCCCTGCTGCCCGGCCGCCAAGGCCGTCTGCTGTTCACTTACCTGGTCGTCAACCGCCACCGCCAGATCCCCCGCGACGAGCTGGCCGAGGCCCTGTGGCGCGAACCCGACCCCGCCGCAGTCGACACCCGGCTCAACCCGCTGCTATCCAAGCTTCGCCGGGTCTTCGGCACCGGCAGCATCGACGGCCGCTCCACCCTTCGCCTGTGCCTGGCCGAGGCGTGGGTGGATCTCGAAGCCGCCGCCGAGGCGATCCACCGCGCCGAATCCTCCGTCGCTCAGCAAGACTGGGCGAGAGCGTGGGGGCCAGCGCTCACCGCCCTGCTCGTGGCCGAGCGCGGCTTCCTTCCCGGAGAGGACGCCCGCTGGATCGACGAGGTCCGCCACCAGCTCACGGTGGTCCACCTGCGCGCCCTGGAATGCTACGCCGCCGCCGGGCTGGGCCTTGGCGGCACCGAACTCGACGGGGTGGTCCGGGCCGGCCGCCAGCTCATCCGCCTGGCCCCGTTGCGGGAAAGCGGCTACCGCTACCTCATGCGGGCCCTCACCGCCCAGGGCAACCTGGCCGAGGCCCTCGACATTTACGGCCAGCTCAGCGAGTGCCTGCGCAACCAGCTGGGCGTCTCACCCAGCCCGGCCACCCGCGCACTTTACGAACAACTCCTCAGCTTGACTCTGTCGGGAATCTTGGTCGCTGCGGCTTAGCTGACGGCTCGCCATGAGCGCAGGCGTTTGATGTCGTGCTGGTCAAGGTAGTTCTGGAATGCCGTCGGCGGTCGCGGGGATGTGCTCTCACTGGGCGGCAGCTGGCTGAGGCGTTCGATGTTGACCGCGATGGCGGTCAGGACATGTTGCAGGTGGGCCTTGGGCTGTCCCCGGTAGCGGCAGTGGCGCATGCCGTGGCCGCGGGCGAACTCGCAGACGGTGCCCTCGACGCCGGACCGCACAGCGTAGCGCTTATGCCAGGCGGGGTCCTGCTGGTCGGCGCGGTTGCGGGCCTGCAGCTCGTAGAGCTCGCGCGGGGGGAAGCCCACGGTGCGCTTGCCGTCGCCGGAGGTGGTGCAGGCGGCCCTGGCGGGGCAGGGCTGGCACTGGCCCTTGGTGAAGCGCGCCACGATGAGCGGGGCGGCGTCGGGCGAGGACGTGGGGTAGGGGCCGTGCCACCCCTTGCTGACCTGGCCCTGGGGACAGGTGACTTCGCGGCGGTCGTAGTCGACGCGGAAGTCGTCGCGGGCGTAGCCCTCCTGGACGCGGTGCTGGCGGGTGCGGTTGCCGGGCAGCGGCCCGGTGAGGGTGACCCGGTGCTCGCGCCCGGCCCGCTCCATGTGCACCAGGGAGGTGTAGCCGCCATCCACCAGGTGCTCGTCGGGGAGCAGGCCCCGACGCTTTAGCCGGGAGTGGATCCCGGCCAGGGCCTGCCTGTCGTCGCTGGTGGCGGACATGGTGGCGACGTCGGTGATGACGTTGGGCCCGTCTTCGGCGCAGGTCTCGGTCACGTGGGCGAGGTATCCCGTCCAGCGGGTGACCTGGCCCCGGCGGGAGTAGCGGGCGGCCAGGTCATAGGGGGACACGATGCGGGCAGCCGACGGCGGCAGGCCGGCGCTGGCCTCATCGTCGCGCCAGCGCAGGCGCCCGGCGGAGTCCCAGTGGTAGTTCTGGAGGAGGACTTGCCGCAGGGCCTCCACCTGGGGGCCGAGCAGCAGGTCCGGGTGGCGGGCGGCCAGGTGCTCGATCAGCCGGCGGGCATCCGCCCCGGCCTCGTTCATCCTGGTCTTCGGCCGGGTGGGGTTCTTGCCGAGGCGGACCGGGCGGCCGTATCGGCGGCCCCAGTCGTCATCGACCAGGCCTTCCAGCGCGTGGCCGGCGGTGCGGGCGAGCTCCTCCAAGGCGGCGCGCACCGCCTCGGTGACCAGCTCCAGCCGGGTCAGGTCCCGCACCGCAGCCAGGACATGGGTGGAGTCGGTGCGCTGAGCGGTCCGCTCGCGGACCAGCCCGGCCTCCTTCAGCCGGGCCAGGGCCAGGTCAAGGAGCCGGTCCGCCCGCCCCTCCGCCAGCAGCCGGTCGCGGAAATCGCCCAGCACGCTGTGGTGGAAGCCCGGATCGTCGAGATCGAGACCGAGCGCGTACTTGAAGTCGATGCGGCACCGCACCGCCTCGGCGGCATCGCGGTCAGAGAGATCGAGCAGGAACTGCAGCACGCTCACCGTGGCCAGCTGGGCAGGCGAGATCCCGGGCCGCCCATCCCGGGGATACCAGCCGGCGAAGTCCTCGTCCGCCCACAGGCCATCGAGCCGGTCCCGCACCCACATCGCCGTCGTCCCGGCCGGGTTGCTGGCCCGCGCCACCCGCGCGGTCAACTCCGGGACCTCGGCCCCCAGGCGGGGACGGATCGACATCTCGCACTCCTCAGGGATCTCGCAGGACTCACGTCCCCGCAAGACTGGCCCCGAGCGTCACTCCAGTCAGCCAAATACCAAGATTCCCGACAGAGTCAAGCTCAGCGCAACCTGAAGTAAGGCAACTGTCGCGATCTTGCTGCCCATGCCAGCGGGCGTGCAACAATCGGCACATGCCGGAACGGCTGGAAGTGCAGCGGGCTGTGGCCGCGTCAGCGGACGAGATCTTCGCCGTACTCACCGATCCCCGGGGGCACGTTGCCATTGACAGTTCGGGCATGTTGATGGCGGCCAGCGGGGACATTGTCGCCAAAGCGGGAGACACCTTCGTCGTACACATGGACCGGGAAGCACTCAACGACTATCCGCTCGGTCTTTACGACGTCACCGTCGAGATCGTCACGTTCGAGCCGTACCGGGAAATCGCCTGGACCATCCACGGCCAACTGGACCTCGGCCACGTGTACGGCTACCGGCTGGAGCCAATCGAGGAGGGAACGCTTGTGACGTCCTACTACGACTGGTCAGCGGCCGAGCAGAGCTGGAAGGACGCCGCCATCTTCCCGGTAATCCCGGAGAGCGCGCTGCGGGCCACCCTGGGGATCTTGGCCCGTACCGTCGCTCCCGGCAAGCCCCGCCCCATACCCGGAAGCTAGGGCTGCGGGGCCGGTGACCAGGCGGAGGAATCAGGCCTTGACTTGCGGCGTATTCGGTGCTTGTTCAAGCTGGGCGAACCGGCGATTTGCTCAATGGATGCAATTTGCGGGTACACGTTCAATGCAGTTCTTACCATAGGGTCTGCCTTCCTTGATAATTTGCTGGCCCATTGTACTTCCGCTTCAGCAGGTGTAGCTTGCGGAATAACAACAACTGCAAAAGGATCTTGGATCATGGCGATGCCAGAACGCAAGCATGTTCGGCCCTAACCGTCGCTTGCGACCGAGGGCTCTGGTCGCTCTTCTGACGCTCGTCACAGCCGCAGTATCTCTTGTCTCCGTCGCAGCAGGCGTTAGCCTCGCGATCCAAGGCGGCAGCGCGCCGCCCATCGCCCGAGTCGTGGCCAGCGACACCGGCGATGTGCACCACTACCCGGGGCCCGTGCTGAAAACATCGGCAGCACCTGCCGTGCACCGGCCAAAGCTGGCCGCGAGCCGAACCCAACTGCCGCATCACCCACGGCGCCACCGCCACGGGCCTAGACCGCATCGGCCGGCACCTCCTCAGCGAGTAAGCCGCCACCACGGCGAGCAGGCGCATGTCAACCAGAAACCGCCCGGTCCGGCGTTGATGCTCTTGGACCACGCTGTGCTGGATATGCGGGCCGCCGGAGCCAGCCCGACGTTGCTGCGCTTCATGGACCAGCCGCAGAACCTGGTGTCGACCCCCAGGCGCAGGGCGAAGCCGCTGATGAACGCCACCCGCATTCAGGTGTTCAACAGCTATGCCAACATTGTCCAGGCGCTCGCCAACCATCGCATCGCGGGCGACACCAGGGCCGTTGTGTATGACAACGAGCGATCTACGGGCACCCCGGCGACCGAGCTGGAAGATCCGGTACGGTACTGCCGAATGACGGCACGGTTGCTACACCAGCACGGGCTGAAATACATCGCCAGTCCCGGGTTCGATCTGTCGGGACCCCGGCCCGCGAACGGCGAATGGTTCCAGCAGTTCGTCCAGGCAGGGCTCATGAAATGCGGCCGCTACGCCGATTATCTGGACATCCAGGACCAGCTGATGCAGGGCACCCCCATTTACGCCCGGGATGCCCAAGCCGCAGCCGCGCTGCTTCGCCACATCAACCCGCGAGCGAAGTTGCTCATGGGACTGAGTACCAGCCCCAGCGGTCAATTGGATACAGCCGGCCAGCTCTGGCAGGCCTACCGGGATACCAGCCGATTCGTGAATGGCTACTGGCTGAACGTGCCGCACAATGTCTCCGGGCATTCCCGCCCATCTGTGGCACTGCAGTTCCTGCAGAAGGTGGTCACGCGGAACCGCTGATACCCCGGCGCTGCGGTTCTGGACGCAGCCTGAGCAAAGTGCCAGGCTCGGGCCTGGGCAGAGCACTGCCCGGCCCTGGCCGGCTGTGGGCTACGTGTCCTGGCGCGCCCGGGTTGGCAGCTCCTGAGAGGAGAGTGTCATGAGCGTGTACCGAGTCACCGAGGTCATCGGAACGAGCACCACGTCATGGGAAGACGCGGCGGCGGAGGCGATCAGGGCCGCTGCTGGGACGATCCGCGATCTGCGGGTCGCCGAGGTCATCAAGCAGGACATTCACCTGGATGACGGCGGCGGGATCACCTACCGTACGAAGCTGCAGCTCTCGTTCAAGTACGAGCAGGAACGCTGACCCGGGTCTGTATCTACTCCGGATGAAGCCGGGAAGGGGTGGCATCTGGCCGCAGTGCGGGGGATTTGATGCTGTGTGACCTGTATGAGCGAGCCGGCGGGCACAGGCCAGCCGGACGGCCGGCTCCCGTCCTGTCAAGGGCGGGAGCCCTCGCGTAGCCTGCTATCACAGTGATGAGCAAGCTACTGCATGCCTCTATCGCCCGCGGGTCTTACCTGCCTCGGCGTACTGGCGATCTTGGCCGGAGCTGGGAGCATCGTCTACCGCAGCAGGGTCATGCGGAAGCGCTGACCCCTGGACAGCCCTAGCGAGCAGGTGGGGTGAAAAGGCTGCCAGACTCCTCCACCAGCATCGTCATCTCGTACGCGACCAGGTCAAGGTCAGCTGTTGCGGTGGTGAGCACGGCAAGGCTTGATCCGTGATCGGCAGCCATGATCACGAGCGTGCCCCGCTGCATCGTTACCAGAGCCTGGATGACGGCGCCGTTGCCGACTATCTGGGCTGCGGTAGTGGCCAGGCTGATCAAGCCGGCGGTGATTGCGGAGAGCTGCTCCAGATCATCAGGCTTCGTCCGGTCGGAGACTGCGATCAAGACGCCATCCGAGGTAATCACGACGGCGCGCAGAGCGCCGGGGACACGCTCGGTGAAGCCAGTAAGGAGCCGGTCAAGGTGTTGCTGGCTGACGGCCGGATCCCGTGGTTCCCCCTCAGCCATCCCGGCCGGGCTGCTCCGTGCTGCGGTTCATCTGGGCCGTCGCCCGGGCCCGGCGGGAGCCTCGCTGGAAGCTGGCCAGCTTGCTCCGCGTGATCTCCGCCGACTCGGCCGCCGGGGCCTGCTGCGTCTCCCGCTCAACCGCGGCGCCGCGAACGTGGCTGGGCTGCGGCCATCGCTGCGGCAATCCGGGGGAGGCCGGGCCGTCCGCTGCCGGGGTCCCGGTTGCGGCACGCCCGCCGCCGTTTCCCCAGGCTGCCGGCCGGCCGGTAGGCGGCCACGCCTGCGCCGACTGGCCTGTCTGCGGATCACTGGGCCGCCGGCCCCGGTCGTAGTCGGATTCGACGGACTCGAATATGGGCAGCACCTCATCCGGCTCCGCACCTGCCGGCTCGGCCGTCACCATGCCGGGGGAGGTCTCCGGGGCCGCCACCGGCGCGCCCAGTAGCAGCGGGACGGCCTCAGGCGTGCCGGTCTCCGGCGGTGATGTGCCGGTCTCCGGCTCTGGCGTGTCGGTCTCCGGCTCAAGGGAAGGTTCCGGCCCGGCGCTGAACCGGAGAGTGGAGAACGGCTGTTCCGCAGCCGTAACCCGAGCGCCGGCTTCCCCGCCGGTCCTGGGACGCTCCTGGCCTCCCCGGATCCGGAGGGTCTCGCCAGCCTGTCCAGGCCGGCTGCTGGCCTCGATGTCCAGCGAAATCAGCGCGGCAGGAAGGAACACCTCGGCGGTGGTGCCGCCGCCCGGCGGCATGCTCATCCTCACCTTGATCCCGTGCCGCACCGCCAGGTGCGCGACCGCGAACAGGCCGATGTGCCTGGCGGTCGCCACGTCCGCGATGGGCGGGTGGGCCAGCTGCCAGTTGAGCTGCCGCAGTTGCTCTTCGGGCATGCTCGTTCCGCCGTTGGTGATGGTGATGAGCGCGCCGCCGCCACGCACCATGTGCCCGGCCACGGCTACCTCGGTCGTCGCGGGCGAGAACGCGGTTGCGTTCTCCAGCAGCTCGGCGAGCAGGTGCACGGCGTCGGTCGCGGCGCTCCCGCTGACCGAAACTCCTTGCTGGATGTTCGGAACGACCCGGTCGTACTGCTCGATCTCGGACACTGCCGCCCGGAGCACGTCCACCAGGGAGAGCGGGTCGGTCGAGTGGAGTGGCGTCTCGTGGCCGGCGAGGGCTAGCGCGCTGTCCGAGTTGCGCCATATCCGGGTGGCCAGATGATCCACCTGGAACAGGTTGGCCAGCCGTTCCGGGTCATCCTCGGTGAGTTCCATGTTGTCGATCAGCCCGAGCAGCCGCTCGAGCAGGAAATGGCTGCGCTGGAAGAAGCTGGCGGAGATGGCGCTGGCCCCGGCGGGCAGCTGGGCCTCCTCCGGGCCCGCAGCGATCGTCCGGCGCGGCTGTTTCAAACCGTCGCAGCTGGCGGACCAGCGACCTGGCAACAATGATGGTGGCCAGCAAGAGAAGGGCCAGGGCGGCCAGCGCTGCGCCGCCCGTGACCATCGCGGACCGCATCGCGTTCCGCTGCAGGGCCTGGCTATAGGCCGTGATCCAATCCGTCAGTTGCTGCCCGGCATTGCGCATCCAGCCGACCGTGTAGGACATCCCGGCCGGCCACTGCTGGCTGCTCTGGGCACCGAGCGCCAGCGGGCCGTCGCCAGCCCCGATCGCGCTCTGTTCCACCTGCTGGGCCTGCCGGGCCAGCGGGCTGTTCAGTGTCTGGGCGAGAGCCCAGCTCTCCTCGGAGGTCGCCGAGTTACGGAACGATACGAGGTCGCTGGCCTGCCGGACCTGCGCGGTGAGCAGCGCGGTGAGGGCCCCGGGCTCGAAGCGGCCCTGGGCAAGCGCCACGCCGAGGATAGCCTGCTGCTGCGAGGCCTGGTCCGACATCCTTGACAGCGAGCCGAGCGCCCGCGCACTGGTGATGAGCGCGGAGTTGCCGCTCATGTCGGCGATGCCGTCGTTGACCGGGAACAGGCCGGATATCGCCGCGGAATAGCCGTTTGTGACGGCCAGTGCGGAAGCTTGGCTCTGCGCCGCGCGCCGGCGCAGACCAGGCAGTTCGGCGATGCTGGCCCGGACCGTTGCCACGCTGGCCTGCGTCTGGGCCGGGTACCCGCCGCCAAGCTGGCGAACCATCCGGCGCACCCTGGCGGCCCAGCCATCGGTGATCGCATACTGCCGGCGCAGGGCCGGGAGGCCTGCGGCCGGGCGCCCGTCCGCGATGAACGTGGCCGTGCCGGACCGCTCGTCCTCCATTGCCCACGCCAGGCCGTTGACCTGCCGGCCGAGCACCGCGAGCCGCCCGACCTTGCTGTAGGCGTCCGCGCTGCGCGTCGCATCGGTGACCAGTAGCCCGGTGAGGACCAGGCCAAGCACTGCTGGAATGGCAACCAGGGCGATCAGCTGGTAGACCACCCGCCGTTTCGGTGGCGCCAGGGCCGGACCTGCGGCGGGCCGAGCGGGCAAGACGCCAGAATGGACGGCCTCAGCAGGACCAGGCTGGCTCATTGCTCTCCTCGTATCCGGGCAACTGCTTTCGAGGAACAGGCAATTCTCCAGGCCACCTGGGGCAAGAGGCGCGGGCGATCACTTTCCCCTCTCTTCTCATGACAATACCTCTGTGCCCCGTCTGCCGGGATACAGTCCGGCTGAGCCGTCTGTTCCTGGTCAGGCCGGTAATTGCTCCGGAGTGGCCCAAGTGGCATACGACATTGAATGGGCTGGCGTGCAAGAAGTTACATCAGTTAATCATGAGAAATAATTAACTGATGATGCTCTCGAGGTTACAGCGCTTCTTGTTAATGTAGAGACAAAAGTGATGGGGCTCACTGAAGGTTGATGATCATGAACGATGGCGCGTCCAGGTGGCCGAGGGCTACAGTTGGCCTGTTCATTACCTTTCCGTGATGCGACTTGACGGGCGGATTCCGCTACCAGCGCATCACGAGGTGGCAAGGGGGATCAGCATGGAACGCGACGCCGCCACGTCGGCCAAACTCGCCAAGCTGAGGAAGCAGCTAGCGAGCGCCTCTGACCAGCAGATCGATGCGAGCGACGACCAGTTGCTCCAGTTGTTGTTCCGGGTCAGCCTGTCGTCGTACGAAGACGGCACCGTCATGTCGAGGAGCATCTTCTTTCCCAGCAAGAGCTGTACCCAGGCGAGCGCGCTGCCGGCGAGCTTGCTCGATGTGAGCAGCAACTCCTCGACCGATAACAGCGGGCAGCGGACGTTCCTGCTGACCGACTTCATCTGCAGCACGGTCAACTCCTTCGCCACGCCGGTCAGCCTGGTGGTGACGCCAAATGCGGCAACGCCGTGCTACGCGACGATGACGCACACCCTGGTACCCAATCCGGCTGCCCCGGGCAGCTTCAGCGACCTTCAGATCGTGGTGTACACCTGGAGCCCCAACGGCCAGCCCGCGCCGAACATCGGCTTCGACTGGCGCTGCCGCCTGCTCTCCTACCAGATCATCGGGTGAGCCGGGCCGGTGAGGCTCGAGCCGCAGGGTGCGGGCGGGCCCTTCCGGCCAGACTTCCGCGCCGTCATCGAGACCGACGACGGGGCCACGATCATGGTGGAGTGGCACGGGTACGGCCGCGCCTACCCGCTGGGCCGCCGCCAGATCGTCGGGGCAGCGTTTCACCAGGCCGACCGCGAGCCCTACCGCCGGCTCAGCGACGTCGTCTGCGCCTGTGCCGGCGAGGTCCGCGCTCGCGGCGACCCAGATCGGGAGGGACCACAACTGGTCGTCGATGTCGCCGAGCTGGTCTGGGAGCCAATAGCCGGCTGATGCAGTAAGGTCCGGGCCGATGCCATTGATCACGTTCGGGCACGGAACGGCCAGCGCCGAGCGCATGGCTGAACTGCTGCGGTCCGCGAGCGTGACGGCGCTCGTCGACGTCCGCATCGCACCCGGCAGCCGCCGCAACCCACATGTGGCCCAGGCCGACCTGGAGCGCTGGCTCCCCGGCCACGGCATCTCCTACCGGTGGGAGAAACGGCTGGGCGGCTTCCGCCGGCCAGCGCCGGACTCACCCGATGTGGCCTGGCGGGAAGCGACGTTCCGCGGCTATGCCGGGCACATGCGCGGGACGGCCTTCCTTACGGCCATCGATGAGGTCCTCGCCCAGGCCGCCACGGAGCGGCTGGCCGTGATGTGCAGCGAGAGTGTCTGGTGGCGCTGCCACCGGCGGCTGATCGCTGATTTCGCCGAGGTTGCCCGCGGCGTTCCGGTCCGGCACCTCATGCACGACGGCCAGCTGGCACCACACCGCCGCTCGCCGGGAGTCCGGCTTCGTGCGGATGGCCTGCTGAGCTACGACGGAGGCCAGGAACAGCTGAGCTAGCACCGTCGGCCGTTCCATGATCACGACGACCTCTCATTGGTTGGGCACGGTCCGGTGCGTTCTTTGTCCCGGTTTGGGCGTGCGGAATCCGTGATATGAGAGGCTCGGGCTGACAGTGGCGGTGGTGACAGTGGCGGTGGTGACGGCGGGCGGAGACTGGGAAGGATCTGGCCCAGCCAATGAGTGAGGAGGCTGCCGTGAGCGAACTCGACCGGCTGGAAGCGGCGGCCGGTGAATGCCGCGAGATGATCCGCGAAGCGCACGCCGCCACCAAGGATCTTCGCGCTGCGGTCCGTGAGGCGAAGCGGGAGCTGCAGGACCTGACGAAAGACGAGGTCGCCGCCCACATTCAGCGTGAGGTCTCCCGACAGCTGGAGGAGCTGGGCGAACGGACCAGCGAGGCGGTGAGCGCGGCAACGCAGAAGGTCATCGCCGAGTTCGACCGGTTCGGTGAGTCGCTGCTCGGCAAGGAGACCTACTGGCAAACGGCGAGCGGCCGCCGTTCGGCCGCCCGCCCCGACACCGATGTCGTGACGCTCGACGTCCAGCCCCGCGACGACAACACCTGAGCAGGGGAAGGGCCCGGCATCGTGAAGGGCACGATGCCGGGCCCTTCCGTGGTCAAGAAATCCGGGCCCGTCGCTACGTGCTGTAGGTGATCGTGACCGCCGTGCGGGTGCCCGACTTGTTGAGGGGCTTGGCCTTGATCGTCCCGGTGGCTCCGGCGAAGGCGCCGGTCCCGCCGGTCACCTTGCCGTTGCTGAACGCGCCGGTCTTGAAGTTGACGGTGCCCGTGCCGTACAGGAACCCGCCGCTGACAGCCCCCGTGATGTTCACGGCGCCGGAGGTCGCCGAGGTGGCCGCGAAGTAGAGCATGTCGAACCCGATGGTCTTGCCCGCGGCGTTGACGTCGGTGTCCTGCTGCGCGCCGGACGTCTTGTTGAACATGACCGAGTTCTTCGTCACTGAGATGAACTTCAGCGTGTGGGTGGCGCTGCTCGCGCTGGCGACCGCCGGAAGCACGAGCGCTCCGGCGCCGAGAAGTGCAACCGCGCCGGCGGCTGCGAAAGACGTGCGGATTTTCACAGGGAACCCCCCCAAAAACTGGCTACGCCCGTCCCCCAATGGCCGGGCCATGACCACCAGCGTGACATCCGATCGCGATGCCGTCGAGAGCCAGGCTCGGGACTATCGGGCGGCCTGACGCAGCGACCACGTGGCGATTTCGGTCCGGGTGGAGTAGCCGAGCTTGGCCAGGATGCTGCGGACATGGGTTTCCACGGTGCGCTCGGACAGCACAAGCCGCTCGGCGATCTGCCGGTTGGACATCGCCTGCCCGATCAGCGACGCGACCTCGGATTCCCTGGGCGACAGCGGATTGGCCGCGCGTGCCGCGGAGTCGATGCGGGCGAGCAGGGCGTCGGCGGCAGCCAGCCGGCCGGGCAGATCGAGCCGCCGGAACTCTGCGGCGGCCTCGGCGGCCAGGGTCCGGGCGGCAGGCAGGTCACCGGGTTTGCCGTTGGCCACCAGGGCTTTCGCCAGCCCGAGGCGGCTTAGCGCGAGGAACGGCCTGGCGCCAATCCGCGCGTTCATCTCGATGGCATCGGTGTAGCGGTGGATCGCCTCGTCAACCCGGCCGGTGGCCAGGGCAAGGTCGGCGATCGGCAACTGCACCGAGCCGATGGAGAAAACTATGCCGGAGCCGTCGCCCGCGTACGTGGCCGCGCCGCGGGACAGTTTCGTGTACACGCGGTCGGCGGTTTCGGTGTCGTCGAGCATCACCGCGGCGGTCCCGATCTGGACGAGCAGCGCGGCCCAGCGCGGTCCGACCTCGATAGCGCCCGGCATGTGCCGGAACTCCTCGAAGGTGGCGCGCGCCAGATCGCGTTCGCCGAGCAGCGCATAGGTAAGCGGGATGAAGATCCGTACCAGCGGGATCCCGGGCACTTGCCGCATCATCGCCAGCGCGGCTTCGCCCGCCTCGCGGTCGGTGGTGCCGCGCAGCAGCGCGAGCTGGTTGAGAAACGCGTAGTACATGCCGGTCGTGCTGACCGCGCCGATCCGCGCGGCGACCGCGCGGGCGGCCTCGTTGTATGCCACCGCCGCGTCCAGTTCGCCGACCAGCGCGGCCCGGGTCGCCCGCAGCCGGTACAGGTGCCACCACGCGAGGCCGTATTTGCGGTAGGCCGCGAACTGCTCGATACAGCCGAGTTCGTAATCTACGGCGGCGAGGTCCCCCGCCTGGAACGCTGCGTCGACCAGCCAGACGTGGCCCCACAGTTCGGCCAGCGGCTGGCGGGCCCGGTGGGCGACCTGGCAGGCCCGGGTCGCGAGCTCGCGCCGTTCGGCCAGAAACTGCGGTGCGGAAAGGGACAGGTGCCGGGCGTGAA
The DNA here is from genome assembly GCA_963813395.1 of uncultured Actinomycetes bacterium. Lineage (GTDB taxonomy): Bacteria > Actinomycetota > Actinomycetes > Streptosporangiales > Streptosporangiaceae > DASXKD01. Next base: position 41,660 of record CAWEYV010000015.1, read on the forward strand.
TGCCGTCGAGCAGCGCATCGGGGTCATCGCTGCGCTCGGCGAGCGCGAGGGCTTCCGCGGAAAGCTCCCGCGCCCGGTTGCCGGCGTCCGTTTCCGCCGCGGCGATCGCCTGCCGGGAACGCAGCCGCGCGCGCAGGGCGGTGTCCCCGGCCGGCACGGCACGGATCGCTTTGGCGCACAACGCGTCAACGGCCGCGGTCGTAGCGGGATCGCCCATCCCGGTGATGACCAGAGCGGCCGCCGCGAGGATATCCGGGCGGTCGGCGTCCTCGGCGAGCCGGGCCGCTGCCTGGCAGTGCGTGAGACTCGCCTCGATGTGGCCGGCGACGAATTCGGCGCGCGCCACGCCGAGGGTCAGCTCGGCGCGCAGACCCGCCCCGGCGGCGCCGGCCTGCGCGACGTCCGCCTTAGCGGCGTGCAGCGCGAGCACGCTGAACCGGGCCGCCTCGTCGTAGGCGAGTGATGCCGTCGCTGACCGGGCCGCCTCGCGGGCCCACCGCATGCAGTGCGCCGCCCAGCCCGGGCCGCCGGACCGCTGCCAGTGGCCTGCGATCTGCCCTGCGAGGGCCTCGCCTCGCCCGGACCGCTCCAGCGCGCGGGCGGCCTGCTCGTGCAGTGCCATCCGCCGTGACGGGGCCAGTTCGTCATACACCGCGTCCCGGACGAGGGCGTGCCCGAACGACAGCACGGCGATGTCTGGAGTGGACCGCAGGATGCCCTGCGCGGCAGCCTGGTCGAGCAGGGCTCCGGCCTCCGCCACGGAAAGCCCGCTGACCTCGGTCAGCACCGGCGGATCGATCCGTTCACCGAGCACGCTCGCCGCGTCCAGCAGTTCCCGCGCCGGCTCACCCAGCCGGCCCAGCTGGGCCAGAACCAGCTGCCGCAGTTCGGGAAACCCGCTCAGCCCATCGTCGATGGCGGACGCGCCACGCTCCACGAGCATCCGAACGAAAAGTGGATTGCCGCCGGTACCCATCCACAGCCGGTCCGCCAGCAGGTCCAGGTCGCCCGCAGTCTCCAGCCGCCGCAGCCATTGCGCGATGTCGGGCCGCGACAGCCCGGTGAGCCGAATCGGCCGGGTGCTGTCGGTGCGCAGCAGCGCGGGCAGCAGGTCGGCCAGCGGCGCGCCGGTGGTCTCCCGGAACGTCGCGACGACCAGCAGCCGGGTGGGCGCGAGTTCGCCCGCCAGGTGCCGAAGCAGCAGCAGCGAGGTCCGGTCGGCCCACTGCAGGTCTTCCAGGGCTACCAGCAGCCCCCGCTCCGCCGCGGCACCGGCGAGCGCCTGGCAGGCTGCGGTGAACATCTCGAACCGCGCGGACGCGGAATCCGCGGCAGCGGCGGGGGACCCGCCGTCGGCGCCGGCCGCACCGTCCAGCACACCGGCCAGAGCCGGGACCGACCTGCCCACCTCGCGCCACGGCCACAGCGGCGGCATGCCCGGGTCGTCGCTCGCGCCACCGGCTGCCACCGGCACGTCATACTCGCCGGCCATGCCCATGACCGCCGAGACGAGGCGGGTCTTGCCGATCCCCGGTTCACCGCTGACCAGCACCAGCCGCCCGGCACCGCCGGACGCGGCGACCAGTGCGGCGCGCAGCTGCGCCAGCTCATGACTCCGCCCGACGATCGGTACCCCCATGGCCAGCAGTATCACCGAGCACGCGATTACGTACCAGCGATACGTGGTGGCACTGATCCGGCCGGGCCCGGCGGACGGCAGATTCGCCGGTACCAGCCCATCAGCAACCTGGCAGGAGACTCACGATGTACGCACAACTCACCTACTTCGACGGCCCGCGCACGCCGCAACAGGTCGCCGCCGCCGAGTTCGGCGCCCGGGAACGGATCGTGCCCGCGGTCAGCAAGCTCGGCCACAGCTTTCGCGTCTACGTGCTGCGGCGCCACGACGGATCGCAGGTCGTCGTGTCGATCGCCGACAGCGAGCAGGCTCTGCTCGACGCGCAGAAAGCGATCATGAGCACTGACCTGCTGCCCGGCGAGGACCCCGCGCTGCTGCCCGGCCCGGACCGGATCGAGCTGTATCCGGTGCTCGACGTCCACGACATCAACCCGGCCAGCGAGATGGGAGCTGACCGTGACCACCACATCGCCCGTAGAACTGGCCGCCGGCCGCTGGACGGTTGATCCCGCGCGGAGCACCGCGGCCTTCCAGGTCGGCAACCTCGGCCGCACCGTCACCGGGACCGTGCCGATCACCGAGGGCACCGTGGACATCGACCGCCACGGCCAGCCCACCGCGATCGTGGGCTCACTTGACCTCGGCGCCATCGACACCGGCAACGCCCGCCGGGACACCGACCTTCGCAAGCCGAGGTTCCTCGATCTGGACCGCTATCCGGCCATGACCTTCGCCGCCGGCACGATCACCGCCTCGCCGGGTGGCTGGCGGGTCACAGGTCAGCTCAGCGCACGCGGCGCCAGCGTCCGCCTGGCCGGCGACGTGGACGTATCCGGGCAGGACCGGTCCGCGACCGTGACCGCGCACACCCGGCTGGACCGCCGTGCCCTGGGCATCCGGGCGCCGAGAATCATCATCGGTCACCAGATCGATATCACCGTCACGGCGGTGATTCGCCTTACGACCCCACAGTAGGCGGGCGCGTCCCGGCCGCGTGCGTACCCGGGCACGGGGCCGGGACACCACCGCTGAGCTGATCAGAGAGTCAGCAGACAGGACCCGGGAGCATCAATGCTGCCGGGTACCCGCGCTTACCGGCTGTCTCGCCTGGCCTGCTGGCGGGCACCCGCTGCGCGGGTGCTGGCCCGGCGCTTCGCTATGACGGGCGAGCGCGGCGCACGGTCACTCGCGGGTTCCTGGCCGGCTGCCGGGCCCTTCCGGCCGGCGGCAGGTACCGCTCCCGGTGCACCCGGACCTTGGTCTTGCTTGACGGCCCTGGCGGCCGCTATCCGCTCGGCCCGCAGCTCTGCCGCCGACTGCCGGGCCAGAGCCGCAACCCGGCGGCTCACCTTGGACAGGGTCTCTTCGAACGCCTCAGCTTTCATGGCGGCTCGCTGGTTTTCCGGCCGCGCTTTGCCGCGCCCGCCATGTTCGGCGACTGCGGCACTGGCGGCCCGGCGGTACTGGCCGACATATTTGTTTCGCGCCCCCCTGATCCGGGCTTCTAGCTCGAGCGCCGCATCCTCGTCCAGCGTGGCGAGCTCAGCCTGCCCGGTCTGGGCAACCAGCAACCGCTCGGCGTCATTGAGGACCGCCAGCAAGGATGCATTCATCTCCGTCCTCCATCCCGCCTGAGAGGTCCGGCGTGATCAAACCTTCCCGGACAGGTTCCGGTCCGAACCTGTAGAGACGCCAAGTGCCGTAGCGGCCGCCCTGGATTCGCCGCCACGACGAGTATGCCTAAGGTGCCTTTGTGGCAGTGACCGGGATCGGCTTCTCCGATGGTGCTGGCGTTCCGAACCTGAACGTCGCGTGGATTCACGGATCAGAGGCCGCCAAGTACAACACCGATCCCGACATCCAGGCCCACGCCTGCGATGAGCACACCTATATCCTGCGGCAGAACAAGGCGGTCCATTACGAGGCGCCGTTCATGTTCCTCCTCTTCGGTGGCACCAGAGCCCTCCTTCTCGACACCGGTGCCACCGCGAGCCCTCAGTTCTTCCCGCTGCGCCGCACCGTCGATTCGATCATCGGCGGCTGGCTGGCCAGTCATCCACATCCGGATGACTACGGGCTGCTGGTCCTGCATACGCACGCGCACGGTGACCACATCGCGGCTGACGGCCAGTTCACCGGGCGGCCCAGCACCGTCGTCGTCGGCGCGGCACGGGATGCGGCGTGGCCGTACTTCGGCTTCGCCGACGAGCCCGAGCCCGAGTCCGTGGCCGAGATCGACCTCGGCGGCCGCCTTATCGACTGCCTCGCCACACCTGGGCACCACCAGGCGGCGGTCACCTTCTATGACCGTTACACGAGGATCCTGTTCACCGGCGACACCATCTACCCGGGACGCCTGTACGTCCAGGACTGGGCGGCCTTCGTACGCTCGATCGACCGGCTCGCCGAATGGTGCGCCAGGCGGCCGGTGAGCTACCTGCTTGGCTGCCATATCGAGATGAGCAGAACGCCGGGCGTGGACTATCCGGTCGGGTGGACCTATCAGCCGGACGAGACACCCCTGCAGCTGACGACGGACCATCTCGTGCAGCTCCAGAGCACGCTCAAGGCCCACTCCCGCCAGCCGGGCCGGTACGTCCTGCCCGAGATGATCATCACGCCGGAGGACTAGCTCTCCGCGCTGCGGGGCCTGCCGGTGTACTGGTTGCATCGCCAGTGGTTATTCCGTGTTGGTTCGTGGCTGGTTACCATGCCGATCATGGACGCCAAGCCGGGGGGCGTGGCGGTAGCTGGGCGCGGGCTCGTGGTCGGTCTGCTGGGCCCGGTAGAGGTGATATCGGCAGGAGGCGGCCTGGTGGGGGTCGCTCAGCCGATGCTGCGCAAAGTGGTGGCGATGCTGGCGGTGATGGCGGGCCGGGTGGTGCCCGATGAAGCGCTCGTGGACGGGCTGTGGGGAGAGGAGTGGTCGCGGGAGCGAGAGCAGAACCTGCACACGCACGTGTACGCGCTGCGGCAACTGCTCGCGGCGGCGGAACCTGGGGCTAGGTCACGGGTGGTGCGGTCGGGCGGCGGGTACCGGCTGGTGCTGGCTGACGACGAGGTGGACGCCGGGTTGTTCCAGTTGCTGGCGGCGCGGGGCCGTCAGGCGGCCCGGGCCGGCGAGGTGGCTACCGCGGCTGACCTGTTCGCGCAGGCACTGGGTTTGTGGCGCGGGACGGCGCTGGCGGATGTGGTGGGAATGTGCCCGCGGCTGGCCGGGGATGCGGCGGGGCTGGAGGAGTTGCGGGCCGGGGTGGTGGAGGAGGAGCGGGTCCAGCGTGCGCTGATGCTCGGCCAGCACGGGGAGGTGGCCACGGAGGGACCGGGGCTGGTGGCGGAGTTTCCGCTGCGGGAGCGGCTGGCGGGGCAGGTCATGACCTTAACGCCAGGCTGAATCCGGGCCGCTGACCTGCGGATACATCACGAGAACAGCGCTGGCACAGTAACAGCGCAGGGGTGAGCTGCATCCTGCGGTCACCACGACCAAGGAGGCCGAAATGTACACCCGCGTCAAGTACGGACTGGCCGACGGCCACGACAACGCAGCGGCTGACGGCGCTGGAACCCCCTGCGATGAACGCGAGCGAAGCCTGCCGTCCTGCCGCCGTCACAACCGAGGCAGCAGACCAGGCCAGGCCGGGAAAACACAGTTGCAGCTTCGGCGGCCGCCTCGGCATACGCCGCGGCGGTCAGCGCCTAGCCGCGCGCTGCGGGCACCCGCTGCTCCGTCTTTGTGACGCGCATCCATCGCTGCCTAGAAGGCGTGCAGGCCGGGTCGGGGGCCCCGGCCTGCACCGGTAGCAGGCGTCCACCGGCGGCGACGTGCCCAGGGTTACGCCCTGGCGATGGCGACGATCGGCTTGTTCGCCGTCCCGGTGACATTTGCTCTGTTCGCCGCCTGCGCCGCCCACGGCGGACGGCCATAGGGTGAGGTCACCCGATAGGCAGTGGTGCGCCGCCGGGTCGCCGGTGTGCGTCGAGGAGGGTTACCGACAGTTCCGGGTTCTCGACGTGGGCGTTGTGGCCGAGGCCGGGGAGCGTGACCGCTGGGGCGCCCAGCCGGGCTAGCTGCTCGTCGGTATTCATCGGATCGTGCTCGCCGCGAGCCAGCGTCACGGGGACCCGCGATTGTGCCAGCAACAGCGCCATATCGGGCGCCCCGACCGCGAAGGCACCCGGATCCATGGCCAGCCGCCACCGCCCGTCCTGTTCGCGCAGCCCGGCGCCCACGGCGGGGTCACCGGCGGGCACCAGGCCCGCCAGACCGGACACCCGCAGGTAGCGGGCGGCCGCCTCGTCGCGCGAGGCGAACCAGGTCAGCGGCCGGCGGGCCACGGCCTGGGCCCGCTCCAGATCCTCATCGGCCCACACGACCTTGATGCCCAGGCCGATGACCGCCTGCACCGGCACGGGGAACCTGTCACTGGCCAGCGCCAGGCCGACGACGCCGCCCAGCGAATGCCCCAGCACGACGGCGGGAGTGCCGCGCGGGACGATACCGGCGACCGCGGCGGCGAAGCCGTCGAAGGTATACGCGGCGAGCGGCGGCGAGCCGCCGTGGCCGGGCAGGTCCGGCGCCAGCCAGCGGCCCGGCCACCGCTGGGCGAGCAACGGCCACCACCGGCCCCAGACGTCGCCGGTCGCGCCCAGGCCGTGCAACAGCACCAGGAGCGGCTCTCCGCCGCCGCCCTCGTGAACCCGCAACCCATCAGCCATGGCCCGCAGTCTGCCACCGCTCCCCCGAGCCGGGGCCCCGCCCAGGAGGTCGCCGGTGCCAGCTGCGGTAGTTAAGGTCGGCACCAGCGATAACTATGGCGAAACGGGGTTGGCGGAGGCCTCGTTATGTCACATGAAAGCAATTCCTGGGGCGGCGATGACACTGGCTGGGGCTGTTCGGCCGGACACCGAGGTCGTGTTCGACCCTGCTACCTACGTCGACGGAGTGCCCTTCGAGGCGCTCGCCCGGCTGCGGACACAGGCCCCCGTCGTCTGGGTAGCCGAGCTTCCCGTCCTGGGCTGGCCGGCCGGCCCAGGGTTCTGGCTGGTACTCCGGCACGCGGATGTCGAATCGGTGCTGGCCAGGCCGCAGCTGTTCTCGTCCTCGCTCGGCGCCACACAGATCCGTGACCCGGCAACGCCTCTAGCCCTCGGCTATGTCCGGCAGATGATGCTCAACATGGACCCGCCGGATCACTCCCGGCTACGGCGCCTGCTGAGCCGGTCGTTCACGCCGCGGGCGATCGTCCAGCTTGAGGACCGTATCCGCGATCACGCGCGGGCCATCTGCGACCGGGTGTTCACCGGCCCCGCAGGTGAGTGCGACTTCGCCAAGGACGTGGCCGCGGAACTGCCGTTGCTCACGCTGGCCGACGTGCTGGGCGTGCCACAGCAGGACCGGTGGCTGCTCTTCGACTGGTCCAACCGGGTGATCGGCTACCAGGACCCCGACTATGCCTCCTCGGCCGAGTTCGACCCGGCTACGGGCACGCCCATGGCCAGGCAGGCGCTGGCGCTGCGACCGGTACCAGACGGTGACGGCCGGATGCCCGATCCGCGGACCCGGGAAGGCATGCCCGACCTCTACGCCTACGCCCACCTGCTGGCCGGGGAGAAGCGGCGCCGCCCCGGGGATGACGTGATGTCGGTCCTGCTGGCACAGGTGGATGACGACGGCGGCCAGGTGTCGGTAGCCGAGTTCGAGAACATGTTCTGGCTGTTCGCGGTGGCCGGGAACGAGACGCTGCGTAACGGCCTGCCGGGCGCGTGCATCGCGCTGCTCGACCACCCGGCCGCAGCCGGTGAACTGCGTGCCGATCCGGCCCTGATGCCCGCCGCGGCCGAGGAGATGCTGCGCTGGTGGACGCCCGTCATGACCTTCCGCCGGACGGCAACCTCCGACTGCGAACTCGGCGGGCAGCGCATCGGCGAAGGGGACAAGGTCGTCGTCTCGTTCACCTCGGCCAACCGGGACGAGAGCGTCTTCACCAGCCCCGGCCGCTTCGACATCCGCCGCCACCCCAACCCGCACCTGGTGTTCGGTCACGGCCCGCACTTCTGCCTGGGCGCCCACCTCGCCCGCACCCAGGTGCGCGCGCTGTTCGATGAGGTCCTGGCCCGCACGTCTTCCCTCAGCTACGCGGGCCAGCCGTCCTACCTGCGCTCGAACTTCCAGCGCGGCGTCAAACGGCTGCCCATCGCCTGGACCGGATAAGCCGCCGAACCGGACCACCTCGCACCGGTCCCGGTCCAGTTCGCGGCAGCAGGACAGGCACCACGGCCGGCGCGTCACCCTGGCGGTCTTCAGGCTGACCCAGAACCCGGCCGGGCTCTGGCGGCAGCGGATGCATAGCTGAACGGTGCGCGGCACCGGCCACAGTACCCGCGCGCTCATCGTGATGCCGCGGCGCTCAGGTCCGCCGGTGGGCCAGCCCGGTGCAGCCACGACCAGAACCGGTAGCGCGGGGCGGCCCGGCCGGCGGCGATGGCCGCCACCGCGTCCGCCGCCCGGTCGACTTCGCCGGGGGTGTTGTAGAGGTAGAAGCTGAGGCGGCAGCTGGCCGGCGGGGTCAGTCCCAGCGCGTGGTGGGCGAGCGTCGCGCAGTGACAGCCCGCGCGCGACTCCACCCCGGCCCGGTTCAGGGCTTCCGCCACACCGAAGGCATCGCGGCCGGCGAGGTTGAACGCGACCAGCGACGTGCGCCGGGCCGGATCCCGGGGACCGTAGATCGTAATTCCGCCTATGCCGCCGAGCCGGTCCAGCGCCCTGCCGGTTAGCTGCTGATTCCAGCTGGAAACCCGGTCCATGGCGGCGCGCACGGCGCTGCGCTCGATGGGCCTGGCCGTGCCGAAGTAACGCGGCCGGTCCGGCGTCAGCGCCAGGTCCACCAGGATGCGCAGCGCCTGCGCGGAGACGATCGTGCCGAGAATGTTGGGTGTCCCGGCGGCGTACTTCCAGGGCAGCGAGTTGTATTCGACCCGCTCGGGGAAGACCCGCCCTTCGGCGATCATGTCCCCGCCGTAGAGGAACGGCAGCGCGGTGGCAAGCAGATGCTCTCTGCCGTACAGGACGCCAACCCCGAACGGGGCCAGCATCTTGTGGAACGAGAACGCCAGGTAGTCGGCGCCGAGGGCGGGCACGTCGACGAACGATCCCGGCACCAGCTGGGCGGCGTCGACCAGCAGGTAGGACCGCCGCTCGCCACCGGGCTGGCAGTACCCGCTGGCGTCGGCCAGCCCGCGGATCGTACCCAGCGGGTTCCTGGTGCCGAGGAAATTCGATGCGCCGGTACAGCAGACGAGCTTGGTGCGCGAGTCGATCAGCGACGCCAGATGATCGATGTCGAGCTCGCCGGTGTGCGGGTCGAAACGCGCCAGGCGGTACTGCACCTGGCGCCCGAACCGGGGGAGGATCTCCCGGCACATCGCGTACCAGGGGACGTAGTTGGAGTTGTGCTCCATCATCGTCGTCACCACGTTGTCGCCGTCGCGGAACTCGGTGAGCAGCGAGTACATGACGGCGTTGATGGCCTCGGTGGTGTTGCGGTACAGCGCGATGCTGGCCCGGCCGGGCGCGCCGATGAACTGCGCGATCGTGTCGTAGGAGTCTTCGAAAAGCTCGGTCGTCTCCCGCGAGGCGGTGGACTGGCCGCGGTGAACGTTCTCGTAGCCGGGCGCGAGCAACTCATACAGCGCGAGCAACTCCCGCGGCGGCTGGGTGCTCGCCGCGTTGTTGGTGACCACCCGGCGGCGCTCGCCGAAGGCGAAGTGCCCGCGAATGGCCTGGACATCCAGCTGGCCCGGCCCAGCCTGGACATCCAGCTGGCCCGGCCCAGCCTGGACGTCCACGTGGCGCTGCCCAGCGTCACCGGTGCTCGTCATCGCCAGTACCTTCCCCGTGCGTTTTGCCGTACCGCAAGCGTCCGCGCCGCAGGCGCGGCTGTCGTTGGGCCACCGCGCAGGGCGCTTTACAACGAGTGCACGTTGCCGGGAAGCTGGTCCTGACCATCCGGTGACCAACCAGGCACCGCGATAGCACGGCCGTGCGCGACATCCTGCGAGAAGCTGTGAGGATGGAAGTGCGGCGAGGCGATGGCACGGTGATCGCGGTCGAGGTTGTTGGTGAGCCGGACGCGGCGCCGGTGCTGTTCTGCCACGGGCTGGCGGACACGCGGCTGTCCGCCCAGTGGTTCGCCCGGGCAGCACACGAGCTGGGACTGCGCCTGGTGGCCCCGGACCGTCCCGGCATAGGCGGCACCGATCCCCGCCAGCTGCGCCAGCTCGCGGACTGGGTCGAGGATGCGGCTCTGGTCCTGGACGCGTTGCGGGTCGAGTCGGCGGACCTGTTCGGTGTCTCGGCCGGTGGGCCGTACGCGGCAGCGTGTGCGGCCGCGATTCCCGGCCGCGTTCGCAGCCTCACGCTTGTCTCGCCGCTGGGTGCGCCCGGCTGGTCTACTCGCGGAATGGCGCCGGGGGAACGGGCCTCCCTGGCTCTCGCCGGACGGGCTCCGGCATTCGGCGGCTGGTTTCTCGGCCGTCTCGCCGCGCTGGCGCGCCGCTGGCCACGGCTGTTCTTCGACCTGACGTCAACCTCGCTGCCCGATATCGACAACCAGACGCTCGGACAGCCAGGGACACGCGAGTCCTTCCTGACCAGCTACCTGGAGGCGTTCCGCCGGGGGAGCTGGGGAGTCGCACAGGACCTGCGGGTGCTGACCCAGCCCTGGGGTTTCGACCTGGGCTCCATCAAGGCGCCGGCGTCGATCCGCCACGGCGATGTGGATACCACCGTCCCGCTGCAGCACGCCCGGCTCTACGCCCAGGCGATACCGGGCGCACGGTTGCACATCCACCCCGGCCACGGCCACTTCTCGATCCTCGGTAGCGCGCGAGAACTGCTCGCGCCGCTCGCCGGGGAGCAGGACCCGGCGACGGGGGACGCTAACATCCGCGATGCCTGATGACGGCCTGGTGGCGCTGGCACGCCCCGGTCCACCTCCTCGAACAGCGCCGCCGCCCGACCCGGCGCTGTCCTGGGCCCAGCGCCCGGTGCTGACCAGCCCCAGTGCCAGGACGCCAAGGCCCAGCCCGAGCACCATCCACCACACGCCGTGCGCTGCGCTGGTGAACGCCATCCCGCCGCGGGCCAGAGCCGATCCCACGATCGTCCCGGAGATCGCGACGCCGAGGGTGGTGCCGGTCTGCCGGCCGGTGGAGGCCAGCGAGGCGGCCACCCCGGCCATCGAGGCGGGCATCCCGGAGACGGCCGAGTTGGTGATCGGCGGGTTGATGGTGCCCAGAGCGATGCCGAACAGCAGATAGACCGCGAGCACGGCCGCCAGCGGAGTGGCCGGCCCGAGCCAGAGCGACGCCGCGCCGCCCAGTGCCAGCGCAGCCCCGGAGACCACCAGCGGCAGCCGGGGACCGCGCCTGCCGACCAGCCGGCCGGTGAACGGGGAGAGCACCACGATCATGACCCCGACCGGAAGCAGGCACAGCCCTGCCGTCAGGGCCGGCATGCCGCGCACGTCCTGCAGGTACAGGGTGGTCACGAACAGGAACGCGCCGAACGCGCACAACCCCCAGAGCGCCATGCCGATCGCCGCGCTGAACGGCACGCTGCGAAACAGGCGCAGCTCGAGCAGGGGGTCCAGACGGCGCGGTTCGTAGCAGACGATGCCTACCGCGCCGAGCACGGCGACGGCGAGCAGGCCAAGGATGACCGGCGAGGCCCAGCCCAGCCTGCTGGACTCGATGATCGCGTAGACGACGCTGCCCAGCACCAGCATCACCAGGAGCTGGCCGACCGGGTCGAACCGGCGCGCCCGGGCGGCGCGGGACCCGGGCACGAACAGCGCGGTGCACACGATCGCGGCGGCCACGACCGGCACGTTGACCCAGAAGATGGAGCGCCAGCCGAAGCCGTCGACCAGGGCGCCGCCGAGGATCGGGCCCAGCGCCAGCGCCAGGCCGGACACCGAGCCAAATACGCCGATGGCCCTGGCCCGCTCGGCCCGGTCGGGGAACGTGCTGACGACAATCGACATCGCAACCGGGTTGAGCATCGTGCCACCGGTGGCCTGTAGCGCACGCGCCGCGATCAGCCAGCCGATGCCCGGCGCCAGGCTGCACAGCAGCGAGCCGAGCCCGAAGGCGGCCAGGCCGGCCTGGAAGATGCGCCGGCGGCCGAACCGGTCGGCGGCGGAGCCGGCCAGCACCAGGAAGCTGGCCAGCACCAGGGTGTACGCGTCGACCGTCCACTGCAGGCTGGACACCGGTGCATGCAGGTCGCGCCGGATCGCAGGCAGCGCGACGTTGACGATGGAGATGTCCATCACCACGACGAAGATGCTGGCGCAGCAGATCGCGAGCACTCCGGACCGGCGACGCTGGCTGAGTCCGGGAGCCGGGTTTCCGTCCGTCCGGTGAGCGTTGCTGACGATCGCTGATGAGGTTCTGTCCGGCATGATCCCGACGATAAAATTTAGAGCGTGCTCGAAGTCAAACCGGAATCCGTAACCGATCGGTCAATCCCTCAGGAGGGCCTGAGCATCGCCGAGGCCGCTCGCCGCTCCGGGGTCAGCGTGCACACCCTGCGCTACTACGAACGCGCCGGCCTGGTAGTTACCCCCGTCGATCGCACCCAGAGCGGCCGACGGCGCTACCAGGAGGAAGACCTGAAATGGATCAGCATCTGCACCAAGCTGCGCTCCACCGGCATGCCTATCAAGGCCATCCGGCGCTACGCCCAGCTCGTCTCGGCCGGGCCGGGCAATGAGCAGGAACGACTCGCGCTCCTGGAGGCCCACCGCGCCGACGTGACCGCCAGGCTCGCCGAGGTACAGGAACACCTCAAGCTCATCGACCACAAGATCGACGTTTACCGGGGCCGGGTCGCCGCTGGCGATGCCGACCAGCTTTGGGCACCCAGCCGCCTGGCGGATGCCCGCTGAGCCATCCGTCAGGTTGACAGCCCATTGGCGGCGATCTTGATGAGGGCTCGGGCCCGGCCCTGCGGAGAGGGCAGTCACCGCCGGTGATGGCTCGCCACAGAGCCAGCGGGACGGCCACGCAGGTCACCAGGCCGCGGGGCGTGCGGTCGTGCGCGTCAGTTCACCGCCAGTTATCGTTCCAAAATCCGTCAGCTGACCGATGTCTTGCACTGCAAGTTGCATCAGTATTTTCTTTGCAACCCATATCGAGCACGGCAAGACCTGCTCGGAGCTTCCCCCGGGGGACAGCCACGTGGCGGCCAACGTCCTCCCGGGCCAGCTCACACCAGCGCACGGAGGAATCCGATGAATGCGATGGCGCCGTCCTATCCGCCCGAGCTGCAGTCGCGCCGCGTCCGGCTGGCAGACGGGACCGGCCGCAGTGCCGGAGGCCCGCAGCCAGGTCCGGGCGGCCATCCGTTCCTGGGAAGCCCCTGTCGACCCCGACACCGCGGGCCTTACTGACCAGTGAGCTGGTGACCAACGCCATCCGGTACGAAACGGGCCCGGCCGTCGTGCTCGTCATCACCTGGTCCTGCGGCGAGCTGCGCGTCGATGTCTCATGACACCTCATGCTCATTGCCGATGGTGGCGGACCTCCCCGCTGACGCGGAGACCGGCCGGGGCCTGCTGCTGGTAGCGGCCCTGTCGGCCGAGTGGGGCTGCTATCGCACCTCCGCGGGCAAGGCTGTGTACTTCACGCTCGACGGACCAGGCCCGACCTGGCCCCCGCGGTCCCCGACGCGGCGGCCTGCGGGCGATTCAGACGCGGGAGCAGCGAGCCGTGATCTCTATCGCGGCCCACCGCCCCGCAGCACCGCTTCGTTCGGTTTCCGCGGTGCGATCATCTCCGTTCGAGGGCGCGGGACCGGCTCCCCGGGCGATGTCCGTCCGGGTTTCGGATACATATCGGAGAGGGTACTACGTGAAAACACCTGTGCACGGAGATCTAGCCGGGGGCCCGAGTTCAGGTCCCTGCTGGGTGAAGAGTTCCCTGAGTTTGGCGAATGGTAACTGCGTCGAAGTAGCGGGCATGCCTGATGGTGGAGTCGGGGTTCGTAATAGCAGGGATACTGGGGGCCCGGTTCTCCGCTTTACGCCGGGGGAATGGCACGCTTTTCTTGGAGGGGTACGGAACGGTGAGTTCGACAGTATGTCGTCGCTGCGTTAATACGACCCCGTGGGGGTCTAAAACGGGGGTATAGCCAGCTGGGCCGCTTCGCGGTCCCCTGCCCTCGGCTTGAGGGCGGGTGACCGCCGTCTGCTGGCGCACGCGGGTACCTGCGTGGAATGGTGTGCGGATGGTACAAGAGCGTGTTCCGGTGGGTCGCAGGTGAGCCGAAGGGGAGCCGGACGATGACGGCAACAACCGGCGTGGCCGTGGTGACCGGAGCAGGATCGGGTCTTGGCCGGTGCATAGCCCAGGCCCTGCTCGCGGCGGGATGGCGGGTCGCGGCAGCGGGGCGGCGCGAACAGCCACTGCGGGAGACCCTGTCCTCCGCCGCGGCAGCGTCAGGGGCCGGTCTGGCCGTTCCCACCGACGTCACCGTGCCCGAGTCGGTCGCCGCGCTGTTCGGTGCCGTCCAGCAGCGATGGCAGCGGGTTGACCTGCTGGTCAACAACGCGGGTATGTTCGGCCCGGCGGGTCCGGTTGACGAGATCTCCCCGGCCGGCTGGCGGCAGGCAGTCGACACCAACCTGACCGGCGCTTTCCTGTGCGCCCACCATGCGGTCCGGATGATGAAAACGCAGACCCCCCGCGGCGGGCGGATCATCAACAACGGCTCGATATCCGCGCACACCCCCCGCCCCCACAGCGCCGCGTACACCGCCACCAAGCACGCGATCACCGGCCTGACCAAGTCCATCTCCCTCGACGGGCGGCGCCTTCGACATCGCGTGCGGCCAGATCGACATAGGCAACGCTGCCACCGACATGACCGCGCAGATGAGCCACGGCGTCCCGCAAGCCGACGGTTCGCTGGCGCCCGAGCCCACGTTCGACGCCCAGCACGTCGCCGACGCGGTCCTCTACATGGCCAGCTTGCCCCTTGACACCAATGTCCTGTTCCTGACCATCACCGCGACAAAGATGCCCTACATCGGCCGGGGATGACACGCGCATGGGCCTGTCACTCCTGCCGCCGCGCCCCGGTGACCCCCACCGTCAGGTCCAGGCCCCCGCCGACATATCCTCGTTTCCGCACGCCCATACCGGGACAATCCGGGCGTCGAACCGTGCGTTTCTGAGGATATGTCGCGGCTTGATCATGGAAGTGGCCAACGCGGACGAGACAGCGGGCATCACCGCCGAACTCGACGCCCTGACCGAAGCAGATCGGCCGGTGCACGACCCGTGACCCCGGCGCAACGGCGTGCGCACTCCCGCTCATGTCGTGGTTGTGCCTGCGGGACTTGATTGATGAACTATCTGGTCATGCCGATCGTGATCTGTGGCCTGGGTGATGAGGGCGCAGGGCGGCCCGTGCCGGTGGTGTCGGCGCTGGTGGAGTTCGGCTCGGCCCTGCATGTGCTGCGCGACCCGGGACATCACGAGGCGGCCGATTGGGCTGCTGGTGTCCGCTCGGCGATGAGCCCGCGCCTGGTGGCCTGGACCCAGGCGTGGTGGTGGACGGCCCAGGCCATCAGGGCAACGCCGTTTATCACCGCCATGCCGCCAGCCAGCGGTTTCCCGGAATCGGTGGCCCGGCTGCGCGCGATGCCAGCGTCCCGGCTGGCCAGGCAGTTGCTGCGGCCCATATCGCCGTCGGGTGATGCGCGCGCAGCGCTGCACTGGTCGCGGTCGCGGGAGCCCGCGGTGACCGCGGTGGTGGACGCGCTCGTCACGCGTCCGGTCGAGGCGGCCGCTGACTTTCTGCGTTTTCTCGACGCCAGCTGGCGGGAGTGGTTTTCCGCCGAGTGGGCGGCGATCCGCCCGGTGCTGGCGGCGCGCGCCCGCGCGTTCGCCGACACGGTAGCCACACGAGGCGCCGCAGCGGCGCTGACCACGATCGACCCGTGTGTCACGGAGACCGCTGCTGCCTCGGTCAGCATTGCCAAGATCCAGAACACCCGGCATGACGTGTCCCGCCGGGGCCTGCTCGTCGCGGCCAGCACCTTTACCCAGCCTCACGTCTATGTGGCGAATGTGCCCAGGCAACCGCTGCTGCTCATCCACCCAGTCAACCCTGGCCCGCCGGTGCCGTCCGCCGCGGAACTGCTGCGGCGCCTTGGCGCCGTGGCGCATCATGGCCGCCTCGAGGTCGCCCGGGCGATTGCCACCGAACCGCGGACCGCTGGCGAGATCTCCGCGCTGTGGCAGCTGGACCCGACCCTGGTCAACCGGCACCTGCGGGCGCTGGCCGCCGCCGGGCTGGCACATGGGACCCGCCGGGGACGGTTCGTGGCCTACCAGCTTGACGCCGACGCCGTCGCGGCACTTGGCTCCGACCTGCTGGCACTACTGCTGCGTTAGCCGGGGCGCGACCCCGGAGACACTGACCAGGACTGACGGTTTTCATCAGCCCGCTCGCCACACCGCCGCTGGCGGTGTTTGGCTGCAGCGTGACCATCGTTCTGCATGAAGAAGCCATCAGCCGCCTGTGGGCCGATCATGATTTGCTGCTCACCCGGGCGGAAGGCCTGACCGAAGCGCAGCTTGCGGCCAGTTACCGGGTGGCCAGCGGGCCGCTCGGGGATTTCTGCGAGTCGCTGCACGACCTGATCGCACACGTCTTGATGTGGGATGAGATCAACCTCGCGGTGCTGGCAGAGGCGGCCGCGGGCCGGGTGCACTGGAGCCTGGACCCGTGCTGGGAGACACCGGAGGCGGGCCGGATACTCAACCGGAGCGGCGTCGAAGCGGGCCGCCTCCTTCCCGCCGGTTTGCTGCTGCCCCGGCTGCGGACCGTCCGCGACGCGCTGCTGGCCGAGCTGGGCCGCCACAGCAGCGCAGCCTGGACGGAGGCCGGGCGCCTGCCGGAGTTGGTGCGGGGGTTCGGCGGTCTGGCGCAGCGGGTGTGGACCGTGCCCGGACAGCCCGCGTTCTGGCACGCCGCCATTCACCTCAGCCAGTTGCCGCAGGGAACCAGCGCTGGCCAGCGCGGGACACCCGGCAGGACAGAACGGGCCGCGGTACGGCGATGAGGGCGCTCACCGTTGACGAACCGGGCTTCGCCGCCGAGACCGAGGCGCTGCTGGCCCGGCTCGGGCCCGCGGCACCGATCAGCAGCTACCCGGCCCTGCTCGCCGCCCGCGCCGAGCCGCCTGAGCCCGCCCTGTCGGGTCATCCCGACCCGGCGGTGCATGTCGCGGACCTGTACCTGCCCGCCCGCCACGGCCCCGTCGGTGCGCGCTGGTACCGGACCCGTTCTGCCACCCAGCCCGCCGCCGTGCTGCTCTGGCTGCACGGTGGCGGGTTCATAGGCGGATCGGTGGCCGACATCGACCACGTCTGTTCCCGGCTCGCGCACCTGGCCGGCGTCGCCGTCGTCTCCCTGGAGTACCGGCTCGCCCCCGAGCACCCTTACCCCGCGGCGCTGCACGACACCTACGATGTCCTGCGGTGGCTGGCTGAGCACGACGCGGCGCTCGGCGGGGACGGCCGGGTCGCCGCCGGGGGCCAAAGCGCCGGAGCCGCGCTGGTTGCCGGTGCCTGCCTGCTGGCCCGCGACCAGCCTGGCCTGGCGGCGTACCAGGTCCTGTGTTATCCCCTGCTGGACTTCGGGCAGGACACTGAGTCCGCCCGGCAGTTCGACGGGGTATTCCACAGCCTCAAACCGGGCTGGGCGACCGACCAGTACCTCGCTGGACAGCCGGTGACACCGTACGCGGCACCGCTGCGGGCAGGCAGCCTCGCCGGCCTGCCGACCGCCCTTGTGATCGGGGCGGGCCGCGACCCGCTCCGCGACGACGCCCGGGCCTACGCCGCCCGTTTGGATGCCGATGGCGTGGCAGTCACGCACATCGAGTACGCCGAAACGATGCACGCCTTCTTGAACTTCTGCGGCGCCCTGTCGGCCGGCGACCACGCCATCGAGCGCATCGCCGCCGAGCTCACCCGGACGCTCGCGGGCCGGCCCGGCGAGCAGTCCTCCGGCGGCGGCTGACTGTCATGGTTGTGACGTCGCCGGCACACTTATGTCGTGGTTGTCATGACCCCACAACCGTGACAAACGATCATGGGGGTGGGACGCGTGCGATAGTGGGCTGGTGAGCCCCCAGATCGCTACGAACACCGTGGTCAGCAGAGATGAATTGGTCGACTTCGCCCGGTCCCGTCATCAGGCCATCGTCATCACCGCACGTGCCGATGGCGGCCCGCAGGCCTCGCCGGTGACGTGCGGCGTTGACGAGGCCGGGCGTATCGTCGTCGCCACCTACCCCTCCCGCGCGAAGACCCGCAACGCCCGCCGCAACCCGCGTGTCAGCGTTGTCGTCCTGTCCGATGATTTCGGCGGCCCCTGGGTGCAAATTGACGGCGACGCCGAGGTCATCGACGTGCCAGAGGCGGTCGATGGACTGGTTTCCTACTATCGGGCGGTCGCGGGCGAGCACCCGGACTGGGCCGAGTACCGGGCCGCCATGCTGCGGCAGGGCAAGTCGCTGCTGCGCATCACGCCCCGGCGCTGGGGACCCGTCGCCACCGGCGGCTTCCCACCCGAACTGGCCTGAAGCGCCGTCAGTCTGGCAGCGCTCGTATGCCCTGGCGCACCTTGGCGGCGGCCAGGTCCAGTTCCCCGCGGTCAGGGCGGCGCCATGCCGCCTTGATGCGGAAGCCGTCACCAGGGGTCCGGGGCAGGACATGCAGATGGACGTGGAATACCTCCTGGAAGGCGGCCTCCCCGTCGGCGAGGAACAGGTTCACTCCGTCGCACGGCAGGCCGGAACGGCGCAGCGCGCGCGCCAGCCGGTGCCCGGCCCGGAACAAGCTAGCGCCCAGGTCCTCATCGAGATCTTCCAGGTAGTCCGCGTGGCTGCGGGGGACCACCAGCACGTGCCCTGGCGTCAGCGGCCGGATATCCATGAAGGCGACGACGTGCTCGTCCTCGTAGACCAGGCTCGACTCGGCGCGCCCGGCGATGATCTCGCAGAACACGCACGACGTTTCCGCAGACGGTGTCATGGACGAATTCTCCACGCCCGCGGCGGGATCTTGTTCTTCACGCCCGCGGCGGGATCTTGTCTGCGGCGCCACGGCGGGTAGCATGGCGGCGGTCGTGCTTGCGCCCCTCACCAGGCAACTGGCGAGCACGATCCGCACAGCCAGGGCGCCTCACCAAGGGAGCGCCATGGCTACAACAATCCTCGCGGCAGCCGCATCGTCATGGGCGGTGCTGATGGGCATCGCGCCGGTCCTGCAGATCCGCCGTATGCTTCGCGAGCAGTCCTCCCGTCAGGTATCGGTGGGATATTTCACGATCTTGCTCATCGGTTTCCTGCTATGGATCGCCTACGGTACCGCTGCCGGGATCTTGGCCCTGGTGATCCCCAACACCGTCGCCCTGTTCGTCGGCGCGGCCGCGGTGATCGTTGCCCTCCGGCTCCGGTGGCGGGAATCCTCGCCGTCGTCCGATCGCCGGGCGGAGCGTGGTGGAGCGGGGCCCGTTCAGGCCACCCAAAACCCACCCTCTGGCTGAGACTCAGGCAATCCGCTGGATGGCGCCGGGCGGAGCGGGGACTGCGGTGCCGGGGTGCAGCATCGCAGCGAGCGCCTCGACGCCGGTCACCAGCCGGGGGCCGGGGCGGACGATGATGCCGTCGGCGTCGATGGCCCAGACCGGCAGGCCGGGCAGTTCCTGGACGGCGATGCGGGCCTGTTCGGCTGCGCCGGCCAGGTGGTAGCCGCAGGGTGCCACCACGACCAGGTCCGGCGCCGCGGCGGCGATCTCGGGCCATGCCGCCACGACCGAAGGCTCACCCGGGTGGGCCGCGACCGGCGTGCCCCCGGCCGCGGTTACCAGATCGGGCACCCAGTGCCCGGCGGTGAACGGCGGGTCGACCCACTCGATCACCGCGACCTTAGGCCGCGGCTGGCCGGCGACCCGGGCCGCCACGGCGGCCAGACGGCCGCGCAGGCCGGCGACCAGGCGGTCAGCGCGGCCGCGGGCGCCGGTGGCCTGGCCCACGGTGATGATCGAGTCCAGCACCTCGTCCAGCGTGTGCGGGTCCAGCGTGAGTACCCGGGCCTGGCAGCCAAGGTAGCCCAAGGCGGCCTCGACCTGACCGGACGGCAGCGCACAGACCGCGCAGAGGTCCTGCGTCAGGATCAGGTCGGGCTGCAGGTCCGCCAGCGCGCGCTCATGCAGCGTGTACAGGTTGCCCTCGGCGGCGAGCTGGCCATGGACGTAGTCGTCGATCTCGCGCGGCGTCATTCCCCGGGTGTCCAGGCCGGCGACCACAACGGTCTTCTCGGCCCGGGCTGCGGCGGGCTCATCGCACTCGAAGGTCACCCCGACGAGCTGGTCGTCCAGCCCCAGCGCGTAGACGATCTCCGTCGCCGACGGCAGCAGCGACACCAGGCGCATGACACCAGGGTAGGCGCCTGGGGTGGGAAGGTGACGTCGATGGCCAGGCCGCCGCCGGGCCCGGGCTGCGCGGCGATGGTGGCGCCGTGGGCGATGGCGATGGCCCTGACGATCGATAGGCCAAGGCCGTGGCCGTCGTCGCGGCCAGCGCGGCGCGGACCGAGGCGCTGGAAGGGCTGGAACAGGCGGCCGACCTCGGCGGGCGGGATGATCTGCCCGGAGCTGGCCACCGACAAGATCGTGCGAACGCCGCTGGTTCCGGTGGCGACCGCGATGTCGCCGCCGGGGACGTTGTGCCGGACCGCGTTGTCGATCAGGTTGATCACCAGTTGCCGGACCAGAAGGGGGTCACCGTCCAGGGCGGCATCCTCGATGACGGTCTGGACGTGCAGGCCGAGGCGGCTGATCCCGGGACGGGCGGCGGCGAGAGCTTCGCTGGCGATGGCCGCTAGATCGACGGGTTCGCGCTGGCCGAGGTCACCTTCGCTGCTGGCCAGGGTAAGCAGTGCCTCGATGAGGCGTTCCTGCCCGGCGTTGGAGGCGAGCAGTTCCTGGCTTACGGCCCGCCACGTATCGATGGTGCTGGCCGGGTCGGCGAGCGTGACCTGGAGCAGGGTGCGTTCCCGGGTCAGCGGCGTTCGCAGTTCATGGGAGGCGTTGGCGACGAAATGCCGCTGGGCATCGAACGACGCCTCAAGCCGCGCCAAAAGCTCATCGAGGGTGTCGCCGAGCTCCTTGAGCTCGTCGTCGGGCCCGGGCAGGGCCAGCCGCTCGTGCAGGCTGCTGGCGGAGATCCGCCGGGCGGCGGCGGTGATCGTGCTCAGCGGGCGGAGCACGCGGCCGGCCAGGAGCCAGCCGGCCCCGACGGCTGCCACGGACACGATGGCCAGTGCGATGCCGGACCGGATCAGCAGGAGTTGCCGGTCGAGGATGACTTGCTCCACCCCATTCTGGGGCTGACCGTGGTTCTCCTGCTGCGCGGGGCGACCGGCGGGCTGGGCATTGGACCCGGTGCCGGCTGGGGGACAGCGTGCGCTATGAGCGCGTCCGACGTGAGCAGGTAGGTCACGGTGAGCAGGACCGTGCCGAACAGCAGGCACACGCCGCCGTACAGCACGGTAAGGCGCAACCGGGCGGTGCGGCGGGGCAGGCGCAGCCTGGGCGGGGGACTGGATCGCGGGCGGGGAAGGCGCACTATGGTCCTCCGATGCGGTATCCGCTCTCCCGGATGGTCTCGATCACCGGCGGGTCGCCGAGCTTGGCCCGAAGCCGCCGGATGGTGGTCTTCACCGTGCTGGTGAACGGGTCGGCGGCTTCGTCCCAGACCCGTTCGAGCAGTTCCTCGGCCGGGACCGGCCTTCCGTCCGCAGCGAGCAGGCATTCCAGCACGGCCAGTTCCTTGGGGGTGAGCGGCAGGCGCCGTCCGGCGCGGACCGCGACCCGCCGGGCCGGGTCCACGCTCAGGTCGCCATGCTCGAGGCTGACCGGCAGCGGGACGGCGGCGCGGCGGCCCAGGGCCCGGATGCGGGCCACCAGTTCCGCGAAGTCGAATGGCTTGGGCAGGTAGTCATCGGCCCCCAGGCCCAGCCCTTCGACCCGGTCTTTGACCGACCTGGCCGCGGTGAGCATCAGCACCCGGCTCGGGGATCGCTCCGCGGCCAGGGCCTGGCAGACGTCGTCGCCGTGCACGCCGGGCAGGTCCCGGTCCAGCACCACCACGTCATAGCGGTTGACCGCCAGATGGTCAAGGGCCGCGTCGCCGTCCAGGGCCACGTCGATGGCCATTCCCTCCCGGCGCAGCCCGGCCGCCAGCGCCCCCGCTAGCACCTCGTCGTCCTCGGCTACCAGAATTCGCATCGCCCGTTCGCTGCTTCCTGCATCCCACGGTATGTCAGCCGGTCCGCTTCACACGATCGCAGGTTACAGGTGACATCCAGGTGACATTTTCGGTCACCCAGCCGTCACCCCCAATTCTGTACAACTACTTGCGACAGGCCCGAGCAAGAAGAAAGACGCGATTACCCATCCGGCATTTGAGGACGATGTGATGAACGGCGATACCGGCGGTATCCGGGCCTCGCGGCACGCACGACACCGGGGCTCGCGGTGCGCGGGATACCGGGGCTCACGGTGCGCGGGATGTCGGGGCTCGCGGCGCACTGGATACCGAGGCTGGCGGGGTGTGGGATACCTGGCTGGTCACGGCAGCCGTCGCCGTGCTGGCGACGGCGTGCGGCGGCGGGGCCTCGTCCCCCGCTGGCTCTGCCTCGGGAGGGTCGGCGAGGTACCAGCAGGCACTTGCCTACTCGGAATGCATGCGGTCGCACGGCGTACTGAACTTCCCCGATCCCGATGCCGCCGGGAACATCATCCAGCACGTGGCGGCCGGGCAGCCGACCGGCGATACTCCCCAGGAGCAGAAGGCTGATAACGCCTGCCATCACCTGCTGCCCGGCGGCGGCACAAGCAATACCGGAACGCAGCGGCGAACCATCAGCCAGCTCTTGAAGCTGGCCACATGCATGCGGAACCACGGGGAGCCGGACTTCCCCGACCCCACGGTGTCCAGCGCGACCGCCGGCACCAATACCGTCTCCCTGCCCGGGAACATCACGCTGGGCCTTGGCAGCGCTGGCATCGACATCAAATCACGGCAGTTCCAGGCCGCGGAGCGCGCCTGCCGGTCCCTGATACCCGCAGGGCTGTTCTCCCCGGCACGGTGAGGCGCAGCCGCGGCCAACCACCCCCAGGACCCGCAGCCGCTCGGAGCCCTGGCCACGTTTGTGGACACGGACGCTCAGTGGATTCTCAGCCTGACTGCGGAAAATAGCCCGGGCAAGGCCTTTCCCGGCCGCGGAGCCCGGTTACATCGACGGCGTCTTCTCGCGCAGCCAGGTTCTGCTCCCAGCCGGGCTGACACTGCGCGCCCGAGGCCGCTACCGCCGGGTCAGGTCACGCGGGTGAGATCGGCGTGCGCGGTGGGCGTTTCCAGGTGCGCTCGGCGCTGACCGGGTGTTCCATATGGCCTTAAAGGAACGCCGCTTTGGCTGGATTGGGAGGCGTGATGGAAGTCAACCACCGTCGGCTCGATGTCCTGCGGACAGGGCGTGGACCGATTGCAGAGCACGTGATTGACGAGTTCGTGGCGGGACGGCTGTCCCGCAGGCAGTTCCTCCGGCGCGGCACCATGATTGGCTTGTCGGTGCCGTTGCTTGGCGGGATCCTCGAGGCTTGCGGCAGTTCGGGCTCGACCGCGCCCAGCTCAAGCCCGGCCGCAAAGGGTAAGGCCGGAGCGACGATCAAGGTGGGCATCGGTGTGCCCGCCGCGGCGATCAACCCGATCACGATCGCCGACCAGGGCGGTCTGGAGATGCTCGGCCAGGTCGGCGAGTGGCTCGTCTTCGCCGACCAGCACAACAATTACCACCCGTGGCTGGCGACAAGCTGGAGCGCGAACGCTGACGCGTCGGTATGGACGTTCAAGATCCGCCAGGGCGTGAAGTTCAACGACGGCACGCCGATGACCGTCGATGACGTCGTCTACAGCTTCAAGACCCAGTGCGACCCGAAGGGCTCGGCGAACGCCCTGTCGGTGTTCGCTGGGACGCTCACGCCGGACGGCGTTGTCAAGGTCGACGACACCACCGTCGCCTTTCACCTCGAACAGCCGGACGGGAACTTCGTCGACGCGGTCTCCGCAAACAACTACAACATGATCATCGTCCCGAACGGCTACAACTACGGCGACTACCAGAAGTCATTCATCGGGACCGGCAAGTTCAAGATGACCAGCTACACGCCGAACGTGGGCGCCACCTTCGCCCGCAACCCGCACTACTGGGGCAAGCCGGCGCTGCCCGCGCGGACGGAGTGGACGTTCTATGCCGCAGATCCGGCCGTGACCGCTGCCCTGCAGGCGGGCAGCATCGACTGCATCGACCAGTTCACGCTCGCCACCGGTCCGCAGTTGCTGAACGGCAACTTCAATGTGATCGCCCTGAAGGCCAGCTCGCACCGCGAGCTGTCGATGCGTACCGATATTGCACCCGTTCACCAGCAAGTACGTGCGCCAGGCGATCGCCTACACGCTGGACCGGCCAGCGACCGTGGCGGCACTGTTCAAGGGGTATGCCGAGGTGGGAAACGACAACCCGTTCGCGCCGGTGTTCCGGGCCACGGACACGAGCGTGCCGCAGCGGACGAAGAACCTGACGCTGGCCAGGGAACTGCTCGCCAAGGGAGGGGTACCGCGCGGTTTCTCGACGCCGCTGCTCACCGAGAACGATGAGGAGATCCCGCATCTCGCCGAGATCGTGAAGCAGGCGGCCAGCCAGATCGGCGTGGACATCAACCTGACGATCGAGACCTCGACGAAGTACTACGGCCAGGCGGTCTTCGGGAAATCGGACTGGCTGGACGGGGAAATGAGCCTGGTGGACTACGGCGCCCGCGCCGTGCCGAACCTCTTCCTCCAGGCGCCGCTGCAGTCCATCGACGCCAAGACCGGCCAGGGCTCGTGGAACGCCGCCAGGTTCAACAACCCCACCTATGACACGCTCTCGAAACAGTTCGTCGCCGCGGTCGACCTGTCCACGCAGCGGCGCATCGCCGGCCAGATCCAGCGGCTGCTCCTGGACGAGACGCCGATCATCTATCCCTACTTCTACGACTACCTGAGCGCCACGCAGAAGAACGTGACGGGGGTCTACCCGACGGCGATAGGCCAGCTGTTTCTGTGGAACGCCGCCAAGACCTGATGGCCGAAGTCCGGCCGCGCATCATCGGGCCGGACGGGTGGCACCGCTGTGTACGCAGGCCCCCGCTATTGCGCGCGCGGTGGGGAAGACCGGGGACGAGCGCGGGCACACGCGCCCGGTACTCCTAGTACGGCTCGCCGAGTTCCCGGGCCAGGTCACGTTCTTCGAACCGGATGCCAACGAGGATGTAGGCGGTGGCGACGGCGGCGAGCAGCAGGTGCCCGGTGGTCATGTCCGGCGCCGCCCAGAAGATGATCACGAACCCGGCCATGAGGGGGTGCCGGATGAGCCGGTAGAGGCCGCGTTCGACGAACGAGGGAGGGCAATATGCCCTGCCCCGGGCGGGCAGGTATGCCTGCCGTACCCCGAACAGGTCGAGGTGGCTGATCAGGAACGTTGAGCCGATGGCGATCAGCCAGCCAGCCGCGTAGCTGACCCGCAGAGGCCACGCTGCCCGGCCCGCCACCTGCCACACCGATCCGCCGATCGGCCGCCACAGCCAGAACAGCAGCGCCAGCGCCAGCGTCGAGCAGAGGACGAACGTCGCCCGCTCGGCCGCCACCGGCACCAGCCGGGTCCAGCCACGTTTGAACCATGGGCGCGCCATCACCGTGTGCTGGATCGCGAACAGCGACAGCAGCAGCACGTCTACCGCGGCCGCCACCGGCGCCGGGCCACCGGGGCCGCCGTCGATGCCCTTCGGTACCGCGATATCGGCGAAGAAGCCAACCGCATAGCACAGCACCGCGACGAACAGCAGATATACCAATGCGGCATAGACCAGGGGGGGCCAGCCGGCCGGGCGCGGCGCCGGCTCCTGGCTGGCCTGCTGGATCCGCTGGGCACCGGCGACGTGGGTCATGGTTAGACGCTAGGAACACCGGACCCGGCGGGCCATCGGGTGAACTACCGGATTCTCCGGCCGCTGCGGCCTCGCCGGCGCCCTGCCCCGGGCCGGGCATCGGGTGAACTACGCAGGCCCGGTACTACCCGGCACCATGCAGCCGCTGCTCGGTCGCCCAGGTGGCGATCTGGGCCCGGGACCGGACCTCCAGCTTGCGCCGGATGTTCTCGACGTGCGCCTCCGCCGTCCGCGGCGCGATGCCCAGGCGGCTCGCGATGGCCTGGTTGGTCAGGCCCTCGGCGACCAGCGTCGCGACCTCCGCTTCCCGGGTGGTCAGCCGTGGCCCGGCGGCAGGCACCGCAAGGAACTCAACGACCGCCCTGGCTACCGCTGCCCAGTCGCCGCGGTAGAAGAGGTGGTCCATGCCGGGCAGCGGGACCAGGGTCGCGCCCGGAATCAGCGTGGCGACCTCCCGCCCCAGATCGAAGCGGGTCACCTGGTCGCCCTCCCGGTGCACGACCAGGGTCCGGACACCGATAGCGGGCAGCAACGGCCGGACATCCGTGGCGTAGTACATCTCCAGCAACTGCCCTGCTACCTCGGCCGTGGCGGACTCCCGCTGCATCTGGGTGAAGGCCTCGGCCTCTTCGGCGCTGGGGTCGGGAAAGAAGATGCCGGTCAGCATCCTTGACCCCAGGCCCCAATGGGCGCGGACCAGCGCTACCAGCGAGTCCCGGACCTCAGCAGGCGCCAGGTCACCGCCGTTCGCGCAGGTCCCATACAGCACCAAGGCCTCGGCCCGTTCCGGGTACCTGCCCGCGATAGCCGCGGCAAGCTGGCCCCCTTGAGACGCCCCGAAGAGGAAGAAACGGCTGGCGCCCGCTGCATCGGCCACCGCCAGCGCGGCCGCGACCTGCCCATCGAACGACAGATCTATCCGGTCCCGGTCGGACAGGCCGCAGCCGGGTTTGTCGTACCGGATCACGGTGAACCTGGCGGCGAGGAGCTTCATGAACTCGCGGTACGACGGCAGATCCAGCTGCCGCCGCAGATGGGTAACCCAGCCGGAGTCACACAGCAGCGCCGGTCCGCCGCCCATCGTCGAGAACGCGATGCGGCCCGCGGGTGTGTTGCAGTACCGGACCATGGGCGCCATCAGTACAGGGTGGCATGCCCAGGACAGGCTGGCACGCTGCCGTACCGCCTGGCGGCCGTTCGCTGGCGCGTGGTCAGCCGGCGCTGGAACCGCTGGCCGCCGACGTCCACCTGCCCGTCGGCGACGAGCCAGGCCAGCGCCTCGTAGAGGGCCTCGAGCGAGCTGAACCTGGGTGCATAGCCGAACGTTTCCCTGGCCCGGGCAATGCTCGCGGCGATGCCACGGAAGGTGTGCTCGCGGGTGGCCTCGGCATGCTCGGCCCCGGCCTGACGGCCGAACTCTGTCCAGTCGACGAACTCCAGGACCGGCTCCCGGCCGAACCAGGCCGCGACGCCGGCCGCCAGGCCGCGCAACGTCATCGCCTGCGCGGCGACCACGTGGAAGCTTGCCCCGGCCGCGGCCGGGTGCGACAGCGCACGCTCAAACGCCTGGGCCACGTCGTCGGCGTGCACGTGATTCAGGATGCCCAGCCCGTGATCGGGCAGCGCGAGCGGCTGGCCGGTCGCCAGCCTCGTCCAGACCGTGGGATCCAGGTTGCCCGCTGGTGTGATGACCGGCCAGCCCGGCCCGCTGATGTGGCCCGGGTGCAGCACGATGGCGGGGACGCCACCGGCCAGCGTCTCGTGGTGCAGCAACGCCTCGATCTCGGCCTTGCCCGTGCCGTACTCGCCGTAGGCGGTCCTGGGCTCATCCTCGGTGACCGGCACGCGCAGCGCCGGGCCATGCACCCAGATCGTGCCGCAATGCAACAGCAGCGGGCGCCGCGGCCGGAGCGCGTCAACGAGCTGCTGGGCCGAGGCCGCGGTGAAGCAGATCAGATCGATCACCACGTCGGGGTGCAGCGCCGCCACCTGGTCACCGAAGGATCCCTCCGCGTCGGCCGCGTCCCGGTCCACGGCGACCGTGGTGACCGGGTCCCACTCCGGGCTCTGGTGATAGGGGCCGCGGATGCCCCGGCTCATGGCGGTCACCTCATGCCCGCCACGGACCAGCCGCGGAACCAGGTAACTGCCGATATGCCCGGTGGCACCGATAACCACCACACGGCTCATCCGCTGACTCCTTCCCGCGCCGCCGGCGAGTGACGCCATCCTCGCATGGTGCCGCCCTGCCCATCGCTGGTCAGCGGGCGAACATCACGCTGAGTGGGCAGCCCGGTGTCGCTCGTGCGGGGGATGGGCTGTGGCCCGCGTCGCTCGCGGCAGCGGCGGCGAAGACGGCTCGCTGGCGTGACGACTAGGCCACCTTCCGGTTTCTAGCGTGGCGGCATGACAGCAACGGAAGGGAAATGCGATGAACGTTAGCCGGATCTCCCGGCGGTGGCCCCGCGGCGCGAAGCCACAACGCCGGGCCGCCCACCCCTGGTACTGGGCCGCCGCGGTGGCGACCGCTGCGGGCATGATAGTGGCCCTGACGGCCGCATCCGCGCCGGGCCCTGCCGCCACCCACACCGCGAAGGCCGCCACATCCGCAAGGCCGGGGCCCGTGTCGTGCGGGCCACCACATGTAGCGCCGCCGGTGTTGTGCTACACCCCGCACCAGTACCAGGTGGCCTATGGCGTGGCGGCCCTGCTCAGCCACGGGATCAACGGCCGCGGCCAGACCGTGGTGGTGCCCGAACTGGCGGAGACCCCATCGCACGGGGGGACCATCTACACCGATATCCGCCGGGACCTGGCCAAGTTCGACAGCCGGTTCGGCCTGCCCGCCGCCAGGCTGCGGGTCGTCAACAGCATCGCCCACTCCAAAACGCCCTTCCTCGCGGGCACCGAGGAAGTCGAAGACACCGAGATCGTCCACACGATCGCGCCCGGCGCCACCCTCGACGTGGTCCTGGTGCCGCATACTGCTGTCACCAGCACGCCGAACTTCACCACCGCCGTGACCGAGGTGGTACGGACCGGGATCGCCCGGGGCGCCGCGGTGATCTCCATCAGCGCCAGCGGCGGTGAGCACTTCTTCACTCCCGCAGAGGTGGCCCGCGTCCACACCGTGCTGGAGCAGGCCCGCGACCACCACGTCACGGTGGTCGCCTCCTCCGGAGACGGCGGCGCGGTCAGCGACCAGGGCCTGCCCAAGCAGGTCAGCCTGCCCGCCTCCGACCCGCTGGTACTGGCGGCAGGCGGCACCACGCTGGACGCCAGCTACCAGACCGGCGCCTATGCGGGCGAGATGGCCTGGAACTCCTACACCGACGCCACCGGCGGCGGGTACAGCCACCTGTTCCCCCGGCCCTCCTACCAGGACGGCATCCCCCGCATCGGCGCTGCGCGCGGCGTGCCGGACGTGGCCGCCGACGCCAACGACCTCACCGCCATGGTGCTGGCCTTCGGCGACGGGGGCATCCTGCCGGCCCGGGGCACCAGCGCTGCCACACCCTTGTGGGCGGCGGTGATCGCTCTGGCCGACCAGGAGGCCGGCCAGCACCTGGGCTTCGTCAACCCCACGATCTACCGGATCGCCCGCGGCGCTGGCTACCACCGTGCCTTCCATGACGTGGTGACCGGCGACAACTCAGTCATGCTGCCGTCCCGCGTGGTGGTGGGCTACCAGGCGGGTTCCGGCTGGGACCCGGTTACCGGCTGGGGCAGCCCCGACGCCCAGTTCCTGGTTCCCCTGCTCGCCCACGACGCCCGCCCCGGCGGCGCCGTTCACTCCTGACCGGACAGGGGCGGTCCCTGGCGGGCCGGGTTGCCGAGGAGCGCCCGGCCCGCCGGGTCCTCGCGCCATTGCCGCGGCAGCGCCTGCGCCACGCGCCTATTCCACCCAGCCGTTCTTCCGGGCAAACGCGACGAGATGACCGCGTAGCTCGATAATGGTGGTTCCGGTGAGCTGCGGGGCGGCCGTCAGAAGCAGCTCGGTAATTTGCTGGACGAATTCGCGTTCCGGAAAGACCTCGAATAGTTCGTCGTCGGCAGGCGGCTGGTCCGCTGGGTGGCTGGCGCCGCCTGCCCGCGTGGTATCAGCCGGGTAGGCCAGCCCGGCATGGACCGGCTCGTGGTCGATGATTCGCACGTCGAACGCCTTGAGCCCGCGGTCGCCCTCGACCACCCGGAACTCGACCTGGCTGCCCGCGCTGACCCGCATGCCCCGGTCGGTCAGCTCGTTGGCGTGCACGAATATGTCCTCACCGCCGTCACTTGGGGAGATGAACCCGTATCCCTTGATTTCGTCAAAACGAATAATTCTGCCAGTGGCCATGATCTTGACGCTCTCCTGTCCGGCCGACCGCCACACATCCACAGCGTCGGCCGCGATGGCGCGGTCCGGGCCATCGCCCACGCCGACGTCTTAATCTCAACACTGCGCAGGCTCCGAGGCTAGCCCCAGGCACCGGCGGCTGAGTAGCCGTCACACCCCAGAATGAGCAGCCGCTACTCAAGCGTCCTCCTGGCCCTGGGCATACAACTGTGCATGAGGGGCCGAGCGGTCACCATGGCCTTTTGGTACCGGGTGCATGATGCGATGGAGTAGTGGAGATGGGCCTTTTCAACCGGAAACCGCAGGAGCCGCCACCGGAGCGGCCGTCGGCCGGTGACCAGATGGCACTGGCCCGGCAACTGCAGGCGCAGGCGATGCAGTGGCAGGCACAGGCGATGCAGCAGGCTGCGGCCGTTCAGCAGGCCTCGGCGGGTGGCGCGGCGGTGGGGTCCATGACGTGGGCCCGCCAGGTGCTGGCGATCCTGGCGCCCGCGCCACAGGGCTTTGTCAAGCACTGCACTGCAGTCACTGCGACACACCGATGAACGCCGGCAACATCGACGTCCTCCCCGGACCCGGGATGGCCGTCGCCGCGGCCGGGTAACGCAGTCCAGCCGCCGCTTTACGCCCCCCGGGTCCGCGCCGGGATGGTCAGCCTGCCTGCCGGTCGAGGAACGCGAGGGTCACCGCGGCGAACAGCGGCGAGCTGAAGATGTTGTAGTGGGTCAGCCCGGGCAGGATGGCCAGCGCGTGCCCGCCGTGCGGCCGGCCTTCGCCCATCCAGCCGCCGTCGCGCAGACCGCCGTCGAGCAGGCGGAAGGCTTCGGCGTAGTGGCTTGGCGGTGCCATGTCGGCATCGGCGGCGACGAGCATTGTCGGTATCTGCAGGCCGCGGACCTCCTCGGTGAAGTCGAAGTCCTGTGCCATCGACTCGCCTATCTTGTCCAGCAGCCGGGGAAAGTCACCGGGGTTCGGCGCGACCCGCTGGTAGAGCTGGTACATGGGCGTGTCCTTCATGAACTCGGCGGCGGCCGCGCCCACCTGGGCCTGTTGCACGCGCATGTCCGGGTACACGGCGTCGGTCCGGATGTGCGCCGAGGCCGCGACGAGCTTGCGGGCCTTGGCCGGGTACTTCACCGCGGTGAGCAGGGCCACCCCACCGCCGAGCGAGTAACCCACGAGGTCGGGCTTGTCCAGCCCGAGGTAGTCGATGAGCGCCGCGATGTCATCGGCCATGAGCCGTATGTCGATGGGCCGGTCGATGTCGGCGGTCCTGCCGTGTCCCTGCAGGTCGACGGCGATGACCTGGTGGCGTTCACCCAGCGCGGGCAGGATTGGCCCGAACATCTCGCCCGACCCGAGCCCACCGTGCAGCAGGATCAGCGGCCGCCCGGCGCCGTGTGTCTCGAAGTAGAGGCTGATGCCGTTGACCTTGGCGTATTGCCCAGTGCCCGGCACGCCGGCGGTCCAGTCGGTGGTGGACATGGGGGGTGCCTCCTCACGTCCTCGCTCGCGGTCTGATGAGTTCCAGACGCCGCTGCCGGCCGGAACTCATCGGCGCTGCACCCAGGAGTTCCGCCGCTGGTACTCCCATGGGTCCCGCCCGGTACACCCACGAGTTCTGGCGGGCGGTGCCCGCGAACCGCGGCCCGCGTCAGGGGGTTGCCATCATCGTTCTGTGGTTTGGTCCAGGACCGGTTTCACGTCGATGACCGGCGTCTTGTCCAGCGCCTCAAGGGGCTGGACCTGGATCCGCAGTCCCTCGACGGCGACGATCTGGACCCGGTGCAGCCCGACGGGGTTGGGGCGGTCCGGGGAGCGGGTGCTGAAGACTCCGGTGAGCGGCCGCGCGGGATCGTCGCGCGGCCGGGTGACCAGCACGTCGCGGTCGGCCCGGTCCAGCCAGGTCAGCACGATGACCTCGGCACCAGGGGCCAGGCCATGCAGGGCGTCGGCGACCTTGGGCGCAAAGACCAGCCAGGCGCTGGGCGCGCCTTCGTCTCCTTGCCGCGGCGCCTGCGCCCGGTTGGTCAGCGGTGACTCGATCCGCCCGATGGGTGTCACCTGGTAACCGGTCATGCTCACGATCGCCTCCGCTGTCAGCGTATGCCCGCCCCGCTGACCGGCCTGGCGGCCGGTCACGGAGTGTGATTCTGTACCGATCGTGTCCGCGGCCAATGGCAGCGCGCTGTCTCCTGGGCCGGTCCGGGGCAGGATGCTGATGTGGACGATCTCGCCCGGCAGGCCTATGCCGTCATCGTCGCGGGCGCCTGGGCCGACCTCCGGCCCCTGCCGCGGTCAGCGCACCAGCACACGGTTATCCGCAAGGGGTGAGGGCATGCGGCAGCCGCAGCGCCGGGTCGTGTTCGTCTCGGGAGCGCCCGGCGCGGGCAAGACCAGCCTGGCGATCCCGCTCGCCGCTGAGCTGGGGTTCGCCCTGGTCAGCAAGGACAGGCTCAAAGAGACGCTGCATGATGCCCTCGGCGCGCCACCGCCGGACCTGGCCTGGTCCCGCAGGCTCGGTGCCGCGGCGATGGAACTGTTGTGGATGCTGGCGGCCGATGCTCCGGCGGTGGTGGTCGAGGCGAACTTCCGGCCGCGCGACCCCTACCAGCGCGGCAAGCTCGCCGCACTGGCCAGGTGCCCGGTCGAGGTGTATTGCCGGTGTGATCCCGAGCTGGCCGCGCGCCGCTACAACGCCCGCGCTGCCGGCTGTCATCCCGTTCATGTGGTGGCCAGTCTCCCGCCGCAGGTCAGAGCCGAATACGACCAGCCCGTTAGCGTCGGCGCGGTGGTCACCGTGGACACGGCGGTTCCCGTTGACATCACGGCGGTCGCCGCCGCCGTCCGTGCCCACCTGCCGGCACCGCCCAGCCAAGGCCCGTGATGCCCGCCCGCGCCCACCTGCCCGCGCCGCCAGCCAAGGCCCGTGATGCCTACCCACGCCCACCATGCGGACAGCGCCCACACCCACCCACCATGCGGACGGCGCTGCCGACATATCCTCGTTTCCGCACGCGCAAATCGGTACAATCCGGGCGTGAAACCGTGCGTTTCTGAGGACAAGTCGTCTTGATCATGGAAGTGACGGCGCTGGAACCGCCAATCCGCATCGGATGACGCGAGACCGAGACTCACTTGCCTGCCCGGAGTGCCCGCCCGGCCAACCGGCGGCGTGGCCTAGGAGTTCGGGGGGAGCACCGCGACGGCCTCGACTTCCACCAGCTGGTCGCGGTAGCCGAGCACGGTGACGCCCAGCAGCGTGCTGGGCACGTCGTGGCTGCCCATGTACTCTCGGTACACGCCCCACGCCGTGACCAGGTCCTGCTGCTGGGTGGAGGCGACATAGACCGTGGTTTTCACGACGTCGGTCAGCGAGGCCCCGGCGCCCGTGAGCGCAGTGACGAGATTGCGCATCACCTGGTGGGCCTGGCCCGCATAGTCGCCCACGGCGGCCGTCTCGCCGTTGGCGTCCAGCGGGCACGCCCCGGCCACCCAGATTGAGCGCACCGGTACCTCGGCCGTTGCCGCGTAGGCGTACTCCACGGTCTGAGCGAGCTGCTGGTTGCGGATAAGCCGTACTGCTGACGTCATGGGCGCTCCAGGGGGGAGAGAAGCGGGGATGGGCGGCCATCGCCTGCCGCCCCGTCTCTTACCCGGGGCCGGGTGGGCGAACGGCCGATAAGGCTACCCGGTCAGCGGCCGTCAGGCTCCGGCCGCGTGTCTCGTGCGGATCCGGCCTGGGTTTTCAGATCCGTTGCATCCGGTTGCATCAAAGTGGTTACCAGACTGCTCCGTGTTTATAAAGGTTGCCGTAGCCGAGGTGCAACGAAGCGAAGGAGTGGCTGGCGCGGGGTAGCGCGGAACACTGACGGCAGTCGGGGGGTGCACGGGCACAGACAAGAGGTGAGCGTGATGACTGACGGCTGGAATGACGAGGAACTCCTCGCGGCGGTGCAGCAGGCGCTCAGCGGGCGCAGACAGGTCCCGCCCGAGTTCGTCGCGGCTGCAAAGAGTGCGTACACCTGGCGCAACATCGACGTCGAGCTCGCACAGCTCACCTACGATTCTCTGTGCGATTACGCGCCCATCCGCGCCGAGGCCGCCTCCATCCGCGCGCTTACCTTCACCTCGGAGCACCTCTCCATTGAGCTTGAAGTCATGCAGGATTCGCTGTTCGGCCAGGTCATCCCGGCGCAAGCCGCCAGCGTTGAGGTCCACGCCCGCTCGGACCCGGAAACAGCGATCCCCACCGACGAGATTGGCTGCTTCGTAATCCATCCGATCCCGCGCAGTCCGTTCCGGCTGTGCTGCCGTGCGGCGGCGGGGATCGACGTGCTCACCAGCTGGCTCACCCTCTGACACTGGATCCAGCACGTGGCGCGCTAGCATCGGCCCATGTCCGACCAGACCGGGAAGCCGGTCCCGGCCGATCCCGGCCCGGGGCTGGAGCCGGGATTTGATACCCGGCGCGCACATTCGGCCCGGATCTACAACTACTGGCTGGGCGGCAAGGACAACTACGCCGCCGACCGGGAAGCGGCCGAGCAGGCGATCGCCGCCAACCCCGGGATCGTCACCGACGTGCGGGCGAACCGTGCGTTCCTGGTCCGGGCGGTGCAGTTCCTCGCCGCCGAGGCCGGGATCCGGCAGTTCCTGGACATCGGCACCGGGCTGCCCACGGCCAGCAACACCCACGAGGTAGCGCAGGCGGCCGCGGCCGATGCCCGGGTCGTCTACGTGGACAACGACCCGATCGTGCTGACGCACGCCCGCGCCCTGCTCACCAGCACACCTCAAGGGGCGACTGCCTACCTCGACGCCGACCTGCGCGACACCGCGGCCATCCTCCGGGCGGCGGCGCAGACCCTGGACTTCGGGCAGCCTGTCGCGCTCATGCTGCTGATCATCTTGCACCTGATCCCCGACGCCGACGATCCCTACGGCATCGTGGCCACGCTGGTGCGGTCCCTGCCGTCCGGCAGCTACCTCGTGCTGGCCCATCCTGCCAGCGACATCCGCGCGGCAAAGATGGCGGAGATGACCAGGCGCGTGAACGAGCGCATGAGCGGGCCCAGGGCCACCATGCGCGACCGCGCCGCGATCACCCGCTTCTTCGACGGGCTGGACCTGCTTGAGCCGGGCGTGGTCCAGCCGCAACAGTGGCGGCCCGAACCCGGGCGCCCTCAGCCCTCCTCAGGTAACGGCCTGGTGTGGGGTTGCCCGGAAACGGTAGCCCCGAGCGCCGGCCGTATGCCGCCGTTAGTGCAGGTCGTCGGCGTGGCCGGCGGCCAGCCGCGGCCATTGCGCGGTGGGGCGCCCGTCAGTGCGGAACTGTTCGCCGCTGGTCTTGAAGAGCTGGGGCCAGCCGCCCGGGGAGTCCTCCCAGACCTCCTGCCGCCCGTACACGGTTATGTCGAGCAGCCCATAGCTGGGTGCCCACGCCTCCGCGGCGCGGCCGCTGCTCCAGTAGGTCTCGAACACCCGGTCGTCATGGCGCAGGTAACACACCTGCATGCCGAACCAGCGCCCGGCGAGCAGCGCGCCGGCCGAGTCCTGCGCTGAGTACCAGGGCATGTCCCAGCCCATGAAGTCGCGGTAGGCGATGCTCTCGGCGTAGGGGCCCTGGCAGAAGGTGGCGTAGGTGACGTCACGCGAGTGCAGGTAGGACAGCTCGCGGATCTGCCCGTTGAAGAACGTGCATCCCTCGCACTGGTCCTGCGCGGGCTTGCCGGTATGCCACATGTGGAAGTAGGCGATCAGCTGGCGGCGGCCCTCGAACACCTCAAGCAGCGGGACCGGACCGTGCTCGCCGGTCAGCGGGATCGCCGGGTCCACCTCGACCATGGGCAGCCGCCGGCGGGCCGCGGCGATCGCATCGCCCTCCCTGGTGCGGGCCTTCTCCCGGACCAGTAGCTCGTCCAGCCGTGCCTGCCAGGTGGCCCGGTCCACTACCGCTGGTACCGCGGGACTGTCCGCACCGTCCGCGGCCGGCCGCTCCCGCGTTCCCCAGCTCATCCATCATGATCGCCTCCTGGTATCCCGTCCCCGCGCTGTCCGTCCAAGGGTTCAGACGGTGGGCGGCCGGAGAATTCATCGCGGCCGAGCCGGCTGAGGCACGAATGCCGGGCTCTGACAGGGTGCTGTCTCATGGAGATCGAGGCACTGCGGGCGCAGACACCTGGCTGCGCCAACCGCATTCACCTGAACAACGCCGGCGCGGCGCTGCTCGCCCAGCCGACGCTGGACGCGATGACCGCGCAGCTAAGCCTGGAGGCGGAGATCGGCGGGTACGAGGCCGCCGCCGCGGTCCGTGACGCGGTTGCCGCCACGTATGCCGCGATAGCCGAGCTGGTCGGCGGCCGTGACGACGAGATCGCGTTGTTCGACAACGCCACCCACGCCTGGAACGCTGCGTTCTACTCCATCCCGCTGCGCCCGGGGGACCAGATCCTGACTGGCCGCGCCGAGTACGGCAGCAACGTGCTGGCCTACTGGCAGGCCGCCCGCCGGGCCGGTGCCGAGGTGATCGTGGTCCCCAACGACGAGTACGGCCAGCTCGATCTGGCCGCGCTGGACCGGCTGGCGGGGGAGCGGACCCGGCTGATCGGGGTGTCCCACGTGCCCACCAGCGGTGGCCTGGTCCAGCCCGCCGCCGCGATCGGGCGGATCGCTCGCGGCTGCGGTGCGCTGTACCTGCTGGATGCCACCCAGTCGGCGGGCCAGTTCCCGGTCGACGTGAACGCGATCGGCTGCGACATGCTCACCGGCACCGGCCGCAAGTTCCTCCGCGGGCCGCGCGGCACCGGGTTCTTGTGGGTGCGCACTGCCGCGCTGGACCGGCTGGACCCGTTCGTCGCCGAGATCGGCTCGGCGACCTGGGATGGGCACCAGGGCTTCACCTGGGCGCCCGGCGCCGGCCGGTTCGACAGCTGGGAGCACAGTTACGTCAACGTGCTGGGCCTGGGCGCGGCCGTGCGGCAGGCCCTCGACCTGGGTTTGGACGCGATCGGTCAGCGCAGCGTCGCGCTGGGCGCCCGGCTGCGCGGCCAGCTCGCCGAGTTGCCCGGCGTCACCACCCACGACCTGGGACAGGCCCGCTGCGCCATCGTCACCGCCAAGATCGAGAAGATACCGGTCGGCGAGGCGGCCGCGGCTCTGAGCCGCGCGGGGGTCAACGTCTCCACCACGGTGCCCGAGGACAATCCGCTCGACACCCAGGACCGGGGCGTCCACCCGCTGATTCGGTTCTCCCCGCACTACTACAACACCGAAGCGGAAATCGACCGCGCCACCGAGCTTGTGGCCGGGCTGGCCAGCTAGCGCGCGGTCCGCAATCCCTTCACTTGCTATGCGTCGACCGGTGAGCGCCGCCGTTCCCTATGCTGCGGGTATGGGACAGGTCAGGGTCGGCACGGCGTCGTGGACGGACCGGACCTTGATCGAGTCGGGCTGGTACCCGCCGGAGGCGGACACGCCGGAGAAGCGCCTGCGGTACTACGCCCGGCAGTTCCCGCTGGTTGAGGTCGATGCGACTTACTACGCCCTGCCCGCCGAGCAGACCGCCGCAGCATGGGCCGCACGGACTCCGGCCGCCTTCACCTTCGACGTCAAGGCGTTCAGCCTGTTTACCCAGCATCCGACCCGGGTGGCGGCGCTGCCGACCGACCTGCGCCCGGCGGCGGAGAAGACTGGCAAGGACCGGGTGTACCTCAAGGATGTGGACCCGTCAGTGGCTGATCAGGCGTGGGAGCGGTTCCTGGCCGCGCTGGAGCCGTTGCGCCAAGCCGGCAAGCTGGGAACGATCTTGCTACAGTTCCCGCCGTGGTTCCCGATCTCCCGCCGGAACAAGGACTACATCGCCGCCTGCGCGGAGCGGGTCGCGCCGCGGCGGGTATGCGTCGAGTTCCGCAACCGGACCTGGATGACCGAGGACAACCAGCGGGAGACCCTTGATTTCCTGTCGGCGTACCGGCTGCCGTATGTCTGCGTCGACATGCCGCAGGGCCACCGGGACTCGATCCCGCCGGTGCTCGCCGTCACCGACCCAGGCCTGGCCGTGATCCGCATGCACGGCCACTCGGACAAGTGGGACAGCAAAGACATCCATGAACGGTTCGGCTACCGCTACACCACCGATGAGCTCACCGAATGGGCAGCCAAGGCCGCTGCCCTGGCCCGGGACGCCGACGACACCCACGTGCTGTTCAACAACTGTTACCGCGACTACGCCCAGGTCAACGCCCAGCAACTCGCCGCACTCCTGAAAGCCTGATCACTCGCTATCCGCGGCCCGGGTTATGCCGCAGGGCGCTGGCCAACGTGTTTATGGTCGAGTATGAGCACGCTGACTCCGACAGTGTTCGACCCGCTGCATGACGCGTTCTGGGGTAACCGTACCGGGCGGTACCGGAGGAGTGCGCGATGACCGCCCGGCCCGAGGTAACGGAACTGCGGCTGGTGGTGACCGCACCAGACTACGAGCAGGCGCTGCGGTTCTACCGTGACGTGCTGGGCCTGCCCGAGCGCGCGGCATATGCCTCGCCCGGCGGCCGGGTGACCATTCTGGAGGCGGGCCGCGCCACGCTTGAACTGGCCGACCCACCGCACGCGGCGTACATCGACGACGTCGAGGTGGGACACCGCGCCGCCGGGCACATCCGGGTCGCGTTCGAGGTCAGCGACGCTGCCGCGGCCACCGCCAACCTGGCCGCGGCCGGAGCCACTGTCATCGCGAGGCCGGTCCCCACTCCATGGCAATCCCTCAATGCGCGCCTGGACGGTCCGGCAGGCCTGCAGCTAACCCTCTTCTCCGACCTGCCGCGACCAGGCGCGAGCGCATAACCGGGGCAGTCACAGGCACTCGTATACGGCGTCGACGAGGGCACGGGTGCGGGGGTTTTGCCAGCGCGGGCCCATCTGGTTCATCACGTAGCCGAAGGCGAGGCCGCTGCCGGGGTCGCAGAATCCCAGCGACCCGCCGGCACCGAAGTGGCCGAATGCTGTCTGGCCCGGGCCAAGCGGCCGCTCCGGGTGGGTGAGCTGGAATCCGAGGCCGAACCGGGACGGCCGGTGCAGCACCAGGTCTGGGCCGTACACCTGCTCGGTGGCGGCGGCGGCCAGGGCGGCGGTGCTGACGATCGTCACCCCATCCAAGGTTCCGCCGCCGGCCAGCGCGGCATAGACGCGGGCGACACCGCGCGCGGTGCCATGAGCGTTGGCGGACGGGACCTCCGCCGCCCGCCACGCGCGGGAGTTGATCACCCCGGCGCCGGACAGGCCGCCGGGATTGAAGTAGGCGTTGTGCTCCATCAACTGGGCGGCTTCCAGCCCGGCCGGCTCCTCCTCCGCGGGCGGCGGAGCGGGCCAGGAGAACTGGGCGACGCGGGCGGCCTGTGATGCGGGCAGCCCGATATGAACGTCGGCACCCAGTGGCCCGGCGACCTCCTCGCGCAGCAACGTGCCCACCGTGGCGCCGGCAACGCGGCGGATTACCTCCCCGGCCAGGAAGCCGAAGGTATTGACGTGGTAGCCGTGCCCGGTACCCGGCTCCCACCAGGGCTCCTGGGCGGCCAGCGCGGAAGTCATCACCGGCCAGTCGAGCATGCTGCCTGGCGGCAGCCTACGGCGCACCGCGGGAAGCCCGGCCTGATGCGACAGCAACTGCCGGACGGTGATCGCGTCCTTGCCGGCGGCGCCGAACTCCGGCCAGTAGGTGGTGACCGGCGCATCAAGGTCCAGCCTGCCCTGCCCGGCCAGCCGCGCCGCACAGGCCGCGATCAGGCCCTTGCCCACGGAGAACACGTTCACCAGCGTGTCCGGCTGCCACCGGCGGGTACCGCCGGGATCGGTCCACCCGCCGCACAGGTCCACCACGACGCGGCCATCTACCAGGACGCAAACCGCGCCGCCGCGCTCACCCCGGTCGCGGAAGTTGTCCCACAACGCCTCCCGCACCGGCTCGAACCTCCGGTCACAGTTTCCCTCTACCGCAAGAGGAGGCACGGCGGTCAGGGCTTCGGCGCGGTCGTTACGAACGTGGACATGGCGAGCAGAAATCTCCCCTCTTCGTCGCGCCGGCGCTGCTCGCCGGGCCAGCCGCGCAGATCGGCTTCGGGCACCGGCCCGGCCGCCCGGGCCGCCTGTATGGCCGGCCATAGCAACGGCGGCGGGGCCGCGGACAGCTCGGTTTCCACAATCGGAACCACCGGGACGGCGCTTTGGGTCAAGCCCGCGTCTGCCAGATAGTCGCCGGCTCGCGTTCCGGCGCGGCCGTTTGCGACGGCGTCGGTGAACGCATGTACGAGCCGCCGGGTCAGGCCCGGTCTGGATCAATCCTAGAGAACGAATGGCCACCCCAGCCACCGCGCCTCTGATCATGGCAGCCTAGCTGTCCCAGCTACCACCCCCCAATGATCACAAGTCATTCGCGCCTGCCCAGAGGCTCCCGGTGCCCACTTTCACGCTGACGTGCCATTTTCCGCCATGATTTGTACCGGTGTGTGTCACCGTCGCCGTGAAAAGTTGGGGAAGGGGCGGCGAGCCGATACGAAGGGGGCAGCGGGCCGGCCCGGGGCAGGGCTTCGGATCGAGGGGAACACCACGGCACTCGGTATCCGTCGTCCTGGCGTCCTGGCGGTGCTGCCCTGCTGGTTAGAGGCCGCGGATGATGGTGTCGAGGGTGACGTCCACCGCCTGCTGGCGCGCGGCGGAGTCGAGCCGGGCAAGCGGTCCGTCGAGGCACGGCACGGCGATGCCCTGGACCCCTACCTCAGCAGCCGCACGCGGCCGCGGCCCGCAGCGTGGTGAGGTCATCGGGCGGGGACCGGGTTTCGCCGGCGTCCGTCATGACAGGGAAGCCCTCGCGTACCCAGTACTCGTAGCCGCCGATCATCTCCTTGACGTGGTAGCCGAGCCGCGCGTATTCCAGCGCGGCCCGGGTGGCGCCGTTGCAGCCGGGGCCCCAGCAGTAGGTCACCACCATGACCCCGGCCGGGATAGTGGCCGCGGCCCGCGCGGCGATCTCGGCGGTGGGCAGGTGGATGGCGCCGGGCACGCGGCCCTGCTGCCATGCTTGCCCGCTACGGGAGTCGGCGAGCACCAGCCCGGGCGCGGCGGCGGCAAGGCTGGCGTGTACGTCGCTGACGTCGGTCTGGCAGGACAACAGCGTGGAGAAGAACGCGGCGGCATCGGCGGGAGCGGCGGATGGCGGCGCAAAGACGGTTGGCATAACGGCGATCCTGGTCGCTGCCCGGCGCGGCCACCAGTGACGCTAACGACCACTTCCGCTAAGATCCCGCCATGCCATCTGGAACCGGGGCGGGGCCGGCCGCGCCAGGTACCGGGGCGGGAGCGGCCGTGCCGGGTACCGGGGCGGGGCCGACCGTATCCGTCCTCGCCTACGCGGGGATGTCGGCGTTCGAGCTCGGCATCGTCACCGAGGTGTTCGGCCTGCCCCGGCCGGAGTTCGACGTCCCGTGGTATGAGCTGGCCATCTGCGCGGAACGCGCGGGCCCGGTGCCGGTCATCGGCGGAGCCAGCCTGTACACCCCGAATGACCTGAATGCATTCGCCGCGGCGCAAACCGTGATCGTGCCCGGCGTGCCGGACGTCGCGGCCAGCCCCGCCGCGGAACTCATCGCCGCCCTGCGCCTCGCCCACCAGCGCGGCGCCCGCATCGTGTCGATCTGCTCCGGGGCGTTCGCGCTCGCCGGTGCGGGCCTGCTGGACGGGCGCCGCGCCACGACCCACTGGCAGTATGCCGGCCTGCTGCGGCGCCGCTACCCGCTGGTGGAGGTGGACCCGAACGTGCTGTACATCGACGGTCGTGACGTCCTGACCAGCGCAGGCAGCGCGGCCGGGCTTGACCTGTGCCTGCACCTGGTCCGGCAGGACTACGGCGCGGCCATCGCGAACGCGGTGGCCCGGCGGCTGGTGATCCAGCCGCACCGTGACGGCGGCCAGGCACAGTTCATCGAGAGACCGCTCACCGCCAGCACCGGCGACGACCGGATCGCCCAGAGCATGACCTGGGCGCTGGAACACCTCGCCGAGCCCATCACCGTCCGCACCCTCGCCCAGCTGGCGCACGTATCCGAGCGCACCTACCTGCGGTACTTCGCCCACGCCACCGGCACCAGCCCGATCCGGTGGCTGATCAGTCAGCGCATCCAGGCCAGCCTGGCCCTGCTCGAAACCACCGGCACGCCCATTGAGAAGATCGCCAGCGCGGTCGGATTCGACACCGCTGTGACCTACCGGCACCATTTCAGCCAGGCCATGCGGACCTCGCCCACGGCCTACCGCCGCGCCTTCCACCAGCGCAACCGCTGACCGACGGCTTGGGGCAGCCCCGTGGGTTCTACATTTCGCTGACCGAGTGCTACTGCCAGTCATGCGACAACGGCCGGCTGCGGCGGAACATCGCCGACCGCGTCGACACCAGCGGCGGGGGACCGGAGGACACCGCCGCTACGCTCGCCGCGCAGGTGACCGGGCACCTGGCCCGGCCGGCAGCGAGAGGCGGGCGAGGTCACCCGGCGGGAGACCCGCAGGCGGCTGCTCGTCGCCGCCCGGGCCGAGTTCGCCGAGCGGGGCTACGCGGCGGCCACCGTGATCCGCATCGCCGAGCGGGCCGACGTCTCCGTGCAGACGCTGTACTCCAACTGGGGCAACAAGCGGAACCTGCTGCGCGCCGTCATGGAAAGCGCGGTCACCGGCGACGACAACATCCCGCTGGTAGCCGGGCAGCCCCCGGCCAGCATCGTCGCTACCCTCGATCCCGACGACGCCGAGGACCCCCGCCGGCTGCTGGCCCACCTCAGCCACCAGTACCGGCTCCTCGCCGAGCGGTCGGCGGTCGGCTGGCAAACCTATGCCGACGGCGCCGGCATCGACCCGGACATCGCCGCGGACTGGCAGCAGCTCATGGAGGCACGCCGCCAGGCCTTCCAGGCCATGTTCGCCCGCCTGCCCGCCAGCGCGCTTCGCCCCGGGCTCAGCAACGCCGCCGCCGCCGATACCGCCTGGGTCATCGCCAGCCCCGACAGCCACGACCTGCTTATCCGTCAGGCGGGCTACAGCTACGACCAGCTAGAGGAGTGGGTCCGGACCACCCTCAGCGCCGCTCTTTCCCCGACGGGTAGCACCCGGGGCGGGCGCGCGATGCTCATGCCATGATCTCGATGCCCACGCGGCGCGAGCCGCTTACTGCGGGTTCATCTTGCCGGGGATCAGGACGTCGATGCTCGGTCCGGCGATCCTGACCCTCGATGAAAACTAGGGCCGACGGACGTCCAAGGTGGCATGCAGCTGACACAAGGGCCGCGACATGAGCCATGATCCGCAGATCCAGGCGCGCGCCGAGCAACACTATCGCCGGCATCCCGGTGACCGTCACGATGGACGGCCTCTCCGCCGCCGTGGACAGCGCCATTCCCGAGTTGTTCGGCTGGCTGGCCAGCCAGGGCATCGCGCCAAGCGGCCCGCCGTTCATCCGCTACCTGGTCATCGACATGGCCGGAGAAATGCAGATCGAGATGGGCGTGCCGGTCGCTGCGCCGGTCACCGCCAGCGGGCGGGTTCAGCCCGGCAGCCTCCCCGAGGGCAGGTACCTGGTACTGCGGCACACCGGGCACTACGACGGGCTGATCGCCAGCAACGCCGCACTGCAGCAGTGGGCGCGCGAGCACCAGGTCGAGTTCGACACCTGGGCTACCGCCGAAGGATCAGCCTGGCGCAGCCGGGCCGAGCACTACCTCACCAACCCCGCCACCGAGCCCGACCCCGCCAAGTGGGAGACCGACGTGGCATACCTGACCACCCAGGCATGACTCCGGGTTACCCGGCCTCGATCGCCAGCATCCGATCCGCGTTTTTCTGATCCAGCGGCGGCCGGTACGTCAGCTCGCGTCGTCATTGCCGGGCCGCACCCAGATGTCCCGTTCGTGCATG
Source organism: uncultured Actinomycetes bacterium (assembly GCA_963813395.1). Classification (GTDB taxonomy): domain Bacteria; phylum Actinomycetota; class Actinomycetes; order Streptosporangiales; family Streptosporangiaceae; genus DASXKD01. The sequence goes on from CAWEYV010000015.1 coordinate 85,724, forward strand.
AGTTCTACCTGCTTGTCGATCACCTCGCGCCGGTACTCGGCGTGCTGGTACGGGAGCCCGGTCGAGATAGAGGTTCTTCGGGTAGACCGGCTGTTCGTAGATGAGCTGGTACTGCTCCGTGGTGAGGTCCTTGATCCAGTTGTCCCACTGCGCGTTCGCGCGGAACCGGCGGAGCGCTTCGATGTCGACGGTTCCGGCCACCCAGGATGACCCGGCGCTGTAGTTGTGCCGCCCGACGATCTGCCCGCGGTAGTCGACCACCACCGAACCACCGCCGAACGTATCGATCGGCACATCCGAATCCGCGTTCAGGTAGTAGGTGCCGACGTTGCACGCGATCAGGTACAGGTTGTTGTCCAGGGCACGGGCCCGGTTCTGGATCTCGAACAGGCCGTTGCCGACGTGCGGATGCGGGTAGGGCCCCGGTAGACAACCTCGGCACCGTTCATTGCCAGGCCGCGCGCGTTCTCGGGATACGAGCCCTCGTTGGCCATCAGGAACCCGAGCCGGCCGATCTCGGTGTCGGCGACCGGATAGAACGCATCAAGGTTGCGGCCGTACAGCTCGACCCATTTGTCCCAGACATTGTGCGGGGTCACCGAGTGCTCGACCGGCAGCAACGGCACGACTTTATGGTTCTTGAGGATCACCTCGCTGTCCGGGCTGATGATGAACCCGACGTTGAAGAAGCGCCCGGGGAACTCCGGATGACGGGCCTTCGCCTGCGCCATCAGGAAGGCCTTCCATTGCCGCGCGAGCTGGCCGAGATAGTCGGTCTCCGGGCCCGGGATGTCGATCGCACATTCCCGCGCGAACTCCTCGTGGTTGAGGTCAAGGACCTCGTCGTTGAACCCCTGCAGGGCGCCTTCGGGGATGGCGATGAGCCGCACCGGCAAGTCCAGGCTGGACAGCCACGATGCCGCCTTGATGAGGTGCGAGAGATGCTCGAGGTTCGTGCTGATCTCATCGCGGCGCCGGATGCCACGCATGGTGGGGACCAGGCCCAGGGCCTGATAAGGCTCGATCATGGTGAATCCCTTCAGCGATGTCCTTGGGCCGATGCTCGCAGCCAGCGGGCAGCCCGGACCACCGTTGCGGGCAAACAAGCAGCTGCGGAGACCGGTCCGGGCGCCGGGGCGGCGCCGGTGCCCTAAACAGCGCCGGTCAGGCGGACGGCAGAACGTCGATGTCGAACTCGTTGCCCTCCGGGTCCGCCATCCACCGCCACTGGAAGCCCTCCAGTTCGCGGGTGTTGCCCGGCTCGAGCCACCGTCCGCCGAGCGTTTCGACCTCGGCGGTGGCCTCGTCCAGATCCGCAACGATCAGATCGAGATGCAGCCGGTTCTTGCCGGCCTTCTCCTCACCGACGCGCTGGAATCCCACGGTGAGGCCGTCCTTGGTGGCCGACAGGACCACGAACTGGCCGTCCCCGATCGTGGTATCGACGTGCACGTCCAGCAGCCCGCACCAAAACTGCGCGAGGCGTTCCGGATCGGTGGCGTCGATGACCAGGTATCCCACCGAAGCTGGCATCGCCCCTCCCCATCCCCGTCATCACCATGACACCAGGGTCAAGGAATAGTAACGCGCGCCCGGGCAGCGTGGCCGGTCAGCGGGAGCCTGCCAAAGCCTACTGAGTGACCGGGGCGTGATCTACTCTGCTCCGCATGCGGATTGCGCCTGGTGCGCGGGTCTCCCTGACGACGGTCATCAGCCTCGCCGGGGTTGCCCTGGCCACGTGGTTCGGGATGCAGGCAGGGGCCGGCGTACCTGGCAGGCAGTGGTGGACGCTGGGTGCGGTGGTCGCGAGCGTCACCGCCGCGGGCGTGCCCGTGTATGAGCAGATCCGCAAGGAGCAGATGCGGGCCAGGGCGCAGCGGGCCGCCGTCGACGAGGCGGTCATGATGCGGGTGACGGTGAACGACGCCCTTGACCCCATCGTGCGCCAGCTCGGCCGGGTGGTGACGGCGGGCAAGCATGACAGGCAAGCACTGGCCGAGGCGGCGATCCCCATGGTGGTGGACTCGGCGGCTCACCTGGCCGGCGCTGGGCGGGTGCGGGCCTGCCTGTTCCGGTTCGCACCGGGACACCGGCGGTGCTGGTCCCGGCCCAGTACAGCGGCCGGGTGGACGACCCGCTCGAGCCGATCACCGAGGGAACGGAGGAGGGGAGCCTGGTCTTCGGCATGATCCGGCACAACCAGCACCTGTTCTGTCCCGACCTTGACGCCAGCGGGATCATGAGGAGGCGGCCAGCGTGGCGGTCCACATCACCATCGAAGACCACGACGACCGTCCCGAGCGGATGGTGCGCGATCCGGATCGCTACTTCGCCGAAGCCAGGCGGAGGGCCGAGCAGGAAGTCATGCGCCAGGCCCGGTGGCTGTTCCCGGCGCAGCGTCACTCACAGAGGCGTTAGCCAGGCACTTCGCCCGGGTGCTCAACAGCGATGGGCTTACCCGCCACTGCCATAAGGCCGCGTGATGATCTCCATCAGGTGACCATCGGGGTCTTCGAAGTACAGGCCGCGGCCGCCGTCGCGGTGGTTGATCACTCCGGCCTGGGACCGGCCGGGATTCGCCCAGTACGGCAGGTTCTGGTCCTGGATGCGGCCGAACGCGGCGTCGAACTCTTCCTCGCCCACCAGAAACGCGTAGTGCTGGGCGGTGATCTGCTGACTGGTCTCGGCGAAGTCAAGAGAGACACCGTTGTCGGCCTCGACCACCAGGAAGTGCCCGAACCGCGAGGCCGGCGGCAAGCCCAGGATCCCGGTCAGGAACGAAGCCGACCGGGCCTGGTCACGGCACGAAACGATGGTGTGGTTCAGTTGCACGCTCACCCCGGCTAGTGTGCCCAGCCTTCCCCGGTGCGAACGGCGAGGCTGGAATGTTGCCAGTGGCCGGTGGCCCCGAAAGCGGTGGCCGTCCCGCGGGCCGCGGCAGGCCCGCGGGACGGCGCACGCGGATGCGGTCAGCCGTTGATGATGCCGGCGCCGGGCTGGATCTGGCCGACATCCATGTAGACAGGGCCTGGGTGCGAGCACACCGACAGGTCGAAGAACGCGTGCGCGGCGGTGCGCTGGTCCGGCGGGTAAACACGAAGCTCGGACGCCGTGTCAACGGCATGGCACCCAGGAGCCGAGCCGACCACCGCGTCGTGGAAGGCCAGCACGGCATGGGCGGTAGCGCCCGGCGTGAGGATGACGGTGGGCGAGGTCTCGCCTCCCCAGCCAGCGGGGCTGCCAAGCTGACGTCCGTCGCGGCCGATCGCCGAGACCCCGGCAAAGCCGCGCAGGGAGCACGTGTGGCCGCTGAGGTTGGTGAACTCAAGCGGGTAGAAGATGGTCCCGGCCGCCCCGTTGCCCTGGTCAACCGCGACCCACACCGTCAGGCTCGGGCCGCCGGGGTTGGCGGCACACCTGGGCATGGCGGTAGCTGACGGCGAGGCGGCCGCGAACGCGGCCGAGGTGGTGGCAAGCCCGGCAGCCGCGACGGCAACGGCGACCGCGATGACCCGGCGGGCCGTGGTGCTGAGGTGCTTCATGTCGATACCCCCGTGACCGACATGGACGCGCCGACTGCGCATCCTGTTGCCGGTTAAGACGGTGCCGGCCGTCTCCCGGTTGGCCCTGCTTTCATCCGGCTGAACGGTCACGCGAGGCGGGCAACAGCGCGGCGAGCATCAGCATCCCGGTGAGGGCGAAGGCTACCGGGTACCCGGTGTGGCCAACCACCACGCCGAACACGGCGGGACCCGCCCCGTACCCGGCGTCGTATGCCAGGTTCCACAGGGCGCTGGCGGTGCCGTACTGCTGGACCGGGGCGCGGTCGATCATCAGCGCGAAGGTGGCGTTCTGGCTGATCCCGAAGCCGATCCCGAACAGGAACGTGCCGGCGATCAGGGCTGCCGGGGCCGCCACCCAGATCAGGATCGCCATCCCGGCGGCGGCGGTCAGCAGCCCGGGCACCAGCAGGCGGGCGTGACCGTACCGGTCGCCGTGGCGCCCGGCCCACCAGCGGCTCGCCGTCGCGGTGACCGCCTGCGTGAACAACCCGAGCGCGGCCACATTGCTGGATACGCCGGACGCGAGCGGCAGGAATGCGGCGACGACGCCGGCCGGTGCGGTTGTGGCCACGAAGACGAGGAATGGCCGCAGCTGGCCGCCGGACCGCAGGCTGGCCAGCAGGCCGGCCGACTCCGCCTGGTCCGGGCCTGCCTCGGTCCGCTGGCCGGCCGGGCTGGCCAGCCGGGGGACTGCCAGCAGCGGGGCCAGGGCGCTGGCGGCCGTGATCACGATGACCACCGGATAACCCGCGCTGTGGGCCAGCCAGGCCCCAGACGGTAGCGCCACGATCGCGGGCAGGCAGGCCACGACCCCGGCCAGCCCGATCCCCTCGCCGCGCCGCTCCGCCGGCACGGTCGTGGCTACCAGGGCCCCGATGACGACGGTGTTGAGGCCGAAGCCGATGCCGCGGACGATGCTGACCGCAACGATCGTCACCACGCTGGCCGGGGTCAGCAGCGCCAGGGCCGGGCCGCCGAGCAGCAGCGCTCCGGCCGCGAACACCGTGCGGTAGCCATAGCGCCGCAGGAGCCTGGGCGAGGCGAACTCGGCCAGCACGGTGGACAGCATGAGCGACCCGGTTACCACGCCGGCCACCGCACTCCCGGCGCCCGCCGACACGGCGTACATCGGCGTCACCGACAGCAGAAGGTAGAAGCTGGTCAGCGCGCCAAAGGAGGACACCAGCATCATCACAAAGCGGCCGCTGATCAGCCGCGCGCGTGGTGCGGACAGGCCGCTGTCCGCGGTGTGCCCGGGTTGCTTGGTCTGCGTCGTAGTGCTCATATACGTGACCGTAGGAGCCAAATGGAACACTGATAAGGTCCAGTTCTATGGCTGTTCAGTGGTCCGGTTTGGGACCGGAGCTGCTGCTGCAACTCGACCGCGGCCTCAGTCAGCCGCTGCGGTCGCAGCTGGAGGCCGGGCTCCGCGACGCGATCAGAAGCGGCAGGCTGCAGGTCGGCGAACGGCTGCCAAGCTCGCGGGAGTTCGCCCGCGAACTCGGCATTTCCCGCGGGCTGGTCCAGGAGTGCTACAGCCAGTTGCTTGCCGAGGGCTATCTGACCAGCCACGCCGGCTCGGCGACCCGGGTCGCGGCCAGTGCCCGCCCGGCTCCCGTCAAGCCGCCGCCCGGGCCGGCTCCGCCGCCGCGGCTGATCGCCGACTTCCGCTCCGGCGTGCCAGACCTGGCGAGCTTCCCACGCAGCGACTGGGTGTGGGCGACCCGGGAGGCCTGCCGCAGCGTGCCCACACCCGACCTCGACTACGGTGATCCGCGCGGCAGCTTGGTGCTGCGCCAGGTAGTCGCCGGGTACGTGCGGCGCGTGCGCGCCGCCGCCGCTGACCCCGACCGTATTGTCGATCTGCACCGGATTTGCCCAGGGGCTCAACCTCGTGCTCCGGGCCCTCGCTGGGCTGCGCGTCCGGCGTGCCGCGCTGGAAGACCCCGGCTACGGGGACGTGGCGGCCAGTGAGACTGCGCAGGCCATCCTGACCATGGGCATTGACCTGGCGCATGTGCCCGTCGACGAGCTTGGCCTGGACGTCGCCGCGCTGGAAGCGAGCGGCGCCCGGGCCGTCGTCGTGACACCGGCGCACCAGTCGCCCACCGGCGTCGTGCTCGCCGCCAAACGGCGGCACGCGCTGGTGGACTGGGCGGCCCGCCACGACGGGTACGTCATCGAAGACGATTACGACTCGGAGTTCCGGTATGACCGGGAACCGGTCGGCGTGTTGCAGGGGCTAGCGCCGGACCGGGTCTTCGCCATCGGCACGGTGAGCAAGTCCCTGGCCCCCGCCGTGCGGCTCGGCTGGGTGCTGGTCCCGCCGGCGCTGGTCGACGCCGTCGCGGCGGCGAAACGGGTCAGCGACCGCGGCTCGTCCGGCTTGGACCAGCTCACGGTGGCCGCGCTGCTCGAGTCCGGCCGGTACGACCGGCACCTGCGGCACATGCGCAGCCTCTACGCCCGGCGGCGCCGGGTGCTGATCGAATCCCTGGCCAGGCACGCGCCCGGCGTCAGGCTGACCGGGCTGGCCGCCGGGTTCCATGCCGTGGCGCACCTGCCGCGCTCGGCCAGCGAGCAGGCAGTCGTCACGGCCGCGCGCGAGCGTTCGGTCGGCCTGTACGGGATGGCTCCGTACCGGGGCACTCCGGTGGCCGCCCCGCCCCAGCTCGTGCTCGGCTTCGGGAACGTCGGCGAGCGCGCGATCGAGTCCGGCATCGCCACGGTCGCAGACCTGCTGCGCTGACCGGCACCGGTACAGCACCCATCCGCCAGCGGGTCAGCCACCAGGGAATCACTCCGGCTACCACCCCGGGGCGATCACCAGGGAAACCGCACTCCCCGCGACGGCGGTCGCCTTCCGCATGGGTACCTGCGGTAACCCTGCCAGCTCCTCAGCGGGTATGGCTCTTGCCCGGTGAATGCCTCTGCTTGGTGTGCTCGATGTTGCTGACAAGGTCGTGCAGCGGCTTGGTGCCCGCACCGACGACAAGGCCGGTCACCAGCAGGTCCGCCCAGAATGGCGGTGTCCCTGAGCCGCTGGCGCGGACGGATTGCATGAGCGTGACGTTCAGCTGGGCGCACAAGAGGAAGGCAAGACCCGTCGCCACACCCCAGGTGACAACGGCGGTCAGTCGCCGGTACCTGTCGATCGTGAGCTGGTGCGCTACCACCTCTGATCCATCGCCATCCGCGTGCGCCTTGTCCCTTGCGTCCTTGCACTTGGTCGTGTCCGGCCCCAGCTTGCGGCTGAACGGCTCAAGGGCACGCTCGATGGCCAGCGCCAGGATGAACAGGCCGGTATAGGCGCCCCACTGGCTGCTGATGCGGTAAGTGCTAGAGGTGTTTCCGTGCAGCCTCCAGGCCGTAAGGAAAGACGCCGCTGCGATGCCGAACGCAAGGACGGTGTAGGAAAGCTGCTCGTACTTCCTCAGCGTCGAGGCCCAGCGGTTCTGTAGCTTCGTGCCGCCACGAGCTTGTCCCGGCTTCGCTCCGCCACGATCCCAGGCAGGCTCTTCAGGCGCCCGCGTGCCGGGCCGTTCGGTTAGGACAGCCATGATGGTCCCCCGTTCTGCTGCTTAGTAATGCAGAGCGTTACCTGGTACCGGTGATACGCGCCGCGGCCTGTCAGTGGGTGAGGACTACGGTGCTGACCGGGCTGTCCGCATGATCCGCGCGATACGCGGTAGTTAGGGCGCCATGGTGACATTCATCGTCGTCCTGATCGTTGTGGGTCTCATCGCTGGGCTGGTCGCCCGGCTTGTCGTCCCGGGCCGTGACCGCATCGGCATCCTGGGCACGATCCTGCTGGGTATCGCGGGCTCGTTCGTCGGCGGACTCATCTGGAACCTGGTCGAGTACCACCGGGTGGCTCCCCACCACTACCACCTGGCCGGCATCATCGGCTCGATCATCGGCGCGATCGTGGTGCTGCTCCTGCTCCGCGTCACCGGGCTGGAAAGAGGCCGCCGGCGCGCCTAAAGCACAAGGCGGCTATGCCGGTTAGGACCGCTGCCGGCCCAGTGTTGCGGTCACTGCGTGGTCGTGTGCTGCGGCCGGATCGCCACGGCAACGCGGTCCGCGGCATCGGGCGGTGGGCCCTGCGGCAAGCCGTACCGCTCGGCCAGGCGGACGAACTCCGCTCCCTGCGGATCGGGAACGATCCGCTCGACCCGGCCGCGGATCTCCAGGTAACGGTGTGGCCGGTCCGGATCAGCGATCGAGAGTGCGACGGCGGGCTGAGCCTGCCAGTTGCGGCTCTTCTGCCGCTTGGCGGTGGTGGTCAGCCACAGGTACTCGCCGTCGAACCGGAACCAGGTGGGGTTGACCTGCGGAGTGCCATCGGGCCGGACCGTGGCCAGGTGCGCGTACAGTGGCCGCTCCACCAGGTCGGTGAGCGACTCGGGAATGACCTGCGCCGGCTCACCTCGATTGTCCGCGGCGCCCGATGACATCCGATTGCCTCCATCCGGTGACCGGTCTTGGCCTGAATGATAATCGGGGTGCCCGGACCGGTCCGGGCGGGGCACAATCGCGGCCATGCTGTCTTCGCACTGGCCGCTGGCTGATCTGCGGCTACAGACCCCGGACCTGGAGTTGCGCTGGCCCAGCCTGGACGACCTTGGCGCGCTGGCCGACCTGGCCGCCGCCGGGGTGCATGATCCCGAGGTGCAGCCGTTCATGGTCGCCTGGACGGATGCCTCCCCTGAGGAACGGGCCCGCGGCACGCTCCAGTACCACTGGTCTCGCTGGGGCGCGTGGAAGCCCTCGGACTGGATGCTCGAGCTCGTGGCGGTCCGCGACGATGTTGTGGTCGGCAGCCAGGGTGTCGGCGGCCACGACTTCGCGGTGCTGCGCGAGGTGCACACCGGCTCGTGGCTCGGCCGCCGTTACCAGGGGCAGGGGATCGGCACCCAGATGCGGGCCGCGGTGCTGCATCTGGCCTTCGACGGGCTCGGCGCACAGTGGGCGATATCGGCGGCGTTCGAGGACAACCCGGCCTCGCTGGGTGTCTCGGGCAAGCTCGGCTACCGCGACGACGGTGTCGAGTGGCACTCGGTGCGTGGCCGCCCGGCCCTGACCCGCCGGCTCCGGCTGGACCGCGCAGGCTGGCAAGCCGCCCGGACGGTCCCGGTGCAGATCCATGGCCTGCCGCCCTGCCTGCCCCTGTTCGGGCTGCCGGCCGCCAGCTGAGGCGACCGGTGCGGTTGACCTTCGATCACCCGGCAGGACGATCACAGGCCATGGATTCGCGGCACCTGAGAAGTTGACCTATTCGGCGAGGGCTGATGCCTCGGCAGCGGATGATGACTCGGCCGCGGCGCGCTTGGTGATCTCCTGCAAGGTGCGGACGGTCGTCTCGATGTCGTGGATGTCGAACTGGCCCAGCAGCCGGACGGCCGGGCCGGCGATGTAGTCGCGCAGGCTGCGATACAGGGCTTCCCCCTCGGGGGTCAGGCCGACCTGGGCGCCGCCGTTGATCAGCCCGTCGGCTTCGAGCCCGGCGAGCAGCTCACGGGTGGAGCCGGCGTCCAGGTTCGGTGAGCCTTCGAGGTCGCGGCTGAGCGCATCGCGGGAGAGCCCGGGCCCGCGCGTGGCGATCAGCTTGAGCGCATACCAGGTCTCGGGCTGGGTGTCGCGCTGGGCGAGGTGCTCGCGCAACGTGGCGGTCAGCGTTCGCTCGGCGAACGCGAGGGTCTGGCCGAACTGGCCGAAAACCGCCGGTGGTGTGGTCATGTCTGGCTCCGTTCCCTACAATCGACAGGTACCTGACAACCATACCTAATAGACAGGTACCTGTCCATCTATGGAAGCGGACTTTCCCAGCCGTCCACTGATCGGGCTGTTGCTCCGGCTGGTCTACCAGCACTACGCCCAGGACATCGAGGCCGCGCTGCGGCAGGCGGGTTTCGGCGACATCCACCCCGCTGCCGCGAACGTGTTCCCGTTCGTGCCACCCGACGGCATCACCGTCTCACGCCTCGCCGACCTGGCCCGGGTGCGCAAACAGTCGATGGCCCAGGCCGTCGATCAGCTTGAGCGCACCGGCTACGTCGAGCGCCGCCCGAACGCTCGCGACCACCGCTCGCGGCTTGTGTTCCTGACCGAGCGCGGCGCCGGTGTCCCCCCCGTTACCCATGCGGCCGCCGCGCGGGTGGAAGAACGCTGGGCGGAGCTGATCGGCCCGGCAGAGTTCGAGACGCTGCGTGCCACCCTGCTGCACCTGCTGGCCGAGCTCAAAGAACCGTAGGACCGGGCGCCTTGAGGCCCACGCCTGCCAGGAATGTCGCCTCCCGTGACGCCGGTTGTGGCGTGGTGGCGCCCGCCCTCCAGTCGCGTGCCGGTACCAGGCCCGGTGGCACCAGCTCCAGGCCGTCGAAGAGAGCCATGATCTCGCCGGCGGCGTGGATGTACAAAGGGGCCGCCGTGTAGGCGGCGGTGAACGGCCCGGCCACCTCATCCTGCCCCGTTCCGACGGAGATGATCACGTAGCTGCCCGGGGCGATCGCGCGAGTGAACGCGGTGGCGACGTCGTGCGCCGCGCTCGCATCGAGGAAATGCAGCACGCCGGACAGCAGGACACACGCGGGATCGGCAAGGTTGATGATGCTGGTCAGCTGCGGATCGGCCAGAATGGCGGCCGGGTCGCGCATGTCGCCGGGCACCACGGCCACGCCCTGCGCCATGGCGAGCAGCACCCGGGCGTGAGCGACCACGATCGGATCGTTGTCGACATAGGCTACTTTCGCGCCCTGGTCGACTCGCTGGACGATGTCATGAGTGTTCAGCACGGTGGGCAGCCCGGCACCGACGTCGATGAACTGCCGGACCCCCAGGCCGGCGACGTGCGAGACGGCCCGGCCCAGGAACAGCCTGTTCTCCCGGGCCATCTGCGCGGCGAGCGGGTTGATCTCCAGCATCTTCTCCGCCAGCTCACGATCGGCGGGGAAGTTGTTCTTGCCCCCGAGCCAGTAATCCCACACCCGGGCGATGCTGGGTGTGTCCGGGTCAAATGGCTTCAGGCCCTCATGCCGTAATCCCATAGTTGGCTCACGTTACTCGCCCGCCCATCTGGGTGCACGGCCTGCGCTGACGTGGCGGTGCGATCATGTATTTGTGCCCGGCGACCTTTCCTGGACCGAGGTCGCCGACGGCCTGGCGGCGGCGCGGCATGCCGTTAAGGCGCGGCCGCGCCGACCGGCCGCCGGTTCGTTTCGGGGTAGCCGCCGGGCGAGACGCCGAAGTGGCGTTGAACGCCTTGGACAGCGAGGCGTTGCTGGCGTAGCCGGTGCGGGCAGCGATGGCGTCGAGGGTGAGGTCGGTGGTAGTGAGGTAGGCAGCGGCCTGGCTGAGGCGGACCTTGGCCAGGGAATGCCATAGCAACCTTCCTGATCACCTACCACGGCGGTGGCGGCATGCCCGAATCCGCCGAGGCCCGCGAGAAGATGATGGCCGCGTTCCAGGCATGGGCGGCGAGCGTGGGCGACGCCATGATCGACCCCAGCAGTTGAACTCTGCGTTTCGCCGCCCCGGAAGCGTGCCGTATCTTCCCTGCGGGCAGCCGGAAGCGCACAATAAGGCGGTGACTTATGGGCAGGGAGCGGCGGTATGCCCGCAATGCGGCAGCGCAGCCGCGGTGCACTCGATCGAGGAACTGGCCGCGATGGCCAGGAGCAGGCTTGGCCAGGTGCAGGGCAACCCGGCGACGGGACAGCCACAAGCCGGACCGCAGCCGGGTTGGGCGGGACAGCCGCAAGGCGGACCGCAGCCGGGGTGGGCCGCGGAACCACAAGCCGGAGCACTGCCGGGGCCCGGCGGCCAGCGCAGCAGCTACAGCGCGCCGCAGCGCAGCTATGGCAGCGACTTCTCCTCCGGTGAGGGCCTCGGCTCGCTCGGGGACGATGTCGCCGGTGCGGCCATGGGCATGGCCGCACGGTTCATCGGCCGGGCCATCAGCCGCAAGATGCAGGACAAGGTCAGCCAGGCGTTGCCGGCCATGATGGCCAAGCAGGAGGCGATGCTGCGGGAGCAGATCGCGATCGCCGAACGGCATCCCGACCTGCGGGCCTGCCTGACCGATCAGGTGATCTTCCTGGCCGGTGGCAGCCGCACCATGCCGATGAAGGGCGTCATGACGAACCTCACGGTCGAGCAGGCCGATGCCGTGGTAGCCCAGCTTCGCGGCTGACCACAGCTGACTGCCCGAGGGGCCGGCCCGCCGCCGGACTTCGCGCGACCAGGCTGATGGGCCTGACGCCGGCCGGGGTGTACGACTGGGCCGAGAAGCAGGCCGCCACGGAGTGACCAGCGGTTGGCCCGGGTCACTCCGCAGCGGCAAGCGGTGATCAGCGGTGGACCTGTGACAGCGGGCCCGCGTTGACCGGGAACTCAGAGGTGTTGAGCACCTGGACGCCCGCGTGGTGCGCCCCGTTGAACGGCGTCACGATCGGCGACGTCGCGCCGGGCTCGCAGCCAAGCTTGAACGGGGTCTGCGGGTTGTTGAACCACAGCCCCAGGTGGTACTGGTTCGTCGGGGCGAACGTGACGGTGCCACCGGGGGACACCGAGAAGGTCTCGGAGTCAAAGACGCCCTTCACCGTGGCGCTGCCGTTGCCTTCGTCGTTGGCGTTGACGTCGGTCTGGTACCACGACACGCCGAAGGGCGCGAGCGGCTGCTGGATCACGAACAGGTCGAAGCCGGCGTTCTTCGGCAGGCCGTGAGTCGAGACCTTCATCGTGTCGTTCTGCTTTCCGGTGGTGATGGTGACCTGGCCGCCCGCGTTGGGCAGGCAGGCCGCGATGTTCGGCGAGGGCACGAGCGCGAACGTGAACGAGCTGGCCTCGTGCGCGGTGCCGCTGGACGCGGCCGCCGGAGAGAGGCCCATCGAGGCCGTCAGGATGCCGGCCACGGCCGTGCTGCCCAGGCCCACGGCGGTCCAGGCGAGGGTGCGTCGACTGAGGTTCTTGATGCTGTGCATGGGGGTCTCCCTGTCGTGACGGCGGCGCCGTGACGGCGCTACCGGGCTGGTCCCCGCGCCGGTTCGGCCGGTGGCGGGCTGATGTCAGGCAGGGGTACGCAGCGCCAAGCGCGCAGGGTTCACCGGAATCTCAGTAATTTTTCTGGCCGGCGACGGCGGGCTCAGATCTGGATGCTCAGCAGGGTACGGCCGTGCACCACGTTGACGTCGATGCGGGAAAGATCGTTCTGCTTGATGCTGGTGCCGCCCTCGAGCAGCAGGTGGGCGGGATGACCTGGGACTCCGTAGCCGTGGGGGGGCACCATCCACCCGACGATCACCCGTTGCTGCCCGGTCTTGGACACGGCCACCAGCTCGCACTCCAGCGGCCCACGTATCCGGGACAAGTCGAAGGTGACCTGCGTGCCCCAGGGCTTGGACACCAGGCCGACGGTCCCGTGGACACCGGTAGCTGCGTCGGTGGCGGAATGCTGCTGGCCTTGCAGGGCGATACCCGTCGCCGCGGGCGTGCTCTGGTGCGAGCCGGCCGTGATCCCGACGGCGACGCCCCCGGCGAGCAGCACGATGGCGGCCGCCGCGGCCAGCGCGGTCTGCCAGCGCCGTTGGCGGCGCTGGGTCGCGGCGCGCCGGTGGACCAGGTCGACGACCGCTGTCTCATCGGTCTGCTCGTCCGCCACCTCGACCGGCCCGACTCCCGACAGCAGTTCCGACATGCCCGACAGCTCGGCCAGTTCGGCCTTGCATGATGGGCAATCGGCGAGGTGCGTCTCGAACGCCTGCCGGTCCTGCTGTTCGAGCAGGCCCAGCGAGTAGGCGCCGATGTCTGTGTGCTCGCTGCTCATACCGAGACACCTCGCTCGGTCAGGACCAGCCGAAGCGCTCGCAGGGCGTAGTAGACCCGCGATTTCACCGTGCCGACCGGAACACCGAGTACCGCGGCAGCCTCGTTCACGGTGCGGTCGCGCAGGATTGTCTCATTCAGCACCTCGCGGTGTGCCGGGGAGAGCGCCCGCAATGCGTCGGCCACGACCACCTTCCGCAGCAAGTCCTCCGTCGTATCGGTGACGGGGACATTCTCCAGCATTTCGTCCCCTGCCTCCATCGGCCGGGCGCGTTTGCGGCGTCCCTGGTCAATCACGATACGCCGGGCCACAGTGGCCAGCCAAGGCATCAGTGACGGCTCGCCCAGATCAAGCTGGCTGGCCTGACGCCAGGCCCGGACCATGGTTTCCTGAACGACGTCCTCGGCTTGCTGCCGGTCGCCCGCGGTCAGCCGGAGCACGTAGGAAAGCAGCGGCGCCCGGTACTGGCGGTACAGCTCGGTCACGATCGCATCGTCGTCGGCTGTGCTTGAGCCTGTTCTTGGTGACTGTGGCCGGGGCTCACGCCTGAACGGCATATGGAATGACATGGAAACGCCCCCGACCGCGGATCGCTTTGTCACCCGATCGCCTGGATCGTACTCCGGCGCTCCCCCGTGCGCTGCGGATGGCTGAAGAGATCGGTCCCCTGATGCTCATCCGTGTCGCTCCCCTCGGGAGTGCCCCGCTCAGGTAGGCGATACGCAGCGGCATCGGCCGCGGGTTCAATCGGCGTGCATCATGGCGACCGGGCTCCGCCTCGATGTGGCCCGGGCGAACAAGCGCCAGGCCAGCGAGGTGTTGCTGCACATGGGGTGTCAGTCTGCACCAGGCCGGGCTGCCGCTGCCATCCGACGTTCTGCGTATGGTCAGGCTGCGCCGCCGAGCTACAGTGCCGTCTCCAGCAGCGGCAGGAGAAGCTCGGGCGGGCGCGCGACGACCGCACGGTCTGCCCAGATGACAACTGGCCGCTGAATGAGCTCGGGATACCGCATCATCGCGACGAGCTCGTCCGCCGTCGCATCGCCAGCCCGAGTTCCTGGTACCGGGGTTCGGTGGTGCGCATCAGTGCTCGCGGATCGGTCTCGCCCAGCAACGCCAGGACACGGAGGATCTCTGCCCGGGCGGCGGATCGTCGAGGTAGAGCACGCGCCGCGCCGGGACACCATGGTCGGCCAGCAACTCCGCCGCGCCCCGGCATTTCGAACAGCGCGGGTTGTACCAGACCGTCACACCCGCATCAGCCACGTCATCACCGTACCGGCACCCGGCCCAGGAGAATAACTCGGCAACATCGGCCGTAGCGAGGGCTCGCCGAATCCTGGAACGGGTCGCGGTGGAGTGCCCAGGCCACCCAAGCCCGGCCGGTACCGTCCTCATCGAAGTCTCGTGTACCGCGCCGCGTGGGTCCAGAAATCTGTGCTTGATTTTATGACAATACGCTCACCAGGTGACTAATCTGAGCCGGCGGTTGCTGGTTCGCCGTTTGACAATCCGCCGGCTCTTCGCCAGTATCGCGGCAAGCGTCGGGCAACGGGGGGATTTGTGATGACGGCATCTCAAAAACGGGGAAGTGTCCGGGTCGCGCGGTGGATCTTGATCCTGTTGGCAGCGGTGGCAGCCCTGAGCGGTTTGGCCTTCCCCGCGATGGCGAGCGGCGCCACCCAGGCGAACGCCGGCTCGCTCGGCACCGTAGTCTCGCTGGCTGACAGTGGCAATAGCAGCGTGTGTGCGCTGCTTTCCAGCGGCAAGGTGGAATGCTGGGGATATAACGGTAACGGCCAGCTCGGCAATGGCACGACGACGAGTTCTGATATTCCGGTCACAGTGCACGGAATCACCAACGCCAAGGCCGTCGCGGGTGATGTCAATGGCGGCAGCTTCTGTGCGGTGCTTTCGACCGGTCACCTGGAGTGCTGGGGGTTGAACGGTAGCGGTGAGCTCGGCAACGGCACCACGACGACCTTCACCGTGCCGGTTTCGGTCAAGAACATCAGCACGGCCACCGCGGTCCTCGGCGGTGGGAACGGGTTCTGTGCGCGACTGTCGAGCAAGCACCTTGACTGCTGGGGTTACGGTGGCTCCGGTCAGCTCGGCAACGGGTCGTTCAACAACTCCGACGTGCCGGTCGCGGTCCGTAGCATCAGCACCGCCGTCACCATGATCAGCGGCAGCAACTCGTTCTGCGCGCTGCTGTCGACCAGCCGGGTGAACTGCTGGGGAAGTGGCGGCAACGGCCAGCTCGGCGACGGGTCGTTCAACGGCTCCGACGTGCCGGTACGGGTCGCCGGGATCACCACCGCCAAAGCGGTGGCTGACAGCGGTAGAAGCAGCGTGTGTGCGTTGCTTTCCAGCGGCAAGGTGGATTGCTGGGGATATAACGGTGACGGGGAGCTGGGCAATGGCACAACGACCAGTTCCGATATCCCGGTCGGAGCACAGGGGATCACGACTGCCAAGGCGGTCTCGGGTGATGTCAATGGTCAAAGCTTCTGCGTGGTGCTGACCACTGGTCACCTGAAGTGCTGGGGGTACAACGCCTTCGGCGAGCTGGGCAACGGCAACACGACGGGCTTCACCATACCGGTCTCGGTCAAGAACATCAGCACGGCCACCGCGGTCCTCGGCGGGTGGAACGGGTTCTGCGCGGTGCTGTCCAGCAAGCACCTGGACTGCTGGGGCGCTGGTGGCTCCGGTCAGCTCGGTAACGGGTCGTTCATCAGCTCGGACGTGCCGGTCGCGGTCCGTAGCATCGGCAACGCCGTCACCATGATCAGCGGCAGCGACTCGTTCTGTGCGCTGCTGTCAACCAGCCATGTGGACTGCTGGGGGAGCGGCGGCAACGGCCAGCTCGGCGACGGGTCCTTCAACAGCTCCGACGTGCCGGTACCCGTCAGCTAGCGGGACGGCTGGGCCGCTATCCGATGGCGTGCAGGTGCGCTGACCGGAGCAGCGCGACGAACTCCGCCCGTTCGGTGCCATCCAGGCAGGTGTACGGCTGGCCAGCGAGCGCGTCGGTGCGCCGCTGGGCCGCGGCCAGCCGTCGGCCAGTTCGGCTGGAGGCGGGCGGGTAGGGCGGGCACCATCCGTTCGCGGCGGCCTTGCGTTCGCCGGGACCGGCGAGGATCGCCTCCAGGGGCGTCAGCCCCTCGGCGGCGATCGCCAGCAGGTGCCCGGCGCCGCGGTGCTCGCGCAGCCGGAGAAGATCGAGCCCGGCCCGCGCGGGAGGGTCGCTGGCCCGGTAGGGCAGGGCGCGCCAGGCGGCGAACAGAGCGCGGCCGCTGCCGTCGGCCGCGCTGACAACGCGGCTGGCGAGGTCGGCGAGACGTTCGATGCCGGGCAGGCTGGCAAGGTGACAGCGGGCCCAGGCGGTGCACAGCCGGACGTCTTCGGCGACCAGTTCGCCGGGCGGTCCGGCCGTCAGTGCCGACTCCCAGGAGGGGCGGACCAGGCTGGGCGCGAAGAAGCCGCAGGCCGCGGCGACTACGTCCGCGTCGACCGAGCCAAGGACTCCGGCCCGCGCGCCAAAGTAGAACCCCCACCGATCCAGTCCAAGCCGCCGTCCGGCATCGGCGAAGGAAGCCTCGTGGCCGAAGGCCGCACCCACAGCGATGATCGCGGCCCTGACACGGCGGCCTGTTTCCTCGGGAGTCAGTGCGGGTCCGCTGGCCATGGCCATGCCCTAGGCTGACAGGCCGCCGCGACCCGGAGCAATGTTTTTCTGGCCCGGTCCCAGGTAGCTGACCAGCACGCTGCCCGCAGACTGTCGGCAGGACGCAATAAGCCAGACGGTGAGCCGAAGCCCACCGACGGGTGATCAGGAGGCGTCATGGACTGGGCACAGTTAGAAGATCGTCAGCCGGGCCTGGCCAGGCTTGGCCGGCAACGATTGCTGGACCCAGGGGTGGTCCTGGTGGCGACGATCCGGGGCGACGGCACGCCTCGGGTCAGCCCGGTGGAGCCGTTCGTGCTCGATGGCACCTTGTGGCTGTCGATGCTGTGGCAATCGCGTAAAGCCGCCGATCTGCTGCGGGACCCGCGGGTCCTCGTGCACAGCGTGGTCACCAGCCGCGACGGTGGCGAAGGTGAGTTCAAGATCCGCGGTACCGCCCGCGCCGAGGATGACCCCGACGTGAGCCGCCGCTATGCCGCCGCGGTGGCCACCAGCCTGGGCTGGAGCCCCGAGCCTGGCCGGTTCCACCTGTTCGCCGTGACGATCGGCGAAGTGACCTTCATCCGTTACGACGACGCCACCGGCGACCAGCATGTCGCGAGGTGGCCGCCGCCACGCGAGTACATCCGCCGCGGCACCTCCGCCACGAGCCTTGGCGCCGCCGAGCCCGCCAGCGACATCATCGTTGCCGAACCCCAGCCGTGAGCCCGCATCGCCGGGTGCCGAACCGGCGCGCGATCGCGGCCGTGGCGGCTGGGTCAGAGCGGGATGTCGACGGTGAGCACTCCTGGACGCCAATCCGGGAGCCGGGCTGCCACGCTGCCGTCGGGGCGGACCAGCGCGGCCAGTCCGGGGAAGTCCTCATCGGCCGCCGAACCAGCCTGGCCTGCCAGCGCGATCCATAGTCCCAGCCGCTGTGCGTGCCGGGTCGCGTCGCGGAGGCCGGATCTCCTCCCACCACGCCAGCCCGCTCCGCCAGGAGGCTTCGTCGGTGCGCCGCCCGTACAGCCCGGGAGCGGACGGGAACAGGACCAGCCGGGCACCGGCCGCCGTGGCGGTGTCGAATGGCGCATCGGCCCCCGATTCGGCGCAGATGGCTAT
The DNA here is from genome assembly GCA_963813395.1 of uncultured Actinomycetes bacterium. Lineage (GTDB taxonomy): Bacteria > Actinomycetota > Actinomycetes > Streptosporangiales > Streptosporangiaceae > DASXKD01. The sequence goes on from CAWEYV010000015.1 coordinate 103,902, forward strand.
CCCGAACCGCACCCCCGCGTGCTCGAACACGGCCGATTCGGCCGCGGCGGTGTAGGCCTCTTCGTCCTCGCCAAGGTGCCGTTTGCGCTGCACGCCGACCACCCGGCCGGCCGCGGCAAACACCTGGGTGATGAATGGCTGCCCGCCCGGGGCACGCTCGGCGATCCCAAAGCACACACCGACACCGTTCTGCCCGACGCCCCGGCCAGCTTGGCGATGGCGGGGTGGTCCAGAGATATCAGGTGCTCCGGGTTGACCGTGGGGTTCGCCGATCCTGTCAGCGACATCTCCGGGAACACCATCAACTGGCAGCCCACTGCGGCGGCATCGGCCACAAGCTCAAGGTGGGTCGCAAGGTTCCCCGCGACGTCGCCCTTCTCACAGCGGATCGCGGCCAGTTGGCAGCGCACGCACCACATCGTGCCCCTGCCAGCAATGACGCGGCAAGGCGGCGCCGTTGCTGGCGGTGCCGGTCAACGCGTCGGCTGGCGGTTGGCTGTGCCCTTCGGTTGGCTGTGCCCTTCGGTTGGCAGTGCCCTTCCGTTGGCAGTGCCCTTCGGTTGGCGGTGCCCTGTCGGCTAACAGAGTCGGCTAGGCCGGTACCGGCTGTGTTTCGGTGAGGCCGCCGGCGTAGAAGCGGCGGGCTACCTCGATCAGCTCATCGAGCGGCGGCCACCACGGCCCGTGTTCGAGGGATCTGAGCGTGTCCAGCAAGCGGGAGGCCTGGCCGGGGCTGTCGGCGATACCGGCGACGGCGACCCGGCGCGGGCGTACGGCGCGCAGCGGGCCCAGGTAGAGGTCAGGGCTGGTCCCGTCAGGTTGCGCCGCGGCTATGACCAGGTAGTAGTCGGGCAGTTCGAACCGCTTGTCCCGCCAGGCGGCCAGCGTCTCCGCAGCGCGCTGCTCGAACCGGACCGCCCCTTCCGGGCCGCCCGGCACCGTCCACATCGCCTGCCACGCGGTCGCCAGGTCGGCCAGCGGGTCATCGGCCACGATCACATACGTCGAGCTGCGCCTGGCCGCCTCCCGCATCGCCAGCGCACCCGCTTCCCATCCGGGCCGCGCCGCCGCGGATTCTTCCGGGCCCGCCTGGCCCGTTCCGGCTGCGGGAGCGCGGGCGACCGACACGTTCCCGGACCTGCCCAGACCGGCAAGCAGCCCGTCGCTTACCTCGCCGACCAGGGCGACCACTGTAGAGGATTCACGCCGCACGGCTTGATCCTAGGACTTCGCCCAGCGGCCGCCGGTCCAGCGTTTGATCAGCGCCTGGCTACCGGCCGGTGCCCAGCTAGTCGCTGGGCGGAGTGCGGAGAAGGCCGAAGGATCGCGGACTCTGCCTTCGACCGCGATGCTGGGAAGTGCTGCCTTCAAGCCCGGTGATGCTGCCTACGCTGGGATCATGGCGGTGAAGTCGCGGCGTGCGCGGGTCGAGGACGTGCACGAACTGGCCATGAGCATGCCTCATGTCTCCGTCGAATACGGACCGCGCGGCAATGCCATCTACCAGGTTGGCGGCAAGTCCTTCGTGTTCTTCCGCAGTCCTCGTCCCGACGCCATCGATCCCAGCACAGGTGAGCGGTACCCGGACGTCATCATGTTCTGGGTACCGTCTGAGTCTGACAAGCAGGCATTGATTCAAGATCGGGCGTCGCCATTCTTCACGACGTCACACTTCGACGGGCACCCGTCAGTGCTAGTGCGGGGGAGCCGGATCGGCGAGCTCACCCTGCAGGAGCTGACCGAAGTGGTCCAGGAAGCCTGGCTCTGTCGAGCATCGGCCAAGAGGGCCGCGACCTGGCTCAATGCGCACCCCTAGTTGGTGGGGGCAATGGGGTAGCTGGTGGGGCCGACCGTGTAGCGGCGTCCGGACGGTGTGGTCCAGATCAGGGTGCCGGAGCCGGTCTGTTCGAGGGCCCAGCCGGGCGCTTGCTTGACGTGGTGATGGTGACGGCATAGCGGCGCCAGGTTGCACAGGCAGGTTTTGCCGCCGTGGTGGTAGGCGAGGGTGTGGTCGGCATCGCATTGGGTGGCGGGGCGGCGGCAGCCGGGGAAGACGCACGTGGCGTGCCGGAGGTTGACCAGGTGGCGCAGGGCGACACTGGGCTGGTAGACGGGCGTTTCCCAGGCGTGATCACAGTCACCGCTGGTCAGCGGGGTGAGGGTGAAGCTCCACGTCGCTGGGCGGGCTCGGGCGCCCGGTAGATCGCGGGTTCCGGTGGAGGGTGTCGGGGGTGGGCCGGTAGCGGGTTTGCTGAGCATCCCGGTTGCGGGACCGTCGCGGGTCCCGGTGGTCGGTCTGGAGCTGGCCATGGCTGATGGTCCGCCAAGTGGGCCGGTTGCGGGTCGGCCGGGCGGCCTGGATTCGGGTTTGCCGGGGGGCCCGGTCCCGGTGGTGGGCTCGTTGCCGAGGTCGGTGTGCGGCTCGCCGGGTGGTCTGGTGCCGGGTCGGGTGCGCCGATGCCCTGGCGGTGGTCGGGTGCCGGCGCAGCCGTGGGCGATCGAGTGGCCGGTGGGGTCGGTGAGGGTCAGGCACCACTGGGTGCTGGGCTGGGCGGCGAGGGCGGCGGCGAGGGTGCGGGTGTCGGTGACATCCAGGGGGCCGTACCCGGTTACGTGGCCCGGGGTGTCGGACTGGCCGAGCCAGGTGGTCAGGGGGAGGGTGAGATTGACCCGGCCGGTGACGCGCAGGCCGCTGGGGTCGCCGGGTCCGGTGCGCTGATCGGGTGATGGGGCGGCGGGGAAGTCGCTGGCCGAGTCGGCGGTAGCGCGGTCTGTGGTGGAGTCGTTGCCGTTGGGTGGGCTGCTTGTGTCGGCTGAGCTGGTGCTGGGCGGGCAGGTCTCGCTGGTGTTGGTGGGGAGCAGGGCGGCGGGTGGGGTGCCGGACAGCAGGGCGAGGTAGGTCTGGGCGCGCAGGGTGTCCAGGGTGCCCTCCGCCCCGGCGGCTTTGAGCTGTTTGGCCAGGGCGGTGAGGTTGGCATCGGCGGCCAGCACGGCGGCGGGGGGCAGGTCCCGCCCGGCCAGCGCGGCGGTCCCGGCGGGCTCGGTCCACCGTTCCACCCGGGCCTGCCGCAGCGCTTGTTCTTTGCGCCGTTGGGCGGCGGCGGGATCGGCGGCCAGCACGGCCCGGCGGGTGGCCAGCCGCAACTGGCCCGTGGTCTGCCCCGGCGCGGCGGCGGTGACCGCGGCCTCCACCGCGGCGGCGTGCTGGTGGGTGAGGCCGGTGAGTTCGTCGGCGATCACCGTGGCCCGCGGGAGGTCGATGGTCCCGGCGGTGAGGGCGGCGCGGGTGGCGGGCAGGCGGCGCAGCGCGGCGGCGAGGCCGAGCAGCTGGTCGGCGGCGTGCCGGGTCAGTGTTAAGGCGGCGGCGAGTTCGGCGTCGGCGTGCAGGGCGGCGCCGGTGTCGCCGGCGTCTTCGCCGGCGGTGCGGCGGCGCCACAGGCCGGTGGCGGCGGCCAGTTCCATCGCGGCTGCCCAGGAGGCCAGCCGCCGGGCGGCGCGCAGCACGCCGATGAGTTCGTCGTCGGTGAGCTGGTCCAGCCCGGCGGCCCACCGGTCGGCGGCCAGGCCCGCCAGGACTGGGCCGGGGGGCAGGCGGTCGGCCAGGCCACCGGCGGCGAACCCGCCGCCGTCGCCGCGGGACCGGTCCCACCGGCCCGCCTTGAACACCTCTGCAGGTCCGGCCGGGCCGGGTGGGCCTGTCGGCGCCGGATCGTCCCAGTCAGGGTCGGCGGCCAGCCACGGCGCGGCTTTGGCCAGTTCGGCGTCCAGCCACGCGAGGACGTCGTCAGCGTCGTCGGGGTCGTCGGCCAGCCACGGGGGCGGTCCGCTTTCGTCGTCGTCCGGCCCCGACGGCGGGCCGGGGGGCTCGTCCAGCCACGGATCATCAGCCTGACCGCAGTCGTCGGTCAGCACCGGATCCTCCGAGGGCTGGCCAGGGAGGCGGCCGGGGGTGGGCGTGGCGGCTGGCACCCGTGCTCACCTCCTCCAGGATCAAAACCTTCGACCAGTTCAACGATCTGATTCGATAGTAGTAGCGACCAACGACATTTCGGGGTATCGGGCACCGGACGGCAGGGTACCGCCGCCGGGACGTTCGGCCGGCCACAGAAGCGCACCGGCACAACGGAAGGTGGGCGCAACGGCGCCATCGTTCTGCATCTCGGAGAAAATCGCGCTGAGGCGGTCACCGGCGCGTCCTTGCGGTGCCCGTGCTGCGGGCGTCCAGAGCGGAGCAATGAGCAGCAGCGTCGGTTCAGTAGCATCTGCGCATGACCGCTGCCGACCTCGCTTACGACGACGCCGGCGAGGGCCCGGTCGTCGTGCTCATCCATGGCCACCCGTTCAACCGGAGTATGTGGGCTCCCCAGCTAGACGCGCTGAGCAGGAACTTTCGCGTCATCGCCCCCGACCTGCGCGGCTACGGGGACAGCCCGGTCGCCAGCGGGACAGTGACCATGGCGCAGCTCGCCGCCGACGTACGGCACCTGCTCGACAGCGAGGGTGTCGGCACCGCAGCCCTCATCGGCCTTAGCATGGGCGGGCTCGTGGTGATGGAGCTTGCCGCCGCGCAGCGGCAGCGCTGGTGGGCGCTGGGATTCATCGCCACCACGGCTCAGCCGGTGACCGAGGCCGAGAAAGCCGATCGCCTGGCCAGGGCGCGGACCGCCGAGGAACAGGGGATGCGCCCGCTGGCCCAGGACATGGCCGCTGGTTTGTTTGGTCCCGAACCAGACAAGGCGCTGACCGACCAGATCATGACCATGATGCTGGCAACCAACCCGCTGGGCGCCGCGGCGGCGCTGCGCGGCAGGGCCCAGCGGCCCGACTACCGGCCCCTGCTGGCTTCGCTCGACACCAGCTCATTCGTCTGCGTCGGGGACCATGACACCTTCTCCACAGCGGCGGTCACCGACGAACTCACCGGCTGCCTGCGCGCACCTGATGTCATCGTGCTCAGTGGCGTCGGCCATCTGCCCAACCTGGAGCGGCCCGGTGAATTCAACGAGCACCTAATCAGGTTTCTGAGCCGCACCCGGCCGGAACCCAACTGAGCGCGCGGGGGGCTCGCCTAGTGTCTGCCAACTGACTGCCAAGCTGCCGCCAAGAGCGAGCGGCTAAGCGTAGAGGTGTGAGCACTAGGAAGAGAACCAGAAGCATAGGGCTGGCCGCGTTCGGCTCGGCCGCCGCCCTCGTCCTGGCCGCCTGCGGTGGTAGCAGCAGCGGCAGCGGAGGCGGCACCGCATCGAGTCCAGCGGGGTTCAATGCCGCCGTCACCAGCGTCGTCAACCCGTCCACCCACAAGGGCGGGACCATAGCGTTCGGGCTGAGCAGCACCCCGGACTCCACCGACCCGGCCAATACCTATTACGCGTGGATGTGGAACTTCTCGCGGCTGTACACGATGCCGCTGATGACCTACAAGTCCTGCCCAGGCCACTGTGGCCTCCAGGTGGTCCCCGATCTCGCGACAGGTCCCGGCGTGGTCAGCAACCACGGGCTGACCTGGACCTACCACATCCAGTCGGACGTGAAGTTCGAGGACGGGACGCCGGTCACCTCAGCCGATGTCAAGTACGCGGTCGAGCGCACCTTCGACCGCGGCCTGTTCCCGCTCGGGCCGTCCTACTACTCGCTGCTGCTGGCACCGCAAAAACCGGCCTACCCCGGCCCGTACAAGGACCGGTCCAAGAACATCATGGGCCTGAAGGCGGTGCAGACGCCGAACCCGACCACGATCGTGTTCCACCTGGCGCACCCGTTCGCCGACTTCAACTACGTCGCCGCGATCCCGCAGTCCGCCCCGGTGCCACCCAGCCACGACACCGGCTCGAGCTACCAGCTGCACCCGTGGTCCACCGGCCCGTACAAGTTCCAGAACTACCAGCTGAACAAGCAGCTCACGCTGGTGCCGAACACGTTCTGGAACCCATCGACGGACCCGAACGCCAAGCAGCTGGCTAGCAAGATCACCGTGACCATGAACATGAACGCCAACGACATTGACCAGCGGCTGCTGGCGGGTGACCTGAGCGTGGATGCTGCGGGCACGGGTGTCCAGGCAGCGGCGCGGGCGAAGATCCTGTCCACGCCGTCGCTGAAGGCGTCCTCCGACGACCCGGTCAGCGGCTTTACCTGGTTCGCGTATCTCAACACGAAGGTGGCGCCGCTGAACAACGTCAACTGCCGGATCGCGATCGAGTACGCGGCCAACAAGACGAACCTGCAGACCGCCTACGGTGGCCAGTACGCGGGCGGGCAGATCGCCAGCACGGTGGCCCCGCCGAACGTCATCGGGCAGAAGCACTTCGACCTGTACGAGGCGACCACCAAGCCGACCGGTGACCTGGCCAAGGCCAGAGCCGCGCTGAAGGCCTGCGGCCACCCCAGCGGGTTCACTACCGGGATCACCTACCGCGCCGACCGTCCCAAGGAGGTCGCGGCCGCGCAGGCGCTGCAGGCGGCGCTGACCCAGGTCGGGATCAAGACCACGCTGCACGGCTACCCGACCGGTACCTACTTCGCCAACTTCGCCGGCGTGCCGAAGTACACCGAACAGCACGACCTGGGCATCGCGTTCGGCGGCTGGGAAGCCGACTGGCCCGACGGGTATGGGTTCTTCGACTTCATCACCGCGGGGGACACCATCAGCCCGTCCGGCAACTACAACGTCGAACAACTCAACGACCCGATCGTGAACAACGACCTGGCCAAGATGGCAACCACCAACAACGCGACGCAGCGCAACGCCTACACCGGCCAGATCGACATGCAGGTCATGAAGCAGGCGGCGATCCTGCCGGAGGTGTACGCCAAGTCGCTGCTCTACCGCAGCCCGCAGCTCACCAACGTGTTCGTCCAGTCCTACTACGGCATGTACAACTACTCCACGCTCGGCCTGAAATAGCGCCCGCCCCCGGGCGGTTCGCCGGCCGGTCACCGCGGCTTTCCTGTCGTGCCGCGGTGGCCGGCCGGATTATGAGGGCTCGTACAGGGTCAGGTCCAGCACGATGGTCATCATGACGGTCAGCAGGCGGGCCGTCGCCGAGACCGGGCCGGTGAACTCCAGCCGGTAGTGGTCGGACGGGGTGAGCATTTCCTTGGGCCCCGCCCACGTCTTGCGCACCCGCGCGAACTCGCCGCCGGTGCCGTCGGTAACCGAGAAGCGCTTGAGCGCCAGATCACCGACTACCTTGCCGACGGCCTGGTCCTCGCCGTCGATGAGCGTGTAGTGACGGGTGGTGTGCGTCGCCCGGATGCGGCCGACCAGGTCGCCCTCGGGACCGTGCAGGTCGGTGATCCGTTCCTGGCGATGCTTGATCAGGGTCAGTACCGGCGCGCTGGCGGCCGTCGTGACCGCGAGCACGCGGGCATCGGGAGTCGGCTTGCTGAGTAGCTTCAGCCGGTGGTGGGCCTCGGTTTCGGTGGCGGTCGCCAGCAGTAGCCGCTGCTCGTTGAAGATCTCGTAGCTCGCCCGGTTTGGCAGCAGTTTCCCCGGCTGCCTGATCCGCAGTGCCTGAAAGTCAAAGGGATCGTCCACACGGTGAGTATGCAGCACTCGCGGCGCCAAAGCGACGGGCCGCCCAGGCGGCCGGCCTGGGCCGGCCCGGGCGGCAGCCGCGGGAGTGTTATAACACACCGCTCGGGGACCGATCGATGCCAGTTACCCCGGTCTGGCCGCGGTGCCCTGAATGCATGGTTCCAAGGATTCCAGCGTGGCCCCACGGCGTTTAGGCTCAAGCTGTCCCGTATTGGGTCACGCCTGCATCAGGCGCTTTATGTGTCACCGCTACGGAAAGAGTGCCCCCATGTACCGGATGAGCCGATCCCTTCTGACTGTCAGCGCTACCGGCCTGCTGTGCCTGTTCACGGGGCTGGCCGGCGCGGCCTCTGCGGCGCCCGCCGGTGGCGTCAAGGGCGACCCACAGCCCGAAATGAAGCCATTCAAGATTAGTTCGGTGCACTCGCAGGCGCCGGGCAGCGTTGCGATCGAGCCGAATGGCGACATTGTCGTGACCTATGACATCTACAGCGGCAAAACCGGGAAAGACGGCAGTGTGCGTTCTGCACCGCGGAGCGCGCAAGTGCGCGTCCACGGTGAATCTCAGCCCGCTCAGCGGAGACGACGTCTTCACCGTGCCCGAGGTCTTCGCGCCGTCGGCCAACCACATCGTTGTCCTGCAGAACACCTGCTGCGATACCGCGTCCAACGGCGATGACCTGCTCTATACCTCCACCGATGGCGGTAATACCTTCGGCCCGCCGGTGCGGGTTGGCTCGGTCGGCGTCGCCGCCGCCGCGCTGATCGGCGGCAACATCGTGTTCAGCGCGGGCGCTACCGGCGGTGCCAGCGGCGCGGCGGTGGAGAGCATCCCGGTCACCGCCACCGGGCCGCCGAGCACGACCGCGATCGCGATCAAGAAAGAGTCGTTCGACAACGCCGTGGGCAGCTACAAGGGCGGCGCGCTCATCGGATCCGACTTCCTCAGCACGGACTACACCACCTACGTGGCGTACGCGTCCTCGGGCAACGATTTCAACTCCTCCGCCTCGTACCACACGGTCGGCACGTTCAGCCATGAGCAGCTGATCGGGATGTCCGGTGACGCACTGCTGACGGTCCAGACGACGGGCAAGCAGGCCCTGCTGCTCAGGCTGTTCAACGGCAGCAAGTTCGGCGCGGCGCACGTCGTCCCCGGCACCACGGGCGGCGGCCCGGAAGTGTTCGCGGTCGACCAGGACCCCAGCGGCACGGTGCACGTGTTCAGCTCGCGAGCCGCCGTCAAGACCTACGAACTGCTCGAGGTGTCGACCTCGACCGGCGCGCACTGGAGCCATCCCACCAACCTTGGCAGCGGGACCCCGAGCAACGCCTTCGCCGGTGCGCTCGACGCCCAAGGCACCGGCCTGGTGCTCGGCACCGCGCCGCCGTGGGGCCATCCGGTGCTCGCCCCGCAGGGCGTGTCGTTCAGTCTGAAGCCAGTCCACGATCACCAAGGGCCACACCACGACCGGCACGGGAAGGGCAGCCCGGCAGCCAAGGGCCGCACGGTCGAGTTGCAGGTGAAGAAGTCCGGCCTGTGGGACACCGTGGCGACCACGACCGAAGGCAGCGGCGGAACGTTCAGCTTCACTATCAAGGGCGCCTCGACCGGCACCTTCGACTACCGGGCGGTCGTCGCGGACCTGCCCGGCTACCTCCAGTTCGGCTACTCCCCGGCGCAGCCGCTGAAGGTAACCAGCTAGACGGGGCGCTGAAGGTCACCAGCTGACCGGGCGCTGAAGGTCACTAGCTGACCGGGCGCTGAAGGTCACCAGTAAACGGGTACACCTGGCGGCACAACGCTGTGCCGCCAGGTGTTCTTTCGCACCCGGATTGATGCTGGCGTGGCTAGTACAGGGCCAGCGGGCGCAGGCTCAGGCCTGCTGGGACATCTTGCGCCAGGCGGCGGCCGCCTCGGGGTCGGAGTCGATGAGCACGGCCAGGCGCTCGGCGTCGATGACGAGCACCCGCGACCGTGTTGCCAGCTGAACGGTCAGGCCCGACGGGGGCAGCGGGCGCCCACCCTGGTCCACCAGGCCGACGAACGCCCCGGCGCCCAGCTCGCGGAGCCGGTTGCCGGCCGCCTCCACGGTGGCCGTACCTTCGATCAGCACGAAGCATTGCCGACCGGGGCGGGCTTCGTCCGCGAGCCGGATCCCGGCGGGGAGTATCGCCTCATCGCCCGCAAGCTCGAGCAGCGCCCATGACGAGGCATCCGGCTTCGGCCCGGTCGGCCCGGAGTTCATAGTGCCGTTGTCCCCGAACCGCGTTACAAAAAGCTGACAAAGTGCGCTGGCAGCGGGGCTATAGTGCCGGTTTCTGTCGCCATGTCCCTGCCTTTACCGGCATGACCTGTTTACGATGGGCGAGGTCAGCATCCTCAGGGTGAGACAGTGGCGGCTAGGTGGAGTTCCGCATACTCGGTTCGGTCGAGGCCGAAGATAACGGGCTGACTCTGGACCTTGGCGGGTTGCGGGAACGCACGCTGCTGGCCAGGCTGCTGCTGTCGGCGAACCAGGCCGTGTCGGCCGACCGGCTCGCCGAGGATCTGTGGTCGGGCAACCCGCCCCCGCACAGCACGGCCACGCTGCGGGTTTACATCTCCAGGCTGCGCCGGGCCCTGGGCCGTCGTGCCGACATCCTGCTCACCCAGGCGCCCGGTTACCGGCTCAACGTGGCCGACGACCAGCTGGACGCCCTCCACTTCGAGCGCTTGGTCGCCGCGGCGGAGGCGGACATGGCCGCCGGCCGGGCCTCCGCCGCCGCGGTAACCCTGCGTGAGGCGCTTGACCTGTGGCGTGGCCCGGCGCTGTCGGATGTGGCCGATATGGCCTTCGCCCAGGCGGATGCCAGCCGCCTGGAAGAGGCCAGGCTGACCGCGCTGGAGAACCGGGTCGATGCCGACCTGGCCTGCGGCCGGCACGCCAGCCTGGTCGCGGAGCTGGACGGCCTGGCGCCCAGTCACCCGCTACGCGAGCGGCTCACCGGGCAGCGAATCCTGGCGCTGTACCGGTCCGGCCGCCAGGCGGCGGCGCTCAGTGCCTACGCGGAGCTGAGGGACCGGCTCGCCGCCGAGCTTGGCATCGACCCCAGCCCGGATCTGCGGCGCCTGCACGAGCGGATCCTGCGCCAGGATCCGGATCTTGACTGGCATCCAGCCGAGGCCACCGACACGGCCGAGGATGGCCGTGCCGTGTCCCCGGTGAGCGGTGCCGATCCCCGTCCAGCCGCAGGCCCCGGCGCGGAGAACGGCCCGTCCCGCCAACCCGGCGCCGCGCCGGTGCCCGGTCTGCCGACGGAAACCACGTCGTTCATCGGCCGGGAAGCCGAGCTGGACACGATCGAGGAGTTGCTCCGGCTGTCCCGGATCGTCACGCTGACTGGGCCGGGTGGCTGCGGGAAGAGCCGCCTCGCCCTACGGGCGGGCGCCCAGGCATCTGGCCGCTACCCGAACGGCGTGTGGCTGGTCGAGCTGGCCCCGGTCAGCCGGCCGGATCTGGTGATCCCCACGGTCGCGCTGACCCTGTCGGCGCGGGAGGAGCCGGGCCAGACCTTGCTGGGCAGTGTCACCGCCCAGCTGCGGGATACCGAGGGCCTGCTGATCGTCGACAACTGCGAGCATGTGATCGACGCCGCCGCTGGCATGATCGCGACACTGCTGCGCGGCTGCCCGCGGCTGAGAATCCTGGCGACCAGCCAGACCAGGCTGGGCGTGCCGGGCGAGGCGACCTGGCCGGTTCCGCCGCTGACCGTGCCGGCGCCGGGCGAGCGGGATCCCGAGATCGCCGCCGAGGTGGAGTCGGTCCGGCTATTCTGCGACCGCGCCGCGCTCGCCCGCCCCGGCTTCAGCCTGACCTCGGAGAACGTCGAGGCGGTGAGCGAGATCTGCCGTCAGCTCGACGGGATCCCGCTGGCCATCGAACTCGCGGCCGCCCGGGTCAGCGCGCTGACACCAGCGCAGCTGTCCGCCCGGCTCGGCAACAGGTTCCGGCTGCTGACCGGCGGCAGCCGGGCGGCCTGCCGCGGCACCGCACCCTCGAGGCGGCCATCGAGTGGAGCCACGACCTGCTCAACGAGACCGAGCAGGTGTGCTTCCGCCGGATGGCGGTCTTCGCCGGCGGATGCACGATGGACGCGGTCGAGGCGGTTTGCCCGGACGAAGCACTGCCGTCCGACGTGGTCTTCGAGACCGTGACCGCGCTCATCGACCGGTCCCTGCTCACCACCGAGGAGCGGTTCGGCAGCATGCGTTACGGCATGCTCGAATCGATCCATCAGTATGCCCTCGGCCGGCTGGCCGCGGCCGGAGAGGTCACAGCCCTGCGCCGCCGTCACCTGGCCTGGCTGCTCGACTTCGCCGGGCAGGCGGACCTGGCCGGGCCGGACCAGGCCGCCTGGCTGGATCTGCTGGATGCCGAGCGGGACAACTTCCGGGCCGGCCTGGAAAGGAGTCTCGCGCCGGTGGGCCGCACCCCGGAGCGGGACCCGGCCCTCGCTCTGGACCTGGCCGGGGCTCTGGCTCCGTTCTGGCTGGTACGCGGCCCGGTGGCGGTTGCCCGCAGCACACTCGACGCGGCGCTGACCGCCGCCGGACCCGGCGCGGACCCGCGGCTGCGCGCTATCGCGCTGGACGGGGCGGGGCACCTCGCGTCGGTCCAGGCCGATCAAACGGCCCAGCGCGCCTACCAGCAGGAAAGCCTGGCGATCTGGCGGGAGCTTGGTGACGACAGCCGGATCGCCAGCTCGCTCGGCGGCCTTGGCTCGGTGGCCCACATCCAGGGCGAATACGCGGTGGCGCAGGCTATGTACACCGAGGCGCTCGACCTGGCCGAGCGTGCCGGTGACGCGCAGCAGATGGGCCAGGCGCTGAGCGGTCTCGGCCGGCTGGCCCTGCATCAGGATGACCAGGACTCGGCCACCAAGTACTACACCGAGAGCATGGCCCGGTTCCGGGAGATGGGCGACTTGCGCCGCGCCACGCTCATCCTGGGCAACCTCGGGGTGGTAGCCATCAACATGGGCGACCTCGAACTGGCCGAGCAGCGTCTCACCGAGCACCTGGGCAACGCCCGGCGGCTCGGCGACCGCAAGCTGATCTCCGGCGCGCTGACCAACCTTGGCCTGGTCGCCTACCGGGCCGGTGACCTGGATCGCGCTGCCGTACTGCATCAGCAGGCGCTGGAGCTGAGCGGCCAGCTGGGCGACCGCAGGCTGGAGGTTGTGGCGCTGGGGAACCTCGGCCTGGTTGCCGCGCGGCGGGGGAACTACGTCGCGGCCGCGCAGTTCTGGCTGCGCAGCCTCGATCTTTCCGAGGCGGTAGGCGAGCTGCGCAGCGTCGCGGAGATCCTGGAGGAACTCGCCGCGGTGGAGTCGGCCGCGGGCAACGCTCAGCGTGCCGCGACCCTGTTCGGCGCCTCTCAGGCGATCAGGGCCGATATCGGCGCGCCCGTGCTCGGGCCAGACCAGCCCAGGCTCGACGAAGCCCAGGCCACCGCGGCGGCGGCGCTCGGTGAGGCGGCGTTTACCGCCGCGCACGAGGCTGGCCTGCGCATGTCCGTTGAGCAGGCGATAGCGCTGGCCAAGGGTGGATCATGGCCGCCGGTCACCCCGGGCAGGCCACCAGCCGGCCGGTAACGGCAACGCAGTAACGGATTTGCAGAAGCCAGTAACAGGTTTGCAACACCTTCGCAACCGCTGCAGCGCAGGATCATGCCGTCTCACCTTTTCCCCCGTGGTCGGGGCGGGCTCAGCTGTGGGGGGGCCGCCCCGACCACGGGCTGTGGCCGGGGCGGGCTTATAGCTGTGGGGGGCCGCCCCGGCCTCGGGCTGCGGCCGGGCTGTGGTTGTGGGGGATCGCCTGGCTTCGGGTTGTGGGCCGGGCTGTGGTTGTGGCGGCCGCCCCCGCCTCGGGCCGTCCGGACTGCTCATACTGTCCGGGTGGCCCGATACCGTCTGCAGAAGGAGGTGATGATGGTGACAACGGTTGCCGATGTTGGCGCGGCTTATTTCGACGCGTGGAAGGCCAGTGACTTCGCGCGCCTGCGCACGATCCTGGCCGACGATGTGACCTTCGACGGGCCGCTGGGCCACGCGGGCAACGCGGAGGAGTGCATCGCCGGGCTCAAGCGCATGTCGCAGATCATGACCGACATCGTCATCCGCAAGACCTTCGTCGATGGCCCCGACGTGCTGACCTGGTACGACATGCACACCGCCCGGACTGGTCCGCTGCCGACGGTCAACTGGCGGCACGTGGAGGACGGCAAGATCACCTTCATCCTGGCGACCTTCGACCCCCGTCCGCTCAGCCCGCCCGCTGGCCAGTAGGGCAGGCTATCGGTCCTGGGCAGTAGGGCGGGCTATCGGTCCTGGCCAGCAAGGCGGCTTACCGGTCCTGGCCAATGGGGCCGCTTACCGGTACTGGGCACGGTATGGAGCGGCTTACCGGTAGCGGTGTGCCCGCCGGTGGATCAGGCCGAAGATGATCCCACCGACCACGGTCGCCAGCCAGAACAGCAGCAGGACCTGGAAGAACCCGAACAGTAGCCAGCCGCCGCCGTGGACCAGCAGCACCGCGAACAGCGCGATCAGCAACACTGGCAGCAGTCGCGGGCCGCGGCGACGGGCTATCCACGGCGGCCCGCCCGCGCGGGGCCCTGCCCAGTGCGGCCCGCCCCACTGCGGAACGCCCCCGCGTGGGCCGCCCCACGGCGCACGCTGGGTCGGGTCCGGGAGCACGGGGATGGGCTCAGGCAGGTCCATCATGACGCGGCGCAGGTCGCCGGCGGTCTTCGCGTTCAGCGCCGCGGAGATGCGCTCGTTCAGCTCGTCCTGCGTCAGCCGTCCCTCACCGAAATGCTCACGCAGCCGGGCAGTAACGCGGTCCCGGTCAGCGTCGGAAACGCGGATCCGATCATCCATTGCTTATCCCTCGTGTTCTACTGTTCGTCCGGCTCATCATCGGCCTGGTCGGCCAGGATCTGGTACATGGTGCGCCGGGTCTGCTCCAGCAGGGCTTCGGCGACGTGGATCTGCTCGGGGGTGCCATCGCGGGCCATCTGCACGATGCTGCCGCCCAGGCGGGCGGCCTGGACGAACAGGCCGGGCACCTCGCCCGGTTCTCCTTGTGCCATCGACTCCCAGGCGGCCCGTGCCATCTCGGGGTTTTCTTCGACATAACGGCGGCCTTCGTCGGTCAGCCGGAACGCGCGCCGGCCGCCGGACTCCTCGGCCTCGATCAGGCCCTCGTCGGCTAGCTGCTGCAGCGCCGGGTAGACCGCGCCGGGGCTGGGCCGCCAGGCGCCACCGCTGCGCTCCTCGATCTCCGACATGATCTGGTAACCGTTGCGCGGGCCCTCCCGCAGCAGCGCCAGGATCGCGGCGCGCACGTCCCCGCGGCCGGCCTTCTGCGCCCGGGCAAAACCAGGCGGGCCCGGCCACCAGCCGCCCGACGGCCCGCCGAAGCCGGGTCCCTCCCAGCGGCCTTTCCACTTGTGCCCGCGCTCCCACGGCCCACCGCGCCAGCCCGGGCCGCCTCCCGCCAGCATCCACCGGACGGCGTCCTGGATCTGGCCGAGCAGGCCACCGACACAGCCGGCGATATCGCCGGCCCGCCAGCCGAAGACACTGCCCCGCCAGCAGCCGAAGATGTTGCCAGGCCGGCAACCGAAGTCCCCGGCCGTGGACTCTGCGGACATCCCATGCTCCCGGCGTACTCTCGCGATACGATCTCGATATATCGTGAGCTTACGTCACAGGTCGGCCAGAGACAAGACATAACTCGATTGGCGGCGGGTGAGCGCTAGGTGACACCGGTCACCGGCGCCGGGTGTTCAGTCGCGTCCGCCGCCGCCGAAGATGCGCAGGAAGAACAGGAACACGTTCAGCGCGTCGAGGAAGATCGACGCGGCGATCAGCGGCGCTGAGTCCATGTCCGACGAGCGGCGCAGCCGCTGGAAGTCGAACATGGTCAGGCCCGCGAAGATCACCAGGCCGAGGATCGAGTAGATCAGCTCGCCGCCGGGGATGTGCACGAAGATCAGCACGATGCCGAACACGATGAGGGCGAGGAGCGCCCAGAAGGACAGGCGAGCGATTCCCGACAGGTCCCGCCGGGTCGCGTAGCCAGCCGCGCCGAACCCAGCGATGAACAGCGCCGTGGCGCCGCCGGCCTGCCACAGTATCTTCGGATCCGTGGTGGCGTAGTAGACCATCACCGGAGCCATCGCCAGTCCCAGCGTCGTGCCCACCACAAAGAGCAGTCCCACGGTCAGCCCACTCGACCGCCGGACCGTAAAGTTCATGGCGATCAGGCAGGCGAAAGCGACGATGAACCAAACGAAGGCCCAGCCCTCGGACAAATTGCGGCCCAGATAACAACCGAGCGCGAAGAAGCCGGTAGTGGCCGCGACGTATGCCATCGTCTGCCCGAACAGGGTGCGGGTCCGGTCCTGGGCCGCCGCTCCCGTGGCGCCATAGCTCAATGATTCGCTCATCGCCTTTTCTCCTGTCGCTCAGACAAGGTCGCAGATAGACACTAACGCGGCAGGCTGGCCGGCGGCCGGATCAACCGCATGTGCCGTCCGCGGTGCTGACCGAGCCTCCTCAGGCGCTGCTGACCACGCGGCCAGCACACCAGGCACACGCGGTGCTCAGGGCGACCGTTCGATCCCGCTCGATCTCGCCTTTCATTCGACAGAACGATTCCACCGGGGTGATCTACACCGTCGAGCCTGCTGCGCCTGCCGGGCAACCGAGGACACGGGGGCCGTCACGGTTGTCCGGGGCTGTAGCCCCGGACAACTATCACGAACGTTGCGTCGCCGCGGAAACTGACGGCATCGTAGTAAAATCGTTCTCATCCGCGACTAACACCAAGATGTGGTTAGCTGGATACTGAGTGTCCAGGTCTGGAGGAGTGGAAGGATCCACTCTTGAGGCGGGGTAGCCAGGGGGGCAGACCCATTGTCAGTGGCATGCCAAGATATTGGCCTACCGTTGCATGCCGGCCAGGCTCCCTGTGCGGACCACCGGTGCTGACTACGCGACGGACGACCCGCACTCCGCAGGCGACCGGTTTCCATTACCCAGCATGGCGCGTTTGTCGATACCCCGCTGCGACGGCAACGCCAACGTCCCTTGGAGGTACGAGCACCAATGACTCAGCCGCCTGACCCGAACGTCGAGCAGCAGCCAGGCATGCCGCCGCAGCAGCCCGACATGTACCCCCCACAGCCGGGCATGCCGCCGCCGCCGCAGCCCCCGCCAGGCATGCCGCCGCAGCAGCCCCAACCCGGTATGGCTCCGCCGCAGCCCCAGCCCGGCATGGCTCTGCCGCAGCCCGGTATGGGCGCGCCCCCTCCGCAGGCCGGGTACTACCCGCCCGCCCCGCCGGTCCCTGTGTCCGCCTACGGGCAGCCGAACGCTGCGGTGCTGCCGGGAATGTACTACGACCAAAACAGCGGCCTTCAGATCCCCGACGGCACCGAGCTGGCCAGCGTCGGCCGGCGCATCGGCGCCTACTTCCTGGCGATTCCCCTGTTCATCGTCACCCTCGGCATCGGATACCTCATCTGGGGCCTGATCGTGTGGGCCCGGGGGCAGACCCCGGCGCTGCAGGTGCTGGGCATGCGCTGCTGGCGAACCGAGACCAACCGGATCGCTGACTGGGGCTGGATGGCGCTGCGCGAGGTCGTCGGCGGCATTATCGAGGGCATCTGGATCATTGGGCTGGTGTCCTTCATCTTCATGTGCACCAGGGGGGACCGACGGACCATCCACGACATGATCGCCGGCACGATCGTGCTCCACGACCCGAACAGGGTTCTCGCCCCCGGCCCGAGGCAATAACCGGAACGGTCATCGGCGCGCTGCTGGCTACGCCACGATCAGGAACAGGCTCTTCCCGAGCAGCCAGCCGCCGACCAGCAGCGCGCCCACCACGATCGCCTGGTCCTGGTGCCGGCCGATCCAACTGCGCAAGCGCTCCAGCCGGGCGGCGACAGCGGTCGGCGCGAACACCGCGCCCAGCTCGAGAACCAGGAAGCTGGACGTGGCCAGCAGGCAGAACATCATCAGCGCCAGCCAGTCCCCAAGGGTGGACAGGCCGGCCTGAACGACCGTGGCCGCGCCGGCGGCCACCAGCGACCACGGCAGCAGGAACGCACCGAGCCCAGCGGCCGCCGGCAACGACAGGCGGTCCAGCCGCGCCATCCAGGCCGGCTGCTTGTGTGCTCGGCCCATGCGATGCAGCTGCCGGAATCCGAACCAGATGAGCCCGGCGCCGATCAGCGCCTTCACCGCCAAGGCGAAGTTCGACGGCGCGGTGTGCGGTCTGGGCGGGTCGCCACCCGTGATCACGATCACCCCAGCGACAATGGCTACCACACACGCCAGCCAGCCGAAGATGAACGCCAGGCCCTTCCGCAGGCCCTGCTCCGCACCGACGATAAGCCCGAACGCCAAGATCGTGACCGGCATCAGCGTGATCGCGAGCCCGATGATCACAAGGTCCAGGACCATGCGCCCCTCCTCTAGCCACACGCCACCGTGACGCTAGTGGAGACACACCCCCGAGACCCCACCCCGGGCGGGTGATCTATCCGGGTCCGGCACTCCAGCGGACGGTCAGTGCGTCAAGCATGTAGCCGAACGCGTTCACCGTAGGCTGGATGAAGTTGTTGCGAATGGTCTGCGTTGCCTGCGTCTCGGCCGTTCTGATGAGCGGGCCGGTGATCTGCGCGGAGTGGGTCGCCTTGTAAAACGCAATGCTCTGCGCCTGGGCGTACAGCACCGACTGGGCGAACTGTGGCTTGAGGATCACGCCGCAACCGAGACCCGGATAGGTCCAGCTGTGCTGCGTATCTATCGGCTTCGACGGCAGGTTGTCGATCGTCACGTCGTGCGCTGACTGCGGAAGCTGTGGCCGTGGCAGGATCATCGTGACGGCCACGTGGCCTGGCTTGCTCCCGGCAGGCCGGCTGAGGACCTGCAGCCGATAATGGCCGGTCGCCGGTGCCCACCAGGCGGGCCCCGGGTTGAGATTCACGGTGGCCGACGCGTGGCCGACCGCGTAGAACGTGCTCGCATACCAGCATGGCCACGGGCCGACGTTCTTCGACACCTTGTGGGTGAAGTAGAAGTTGAAGTTCGCCTGGCCAAGGGCTGGCTTGGAGATGCCCTCGATCTTTTGCAGAACCCACGGGCCGAGGTTGGTGTTGGTCGTGGTCCCGGCGCTGATCGTCTGCCATGGCCAGGCGAACTTGATGCTGGGCAGGTGGACGTTCACGCCGATCAGGTGCAGTGCCGCTGACAGCATTAGCAGCACAACCGAGGCGATCGCCCGGCGGAAGATCAGGCCTGCGACGACCAGGACGGCGGTCCACTTGACCCAGCGAGGCAGCCAGCGCCGGCGCGGCACGAACAGCGTGTCCCGAACGCTCGGGTTCCCGCGGGTCGGGCCTTCAGCGGCGCGGCGATCCCCGCGCGGCGGCGGCTTGGTCTCATTCGGCAGGAAGTCGTCGCCAGAGAGCCGCGGACCGTGCGGACCCGAGGCCGTCCTGCTGTCCAGGTCGTCGGCCTGGTACCGGGCCACAGTCCGCTGGTCATGCTTGGCTGCCGACAGCGTGCCCAACAGAAGCAGCAATATCCGAAGCACCGGGTCCACCTTCTTTCTCTATCTGGTACGGGCTTCTAGATGGTCGCTGAATAGTTCAGGCTCAGCACGACGGGCACCGCGCCAAACGGCATCCGGAAGCGGCTGCCCGGCTTATCCGGCGCATTCGGTTCGTCAATCTTGGGCCAGCGCATGTTCGTGTGCTGGGCGGTGAGGCCGGCGACGGAGTAGGGGAACTCCATGGCCGAGGTGTGATGCAGTCGCAGCAGGCCGCCCCAGCGGAATGCCGCGAACACATTCGCCAATTCACACACGGACAGTTCGCCGGAGGCCGTGAGGTCGATCCGGTAGACGTTCCCGGCCAGTTCCGTCAGGTCCTGCGCACACTGTCCCAGCGCCTCCGATTTCGTGCGGTATATGGTCCCGTCGGTATTGACGGTGCCGAGCTTCTCGCCCTGGACGGGCGAGTAGCCCTGCCGGGCCTTGCACTGCATCCAGTCGCAGGCAGCCAGCAGTTCCCAGCGGATGCCGGTGCGGCTGGCAACATCCCGGTACAGCGAGTCCTCGGCCAGCAGCCGGCCTCGCGCCGTCGCAATCAGCACGGTCCACACCGACGGCGGGATGCGGTGCTGGTAGCGGCGCCCGACTGGGTTTGTGCGCCGCGAGGCGATGCGCTGCTTCTGCCAGTCGAGCGGCGACGGCGGCCGGCGTGTCTGGGCGTTGTCGGCCGGCGACGTGGGTTCGGCTTGGTAGGCATCTAGCCGGGCGGCCGTCACGGGCGCGTCTGCCGACGGCACCTGGTGGGGCGCGCCCACCTGCGCGCTGGTGTCCGTGACCGGCAATCCCGGGATCGCGGCCCCGCCCGCCGTACCCGGCCGGGTCGGGGCGCGGCGGGCGGGGGAACTCGATCCCGGAACCCGGGGCGCCGGGCGGGAGCCTGCGGTTCCGCCGGCGGGAGCGGCCGGTTGCTGCGCCGCCCCGGAGGAAGGGGCCTGGGCCGTGCCGCGCGGCGCGGAACCAGGCGGGCCGTCAGCGGGAGCCGAGGCGCGTTGCGCGCTCCCCCGCGCAGGTGCCGTTGGCGACGCCGTCGTCGGCGCCCGGCGTTGCGCCTGCCTCGGGACGGGCGTGCGGGTCGTGCCGCGCTGAACCCCGCTACGGTTCTGGGCACCAGCCTGGGTCGGCCCAGCCGGCGTGCCCCTTTGCTGAGTACTGCTGGGCGGAGCGGCGGGCGGCACAGCGCCGGGGATGGCGGGGTCTGGAGCCGGGCTGGGTGATGCGGCGCGCGGCCGGCTGGTCGGCAGAACTGTGGGCCGCGTCGGCCCGGGGGCGGGTGTGTGGAGCGCGACCGATGGCGTGGTGCTGCGCGGCGCCGTCGAGCGCGGCCCCGGAGTCGGCGCTACGGTGTGCGGCTGGGTTGCTGGTGTGCTGCTCCGTGGCGCCACGGACGGGGAGGTCGCTAGCTGTCCCGTGCCGCCCGGGCCGGCGTGTCGTAGCGGTAGAGGTCGTAGTGCTGCATCAAGCTGACCAGCTTGGCGCCATACTGCGGGTCGGTGGCATAGACGCCGGTCAGGGCCGTCGCGAACGCGTTGGGATTGTGCCGGTCGGCCATCGCCTGCCGGTAGTACTGGCTTGTCGCCAGCAGCTTGCCGTGGTCATCGACGCTCTCGGCGATGTTGTGGTACATCCGGAACGGGCTCGTCTGGCTGACCAGCTGCCCGCTCTGGTACTCCGTGGTAGGCACCAGATCGGTGCCCGCTGGGCCGCTGCCCTTGATGCCGAACAGGTTGTGGTCCCTGGTGGCCAGCACGCTGCGGCCCCAGCCGGACTCGTCAATGGCCTGCGCGATCGTCACCGAGGCGGGCACGCCGTACCGGCGCTGGGCGGCCATCGCCCAGGGCGCTATCTCGTTGATGAACGCCTGCTCGGCGGCGCTGTCATTGGCCGGGGCGGTCAGGGTGGCCGGTAGATTCCTGCCGTACGGGCTGGCGGTGGGTGCCCCAGGCACGGCGGCCTGTCCGGGCTGTGCCGCACCGGCCGGTCCGGGCGACAGCACGCCGGTCGGCGCAGCGGCCGGCACCGCGGACTTGGCCGAACCGCCCTGATCGCCTGGCGCGGTCGGCAGGCCAGGGACGGCGGCAGCGCCGTGACCCGCCCCATCGGACACGGCGGTGGCTCGCGGGTGACCCGTCCTCGGCCGGTCCGCGGGGAGGCCGCGTTCTCCGGGCTCGTGCGAGCCTTGGCTCTGCCCGGCCCCCTCCCGGCGAGGGGGGTGCAACGCAGAACGGCCATCCCGGTGGAGCGTGGGCGTGCGCACCGGCAATCCGGGGACTGCGGCATCGCCCGGTGCGTGCGGCACCCTCGCCCGGGCGGAAGCGGCGCGCGGAGCGCCTGGTATCCGGGCTCGGCCGTCCGCCGTCTGACCGGCGTCCGCAAGGCTGGCCTGCCCCCCCGCATGCCTGGATTGGCCGCCGCCGGACCCATGTTTGTGTGGGCTTGGCGAGGCCTGGTTGGCCTGGGGGCCTGACACGGGCTCGCCACTACCCTGGATCGCGCTCCCCATGCCGGGCACTTCGCCGTTGTTGACGAAGCCGGCGACACCCTGGCCACCCAGTGGGCTGGGATAGGTGTGAGCATTCACCGAGAAGTTCGGCAGGGAGTCGCCACCGACGGTCTGCAGCACCCCGTTCGCGTACTTCGTGACGACCTCGACATGGCCATCGAACAGCACCCAGTCGCCAGCCAGCGGCGTGTAGCCGTCGCCGAGTGGATGCCAGCGATGATGTGCCTCGGCGTCCTGCAGGACCGAGACGATGCCGAGCGAGCCAGGATTCGGGTCGACCCGGACGTCGGCCCATTTGTGCAGCGGCCACGGGTAAGACGTCCCGCCGGTGACCCAGCTCTGCTGGCCGACCGCCTGGGCTGCCAGCTCCAGTGTCAAGCTCGCAAAGGCCGCACAGGATTCGCCATGATCGACGCCATCGATGCTGTCGTGATGCCAGATAATCGCCTCCATCTGGGCCGGGGTCTTGCTTGCGGCCATCCGAAGGAAATAGTTCGTGACATTGATGATGGCGGAACGGAGCGCCGCGTCATCGGCTGGTGCTGGCTGGGCGGCTTTCGCCAGGGCCATCAGGTGGATTGGCATGCCGGACGGCGACTTCAGTTCGGCGGGTGCCTTCGGCACAAAGGAGAAGCCGGTGAGGGCGCCGCTTACGCTCAGGCTGACAAGAGCGGTGACCTGCTCCCACCATGGTCGGTTAATGGGCTGCATGGAGTCACCTCATTCCTCATTGCCCGGTGATGCCGCAACGACGGACCAGATAGATAACTGGACACAGGTGGAGCGTCAGTGAGCCGGAGTTGGGAGGCGTTTGAGGATGGATTGGACCTGTGGATTGCCCGGGTTCTTCGCGTTCACGAAGACCATCGCTGCGTTTTGAGCCGCCTTGGGACTTGCGCCGACGACCCAGCGCTGATAGACGTCCGACACCAGGGCCGCCTGCCCGGCCGGGCTGGACACGGGCCTGGCGCAGAGACGGGGAAAGCCCGTCCGCGAGGTGACATTCGCCGACCCGGTGTACCGGAGACAGTTGGCCGCGTGGCCCTCAAGGCCCTGCTGCACGACCGGCTTGCCGTAGGCGCCGGTTACGGTGGCCCCGCCGATGATGTTGTTGATGGCCCGGGCGGCGACCGCGATGCTGTCGATCGGATTGGTCGGGTCGTACGGGTGATGCAGGTTCAGCGACCAGGCGAGTACGCCGCCCTGCTGCGGTGCTATCGGCTCCAGGCCCTGACGGCCGGTACCTGCTTCGGCGAACCGTGGGTTGTTGGCGCTGGTCAGCAGCGCGAACACCCACAGGATCTGGCGTGTCGTCTTGCCGCAGGCAAAGTTGACCTGGCCGGGTTCGGAGCTAACGTCCGGATTCTCACATGCCTTGGCAACCTCGGCCTGGACCCGTGCCACGCCGGCCGGCCACCTGGGCCCCGGGCCCGGCAGCGACACAACAACCAGAGTGATGGCCAGGGCCAGAGCGACCACCCCGACCGCGGCAATCTTGATCCCACGCGGTGCCGGCCCGTTCGCGCTCGGCCTGCCGCGGTTGATGAGAATCGCGGTGCGGTCCTCCGGCGAGTAGCGCCTGCCAGCGCTCGGATCGGCGTAGTCGTCGAGCGACGGCCCATCGAGCAGCGATGCGCTCTCGCCGTCATAGTCATGGTCGCCGTCGCGCCCGTCGTTCAGCTCGGTGTGGTAGTCGGGATGGGCGTCCCAAGACCCGGCGTAGTGGGCCAGCTCGCGGTCAAGTGAGTCGCGGGCGTCGGAGAGTTGGCGTTGCAGCTCCGTGGTCTTCTTCTCCAGGTCAGCGAGACGCTGGGTCTGTGGACGTGCGCGGTATGCGGAATGCGTTTTCACTTTCTTCCCTTGGGCGAGTGGCCGATGCCGGGCGGATGCGGTGTCCTGCTGTCCGGTATGAAACCTGCCGGGGAAGTCCCTGATTGGTACCTGAGTCTGTGCGATGCGCGTCGCCGCCGGGCTGCTCGCAGGCCTGTCCGGTGCGGTGTCATCGACCCGCTCCGGTGAGCCCCTGGCGGGCTGCTCTGGACATCCCCCCCGGCCGCGATCCCGTCGGGCCCAGCGCCGGTCCGGACGGCGCTACTGCGGCTCCCGGGCCGGTCATCGCGCCTGATCCTGCGCTCCACCGGACGTCCGTGGGTGCGCTCACCACTGGCGCGCCACGGCGTCACGCTGGAGACGGCGACCTCGGGCCGGGCGGTCATATCCGGCCCGAGCCCGGAGCGGCTGGGCTGCGACATACAGATAATTAGAACACATCTTCGATCGCTGTGTGAAGTGGGTTACGAAGATGTGAACACTTGTTCGTATCGATGTGTTCTAGCTGCACCTGGCCTGAGCTGGGCAGAAACCTGGCAAGCCAGCGCCCGGGCGGGATCCGCGGGGTGAGCTGTCCGCGAACGGTGTGGTACCCCGCCGGGCAACCGTGTAACGCGCTCCGATCCGATGTTTTAGTTTGCCTCCCTGACCTGCTACGTCCTGATGCAGCGGCTCGCGGAGCGGTCCGCCGCGCCCATTCGGCGCGGATCCCGGCGGCCGGGCTCTGAGCGCCGCACTCGTTGGCGCCGGGCGCAACGGTGTTCCATGCTGGCGGGATGGCCACCGATGAACCCGCCCAGCCGCCATCGCCGCCCATCGACCCAGAGCAGCATGCCCGGCGACTTGCCGGCGAGGCACGGGCCGCCGGGGAACCGGTGGGCTGGTTCGAGCCTCTCTATGCGGCGGCCGAGGCAGGCACCGCGGTCGTCCCATGGGATCGCGGCATGCCACACCAGTTGCTGGTCGGCTGGGCCAGCTCGATCGGACTCGACGGCACCGGGCGGCGTGCGCTGGTCGTTGGCTGCGGTCTCGGAGAGGATGCGGAGTTCGTGGCGACGTGCGGCTTCGACACGGTGGCATTCGACGTGTCTGCCAGCGCCATCCGGGCGGCTCGGCGGCGGTTTCCCGCGTCTGCTGTTCACTACGTCACAGCCGACCTGCTGGATCCGCCGCCCTCCTGGCGTTATGCATTCGATCTTGTAGTCGAGAGCATGACGCTCCAGGCCCTGCCGGAGCCGCCCCGGCGTGAGGCAATCCCGAATGTCGGCAACCTGGTGGCACCCGGCGGGACGCTGCTGGTCATCGCCCGCGCCCGCGATGACGGCGGCGATCCCGACGACGGGCCGCCGTGGTCGTTGACCCGCGCCGAGATCGATGCTGTCACGCTGACAGGCCTCCAGGCGGTGCGCATCGAGGAGCTCCGCGATCAGGGGCCGCCGGCGACGCACCGCTGGCGGGCCGAATTCAGCCGGGGGTAAGCCGCCGGCCGCTGCGGGCGGGCTGTCGTCGCCCCGGCGCGGCCCGGCGCAAACCTGCGCTGTCATGTGATCCTCCCGTCCACACTGCCATGGTGCCGGCCGGTTCGGACATTCCGCCCCGGGCTGCTGGAGCGGCTGGGGCCTCGGTGGCCGTGCTCTGGTATCGCCCGGGCATAGCCGTCGTGGCCGATGCGCAGGCAGAGCACGCGACGCAGGCAGCTGGGCCTGTCATGCTTGGCAGATGGCCGATTCTCCGTCGCCACCCCGGACCAGGCGAGCCCGGCTATGGAAGGCCGCTGACGCTAACGAGGTCCCGCTGCGGGCGATCCTGGTCACGGTCGGCGTGGTTGTGGCGACATACATGGCAGGCAAGCTGCTCTACCGGCTGCGTGACGTGGTGCTGCTCATTGCGGTCGCTGGCTTCGTCGCCCTGTTGCTCAATCCCCTGGTTGTGGCGCTGCAGCGGTGGAAGATCCGGCGTCGTGGGTTCGCTGTCGCCGTCGTCACCCTCTGGGCCCTCATCGTGTTCGCAGGCCTCGCGTTCGCCTTCGGCTATCCGCTGGTCAACGGCATCACCGACCTGGCCCACGGGCTGCCCTCGTATATCAGCAATGCCCAGCGCGGTCATGGCTGGATCGGGCACCTCATTCGCCACTATCACGTGCAGAACTGGGTCCAGAAGAACACCGCCAAGATCGTGAGCTACGGCCAGAGCCTTGGCAAGCCCGCCCTCGCGCTCGGCAAGGGTGCGCTGTCACTGCTCATCGCGCTGGCCACGATCTTCGTCCTGGTGCTGCTCCTGCTGCTCGAGGGCCCGAAGATGCGTGCGGGGTTGCTGGCCATCATGTCGCCGGAGCGCGGGAGGTCGGTAACTTCCGTGGCGGGCCAGGTGAACCGCGCGGTCACCGGGTATATGGCCGGCAACTTCCTGACGTCACTGATCGCCGGGACGGTGGTGTTCGTCACCCTGCTGGTCCTCGGCGTCCCGTACCCCTTCCTGTGGGCGCTGTGGGTCGCGCTCGTGGACTTCCTGCCGATGATCGGCGGCGCTCTGGCGGGCATACCGACGGTGCTGTTCGCGGCGTTCCATTCGCTGACCGCGGGCATCGTGACACTGGTCGTATTCCTTGTTTACACGCAGGTCGAGAACCACATCCTGAATCCGGTGATCATGAGCAGGACGGTTCGGATCAATCCGCTGCTTGTGCTGATGTCGATCCTGGTGGCGGCGTCCATTGGCACCTGGATCGGCGGGCTGTTCGGCGGGTTCGTGGCGGCGCTGCTGGCCATCCCGGCCGCGGGTGCGGTCCAGGTCATCGTTGCCGAGACCTGGCGGGCCACCGCGCCGCCAGGTGCGGGGCAGCCATCGCCGCCGGGTACGGCCAGCGCCGCGATGGCGGACTCACCGGCCGTCCAGACGGCGGGCTCGCCTGCCGCCGACGCGGCGGCCGGTTCACGCGCCGCCACCGTGCCCGGCCGTGGGAACCCCCAGGGCTGACGCCGGGCACCGAGCCGGCCGAGAATGAGCTGTGATCAACATTGATCCGGTCCGGTTCGAAGAGATGGTGGCCACCGCGCTGGACGGGCTCCCCGAGGAATTCGGCAAGCTGATGCGCAACGTCGCCGTCACGGTCGAGAACGGCCCTGGCCCGCCCGGGCTGCTGGGCCTTTACCAGGGGGTGCCGCTCACCAGCCGCACCACCCAGTACGCGGGGGTCCTGCCCGACCGGATCACGATCTACCGGCTGGCTATCTGTGCCATCTGCGACACCGAGGATGAGGTGCGCGATCAGGTGCGCCGGACCGTCATCCACGAGGTCGGGCACTACTTCGGCATCGACGATGAGCGCCTCCGCGAGCTTGGCTGGTAGGCCGAGAGGGGCGGAACCAGTCCAGCCGCTGTCGGGCGGTGCCGCGGTTTGGTCAGCCACGGAAGCGGGATAGCGTCGCAGGGTGGTCGAAGCGACGGGCCGTTATGTCAAAGAGGTTCTTTTCTTATGCCAGGGACGGAGCCCGGGCGGAGCGGCCCGCTGCAGAATCGCGTCACGCCGGCCGGTGAGATCGTCGCTGTATCCGCACGCGGCACGCTGATGGGCAACCGCGGCTGCCTGCATCGCCCGGATGGCACGCTGGGCACGGCGCGGTGGCGGTCGAAACTGTGGATCTGCTGCGTGCTGGACTGGCAAGGCCGCAAGCGTGACCCGATGCCGCCGGGCCGGTGGACGGCACTGTTCTTCCTGGACGAGGCGACGGCGCTGGCCGCTGGGCACCGGCCGTGCGGGTACTGCCGCCGGCCGGCCTACCTTGCCTACGCCGAGGCATGGCGCGCTGCCCGGGGCCTCGCCGGGCCACTCCACGCGGGCGAGATGGACGTCCAGTTGCACACCGAACGGGTCGAGTCGCGGTCGCGGCGGCAGCGGACCCACCGGGCGGTGGCCGGGTCACTGCCCGACGGGGTGATGGTCCGTCGCGACGGCGCGCCCGGCCTGCTGGCCGGCGGGCGCGTTCTGCCCTGGTCGTTCGCTGGCTACCTGGCGCCCCTGCCGCTGAGGCGGGCCGCGGTGGTGGAGGTGCTGACCCCGCCGTCGAGCGTGGCGGCCATCGTGGCGGGCTACCGGCCCCTGCTGCACCCGAGCGCTGGGCCGCCGGGCACGGAGTCCTAGCCTTCGGCCCGCGCTCCGGCGAGCCAGCGGATGAGGTTCGGCCACAGCGCCTGGTAACCAGGCCAGGCCAGGAAGGCGGGCGGGGCCCAGTGCGGGGCGCAGTCGGAGGTGAAAACCGCGCTGCGGCCTGCCTGGTGCTGGCAGCAGGCCACGAGCGGGTCATCGCCGCAGCGCACCACCACCTCGGCGCTCGCGCGCGGCGTCACCCGGTTGTAGCCGAGCAGGGCCGGCCACCGCTCGGCTACGCCGTTCAGCAGCGGGTGCCCGGGCGCGGCGGTCACCGGCATGATCCCCTGGGGCGCCTCGACCCGGTCGTCCACGACGTCGATCAGCACCGGCAGCGCGTCCTCGACCGGCGTGCCGTGATACCGCGCCTTGCCCTCGATGCCGGCGAACGACAGGTAGCCCCCGATCATCAGCAGCCCGCCGCCGTCCCTGACGTAGCGCTCGATGGTGGCGAGCCGGTCCGGAACGGGCTGCGAGTGCTCGAAGGTCTGCGGGGCAAGCAGGATGCTGTTGGCGCCGATGTCGGACAGGATGACCGCGGCGTAACCTGCCAGGCCGTCCGCTGACGTGGGGAATCTGGCGGGCACCAGGTGCCCCGGCAGGTAGTGGACCTCGATGCCGCTGGCGGTGAGCGCGCCGCGCAGGTGGTCGGCACCCTCCACGTATGAGCTGGTGGTGAACGAGTCCACGCCCTTGATGTGCACGCTGTGGGTAACCCAGCTCTCGCCGCAGAGCAGCACGCGCATGATGCGAACCTCGCTTTCACATCGCTGGGGGAGCGGCGGACTCCCGCACAATGAGCTCGACCGAGAGGACCTCGGTACGCGTGAGCGCCTCCGGCGGCTCGTCCGCCTCCGGTGGCGCGGCCGCCTCCCCTTTCGGGCCGGCCTCCGCGCCGGCCAGCCGGTCGAAGAGCAACTCGACGCCGGTCTGGGCCAAGCGGTCCACCGGCGACCTGATGGTAGTCAGCCGGGGCCGGACGTACTGGCTGAACCTGATGTCGTCGAAGCCCACCAGCGACAGATCCTCGGGCACGCGGACGCCGTGCGTCTCGGCGGCGGACAGCATCCCGAGCGCGATGTAGTCGCTCGCCACGAACGCCGCGGTGGGCGGCTGGTCGGCGGCGAGCAACCGGGGCAGGGCGCTGGCCCCGAACTGCTCGGTGAAGTGCCCGGCCAGGTTCAGCTGGCTGGCGGGGTCGATGCCGCCTTTGTTCAGCGCGTCGCAGTAGCCGCGCCGGCGTTCCTGCACCGAGCCGAGCTCGGCCGGGCCGGACACGAAGGCGATCCGGCGGTGGCCGAGCGCGACCAGGTAGCTCGCCGCCTGGTACCCGCCCGCGTAATCGTCCATGACGACGGTGTGCACGTCGGGCAGCCCGGCGATCGGCTCATCCACGACCACGACCGGCAGCCCGCCCCGGATCGCCGCGGCCAGCCGCTCGTTCGTCCGGAACGACCCGAGATAGAGCATCCCGTCAATGGCGCCGGAGGCGAGCAGGTCGATGTAGCTTGCCTCCTTTCCGGCCTGGCTCCTGGTGGAACACAGCAGCACGAGCAGGCCGCGCCGCTCGACCGCCTCCACCACGTGGTCGGCGATCGCGCCGAAGTACGGGTTGCCGAGCTCGGGCACCACGAAGCCGATGACGCCCGAGCGCCGCCGGACCAGGTTCTTCGCCTGAGTGTTTGGTACGTAGCCGAGCTCACGGACCGCGCTGACCAGCCGCGCCTCGGTGGCGGGGGAGACGTGCAACTGGCCGTTCAGGTATCGGGAGACCGTGGAGGCGGCTACCCCGGCGGCCTTGGCGACGTCCTGGATCGTGGCCACTTATGTCGTCCGTTCCGGCGACCGGTTGCCTGTCGCTCCCCGCAGCGTCATACCTGCGAGCCTACCGTCTTGCCTATTGACGCCCCACAACGGCAGTTCGTAAAATTGCGAAACCGATTGCGTATCTCATTAGGAACCACCATTCGCCAAGGGAGGTTCCCGCCCATGAGCGCCGAGACTGCCAGCAACACCGCCCCCGCGCGATTGCGGCGCAATGTCCTTGATCTCCCGCAGGTGGTGTTCCAGGGGATCACGCACATCGCCCCGTCGATCAACATCGTGTTCACGTTCCCGATCATCGCCCTCAAGGCGGGGCCGGCGATGCCGATCTCGTTCTTCCTGACGACGATCGTCTGTTTCTTCATCGGGAACACCGTGTCGCAGTTCTCGAAGTACATGCCGTCCAGCGGCGGCTACTACTCGTTCGCCACCAGAGGCCTTGGCGATCGCGGCGGCTTCATGACGACGTGGAGCTACCTGATCTACGACATCATCGGCCCGGCCGGTGCCATCGGGTTCCTTGGCTTCCTACTGTCGGACACGATTCAGACCGCCTCGGGCGTCGACATCCCGTGGTGGATCTTCGCGCTGGCGACGTTCGCGGTCGTGTGGGTCCTGACCCACTTCGGGATCCGGCTGTCCCTGCGCACCACCGTCATCTTCGGCGCGATCGAACTGCTCATCATGTTCGCGCTGGCGCTTACCTTCCTGGCCAACCCGGGTCCCGGGTCCTCGTATGCGGCGCCGCTGAACGTGGCCAACGCGCCACACGGATTCGGCGGCGTCCTGGCCGGGATGGTGTTCTCGGTCCTCGCGCTCAGCGGCTTCGAGGCGCCCGCCCCGCTGGCGCACGAGACGCAGCGGCCGGCCAAGTTCATCGGCCGTGCCGTCATGGTCTCGCTGTTCGCGATCGGCGGTTTCTACGTCTTCACGTCCTACGCCACCGCCATCGGCTGGGGCACCGGCAACATGGCCGCGTTCGCGTCCAACCCCAACCCGTATTACGCACTCGGCCACGCGCTGTGGGGCGCGGGCTGGTGGCTCGTGGTGATCGCCATTATCAACAGCGCCATCGGCGTCGGGCTGGCCTGCACGAACGCCGCGTCCCGCGTGCTCTACACGATGGGGCAGGCGGGCACGGTGCCCGCCCGGTTCGGCCAGGCTCAACCCGCGGCACCAGACCCCGACGTTTGCCATCGCCTTCATCCAGCTGACCGGGATCGTGGCGATCCTGCTGGTGGGCCTGCTGCTGGCGCCCGACGACATCTTCGGGTTCCTCGGCACGATCACCACGCTCGCGGTGATCATCCTCTACGTGATGGCGAACCTGGCGCTGACCGCGTACATCCGCCGGGAGCACCCCGGCGACTACAACGTCTGGCGGCATGGCGTGCTGCCCTGGATCGGCACGCTGGCCTTGCTGCCGGTGCTGTTCGTGACGGTGTACCCGGTCCCGTCCTGGCCGTTCAACCTCACCCCGTACATCTTCATCGTCGCGCTGATCGTTGGCTTCGGCTACATGGTGTGGCGCGAGTCGCGCCATCCCGGCGTCCTGCGCCGCGGGGCGACGGTGCTCGTCGGCCAGCGCAGCGATGCACAAGGCGACGTCGACTGGGACGCACCCTCGCCGCCGTCGCCGCAGGCCCAGGTGTGATGCCGGAAGACGTCGCGGCGCCGCGGTGGGGAGCGCGGTGAACGGGCCGCAGGAGTCCGCGGCGCCGCGATGGGTGAGGAACACCGGCTGTCCCGGCACCGCCGGGGCGGCCGGTGTCGAGCTGGCGGACATCGGGATCCCCGACCTGGGGCTGCCGGCCGCCGAGCCGTCGGTACCCGTGACCACATTCCGCACCCGGCTCGCGGCGGCGGCGGAGGCGGCGGCGGGCGCCGGGCTCGACGCACTGCTCGTCTACGCCGACCGGGAGCATTTCGCGAACCTGTCCTACCTGACCGGGTTCGACCCCAGGTTCGAGGAGGCGCTGCTCATCCTCGTCCCGGGCCAGCCGCCACAACTGCTGGTCGGCAACGAGGGCGTGGCCTACGCCGCCGTGGTGCCGGCCGAGGTGGAGGTGATCCGGTACCAGAGCTTCAGCCTGGTGAGTCAGCCGAGGTCGGACAGCAGGCCGCTCGGTGACCTGCTCGCCGGGGCGGGCCTGGGCACGGGCAAGGCCCGGCGGGTGGGCATCGCGGGCTGGAAGTACTTCGGCCCTGACGAGGGGGAGCGCGCCGAGACCTGGATCGAAGCGCCGGCCTACCTCGTCGCTGAACTGCAGGTGCTCGGCTGCGAGCCGGTCAACGCGTCGGCGATCTTCGTCCGGCCCGGCTCCGGCCTGCGCCTGGTCAGCTGCGTCGATCAGATCGCCTGCTTCGAGTTCGCCGCCACCCACGGCTCGGAGTCGATGCGCAGGCTGCTGCTCGGCGTGCAGCCCGGGATGACCGAGCACGAGGCGTTCTCCCTGTTCCGGCCCATCGGGCTGCCCTTCTCCTACCACCCGCTTGTGCTGTCCGGTGAGCGGGCGGCGCTCGGGCTGGCCAGCTCCTCGGGCCGGGTGCTGCGCCGCGGCGACCCGATGAGCGCCGCCCTCGGCTACTGGGGCAGCAACATCGCCCGCGGCGGCTTTCTCGCCAGCACCGCCGCGGACCTCCCCGCCGGCGCGACCGACTACGTCGAACGGCTGGTCGCGCCCTACTTCGCCTGTGCCTGCGAGTGGTACGAGACCATCGGCATCGGCGTCACCGGCGGCGAACTGTTCGACCTGGCGCACCGTCACCTCGGTGACGCGTTCTTCGGGGTGTACCTCAACCCGGGCCACTTCATCCACCTGGACGAGTGGCCCAGCTCGCCGGTCTACCCGGGCTCCGCGGTCACGCTGCGGTCCGGGATGACGCTGCAGCTCGACATCATCCCGGCTACCGGCTCGGCGTACCACACAACCAACATCGAGGACGGCGTTGCACTCGCCGACGACGCGGCCCGCGCCGAACTCGCCACCCGCTACCCGGAGGCGTCGGACCGGATCCGCCGCCGCCGCGAGTTCATGGCCGGCCAGCTCGGCATCCAGCTCAAGCCTGAGGTGCTGCCGCTGTCGAACCTGGCGGGTTATCTCCCGCCGTACTGGCTGGCACCGAACCTGGCGATGCGGAAGGTGTAGCCGCGCCGGGCGCACCGGCCTCGGCGCCAGAAACGGGCGCTGCCTCGGCCAGCACCTCCTCGGCGCGGTGGCAGGCGGCCATCCGGCCCGGGCCCACCGGGCGCAGCACCGGAACCTCGGTGCGGCAGCGGTCTATCGCGAGCGGGCAGCGGGGGTGGAACACGCAGCCAGGCGGCGGCTTGGTCGCGTCGGGCGGCTCGCCGGGCAGGATGACCCGGGCGGTGCGGGCGTGCGTGCCGAGCTCGGGCACGGCCGAGCGCAGTGCCCGGGTGTAGGGGTGCGCCGGGCGGTCGAGCAGCACGCCGGTCGGCCCGCTTTCCGCGACCCGGCCGAGGTACAGCACGGCGGTCTGCTCGCACAGCTCGCTCACGATACCGAAGTTGTGCGTGATCAGCAGGTAGGACAGGCGGCGCTGGGTGCGTAGCTGGCCGATCAGCCGCAGGATCGCCGCCTGCGCCCGGACGTCGAGGGCGCTGGTGGGCTCGTCGAGGACAAGCAGTCGCGGCTGTACCGACAGCGCCCGCGCGATGGCCACCCGCTGCCGCTGCCCCCCCGACAGCTGATGCGGGTACCGGGCCACGAATGCCGGGTCGAGCCCCACCTCGGCCAGCAGCGCCGCGGCCCGGTCCCGCGCCCGCCTGCCCGCGGCTATCCGGTGGGCGGCCAGCGCCTCAGCGATCGACGCGCCGACCCGCATCCGCGGGTCGAGGCTGTTGTCCGGATCTTGAAATACGATTTGGGCCGCGCGCCGGTAGCTCTTCAGGGCGCGGCCCCGGAGCCTCGTTATGTCTTCGCCTTCATAACGGATGGTGCCGCCGACCGGGGCTACCAAGCGCAGCGCGGCCCGGCCGATGGTGGTCTTCCCTGAACCGCTTTCCCCGACCAGCGCGAGACCGTACGGACCCGGGGGCAGTTGCAGGCTCACCCCGTCGACCGCCCGGACCGGGCCGAACCGCACCACGAGGCCGGCGATGTCAAGCAGCGGCTGGGTCATGAGCCCGCCCCGATCCGGGGCACCGCGGCGAGCAGGTCGGCCGTGTAGCTGTCCTGTGGCGCCGACAGGACGGTGCTGGCCGGGCCCTGCTCGACGATCCGGCCGTTCCGCATGATCGCCACCCGGTCGCACAGTTCGGCGACGACCGCCAGGTCGTGGCTGATGAAAAGGACCGACATCCCCTCCCGCTCGCGCAGTCCCCGGATCAGCTCGAGCACCTCGGCCTGGACCGTCACGTCGAGGGCGCTGGTCGGCTCGTCGGCGAGCAGCACCTCGGCGCGCAGGGCCAGCGCGATGGCGATCGCGACCCGTTGCAGCTGCCCGCCGGACAGCTGGGACGGGTACCGGTCGAGCAGGCTGGGGGACAGCAGCACCTCGCGCATCGCCCGGCTGGCCGCCTCGGCCGCCTCACCCTTGCTCATGCCGTGCAGCCGCAGCGCGCCGAGCACCACGCTGCCGACCCGGAACACCGGGCTGAACGCCATCGACGGGCTCTGGAAGATGGCCGCGATCCTGCGCCCGCGCACCTCCCGCAGGTCCCGCTGCGACAGGCTGGTGAGCTCGGTGCCGTCCAGGGTGATGCTGCCGCGGATCGTGGCGCCGACCGTGTGGGCCAGGCCGAGCACCGCGAGCGTGGTCATCGACTTGCCCGAGCCGCTTTCCCCGGCCAGGCCCACGATCTCGGCCGCGTCGAGGGACAGTTCGCCGATGTCGACGACCTGGCGGTCGCCGAACCGCACGTCGAGATCCCTGATGGCGAGTCTCATCGCAGGAACGTCCGCTTCGGGTCCATCAGGTCGCGCAGTCCGTCGCCGAGCAAGGTGAAGGCGAAAGCCGTCACCAGGATGGCCAGGCCGGGGAAGGTGACGACCCACCATGCCGTGGTGAAGTAGTTCTGGCCCTCGGCAACCATCAGGCCCCAGTCAGGGATCGGGTCCTGTGCGCCAAGGCCGAGGAACGACAGGGCCGAGGCGGTGAGGATCACCCCGCCAAAGTCCAGCGATACCTGGACGGTCAGCGGCGTGATCGAGTTGGGCAAGATGTGCCGCAGCAGGATGCGGTGCGAGGGGATGCCCAGCGCCCGGCAGGCCTCGACGTACGGGCGCCCGGCGACCGAGGCGGCCTGGCCGCGGATCAGCCTGGTGTACCAGGGCCACCAGGTCACCGCGATCGCGATGATGAGGCTGGTCAGGTTCGGCGGCAGCACCGCGGCGAAGGCAAGCGCGAGCAGCAGCGGCGGGAAGGCAAGGAAGATGTCGGTGATCCGCATGAGGGTCTCGTCCAGCCAGCCACCGAAATAGCCGGCCACGATACCGAGCGGGATGCCGATGGCGCAGGCGATCACCAGCACGACAATGGCCACCACGGGCGAGACCCTGGCCCCGTAGATCACCCGGGACAGGATGTCCCGGCCCACGTTGTCGGTGCCGAACCAGTGCTGGGCCGAGGGCGGGCGCAGCACCATGAACGGGTGGGTGGCCGAGCCGGCGTCGGCCGGGTAGGGCGCCAGCAGCGGGGCGAACACCGCCACCAGCACGACGAGCACCGACATCACCGCTCCCGCCACAAGCAGCGGGTTGGCGCGCAGCCCGCGCCGCAATGCCTCGCCACGCGGGAGGGCGCTGGCCTGTGCCGGCAGCGGCGTGGGCGCCTCGATCATCGCAGCCGGATCCTCGGGTCGATGGCGGCCTGGACGATGTCCACAACCAGGTTGGCGGCCACGTACACCAGCGCGATGAACAGGGTGACGCCCAGGATGGCGGGCGTGTCGAGGGCCGAGATCGATGTGGTCGCGTACTCGCCGAGGCCGGGCCAGTCGAAGATCGCCTCGACGAGGAACGTGTTGACCAGCGCGTAGCCGAACACCAGCGCCAGCGCCGCGGCGACCGGGTTCCAGGCCAGCTTCATCGCGAAGCGGCCATAGACCGCGCGTTCTCTGAAGCCGAGCGCGCGCACCATCTGCACGTGGGTCTCGCCGACGGTGTCAAGGACCTGTGCCCTGATCATGCGGGTGAGCAGCCCGGCCGGATAGGCGGCGACGACCAGGGCGGGCAGCAGGAGATGCCCCAGAATGCTGCCGAACATCGGCCAGTTGCCGGTGAGCGGCGCATCGATGAGGCCGAATCCCGTCACCCGGGTCAGCGGGTGGGTGAACAGCAGGCCGGGGGAGAACTCGCCGGCGGCGGGCAGCAGGTGCAGGTGGTCGGCGAAGACCAGCTGGAGGATGAGCGCCAGCCAGAAGATCGGCATCGAGACGCCGAGGATCGAGCCGGCCCGGATGGCGTGGTCGCCGGCCCGGTCCGGCCACCGTGCCGAGATCAGCCCAAACGGCACGGCTACCAGCAGCCCGATGATCAGCGCGGCGGTTACCAGCTCGATCGAGGCGGGGGCGGCGTCCCCGATGTCAGACAGGACCGGCCGGTGGGTGTGAATCGACACGCCCCAGTTCCCCGTGAGGATGCCGCCGAAGTACGACGCGAGCTGCGCCGCCGGCGGCCGGTCAAGGCCCAGAAACCGCCGGGCCGCGGCGATCTGGGCCGCCGAGGCGTGCGGGCCTGCCCATGTCGCCGCCGGGTCGCCGGGAACGACCCTGGCGATCACGAACGTCAGAACGATGACGCCCGCGACCACCAGGATTGCCGTGGCGACCCGGCGTACGACATAGACGATCAACTGCCGGTTGGCCTGAGGTTGTAGGTGAAGACTACGTTCGCGTAGGCCGGGTTGACCTGGAACCCGGTGAACGAGTTACGCATCGCGTACTGGTAGTTGACGTTGTACAGGGCAGTGACGGGCGCCTGCTGCAGGGTCTCCACCTGCATGGTCCGGTAAAGCTGCGACCCGGCGGTGGGGCTGGTGGCGACGACCGACTCGACCCGGTTGATCTGGGAGTCCAGAGTCTTGTTGGAGTAGTACGACAGGTTGTAGTACGGCTGCTTCTGCGTCTGCAGCAGGTTGGTGAACCAGGTGTACGGGTCGGCGTAGTCCGGCCACCAGTACTCGAGGAAGATGCTCTGGTGACTGGCGGCGTTGGCGGACTTGGCCTTGGCCCACTGGGTTGGCCAGGCCAGCGACGTGGTGCTCAGGTTGATGTTCAGCTTCGCCAGGCTTGACTTGAGCAGCGTCGCGACCACCTGCTCGTTCGAGTCACCCGAGGTGTAGGTGAGCGACAGGTTCAGCGGCTTCTTGCCTGGCCCGTAGCCTGCCTGGTGCAGCAGGGCAACGGCCTTCGCCGGGTCGTAGGTGTAGTTCGGCAGGTTGGTGTAGTGGCCGAGCAGGCCCGCCGGGACCAGGCCGCTGGAGGACGTGGCCGCGCCCTGTAGCGCCGCGACGATCCCCGGATAGTCGACGCCGTACAGGATGGCCTGCCGCACCGGAAGGCTCAGCGCCTGGGCGTTGAGCTGCGCCAGCAGGTTCTGCCAGGACGGCGAGCTCACCGTCTTGATGCCGGGGCTGCCCTGGAACGACTTCCAGATCGACGGGCTGATCTGCTCCACAAAGCTGACCTGACCGGACCGCAGCAGCTGGGCGGCGGTGGTGTCCGCGGTGACCACCCGGTACACGACCTTCTTGTAGTGCGGGCCCGTCCAGCCGCCCCAGTAGCCGGGGAAGGCCTTGAGGATCGCCTCGAACTCCTGGCCCTTGTTCCAGGTCTGCAGCTCGTAGGGGCCGGTGCCCGCGTCGTGCGGGGTGTTCAGCCACTTGGTCAGGTTTCCGCCGGGGCCCGCCGCCTGGGTGTCGTAGATGTACGCGGAGTAGGCGGCCGAGGCCTCCAGGTCCAGCGGCGAGGGGTACTTCAGGTGGAACACGAGCGTGTACTGGTCCGGGGTGCTGATGGTACTGACCGCGGCCCAGACGTAGGCGGCCCCGCCACCCAGCTTGATCGTGCGCAGGATGGACGCCTTCGCGATCTGCGCGGTCATCAGCCGGCCGGTGTGGAAGTGCACCCCGTGCCGCAGGTGGAACGTCCAGGTCTTGCCGTTGTCCGCGGATGACCAGCTGGTAGCAAGCAGCGGCTCGACCGTGTGCGTCGCCGGGTTCCACCGGGTCAGCGTCTCGTACATCTGGCTCATCGCAATGATGGCGT
Organism: uncultured Actinomycetes bacterium; assembly: GCA_963813395.1. Lineage (GTDB taxonomy): Bacteria > Actinomycetota > Actinomycetes > Streptosporangiales > Streptosporangiaceae > DASXKD01. Next base: position 141,647 of record CAWEYV010000015.1, read on the forward strand.
CGGAGTACTCCGTCGCCGGATCGAAGCCATCGTCGAAGACTGTGGCGGTCGTGTCGTAGGTAAATACCTGGCTGGCGGTCTGCTGCTGCGGAGCCGACGAGCTCGAGCCGCCGCAGGCGGCGAGGAGCAGGGCCAGCGCGGAGCCGGACGCCAACAGCAGTCCGGCGCGGTGGGGCTTCATCAATGCCTCCGTGGTCCTTGTCGGTGACGCGGCCGCCGGTCGGTCAGGGGGCCGCCGCTGGCGGGCTGGTTGGGTCGGGCTGGCCGGCGGGGCGCTCCTGCCGGGCCAGGTCGGCGTCATGGTCCTGCTCGGAGGCGCTGCCGAGGGTGCCGGCGGCCTTGGCGCGGATCCGGACCGATGGCGAGGTGAGGTAGGCGAGTGGGATCTCTTCCAGTTCGACGATCTGTACCGTGCCGGGGTTGGCGCCCGCCGCGATCGCGCGCTCGCGCGCCTCGTCGCGCGCCTCGTCGAGGACCGCCTGCCGCCCAGCTTCGCCGACGTGGAAGATCCTGTCCACCTGGCCGCTGACCGAGGCGATGGCGGCTCCCACGGCGTTGGCCGTATCGAAGTGCTCGGGCCGGATGACCTCACTGATCCCGGGGATGCGGTCGGGGATGAGGATGCTGCCGCCGCCCACGGCCACCAGCGCGCGATCCTCCTTGGACGTCTTGACCCGGTCGATCGCCTCGGCGAGCATGACGTCGGCCCGGGCCAGCGCCTCGCCGAGCATCTGCCGGTGCCGGCCGTCCGGCATCACCGTGCCCAGCGCGGTCCGGCCCGCGGCGACGGCGCTGTCGGTCAGCGTGGGCGTCGGCCCGCCGAAGATGAGGGCCTCCCGCTCGAGCAGGTAGCCGACGCTGCGCGGCCCGATCCGGGCGCCCTGCGGGCCGCCGGAGATGACGCTGCCGCCACCCAGGGCAATCGTCACCAGGTCGGGCATCCGGAAGTTGGTCCGGATGCCACCGATCTCGACCCCCTGGGACGACTCCCGCGGGAAGCCGTTGACCAGCACGCCGACGTCGGTGGACGTGCCGCCGACGTCGATCACGAGCGAGTCGGAGATCCCGGTGAGGAACGCGGCCCCGCGGACGCTGTTGGCCGGGCCGCTGCCGATGGTGAGCACGGGGTACCGCAGCGCATGGTCGAGGCCCATCAGGGTGCCGTCGTTTTGCGCGAAGAACCTGGTCGGCTGCAAGCGGTGCACGGCGAGCGCGGCCCGCATCGCCTCGGCCACGTCGCGGGCGACCCCGGCCAGTGCCCCGTTGAGTATGGTGGCGTTCTCCCGCTCCAGCAGCCCGATCGAGCCGATCTCGTGGCTGAGCGAGACATGGATCTCGCCGAGTTCCCGCTTGACGATCTCGGCCGCCAGCAGTTCGTGGCGCGGCGAGACCGGGGCGAACACACTGGTGATGACGATGCCTTCGGCGGCGCCGCCGACCCGGCCGAGAAACCGGGCGATGGCGTCGGTGTCCAGGGGGGACAGGTCCCGGCCGTCGAACTCGATGCCGCCGTCCACGATCGTCGTTCCGACCGAGATGGTGTCGGTGAGGTCGCGTGGCCACCCGAACATCGGCCTGACGCTGTGGGTGGCCGGGCCGCCGATTCTGATCACCGCCACCCGCCGCAGGTTATGGCGCTCCAGCACCGCGTTGGTCGCGTGAGTGGTGCCGAGCATGACGTGGGTGATCCGGTTGGGAGTGACCCCTGGCGCCTTCAGCACGGTGTCGATCGCCGCGGTGATCCCGCCGGTGATGTCGGGCGTGCACGGCACCTTGGCCTTGGCGACGACCCGGTCGGCAGGGTCCATGATCACCGCGTCGGTGTTGGTGCCGCCGACGTCGATGCCGAGGCGGTACTCAGGCACTGGCATGGGCGAGTTCCTCCACGGGCAAGTAGTCGAAGTCGTAGCCGAACGCCCGTGGCCCGGCCACGGCGATCCCGCGCTCGGTCCGCCAGACCGGATCGCAGGCGAAGGCGATCACCGTCACCCGCTGGCCGTACCTCAGCACCTCGGTGGAGATCGCGTCGGCGGTCTCGCTGTCCAGCACCGTGATCAGGTCGGGCACCGAGGCGAGCACGCTCCCGCGTTCCAGCGCCACGAGGTTTTCGTTCTGCAACTCGATCCGGATCAGCCGGCCCGCGTCCTGCCGGAGGCCCTCGATCACCACGCTGCCCCGGACGAACCCACTGGTGGTATGCCGCTCGACGTCCAGCACCTTGCCGGTGACCAGCTTGAACGCGCCCATCTCCGCGATCAGGGCGGCCACTGGGCTGCTTACCGCGCCCGCGAGCGCCTCACCGATGCCGATTGCCTTCGAGACCGAGTTCCGGATGGTGGCCCCGCGCGCCTGCGCCGCGGTGAGCGAGAACTCCGCCGAGGACGCCGCCCCGCCGAACTCGACCGCGGCCGCCCGTTCCAGGCGTTCCATCCAGTCGCCGGAAATCGTCCGGAACACCGCCAGGTTGCCGCGCTCGTCGGTCATCACCGCCGGGCTCGCCGGGATACCAGCCAGGTGCATGGTGACCTGCGGGACCTCGGGGAACGCGCGGCCGATCCCGTCGGCGTCCACAACCGGCAGCCCGATCCGCGCGGCCCAGGTGATGGGCAGCAGGCCGTTCCCGCCGCCGATCTCGATGGCCATCAGCGCCGCCACCTGGCGCCCGGTCATGAACTGCAATTGCTCCAGGAGCCGTACTCCCTCGTCCCCGTTCTCGAACTTTTCCAGGATGACCGTGGTGGCGCCTATCCCGGCGCACGGCATGATCAGCGCGTCATCGGGCAATTCGTCCAAATCGACCAAGGGGACCGGCCCGAAGTCCTCGGTTGCCTGCAACGCCTGCAGCAGTGTCACGTAGGCATCGCCCCCGCCACCTGCGCCGAGGACGGCGGAGCCCCGGGACAGGGCACGCAATGAGTCGGGGTCGAGCAGTCTCTTCATGGTCACCGGCATTGGCTGTCATGAGGTTCAGATGTGATTTTGGAGGTGCACACCTGAATGCCGAACATCGCACAGGATACCTGGCAACTCTTCATACGAGCGGCGGCGTTGGCCAAGGCGGGCGGCAGGGACGCGCGGGCTGGGCACAAGACCGGCGCAGCGGGAAATCGCCAGAACGTACCCGGGGGCCACGCTGATTACCGGGGGACCTCCGCCAAACGGATCTGGTCACGAAGGTCCACGGCGCTCCTGCCGCGCACCACCTTCGGCGGGCTCGACCTGGGCCGTCGCGCATAGAGCAGGCCCGCGACCCCCCGCCAGACATGCCAGTTCGGGAACTCGGGAGCATACGGCCACCAGTCCGGGACCTGCTCCTTAGAGCCCTCCGGCCTGGTCTCGGTTTCGCACTCCATCGCTCCCCCTGGAGGGCCCGGGTATTGGCGTGGGGTCAGCCGCAGATGCAGCTGACCCCCCGATTCAATGCCATGCTCGCAGCGGGCCAGGCGAGGGTGAATGGGCAGAGTGCACCGTGATGGTGACGGATGTGTGCGCTCCGCATAAGGTAGCCTCCTGACGCCGTTAATAGGGTGGGGCTCCTGATGCCTACCGTCGATGACATCCTCGCGGGTTCGCCGCTTGCCGGGCTGCGCCGAGTCAGCCGGAGCGGTGGTGATCGCCAGGTCACCGTGGTCCGGTTCGCGGAACGACTCGCCGATCTGGACAACGCCCCGTCCACCAGCCTCGTCGTGCTGTCCAGGTCCGCCTCCGCTGAGGTTACCGACTACCGCCTGGACATGGCCCTGCGCTGGGCATCGATCCACGGCGTCGCCGCCGTGGCAGCCTTCTCGGCCGAAAAGTGGCGGCCGACCGTGACCGTGACCGACATCGCCGGGCGGGCCGACATCGCGCTGCTTTCGATCCCCGCGGACACCGAGCTGACCGGGCTGGTACGCGCGATCATGCGGGAGATCGCGGGCGGCGCCGAGCTCGTGCTCGGCCGGGCCGAGCAGGGGCTGGACGCGGTGCTCAGTACCGGCGGAGCCGGCGGCGATCTTGACGCACTGTGCGCGTCGGTGAGCCGCGCGCTCGGAACCCCGGTCGAGTTCCGGCCCCTCACCTCCGGCAACGGCGCTGCCTCCCCCAACGGGGAATCGGGTTACCCGTCAGGCGGGTCGCGTGGCCCCGACGGCGAAGCGGGCCGCCGGGACGCAGATGAGGTCAGCGTGCCGGTCGTGGTCGGGGATACCCCGATCGGGTGCCTCGCCGCCCCGCAGGCACACGGCGACTCCGGCATCGGCGCCCGGCTGGTCCTGCAAACCGCGGCCCTGGCCGCCGGACGGCACCTCGACCTGGCCAGGCAGGCGCGCGAGGTGCCGGTGCGATCGCGCAGCGAGCTGCTGGCCGAGCTGCTGATGTCGGACACCGTGATCAATGAGGACCTGCTCGAACGGGCCCGCCAGCTCGTGATTCCCGTCACCGGCTGGCATGTCGCCGTCCGGATCGAGGCGGACGACCTGGCGGAATCCGTGCGGGATGAGGTGCAGCGCTTCGAGCTGCTGGAGGCGGCGGGGCAGGCTGCCTTCCAGGCTGCGGCTGCCACCGGCGGCACCTGGTACCTGTCCCGGATCGCCCGCGCCATCGTCCTGGTCCGGGTCACCACGTCCAACCCCGGCCCGCAGGCCGGCGCCAGGACCGCCCGGTCGGCGGAGCGGGCACTCGAGGCCATCAAGAGCAGGTTTCCGGCGCTGCGGTTCCGCGCCGGGGTGGGCGCGCCGCACGAGGGCCCTGCCGGGCTGCGGGCCTCGGCCGCCGAGGCACGCGGTGCCCTGCTGGCGGCGCGGGCCGCGCTCAAGCCGGCTGGCGTCGCCGCGCACGACGCGGTCGGTGTCCGGCGGATGCTCATGGAGTGGTACGCGTCCGATACCGCCCGTGCCTCGGTGCGGGATCAGCTCGCGCCGCTGGAGAAGCTGGGCCGGCCCGCGCCGACACCGCGATCCGGACCCTGGCGGCCTACCTCGACGAGCAGGGCTCGATCATCAGGACGGCGCAAAAGCTGCACCTGCACCGCAACGCGGTGGCCAACCGGCTGCGGGGGATAACGGAACTGCTGGAGATGGATCTCGACGACCCGGATCAGCGGCTCGCCCTCCAGCTTGCCTGCCGCGCACGGCTGCTGGACTGACCGGGCGGCCCGGACGGTCAGGTCGTGGCCCTGGCCAGCTCCTCTACGGGCAGGTAGTCGAAGTCGTAGCCAAACGAGCGCGGCCCGGTGGCGGCGATCCCGCGCTCGGTCCGCCACACCGGATCGCAGGGGAACGCGATCACGGTCACGCGCTGGCCGTACCGGATCCGCTCGGTCGCGATCGCCTCTGCTGTCTCGGTATCCAGCACTGTGATCAGGTCAGGCACGGAGGCGAGTACCTCGCCGCGTTCGAGTGCCACGAGGTTCTCGTTCTGCAACTCAAGACGAAGGAGCCGGCCCGCGTCCGCGCCGAGGCCTTCGATGATCACATAGCCGCGGACGAAGCCGCTTCGGGTTTGCCGCTCAACATCCGATATCTTGCCGGTGACCAGCCGGAACGCGCCGATCTCGGCGATCAGCGCGGCTACCGGGTCGTCTGCGGCGCCGATCACCGCCGCACCGATCCTGATGGCCAGCGACACCGAGCCGCGGATAGTCGCAGTCCGCGCTTCGGCGGCGGTCAGCGAGAACTCGGTGGAGGACGCGGCGCCGCCGAACTCGGCGGCGGCGGCCCGCTCCAGGCGTTCCATCCAGCCGCTCGTGATGGTGCGGAAGACGATGAGGTTGCCGCGTTCGTCGGTTATCACCGCCGGGCTCGGGGATATCCCGGCCAGTTGCATGGTGACCTGCGGTACCTCAGGGAAGGCGCGGCCCATGCCGTCGGCGTCCACCAGAGGCAGTCCCATTCCCGCGGCCCAGGCGATGGGCAGCACGCCGTTCCCGCCGCCGATCTCGCCGGCCATGAGCGCGGCAACCCGGCGCCCGGTCAGGTACTCCAGTTGCTGCCTGAGCCGTTCCCCTTCGTCCCCGTTTTCGATCTTCTCGATGCTCACCGTCGGGGCGCCGATCCCGCCGCACGGCATGATCAGTGAGTCATCGGGCAATTCGTCCACATCGACCAAGGGGACGGGCCCGAAGTCCTCGGTTGCCTGCAGCGCCTGCAGCAGCGTCAGGTAGGTGTCACCCCCGCCACCGGCGCCGAGCACCGCGCAGCCGCGGGCCAGGGCGCGGAGCGCGTCGGCGTCGAGCAGTCTCTTCATGGGCACAGCGTTCGTCGTACCACGATGCAATCGGTTTAGCGTTCTGTCCATGATTCCCAACCTCGGGCGGGCTGGCCACCCTCCAGGGCTTTTTTCCGCCAACGTCCGCCGGCCAGCGCCGGCCCGAGCCGGCCCGGGGATCCCGGGGATCGCTCCCCCGGGCCAGCCGCGCGATAGCACCGAGGTGGCTTGGGGCGCCTAAGGTGCTATCGGCGCGTCGGGGGTTCTGGCTCGCCAGGGCCCGGGGACGCCTCCCAGGCCGCACTGTGTTCTCTCGTACCGGGACTGCCAGCGCGAGCCGCCGGGCGCGCGGGTCGCTGCGGCCCCACGGGAACCGGAAGGCCGTGTCGAGCGCCTGTACGGGTCAGTGGAGAACTTCTGCCTGGATAATCCGGTCGCGCAGGGTTGTCAGGTCCTTACCGCGAACCACCTTGGGCGGACTCGACCTGGGCCGGCGTGCGTACAGCAGGCCAGCAACCCCCCGCCAGACATGCCAGTGCGGGAACTGCTGGGCGTATGGCCACCAGTCCGGGGCCTCGTCGACGGCAGGCCCAGAAGCGGTGTCACACTCCATTGCTCTCCTCTGGGAACGGCCGGTGTGGCGTGTGCATCGGCACGCCACGGTGCCGGGAGTTGAACGGCGATGCAACGCAATGCTTGCAGCCGCGCGACGCCCGCGTGAATGGGCAGATTGCACCGCGATCGTGGCTGATGTGTGCGCTCCGCATAAGGCGCGCGGCCGGGAGCGCCGACGATTTTACGCTGCCTTTACGCTTTCCGGCTCAGTGGGCGGGCAGGTGGAGGGCCGCCCAGACGGCCTTCTCCCCGCTGCCCAGCATGGTCCATCCCCAGGAGGCGGCCAGCGCGGCCACGATCTGCAGGCCGTGACCGGACTCGGCATCGGTACCGGCGGGTGCCATGACCGGGGGCTCGGTGGCCCGGTCGGTGATCACGCAGATCAGCCGGCTGATCTGGTACGACCAGGTGAGCTCCACCAGGCCTGGCCCCTCGCGGCCGGTGGCCGCGGCGCCGTGGCTTATCGCGTTGGTGACCAGTTCCGAGGCGATCAGGACGGCATCGGGGATCAGCGGATCCAGGCGCCACTTCCGCAGCGCGGCGGTGGTGAAATCCCGCGCCACCCGGGCCGACTCGGGCACAGGTGGCAGCGTAATGCGGACCTGCCTGTCGGTCGTCGCGGACAGCATCGACGTTGGCGCCTCCCACTGCCCGTCGCCGTAACGCCGGTCCCTGGCTTGCGTGGAATCCACCTGTTGTCCCTGGTACATGGATCAACCACCGAGCCTGATGTTGGGCGCGTCCGCCAAGGGCCAGCGCATGCGCTACGATGCCACTTTAGGTGTGCAGATGCAAGTGCAGTTGCACAGGTCATCTATTAGTCTTAGTAATCACGTGCCGGGGGCGCCGGGGAAGTGCCTGTTCAGGCGCGTTTGAGCCGGTTCGGGGCTGGCACGGGCCGGTTGGAGCAGGTTCAGGCAGTTCGAACCAGTTCATGCAGAAAAGCAGGAAGGGATGCACGGTGGATTTGGCCTACGGGGGCATATGGCCCTTGCAGTTGCCCCGCGCGGCATGGCAGAAGAGCAGCTACAGCAATCCCAGCGGTAACTGCGTGGAAATGGCCCGCCTGCCTGCGGGGCAGGTGGCGGTACGCGACTCAAAGCGTCCCGGCGACCCGGTCCTGGTCTTCACCCGGGCCGAATGGTCGGCGTTCCTTACCGCCCTCAGAGCGGTGCCTGCCTGCTGACCGGTACCGCGCCCGCCCCCTGGGCTCCGGGCCGGGCGCTCACTTCTGACCTGGACCGATACTGCCCCGGCCCTCGCCACTCAGACGGGTCCCAGAGCCCACCTGGACAGGTTACGAGCCCCTCTGGACGGATCCCGGATCCTACTTGGATGGGTCTGGATCCTGCCCCGCCACTGGCCCGCGATTCCCGGACCGCAACCCGGCTCAGCACGGATTCCGCCGCCCGCAAACCGGGATAAACCGCTAGCCAGAGCGGGACAATGTCGGGATCAGTGCTGCCTGGCGGCTCACGTCCGGCCGTCCGCGGCGGTGGTCTGGGTGTCTGTGGCGGTAGTCCGGCCGTTGGCGGCCCACGGTAGTGCGGGAAAGTCCGGGGTCTCGAATCGTGAGACGATCGCTTGGGCGTGCCGCGGGACCGCGGGAGCCGGTGGACGGGCGCAGTAGCCAAAAAAGGTCCTGGAATGAGAATGTCTCCCGCATCCAGTTATGGAGTTTCAACGCCGCGCGTGGGAGACTTCCGTGGTCAGGTTTTCATGGGGAGGGCGCATGGTCAGAGCAGCCGAACCGGTCGGCGGCGAGGACCGGAGTCTGGTCGTCCCTGCTGTCGGCGGGCCCACAGTTCTGCGGATACTGCTTGGCGCCCAGCTTCGGCGGCTTCGCGAGGCGAAGCGGATCACACTTGAGGACGCGGGACGAGTAATCCGGGCATCCCATTCGAAGATCAGCCGGCTGGAAACGGGCCGGGTGGGCTTCAAGGACCGCGATATCACCGACCTGCTGACCCTCTACGGCGTGACCGACGAGGAAGAGCGCGAGGCGCTGCGCTCACTCGCCCGGCGGGCGAACGCCCCGGGCTGGTGGCACGACTACTCGGATGTGCTGCCGTCCTGGTTCGAGGCGTACGTCGGGCTCGAGGAGGTCGCCACCCAGGTTCGCGCCTATGAGGTGCAGTTCGTTCCCGGTCTGCTGCAGTGCGAGGACTACGCGCGTGCCGTCACGCTCCTCGGCCACGACGACGAGTTGCCCAGAGAGGTCGACCGGCGGGTGCGCCTGAGGATGGCCAGGCAGATGGTGCTCGCCAAGCAGGACCCGCCCAATGTGTGGGCGGTGGTGGACGAGGCCGTGCTGCGGCGCCCGGTGGGGAGCCCGGCCGTCATGAGGAGCCAGCTGAAGCACCTGACCGAGGTGGCAGAGCGGCCGAACGTGACCATTCAGGTCATGCCGTTCCAGGCCGGTGGTCATTCCGCCGCCGGAGGCCCGTTCAGCATCCTGCGGTTCGCCGAGCCCGACCTGCCCGACGTGGTGTACCTCGAACAGCTCACGAGCGCGCTGTACCTGGACAAGCCCGAGGTTGTGGACAGCTACCTGAAGGTGATGGAGCGCGTCTGCATGGAGGCCGCGACGCCGGCCGACAGCATCGACGTGATCACGGCGATCCTCGCCGAAACATGAATCAGTCCGGGGAGTAATCCCGTTGCTGCTCTTGGGATCAGTTCTTGCGGGCGACGCCAACCCAGAGGGCGGCTGGGGCGGCAGCCTCGCTCTCGTTGAGCGGCCGCCATCTCGATCCCTGCGCTATGCCGGGCTCCACCAGGTCCAGTCCGGCGAAGAAACTGGTCACTTCGGAACGGGTGCGCAATGTGATTGATTCAGCCAGTATCCGGTTAAGGCGTTTGGCCATCTTGGCCATTGACGCAGCATCGATATCTTTGGCTGGATGGGAGAGCGCGAGATAGCTGCCTGCCGGCATCCCTGCCATTAGTGCCGCTACGATCTTAGCCGGATCATCCTCATCATCGATGTGCTGCAAGATTGTCATGAGCATTACCGCAACCGGGCGCTCAAGATCAAGCAGGCGGTCCGCAACGTCCAAGATCTTCTGCGGATCGCGCAGGTCAGCCTCGATGTATTCGGTCATCCCCTCCGGCCTGCTGGCGAGCAGCGCGCGGGCGTGGGAGAGCACGAACGGGTCGTTGTCCACGTAGACGACCCTGGACTCCGGCGCCACGTGCTGCGCCACCTCGTGCGTGTTGTTTCCGGTGGGGAGGCCCGTGCCGATGTCCAGGAACTGCCGGATGCCTGCCTCGCCGACCAGGAACCGCACTGCCCGCGCTAGGAACGCACGGTTAGCACGTGCTGACACAGCGATATCGGGGAATGCCCGGATGGCCTGATCACCTGCTGCGCGGTCAACGGCGAAGTTATCTTTCCCGCCCAGCCAGTAGTCGTAGACCCGGGCGAAGTGCGGCACGGTGGTGTCGTAGAGCAGCGGCTCATTGTGGCCCGCTACGAATTCACGCCCCCACTCGACTGCCATTTACCTGCCTTCCCCAGCCTCCGTACCCAGCTAGCGTACCCTGGCACCCCGCTGGCCGGGGGCGCAGGCGGAAACAGCCGCGACGCTGCGGTCGATGTCGGCTTCGGTGGTGTTCCAGCAGCTGACGCTGACCCGCATTGCCGGGCGGCCCTGCCAGGTGGTCGGCCCGCACCAGCATGTTCCCTCCTTCTGGACCGCCGCGATGACCGACTCGGTATCAGTGCCAAGGTCCACGAGTACCTGGTTGAGCACGACGTCGTTCAGCACCTCGTATCCGGCCGACCGGATGCCGTCGGCGAACCGGCGGGCCAGCCGGCACGTCCGGTCGACCAGTCCGGCCACGCCGTCGCCGCCAAGCGCCGCGAGCACGGCCCACACCTCGACACCCCGGGCGCGCTGGGAGGACTGCGGGGTGTAGTGCATGGGCTCGCGGGCGGCGTCCTCAGGCAGGTAGGCGGCGGAGGCTTCCATCGCCGCCCGCAACGCAGCGGGGTCGCGAACCAGGGCGATGCCGCAGTCGTAGGTCGTGTTCAGCCACTTGTGCGCGTCGGTCGCCCACGAGTCCGCCGCGGTGACGCCCGCGACCTGCCCGGCCAGGCCCGGCGATGCCGCCGCCCAGAGCCCGAAGGCGCCGTCTACGTGAACCCAGGCGCCGTGATCGTGCGCCCAGGCGATCAGCGGGACGAACGGATCGCTCGCCCCGCTGTTGACGTTCCCGGCCTGCAGGCAGACCAGCGCGGGGCCAGCCAGGGCTGGCAGATTGCCCGGATCGATCCGGCCCTGGCCGTCCGTGGGCAGCACGATGGCCCGGTCCCGGCCCAGGCCGACCAGGCCGAGCGCCTTGCGGACCGTGGCGTGGACCTGGCCGCCGACCACGACGGTGACCGGCGGCGCGCCGACCAGGCCCTGGCCAGCGGCGTCCCAGCCATGCCTGGTCAGCACGGCATCCCTGGCGGCGGCCAGGCAGGTTGCGTTGGCCATCGAGGCGCCGGTGACGAAGCCGCCGCCGACGTCGCCGAGCAGGCCCAGGAGTCCGGCGACCCAGCGCAGCGCGACGGCGTTCAGCGTCGCGGCCACCGGAGACATCACGCTGAGGGCCACGTTCTGGTCCCACGCGATGGACAGCCAGGCGGCAGCCTGGGCGATCGGGAGCGCTCCGCCGGTGACGAACCCGAAGTACCTGGGGCCGCCGCTGGCGACCGTGGCGGGTGAGCCGACCTCGTCCAGCAGGGCGAGCACCGTGCCCGCGTCCAGGCCGGCTCCGGGCAGCGGGAAGTCGAGCCGGCGCAGCGCAGCGACGGCGTCCGCGGCCGGGGCCACCGGCCGCCCGGCCAGCCCGCCGAGATAGGCCAGGGCCCGTTCGCTGGCCTCCCGCAGCAGCGCGGGCCTGCCCGCGAGATCGGCGGGCACCTCCTGCCCAGGCAGCACCGGCATCATGGGCATCACCTCCCGGTCAGCCACCAGTATCAGGGGTCACCCGGCCGGCGCGGCGCGGGCGATGAGGTAGCGCTGCTCGGGGACGCTCAGCGTCCGGCGCGCGGCGAGCTGGTACTCGGCCTGCGCCATCTCGCGGTCGCCGGCCATGTCGAGCAGGTGAGCGCGTACCGCGTGGACACGGTAGTGCCCAGCGAGGACAGGGTCGGCCGCCGCGGCGGCCAGTTGCCGCAACGCCGTATCCGGGCCGTACACCATGGCGCTGGCGACGATGCGGTTCAGCGTCACCATAGGCCCGGGCTCGACGTGGTCCAGCAGGTCATACAGGTGCAGGATCTGCCGCCAGTCGGTGTCCTCGAAGCGCGCCGCCTCGTCGTGCAGGGCGGCGATCGCCGCCTGGAGCTGGTAGGGGCCGACCGGCGCGCTGGCCAGCGCGGTGCTGATCAGGGTCACCCCTTCGGCGATGTCCGCTGCGTTCCAGCGGCCACGGTCCTGATCCGCGAGCGGGATCAGCGCGCCGTCGGCCGAGGTCCGCGCGGGCCGCCGGGCGTCGGTGAGCAGCATGAGCGCGAGCAGGCCGGACACCTCGCCATCGGAGGACAGCCGATCCCGCAGCTGGCGGGTCAGCCGGATCGCCTCGGCGGTGAGCTCCACCCGGTGCAGCTCAGCGCCGGAGGTGGCGGTGTAACCCTCGTTGAAGATCAGGTAGAGCACGCGGAGCACCGCGGTGATCCGCCCGGGGAAATCAGCCGCAGCGGGCATCCGGAACTCGGCGCCGCTGCCCTTGATCCGCTGCTTGGCGCGGCTGATCCGCTGGCCGACGGTGGCCTCGGGGACCAGCAGCGCGCGGGCGATCTCCGCGGTAGTCAGCCCGCCGACGGCCCGGAGGGTGAGGGCCACCTGTGCTGGCGGACTGAGTGAGGGATGGCAGCACAGCAACAGCAAGGTGAGCGTGTCGTCGGTGGCCGGAACCGGCCCGGGACCCATTCGCGTGAGCGCGGCCGTGGTCTGCTCGCGCCGCCGCCGGGCCGACTCGCGACGCCACGTTTCGGTACGCCGCCGGGACGCGACAGTGATCAGCCAGCCCTTGGGGTTATCCGGTACTCCCTCGGCGGGCCACTGGACGGCGGCCGCCAGCAGGGCCTCCTGCACGGCGTCCTCGCAGCTGGCAAAATCGCCGAAGCGGTGCACGAGAATGCCGATGACCTGTGGCGTCAGCTCTCGCAGCAGGCCCTCCAAGCCGGTTGCCGCGTTCACATGTCCGCGCCGCCAAGCTGGAGGACCGGCCGCACCTCGACCAGGCCGAACGCCGCCTCCGGCACCCGCCCGGCGATCTCGACCGCCCGGTCCATGCTCTCGCAGTCGACCAGGAAGAAGCCGGCCAGATGTTCCTTCGCCTCGGCGAACGGCCCATCCGTCGTCATCATCTGCCCCCCGGCAGTCCGCACCTGCTTGGCCAGCGACGGATCGGCCAGCGCCTCGGAGATGATCATTTCGCCCGAGGCGTTCAGGTCCTCGGTGAGCGAGGCGTAGTATTTCCAGCCCTCGGCGCGCTGGGCGGCCGTGAAACTCTCCCAGATCTGCTGCGACGCCGGGTTGTGGGAGATCAGGATCATGTACTTCACAGGTTCCTCCCCGGAGGTTCTCTCAGCAAGCATGTCGAATCCGGCCCCGCGGCTTCTACACACCCGGTGAGCGGCGCCCGCACGGGGCGCCCGGGCCAAGGAGCGTTCCATGCCTGCTCTGCCTGAACTGCACACTCTGCTGACTGGCCTGGCCTACGGCGAGTCGCCACGTTGGCACGATGACCGCCTCTGGTTCTCCGACATGGGCGCGGGCGAGGTCGTGGCCGTCGATCTCGATGGCAAGAGCGAGGTCATCGCCGCATCCGGGCCATGCCCATGGGCATCGACTGGCTGCCCGACGGGCGCCTGCTCGTCGTCTCGTGGCGCGACGGCCTGCTGCTGCGCAGGGAGCCCGACGGGTCGCTGGTGACCCATGCCGACCTGACCGGACTCGCCAGCCACCCCTGGAGGGACATGGTCGTGGACGGCCGAGGCAACGCCTACGTCGGCAACATCGGCTTCGATTTCGGCCGCGGCGAGCCCGGTCCCGGCACCCTCGCCCTGGTCACCCCCGACGGTACCGCCCGGCAGGTCGCCGACTGCCTGTGTTCCCCAACGGCATGGCCGTGACGCCCGACAACTCCACGCTGATCCTCGCCGAGTCCTATGGTCACCGGCTCACTGCCTTCGACATCGCTGCCGACGGCAGTCTGTCAGGGCGAAGGGTCTGGGCCGAGGCCGGGGAGCCACCCCGACGGCATCTGCCTCGACGCCGACGGCGCCGTCTGGTATGGGGACGTCCCCGCCAAGCGCTGCGTGCGCGTGCGCGAGGGTGGTGAGGTGCTACAGACGATCGAACTCGACCGCGGCTGCTTCGCCTGTGCGCTTGGCGGCGCAGATGGCCGCACGTTGTTTGTGATGGCAGCCGAGTTCGCTGATGCCGCCACCATGGCCGGGCCGCGGACGGGCCAGGTGGTCACGGCCGAGGTGCCGGCTCCCGGCGTCGGCTGGCCCTACGCCGGCCTGGGGATTGTCCCGGACGCCGGTCTTGACCAGGGTCGTGGGCTTCCAAAAGGCCGCATGGCGTCGTCACACTGGTGGCTATGTACGACTTTGACGTGCTGGTGATCGGCTCGGGGCCCAGCGGCCAGAAGGCGGCGATCGCTACCGCGAAGCTGGGCCGCCGGGTAGCGATCGTCGAGCGCAAGGACATGATCGGCGGGGTCTGCCTCGACACCGGGACGATCCCGTCCAAGACCCTCCGTGAGGCCATCCTGTACCTGACCGGTCTGGACCAGCGCGAGATGTACGGGCAGAGCTACCAGGTCAAAGATGAGATCACCATCGCCGACCTGGCGGCCAGGACCCAGCACGTCGTCGGCCGCGAGATCGATGTGGTGCGCAGCCAGCTCTCCCGGAACCACGTCAGGGTCCTCACCGGCACCGGCTACTTCACCGATGAGCACACCGTGGAGGTTGACGACGGGCAGGGCAGGCTGCGCCGGGCCAGCGCGGAGAAGATCGTGATCGCCACCGGTACCCGGCCGGCCCGGCCCACGAGCGTCGACTTCGACGAGCGCACCGTGATCGACTCCGACGGGATCGTACACCTCCAGCAGGTCCCGCAGTCGATGGTCGTGTGCGGCGCCGGGGTGATCGGCATCGAATACGCCTCGATGTTCGCGGCCCTCGGCACCAAGGTCACCGTGGTGGAGCAGCGGGAGCGCATGCTCGAGTTCTGCGACATCGAGGTGGTCGAGGCGCTGAAGTACCACCTGCGCGACCTCGCGGTGACGTTCCGGTTCGGCGAGACGGTCGCCTCGGTCGAGGCCAGGCCGGAAGGCGCCATCGCGATCTTGCACAGCGGGAAGAAGATCCCCGCCGACACCGTCATGTACTCGGCCGGCCGCCAGGGCACGAGCGACCATCTCAACCTGGACGCGGCCGGCCTGACCGCCGACAAACGTGGCCGGATCGTCGTTGATGAGTTCTTCCGGACTGCCGTTCCGCATATTTACGCGGTGGGCGACGTCATCGGCTTCCCCGCGCTGGCGGCCACCTCCATGGAGCAGGGCCGCCTCGCCGCGCACCATGCCTGCGGGGAGCCCCTGCACCAGATGGGGAAGCTTCAGCCGATCGGCATCTACAGCATCCCCGAGATCAGTTTCATCGGGCAGACCGAAGAGCAGCTCACCAAGGAGAACATGCCCTTCGAGGTAGGCGTCTCCCGGTACCGGGAGCTCGCCCGCGGGCAGATCATCGGCGACTCCTACGGCGTGCTCAAGCTGCTGGTGTCGCTCGACGACCGGACGCTGCTCGGCGTGCACGTCTTCGGTACCGGCGCGACCGAGCTTATCCACATCGGGCAGGCGGTCATGGGGTGCGGCGGCACCGTCGACTATCTCGTGGATGCCGTCTTCAACTACCCGACGCTCGCCGAGTCATACAAGGTCGCCGCCCTCGACGCCACTAACAAGATGCGCCAGATCGCGCGCCTGTCTTGAGTCCGCGGCCGTCCCGGCCGGCTCGACGGTGCCGGCGTGGGCAACCTCCTGCGCCGAGGCGACGGGTCCCGCCAGGGCTATCGGCGCGACCGGCCCGATCGGGTTCCACGACGGTGCCATGATCGCTTCCTGACCGGCCCAGGGCCGCTCGGCCTGGCGGCCCAGCCATTCCTTGACCGCCATCGCCAGCAGGCCGGGTACCAGATCCCGGGACCGGCGCACCACCCACACGGTTCCCTTGGTGGCCATCCAGCCGAGTTCGGCCATGCGGGTCGGCGGCGGGTTGCCCGGCTCCGGATCCGGCGCCGGGCCGACCGGAAGTCCCGCGGCGGCAAGCTGCTCGTGGAAGCGCCGGGCGATCAGCCGGTGGCCGCGCTCGCTCGGATGCAGCCGGTCCACCGCCCACATCCGCGGGTCGAAGACCTCGGGATCGGAGGCGGCGTCGAAGTGCATCGTGCCGAACCGCCGCGCCGCCGCGTCCATCACGGCGTTGACCTGATGCGCCCGCCGGGCCAGTGGCCTGGCCAGGGCGCCGGGCAGCCCCAGCATCCGGCCGGGGTCGGGCAGCCGCATGGTGAGCACCTCGGCGCCGCTGGCGCGCAGCGCACCGACCGTGTGCATGGCCGCCGCTGCGATCTGGTCCGGGTCGAACCCCGACCTGAGCGTGTCGTTGACGCCGAATACGACGCTGGCGAGGTCCGGGCGCAGTTCCAGGGCCCGCGGCAGCTGCTCGCTTTCGATGTCGACGGCCAGGGCGCCGTTGGTGGCCAGGATGTGCAGCGTCGGCTCGCACAGGCCCTCGGCGAGCAGCGCCGCCCAGCCGCGCCAGGTCAGCCGCTGGCCCGGTACGCGCACCGGGTCGCCTACGCCGAGCGTGATCGAGTCGCCGAGTGCCGTGAACGTGGTCATGCCGGCGCTCCAGCCGGGATCCGGACTCGCGGCACGGTGCCCTCGAGCACCGCCTGGTAATGGCCTATCAGTTCGTCGCCGAGCGCGGACCAGGTACGGCCGAGCATGCGCCGCCGCGCCCCCTGGCCCTGGGCCGTGCGCAAGACCGGGTCGCTGGCCAGCTTCGCCACCGCCGCGGCGATCGCGCCGGCGTCGAACGGTGCGGCCAGGAACCCGGTTATCTCGTCGTCTACCAGGTCGATCGGCCCGCCGGCGGCGGGCGCCACCACCGGCAGGCCGCTGGCCGCCGCCTCCTGGAGCGTGTTGCCGAACGTGTCATGCGGCCCGGCGTGCACGAACACGTCGAGGCTGGCGTAGACGGTGGCAAGCTGCTCGCCGCGGTGCGGCCCGAGGAACAGCGCGCCGGGCAGGGCGCGCCGGGCCGCTGCCTCGGCCTGCCCGCCGCCCACGACCACCAGGCGCACCCCGGGCAGCGCGGCCACGCCCGACAGCAGGTCGAGGCGTTTTTCCGCGGCCAGCCGGCCGACGTAGCCGACGATCACCTCGCCGCGCGGCGCTAGCTGGACCCGCAACTCGGCGCTGCGCTTGGCCGGGTCGAACCTGACGGTGTCGACGCCCCGGCCCCAGATCCAGACCCGCTCGACGCCGTGCGCCCGCAAGTCCTCGGCCGAGGCGCTGGACGGGGCCAGGTTCCGGTCGCACCTGTTGTGTATCCGGCGCAGCCGCCGCCAGCAGATCGCTTGGCCGGGCAGGCCGGCGTGGTAGGTACGGGCGTAGGCAGCCATATCTGTTGCGTACACGGCAACCGTGGGCAGGCGCAAGCTTCTTGCGGCGGCGCCGCCGCTGGCGCCCAGGACGAATGGCCCGGCGAGGTGGACCAGGTCGGCATTGTGCTCGGCCACCGCGGCATGCAACCGCGGCCCGGGCAGGCCGACCCGCAGTTCTCGGTAGACGGGCACCGCGAACGAGGGCACCCGTACGACCGGGTACCCGAGCATACGGTCGGGGCGTGGCTGCCCATCGGCGGGCTCGGGGGCGATGACGAGCGGCTCGTGGCCGCGGTTCGCCAGGTGCTCGGCAACCCGGAGCGCGGTGTGGGCAACGCCGTTGATGTCGGGCGGGAAGGACTCTGTCACGTATGCGATGCGCACGCTTACAGGTTTGCCGGCGTTGTGCCAAAAGATAGGCGCCACGCCATGACAGTAAAGAAAACGATGCGTGACATCTCTGGGATGAGGGCGCATATTAAATACCGCTGCTGGCCCGGGCCTACCCCAGGTCATCCTCAGCGCCTCGGCCCACCGCCGGTCATTGCCGGAAAAGCACCATTATGCCGAACGCAGCCGCCGTGCTCAGCCACCTCCGGCCCGCCAGCCGCCTTCCGCCTGGCTCAACCAGACGGTGCCGGGACGGTGCAGGGCGGTCAGCCTTGGCCGAGGCTGGCGTGGTGCCCGGTGTCGGTCGCCGGCGCCGCCGCGGCGGTACCGGTGAGCGCGGCGGCAATCGCGGTGCCGAGCGCTTGCGCCACCGGCGGCGGGAACGCGTTGCCGACCTGGCGGTAGGCAGCCGTCTTCCGGCCGGTGATCTTCCAGTCGTCGGGGAAGCCCTGCAGCCGGGCCACCATGCCGACGGTCAGCTTGGGCGGCTGGCCCACCGGAAAGTCCGGTCCGGGGACCTCGTCGGCGATGCCAAGACCGTCGACGCCCATCTCGCGCCACGCCGCGCGGGCTCGCGTAGGGCCCAGGTCCGGCCCGCCGTGCTTCTTGCTGCCGCCGACGATGGTGGGCGCGATGCCGGTGGCCCGCCGGGCCCACGCCCCGGCGCCCGGCCAGCCGCGCGACCCCATCAGGTCGCGCAGCGTCTCACCCACGGTCGGCGGTGGGCCGGGCAGCGGCTCGGGCCAGCGGAACGCCGCCGCCCACGGCGGCCGGATCGCCACCAGCACGAACCGGGGCCGTAGCTGGGGAACCCCGTGGTCACTGGCGTGAACCAGGTCCCACCAGGTCTCGTAGCCCAGGGTCCGGAGCCTGCCGAGCACCCGGGTCCGGTAGGCGTCGAAGCGGCGGGTGCCGAGGCCGCGGACGTTCTCCAGCAGGACCGCACGCGGGCGGATCTCGTCGACCAGCCGCAGCGCCTGAGGGAACAGGTCGCGCTCGTCGTCCTGGCCGAGCTGCTTACCGGCGATGGAGAAGGGCGGGCAGGGCACACCCCCGGCGACCAGGTCGACGCGGGCGTAGGCGCGGCCGTCCACGTTGGCCACGTCGTCCTCGATGACCTTCCATTCCCGGTTGTAACGGAGGGTCTCGCAGGCATCGGCGTCGATCTCGACCACGGCCTCGTGGGCGAAACCAGCCTTTTCCAGGCCCAGCGCCTGACCGCCCGCGCCCGCGCAGATCTCCAGGGAGGTGAGAGCATCCGGCGACGGGACTTCCAGCGCCCCATGACCGGGCACTCTGGGCTCACCCACGCTGCCTCCCGTGCGGCCGCCCCGGCGCTGCCGCCCCGCGCTGCCTTAACCGCTGATTCTGCCCGCAGGCAGGGACAGCCGCCGGCCGAACACGCCGACGCGGCAGCGCGACAATTTTGCGGATACCGGTCAGCCCGCGCCGGTCAAGCGCCGGTCAGGCGCCAGCCAGGACCGCCAGCGTGCTGAGCCAGTCCGCGAAACCTTCGGTGCCGGCGTAGACCTCGTCGGCAAGCTCGAGCAGCCGGGGGTCTGTCTCGGAGCCATGGTCGACCACCAGCGCGTAGCCGCCCGCCTGCTGTACCGCCCGCAGAGCGGGGATGTCCCCCAGGTCGTCGCCCACATACACGGCGACCGCTGGCTTCGTGGCGGCGAGGAGGGCGGAGACGGCCGAGCCCTTGTCCACCTTGATCGGGGGGCGCAGTTCTTGGACAAGCTTCCCGGGTTCAAGCGACAGCCCGGTCTCGGCGGCGACACGCGCGGTGACCCGGCGTACCTCCGCTGCCGCTGCTGCCCGGTCGGGAGCCTGCCGCCAGTGCACCGCGACCGAAACGGGCTTCTCCTCCACCCGGATGCCGGGGGAGCGGGCCAATTGATCGCGCAGCACCCGGCCCGCCTCACGGGCGTGGCCGAGCCATTTCTCCGCCTCTGGATCCATGTGGCGCACCCCGTTACGGAACTGCTCGATGCCGTAGGAGCCAAGCAGCGTTACTCCCGGAACCCGAACCCGATCTTCGAGGAATTCGACCGGCCGGCCCGATATGACGGCAAGCAGGCCCAGCACCCGGGCGAGCCGGGTAAGGGTCGCGGCCACCCGGTCTGGCATCGCGCTTGCCGCCGGATCCTCGACGATCGGCGACAAGACGCCGTCGAAATCGAGGACGAGGCCGCCTCTGGAAGGATCCGCTGCCAGAGCCTCGATCGCGGCGGGCCGGGAATTCATGACGCGCCCCTCCGGGCTTCGCGGTTGGCACAGTTACTCACGTTGAGCGACTCCTTAGGATGTCACCACGAGGTGAGCGTGCTGGCCAGCAACTCGTAGCTGAGCACGCGCCGCTGCCCGGTCACCTCCCGCCAGGCTTCCGCCTGCTCGTCGTTCGCGTTGGCGGCGACGCTGGTCACCATCGCGTCGTAGGCGATGTGGTAGACCGCGTCGACCTCGCCGGTTCCCCGGGCGATCGACGCCAGCCGGCTGGGCAGCGGCTCAGCGGTCACCGTCACCAGGTGCGGCTGCCTGCCACGGCGGTGCCGGATCATCTGCAGGCACTCGTGCCGGATGTTCTGCACCCGGTCCGAACGGATCGTCCACTTACAGGAGATCGCCGCGTGCAACGGCGGCAGGCCCGACCCGGTCCGTACGCCACCCAGGCCCACCGTGACATCCGGCTTGATCAGATAGTCCATCCCGACCGATACGCGCAGCTGCGGTTTGGCGCGTACCAGCGCATGGACCTCCTTGAGGTGCGCGTACTGGTCGAACCGGGTGATCATCGTGCCCCGGCCGATCAGCCAGTCGCGGCCAGCGCCGTGTCCGGCCAGAGCACGCTGACCCGCGAGGGCGCTGCGCAGGTGATCATAGACCGCCTGCTCCAACGGCCCGCCCGGGTCCTTCGGCACGCTAGAGGTCATGTCCCGGGCCACGCCGAGCGCGTCGAGGACCCCGGCGGCGATCCGCATCGACTCGGCGTTGTCCACGTCGGCGACGTTCGGCACCAATGGCCAGGCCAGCTTGTTCTTGCCGCTGGGCTTCCAGCCAAGGAGCGCCGTCGCAAACGGTGCGGTCACTGCTTCTCCTGGGTAAGCGGCGGCGGGAGCGGGCTACGGCGGTGATCAGGAGTCAGCCTTCGGAGAGGACCCGGCAGTGGAGCTGCTGGGCTCGCGGCGCCCCACTACTGGGCCCTCTTCGCGCGGCTGGGCGCGACACGGGACAGCTCGCCGGGCTGCTTCGGGTAGACCGGCGGCCAGGGCGCGTCGGGGAGGCCTTCGGCCTGGTCCCGCTCGTGCAGGGCGAGCAACGGTTCCAGCGACTGTGGCTCCTCGTGCATCCCGGCCCAGGGATCCCCGACGGTCGCCAGCCGGTCCGGCAGCGAGGCGATCGTGAACTGGTCGGGGTGGATGCCGTCGATCTCGTCCCAGGTCAGCGGCGTGGACACCTGGGCGCCGGGACGAGCCCGGACCGACCAGGCGCCGAAGACCGTCTTGTGCGGGGCGTTCTGGTTGTAGTCGACAAACACCCTGGAGCCGCGTTCCTCCTTCCACCAGGCAGCGGTGATGAGATCGGGCTTGCGGCGTTCCAGCTCGCGGGCCAGGGCTACGGCGCCGGCCCGGACCTGGTACGAGTCCCACTGCGGTTGCAGCCGGATGTACACGTGCAGGCCGCGGTTGCCGGTCGTCTTGGGGTGGCCGGTGATGCCAAGTTCGGTAAGCAGCCGCTGCACCTCGTGGGCGGCCAGCCGGATGTGGCTGAAGTCCACGCCGGGGGAGGGGTCGAGGTCAATGCGCAGCTCGTCGGCGTGGTCCGGGTCGTCGGCCAGGTAGGGCCAGACGTGGAAACCCAGGCAGCCTAGGTTCACCGCCCACAGCACGTGGTCGATGTCCGCGGCGACGAGCGCCTGCGACGTGGTGCCGTTGGGTGTGGACACCGTGGTGGTCTGCAGCCAGTCCGGGACCTTCTTCGGCACCCGTTTCTGGAAGAACGAAGGTCCCGTGGCGCCCTCGGGGAAGCGCTGTAGCAGCACCGGGCGGCCACCCATCACCCGCATCAGTGGCTCGGCGATCCGCAGGTAGTGCTCGGCGAGGTCGCCCTTTGTCTCACCCCGCTCGGGGAAGAACACCTTCTCCCCGTGGGTGATCAGATCACTCGGCACCCTGGCTCACCTCCCGGCACACCCTGGTCCGCAGCCTGCCAGCCGCACCGGCGAGGCCGGTGTATGTGCTGGTTGCCACAACCACGACGTATGAGTGTCCTGGCCGCCACAATCAGGACAACGAGCGGCGAGCGCAGCCGCCACATCGTGCCATCTTCCCATTCTCATCGGCCTGCCCGCCGTCCACCGCCCGCCACGGCCCCCGAGCTAGGGTCAGCTTCGGCGAATCAGGAGCTGGGTGTGATGAATGAGGCGCGGAT
Source organism: uncultured Actinomycetes bacterium (assembly GCA_963813395.1). Lineage (GTDB taxonomy): Bacteria > Actinomycetota > Actinomycetes > Streptosporangiales > Streptosporangiaceae > DASXKD01. Next base: position 163,951 of record CAWEYV010000015.1, read on the forward strand.
GGACGGGCACACGGCGATCGTGACGGGAGCCAATCACGGCATCGGCGCCGCGACCGCGCAGGCGCTCGCGCGGCGCGGCTGCGCGGTGCTGTGCACGTTTCTGCGGGTGACGGATCCGGTTGATCCGGGCACCCCGCAGGCCATCCGGGATCACCGGGCGCGGGGCGCCGAACAGGTCGTCGGCCAGATCCGGGCCGCCGGAGGACGGGCGCTCGCGGTGGAGGCCGACCTGACGGACCCGGCGGTCCCCGCCGCGCTCTTCGACGCCGCCGAGCAGCACCTGGGCCCGGTGGACATCTTGGTGAACAACGCCACCGGCTGGCTCGCCGACACCTTCGCGCTGGCCGGGACCGACCGGGTGGGACGCGTCCTGCAGCCGGTCACCGTGGACACCTGGAACCAGCAGTTCAAGGTCGATGCGATGGGCGCGGCCCTGATGATCAGCGAGTTCGCCCGGCGTCACACCGACCGCGGCGCGACCTGGGGCCGGATCATCGGCCTCACCTCGGGCGGGGAACTCGGTTTCCCCGAGGAAGTCTCCTACGGCGCCGCCAAGGCCGCCCAGGAGAACTACACGATGTCGGCTGCGCTGGAGCTGGCCAAGTTCGGGATCACCGCGAACATGGTGCACCCGCCGGTCACCGACACCGGCTGGGTCAGCGACGCGGTCCGCGACGCCGTCGCCGCGAGCCCGGTGCTTATCCATATCGCTGCCCCGGCGGAGGTCGCCGAGGTGATCGCCTACCTGGCCTCCGACGCCGCGGCCCTGATCACCGCCAACGTGATCAACCTCCGCTGATCCCGTCCCCCCGTGCCCGTTACTCCTCGCCGCGCCACCGTCCTCGCCGTACCAGTACTTGCCCGCCCCCGGCACCTCGCCCTCTCCGTTCCGCGCCCGGCCCGCTCTTCGCCCTCTCCGTTCCGCGCCCCGCCCGCTCTTCGCCCGCCCCGTCCCCCCGGCACTCGTCGCCGCGCCACCGTCCCACCACCCCCCCAACCCTCGTGTTCGCCGCACCACACCGGGCCGGTGGGAATGCGCGGTGTTACCGGGGATGTTGCGGCAGGCGTGCCTTCTGTTGTGATCGCCGCCGCATACGGCGGCCCCGAAGTGCTGTCGGTCGTGGACGAACCAACGCCGGAACCTGGGCCAGCCGAGGTGCGGATCGAGGTCCGGGCCGCAGGGGTCAACCCGATCGATTACAAGAGCTACAGCGGCGCCTTCGGCGCGGACCCGGCCCGGTTGCCGATCCGGCTCGGCTCGGAGGCAGCCGGTGTCGTCACCGGGGTGGGACCGGATGCCGTGGGCCCGGCCGGGCCGGTCGCGGCGGGGGACGAGGTCATCGCCTACCGGGCTCCCGGTGCGTACGCCGCCGAACTGGTGGTGCCCGCCCAGGCCGTGGTGCCCAAGCCCGCCACGCTGGACTGGGCGCAAGCCTCGGGCCTGATGGTCACCGGGGTGACGGCATGGCACGCGCTGACCGTGACGGATGTGCACGCGGGTGACACCGTGCTGATCCATGGCGCCTCCGGCGGGGTGGGCGTCATGGCGGTGCAGCTCGCCGCCGGCCGGGGAGCCAGTGTGGTGGCCACCGCGAGCCCGGCGCGGCACGACTTCCTCCGCGAACTCGGAGCTACTCCGGTCGCGTACGGACCCGGCCTGGCCGGCCGGGTACGCGCTGCGGCGCCGGGTGGTGTCGATGCCGCGCTGGACCTGATCGGCACCGACGAGGCGATGGAGGTTTCCCTCGCGCTGGTCGCCGACCGGGCCCGCATCGTCACGATCGCGAATCCCGTGAAAGGGCTGCGAGCCGGCATCAAGGTGATCGGCGGCGCGCCCGGTGCGGACCCGGGCACCGAGATCCGCAGCGCCGCGCGCTTGGACCTGGCCCGGCTGGCCGGGGAAGGGAAGCTGAAGGTCTTTGCGACCCAGACGTTCCCCCTCGCCGAGGCCGCCGCGGCCCACCGGGCGATCATGACCGGCCACGCCACCGGCAAGATCGCACTGCTCCCCTGACTACTCTGGCACCATGTCTGAGCTGGCCGAAGGCATGAGCATTGGGCAGGTCGCCGAACGTACCGGCCTGAGCGTGCACGCGTTGCGTTTCTATGAGCGCGAGGGCATCCTGCCTAATCCGGTGCGGCGCGGCCCCGGCGGTCGCCGCGTCTACAGCGAGGATGACCTGGAGTGGCTTGACCTCTGCATCATGCTCCGCTCCTCCGGCATGCCGCTGCCCGCGATCCGCCAGTACACCGACCTCGTCCGGCAAGGGCCTGGCAACGAAGAGGAACGCCTGGGCCTGCTGCGCCAGCACCAAGACAACGTGACCGCACAGATCAACCAGCTCAACGACTGCCTGGACGTCATCAACTACAAGATCAGCGGATACGAGAACGACCTCTGCGGCAGGTAACCGCGCACGTGCCCGATGCCGCCGGCCGGTCCCGTACCGATAGTCCCGTGCGCTCACCGTCCGGGACAAAGTTGCCGACATATCCTCGTTTCCGCACGCGCAAATCGGGATAAGCCGGGCGCCAGGCCGTGCGTTTCTGAGGATAAGTCGTCTTGATCATGGAATTCCGGCGGTGGAATGGGCCGGAATGGACATGATCGCCAGGGTTGGTGGCCGTTTGGGGCTACGGCGGCGGTGGCCGTTAGGGTACGGCGGTGGCCGTTAGGGTACGGCGGTGGCGTTTGGGCTGCGGTAGGCGTTGGGCTGCGGCGGTGGCCGTTTGGGTGCTGTGGTGGGCGTTGGGCGGCCACGGCAGGGGGTTGTGGCCGCGGTTTAGTTAGGATACTGTCCTAACTAAATGGGGCAAAACGGTCACGTCGGCCGCGTCGTCTGCCCGGGCGGCTCCCGTGACACGCTTGGCGCTACCCGGACAGGAGGAACCGATCTGCATGAAGCGCACCTCGCTCCGCCCGCGAACTACCCTGGCGCTTGGCCTGTGCGTTCCGCTGACTGTCGTCCTGGCCACCGGGGCCGTCGGCGCCGCCGCGGCCACCCGCTCGGCCCTGGCCACACACCTGGCGCAGGCCAGCAGCCCGGCCAGCACCGGCCACGGCCACGGTCACGGTCTGGTCCCACGTCACGTGTACGCGCCCTACTTCGAGACCTGGACGAAGGACAGCATCGCCACGGTGGCCCGCCACTCCGGCGCCCGCTACCTGACGCTGGCCTTCTTGCAAACGCCCAAGCGGGGCTCCTGCTCGGTGGCCTGGAACGGAACCCCGAATCGGCTGGTCGGCCCCCATGACCCGTACATCGCCCAGATCCGCAAACTGCGCGCCATGGGCGGCAACGTGGTCCCCTCGTTCGGTGGTTTCAGCGCCGACCAGGGCGGCACCGAGATCGCCGATTCCTGCACCCGCGTGCCGAAGATCGCCAAGGCCTACGAGAAGGTGGTGACCACCTACGGCGTCACCCGGCTCGACATGGACGTCGAAGCCAAGTCGCTGAACAACAAGGCGGGCATCGCCCGGCGCAGCGCGGCGATCAAGATGCTCCAGGAGTGGGCCGCGACGACGCACCGCACGGTGCAGATCGTGTTCACGATCGGCGTCGAGCCGTGGGGCCTGCCGGGCAACTGCTTCAACGTGCTGAAGAGCGCGGCCGCCCACGGGGTGCGGTTCACCGTGAACATCATGGCGTTCGACTACTACATCAAGGCCAGCAAGACTGGCATAGAGATGGGCACCGCGGCGGTCAAGGCGCTCAACGGCACGCACCGGCAGCTCGGGCACCTGTACCCAAGGCTCAGCCAGTCACGCCTGTGGGCACTCGAAGGCATAACGCTCCTGCCCGGCATCGACGACTACCCGAAGAAGACCGAGGTCACGTACCTGCGAGACGCAAGCAAGGTCGAGAACTTCGCGGCTGCGCACAGGTTGCCCGAACTCTCGATCTGGGCCGTTCAGCGGGACAACGGTGGCTGCCCGGGAACGATCGACAGCAACCACTGCTCCGGCATCAAGCAGGCGGCCTGGGCGTTCAGCCACCTGCTCGAGCCGTTTACGAAGCGGTAACCCTCAGGGCCCGCGCCGCTGGCTTTTCGCCACCACCATGGTGCGGTCCCTGAGCCGAAGCGTCAGCAGGGTTGCCAGGCAGGCGGCCGCGAGCAGGACAAACGGAACGATGTCCGACGTGACCTGGGCCAGGGCTCCGCCCGCCGACGCGGCGAAGGCCTGGCCAGACGCCCAGGCCAGGTTGGCGAGGCCGAAGCCGAGTCCCTGGTGGATCCCGAGCCGGTGCACTCCCGCGCTCAGCAACGAAGTCGCCGGGGCGAAGAGGGCGCCGTAGGCGGGCATGCCCACGATGAGCAGCGCCACGAGCGCGGACGCCGACGGCAGCAGCGGCACCATCAGGCTGACCGCCACCGCCACCGTCAGCGCGATCCGGATGGGCAGCAGGGCGCCCCGCCGATCCGACAGCCGTCCACCCAGCGGCGACAGGCATGACTCGATCGCTGCCGAGGCGAGAAAGGTCCCCCCGATGATGGTCGCCGTGGCGCCCAGCTGATTGAGGCGCAGCGGGGCGAGCACGTCCACCACCCCGAAACTCAGGCCCGCGAGCATCGTCAGCCACAGGCCGGCCGTGACCCCGCGGTCCCGCAGTGCGGGCCAGGCCGCGCTCAGCCCCTGGGGCTCCGTGGCACGGGGCCGCGGCACGAGGAAGGCCACCACGATCAGAACGGTTCCGCCAACCGCGGCGCCGCTGAACGCGGGCCCGGTACCCACCTGGCTGGCCACGGCCCCGATCAGCGGCCCGAAGAGTGCCCCGACAACGGCGGCCCCGATGGCGTACCCGAGCAGTTCGCCGCGCCGCTCCTCGGGCGCGACCGTCGCCAGCCAGGCCAGGCCCGCGGCCCAGGTGCACGCTCCGCCCAGTCCCTGGACGAACCGCGCCGCGTCCAGCACCGCTGGACTGGATGCCCAGCCAAACACCAGCGTGGACACGCTCATCAGCGTCAGCCCCAGCACGGCCACCAGCCGGTCGCCCCAGCGGGCGGTGAGCACCCCGCCCGGCAGTGCCCCGATCAGCGTGCCGAGCGGGTAGGCGGCCACGAGGAGCCCGGCGCCCGACTTCGACAGGCCAGCCGTGTGCACGTAGTGCGGAAGAAGCGGCGTTAGCGCGGTAAAGAAGATGGTGTCTACCAGCACGATCGCGCAGACGAAGCCGAGCAGCGCCAGCACCGAAGGCGCCAGCTTCTGCCGTGCCCGCCCCACGTCTACGCCCTCCCGATGACCACTCGCCCGGCCCCATCCGCCCCCGACTCGGCTTGACCGGCCGGGGCGCGACTGAGATGCTCCTTGCCTGAGATCCTCTCCCGGGCAAGGGGCGGGCTCGAAATCTATTCCGGATGGCTGGGCCTTACGAACCTTTTGTCCGGTTCTTGAGCTCTCAAAGGGGGCGACATGCCACACAAACGGGCGGCCCTCGTCATCAGCGTGGTGGCGGGCGGATGCGTACTGCTCGCCGGCTGTGGCGGCGGCTCGGGCGGTTCAAACAATTCGGGGGGCTTGGCCGCGGGCCCGATGAAGACGGCGTCCAACGATGCCGCGACGTCAGGTACCGGCGTCAGACTCACTGGAAACTTCTGCACCGACTTCAAGAACATCGGCCAGAGCGTCAGGATCCCGGCCAGCGCTCACGGCGACATGAAAACCCTGCAGCAGCACGGCGCGCAGTACCTCACCCAGGCGGCGACATTCTTCACCGGCCTGGCTGCCGAGGCCCCGCCGCAGGCGGGCAAGGAACTCCACGTTATCGCCGGGGACTACCAGGCGATCGCCCGGTCGATCTACCGGAGCAACATCAGCTCGCTGTCCAAGATCGAGAAGCAGATGGAGTCCCTCACCTCCAGCGGTACCACTGGCGACGCATTCCGACAGCTGGTCACCTACGTGACGATCCAGTGCATGTCCGCCTGACGAACCGCGCCGCGTCCAGTGCCACCGGACTGGATGCCCAGCCAAACACCAGTATGACCGCGCAGACGAAGCCGGGCAGCGCCAGCACCGAAGGCGCCAGCCTCTGCCGTGCCCGCCCCACGTCCGCGCCCTCCCGGTGACCGCTCACCGGCCCGCCCCACCGCCGCATCGGTTTGACCGGCCCGGGCACGACTGAGATGCTCCTTGCTTCCGATCCTCTCCCGGGCGAGGGGCGGGCCCGAAATCTATTCCGGCGCGGCCGGGCTTTAGTACGCTTTTGTCCGAGTTTCGGCAGCAAGGGGTGGCGACATGCCAGCACAGCGATGGGCTGCCCTCGTCATCAGTGTGGTGGCGGGTGCATGCGTGACTTTGGCCAGCTGTAGCAGTAGTTCGACCAGTTCGGGCGGCCCACCGGTGAGTTTGCCCAGCGGCGCGGTCACCGTTCCGCCGGGGCCGGCGGGCGGCTCATCAGGCGGTTTCGGCACGCTTACGGGGAATTTCTGCACCGACGTCCGGAGCATAAGCAACATCCACCCCCCGGCGGGCGCCACGGCGAACTCCACCGCAGCGAAGCGGTACCTCAACCAGGCGAAGACTTATTTCGGCGGCCTGGCTGCCGAGGCGCCCAAGCAGGTGGCGGGCTCGCTCCACTCGATCGCAGCGTACTTGCAGGTGCTGGCCGCGACGATCTCCAGCGGGAACAACGACTCGCTTTCCAAGGTCAGCAAGAAGCTGCAGTCGTTCACCGCTAACGGCGCCACCGGTAGCGCGTTCCGTAACCTGATCGACTATATGTTGCGGGATTGCCCCTGACGGTCCGCTGCTAGGCGTCTACGCTGGCGAGGAACTGGGTGGCGGCCAGTTCCGCGTAGAGCGGGTCGCCGGCCACCAGTTCCGCATGCGTGCCTATGGCCTTGACTTGGCCGGCGTCCATGACGATGATCCGGTCGGCCATGGTCACCGTGGATAGCCGGTGCGCGACGACCAGCACCGTGGTCAGCAGCGCCGTCTCCGCAACGGTCTCGCGCAGGGCCGCCTCGTTCAGCGCGTCGAGTTGCGACGTGGCCTCGTCCAGCAACAGCAGCCTCGGACGGCGCAGCAGCGCCCGCCCGATCGCCACCCGCTGCCGCTCGCCCCCGGACAGCCTCGTGCCGCGGTGCCCGACCGCCGTCTCCAGTCCCTCGGGCAGCCGCGCCACCAGGCCGGTGAGCCTGGTGACCCGCAGCATGCCGGCGATCTCTGCCTCGGCCGCGTCCGGCGCGCCGAGCAGCAGGTTCTCCCGCAGCGAGCCGGACAGCACCGGGGCATCCTGCTCGACGTAGCCGATCGCGGCCCGCAACCTTGAGATCGGCCAGTCGCGCACGTCGGTGCCGTCCAGCAAGATCCGGCCGCCCTGCGGCTCGTAGAAGCGCTCGATGAGCGAGAAGACCGTGGTCTTTCCCGCACCGGACGGGCCGACGAACGCGGTCATCCCGCCGGGCGGGATGGCGAAGCTGACGCCATGGTGGACTTCGGGCAGTTCCGGCCGGTAGCGGAACCGCACCTGCTCGAACCTGACGGCGGCGGGTGAGACCGGGGCAGCGGGCACCCCGGCGCCGGATTCCGCCTGCCGGTTAGGGCCTGCGGGCGGGGAGGTGGCTGGGCCAGAACGAGTCAGGCTGGCGGGATCGTCGGCGGGTTCCACCGGAAGCCGTTCTGCCTCCTGAATTCTCGCTACCGCGGCGGAGGCGACCTGGTACTCGCTTGCAGCTTCCTGTAGCTGCTGGATGGGCGACATCAGGTAGTAGATATACAGCAGAAACGCGACGAGGGTGCCCACGCTGATCGCCCCGGAGGTAACCTGCGCGCCACCGGTGGCGAGGATGGCCAGGAACGCGCACTGGATTGACAGCCCGGCCGTGTTTCCCGCGATCGCCTGCCACTTGGCCGCGCGGATGTCGGCCCGCCACGCATCGCGGGCCGCGGCGTGGACGCGGTTCCCTTCGCGATTTTCGGCGCCCGACGCCTTGACCGTGCGGAACGCGCCCAGCATCCGTTCCAGCGCCGCCCCCATCACGCCCACCGAGTCCTGCGCCTGCCGCGCGGCGCGGCCGATTTTCGGCACCACGAGGCCGATGACCAGTGCCGTCAGGCTGAATACGCCCACGGTGACGCCGAGCAGCACGACGTCCAGGAGGCCCATCAGGATCAGCGTCGCCACCAGGGTGAGGCTGCCGGTGACCACGCCTACGAGCGAGCCGGTGGTGACGTCGCGCAGCAACGTCGTGTCCGAGGTGACGCGCGACATCAGGTCGCCCGGCTCGGTGCGGTCCAGGCTGCCGATGGTGAGCCCGAGCAGGCGGTCCACCAGCCGGCGTCGCGCTGCCAGCACCACGGATTCGGCGGTCCGCCGGAGCATGTAGCTGCCGAACGCGCCCAGCACGGCGTTGGCGATCACCAGGGCCGTCATCAGCAGCAGGATGCTGGTCACCGCTCGATGGTTGCCGAGGTCACCGATCAGCACCCGGACGACCAGCGGAAGGGCCAGCCCGGTGGCGCCGGTGAGCAGGCTGAGGGTGCCGCCGGCCAGCAGCGCGATGCGGTGCGGCCGCACGTAGCCGTACATGACCCGCCACTTGGCCCGCTCGGGGCGGGGGAGCGCCTCGGCCGTCACCCAGACCTCCGCTCATCGGCATGCAGGGTCAGTCTGACCTGCACCGGGCCGGGGCACCAAAGTCTTATCAGCCGCCGCACAGGTATCCGGGCCGTGTCAGAGCCAGTTGTCGCAGTAGTAGGTCTCGGTGCGGTCGTAGTCGGCGTGCTCGCCGCGCTTCATCCGGACCATGGCACCGCCGGCCCGGTATCCGCGGGCGGTCAGGGCGTCCATGGTGGCCCAGGAGGAGCCTGAGGTGCGGGTGAAGAACGAGGTACATCCCGCCTCGCGGCTGAGGTGTTCGGCCGCGGCCAGCAGCGCCTCGAAGGACTCGCGGCTCCTGGCTGCCAGGAACGGCAGGTAGCCGGTCTGCGGTCCCTGGAACGTCTGCTTGAGATGGCAGATGGCAACGCCGTCGCCGGTGGTGAGCACCACCCCGGCGGCGCACGACAGGGTGGCCGCGGCCTCTCCGGACACGTCGAGGCCGGGATAGAGATAGCTAAGGTCCGGGATGTCCCCGCCCGCGCCATCGCCCGGCAGCCGGATGGCGCGGACGTCCGGCGGCATCGTGGTCTCGGCGAGCGGACGGGAGAAGGACACGCCCGTCCATGCCGGGCGGAAGCCCAGCTTGCTGTACAGGTGGATGTGAAACGGGCTGTCGCCAAAGGTCTCCAGGCCCATGAGCTTCACGCCCCTGGCTCGCCACGATTCCAGGCACGCCGCTGTCAGCTCCTGGCCGACCCCGCCCCGCTGCGCTCCCGGGTGCACCGCCAGCGGGCCGAACCAGCCAAGCCCGCCCCGGCTCACCGAGAACAGGGCCCCGGTGAGCCGGCCGGGATCGCCGGGCATCATCGATACGAAACAGCCGGCCGGGTCCGCGGCCAGCCGCGTCCGGAAGAGCAGTTCGGGGAACCGCTGGCTGTCCGGGTCTCCGCGCAACGTCCCGAACGCGGTATTGGTCACCGTCGCCACCGCGGCCAGGTCCGCCCCGGTCATCGGCCGGATCAGTGCCGGTGAACTTGCCACGGCCCCTCCCTGCTGATCATGCCTGTCCTGCCTGCTGCGCACCTGGGCGCCCCGAGCTCATGATCCGGTAGGACTTTCGCCTCCATGGAGGAGGAAAACCTACCGGATCATGAAACGTCACCGCCCGGGCCCGGGCGGCGCGGTCAGGTGGTGGCCGTCACCTTGCTGAGGTGTGCGGGGGCGTCGGGGTCGGTGTGCCGGGCCAGGGCCAGCTCCATGGCGAGCTGCTGGCCGCGCACGATGGCCGTGATCACCTGGGCCGTTTCCGGCAGGCCGGGCGGAACGGGCACCGAAGCCGCTTCAGCCCCCCGGCTGGCCAGCAGATCACGCAGGTCAGCGAGGTCGGCGTCCGCTGGGCCGCCGCCATCAACCAGCAGGACGGGAGCGCCCGCATAGACGGTTGCGATGGGGCCATGCAGCAGGTCTGCGGTGGAGATGCCTTCGGCGAGTATGCCCGTGGTCTCCTTTACCTTGAGCGCCGTTTCCAGCGCGGCGGCGTAGGCAAGCCCCCGGCCGGCCACGACGAGGCGGTCGAGCGCTTGCCATTGCAGGCCTGCCGCCGGGCCGGGCCAGGATCGGCGAGGACCGCCGACACCGCGCCGGGCAGGCCAAGCAGGGCGCCATCGGCGACCGGAGCGGCGCGCATCGCGGTGGCCACGGTGGCCAGCACGGCGAACTGGGCGGTGACGGTCTTGGTGGCAGGAATCGCGAGCTCGGGTCCGGCGTCGGTCTCCAGCAGCAGATCAACGGTGTCCGCCAGCGGGCTGTCCGGCTCGTTGCTGATACCGAGTACCGCCGCCCCCGCCGCCCGCATGGCCCGGCAGGCGCTGATGATCTCCGGTGTCGCGCCGGACTGGCTGAGCGCCACCACCAGGTACCCGTGCCAGTCAACCGTGGCGTGATAGCGGGTGTAGATGCTGGGCGCGGCCAGGCCCGATCGGCGGCCGGCCCGCAACTCCACCAGGTAGCGCCCGAACACGGCCGCGTTGTCCGACGAGCCGCGAGCCAGGAACACCACGCCGGCCAGTGGATCGGGCACCACGGCATGCACCGCGGCCGCGTCCGCGCCCGCCCGCGCGATGACCCGGGCCAGCACCTCCGGCTGCGCTGCCATCTCCGCGGCCATGAGTTCCCCGTTCACCGGGCCTCCGCCGTCATGAGCGTCCGTTCACCGGGCATCCGCACCGGGAGTGCCCGGAGGGCTGGGGATAGTGACGGTCAGCTGGGCCCAGGCAAGCTCGGCGCCAGCGGCGAGGCAGCCGTCGACGACCGCGTCGGTGCCCAGCGCGCTGACCCGGACCTCCGGCATGACCGGCGCGATCCGCCGCAGTTCCCCGGTCACCGCCGCCGCGAAGCCCGGCGCCTGGCCGACCCCGCCGCCCAGCACGATCAGTTCCGGGTCCACCACGGTCACCACCGCACACAGCACCCTGGCCACCAGGGCGGCCTCTTCCGCGACGACGGCCGCGGCCCGTTCATCGCCGCGCGCCGCTGCCGTGAAGACCCGGCGGGCCGAGACCTGCCCCCGCATGCCCGCCCGGCGCGCGGCGCGCACCACGGCGGGCGCGGACGCCGCCGCCTCGAACACGCCACGCTTACGGGCGTCCGCGGGGTCGGTGCCGCGCCCGCCGGTCATCGGCATGTAGGCGATCTCACCGGCCACGCCGTGGGCGCCGCGGAACAGCTGACCGCCGATGATCAGGCCCATGCCGATGCCGGTGCCGACGGAAACGAAGGCGAAGCTGTCGACCTCCTGGCCGTGGCCGTGCGCCGTTCCGCCAGCGCCGCCGCGTCCACGTCGTTCTCCACCACCAGTGACTGGCCGAACGCCTCGCGTAGCTGGGCCAGCACGGCAGGCCGGTCCCATCCGGGCAGGCCGCCGGTCAGCGCCATGGCGTTGCGCCTCGGGTCGTAGACGCCGGGGCTGCCGATCACCGTCTGGGTAACGTCCGCCCTGTTCAGGCCCGCCTGCGTACACAAGTCGTCGGCCAGGCATACCAGTTCCTCGACCCGGCTCCGCCCGCCGGAAGCGTGCGACCTCGCCGACGACCGCACCCGGACCTCGCCCGCCAGGTCGGCCAGGGCGCCGCGGATGTACTGTGCGCCCACGTCGAGGCCGAGCACGAATCCGGCCTCCGGCTTGATCTCGTACAGCAACGCCGACCTGCCCGGCCTGCCAAGACGCGCGACTCGCCTCCTGGACCAGGCCCGCCTGCTCGAACCGTGGCCAGGGCGAGCGAGACGGTGGCGCTTGGAGAGCCCGGAGAGCCGGGCCAGGTCGGCGCGGGAGCATGGGCCGTGATCGCGGATGTACCGGAGCAGGAGCTGCTCGTTCAGGGCGCGAATGAGCTGGGGACGCGCGGCCGACATCGCCCTGGACATCAGCCGACGCGACCGTCACTGCCACCTCCCGCATCAGTCCTGCCAGGAGCCGCCGGTGCCGGGACCACCGGTTGCCGGCGGAGGTGAAGATGGCCCGCGCCGGGAACCTGCGTCTGGGTCGACATCGAGCGCCCGGCCATCCGGGCGAGGCCCTGCCCCGGATCGCATGGCGACGCGCCGATTCCGGCGGAGTTGCCCAGCGGGTCGTGGCCGTCGCAGCCCAGGAGACCGTCTAAAAGTTCGGCAGAAGGGGCGTGATCAGCGTCCCCGGAAGGTCTTCCGCTGGCCGACCCATCTGTCGTACTCTGGCCTCGACTTCGGCGGCACCAAAATCGCCATGGCCGTGCTGCGGCGCCGGACGGTGAGCAGTGCGTCGGCGACGGTCTCCAGCGGCGGCGAGAGGGCGCACGCGCGACAGCTTCTCAGCGTGGTGTCCAGGCAGCCGAGAGTTTCCGCGGCGAGGCCCTGGTGCTGCGAACTGGCGGCCGTGGGCGTATCGACCTTCGGCATCCTGGCTTCGACGACCGGGTAGCCGGCCCGGCCATCGACGGGCCGGGCGAGTTCGCCGGCCGCGACCGAGGGTACCCTTCTCGTGGGGCGGCGGACCGGATGGCGACCGACGCGGAGCAGCAGGAACTGAACGAGTAGATGCAC
>CAWEYV010000016.1:0-207387 GCA_963813395.1 uncultured Actinomycetes bacterium
TCAGCAGGTCCAGCACCACGCCGCACCCGGGAGGCTGCACGCCCGGCTGGCCGCCCACGCGGCGGGCACCGGCGCCCGCCTGATGGAAGTCATCAAGGCCAGCGGGCGGCAGCTTCCGCCTCGCCCGCACCTGGCCCGGCGGCCGCACCCGCGAGCGGGAACTGAAAGACCGCCACGACGCACCTCGGCTGTGCCCCATCTGCACCGAGCACCCCCGCCCGCGCAAGGCAAAGCCCCACCGGCCGTCAGGCACCGGCCCGCACCCCACCGGCACCGGCAGCCCCGCCAGCACGCCCACCCGCCTACGAACGCGGCTCCGCGCAAGCCCGCCGGGCCATCCAGCAGCAAATCGACGCGGGGTTCCCCGCCGACCGCATCGCCGCAGTGCAGGCCCGCATCTTCGCCGCCGTCATCCCCGAACGGCTCCAGCCCGAAGGCCGCGAGGAAGCCCGCGGCTACCGCGACACCGCCGAAGCCATGATCGCCGCCCACCGCCAAGCCACCACACCCCAGGCCAGGCCCCAGGACGAACGCGGCCTGGCCACCGTCAGCCCTCTCGCCTCAGCCAGCGGCACGCAGGCCGAACCGGCCGGCACGACCACCTGGGCCACCCTCGCCCTCCACGACCGCATCAACCGGGCCGCCCAGCACGCCGGGCCCGAACTCGAAGCCGAGGCCGGGGCCTGACCCACCACCAGCAAGGAGCACCACCACCATGACCGAACCCGAAACCAACCTCCAGCAGCGAGTGGCCGCAGCCCGTGAGACGGCACGCCGGGAAACGATCAGGCTCGCCCGCGACTCCGGCGCCGCCATCGTCACCCGGCCGATGTTCCCCGGCGACACCGAGCCCACCGTCCGCGACGTCGAGCCGCTCCACGGCGCCCGGGCCGCCCGCGACCTCGAGCTAGCCGCCCGCCGAACCGCACGCGAGTACATCCGCGCCGCCCGCGAGGCCGGGCACGGCTGGGACCAGATCGGCCGGTCCCTCGGCGTGGCGCCGGACGCCGACGCCGACCAGGCCGGGCCGACCGTCGCCGAGGCCGCCTACACCTACGCCGCCGGAAACCCCCACACCGACACCGCGATCCGCTACGGCCGGTCCGTCGTCTGGCTGTGCCGGTCCTGCGACCAGGCGATCAGCGACCGCGGCCTGCTCGCCCGGCCTGCCGAGAACGAGATCGGTCACGGCGAAGGCTGCCCCCGGCTGGCCGCCGCCGTCGCCCAGTGGGACGCCGGATGGGAGGCCGAACCGTGACCGCCCAGCCCGCACGGCGCCGTCTCGCGCTCACCGACGACGGCATCATCGACCTGATCGCCGTCGACATCGCCGCCCGCGGCACGCGCACGGTCGCGCTCACCCGCGCCGAGCGGCAACTCGCCGCCGGCCACATCCTCGCCCGCGGCGGCACCCCCTACCAGATCTCCAAGCGGCTGCACGTCAGCGGCACCACCGCCCTCACCATCGCCGCCCGATGCCAGGACCCGCCGTCATGACCCGGTACCGCGGTGCCCGGGCCGGCACGGCAGCAGCCACCAGGCTGACCCTCCCCGGCCAGTGGGCCGAGCGCGCTCTGTGCGCCCAGGCCGACCCCGACGCCTGGTTCCCCGACAAGGGCCAGCACGCCCGGGCCAAGACCGCCACCCGGATCTGCCGGGCCTGCCCTTTCCGCGTCCAGTGCCTGGACTACGCACTGTCCGGCGCCGACACCTGGGCCGGAATCGCGACCGGCATCTGGGCGGCACCACACCAGAAGAACGCAACAAGCTCCGGCAACAGCGCACGGGGGTGGCGGCATGACCAGCACCGCCAGGCCCAGGAGAAGAAGGCCACGCGCGACGGCCGCACGGCAAGCCCTCCGCCTGTGCGAGGCCGACTCGACCAGGCTCGCGTGGGAGACACCCAACCCGCCCAGCGGCGCCGGGAGCATCGCGGGCAGACAGCGCCGCATCAGCCCGAGCACGGCGAGGGCAGCGCTGCGGGCGGTCGGGGTGCCGCCGCTCGTGGCTGCCGCGCTCCGTCGGCGGCTGCGCCTGATCCCAGAACAGGAGACCGAGCGATGACGGCCGCAGGCGGCCAAGGGCGGATCAGTCGCAAGGAGCGTGTCGCCCGCGCCGCCGCCGGCATGCCTACCGAACATCTTGAGCTCATCATCCGCACGCCCAGCCGCGCGGAGTGGAGGGAGTTCGCGACCTGGCTCGCCGAGCCGTGGCCGCACGACGAGTACACCGCGATCGTCGCCGACGCCGGACACCAGGACCCATCATGACTAGCCGTGAACTAGCGGACAGCCCAGGCCACCGAAGTGCGCGCTGACTCAGCTGGGGCCGCTGGGAAGGACACGAGGACCGAGTAATGACCGGTAACCACCAGAGTCCGGTGCTCTACACAGCCGCTGAGGCTGCCGAGATCTTGAAGGTCAAGAAAAGCTGGCTGGAGCGCCAGGCGGCGGCGCGGAAGATCCCGTTCACCATGCTCGGCGGTGCCTACAGGTTCACCGACGGCCACTTGGCCGTCATCGTCCAGATGAACGAGATGATGCCGCCACCGTCGGGCGAAGCGAGAAATAGCCGGTCGCGCTCCCGGCGCGCGCGCAAGCCACCTGCAGCAGCCAGCGGTGTCGCTTCGCTGCGTCCCCGGCCTCGCAGCTACCCGCCTGGCGGCGGCATCACCGGCCCATCCGCAGCCTGACAGCACCTGGCGGCCTGAGAGGAACCATGGGATACGCAGAAAAGCGCGGCAAACTCTGGCGTGCCCGATGGCGCGGGCCAGACGGCACGTTGGAATCCATGCCCGGTTTCCAAAGGCGCAAGGACGCCGAGGACTATGCCCGCGACCAGGAAGCCGCGATCCGTAGCAACACCTACGTCGATCCCCGCGCCGGGCAGCTCACTCTCACCGAATGGGTCAACACCTGGTTCCCGGCTCAAGACCTGGAACTGAACACCCTCAGCACCTACAAGTACACGATCGAAGTGCACATCCTGCCCGCGTTCGGAGAGTGGGCGCTGCGGGCGCTGGAACTGCAACCCGAAGCGATTGCCCTGTGGGAGAAGCAGATCGTTGCCCGGGGCTACACCCGGCGCACCGCCCGCGAGGCCCGCTCTACGCTCGCCACGATCCTCGCCGATGCGATGCCCCGCTACATCCGGTCGAACCCGGCCACCCGCAGGCGCGGCAAGGGCCGGAAGGGGCAGCGGCGGATCGAGCGGGCGGAAAAGGCCGAGAAGACGTGGGCGACGCCCCTTGAGGCACTGCTGTTCGCGGAGCGCTGCTCAGTGCTCTCGGGCGCCGATACCGACTTCGTCATGCTGATCACGATCGCGTACACCGGGATGCGGTGGAGCGAAGTCATCGGGTTCCCACCGGAGTGCTTCCATGGCCAGACGCTGGATATCGCGTGGAAGCTCTACGAGCTGGATGGGCGGTTCTACCGTGGCCGTCCCAAGGACGGATCGATCCGCACCGCGGATCTCCCGCCCTTCCTCGAAGAACTCCTCACCCGGTATCTGAACGCCGCCACCAGCCGGACGTGCACCTGCCGCAACCCCGAGCCCCCATGGTGCCCGGGCAGTGAATACGCCTTCCTCGCCCCTGGAAACGGGCACTTCCGCCGCTCGCACTACGCGCGCCGCGTAGTCCGCCCGGCCGCCGACGGCCGCTATCCCGGCAGGCAGGGCAAGTACGCGCGAGATCCGTGGCCCGTACTCGTAGACATGAGCGCCCCATGGCCGGGCAGGCCAGTGCCGCCATGGCCGCCAGCGCAGCCAGGCGTCCCCTTCAGCCCACCGGCGGGCCGCGGCATCCCTCGCCTGGCAGGCAAGGAAGGCAGCGGCCGGTGCCCGGTCTGTCACCGGTCGGTTCTTCTCCGCCGCGACGGGCTGGTCATCAGCCACAAGACCAACGCCGTGCGGTGCGCGGGATCAGTTCAGGAGCCTGCCGAACCTGCGCCGGTAGCCTCCTGGCTCCCGTTGCGTCCGGGCCTGACCCCCACGGGCTGCGTCACGGCCACGAGACATGGCTCGACGACCTAGGCGTGCGCTACGTGCTGCAGTCAGAACGAATGGGCCACGAGGTGCCGGGCATGCGCGGCGTCTACAGCCACATCACGCCCGGGATGCGCGAGGACCTCGTCGCTGGTCTGCAAGAGCTCTGGGAGGCATCTCTCCGCGAACGCGCCCGCATCTCAGCGACGTCACCAGTCCAGGCCCTGCACTCTCCTGGCCAGCTTCCGGTAGCCGAAACCAAGATCGGCTCCCGTTCTGCTCCCAAAAACGGACAGTGAGACGTAGTAAGGCCCGGCCGTCGTCCGGGCCGGGCCTCTGAACTGGGGTTTCATTGGGGTGGGCGAGGGGACTCGAACCCCCGGCCCCCAGGACCACAACCTGGTGCTCTAACCAACTGAGCTACGCCCACCATCGCCATTCGGCTGGATGCAGCATAGCGGTGCGGGGTGATTATGCCGAACCGGTTCCCCCGGCAGCGCCGTTCCCTCCCCGCGCGCCTGCGTCGGCGCCGGTGATAGCGGGTTCTTCTTCGGGGCAGGGCTGGTCCGCGCCGCCGAAGCTCGCGGCAATCTGCCGGGCGGTGGCCGAGTCGAGGCCCGGCGCGGGGACGAACACCGTTGCCCGGTAGTAGCGCAGCTCCTGGATGCTCTCGGTGATGTCGGCCAGGGCCCGATGGCCGCCGCGCTTGGGTGGGCTGGCGAAGTAGGTGCGCGGGTACCAGCGGCGGGCCAGTTCCTTGATGCTGGACACGTCGACCATCCGGTAGTGCAGGAACGCGTCGAGCTCAGGCATGTCGCGGGCGATGAAGGCGCGGTCGGTGGCAATGGAGTTGCCGGCCAGCGGTACCCGCCGCGGCTCGCGGACGTACCTGCGGACATATGCCAGCACCTGGTCCTGCGCCTCGGCGAGGGTGACCCCCGCAGGCAGTTCGGCCAGCAGCCCCGAGGCGGTGTGCATCTCCCTGACCACGTCTTCCATCTGGTCGAGTGCCTCGGCCGGCGGTTTGATGATCAGGTCAAGGCCCTCGTCGAGCACCACGAGGTCGCGGTCGGTGACCAGGCAGGCGATTTCGATCAGGGCGTCCCGCGTCAGGTCCAGCCCAGTCATTTCGCAGTCGATCCACACCAGCCGGTCAGCCATCCCCACAGCTTAGGCCGTGTTCTGCGGATATCGGGCCTGCTCGCACGGCTAAAGACCGTACTTCGCGCAGGAGCATGAGGATCTTTCGTGCCAAACGACCTAGCGGTTACCCGTCTCTATCCGCGCGTGAATGTGATCCGGGGCGTCGATACCTGCCGGGAGTCTCGGGATCAGGGACCGGTTCGCCGAAGGTCGTGCCCAGGGGCAGCACACCGGCCCAGATACCGGCGCCGAGATCCTCCGGCTCGTCCTTGGGCGGGCCGGTGCGCACCTTGACCGAGGCCTCCGCCAGCGGGACGGCCAGCACGGACGTGGCCGCGAGCTCCTTGCGGGTCGGTGCCCGCACGGCGTCCCAGCGGCCGGGGATCAGGTGCTCGGTGACGGCCCGCAAACCCGCCAGGCGTTCTGCCTCATCTGTGACTATTCGTGCGGTGCCGAATACCACCGCACTTCGGTAGTTGACCGAGTGGGTGAATGCGGCCCTGGCACACACCAGCCCGTCGACATGGGTGACCGTGACGCAGATCTCGTGCCCGTCGGCCGCGTGCATGCTCCGGTTGGCGGAGGAGCCATGCAGGTAGAGCATGTCGCCGATGCGGCCGTACGCGGTGGGCAGCACCACCGGCGAGCCGTCGACGACCACGCCCAGGTGGCAGATCATCCCGGCGTCGAGCACCGCGAACAGGTCGGCGCGTTCGGTCTGGGCGCGTTCGGAGTGACGGCGCACACGGGTGCGCTCGGTCGGGGACAGGGCGTGGTTCAGCGTGGTCATGCCGACTAGGCTAGCGGCAAAGTGGCTATTCTCTAGTAGCCACTTCAAGACCTTGATGAAGGACCACTATGACACGCGGGACCGTGGAGCTGCCGCTGACCGCCGACCGGGCGGACGAAGGGTCGCTGACGGTCGCAGCTCGTGGACCAGCTCCGCGAGGCGCTGGCCGACGGCCGTCTGGCCACCGGGGAGCGGCTCCCCGCCACCAGGGCGCTCGCGGATCTGCTCGGGGTGAGCCGGACCGTGGTCACCGGCGCCTACGCCCAGCTCTTCGCCGAAGGGTGGATCGAAGGCCGGCACGGCTCCGGCACCTACGTCGCGGACGGCGCCCAGGGCGGGCCAGCCCGCCCCGGGCAGTCTCCCGCTGGCGGGTCGCGACGGGGCGGACGGTGCGCCGGGCTGGCTGCCGTCCCTCGGCACCGGCACACTGATCGAACTGCGGCCCGGCATCGCCTGGACCGAGGGAATCGACCCGGCCGCGTGGCGGCGGGCCTGGCGGAGCGCGGGCGCCCAGCCGCCGGCCCGGGAATCGGACCCGCGAGGCAACGACGACCTGCGCGGCGCCCTGGTCGGCTACCTGCGGCGCGGCCGGGGCGTTCGCTGCTCGGTGGATCAGCTCGTGGTGACCCGCGGCGTTGCCGGGAGCCTGGGCCTGATCGCGGCCGCGTTGCTGCGGCCGGGGGACCGGGTGGGCGTGGAGGAACCCGGGTACCCGACGGCGCGGGCCGTGTTCGCCGCCCACGGGGTGCGCACCGTGCCGTGCCCGGTGGACGAGGACGGGCTTATCGTGGATGCGCTCCCGGATGACCTGCGGCTCGTCTACACCACCCCGGCGCACCAGTACCCGCTCGGCGGCCGGCTCTCGGTACCGCGCCGGCAGGCGCTGATCTCCTGGGCCCGGGCCACCGGTGCGCTCCTGGTCGAGGATGACTACGACGGCGAGTTCCGCTACGACGTCTCCCCGCTGCCCGCCCTGTTCGGGCTGGATCCCGAGGTCGTGGTGTACCTGGGGACCACCACGAAGATACTCACGCCCGCGCTGCGGGTGGGCTGGCTCGTTGCCCGGCCGGACCTGGCGGCCCGGCTCGCTGATACCGGCGCCAACCTGGGGGAGTGGGCCGCCGGGCCCGCCCAGCGGGCCATGTTCACCCTGATCACCACCGGCGACCTGGAACGGCACATCAGGCGGATGCGGCACGTCTACGCCCGCCGCCGGGTCGCGATGGCGGCCGCGCTCGGCCGTGGGGACGCCGGGCGGCTGTCCGGCGACGAGGCGGGGATGCACATGGTCCTGGAGACAAGCCAGCCTGCCGATCAGGTGGCCGGGGCGGCCCTGGCGCATGGTGTCGCGGTGAGCACGCTGGAGCGGTACTACGCGGGCCCGGTCACCAGGAATGGCCTGGTCCTCGGCTACGGCGGCGCGGCACTGCCCGACGTGGTGCGCGGCTGCGGGGTCCTGGCCCAGATCCTGCGCGGGGGGGGATCCAGCCGCGCGGTCCGGCCGGTCGCCAGCGCTGGCGGGCACGGCCCGCAGCAGGGATCATGCAAGGACACTGCGGCGGCAGGTGGCCAGCGACATGGTGAGGAGCGGTATGGGCAACGTGGGTGTCCCGGGACTCGAGAACGTGGCCGGGCTGGCGAACTGGCTCGCCGATAACGATCTTCCCGGCGGGGGAGCGGACCTGGCGGTCGAGCTGATCGCCGGCGGGCGCTCGAACCTGACCTACCGGGTGGAGTTCCCGGCTCCCGGCGCGCACGGCTGCGGGTCCGGCGACCCGCTTGGTCCTGCGCCGCCCGCCGCTCGGTCACGTACTGCCCACCGCGCACGATATGGGCCAGGGAGTACCGCGTGCTGTCCGCGCTGCACGGCACGGCCGTTCCGGTACCGCGGCCGGTCGCGCTCTGCTCGGACGCCGAGGTCATCGGCGCCCCGTTCTACCTGATGGAGTGGGTGGACGGGGTGGTCTTCCGGTCCAGCGAGGATGCAAGATCCTGTCGCCTGCCCAGACCAGGATGGTGTCGGAGCGTTTCGCGGAGATGCTCGCCACGATCCACGGGCTCGACGTGACCGCGGTCGGGCTTGACGGGTTCGGCAGGCCAGAGGGGTACCTGGAGCGACAGCTCAATCGCTGGCAGCGGCAGTGGAAGCTGTCGGTGACCAGGGAGATGCCGGGTTATGAGGATCTGGTCGCCCGGCTGGCCGCCGGGCTGCCCGCCCCCGGACCGGCCGGCGCCGCCGGAACCCTGGTGCACGGGGACTTCCGGGTCGACAACATGCTCATCGATCCGGCCGCCGGGCCGCGGATCGCCGCCGTGGTCGACTGGGAAATGTCTACGCTCGGTGACCCGCTCGCCGACCTGGGGCTGTCCCTTGGTCTACTGGACCGAAGCCGGTGAGCAGGAGATCCTCCCGCCCGGTGCGGGCGCGACGGTGACGACGGCCCCCGGCTTCCTGACCCGGGACGAAGTCGCGGCGCGCTACGCGAGCCTCACCGGCCGGGACCTGTCCCGGCTCGACTACTACATGGCGTTCGGCTGCTTCAAGCTGGCGGTGGTGCTCGAGGGCATCAACGCAAGGTTCCTGCAGCACAAGACCGTGGGTGAGGGATTCGAACGGGAGGGACAGGCGGTCCCCGCCTTGATCGAGCGTGCACATAGCCTGCTGGACGCCAGCGCCTGACCGTGGCTGGACACATTTGAGGTCCGGCTCCCCGCTAAAAGGCCGGACCTCAAGTCGATCTGGGGCCCAGCGCCCCGCTCTCGCCGGGCCCCAAATCTGTTTGAGGCCCAGCGCCCCGCTCTCGCTGGGCCTCAAGTCCACACTCTGTCAAGCTATTTGGGGCCCGGCTCCCCGCTAAAAGGCCGGGCCCCAAGTCGATCTGGGGCCCAGCGCCCCGCTCTCGCCGGGCCCCAAATCTGTTTGAGGCCCAGCGCCCCGCTCTCGCTGGGCCTCAAGTCCACACTTCTGTCAAGCTGTTGAGGCTCGGCTCCCCGCTAAAGCCGGGCCCCAAGTCCTTATGAGGCCCGGCGCCCCGCTCTCGCCGGGCCTCACAGAGGAGACGCGCTGCGAACGGAGCTTGGTTCACACAGTGTGGCGAAGTTTCCCAGAGATCTTTGCCGAAGGCCGGCGGAGCGCTGTCAGCGCCCGGCCGCGGCGGCGTTACCTGGGCCGTAAGGCTGGGTTACCTGGGCGGCCGCTGGGACAGCGGGGTCACCTGGGGCAGTGCGGCTGGCAGATGCGCCGTCCGAAGGCGCGGTAGAAGATCTGCGGGACCTCCGCCGCGCTGGTGATCGGCCAGACCTTCCCGTTGGTCACGTGGACGATCCGTTGCAGTTGGCTGAAGGTGCCGGGATGGCCAAGGACGATCATGAGGATCTCGACCGGCCGCTTGGGAGAGACCATCGTCTTCAGATCACGGATGAGCTTGTTCGCCGTGATGTCGCCCGGGGCGTTTTCTATGCCGGCGGTCAGCACGATGATGTCGTTGACGTACTGCGGCTGGTAGCCGGCGACCATCTGCTTGTAGGCGGCCAGCAGTGTGCCGTACAGGGCAGCCGGGATGTGCGGCAGTGCCCGCCCGGACGCGGCTAGCGCCTGTATCGCCTGCCTGCGGGTGACCACGCCGACCTGGCCGGGCAGCGGGCCCATCGGCACGAGTTGTTTGTAGGGGAGGTCTCCCTGCAGGTGGCTGGCAAAAACCCACAAGCCCATCTGGGTGCTGTCCGGGAAGCGTGTCATCCCCGCCGCCGATGTACCGCCGAGCACCCGCTCCAGAGTCGGGCCACCCGGGCTGACCCGGACGTTCATGGCTCCGGAGACATCGTTCAGCGCAAGAAACCGGGAGCCAAGGCCGAGGACGTGCCACGCGTGCAGAGCCGACAGGGTACGGGCTGGTCCTGGCTGCCGCAGGAGGTGCGGCTCGGCGCTGGTCAGGCCGTACCATCCGGGCCAGGCGCTGGCCGTCCCGGTGCCGGAGCGGAAGCCCTCGTAGTGCACGTAGGCGGTGGCGTAGGACGATCTCAGCGTGTTTCCAAACGCCTTCGCCGCAGCCTGCGTCAGCCGGTTCGCGGTGGTGACGACGTAGGGGAACGAAAGCTGGTAGGTGCCCTTGGCCGGATAGCGCACCGCAAGGGGCTGCGTTGGGTGGGCCCGGTCGAACTGCACCACCGCCTGCTCGGACGTGATCGTGACCGGGGCGGCGGTGCTTGCCGCGCCGGACGGAGGGGTTTTCGCGGGCGGTGGCGGAGTCCGGGCCGGCAGCGCGAAGGTGTCCAGCGAGGGCAGTGATCCGTCACCGGGCGCAGGCGGTACCACCTGCACGTTGAGCGCGAACGTGGCCAGCGCGCCGCGGGCGGCCCGGCCGTAGCCGACCATCCGCTTGAGCTGGATCAGCCCGGCCAGCCCCGCCGCGCTCAGCGTGGGATCGGGGAACTGCACGTCAAGGCCGGCGGACCCGACAGGTCCTCCCGCCGTACTCGGCAGCAGGAAATTCCAGCCAACGGAGGTGCCAAACGCGGGTGTGCGCGCGGCTGCGGGCCGGGGCATCGTGATGACCAGCGGGGACTCAGCGACGGTGATCCCGGTGGGCTGCACGAACTTTGCCGCGGCCGGGCTGGCGCTGGCGATCTCGACCCAGTCCTGCGAGTCGGGGATCCAGGCGTCGGCTGGTGCTTTGACGTACCCGGAGGGCAGGCGGGCCAGTTGTGCGGCGACCGATGCCGCAGGTGCCGAGGTGACGGTCACCTCCGCGCAGTGCCCATCCACCTGGCGGTGCTGGCGGTTGAAGTACGCGCTGACGTGCGTGATGACCGGCTCGATCTCGCCGGAGACCGCGATGCGCACCTTCGCGGGCTGACCGTTGCACGTCGCGTGGACCGTCAGGGCTTTGGCGCCGAGGGCGACGAGGACCGTGGCCGCGATGGCGGCTGCAAGCACGGCAAGCAGTGCCGTGTTGACGCGGCGCTTCCGGCCCGGCCGGTACCGGCGGGGCGCGCCGGTGCGTCCAGTATTCACCCTGACCTCACTGGACCCGCGAGCCCGGGCGGTGAATCCCCATTCACCGTTCCCCTTGCATCGGCGGACCCGGCCCCCGGCCGCGATCCGCTGTGACGCTCCCACCCACACCGGCGGACCGGCGAGCGTCGGGCACGACTGTAGTGGACGGGCTGGTGTTCATGGTGTGGCTTGCCCATTTTGTGCGCGGCGCGTCTGCCGGCGGCTGTCACGGCGGCCGGGAGTCGCGGCCCGGCTACCCTCCTTCCTGGCCACATCGCCTCTCGGTCCCGGCCAGACTGGGCATATGGCAGGGATTGTCGTGGACGACCCAACGGATCCGCGGCTTGCGGACTACGTGCAGCTCACCGACGTGAAGCTGCGGACCAGCATGGAAGCGGCACACGGCCTGTTCATGGCGGAAGGCGAGAAGGTGATAAGGCGGGCGATCGCCGCCGGCTACGGCGTCCGTTCCATGCTGGTCACGCCGGAGCGGCTGGCGGGTCTCGCGGACGTGGCGGGTGCCGGCGGCGGGCCGGTCTACGTGATCTCCCACGAAGTGGCCGAGCGGGTCACCGGCTACCGAGTGCACCGGGGTGCGCTAGCGTCCATGAACCGCCGGGCACTCCCCTCGGTCGCCGAGGTACTCCAGGGCCGTGGCCAGGTCCGGGCCGCGGTGAACACCGCTTCGCCCGGGGGCTGGCCAGACCGCGAGCCGGACCCGCCCCGGCGGATCGTTGTGCTGGAAGATCTTGTCGATCACGGGAACGTCGGCGGTATCTTCCGGTGCGCGGCGGCGCTCGGCGTGGATGCCGTGATCCTGTCACCGCGGTGTGCGGACCCGCTGTACCGGCGGGCGATCAAGGTGTCCATGGGTGCTGTGTTCGCGATCCCGTATGCGCGTATGACCAACTGGCGTGCCGGGCTCGCCGAGATCCGGGCGGCCGGCTTCGCGGTGCTCGCGCTGACTCCCGATCAGTCGGCGGTCGCGCTGGACGACGTTCCCATGCCGGGCCGGGTCGCGCTGCTGCTCGGCACGGAAGGTGACGGGCTCTCATCCCGCTGGCTGGACCAGGCTGACCATCCGGTGTGCATTCCGATGAGTGCTGGTGCGATGGCGCTCGGGGTCGATTCGCTGAACGTCGTCGCCGCTGCCGCGATCGCCTGTCATGGGCTGGCTCGGGTGAGCGGCCCTGAGGCCGCTGCTCGCCGCACCCCTGACCGGGCTCGGTCCGGGGTGCTACCGCGGGCTCGGCGCGTTGAAGAACTCGCTGGACTGCCGCCGCCACAGCAACACGATTGTCGCGAGGCCGATCAGCCAGGTCAGCAACGAGACGAGGGTCCCGACCGCCGCGCCCGCGCGGGAGAAACCGAGCACCAGGAAGAGGGTGTAAAGCCCGAAGAGCACGGTCGCTACGATGCGCGCCCAGCTGTGCCCTCGCCGGTTCATCACGGCCATCAGGATCCACAGACCGACGCCGATCAGCCCCGTCACCACCGATAGCGTCACGTAGAAGGCTTCGAAGTTGTGAAGCTGGCTCGGGGTCAGCGAAGGATCGGCGCGATGCAGCGCGCTGCGAAGGTTACCTATCGTAACCAGGCCGACGATCAGGGCCAGCCCGTTGACCACCGCGCCTGCGTACATGAGCTTGACCGCCGTCAGCACAGAGTCCGGAGGCTCGGGCCGAACGGGCTCCGGCACCTGCCCGGAGTGACGGGTAAGGCTGATACATGATTGCTCCTCAACCGCGCTCGGTGAGCACACAGAACGGACGGAACGCGGCCCCGCTGGGAACGATGGCGCCCTGAGCCTAGCCGTGCCACCCGCCCCTGACTAGCTAGATACCCAGGCTCTGTGCCGTCACCGCAACAATGCCCAGACGACCTTGCCGCCCTCGTCGAGCAGGTGCCAGCCCCAGCGCACGGAGCAGGCCTCGACCACGGTCAGGCCACGGCCACACTCGGCGGCGGGGTCCGGAGTCCCGGATCACCGGGATCGCCCGCTCCAGGTCGGTCACCATGCACATGACGAACGGTGCCTGGGCAAGCAGCCGTAGGCGCACGCATTGCTGTTCGCCGGGCTTGCGCGCCGCCGGGATGCCATGCCGCAGCGCGTTCGTCACCAGTTCGGAGACGACAAGCTCGGCCAGGTCGGTCACGGCGCTCATGCCCCAGTCCCGCAGGGTACGGTCCGGGTGAAGTCGCGGCCTGACCTTCACCGATTCGGGGCTCGGCGACAGCGTGCACGTCGCCGCGGGCTGAACGGGCGTGGCGGCCAGGTCGCCCAGAAGTGGTGCCGAAAGAAGGCTGCTGGCCTGAGGCATGATCTCGGGCCTGCTCGCCGTGAGGAGATCCTCCTCAGACACCTCGGTGACCTCCGTTGTCATTGGCGAGGCGGGCCGGGTCTTGAGTGATGGGCGTCCCATCCATGTCGCTGGCACCGTGAGTCGTGTCCGTGCGGCACAAGCGCTATCATCCCCTCTATACCTTGCAAACGCAAGGCCGGATGCACGTGCAGATGTAAGCGCGCGGTGCACGTGCGGCGGGTGGGGAGGTCCCACGAAGGCAGTGCTCTCCGATCGCCGGGGCGACCCCAGGGAGTGGGCGTGATAACGGCACAGCCGGGCAGCGGTCCGACGGTGCTGCGTATCCTCCTGGGCTCCCAGCTCCGGAGGTTGCGAGAGGCTAAGGGAGTCACCCGGGACGATGCCGGATACACCATCCGGGCTTCCGGGTCGAAGATCAGCCGGATGGAACTGGGCCGCGTCAGCTTCAAGGAAAGGGACGTAGAGGACCTGCTTGACCTCTACGGGGTGGATGATGAAGAGGCCCAAGACGCTGATAGCGCTGGCCAAGCAGGCCAACTCGCCAGGCTGGTGGCACAAGTACGGCGACGTGCTGCCCGACTGGTTCCAGGTCTACGTGGGCCTGGAGGAGGCGGCACTGCTGATCCGGCTGTACGAGGTGCAGTTCGTACCTGGACTGCTCCAGACGGCCGACTATGCGCGCGCCGTGATCAAGCTCGGGCTGCCGTCCGCGTCAGCCGAAGAGGTTGAGCGCCGGGTGGGCCTGCGCATGGCAAGGCAGGAAGTGCTCACGAAGGCCGGTGGCCCCCGGCTGTGGGCGGTCGTGGACGAGGCGGCGCTACGCCGCCCGATCGGTGGCGGGGAGGTGATGCGGGCCCAGTTTGTGCGACTGATCGAGGCCGCGAGAGAACCCAACATCACGCTTCAGGTGGTTCCCTTCCGGTCCGGCGGCCATGCGGCCGAGGCCGGAGCATTCACGATCATGCGATTTCCGGAAGTTGACCTACCGGACGTGGTTTATCTCGAGCACCTGACGAGCGCCCTCTACCTGGATAAGCGTGAGGACGTCGAAAAGTACACCGAAGTCATGGAGCGCCTCAGCGTCGAGGGCGAATCCCCAGAACGTACAGTCGATATCTTGAGCGGGATGCTTGAGGAAGTCATAGAGGAATGAAAACGTACAATGGTATGCCAGCCACCGAGCTCTCCGGGGCCGGGTGGCGCAAGAGCAGCGCCAGCAACTCGCAGGGGGCCTGCGTCGAGCTGGCCAGACTGGGCAGCGGCGAGTTCGCTGTCCGGAATTCGCGGAACCCAGAAGGCCCGGCACTCATTTACACCCGAGCGGAAATCGCCGCGCTCATCGAGGGCGTCAAGATGGGCGAATTCGACGATCTGCTGGGTGAGCCCGTCGGCTGACGGGGATGTAATATTCCCGCGCGGTCGGCCCTGAGCCTGTGCCGCGATGGGAGAAAGGCTGGCCGCCGCGTTGTGACGTGAGGACGCGGCGGCCGGCGCATCTTTGCATCCATGGGTCACGCACGGCCGTTTGCACGCACCGCCGGCACCCGTTTCCGTGAGCGGTCGTGCGCTGGGCTGCGGGGGTAGGCGCCGGGGCTGCGGGGAGGGCGAGGGGACGCGAGGCGGAGTGGCGGTCCCGGAGTTGCCATGTGGCCCGGGACTGGTTAGGTAAGCCTAACTTTAGTAAGCTGGTCCGGCTTACCTGACCGCAGCCGTCTCACCAGGAGAGGAACTCCCTTGTCCGCAAGCCAGATCGCGTTCCTCGGCGCCATCGCGGGGCTGACCATCTTCCTCGGCCTGCCACTGGGGCGCATCCGCGCGCCAATGCCCAGGCTCAAGGTCTTCCTCAACGGGCTCGCCATCGGAATCCTGATCTTCCTGCTGTGGGACGTGCTGACCAACGCGTGGGAGCCGGCGGACAAGGCGCTCAGCTCGCACAAGTACGGCACGGCGGTCGTGGACGGCGTGGTGATGCTGGGCTGCGTCGGCGTCGGCCTGATGAGCCTGGTGTACTTCGACCGTTGGATGAAGCGCCGGGCCGCGACGATGCGGCCGGAAGGGCCGGGTGCCGCGACGGCGTACCGGCCGGCGCTCCCATCCGGTCCCGACGCCGCGCGGGCCCGGGCCGCCGAGCTTTCGCTGATGATCGCCGTGGGCATCGGGATGCACAACTTCGGCGAAGGCCTGGCCATCGGGGCCTCCGCGGCAGCGGGCCAGCTGAGCCTGGCGGTCCTGCTGGTGATCGGGTTCGGTGCGCACAACGCGACCGAGGGGTTCGGTATCGTCGCCCCGCTCGCCGCGGCGGGGGAGCGGCCGACCTGGGGACGGCTTATCCTGCTCGGCCTGATCGGCGGCGGGCCCACCTTCCTGGGCACGATCGTCGGCCAGCGGGTCGCCACGCCGCTGCTCGGTGTCGCCTTCCTTGCCCTGGCGGCCGGCTCCATCCTCTACGTCGTGATCGAGCTTCTCGCCGTGGCCCGGGCCTCGAAGCTCAAGGAACTGGTCACCTGGGCCATCCTGCTTGGGCTCGTCCTCGGCTTCGTCACCGACGCGATCGTCACCGCCGCCGGCGCCTGACCCGCACCCCACTAACCTTCCCCCTCGCCCGTCCCCCTCCCCCTTCGACCGTCCCTCTCCCCCCTCGGCCGTCCCCCACGGGCCTCGGGCGACTCTTCCTCACTTACGCACGGTTCGGCGTCCCGTTTGTCCCGTTCGGGCGTGCGGAAACGATGAAGAGTGCTGGCGAGCTGTCCGCATTGTGGACAGCCGGTGCTTGGGGCCGGCGCATGGAGGAGGCGAGACGCCGCGGGACCCGCCGGCGCCGCGCGGACCCGCCGGCGCCAGGATGTCCAGGGGGCCTTCGGCGGACTTCCAGGAAACGTTAAGCGGGTCCTCCAGATGGAGCGGTTAGAGTCCTGGAGTGTTGAAATCCCGGGCCCCGGCCGCTGTCCCGGCCACTCTCCCGCCGCTGACCAGGCGAATGCTCGGCTGGGAGATCGTCGTTGTCTTCGGCGTGTCGCTCGGCGCCAGCGCGCTGTTCGCGATCATCAACCTGATCGGCTCGCTGACCGCCCCCAAAGCGCTGTCGCACCAGCAGGCCGTGCTGGTCGGGTCGCTCGCGCCCGGCCGGCCGCTGCTTGACCTGACGCTGCAGCTGGCCAGCATCCTGACCACGCTCGTGCCGGTGGCGCTGGTGTTCTACCTGCTGGCCCGGGAGGGCGAGGGACCCTCGGCCCTTGGCCTGGACACCACCCGCCCGGTCAGCGACATCGCCAGGGGTGCCGTGCTCGCCGCGGTCATCGGCGGCTCAGGCCTCGCCCTGTACCTGGCCGCCTTCCACCTCGGTATCAGCCTGAACGTCGTGCCGGAGACCCTGCCGGACGTGTGGTGGCGCATCCCCGTGCTCGATCCTCGACGCGGCGCAGAACGGGATACTCGAAGAGATCCTGGTTCTCGGCTACCTGCTGCGCCGCCTGGACCAGCTGGGCTGGACGCCGTGGAAAGCGATCGCGCTGGCCGCGGTGGTGCGCGGCTCGTATCACCTGTACCAGGGGTTCGGCGGGTTCATCGGCAACGCGATCCTGGGCGTGATCTTCGGCGTGCTGTACAAGAGGTGGGGCAGGGTGACCCCGATGATCATCGCGCATACGCTCATCGACACCGGCGCGTTCGTCGGCTACGCGCTCCTGCACGGGCACGTGTCCTGGCTCCCTTAACGGGACCCTCCCCGGTCAGCCCGGGACCACAGTCAGGGCGGCTCAGCGGGCCAGGCCCTCGATCACCTTCGCGCCGGGCATGCTGGCCAGCAGCTTGCCGGGCAGGACCAGCTTGGAACGGCGCACACCGCTGCCGATCACCACCGACGGCGAGTCCGCCACCAGCGCGTCCACCAGGACCGGCCAGGCCGCAGGCAGGCCCACCGGGGTGATGCCGCCGTACTCCATCCCGGTCTCCGCGACCGCGGCGTCCATCGCCGCGAACGATGCCTTGCGGACATCAAGCTCGCGCCGGGCGACGTTGTTCACGTCGGCCCGGGTGGTGGCCAGGATCACGCAGGCGGCGTACCTGGTCGCACCGTCGCGGCGGCCCGTGATCACCACGCAGTTGGCCGACTCTTCGGGGCTGACCCCATAACGCTCACAGAACGCCGCCGTGTCCGCGGCCGCCGGGTCGATCTCGGCCACGCCCACCGCGGAACTCGTCGCCTCATCCAGCGCGGCGAGCGCGTCGGCGACGGGCGCCGCGAGCAGGTCGGGCCTGGTCAGCGCCGGCACAGCGGCCAGCGAGCCAATCGATAGGTTCACGCCGTTATTCTCCTACCATGTCTGAGCCCGTCATCCCCAGCGAGACGATCGGCGGGACCGGGCTCGACCCGAACACCGTCACGATCACGGCGCTGCGCCAGGCCCTGGCCACGGGCGCGGTCACCGCACAGGATCTCACTGCTTTCTACCTGAGCAGGATCGAGCGGCTCAACCCGGTACTGCACGCGGTCATCAGCGTCAGCGCGCACGCCGCCGCGGATGCGAAGGCCAGCGACGAGGCGCGTGCTCGCGGCACGGCGCCCCGCCCGCTGGAGGGTATCCCGGTCCTGGTCAAGGACAACATCGCTGCGGACGGGATGCCCACGACAGCGGGCTCGCCCGCGCTGGCCGAGGCCGGGCACGACGAGGCGTTCTGCGTGCGGCGGCTGCGCGACGCCGGTGCGGTGATCCTCGGCAAGGCCAACCTGTCGGAGTGGGCGAACTTCCGCTCCACCCATTCCACCAGCGGATGGAGCACGCTCGGCGGGCAGGCCGCGAACCCGCATGCGCTCGACCGCAACCCGTCGGGCTCCAGTTCCGGGTCGGCGGTCGCGGTCGCCGCCGCCCTGGCCCCAGTCGCCGTGGGCACCGAGACCGACGGCAGCATCGTCTGCCCGGCGAGCGCGTGCGGGATCGTCGGGATCAAGCCGACGCTGGGCCTGGTCAGCCGCAGCGGGATCGTGCCGGTCTCGCTGGCCCAGGACACCGCGGGGCCGATGACCCGCTCGGTAGCGGACGCCGCTGCGCTGCTGACCGCGCTCGCCGGGCCCGACCCGGCCGACCCGGCCACCGAGCCGGCGGCCGCCCGCGCCCGCGACTACACGGCTTTCCTGGACTCGTCCGCACTGGCCGGCGCACGCCTCGGCGTCTGGCGCGATGGCTCCGAAGCGGCGAGTTCCGCCACCGCGGCCGTTCTCGACCGCGCACTAGCGCGGCTGCGCGAAGAGGGCGCGCAGGTCATCGACCCGGTGGAACTGCCCTGGCGCGGCCGAGCTGTCCGAGCCCGAGGGTGCGGCGCTGATCCAGGAGTTCAAGCATGACCTCAACGCCTACCTGGCCAGGCTGCGCGGCCCGCACCCCAGGACCCTGGCTGAGCTCATCAAATTCAATATTCATAACGCAGGCACCGTGCTGCCCCACTTCGGCCAGGAAATCTTCGAACGCGCCGAAGCCACCGATGGTGACCTGGCAGGTTCGGCGTACCTGGCGGCGCGCGCGGACATACGGGCCAAAGCCCGCGAAGCCCTGGACGGCCCGCTCACCGCACACCAGCTCGACGCCATTGTCACGCTGACCGCGAATCCGGCCTGGCTGACCGACTACGTGCTCGGCGATCACGACGTATTCCACACGTCCGGCCCAGCTGCGGTAGCTGGGTACCCGGCGGTTACCGTTCTGGCGGGAAATGTCGCTGGCCTTCCGGTAGGCCTTTCCTTCCTGGGCCCGGCGTGGAGCGAGCCGGCGCTGATCGCGCTGAGCTACGCGTTCGAGCAGGCCTCGCCGCCTCGGCTGGCCCCGGCGCTGACCCCTGGCTGGCCGGCCGATGTCCCTGCTCACGGGCGATAGCCTGCGCACATGGACTCCTGGCACGCGGCGAATGTTCCCTCCCTGCCCGGGCACGGCCCGGAACCGTATCTGACGAACACGGCGACCGGGGAGCTGACGCGTGCCGCCAGTGGGCCAGCGGCGTCCTTGTACGCGTGCGGGATCACCCCCTACGACGCCACCCATATCGGGCACGCGGCTACCTACGTCGCGTGGGACCTGCTGGTCCGGGCCTGGCTGGACGCGGGCCACGCGGTGACCTACGTGCAGAACGTCACCGACGTGGACGACCCGCTGCTCGAGCGCGCCAACCGGGACGGCGAGGACTGGCGGGAGCTCGCCGACCGGGAGATCGCGCTCTACCGGTCCGACATGGAGGCGCTGCGCGTCCTGCCGCCTACCCACCTGGTCGGGGCGGTGGAGGCGCTGCCGCTGATCGAGCGGCTGAACCAGATGCTGGCCGACCGGGGTGCGCTGTACGAGGTGGAGCGCGACGTCTACTTCTCCCGGGCGGCCGACCCCGCGTTCGGGGCGGTGTCGCGCCTTGACCCGGCGACGATGCTGGCGTTGTGCGCCGAGCGGGGCGGCGATCCGGCCAGGCCGGGGAAGAAGGACCCGGTCGATCCCATGGTCTGGCTGGCCGCGCGGCCGGGGGAGCCGTCCTGGGAGTCCCCGTTCGGGCCGGGCAGGCCGGGCTGGCACGTGGAGTGCGCCGCGATCGCAACGTCCTACCTGGGCCGGGTGTTCGACGTCCAGGCGGGCGGCTCTGACCTGATCTTCCCTCATCACGAGTTCAGCGCCTCGCACGCGCGAGTGGCGTTCGCCGACGGTGCCGCCGGGGCGGGCGATGGCGTTCGCGCTTTCGCCCGCCGGTACGCGCACTCGGGCATGGTGCGTTTCGACGGGGAGAAGATGTCCAAGTCGCTGGGGAACCTCGTATTCGTGTCTCGCCTGGTGGCGGACGGCGATCGACCCGATGGCGGTCCGGCTGGCGATCATGAGCCATCATTACCGGGAGGATTGGGACTGGACGGCCGCCGGGCTGGCCGCCGCGCAGGAGCGGCTGGCCAGCTGGCGCGCTGCCGTGACCCGGGCAAGCTCCGGCGTGGCCTCTGCAGGGCGGCTCCGGTGCGGCGGGCTCCGGCGCGGCGGGCTCCTGGTGCGGCGGGCTCCGGTGCGGCGGGCTCCGGTGCGGCGGGCTCTGGCACCGCGGAACCTGGCTCCGCGGCAGCCTTGCCCCGGCGGAGCGCGTGCTCGCCGAGGTGCGGGAGCGAATCGCCGACGATCTCGATGCACCGGGTGCGCTGGCCGCCGTTGACCGCTGGGCCACGGCGGTCCTGCAGCACGCCGGCACTGCCTCCCGGAACAGCCGCGTCCGCGGCGCTGGTCCGCGACACCGTAGACGCCCTCCTCGGCGTCGCCCTCTGAGCGCCCCTCCCGCACTCCGCACCGGCCGTGATCATGGCCAAACGCCGGCTCCACCATGATCACAGGCTGCGGGGCCGGTGGAAAACGATGATCCGTTCGGATTTTGTACCTAATAGGGTCGAAAATCCGAACTGGAAACGGTTTTCCACAGGGACTTTAGGGCACGGCACGTCGGTCTTGGCTGCAGGCGACGGCAGTGACGCGATTTCGGATCGGACATGTCATGCCAAACGACCGTTCCGCCTTGATCTAGATCATGAGCCGCGGTTGCCTGAACAGGAGGCGCCCCGCGTTTAGCCAGTCTGCTGTGAGTTGTCAAATCCGCTTTTCGTGGCTGTGGACAGCACGGCACATTGTGACGAGCTATCCACAGAACGCGATGTGACTCTCGTTTCCCCTGGTCCGGCAGACCAGCCTGGACCCATGGAAACCGCACAGCCATCCGACAGCCCCGCTCCCGACGCCCACCGTGAGCCCGGTACGCCGCCGGGCCAGGCTTCCCCTCCGTTCCAGGCGCCCCTTCCGTTCCAGGCTCCCCCTGACCGCGCGGCCTCTACTCCGGGCCGGGGTTCATTGCCCCGCCGCCGGCCACGCGCCCCGGTTCCGGCACGGGATGAGTTAGGCCCGCCGCCATCGTGGGGCGAGGCGGGCCCGCCGCCGGGTCACGACCGGCCGCGGCCCAGGGTTCGGGTCAGTTCTCCGGCCGACGTGCTGGCGGTGGTGCCGCATCTGCTGGGCTTCCATC
This sequence comes from uncultured Actinomycetes bacterium, assembly GCA_963813395.1. Classification (GTDB taxonomy): domain Bacteria; phylum Actinomycetota; class Actinomycetes; order Streptosporangiales; family Streptosporangiaceae; genus DASXKD01. Next base: position 21,260 of record CAWEYV010000016.1, read on the forward strand.
CGGACATGAGCTTCGTGGTGATCGGCGCCGCGGGACCGCGGCGGCAGGTGGAGCTTGGCTTCCGCTATGACCTGCCCGACCCGCCGGACGCCGCCGTGGCGGCCGAGATCGCGGATCATGCCATCGGAGTGCTCACCGGGCGGCGGATCAGCACCGTCATCGGTATCGGCTACGGTCCCGGGCGGCTCGTCACTCCGGTCGCGGACGCGCTGGCCGCCGTGGTGCGGCGAGCATCGCCTACAGTTGCGCGAGCTCCTCCGGGTCGAGAACGGCCGGTACTGGTCCTACCTGTGCGGCAACGTGGATTGCTGCCCCCCGGAGGGCACGCCCTTCGACTACCCCTCCAACCCGGTGGCAGCGGCCATGACGGTGGCGGGACTTGCCGCCTACCCGGACCGCGCGGCGCTCGTCAGCACCCTCGCCCCGGTGACCGGGGAGGCCGCGCAGGCCATGGACCGCGCCATCGAGCGGGCGTACGCGCAGGAGCAGGCTCTGGTGGACCAGGCACAGCGCGAAGGACCCGGTGATCCGTTGCGGATCGCGATCAGCGAGGGCCGGTGCGCGGTACGCGAGGCGATCGCACCTACCGCGGCGGCGGCACGAATCACCGACGCCGACGCGTTCGCCCGGCTCGTGGTCGGCCTGGTCAACCTTCCGGTACGTGACGATGCCTGGGCGAGGATGGTCCCCGAGCACCGGGAGGCGCACCTGAGGTTGTGGGCCGACATCGTGCGCCGGGCGAGCGGCCTGTGGCTGCCCGCGCCCGCCTCGCTGCTCGCCTTCACCGCCTGGCAGGCCGGTGACGGGACGCTGGCCAACGTGGCGCTGGACCGGGCACTCGCCGCCGACCCGGACTACTCCATGGCCCGGCTGTTGCGTGACATCCTCGCCGCCGGGAGTGCCGCCGTCGCAGGCACGGCTGCCGATGACCCCCGAAGAGGTCGAAGCCAGTTACGCACGGGGCGAGTCGCCGCCGGTGACGCGGAAAGCGCCGAAGGCGCAGGCCGGCCAGCGGCGCAGGCCTGCGCGCAAGTGGCAGCCCGGCCAGTCACGGTCGCGCGGCGACTCCACCGGCTGATCGGACGGCCGCAAGCCCGGTAGCGGGCGCGAGAGCCGCAAGTTACCTCACGGTAGACTCACTGCGCCCTTCGTCCCGGTCGGCGCGCTAGCTGCACCTGGCCGATGTGGAACTTGCCGCCCCGGGCCGGGCGCAGTCATTCTCGGAGGAAGCCAGGCCCCACGACAGACCAGGGAGGGTTGACGTGACGGGTACCGCAGTGGGCGGAGGACGTCCCGATCAGCGCAGGCACCGTCCGGCCCGTTGTGCAGCTGCCTCTGGTGGTGGCCGCGGAGCATCAGGCCGCGGTGGCGGCGCTGCGTGAGTCCTACGCGGCCCTTCCGGCCGGTGCCCCGGTCCGGCTGGCCAAGCGCACCTCGAACCTGTTCCGGTTCCGCGACCCGCTGCCCAGGAGCACGGCAGGCCGCTCCGGCGGCCCGGCCGCGGTGCCGGGTCTCGACGTGTCCGCCTTCACCAGGGTGCTGCATGTCGACCCGAAAGCCCGGATGGCCGTGGTCGGTGGCATGACCACCTACGAGGACCTGGCCGACGCGACGTTGCGCCACGGCTTGATGCCGCTGGTGGTGCCGCAGCTGAAGACGATCACCCTCGGCGGCGCGGTGACCGGTCTCGGCATCGAATCGACCTCGCTGCGCAACGGGCTGCCGCACGAATCGGTCACCGCCCTGGAGATCCTCACCGGGGACGGCCGGGTGGTGACCGCGACGGCCGAAGGCGATCACGCGGATCTGTTCCGCGGCTTCCCGAACTCCTACGGCACCCTCGGCTACGCCGTGTCGCTGACGATCGAACTCGAGCCGGTGGCACCGTTCGTGCACCTGCGCCATTTCGCCTTCGCCAGCCCGGAGGCGTGCATGGACGCGGTCGGGCAGATCGCCGCGGACGGCAGCCTGGACGGCCACCGGGCCGACTTCGTGGACGGCACCGCGTTCGGCCTGGACGAGATCTACCTGACCGTGGGCGCCTACAGCGACGTTGCACCGTGGCGCAGCGACTACACCGGCCAGCACATCTACTACCAGTCAGTGCGCGGCCCCCGGGAGGACTTCCTCACCATCCGCGACTACCTGTGGCGCTGGGACACCGACTGGTTCTGGTGCTCGCGGCCGTTCGGCGTACAGCACCCGGTGATCCGCCGGCTTTGGCCGCGCCGCTACCGGCGTTCCGACGTCTACCGCGCGCTTGTCGCGTTCGACCGGCGCCACGGGCTGTACGACACGCTCAACGCCAATCGCGGCCACCCGCCGCGCGAGGCGGTGATCCAGGACGTGGAGATCCCGCTCGACCGCTCGGCGGAGTTCCTGCGGTTCTTCGCGGCCGAGGTGGGGATGAGTCCGGTGTGGCTGTGCCCGCTGCGCCTGCGCAGCCACAATCCCTGGCCGCTCTACCCGCTGAAGCCGGGCGTGCCATACGTGAACTTCGGCTTCTGGGGGACGGTGTCGCTGCCGCCGGGACAGGCGGACGGGTATCACAACCGCCTGGTGGAAGCGGAGGTCGCGGCCCTGGGCGGCAGCAAGGGGCTGTATTCGACCTCGTTCTACTCCGAGGACGATTTCTGGGCTGTGTACAACGGCCCGGCCTACGCCCGGCTCAAGCATGAGTACGACGCGGATGGAAGGCTGTCCGGGCTCTACGACAAGTGCGTACGCGGACGGTAGTGAAGGGATGGCAGCCATGGCTCTGGCCGATGTGTTCGAGAAAATCGCTGGGCCGGACGCCCCGGTGGAGTTCCGCGCCTATGACGGGAGCACGTCCGGAACCTCGGGCGCGGACGTGCGGATCACTATCCGCTCCCCGGTCGCCACGTCCTACCTTGCCCAGGCCCCCGGCTCGCTGGGGCTGGCCCGCGCCTATGTGTCCGGCCACATCGACGTAGACGGCGACATGTACACGGCGCTCACCCGAATGGCCCAAGCCCAGGAGACGCAGCTAGACCTCGGCGAACGGCTGCGCTTGCTGGCCGAACTCGGCGGCCCCAAGCTGCTGTTCCCGCGGGTGCCACCGCCGCCGCAGGAGGTACGGGTCCGGCGCCGCTGGCTGGGCGGCCAGCGGCACTCCAAGGGCCGTGACGCCAGCGCGATCTCGCATCACTACGACGTGTCGAACACGTTCTACGAATGGGTGCTCGGCCCGTCAATGGCCTACACCTGCGCCTGTTACCCGCATGAGGACGCCTCGCTGGAGGAGGCACAGGACTACAAGCACGAACTGGTCGCCAGGAAGCTGGGGCTCAAGTCCGGGATGCGGCTGCTGGACGTGGGCTGCGGCTGGGGCGGCATGGTACGGCACGCCGCCCGCGAGTACGGCGTCAAGACACTGGGCGTTACGCTGTCCGCCCAGCAGGCGGCGTGGGGACAGCAAGCGATCGAGCGGGCCGGGCTCTCCGGGCTGGCGGAGGTCCGTCATCTCGACTACCGGGACGTGAGTCGAGACCGGGTTCGACGCGGTCAGCTCGATCGGGCTGACCGAGCACATCGGCAAGGCCCAGCTGCCCGGTTACTTCACATTCCTGCTTCGGCAAGCTGAAGCCCGGCGGGAGGCTGCTCAATCACTGCATCACCCGGCCTGACAACGCCGAGCCGGCCCAGGTGGCCGGGGGCTTCATCAACCGGTACGTGTTCCCCGACGGGGAACTGGAAGGGCCCGGTCACCTGGTGTCGGTGATGAACAGCGCGGGCTTCGAGATCCGGCACGAGGAGAACCTGCGCGAGCATTACGCCCGCACGCTGGCCGCCTGGTGCGCGAACCTGGATGCCCACTGGAATGAGGGGGTGGCCGAGGTGGGCCAGGGCACCGCCCGGGTGTGGCGGCTCTACATGGCCGCCTCGCGTCTCGGGTTCGACCGCAACGTGGTCCAGCTCCACCAGATCCTCGGCGTCAAGCTCGAAGCCGACGGCACCTCGCACATGCCTCTGCGTCCCGACTGGGACGCGCAGGGGCTGGTTCAGGCTGCTCGCTGACCTTCGGTCAGCTTCGCCGTAGGCCCGTACGCTGTGCTAGCCCGGGGCCGAGCCCCCGGAGTCCCCACGCGTCCGGTACAGGTTGGCGGTTCGGCTTCCGCCTTCTGTGGCTGCGGTCTGCCGTCCACGTGCTCGTGGACCTGCGAGCGGGTGAGGTGTGCGGGCCGTGGGGTGAGGGGGTGGCGGCTCGGGGAGAATGGCTTGGTGGAATCCTCACACTCCCGGCCACGCGACGTTGTGCTGCTCGGCTCGACCGGTTCCATCGGAACCCAGGCGGCCGATGTGATCCGGCGTAACCCTGGCCGGTTTCGGGTGGTCGGGCTGGCCGCCGGGGGCGGCAACCCCGGCCTGCTGGCGGCCCAAGCGCTGGAATTCGGGGCTGCGGTGGTGGCCGTGGACCGGGAATCGGCCGCTGACGGCGTGCGGGACGCGCTGGCGGAGCTCGCCGGCCGGGCCGATCAGACAGGAACCACGCGGAGTGGGCCGCCGCCCACCGTTCTGGCGGGCCCGGATGCCGTGGCCGAGGTCGCCGCTTGGCCCGCGGATGTGGTGCTGAACGGGGTGACCGGGTTCAGTGGGCTCGCCGCCACGCTCGCTGCGCTGAAGGCAGGCCGGGTGCTCGCCCTGGCGAACAAGGAATCGCTGATCGTGGGCGGGCCGCTGGTCGCCGGGCTGGCCGCGCCTGGCCAGATCGTTCCCGTCGACTCCGAGCACTCCGCGATCGCCCAGTGCCTGCGCGGTGGCAAGGCCGGGGAGGTCGCACAGCTCGTGCTGACCGCCAGCGGCGGACCGTTCCGCGGCCGCAGCCGCGCGGAGCTGGACGGCATCACCCCGGAGCAGGCGCTCGCCCACCCCACCTGGAACATGGGCCCTGTCATCACCATCAACTCCGCCACGCTCGTCAACAAGGGGCTTGAGGTCATCGAGGCCCATCTGCTGTTCGGGCTCGGGTTCGACAAGATCTCGGTGGTCGTCCATCCGCAGTCGGTCATTCACTCGATGGTCGAGTTCACCGACGGATCCACGCTCGCCCAGGCCAGCCCGCCCGATATGCGGATTCCCATCGCGCTCGCCCTGGGCTGGCCGGACCGGGTTCCCGGGGCCGCGCCAGCCATCGACTGGACGTCCGCACACACCTGGACCTTCGAGCCGCTCGACGAGGAGGCGTTTCCCGCGGTCGCGATCGCCCGGGCGGCCGGGGAAGCCGGAGGCACCGCCCCTGCCATCTACAACGCCGCCAACGAGGTGTGCGTGGACGCCTTCATGTCCGGCAAGCTCCCGTTTGCCGGGATTGTGGACACGGTGGCGCAGGTAGTCTCGGAAGCCGATGGCCGCGCGGGGGACGCGGTGACCCTGGCCGATGTACGTGCCGCCGATGGGTGGGCACGGGCCAGGGCCTCAGAACTGGCTGCTACCTGGGGGCTCCGCGCGCATCACGTAGTGGGCGCGGCACTGAAGAGGGGAGGGTCGCCCGGATGAGCTTCTTCCTGGGCGTCGCCATCTTCGTTGTAGCGCTGCTTATCTCGGTCATGCTGCACGAGGCGGGGCACTTCGTCACGGCCAAGATGTTCGGCATGAAGGTCACCCAGTTCTTCGTCGGCTTCGGGCAGACGATCTGGTCCACGAAAAAGGGTGAGACCGAATACGGCATCAAGGCGATCCCCGCCGGTGGGTTCAACAAGATCGTCGGAATGACCGAGCTCGAGGACGTGGATCCGGCCGACGAGCCGCGGTCGTTCCGCAGGCAGGCCGCCTGGAAGCGGATCATCGTGCTCGCCGCCGGATCGTTCATGCACTTCGTCCTCGCGCTGTTCCTGCTGTTCGTGGTCGCCGCCGGGATCGGCCTGGAGACCGCCAGCAGCGCGAGCACGGTCGGCGCGATTGAGCCCTGCCTGCCCAGGCATACGGATTCCTCCTGTGTCTCGGGCGATCCCTCGTCCCCGGCCAAGAAGGCGGGCCTGCACGCTGGCGACACGATCGTCAGTGTCGGGGGCATTCCCGTGCACAACTGGACCGAGATGGGGAAGGCCATCCGGAGCCAGAAGCCGGGGCACCCGGTCGCGGTCGTGGTGGAACGACACGGGCAGCGGGTGACGCTGCACCCGTCGCTGGCCAACGTCAAGGGCAAGGGGACCACTCTGGGGGTCTACGCGGCCATCGTGTTCCAGCGGAGCGGCCCGCTGAGCGCCGTCTCGTACGCGGGGCACGAGTTCTGGTCGATGGTGGCCGGATCCGCCCAGGTCGCGGCGGACCTGCCCAAGGCGATCCCGGATCTTTTCGCCAAGAACCGCGCCAGCACCCCCGGCGGGCAGGTCACCAGCGTGGTCGGCGCGGGTGACGTAACCGGCCAGGTGCTCGAGGCCCGGATCGGCTGGCAGCCCAAGGCCGAACTGGTACTGCTGATCATCGCGTCGCTGAACATCTTCGTCGGTCTCTTCAACCTGCTTCCGCTGCTCCCCATGGACGGCGGGCACATCGCCGTGGTGATCTACGAGCGGATCCGTTACTGGCTCGCTAGGCTGCGCGGGAAGCCCGATCCTGGCCCGGTCGACTACCGGCGGCTCATCCCGGTGAGCGTTGGGGTGTTTGCTTTGCTGGTCGGCGTCGGACTGCTTTTGGTCACGGCTGACATCGTCAATCCCATTCACATCCAGTGAGGCAACAACCACAATGACGACAGACCTAGGCATGCCAGGGCTGCCGGCCCAGCCGGTTGCCGAGCGCCGCAAGTCGCGCCAGATCGTGGTGGGCAAGGGCAAGCACGCGGTGCCGGTAGGCGGCGGCGCCCCCGTGTCGGTCCAGTCGATGACCACCACGCTGACCGCCGACGTCAACGCCACGCTCCAGCAGATCGCCGAGCTGACCGCGACCGGCTGCGAGATCGTCCGGGTGGCCGTGCCCTCCCAGGACGACGCGGACGCGCTGCCCGAGATAGCCCGCAAGTCTCAGATCCCGGTCATCGCCGACATCCACTTCCAGCCCAGATACGTCTTTGCCGCGATCGACGCCGGCTGCGCCGCCGTCCGGGTGAACCCGGGGAACATCAAGGCGTTCGATGACAAGGTTGCCGAGATCGCGCGGGCGGCGTCGGCGGCCGCGGTGCCGATCAGGATCGGCGTCAACGCGGGCTCACTGGACAAGCGCCTGCTGGCCAAGTACGGCCGCGCCACCGCCGAGGCTCTGGTGGAGTCCGCCCTGTGGGAGTGCTCGCTGTTCGAAGAGCACGGCTTCACCGATATCAAGATCTCGGTCAAGCATCACGACCCCGTGGTGATGATCAACGCTTACCGCCAGCTCGCCCAGGCCTGTGACTACCCGCTGCATCTGGGCGTGACCGAGGCCGGCCCGGCCTTCCAGGGGACGGTCAAGTCGGCTGTCGCGTTCGGTGCGCTGCTCGCGGAGGGGATCGGGGACACGATCCGGGTTTCGCTGTCGGCGCCTCCGGTGGAGGAGGTAAAGGTCGGCATCGCGATCCTGGAGTCGCTCGGCCTTCGTGAGCGCGGCCTCGAAATAGTGTCCTGCCCGTCGTGTGGCCGGGCCCAGGTGGACGTGTACACGCTCGCCGACCGGGTGACCGCCGGGCTCGAAGGCATGGAGGTGCCGCTCCGGGTCGCGGTGATGGGCTGCGTCGTCAACGGCCCCGGCGAGGCCAGGGAAGCTGACCTCGGCGTGGCTTCCGGCAATGGCAAGGGCCAGATCTTCGTCAAGGGTGAGGTCATCAAGACCGTGCCCGAGTCCCAGATCGTGGAGACCTTGATCGAAGAGGCCATGAAGCTCGCCGAGGACATGGGCGGCGGCGGCGCTCCCGAGGTGGTCGTCTCCTAGGGATCCGCTGGCCGGGGCGGCTTAGGCTGCTTGTTGGCCTGCGGCCAACTGCGCCGTGGGCCCGCAGTATCTGCCCGGGGGCCGAGCCCCCGGAACCCCACGCCTCGGTACCGGCCGGTGTGCGGGCTCCCGCGGAGTTCGCATCCGCTGTCTATGCGAGTTACTGGGCTTCTGCGGTTGCGCGGTCCGCGATGACCAGCTGGCCTACCCGGTCAGCAAGCAGGCCGCGCGCCTCCGCTGGCAGCCCGGCATCGGATATCAGCGTGTCCACCTCGTCGAGTTCGGCGAACGAGCTCAGGCCGACGATTCCCCACTTGGTGTGGTCGGCGACCACCGTGATCTTCCGTGCCGCCTTCACGAAGGCCCGGTTGGTCTCCGCCTCGGCCAGGTTCGGCGTGGTCAGGCCCGCCACGGGATCGATGCCGTGGCAGCCGAGGAACAGCGTGTCCAGGTGCAGGGAGCGGATGGTGAGGTCGGCGACGGGGCCGACTAGCGCATCGGACGGAGTCCTGGCACCACCGGTCAGCACCACCGAAAGCTCCCTGACCCGGGGGTCGGCCCCTGGCCCGTCCGAGAACAGGTTCATGACCCGCACTGAATTGGTGACGATGGTGAGTTCCGGGATGCCGAGCAGCCGCTCGGCCAGCGCGAAGGTGGTAGTCCCGGCGGACAGCCCGATCGCGCTGCCCGGCGTAACCAGGCTGGCCGCGGCGGCTGCGATGGCCGCCTTGGCGGGTTGTTCCAGGCTCGACTTGGCCTCGAAGCCCGGCTCGTGACTACGGGGTGCCCCCGGCAGCACCGCGCCGCCGTGGACCTTCTCCACCAGTCCGGAACGGGCCAGCACCTCCAGATCCCGGCGGATGGTCATGTCCGAAACGCCGAGGCGCTGGGTGAGATCACTCACCCGAGCGCTGCCCATCCGGCGGACGTCCTCGAGGATCAGCGACTGCCGGTGCCTGGCAAGCATCCACGCGCCTCCCTGTGCCTGGAGCAGGCCACATTCGTAATTCCGCAACCGAACGACAGCTGCCCAGGCAGTGTTTCGATTGCGTTCCCGATCTGTTACCAATCAGTGACTTGTTAGCGTGAACATGTTTGGATGTGTTCGATTGACCCTAGCACGCGCGGGGGGAATTCATGATCATCGTGGGCGGCCGGCCGCGCGGGCCTGGGGCGCAGTTGCCTCAGGTGCTGCGTGGGGCGGGGGTACCGACGCCTGGCATGCCGCGGCAGCAGATACCGGGATCTGCGCGTCGTCTTGACATGCGATCATGAGCGGCCCTAACGTCAGGCGGCGATGCGGGGGGTCAGCAGATGGCCGGGATATCGACCGGGGAACAAGACGGCAGCCAGCCTTGACGCAAAGGCGGACTACCGGCCAGCGGCACCAGGTGCCAGCCGGCCCCCGCGATACCTCGCTATCCCCACTATTTCGGCCATTTCCGCTATTTCTGCGCGTAAGCCGTAATTTGGTGTCCACCCCGACAGATGTGGCGCCGGGGACAGCCCGGCAGCATTACCCGCGCGGGCGTCGGCTCATTTGCTGGCACCGTCGCCGGGCGCCGGGGACAGCCCGGCAGCATTACCCGCGCGGGCGTCGGCTCATTTGCTGGCACCGTCGCCGGGTGCCCGAAATGCACAGGATTACCGTTTCCTGTGCTGCCCCCCAGGGGATGATGCTGGCGCAGGACGCCACGTCGGCCCCCGTACGTATGCACCTCGTGGGGCAGAGCCCTGCCTCACGCAACTCTTCTGGAGGATCGCGATGAGAGAAGTCGACCCCAAGGTCGAAGAAGCGATCGAGACGCTGAACATGAAGGACGGGCCGACACGGCGCAGGCTGCTGGCCGGCACCGGATTGTTCAGCGCGTCGGCGGCTGCCTCGGCCTTGCTCACGGCCTGCGGTGGCTCGAGCACCACCGCGAGCGCAGCCAAGAACACGGTGGGGAACTTCCCGAAGACCCCGGCGTGGCAGTTCTGGTTCGTCAACCACGTCACCACCAACCTGTTCTTCGTCCCCACGATCTCCGGGACCAAGGACGCCGCGGCGCTGCTCGGCCTTCCCACCCCGAAGTGGGGCGGATCCCAGAACTCCATCCCGGCCGAGATGGTCTCCTACATGAAGACCGCGATCGCCGCGAAGGCCAACGGTATCGCCACCACAGTGATCAACTCCTCGCCCAGCGACACGACGTTCACCACCCCTGTGGCCCAGGCGATGAGCGCCGGCATCCCGGTGGTCAGCTACAACGCGGACGGTCCCATCATCAAGGGCGTGGCGACTCCCGGGACCAACCGGCTCTGCTACGTCGGTCAGGCGCTCTACCTGTCCGGGCAGCAGATGGGCGAGCGGATCAAGTCGCTGGCCAAGCCGGGGAAGGTCGTCATCTTCATCGCGACCCCCGGTTCCGCCAACATCCAGCCACGTTTCGACGGTGCTGCCTCGGTGCTCACCCCGGCCGGCTACACGGTGAAATCGGTGGCGACCGGTGCCTCGACGTCCGGGGAGGGCAACGCCGAGAAGGCGTTCCTGATCGGCAACAAGTCGGGGCTGGTAGCTGCCTGCGCGGTGGACGCGGGGTCGACCGAGCTGCTCGGCCCACAGCTTAAGGCCGTCGGCCTCACTATCCCGGCCGGTGGGTTCGACCTCACCCCGGGCACGCTGACCGCGATCCAGAACGGCCAGCTCAACTTCACCATCAACCAGGACCCCTACCTGCAGGGCTTCCTGCCCACGCTGTACCTGTACCTGTTCAACCTGACCGGCGGCCTTGTGCTGCCGCCGGACACCGACACCGGCCTGACCTTCGTCACGAAGTCCAACGTCGGTCCGTACATCAACACGAAGACCACCTACCTGGGCTCGACGGGCGCCACGAAGCCCACCCTCGTGCCGCGGAGCGGCCCGATCCAGAACCCCATCGCCACGACCAGCACCTGACGGGCACCGGTTCGGATCTCTCCATTGGGTTAAGCGCGTCGGCGTCGGATACTGGCCTAGTGACGAAGGCCGGTCTCCGGCGCCGGCGTGCTACACGAGCACACGGAAGGGATGTGGCCGAGGTGAGCGACACGGCCCAGCGCAGTCCCGCTGTCGCGGGGGGTCCCCCCGGCGAGCCATCCGCCCGGAATGGCGGCTGGGGCAGCCTCCGAAGAGCCGGGATGTTCCTGATACGGCAGCGCGAGGCGACCGTGTTCCTGGTCGTGGTGCTGCTGATCGTCTACTTCGGCTTCGTCAACTCGACCGGCCGGTCCACGTTCTTCACCAAGATCGACCTGATCAACCTGAGCCAGTACGCGGCACCGATCATCATCATCGCGCTCGGCGAGGTGCTGCTGCTGATCTGCGGGGAGATCGACCTGTCGGCCGGGTTCGTCTACGCGTTCGTGCCGTTCCTCATGCACTTCTTCATCGACGACTACGGATTCCCCGGCATCCTGGGCATCCTGGCTGCACTGGTGTGCGCGCTGGCGATCGGCTGGTTTAACGGGTTCCTCACCGTCACGATGGGGCTGCCGTCGTTCGTCACCACGCTGGGCACCGGGTTCGTCCTGGCCGGTCTCGTCCTGACCCTGGGGCACGGCACGCAGGCAGCGATCCCGCCGAAGGTGATCGGCATCGGCCACTGGCTCGGCACCTTCGCCTGGGCCGAGATTACCTGGGCGGTGATCCTCACCCTGGTCTTCCACATCCTGCTGCGGCGGACCAAGTGGGGCCTGCACACGATCGCGGTGGGCGGCAACCGACTGGGGGCGGCCGAGGCAGGCGTCAACGTGGCCCGGATCAGGTACGGGAACTTCATGCTCTGCAGCCTGCTCGCCGGGTTCGTCGGTATCCAGATCGCGTTCCAGACCTCGATCATCGACACGTTCTCCGGCGGCGCGGGCTATCAGGCGATGTTCTACGCGGTCTCCGCCGCGGTGATCGGTGGTACCGCGATGCTCGGCGGCTCCGGCACCATGATCGGCGCGTTCCTCGGCGCCCTGGTGCTCGCGATCCTCCTCGACGGCTTCGCGGTCATCGGGGTCAGCGCCTACCCGCTGCAGATCTTCTTCGGCGGCGCCATCCTGATCGCCATGATCGCCAATGTCCAGTTGGCCCGGCTGCGTGCCGCAGGGAGGGTGAAGGCGCGATGACCACGGAACAGACGCAGGCCGCAACGCCGGCGACGCGCTGCGTCGTTGAGCACATCTCCAAGCGCTTCGGTGCGGTGACCGCGCTGAGGGACGTGAACCTGCGTCTCGGCCACGGGGAGGTGCTCGGCCTGCTCGGCGACAACGGCGCCGGCAAGTCCACGCTTGTGAAGATCATCTGCGGCTTCCAGCAGCCCGATTCCGGCCGGATCGTGGTCGACGGGCAGGAGGTAACGCTCAAGTCGGTGGACCAAGCCCGCGCGATCGGCATCGATGCCGTCTACCAGGATCTCGCGCTGGTCAACCAGCTCAGCGTCTACCACAACATGTTCCTCAAGCGGGAGCGGACCCGCGGGTTCCTGCTGGCCAACAAGACGATGCGGCGGCTGGCCCGGGAGTACCTGGACCAGATGGGCGTGAACATCCCGTCCGTCGATGTCGACGTCGCCGCGCTGTCCGGCGGCCAGCGCCAGGCCATCGCGGTGGCCCGGTCGGTGTTCACCAACGCGAAGATCCTGCTGCTCGACGAGCCGCTGGCGGCGATGGGCGCCAAGGAGGCGGCGCTCATCCTGGACCAGATCCGTGAGCTGAAGGAAAAGGGCGAGGTCTCGGTCATCATGATCGCGCACAACTACGGTCAGGCCATTGAGATCTGCGACCGGATCAACCTGCTCCAGCACGGTGAGATCACCTTCGACAGGCTGAGCAAGGACACCTCGGTCCAGGAACTGAACGACATCGTGGTCGAGGAATACCGCCGCGCCCTGGCGGAACGGCACCGGGCCGCCTCCGCCTGAGCGCGGTGCTGGCCCGGAGGAGCGCTCCCGGACCCCGGCCGGGCCGGCGCACACCGCCGGGTGCGGCAAGATGGCTGTCATGCCGTTGCCCCACCGGGTCTTGAGAGTGTTCGCACGGCCGAGCGCCGCACTGACCGTCCTGGCCTTGTCGTGCGCCGCCGCCCTGGCCATTGCCGGCTGCACGTCCACCGCGCCGGCCGCTCCGGTCGCGACCTCACCAGCCGGGCAGGAGGTGCCCGGGACGGGGACAACCGCGCTGCGGTGGCATTCGTGCACAGTGTCGGGCATCAGCATGCAGTGCGCCAGCCTGGCGGTGCCATTGGATTACGCCCACCCCGCCGGCCGGAAGATCTCCCTGGCGCTGTCCATGATCCCCGCCACCGCACCGGCGGCCAAGCGCCAGGGTGACCTGCTGGTCAACCCCGGCGGGCCGGGCGGCAGCGGCCGCTACCTCGCCGCGGTGGTTGGCTTCGGCCTCGATCACGCGGTGGCCTCGGAATACAACATCATCGGTTTCGACCCGCGCGGCGTCGGGGCCAGCGTGCCCGCGCTGCACTGTGACCCGTCCTTCTTCGCCGGCGTGCGGCCCGACTACATTCCGGCCAACCACGCCGCCGAGCAGGTCCTCATCGGCCGGGCCAAGATGTATGCGGCCGACTGCGAGCACCGGTTCGGCTGGCTGCTGCCGTACATGACCACGGTGGATGCCGCGAAGGACATGGACTCCATCCGGGCCGCGCTCGGGCAAAGCAAGATCAGCTACTTCGCCTACTCCTACGGCACGTACCTGGGCCAGGTCTACGCCACGCTGTTCCCGCACCGGGTGCGGCGGATGGTCCTGGACAGCACGGTCAACCCGGCCGGTGCCTGGTACAACGACAACATCTCCCAGGACTACGCGTTCGAGGCCCGGATGCAGGCGTTCTTCTCCTGGGTGGCCAGCAACAGCGCCACGTTCGGCCTCGGAACCACCCGCGCGAAGGTCCAGGCCGCGTGGTACCGGGCCCGCGCGGACCTGGCCGCCCACCCGATCAGCGGCCCGAACGGCCCGATGATCGGCCCGGACGAATACGACGACACCTTCCTGCAGGGCGGCTACGACAACGCGCTCTGGCCCGGGCTGGCGACCGCCCTGTCCGCCTATCTCCAAAACGGGTCCACCGAGCGGATCCGCAGCGAGTACCGGTCGGTGGGGGCGCAGAACGAGAACGAGTTCGCCGTCTATAACGCGGTGGAGTGCAGCGACGTCAACTGGCCCCGGCACTGGGCGAAGTGGGATGCCGACACGCGGCACGTCTACGCCACGGCGCCGTTCGAGGCCTGGGACAACGCCTGGTTCAACGCGGCCTGCGCCTTCTGGCCGGTGCACGGCCCGGCGCAGCCGCTGCAGATCAAGGGCGGCGGGCTGCCCGGCATCCTGATGATCCAGGGCACCCTGGACGCCGCTACGCCGTACCAGGGGGCGCAGGTCGCCCACCGGTCGCTGCCCAGCGCGCGGATGGTGGTGGTCAAGGGCGGCGGGAACCACGGGCAGTCACTGTCCCAGCCGCCCAACACCTGCGTCAACAACTATCTGAACGCCTACCTGGCGACCGGTGCGCTCCCGCAGCACCCCGGCCTGGTCAACGCCACGTGCCCGGCGCTGGCCCCCCCGCCGGCCAACGGATAGGGCGCCGGGACGGCACCGGTAGGGTGCCGCCGCGTCGGCGTCGGCTCATGTGATGGGGCGCCGGGGACGGCACAAGGCAGCACCATAGCCCGCTGTCCGGCTCATCTGATGGCACCGGCGCCGCCGGCGCTAACGAGCCCAGCGATCCTGCCGCCGAGTGCCCCTCCCGTGCCGATACGCTGGATGAGTGCTGCGCACCAAGGCGTGGCGGTCTTCGGCACTGCGCCTGCTCGATGATCGCGACCGCGACGAGGTCATCGCACTGTGCGACCGTGACCCGGTGGTCAACGTGTTCGTCAGTTCCCGCTTGCACGAGGCCGGCCTGGATCCGGCCCGGCTCGGCGGCCAGGTGTGGGGCTATCACAGCGGTGGGCAGCTCGCCTCGGTGTGCTATGTCGGCGCCAACCTGGTCCCGGTCGCTGCCACGCCCGCGGCGGTATCCGCATTCGCCGCCCGGGCGCGGCTGCTCGGCCGCCGCTGCTCGTCGATCGTGGGGCTCGCGCCCGCCGTGCTGAGCCTGTGGGACCTTCTCCGGCCGTCCTGGGGGCCGCCGCGCGAGGTCAGGGCCACCCAGCCGGTCATGGCGATCTCCGGGGAGCCGCAGGTACCGCCCGATCCGCTGGTCCGCCGGGTCCGGCCTGGACGAACTGGACATCCTGCTGCCGGCCTCGGTGGCCATGTTCACCGAGGAGGTGGGCGTGTCACCGCTGGGCCCCGACGGCGGGAGCGCCTACCGGGCCCGGGTGCGCGAGCTCATCGACGCCGGACGAGCCTTCGCCAGGATCGAGGACGGCCGCGTGATCTTCAAGGCGGAGGTCGGCTCGGTCACCCCGCACGCCTGCCAGGTCCAGGGCGTCTGGGTGCGCCCGGAACTGCGCGGCCGCGGCCTGGCGGAGGCGGGCATGGCCACCGTGGTGACCGAGGCGACGCGCAGCATCGCCCCCGTGGTCTCGCTGTACGTCAACGACTACAACCGGCCAGCCCGCGCCGCCTACCGCCGGGTGGGATTCGCCGAGACCGCCACCTTCGCGTCGGTGCTGTTCTGAGGTCCCGCGGCGCGGTCGGAAAGCGGGCCCCGGCCAGCGTTCGTCTAGGCTCATCGGTGTGTCTGACGTCGCGGCCCAGGTGACCAGCTGCGGTGAAGCCGCCCGGGCCGGTGCCCGGAGCCTTACCGCCGCCCCGGACGAGTCCATCGACGTGGCGCTGCGCGGGATGGCCGCGCTGCTCACCAAGGCCGCCGCGGCGGTCCTGGCGGCCAACGCCGCTGACCTCGCCGACGGAGAGACGGCCGGGCTCGGCCGCGGGCTGCTGGACCGGCTCAGGCTCGACGAGGCACGGATCGCCGAGATGGCCCGGCAGATCTCGCTGCTCGCCGCGTCGCCCTTCCCGCCCGCGCAGCAAGACATCCGTGAGTTGCCAGGCGGCTTTTTTCTTGCCGAACGGCGGGTCCCGGTCGGTGTGATCGGAGCCAACTACGAAGCCCGTCCCAATGTCACCGTGGATGTGGCATCCCAGTTGCTGAAGTCCCGCAACGCGGGCGTTTTGCGCACCGGAGCCGCTGCGCTGCGCTCCGCCGCCGCCCTCTTCGATCACGTCATCACGCCGGCCTTGGCGGGCGCCGGTCTCGACCCCGGCGTGCTGCAACTCGTCCGGTCCGCGGACCGGCAGGCCGCCACCGAACTGGTCCGCCACCCTGACCTGATCCCGCTGGTGATCCTGCGTGGGAGCGGGGAGGTGACCCGCAGCCTGGCGGCGGAGGCGGCCAGGCACGGGGTTCGGACGCTGGCCCACGCCGACGGCGGTGGCGTGCTCTATGTGGACCGCGCGGCGGACCCCGCGCTCGCGGCCGAGATCATCACCGCTAGCCTGGACCGGCTGGGCGTGTGTAACCGGCTGAACCTGCTGCTTGTGCACGCCGCGGTCTGGGATGCCATGCTCGGCGTGGCGGAGGCGGCATTCGCCGCCCGTGGCGTGGTGGCATCCCTGCCCCCTCATGATCATCCGCTCGGTCATGAGTGGGCACTGGACGCCGGCCACGAGGCGACCGTGACCGTGGCCCCCGTGGGCGGCCCTGAGGAGGCCGCCCACGTCGCGAACGAACAGACCTCCGGCCTGGCGGCGAGCGTGGTGACCGCGGACGAGGCCGCCGCGCGGGCGTTCCTGGCCGCCTACGCCGGAACCGGCGCGTTCTGGAACGCCAGCACCCGGCTGCTCGATGGATTCAAGCTGCGCGGCGTGCCCGAGACCGGGATCAACGTGGACCACGTCCCCGGCCCGCGCGGCCCGGTCACGTTCCTGGACCTGTACCTGCGCCAGTACGTGATCACCCCCGCCAACGGCCGCCCCAGCAGCTAACCACCCGTCCTGGCGCCCTCGTGCCGCCCGCGGCCGCCCCTGCCACTCCCGCGCCCACACTCCCGCGCCCACACTCCCGCGCCAGCCCGGCCCGCATCTCATATGCCGAGATACTGTCAGCCACTCATCCTCGTTTCGGCACGGCCAAACTGGGACAATCCGGGCGTGAAACCGTGCGTTTGTGAGGATATGTCGGCTGCGGCCGGGTGGCAGTGGGCGGCGGGTGGCGGTGGCGGAGGGTGGCGGTGGCGGAGGGTAGCGGCTGGCGGGTGGCTGCGGACGGATGGTTGCGGCGGGGGCCTGTGCGCGGCCGGGTGGCGGGTGGTGGCTGCGGACGGATGGTTGCGGCGGGGGGTTGTGCGCGGCCGGGTGCCGGCGGGGCGGCTGGTGGCCGGCCGGGCGTCTGCGGGGGCCTGTGCGCGGCCGGGTGCCGGCGGGGGTGGCTGGTGGCCGGCCGGGCGTCTGCGGGGATAAAACCAGGTGAGGTTCGGGGGGAACGCCGGTAAGATTCTCGGCTCTTGTGCCCGCCACCGACCACATCGAGGTGATCACGCATGCCCTCGCCCAGCGGGACAGACGCAGCGCCCGCCAGGCCCGGCCCACCGCACCGGCCCGGCGGCAAGCCCCCAGATCCCGTTCTCGCCGCCGAACGCCACTACCTTCGCCAGTCTCGCGAGTATCTGCGGCTCATGCGGGAAAACGTCCTCTCGCTGCGCGCGATGGGCGGCGACCCGGTATCCGAGGAGTATCTCAAGGCAGACCTGTATCGCCGGGCGGAGGTGTTGCGCGACATCCCGGACGCCCCGCTGTTCTTCGGCAGGCTCGATTACGCCGCAGGGAGCGTATGGTCCGAAGAAGGGGAGAGCGGGAAGGCCGGCGGCCAGGCAGAAACGGCGTCCAGCCAGCGCGGCAGCGACCGCTTCCACATCGGCAGGCGGCACGTCCACGACCCGGACGGGCACCCGGTGGTGATCGACTGGCGGGCGCCGGTGTCGCGGGCCTTCTACCGGGCCAGCCAGGCCGACCCGATGGACCTGGAGCTGCGGCGCAGGTTCGGGTTCTCCGGCGGCGACCTGACCGCGTATGAGGACGAGGCGTTCGGCGTGCTGGCGAGCGCGGCACGCCGGGCCGCAGACCAGCCGGATCATGCTGGAGGAGATCGAGCGGCCCAGGTCCGGGCCCATGCGCGACATCGTGGCGACCATCCAGCCCGACCAGGACGACATCGTCCGCGCCGACGCCGACGCGACCGTGTGCGTGCAGGGCGCGCCGGGCACCGGGAAGACCGCGGTCGGCCTGCACCGCGTCGCCTACCTGCTCTACGCGCACGCGAACCGGATGAAGCGCGGCGGGGTGCTCGTGGTCGGGCCGAACCGGGCCTTCCTCGCCTACATCCGCAATGTGCTCCCCGCCCTCGGCGAGGTGGGCGTCGACCAGGTCACCGTCGCCGACCTGGTCGGCACCGTCACGGTCCGGGCCAGCGACGCCGAGCGGGCGGCCCGGATCAAGGGAGACGCCCGGATGGCGGAGGTGCTGCGCCGGGCACTGTGGACCGGGGTGGCCGAGCCGGCCGAGGGCCTGATGCTCGCCCGCGGATCGCGGCGCTGGCGGGTGCCGCGGGAGGAGATCGCCGAGCCTGATCGAGGAGTTGCGCGAGCGGGGCGTCCGGCACGGGGCCGGCCGGGACATGCTCGGCCACCGGATCGCGCACGTGGTCCTCACCCGGATGGAGGCGGCCGGGGAGGCGCCCGATGACCGCACCCACGACGCCGTGCGCCGGACCCGCGAGGTGCGCGCCGTGGTGGACGCCGTGTGGCCGGCCGTGAACCCGGTCCGGCTGGTGCTGCGGCTGCTGTCCGACCCGGAGCTGCTCGCCCGGGCGGCCGAGGGCCTGCTCGACGACGACGAGCAGCGGGAGATCCAGTGGGACCCGCCGCCGCGCGGGCCCGGTTCGGCGCGCTGGTCGGCCGCGGACGCGGTGCTCGTGGACGAGGCCCGCGACCTCATCGAGCGGATCCCGAGCCTGGCCCACGTGGTGGTGGACGAGGCGCAGGACCTGTCGCCGATGGAGTGCCGGGCGGTCGGGCGCCGTTGCGCCACCGGCTCGGCCACCGTGCTCGGCGACCTCGCCCAGGCGACCACGCCCGCGGCGGTGGCGGACTGGCCGCAGATGCTCGCCCACCTGGGCAAGCCCGATGCCGGGCTGCGGCTGCTCGATACCGGTTACCGGGTGCCCCGGCAGATTCTCGACTATGCCAGCAGGCTGCTGCCGCTGATCGCGCCGGGCGTCCCGGCGGCACGGTCGTTCCGTCAGGATCCGGGGTCGCTGGCG
Source organism: uncultured Actinomycetes bacterium (assembly GCA_963813395.1). Taxonomy (GTDB): domain Bacteria; phylum Actinomycetota; class Actinomycetes; order Streptosporangiales; family Streptosporangiaceae; genus DASXKD01. The sequence continues at coordinate 40,410 of CAWEYV010000016.1, forward strand.
GTCGTGAGCACCACGCCGGGCTCGCTGCCCGCGGCGCTCGCCCAGGCCTGCGCCGACGCCCTGGACCGTCCCGGTTCCGCCGCGGTGATCGCCGCCGACGGCCAGTTGACCGCCCTGGCCAAGATGCTGGGCCGGGCCGGGGTCGCACACGGGACCTTGGACGGCGACGGCCCCGGTGCCCGGCTGACCCTGGTCCCGGTGAGCCTCGCCAAGGGCCTCGAGTTCGACCACGTGATCGTGGCGGAACCGGCCCGGATCGCCGCCGCGCACTCTCGCGGGCTGCATCAGCTTTACGTCGCGCTCACCCGCGCGGTGTCCCGGCTTACCGTGCTGCACACACAGCCGCTGCCCGACCCGCTGCGCTGAGCCGGCCGCGCCCGGCCGTCGTTCCCCGGCTGCCGTTCCCCTGACCGCCGTTCCCGCCGCCGTTGCGCCGGGTACCGTTGCCCGGCGGCGTTGCCCTGGCTGCCGTTTCCCCGTTGGCGTTGCCCCGGCCGGCCGCCCCGGGCGCTCCCGGCACCGGCCAATGCCGGGCATAACCCCCGATTTCGCAACTTCCGGCCCGCACCCCGGGCGCGCCGGGCATTAACGCAGCCGCAATCAAGAATGAAAAGGGACTCAAGACCGGTGGCTGACCATAGAGGCACAGCAGGGTGCGGGCACGGAGGACGAGGGGCACAGGTACCTGTGCGGGGGCCAGGTACCTGTGCTTGACCAGGTACCTGGGCGGGGGCCAGGTACCTGGGAACCTGCTGGTGGCGCTGGCAGGCGCGGGGGCCCGGCCAGCGCACGGGCCCGCGGACTGCTGAGCCCGGCGGCGGGTGCGCTCGCCGGGGCCGTGGGGGACAGGAGCGGGAATAGTGAACCAGCGGTGTGACGGATTCGTTCTGAATGAGGCAACTTGCCCTCGCTGAGGATATTTCCGCCGTAGTATCACTCCGCGTTAGATGTTCGTAACTAAGGATTACCTTCGATGCCATCGATAACGCGGCCGCAGCGGGATGTTCCCGGCCTTCATGACACCGATCTCCACCGCCTCGAGCACCTGGCCGGGGAGTTGTACCGTCATGGGCTGGAAGCGAGCATCGTCACGCCGCCCGGCCGGGTCCCCCGGCTGGAGGTTGCTCATCCGGCTGGTGCGGCCGAAGACGTCTACGTCGGACGGTGCCAGGACGGTACCTGGTGGTTCTGGTGGCCATGGGCGGAGCGGATCGCCGGCGCTGACGATTGCAGCGCCGCCGCGGCACGGATCGAGCGGGTGCTCTGCAGGTCCTCCGGTGACTGACGCCCGGTAACCAGCAGCCGGACGAGGCGGCCGTCCCGGACGGGACGCACATGGCCGCCGTGGGGCTGTGGGCCGGGGGCTGCGGGCAGTGCGGGTGCCGGGGGACCCGGCGCCTGGGGCGGACGGCCGTCGCCGTTAGGAATGAGTGGCCCGCACGGCCGTCCCCGGCGCGCTCGGCGGCGCCACCTCGAAGCCGGGGAAAGCAAGCGTGCTGCCGCGCCATGCGGCCGCCCGCAATGCCGCTGTCCGCAATCTCGCCGCGCCGAACGCCCGCAAGGACGGCTCGCTGAGCCCGACCAGGCCCAGGTACACCGCGGCGACCCGGTCCTCGAGGAGCGCGGCGAGCGAAACCGCCGCCGCGGCGTTGCGCACCGGGAACGGCAGCGCGTACGCGGCGGCCGCGGTCACCGGCTGGCCGCCTCGGGCGGTCAGCATGGTGGTGAGCGTGTCCCGTGCGTTCTCGTGCGCGACCCAGTCCCGCACGGCCGCCGCCCGGCGGGCCCCGGTGAGATGGGCCCCGGCCACCCCGTAGCCATAGACCGCCGTGTTCTCCGCCGTCAGTGCCGCCTGCAGCGCCCGGATCGCCGTCTGGCCGCCGCCGGGCCCGGGGGAGGGGCTCACCGGTGCCCGCCCTGGCCGAGAATCAGCGCGTGTGTCGCTTCGGACGCGGAGATGCTGGCGAGCAATTGGGCCAGGGACGGCGGCACCGTGTCCAGGTGGGCCAGCAGCGAGGCGGCCGCGGCGTTCTCAGCGTCGCGCAGGTAAGCAAGGGCCCCGGCGGGCGTGCCGGGCACAGGCGCCGGGCGGGGCGACGGTGTCCCGGACGGTGACGCGGACGGTTGAGCGGCCGCACGCGGGATGATGAGCCGGGCGCGCAGCCGGGCGAGGTGGTCACGGTGCTGGGCCAGCAGCGGGCCCAGCTCACCGGCCAGGCTGGGCACCGCCGCGAGAACCGCACCGTACCGGGCGATCAGCGTGCTCTCCACCGTGATCGCGTCCTTGGTCACCGCCACGTCGGCCGCTGGCTTGGGCGGCGTGCCGAGCGCGCCGATGCCCTTACAGCCGCCTATCACCAGGGGCAGGGCCGCCGCGGCCGCGACCAGCACGCGGCGGCGTGTCGCCTCCTGCTCCACCCGCTCCTCCGCTCACGCTCCCGTACGGCGACGTGCGGTCTCCCACGCCACCCGTGCCTCCCACGTCACACCGTGCGGCAACCGCCTGGCGACGTGCCGCCGTCTGCTTCTCCCGCTCGTGCTGCCGCCCACCGTAGCGGGGTCACGGACGCAGCGTAGCCAGTGGGCACCACAGCATCCCACGGCCTGGCCCGGTCAGCAGCCTGCCCCGGCCCGGCGCGGCAGGGGCCGCCAGGGCCTCATCGACAACCCGTCCGTGGGCACCCCGCGCGGCCAGGTCAACTAGCTGCGCGGTCGGGCTACGCTAGTAGGTGACGGACAACAGCACAGGTCGCGGACGAGGAGGTCGTGATGAGCAGTGACCCCCGTCACGCACCGTCACGTCCGCGGCGTGCGAACAGCCGGGATGCGAACGGCGGCGGCTCGTCCCGCGAGCGGCGGGCCAGCCCTCCGGTCGACCCGGACGATGTGGCCCGCCTGCTCGAACCGGTGATCACCGCGGCTGGCTTGGACCTGGAAGCGGTCCGGGTCAGCCCGGCTGGGCGGCGCAGGCTGCTGCGCCTGGTGGTCGACGCCGACGGCGGGGTCGGGCTGGACCAGATCGCAGAGGTCAGCCGCGAGGTGTCGGCGCGCCTCGACGCCAGCGACGTCATGGGCGACGTCCCTTACACGCTGGAAGTTTCATCTCCTGGCATAGACCGCCCGCTGACCGAGCCCAGGCACTGGCGCCGGGCCCAGGGCCGCCTGGTCAGCGTCTCGCTCACCGCCACGGACGACAGCGCTCCATCAGCCCCAGCGGCTGCCGCGCGGCCAGCGCCCACCCTCCAGGGCCGGGTGCTCGTGGCCGATGACACCGGGGTGACGCTGGATCTGGACGGAGACCGCGCCGAGTTCGATTACGACGAGCTTGGCCCGGGCCGGGTTCAGGTGGAGTTCGGCCGGGTAGCGGAAGACATCGTTGGTGACAGCGATAGCCAGGCGGCTAACCGTGCCCAGCCGGGGAACGGGGGGAGCCAGGATGGACATTGACCTGAACGTTCTGCGCGGCTTGGAAAGCGAGAAGGACATCTCGATGGACCTGGCCATTAAGGCCATCGAGGATGCTCTGCTCGTTGCCTATCACCGGTCCGGAGGCACTGCCGTCACCGCCCGCGTCGAGGTCGACCGCGGCAGCGGTCACGTGACGGTCTGGGCGGCGGAGACCGGCCCGGAGGGCGAGGTGCTGCGCGAGTACGACGACACGCCCGCTGGCTTCGGCCGGATCGCGGCCACCACCGCGCGCCAGGTCATCCTGCAGCGGTTGCGGGACGCCGAGGACGAGCTCACCTTGGGCGAGTACGCGGACCGCGAGGGCGACATCGTGGCCGGGGTGATCCAGCAGGGCAAGGACCCGCGCGCGGTCCTGGTCGACCTGGGCAAGGTGGAGGCCATTCTGCCGCCCACCGAACAGGTACCCGGCGAGCGGTACGTGCACGGTGAGCGGCTGCGCTGCTACGTGCTGCACGTCCGCAAGGGGTACCGGGGCCCGTCCATCACGCTGTCGCGTACCCACCCTGGCCTGGTGAAGAAGCTCTTCGCGCTGGAGGTTCCCGAGATCGCCTCCGGAGCGGTGGAGATCGTCGCTATCGCGCGCGAGGCCGGGCACCGCACCAAGATCGCGGTGGCCTCGCACCAGCCCGGCGTGAACGCGAAGGGCGCGTGTATCGGGCCCATGGGCAGCCGGGTCAGGAACGTCATGACTGAGCTGCACGGTGAGAAGATCGACATTGTCGACTACTCGGAAGACTCGGCCGAGTTCGTGGCGAATGCGCTGTCCCCGGCCCGGGTCACCCGGGTCAACATCGTGGACCCCGACGCCCGGCTGGCGCAGGTCATCGTGCCCGACTACCAGCTTTCGCTGGCCATCGGCAAAGAGGGGCAGAACGCCCGGCTGGCCCACAAGCTGACCGGCTGGAAGATCGACATCCACCCGGACAATCCGGGCACCGCCAGCCCGGGCGGCCCGGCACCCGGTGATGACCGCGGTGCGAGGCCACGTGGTGACGGGGGCGGCGGGCCACGCGGCGGCCGCGGTGCGGGGGAGGGCGGCGGCCGCAGCGCGAGGTCTGGGGGCGAGACGGCTGGCCCGCCTTCGAGCCGGGACACCACGGACGCTTCGGCGCGGTAAGCTTACGTCCGGAATGGCCAGGCGGTCCCTGCATGCCCAGCAACCCGACCCTCCGGTACGGACTTGCGTGGGTTGCAGGGTTCGCGCGGCCAAGTCTGACTTGCTGCGCGTGGTGGGCCGGGGGAACGACGTTCTCCCGGACCCGCAGGCGCGGTTGCCTGGTCGGGGCGCCTATGTGCATCCGAGCCAGACTTGCTTCGAGCAAGCGCAACGCCGGCGGGCATTCAGCCGGGCGCTGCGCCTGCCGGGGCCGGCCATGACAGCCGTCCTCGGGCAATATCTGGCACAGCTGTGCGAGGAATCCCGCCCAACACCGCCCGGGGCAGCCCGGGCAGCGGAAACGGCATTACCGCCGGGAAAGCAGGATCCGATTGTGATGAGCGCCCGATGAGAACGCGGCGATGAACAGCAGAATCTAACGCCGGCCGGAGCTCGAGCCCCGGCCGGCCCCGATGGTCCGGGTGGATCCGGACCGAGTGAGGGAGCGCAGTGGCGAAGGTCCGGGTATACGAGCTCGCAAAGGAGTTCGGCGTAGAGAGCAAGGCCGTGATGGCCAAGCTCCAAGAGATGGGCGAGTTCGTGAGATCGGCGTCCTCGACGATCGAGGCGCCGGTGGTCCGCAGGCTCAAAGAAGCGTTTGCGACACAGGGTCCGAAATCCCCTGCCGCGCGGAAGGCCGATGGCCAGGTCGCGGCCAACGGCCTTGACCCCCAGGCCGCACCGGACGGGCAAGCTGTGCCCGGGCCGGCCAGGCCGGGAGGCGGCCCACGGGTTCCGTCGCCGCGCCAGGTAGTGGCGCAGCAGCCAGACGCGGCATCCCGTGCGGCTGCCGACGGTGCCAGCGTGGCCGCGGAAGCCGCGGCACCGTCCGCTCCGGCGGCACCAGCCCCGAGCCCGGGGGCTCCGGCTCCGGCCGAGCCCGCGGCGCCAGCCCAGCAGGCCGCCCCGGCCAGCCCGGCGGCACCGGCGCCGCAGGTCCCCTTCTCCCCGCCGTCCGCACGTCCCGGGCCACCCCCGGCACAACGAGGCGCACCGCAGCCCGGCCCACGGCCCGCCCGCCCGGGCGGGCAGGGCGGACCGGGTTCGTCGGGCGCCCCCCGGCCTGGCCCGCGTGGTGCCCCCCGCCCCGGGCCGCGCCCCGGCAACAACCCCTACAGCCAGACCGCTACCGGCATGGGCCTGGCGCGCCCGGCCCCGCCGCGGACCGGCCAGTCCGCGCCGTCGACGGGAGCACCGTCCGGGCAGGCCGGGCCGAGGCCCGGCGGCGGAGGATCTGGGCGGCCCACTCCGGCGGACATGCAGCGGCCAGGCGGTCCGCGGCCCGGCGGCCCGCGGCCCAGCCCAAGCAACATGCCGCCGCGTCCGGTGGGCGGCGGCGGCCGTGGCGGTCCCGGCGGACCAGGCCGTGGCGGTCCTGGCGGCCCGGGCCGTGGCGGTCCCGGCGGCTCCGGCGGCCCGGCTGGCGCCCGCCCCGGCGGGCGAGGCGGTCCCGGAGCGGGTACCCGGACCGGTGGCGGCCCGCCGCGTCCCGGCGTGGGCGGTGGTGGCGGCGGCCGGCCTGGTGGCGGTCCTGGCGGCCGCGGCCGCGGTGGCGGCACCCAGGGCGCGTTCGGGCGCCCGGGCGGGCGCCCGTCCCAGCGCCGCAAGTCGCGCAAGCAGCGGCGCCAGGAGTTCGACAACATGCAGGCGCCGGCGATCGGCGGAGTGCAGGTCCCGCGCGGCAACGGCCAGGTCATCCGGCTGTCCCGGGGCGCGTCGCTGAGCGACTTCGCCGACAAGATCGGGGTGAACCCGGCGTCGCTGGTCCAGGTGCTTTTCCACCTCGGCGAGATGGTCACCGCCACCCAGTCGGTGAACGACGAGACCCTGCAGTTGCTCGGCGCTGAGCTGAACTACAACGTGCAGGTCGTGTCGCCGGAGGAAGAGGACAAGGAACTCCTCGAGTCGTTCCACATCGAGTTCGGCGAAGACGAGGGCGAGGAGTCCGACCTCCAGCCGCGCCCGCCGGTGGTCACCGTCATGGGTCACGTCGACCACGGCAAGACCAAGCTGCTCGACGCCATCAGGCACACCAACGTGGTGGCCCGCGAGGCGGGCGGCATCACCCAGCACATCGGCGCCTACCAGGTCGCCACCAAGGTGGACGGCCAGGACCGCAAGATCACGTTTATCGACACGCCGGGCCACGAGGCGTTCACCGCCATGCGGGCCCGCGGTGCCGAGACCACCGACCTGGTCGTGCTCGTGGTGGCGGCGGACGACGGCGTGAAGCCGCAAACGACCGAGGCGCTCAACCACGCCCAGGCGGCCAACGTGCCGGTGGTCGTCGCGGTCAACAAGATCGACAAGGAGGGCGCCGACCCGGCACGGGTGCGGGCCCAGCTCACCGAGTACGGCCTGGTGGCCGAGGAGTTCGGCGGCACCACCCTGTTCGTGGACGTGTCCGCCCGGGAGAACATCGGCATCGAGGGCCTGCTCGAGGCGATCATCCTGACCGCCGACGCCGAGCTTGACCTGCGGGCCAACCCCGACCAGGACGCCCAGGGCGTGGCGATCGAGGCACACCTCGACCGCGGCCGCGGCCCGGTGGCCACCGTGCTGGTGCAGCGGGGCACGCTCGAGGTCGGTGACTCGATCGTGGCCGGCGAGGCGTTCGGCCGGGTGCGGGCGCTGCTCGACGAGAACGGCGAGACGGTGCCGGACGCGCCGCCGTCGCGGCCGGTTCTGGTGCTCGGCCTCACCGCCGTGCCCGACGCGGGTGACAGCTTCCTTGTCGTGTCCGACGACCGGGTCGCCAGGCAGATCGCCGAGCGCCGCGAGGCGCGGGAGCGCAGCGCCCAGTTCGCCCAGCGCGGGCGCAGGGTCACCCTGGAGGACCTCGAGTCCGCGCTCAAGTCGGGTGAGCGGCAGGAACTGCTGCTCATCATCAAGGGTGACGTGTCCGGGTCGGTCGAGGCCCTGGAGGACGCGCTGCTCAAGATCGATGTCGGTGAGGACGTAGTGCTCCGGGTGATCGGCCGCGGGGTCGGCGCGATCACCCAGGACGACGTCAACCTGGCCATCGCCTCGGACGCCGTGGTCGTGGGCTTCAACGTGCGGCCGGCCGGCCGCGCAGGCGAGCTGGCCCAGCGTGAGGGCGTCGACATCCGCTACTACACGGTCATCTACCAGGCGATCGAGGAGATCGAGGCCGCGCTCAAGGGCATGCTCAAGCCCGAGTTCGAGGAGGTGCAGCTTGGCACCGCCGAGGTCAGGGAGGTCTTCCGGGTGCCCCGGATCGGCAACATCGCCGGCTCGCTGGTGCGCTCCGGCACGATCAACCGGGGCAGCAAGGCCCGCCTGGTCCGCGACGGTGTCGTGGTGCAGGAGAGCCTCACGGTCGAGTCGCTGCGCCGGTTCAAGGACGACGTGACCGAGGTCCGCGAGGGCTTCGAGTGCGGTATCGGCGTCGGCTACAACGACATCAAGGTCGATGACGTGATCGAGACCTACGAGATGCGGGAGAAGCCACGGGAGTGACGATCCGGGGCTGAGTTTGTACGTGGGTGCCCTCACCCTGGACGTGCTGCTCGGCGACGTGCAGTCGCTGAAGCAGAAGCGTTCGGTGGTGCGGTCGATCATCGCGGAGGTGCACCGGCGCCACCCCGGCGTGGCGGTGGCCGAGACCGGGAGCATGCCGCTGCACCGCCGGGCCGAGATCGGCGTGGCTGCGGTGGCGTCCACGGCCGCGCACGTGACCGCGGTGCTCGACGCCTGCGAGCGCCTGGTCGCGGCGCGGCCGGACATCGAGTTGCTCTCGGCCCGGTTCCGCCTGGTGAGCGAGGAGGAGTGAGAGGGTCATGAACGACGCGGCGCGGGCGCGCAAGCTGGCCGACCGGATCGCCCAGATCGTGGCCGAGATGCTGGAACGCCGGGTGAAGGACCCCCGGCTCGGCTTCGTCACGGTCACCGACGCCCGGATCACCAACGACCTGCGCGAGGCAACGGTCTACTACACGGTGTACGGGTCGGCCGAGGAACAGGCGGGCACGGCTGCGGCGCTGAAGAGCGCGACCGGGCTGATCCGGTCCGAGGTGGGGCGCCAGACCGGACTGCGGCACACCCCGTCGCTGGAGTTCGTCCGCGACACCCTGCCCGAAGGTGCTCGCCACATGGAAGAACTGGTGGCCCAGGCCCGGGCCGCGGACGAGGCCCTGGCCGCGGCGCGGGAAGGTGCGGAGCCGGCCGGCGACCCGGACCCCTACCGCGTCCCGGCCGACCGGGAGGACAGCTTCGATGACGAGCCAGACGCCTGACGGGCTGCTCATCATCGACAAGCCCGCCGGATGGACCTCCCATGACGTGGTCGCGAAGCTGCGCCGCCTGACCGGGACCAAACGGGTTGGCCACGCTGGCACGCTCGATCCGCTGGCGACCGGCGTGCTGGTGGTCGGGGTGGGCAAGGCCACCCGCCTGCTCGGGCACCTGGCCCTCACCGAGAAGGAGTACCTGGCCACGATCAGGCTGGGACAGGCCACCGACACCTGCGATGCGGAAGGCAGCGTCATCGCCGGTGCTCCGGCCGGCGGGGTGACCCTTGCGGCGGTCCGGGCCGCGGCGCGGGAGCTGACCGGCGAGATCCAGCAGACCCCGCCAGCCATCAGCGCGATCAAGGTGGACGGCAAAAGAGCCCACCGGATGGCCAGGGCGGGCGACACGCCAGCGCTCGCAGCCCGGCCGGTGACCGTAAGGTCGTTCAGCATAATCAACGAGCGGCGCGCCGGTGACCTGCTGGATGTCGACGTGGCCGTGACCTGCTCGAGCGGTACCTATATCCGGGCGCTCGCCCGCGATCTGGGCGAGGCGCTGGGCGTCGGCGGGCACGTGACCGTGCTTCGCCGCACCCGGGCGGGAGCCTACGATCTCAGCCTGGCCCGCGGTCTTGACGGACTCGATCCCGGGGAGGCGCTGATCCCGCTCGAGCGGGCGGCCGCGGACGCGTTTCCCGTGCGCCTGCTCACCGAGGACGAGGCACGCTGGCTGTCGCACGGCGGGCGGCTGCCCGGCGGCGAGCAGCTGCCGGGTCCGGTGGCGGCGTTCGGCCCCGATGGCTCGCTGATCGCACTGGTCGAGGAGAGCGGCGGCCAGGCCAGGCCGCTTGCGGTGTTCGTGCCTTAGCAGGGGGTTGCGGGCCGTGGGTTCCGGGGGCTTGCCCCCGGGGTTCGCACTCATGGCAGGCTTGATCCGGAGGTGCGGGCCACCGGCCGGAGGGGCCGGGGGCACCGAGAGCTAAGGAGCGGCACAGTGCAGCGCTGGCAGGGCCTGGGTGATGTGCCCGGGGACTGGGGTCCCTCCGCGGTGACGATCGGCGTGTTCGACGGCGTTCACCGCGGTCACCAGCGCATCGTGGCGCGGGCCAGGGAGGCAGCCACGGCGCGCGGGCTGCCGCTTGTGGTGGTCACGTTCGACCCGCACCCCGATGAGGTCGTGCGTCCCGGTTCCCACCCGCCACTGTTGTGTACGCTCCGGCGCCGGGTACAGCTGTTGTCGGAGCTGGGTGCGGACGCGGTCTGCGTGTTGCAGTTCACGCTGGACTTCTCCCGGCTCAGCCCGGACGAGTTCGTCCGGGCGGTGCTGGCCGACCGGCTGCACGCCCGGCAGGTCGTGGTCGGCGAGAACTTCCGCTTCGGCCACCGCGCCGCGGGCGATGTGGCCCTGCTGGCGGAGCTGGGGGAGAAGTACGACTTCACCGCGGAAGGGGTGCCGCTGCTCACCGAGGACGGCGTCAGGATCTCCTCCAGCTTGATCAGGGAGCGGCTGGCCGCCGGGGACGTGGCGGCCGCCGCCCGCGCCCTTGGCCGGCCGCACCGGGTCGAGGGTGTGGTGGTGCGGGGCGCGCAACGGGGCCGGACGCTCGGCATCCCCACCGCGAACCTGGAGACACCACCGCACACGGCCATCCCCGCCGATGGCGTATACGCGGGGTGGCTCGCCACCCTGGACGATGCCGGGGCCCAGGTGCGGCGCTGGCCCGCGGCCATTTCGGTCGGCACCAATCCCACCTTCGACGGGCAGCACCGGGTCGTGGAGGCCTACGCGCTGGACCGGGACGACCTCGACCTGTACGGGGTGCACGTCGCCGTGGACTTCGCGGCCAGGCTGCGCGGCATGGCCCGGTTCGACACGGTGGACGAGCTCATCGCCCAGATGCGCCTCGACGTCGACCAGGCGCGGGCGCTGCTCGCCTCCTGAGCCATCCCCTGCCGGGCGGCGCCCCCTTTGCGCAGGGTGTTAGCTGGAATAGCCGCTCCACCGCCGGGTGTTGTTAAGCTGCGGGACGATTCGGCTGGCCGGTAAGAGGCCGGACCCGTGGTACCGTACATGGTGGCCGACGTCGTCGGCTGTGTCGGCTGCACCCTCAAGCGGTCGGCTCGGGGCATCTCGTGTCGCGGTAAGTTCTCCGGTACCACGCATGGGCCTGGGAACGCGCGCAGGTGTCCCCCCGGAATCACCGAACAAGATAAGGAACGCACGTGCCGCTGGACATAGCAGTCAAGAAGGAGATCATCGCCGGGCACGCGACCAATGAGGGTGACACCGGTTCACCGGAGGTCCAGGTCGCATTGCTGACACGGCGGATCAACGATCTCACCGAGCACCTCAAGGTGCACAAGCACGACCATCACAGCCGCCGTGGCCTGTTGCTCCTGGTGGGGCGGCGCCGTCGGCTGCTGCAATACCTGCAGCGCGAGGACATCACACGTTACCGTGCTCTTATCCAGAAGCTGGGCCTGCGCAGGTAGGCTCGCTAACAGTGCACGGACTGTAACAGCAGAAGAGAACACAACACCCGCGGCCCCGGAACCGGAGCGCGGAGGGCGCCAGGGCCGGTCCTCGGTAGTGGTTCTCGGGTCGGAGAGGGAAGCTGGGCTGCGCCCGGCCACCTCCGGGCCGAGGGCTTCGATCGAAGACCGGCCGGCGGTCAGCGCCGGGCTAGTGATGGCCTGGAGCGCCACCGGCGGAAGGCGGGACGCGGGACCTCAGTAAGGAGGTCTCACCCGTGGAGGGTGTGCATACCGCCGAAGCCGTCATCGACAACGGCGCTTACGGCATGGTCACGATCAGGTTCGAAACCGGGCGCCTCGCCAAGCAGGCAGCCGGATCCGCAGTCGTCTATCTCGACGGCGAGACGATGGTCCTGTCCGCGACCACAGCGTCCAAGCAGCCCAAGGAAAGCTTGGACTTTTTCCCGCTCACTGTGGACGTCGAAGAGCGGATGTACGCGGCAGGCCGGATCCCCGGCTCGTTCTTCCGCCGGGAAGGCCGCCCGTCCGAGGACGCGATCCTCACCTGCCGGCTCATCGACCGGCCGCTGCGCCCCTCGTTCGTGAAGGGCCTGCGCAACGAGGTCCAGGTCGTCGAGACGATCATGGCCCTGCACCCGGAGCACCTGTACGACGTGGTGGCGATCAACGCCGCCTCGCTGTCCACCCAGCTTGCCGGGCTGCCCTTCTCCGGGCCGATCGGCGGCGTGCGGGTCGCGCTCATCAAGGGCCAGTGGGTCGGCTTCCCCACCCACACCCAGCTTGCGGACGCGACCTTCGACATGGTGGTCGCGGGCCGGGTGCTCGAGGACGGCGACGTCGCCATCATGATGGTGGAGGCCAAGTCCACGCCGCGCACCCTGGTGCTGCTCGCGGACGCCGACAGCGGCGCGGTGGGCCCCACCGAAGAGGTGGTCGCCCAGGGTCTGGACGCGGCCAAGCCGTTCATCAAGGTGCTCTGCGAGGCGCAGCACCGGGTTGCCTCGGCCGCCGCCAAGCCGGTAGCCGAGTTCCCAGTGTTCGCCGACTACGAGCCCGATACCTACGACGCGGTCGCCGCGGCGGCCTCCGAAGACCTGAAGAAGGCGCTGGCGATCGCGGGCAAGCTGGAGCGCGAGTCCGAGACCGACCAGGTCAAGGCCCTGACCGTGGAGAAGCTGGCCGGCCAGTTCGAGGGCAGGGAGAAGGAGATCAGCGGGGCCTTCCGCGCGCTCACCAAGAAGCTGGTCCGGGAGCGGATCATCTCCGATGGAATCCGCATCGACGGGCGCGGCCTGGCCGACATCAGGCGGCTGTCCGCCGAGGCCCACGTGCTTCCCCGGGTGCATGGCTCGGCCCTGTTCGAGCGGGGCGAGACCCAGGTGCTCGGCGTCACCACGCTGAACATGCTGCGTCTGGAACAGACGATCGACACGCTCAACCCGGAGCGCACCAAGCGGTACATGCACAACTACAACATGCCGCCGTACTCCACCGGTGAGACCGGCCGGGTGGGCTCGCCCAAGCGGCGCGAGATCGGCCACGGCGCGCTGGCCGAGCGTGCCCTGCTCCCGGTGCTTCCCACGAGGGAAGAGTTCCCCTACGCGATCCGGCAGGTCTCCGAGGCGATCGGGTCCAACGGCTCCACGTCCATGGGGTCGGTGTGCGCGTCCACCATGTCTCTGCTCGACGCCGGTGTCCCGCTGCGGGAGATGGTGGCCGGCATCGCCATGGGCCTGATTCACGAGGGCGGCGAGTACGTCACGCTGACCGACATCCTCGGTGCCGAGGACGCGTTCGGCGACATGGACTTCAAGGTGGCCGGCACCAAGGACGTGATCACCGCCCTGCAGCTCGACACCAAGCTCGACGGCCTTCCGGCATCCGTGCTCGCCGGGGCGCTGACCCAGGCCAGGGCCGCACGGCTGACCATCCTCGACGTGATGCGTGAGGCCATCGACGCCCCGGCCGAGATGAGTCCCTACGCGCCGCGGATCATCACGATCAAGGTGCCGGTGGACAAGATCGGCGAGGTGATCGGGCCCAAGGGCAAGATGATCAACTCCATCCAGGAGGAGACCGGCGCCGAGATCACCATCGAGGACGACGGCACCATCTACATCGGCGCCACCGACGGCCCGTCGGCCGAGGCGGCGCGTGCGTCCATCAATGCGATCGCCAACCCGCACATCCCCGAGGTCGGTGAGCGGTTCCTCGGCACCGTGGTGAAGACCACCACGTTCGGCGCGTTCGTCTCGCTGCTGCCCGGCAAGGACGGCCTGCTGCACATCACCCAGATCCGCAAGCTGCACGGCGGCGCCAGGATCGAGAACGTCGACGACGTGATCAAGGTCGGCGACAAGATCCAGGTGGAGATCCGCGAGGTGGACGACCGCGGCAAGCTGTCCCTGGTCCCGGTGGAAGTCGTGGAGCGGGAAGCCGCCGGCGAGGACCTCGGCGGCGGCGCGGCTGGCGGCCGTGACCGTGACCGCGGCGACGGGCACCGCGACGACCATCGCGGTGATCGCGATGGCTACCGCGGGGATCGCGACGGCGGAGGCGGCAGCCACCGTACCCGGCACCGCGAGCGGCGGCACCGCGACTCATGACGGCGATACCGAAGCCCGTGGACGACGACGCCGCGGTGACCCGTGATGTCCTGCCCGGCGGATTGCGGGTCGTCACCGAGTCCCTGCCCACGGTCCGCTCGGCCGCGGTCGGCATCTGGGCCGGCGTCGGCTCCCGCGACGAGGGCCCAGAGCACGCGGGAGCCACGCACTACCTCGAGCACCTGCTGTTCAAGGGCACCAGCCGCCGGACCGCGCTGGAGATCTCCGCGGCCATGGACGCGGTCGGCGGCGAGCTGAACGCGTTCACCGGCAAGGAGTACACCTGCTACTACGCCCGGGTCCTCGACGCGGACCTGCCGCTGGCCATCGACGTCCTGTCCGACATGGTGACCAGTTCGCTGCTCGAGCCGAAGGACGTCGACGCCGAGCGCGGCGTGATCCTCGAAGAGATCGCCATGAACGACGACGATCCCTCGGACACCGTGCACGAGGCGTTTTCGGCCCAGCTGTTCGGTGACACCCCGCTCGGCCGGCCGATCCTCGGCACTGTCGATTCGATCAACGCGATCGCCCGCGATCAGATCGCCGAACACTACGCCGCCAAATACACGCCGCCCGACCTGGTTGTCGCGGTGGCCGGCAACGTCGAGCACGCCGAAGTCGTCGAGCACGTGCGGCGGGCGTTCGGGGATGCCCTGGCCACCGGTGCGGCGCCTGCGCCGCCGCGGTTGCCCGGCTCGGAGCGCCTGGTCCCGGCCGGCACCGGCGTGCGGCTGGTACCGCGCGGCATCGAGCAGGCCAACCTGGTGCTCGGCTGCGCCGGGCTGTCCCGCACCGACGACAAGAGGTTCGCGCTCGGGGTGCTCAACGCGGCCCTGGGCGGCGGCATGTCGTCACGGATGTTCCAGGAGATCCGGGAGAAGCGAGGGCTGGCCTACTCGGTGTACAGCTTCGCCTCACAGCACTCCGACGCCGGTCTGTGGGCCACCTACATCGGCTGTCTCCCGGCCAAGGCGGACGAGGTTCTGGCGATCTGCCAGGAGGAGATCGCCAAGGTCATCTCCGGCGGCCTGACCGACGCCGAGCTGGACCGCGGCAAGGGCCAGCTGCGCGGTTCCCTGGTCCTGGGACTGGAAGAACCATCCTCGCGGATGACCCGCCTCGGCAAGTCCGAGCTGGTCTACTCGCGGCTCGAACCGGTGGACGAGATCCTCGCGGCCATCGAGGGCGTCACCCATGACGACGTTCGCCGGGTCGCCGCCGAGGTGCTTGACCAGCCCAAGGTGCTTGCCGTGGTCGGCCCGTTCGACGACGACGCCCCATTTGCCGCGGCGCTGGCGTAAAGCACAATGATCAGAGTCGGTGTACTCGGAGCCCGCGGCCGGATGGGCTCGCAAGTGTGCCGTACCGTCGCCGGCGCGGACGATCTGGTGGTCGGTGCCGAGGTTGACGAGGGCGACCCCAGGGATGCGCTGGTGGGCTGCGACGTGGTGGTGGACTTCACCCACCCCGGCGCGGTCATGGACAACCTGCACTGGTGCATCGAGGCGGGCCTGGACACGGTCGTCGGTACCTCCGGCTTCGACGAGCCCAAGCTGGCGCAGGTCGCCCGCTGGATGGACGACGCGCCCAAGGCGCGGGTGCTGATCGTACCCAACTTCTCGGTGGGCGCGGTGCTGATGATGCGGTTCGCCAGCCAGGCGGCCCGGTTCTTCACCTCCGCCGAGGTGATCGAACTGCACCACGCGGGCAAGGCCGACGCGCCGTCCGGCACCGCGGCCCGCACGGCGTCGCTGATCGCCGAGGCGCGGGCGGCCGCCGGGCTCGGCCCGCCGCCCGACGCCACCGTCTCGGCGCTGCCGGGTGCCCGGGGCGCGGTCGCCGACGACGTGCACGTTCACTCGGTCCGGCTGGCCGGCCTGGTCGCCCACCAGGAGGTACTGTTCGGCGGCACCGGCGAGATCCTCACGATCAGGCACGACTCTCTGGACCGGGCGTCGTTCATGCCCGGGGTGCTGCTCGGTATCCGCGGGATAGCCTCGCTGCCCGCCGGTCTCACGGTCGGCCTCGACCCGCTGCTGGGTCTGGACTGAGCGGCCGGCGCCGGATCCCGGCCCGTAAAGTGGCCGTATGGTATCGACCGGTCAGGTTCTTGGGTTCGCGGTCGCCTGTCTCATCGTGATCGCCATCCCCGGTCCCAGCGTGCTGTTCGTGATCGGGCGGGCGCTGGCGCACGGCCGCCGCACGGCCCTGGCGTCCGTGGCGGGCAACGTGGCGGGCGTCCAGGTGGTTGCGCTGAGCGTCGCCCTGGGCATCGGAACGTTGGTACAGCGCTCGGACCTGGCGTTCACGGTTGTCAAGCTGGGCGGTGCCGGCTACCTGATATGGCTGGGCGTCCAGGCGATCAGGCACCGCCGCTCGCTGGCGGCCGCGATGGAGGTCGCGGCGGCGCCGCGCAGCACATGGCGGGCGGCGGGCGAAGGCTTCCTGGTCGGCGTGGCCAACCCCAAGGCGTATGTGCTGTACGCGGCCGTACTGCCGCAGTTCGCCAACCCGGCGGCCGGGCACATAACGCTCCAGCTAGTCATTCTTTGCCTGGTCTCGCTGCCTATCGGGCTGATCAGCGACGGTGCCTGGGGCCTGGCTGCCAGCGGGGTGCGGTCCTGGTTCGCCCGGTCGCCCCGGCGGCTCGAACTGGTCGGCGGCCTCGGCGGGCTGGCCATCATCGGCCTCGGCGTTACGCTGGCTTTTACTGGCCGTAAAGACTAAGGAGGAGTTGCCGGTGCGCACCATTCTGAACATCATCTGGCTGGTGCTGTGCGGCTTCTGGATGGCCATCGCCTACGCCATAGCCGGCCTGTTCTGCTTCATTTTCTTCTTCCTCGTCATCACGATCCCCTTCGGGATCGCCGCGTTCCGGATCGCCGGCTACGTGCTGTGGCCGTTCGGGCGCACGATCGAGCGGCGCGGCAGCGCGGGGGTGGGCTCGGTGATCGGCAACATCCTCTGGATCATCTTCCTGGGCTGGGAGCTCGCGCTCGGCCACCTGATCACCGGCGTCCTGCTCTGCCTGACCATCATCGGCATCCCGCTGGGCCTGGCCAACTTCAAGATAATCCCGGTCTCGCTCGTGCCACTCGGCGTGCAGATCGTACCCAGCGACCGGATGTTCGGCACGTAACCGGTCCGCAGCCCGGGCGCTATTCACTCGGCCACACCGGCAACTTCCGCTGACGGCCCGGGCCAGCGGAGCGCCGTGGCCCGAGGCCGTCAGGCGGTCTGGATGCCAGCGGCGTCGCCGAGGTCAAGCTCGGTGATCGTCACCTCACGCATCTTGAACTTCTGCACCTTGCCGGTCACGGTCATCGGGAATTCGTCCGAGATGCGCAGGTACCGCGGGATCTTGTAGTGAGCGATCTTCCCGGTGCAGTAGGCCCGCAGTTCCTCCAGGCTCAGCCCGGTGCCGGGGCGGAGCTTCACCCACGCACACAGTTCTTCGCCATACCTGGCGTCGGGCACCCCGATCACCTGGACGTCCTCGATCGCGGGGTGGCTGTAGAGGAACTCCTCCACCTCGCGGGGGTAGATGTTCTCTCCTCCCCGGATCACCATGTCCTTGATCCGCCCGGCGATGTTGAGGTACCCGGCGTCGTCCATGATGGCGAGGTCGCCGGTGTGCATCCAGCGTGCCGCGTCGATCGCGGCCCGGGTCTGCTGCTCGTCGTCCCAGTAGCCCAGCATGACCGAGTAGCCCCGGGTGCACAGTTCCCCGGCGGTTCCGCGCGGCACTACCCACCCGGCCTCCGGCTCTATGATCTTGACCTCCACGTGCGGATGGACCCGGCCCACGGTCGACACCCGCCGCTCGGTGTCGTCGTCCGCCTGGGTCTGGGTGGAGACCGGGGACGTCTCGGTCATCCCGTAACAGATCGTGACCTCGGTCATGTGCATCTCGCTGATGACCCGCTTCATGACCTCGACCGGGCACGGCGAGCCAGCCATGATCCCGGTGCGCAGGGTGGACAGGTCGTAGCTGGCGAAGTCGGGCAGGCCGAGTTCGGCGATGAACATGGTCGGCACGCCGTACAGCGATGTGCACCGCTCCTGTTGTACCGCCCGCAAGGAGGCGGCCGGGTCGAACGCGGGCGCGGGGATGACGATGCACGCGCCGTGCGTGGTGCAGGCGAGGTTACCGAGGACCATGCCGAAGCAGTGGTAGAACGGCACCGGGATGCAGACCCGGTCGGCCTGCGTGTAGCGGCACCCCTCGCCGATGAAGAAGCCATTGTTGAGGATGTTGTGGTGGGACAGGGTCGCGCCCTTGGGGAAGCCGGTCGTCCCGCTGGTGTACTGGATGTTGATCGGGTCGTCGAAGGACAGCCCGGCCTCCCGCTCGGCCAGCAGGTCCGGCCCCCCGCCCACCTCCCCTTCCCCCTCCACTTCCGCCAGCAGTCCCGCGGCCATGAGCGCGTACCACTCCGGGGTGCCGAGGTAGGTGACGCGCTCGAGTTCGCCCAGATCGCCGCGGACCTCTTCGACCATGCCCCGGTAGTCGCTCGTCTTGAAGGTAGTGGCACTAACAAGGTGCTTAACGCCACTTTGGCGCAGCGCGTAGGCCAGTTCGTGACTGCGGTAGGCGGGGTTGATGTTCACCAGCACGACGCCTGCCTTGGCGGTCGCGTACTGAAGCAGCACCCATTCCGCGCAGTTCGGGGACCAGATGCCCATCCGCTCGCCTGCCGCGATCCCGGTCGCGATCAGGCCCCTGGCAAGCGTGTCGGTGTCGGCGTCCAACTGGGCGTAGGTCCATCTGCGCCCGGCGGGCACATCGACCAACGCGTCGGCGTCCGGGTAGGTGGCGGCGACCCGGCGGAGGTTGTCCCCGATCGTCTCGCCGAGGAGCGGAACGGCTGACGCACCGTGGCTGTAGGAAAGCTCGCTAGCGCTGGTCATGACTCGCCTCCGAGGTCGGGCTAGGGTCCATGATGCCTCGTGGATCACATCGAGCGGGAGTATGGCCGGTCGGTGTGGTACGTGCGGCGGACCAGTACCTCGGGCAGGTGCATCCGGAGCATGACGTGTTCGACGTGCGCGGGAACGGCCCGCTGGGTGAGCAGCGACGTCGTGATCATCACGGTGAACGCCAGCGGCACGGTCCACACCGCGGGCTGGCCGAGGAGGGCCGCGCCCCAGCCGTGGGTGGCCGCGCCGAACATCGTCGCCACGATGGCACAGACGCATGCCCCGCCACCGACCAGGACACCGGCGGTGGCGCCGATCCAGGTCAGCCGCCGCCACCAGATGCCCAGGACGATCAGCGGGCAGAACGATGACGCCGCTATGGCGAACGCCCAGCCGACCAGCAGGCCCAGCGAGAAACGGTTGACCGGCAGGGCCGCAAGCGTCGCGATCGTTCCGGCGATGACCGCACAAAGCCGGAACGTCCCCACGTTCCCCCGCATGACGTCGTGCGACAGCGCACCGGCGACGCTGACCAGCAGGCCGGAGGAGGTGGACAGGAAGGCAGCGAAGGCGCCGGCCGCGACCAGCGCGCCGAGCAGCTCACCGGGCCGGCCGCGCATGAGCAGGGAGGGCAGCGCGAGCACCACGCTGTCCGGGTCCTTGGACAGGTAAAGCTCCGGGGCCCGCAGCCGAGTCAGCACGGCCAGCATGGCGGGGAAGAGATAGAAGACGCTCAGCAGCAGCACGACGATCAGCGTGGTGCGCCGGGCCGCCTCGCCGTCGGGGTTGGTGTAGAAGCGAACCAGGATGTGCGGCAGGCCGATCGCGCCGAAGAGGGTGGCGATGATCACGCCGTAGGTGGCCAGCAGCGGGTGGGATCCTTCGGTGCCCGCGGTGAGGAACGGGGAGTCCCATGGTGTGCTGCCGGCCGGCGTCATGACGAGGCTCGTCGGGACCGGCGAGCCTGCGCCGAACACGAGCACCGAGCCGGTTCCCGCGGTGTGGAGTCCCGCTGCCAGGTGCACCATCTGATGGCTGAGCTGGGCACGGTCCAAGCTGCCTGTAGCACGCACCGTCGCCGGGCTGGACAGCTTGAACTGTGTGCTCGTTTGCACATGGACTGCCGTGCTGTGGGTGAAGACGGGCTGGGTATCCGGGGCCAGGTTCCTGGTGGAGCCGTGACCAGTGGCCATGAGCAGCACCAGGGCGGGGATCCCGATGGCGCAAAGCTTCAGCCAGTACTGGAAGCACTGGACGAACGTGACACCTTTCATGCCGCCCATGGCGATGTTGGCGCTCACCACGACGCCAAGGACCACCACCCCGGTCCAGTACGGCGTCCCGAGCACGAGCTGCAAGGTGATGCCCGCCCCCTTCATCTGGGGCAGCAGGTAGAACCAGCCGATGACGAGGACGAGCGCGGTCGTGGCCCGGCGCAGGCTCCGCGAGGCGAGGCGGCCCTCCGCGAAGTCCGGGATGGTGTAGGCGCCGAACCGCCGCAGCGGGGCGGCCACCAGCAGCAGCAGAACCAGGTAGCCGGCGGTGTAGCCGACGGAGTACCAGAGCGCGCCCAGGCCTTGCGAGACGATCAGCCCGGCGATGCCGAGAAACGAGGCCGCCGACAGGTATTCGCCGGAGATGGCGGCGGCGTTCAGCCCGGGCGGCACCTCCCGCGCGGCCACCAGGAAGTCGTCGGGCGTCCTGGCGATACGGACGCCCCGGGCACCCACGGCAACCGTCAGCAGCGTGACCACCGCGATGGCCGCGACGGCGGGAAGATTAATCATGAAGCCGCCGGCCGACCGGGTCAACCAGGTCGATGAAGCGTGCCTCCAGCTGCCTGGCCTGGCGGTTATAGAACCAGCCAACGGCCATGAGCACGGGGAAGATCCCAGCTCCCAGGATGACCAGCGTGAGGGGGAGGCCCGCCACTGTTATCTTTTGGGCGCGGGGCAGCAGGGCCATGATCACCGGCACCGCCGCGATCACCGCTGCCGCCAGCGCCAGGCACATCAAGGACAGGCCAAGCTGCGCCCGGGTCAGTGACCGGACCAGCAGACGGCCATAGACGGTGTCGCTTTGAACGTCCCCGATACCGATCACGTCATGCTGGAGCCGTGCCTGATCATGCTGCCAGACCACAACCTTCCGGCGGCGCGGGCCCTGATCGGCGGGCGCTGTCAATGCCGTCGTCCCGCGCGGAGCAGCCGGTCCCGGACATCGCGTGCGTGGCGCCGGGCTCACCGGTAGCCACTGACCGGATACCTTGACGCTGTGGTTGTTCCCGGCCACGGCGAATTCGGCGATATTGCCTATCGGCACCAGGTAGCTGCGGTGTATGCGGATGAACCCGTGCGCCGCCCATCTCTCCTCCAGGTGGGAGATCGGCATGCGTACCAGGTGGGCGTCGCCGTCTGTCATATACAACCGGACGTAATCCCCCTCGGCTTCTACCCAGCGCACCTGCCCGGGCGTCACCCACCGGACTCTGCCCGCCGTTTCCAGTGGTATCGCTGCCGAATCGCTGTCCCTGGGCTCGCCAGCCCGGTCGTCGCTGCGACGCAGTGCCCGGTCAAGCGCCGTGCTGAGGCGCGAGCGCGATACCGGCTTGAGCAGATAGTCGCAGGCGCCGATGTCGAATGCCCGCACCGCATACTCCTCGTAGGCGGTCACGAAGACGATGGCCGGCGGGGAAGCGAACCGGCCCAGCACGTTGGCGAGCTCGATGCCGTTCAGCGAAGGCATCCGGACGTCCAGGAAGACGACGTCGTACCGCCGCTCCTGGAGGCTGCGCAGCGCTTCGCTGGAACTTCGCGCCGCGTGCACGCTGGAAATCACGGGGATCGCCCGCAGCAGGTAGGTAAGCTCATCGAGCGCTGGGACCTCGTCATCGACAACGAGCGCGGTCGCCCAGGCACCCACACCAGTGCTAGCCTCGACCCCGCCGCCCCGCCCAGGCCGGGCGGCGTCACCCGATGGCAGCGAAGCCCGCACTTCCACCATGCGTCCCAGGCCGTTAGCCACTCAATGCCGCACTGAACTTGGGCAGGCGCATGGTCACCTTCGTGCCCGCACCCACCTCGGTCTCGATCGTCAGGCCATGCCCGGTGCCAAAGGTGGCCCGCAGCCGCTCGTCCACATTGCGCAACCCAACCGAGTCACCGCCTCCCCGCCCGGCCAGGACGTCGGCGAGTTGCTGCGGGTCCACGCCGACACCGGCGTCCTCGACGGTCACGATCGCCTCATGCCCGACATTCTCGGCGGTGATATGCAAATGGGCGGTTCCGGAGAATTGCTCGAGGCCATGCCGGATGGCATTTTCAACCAATGGCTGCAGCACCAACGAGGGAACTTTGACGGGAAGTACCTCGGGTGCGACCCGCAGGCTCACCTCCAGCCGGTCACCGAAGCGGGCCCGCTCCAATTCGAGGTAAGTATCCACGAACCGCAGTTCCTCGGCGAGGGTGGTGTACTGACTACGCTCGCGGAAGGTCCAGCGGATGAACTCGGCGAAGCGGACCAGCAAGTCCCTGGCACGTTCTGGATCCGAGCGGACATATGACTCGATCGCGGTGAGCGCGTTATAGATGAAGTGCGGACTGATCTGAGCCCGGAGAAAATTGAGCTGCGCCTGCATCGTACGGGTACGTGATGCGTCGAGTTCCGCCAGCTCCAGGTGGGTGGAAACGAATCTTGCCACCTCGCCCGCGGTTCGCAGCAGCACCGCGTCCGCCGACGGAGCCAATGCCGCCAGTGCCCCAACCACAGATCCGTCCACGGCGATTGGTGCGGTGACCCCGGCCTGGACAGGGCAATCGGCGCCGTGGTCGCATTTCAGATCCGCTGCGGACAGGATCTGTGACCGCCCTGACCGCAACACCTGGTCCAAGCAGCGGCGCAGCGCCTCGGAATGGCGCTCGCTGCCCTCATAAGCGAGGAGGCTGGTCTGGTCGGCGATCGCGACCGCGGGGGTACTGAGCAGCTGCCGCAGGGCCGGGGCTGCCTTGATCGCCGAGCTGGCCGTCAGCCCGTTGCGCAGCGCTGACACGGCGACGCTAGCCGTATGGAGGGCTTCGTAGGTCGCTCGCTGCGGCGGCGTGCCGACCCGGCGGGCCCCTCGTTTCCAGAACATCACCGCGCCCGCCAGCGCCGCGACGAGGGCAACCAAAATGATCGCAAGGACGACCATCGGCGGAGTATATCCAGGTGAAGGGGCAGTTGAGAAGGCTCGGCCTTCATCGGCCGGCCCGGCGCGCTTTCCCGATGACTCGCTGACCAGCGCCTAATGGCGCCGCGGTGCGGGCTGGTGGGGCGGCCCGGTGACCGTTCCTCGGCAGGCATCGCCGCTCCTCGCGCTGAGATGACCGCTCATCGCGCCGGATTGCGCGTTCGTCGCACCGCGCGGCATACGGATGGCAGCCCCGTCATACCGTGCCCCCTAACCATGACACATAACGGGAAGACCAATATGACCAAAGGAGGAACCACTTGACTGCCACCGACGTGGATCGACCTCTCATGCTGGCACCAGCGGCGGACCCGGCACCTCTGGGGCTTGCCGCCTTTGCCCTCACCACGTTCTTGCTGTCGGCCGCCAATGCCAACTGGATGGGCAAGGCCACCGGGCTCGCCTGGCTCGGGTTTGCCTTCGCCTACGGCGGGCTGGCCCAGTTCGCGGCCGGCATGTGGGAGTTCCGCAACCGCAACGTGTTCGGCGCCACCGCGTTCGGCACCTACGGCGGGTTCTGGATCGGCATCGGCCTGTGGGCCCTGCTGGTGGCGCCGCCGCCGGCCGGGGCCTCGCCGCTACTGGCGGCGGCGCACGCGGCGGCGGCGCAAAAGGACCTGGGCTGGATCCTGCTGGCCTTCGCCATCTTCAACACCTACATGCTGCTGTGGAGCACACAGGTGAACCTGGCGATCTTCGGGGTGTTCCTGACTCTGGAGGCGACCGAGATCCTCTTGTTCATCGGCAACTTCGCGGCCAACTCCAGCGTCGTCAAGATCGGCGGCTACGTCGGTGTGCTGACCGCGGCGGTCGCCTGGTACGCCTCGGCCGCAGGAGTGATCAACGGCATGCGGGGCTCCGCGCTGCTGCCGGTCGGCAAGCCGTTCGGCATGGCGCCAGCTAGCTGACGGCCGGTCGCATGTGACAACGTCCGGCGGGCCGGGCAGCAGCTGGCGCTGCGGTCACCGGCAACCCCCGGCCCGCCGGATTCCATTCCCAGCGAAACAGGCGTGCAGCCTACTCAGTCGTGACCGGATAGAACGCTGGTCATAGGGGGTCTTCCATGACAGAAAGCGCCGAACGGGATACCGGCGTGGAGCAGGTCTCCGAGTCGCAGATCGCCGTGCACTGGCGGGAGGAGGAGTATTACTACCCGCCGGAGTCGTTTGTCGCGCAGGCGAATGCGAATGACCCGGCGATTTTTGACCGGTTCAGCATGGATCACTACCCGGAGTGTTTCACCGAGTACGCGGATCTGCTGGACTGGGACCGGCGGTGGGACACGGTTCTTGATGCGAGTAATCCGCCGTTTTGGAAGTGGTTCACCGGCGGCAGGCTGAACGCGTGTTACAACTGTGTGGACCGGCACGTGGCGGGGATGGGGAACAAGGCCGCGCTGATCTGGGTGCCCGAGCCCGAGGAGGTAGACCCGGTCGCGATCACCTACCGGGACCTGTACCACCGGGTGAACGAGTTCGCCGCGCTGCTGCAGGACTTTTGCGGGCTGAAGGCCGGGGACCGGGTCACCCTGCACATGCCGATGGTCCCCGAGCTGCCGGTGACGATGCTGGCGTGCGCGCGGCTTGGGGTGATCCACTCCCAGGTGTTCGGCGGGTTCTCTGGCAACGCCGCCGGGACGCGGATCGCGGATTCGGGCAGCCGGATCCTGATCACGATGGACGGGTACTACCGGTCCGGGACCCTGGCGGACCACAAGGTCAAGGCCGACGAAGCCCTGGCCGAGGCGGCGCGGCAGGGCCAGGAGGTGGACAAGGTCCTGGTCTGGCGCCGCCACCCAGGCCAGTACGCCTCGGCCACCCCGATGACCCAGGGCCGGGACTTCTTCGTCGATGAGATCATCGGCAAGTACCGGGGGCAGATCGTGGACCCGGTGTCGATGCCCGCCGAGGCGCCGCTGTTTTTGATGTACACCTCCGGCACCACCGGCCGCCCCAAAGGCGCCCAGCACTCCACCGGCGGGTATCTGGCGTATGTGGCGGGGACGTCCAAGTACTACCAGGACATCCACCCGTCCGACACCTACTGGTGCATGGCCGACATCGGCTGGATCACCGGCCACTCCTACATCGTCTACGGCCCCCTGGCGCTGGGGACCACCAGCGTGATCTACGAAGGCACCCCGAACTACCCGGATGCGGGCAGGCCGTGGCGGATCGCCGAACGGCTTGGCGTCAACATCTTCCACACCTCACCGACCGCGATCCGGATGCTGCGCAAGGTCGGCCCCGACGAGCCCGCCAAGTACAACTACAAGTTCAAGCACATGACCACCGTCGGCGAACCCATCGAACCCGAAGTATGGCGGTGGTACTACGAGCACGTCGGCAAGGGCGAGGCGGTCATCGTCGACACCTGGTGGCAGACCGAAACCGGCGGATTCCTGGGCAGTTCGCTGCCCGCGCTCAAGCCGATGAAGCCCGGCTCCTGCGGCCCCGCGGTGATCGGCATCTTCCCGGAGATCTTGGACGAGGACGGCAACGAGGTCCCCGACGGCAAGGCCGGGAACATCTGCATCACCGCGCCGTGGCCGGGGATCATGCAGACGGTCTGGGGCCAGCCGGAGCGGTTCATCAGCGTGTACTACGCCAAGTACAACACCGACCCGGACTCCAGGGACTGGCACGACTGGCCGTACTTCGCCGGGGACGGGGCGGTGCGAGCGCCGGATGGGTACTACCGGATCCTGGGCCGGGTCGATGATGTGATCAACGTGGCCGGGCACCGCCTGGGTACCAAAGAGATCGAGTCGGCCGCGCTGACCGTGCCCGAGGTCGCCGAGGCCGCCGCCGTCCCGGTGATCGACGACATCCGCGGCCGCGTGCCCGAGGTATACATCTCGCTGAAGCCTGGCTACGAGGCCAGCGACGAGATGGCGGCCAAGGTGACCCGGGCGGTGGAGACGGAGATCGGCAAGATCGCCCGGCCCAGGAACGTGTGGATCGTGCCGGACATGCCCAAGACCCGGTCCGGGAAGATCATGCGCCGGGTCATCGCCGCGGTGTCCAACTTCACCGATGTTGGCGACGTCACCACGCTGGCCAACCCCGAGGTCGTCGAGAGCATCCGGCACCAGGTACAAGCCGCCAAGGTCGCCAAGGGCGAGGTCCCCCGCGAACTCAGCGACATCGAAAAAGCGGAAATCCAGGCATTCGGATCCGAGTCCTAAGGGTGTACTTCCATGATCCTGAAGCTTTGTCCTGCATGGTGCAGTACAGAGCTTCAGGATCATGTGCACAGGGACCAGGGTGGGCGGTGCCGGCGTTATTCGGCTAAATCCGGATGGCGAGGCCGAGGGTTAGCAGCGCGCCGAACGCAAGCTGGAGACGGCCGGTGCGCCCGAGCGCGCCGATGAGCGCGGGGCCGACGGCGCCGGACCGGACCGCCCGGATGGGTACCAGCGCGAGCGGCACTGCGGCCAGGGTCAGCAGCGTCAGCGGCCGGACCAGGGCGATCAGCGCTGCCACGCCGAACGGGACGAGCATGCAGCCGGTGTAGAGCAGGCGCGTCCGCTGGTCGCCGATGCGGACCGCGAGCGTGCGCTTGCCCGCCGCGGTATCCGAGGGGATGTCCCGCAGGTTGTTGATCACCAGCAGGGCGCAGGCAAGCAGCCCGACCGGGACCGAGGCGGCCAGCGCGAGCCAGGTCAGGCTGCGAACCTGTACGAAGGCGGTGCCGACAACGGCCGCGACGCCGAAGAACGCGAATACCGCGACCTCACCGTAGCCGTGGTAGCCGTAAGGGCGGCTGCCGCCGGTGTAGGTCCAGGCGGCGGCCACCGCGGCCGCGCCCAGGGCCAGCAGCCACCACGCGGTGGTGGCGGCCAGGACGAACCCGGCCAGGCAGGCAACGGTGAAGCTGGCCAGGGCGGCGTCCCGCACCTGGCGCGGCGGGGCGAGCCCGGCCGCGACCAGCCGGACCGGGCCCACCCTGGCCTCGTCTGTCCCGCGGATGCCGTCGCTGTAATCGTTGGCGTAGTTCACCCCGACCTGCAGGGCCAGCGCGACCACCAGCGCCAGCACAGCCTTCCATTCGGAAAACCGCCCGTAGCCGATCGCCACCCCGGTGCCGACGGCCACCGGGACGATCGCCGCTGGCAGCGTCCGGGGGCGGGCGCCGTTCACCCAGTCCCGCGCCGTTGCCATCCGGGCGTCCTAGTTACCGGAGCCGAGCGAGCCGAGGTCGCGAACCGCGCCGGTGGACGAGGATGTCGCAAGCGCGGCGTAGACGCGCAGTGCCTCGCTGACCGGGCGCTCGCGATTCGCCGGGCGGTAGCGGCCCAGCGTGGCCAGCAGCCGCTCCAGGCGGGTGGCAAGCCGGGCTTCGGGCACGTCCAGGCGCAGCTCGCGACCGCGGATGTCGATCTCGATCCGGTCGCCGGTCTCCGCGAGCGCGATCACGCCGCCCGCCGCCGCCTCCGGCGCGACATGGCAGATCGACAGGCCGGAGGTGCCGCCGGAGAACCGGCCGTCGGTGATCAGCGCACAGGCCCGGCCCAGGCCCTTGCCCTTGAGGAAGCTGGTCGGGTAGAGCATCTCCTGCATGCCGGGACCGCCGCTGGGCCCCTCATACCGGATGATCACCACGTCACCCGGCTTGACCTGGCCGCCCAGAATGCCCTCGACCGCGGACTCCTGGCTCTCGAACACGATCGCCGGGCCGGAGAACCGCCACAGCTCCTCCGGCACGCCAGCGGTCTTCACGATCGCGCCCTCGGGTGCCAGGTTGCCGTAGAGCACGGCGAGGCCGCCATCGGGCGTGTAGGCGTGCTTGGCGTCCCTGATGCAGCCGCTGGCCCGGTCGGTGTCCAGCGCGGCCCAGCGGGTGCTCTGTGAGTACGGCTTGGTGGTCCGGACGCCGCCGGGCGCGGCATGGAACAGTTCCGTCGCCTCGGCGGTGACCTTCGGCGAGCGGAGGTCCCAGGCGTCGAGGAACCCCAGCAGGGAGGTGCTGTGCACCGTGTGGGTGCCGGCGTTGAGCAGCCCAGCCCGGTCGAGCTCGCCGAGGATGGCCGGGATGCCGCCCGCCCGGTGCACGTCCTCCACATGGTAGCTGCTGCTCGGCGCCACCTTGCACAGGCAGGGCACCCGGCGCGACAACTCGTCGATCTCCTTCAGGCCGAACCCGACCCGCGCCTCGTGGGCGGCGGCGAGCAGGTGCAGGATCGTGTTGGTGGAGCCGCCCATGGCGACGTCCAGCGCCATCGCGTTCTCGAACGCGTCCCTGGTGGCGATCGACCGGGGCAGCACCGACTCGTCATCCTGCTCGTAGTACCGCTGGGCCAGGGCGACCACGAGACGGCCGGCCCGCTCGAACAGTTCCTTGCGCGCCGTGTGCGTGGCGAGCGTGGTGCCGTTGCCGGGCAGCGCGAGGCCGATGGCCTCGGTGAGGCAGTTCATGGAGTTGGCGGTGAACATGCCCGAGCAGGAACCACAGGTCGGGCAGGCCGCCTCCTCGAGTTCGGCGAGCCGCTCGTCGGATATCGACGGGTCCGCCGAGGCGATCATCGGGTCGATGAGGTCGATCCTGGTGACGCCCTCGCTGGTCTCGCCCCCGGCCCGGGTGACTCCCGCCTCCATCGGACCACCGGACACGAACACGGTGGGGATGTTCAGCCGGAGCGCGGCCATCAGCATACCGGGGGTGATCTTGTCGCAGTTGGAGATGCAGACCAGCGCGTCGGCGCAGTGGGCGTTCACCATGTACTCGACCGAGTCGGCGATCAGCTCGCGGCTGGGCAGCGAATACAGCATGCCGCCGTGGCCCATCGCGATGCCGTCATCGACCGCGATCGTGTTGAATTCACGGGGTACCGCGCCGGCCTGGTAGACGGCCTCGGCGACCACCTGCCCTACCTCACGCAGGTGCACGTGCCCCGGCACGAACTCGGTGAAGCTGTTGGCGACCGCGACGATCGGCTTGCCGAGATCCTCGCGAGCGACCCCGGTGGCGCGCAGCAGCGCGCGCGCACCTGCCATGTTCCGTCCGTGCGTCACGGTACGGGATCTCAGCGGCGGCATTACCCCTCCAGGCTGTGGAAGCCTTCAGCGTACCGGGGCTGCCGTCGCGGGACGCGATGGTTCCCGCCGCGGGACAAAGGTCGCTCCGGAGCCCCGGCGTGGCGAACGGCGGGCGATGGCCCTTTTGCCCGATCTGCGTCATCCGCCGCTGGCCGGAAGGCGTCCTACAGGTGAGACCCTCTCGCCCGCAGCCAGCGCTGCTGGGCCAGCCAATGGAGGTTTGGTGCGTATTCAGCGGATCATGGGGATTAGCACCTTAAGGCGGGCCTTTCCGGCCCTGGTGGTGGCGGCCCTGGCGGTGGCGGGACCAGCGGCGAGCGGTCAGGCCGCCGCGGCGCCGCACGGTAGCGCCGCGACAGCCCCGGTCATCTCGACCGTCGCGGGCGGCGTTGGCGGCCCGGCCAAGGCCACCACGGTGCACCTGCCGCCCCCCTGCGGCCTGGCATACCGGGGAGGCAACCTGTACAGCGGGGACACCGGCGCGCTGCGCCAGCTGAACACGAACACCGACCAGCTCACCACGCTCGCCGGCACGGAGGCGGCCGGTCCTCTCAAAATTGGCGGCCTCGCGGCCAGTAGTTCGCTGGACGTGGGGTGCGGGGTCACCACCGACCCGGCGGGCAACGTGGTGATCAGCGACTTCGAGCCGAGCGTCCGCTTCCCGGCGACCGGGGCCGTGGTCCTGGTGGTGGCGGCCAAGACCGGCACGTTCTACGGCCAGGCGATGACCGCCGGGCACATCTATAAGGTCGTGGGCGGTGGCACGGGAGGGCTCGGCGGGCCGGCCACCAGCTACAGTCTCGGCGGCTCCCCCCCGCCGGAGCTGACGGTGGACGCCGCGGGCAACCTGGTGATCGCCGACGGCCGGGTCCTGGTCGTGGCGGCCAAGACCGGCACGTCTTACGGCCAGACGATGACCGCCGGGCACATCTACAGCGTGGCCGGTGGCGGGGATTCCTCGGCCAACGGCATCCCGGCCACGCAAGCCGAACTAACCGCCCAGGCGGTGGCCCAGGACGTGGCCGGCAACCTGGTGCTCGCCGATGACGAGTTCAGCCGGATCCGGGTGGTGGCGGAAAGCACGGGCAAGTTCTACGGCCAGGCAATGACCGCCGGGGACATCTACACGATCGCCGGTACGGGAATCGCCGGGTTCTCCGGCGACGGCGGCCCGGCCCGGCAGGCCCAGCTCGACGACCCCAGGGCATTCGCGCTGGACGGCGCGGGCAACGTGGTGGTCGCCGACAACGACCGGATCCGGGTGATCGCGGCCAAGACCGGCTCGTTCTACGGGCAGGCGATGACCGCCCGGGATGTCTACACCGTGGCTGGTAACGGCACCGTAGGGTTCTCCGGCGACGGCGGCCCGGCCACCGACGCCGCGCTCGGCGGCCCGGACGGCGTGGCGGTGGACGGCAACGGCAATATTGCCGTCGCCGCCGGGAGCGTCTTCCGCATCCGGGTGATCGCGGCCACGACCGGCACGTTCTACGGGCAGGCGATGACCGCCGCGGACATCTACACCGTCGCCGGCAACGGCCCCTTCCCGTTCTCCGGCGACGGCGGCCCGGCCACCGCTGCGCAGTTCAACCAGCCGAACGCGGCGGCCGTCGGCGGCGCAGGCAACCTGGTCATCGCCGACACCGGCAACAGCAGGATCCGCGTGGTGGCGGCCAGGACCGGCACCTTCTACGGGCAGGCGATGACCGCCGGGGATGTCTACACGATCGCCGGTACCGGCCACCGCGGCTTCTCCGGTGACGGCGGCCCTGGCACGAAGGCCAAGCTCTTCTGGCCGTCCGGGGTGGCGGTGGACAGTGCGGGCAACGTGCTCATCGCCGATATCCACAACAACAGGATCCGGGTGGTCGCGGGCCAGACCGGCACGTTCTACGGGCGGGTGATGACCGCCGGGGACATCTACACGATCGTCGGCACCGGCGCCGCTGGGTTCTCCGGCGACGGTGGCCCCGCCACCAGCGCCCAGCTCGACCGGCCGAACTCGGTGACGGTGGACCCGGCGGGCAACCTGCTGATCGCCGACACCCGTAACGTACGGGTCCGGGTGGTGGCGGAAACCACCGGCACGCTGTATGGCCGGAAGATGACCGCCGGGGACATCTACACCGTGGCCGGCGGCGGTCAGCTCGGCCTGGCCGACGGTGGCCCGGCCACCCAGGCCCACGTCGTCCCGGATTTCGTGGCGGTCGACCACGCAGGCAACCTGGTGATCGCCGACTCCGGCGACCTACGGATCCGGGTGGTGGCCGAAACCACCGGGACGTTCTACGGGCAGGCCATGAAGGCGAAGGACATCTACACCGTGGCCGGCGGCAGCAGCACCGGCGGCCTCGGCGGTCCAGCTACCCAGGCCCTGCTCGACGACCCCGAGGGGGTAGCGGTCGACGGTGCGGGCAACGTGGTGATCGCCGAAGGGGGCAAGGCCCACATCCGGGGTCATAACACCGGCACCGGGCGCATCCTGGCGGTGCCGGTCAGCACCGGGACGTTCTACGGCCAGCCGATGACCGCCGGGAACATCTACGCGATCGTCGGTAACGGCCTGAAAGGGTTCTCCGGCGATGGCGGCCCGGCCCGCCGGGCGGAGCTGTTCAACTCGGATTCGGTGGTGGTGACAGGTGCCGGCGACCTGGTGATCGCCGACTCGGGCAACAACCGGATCCGGAGTGTGACGGGCTGACGCCGCCTCGCGTGGCCCGGCGGCACCGCCGGGTCACGCCGGGGCCCGATGGATCCGCGCGGGCGCAGCGGCTACGGTTCACATTCGTGACCCAGATTCATGACATGTCAGTACTGGAACTCGCCGCGGCCATCCGTCGCCGCGAGTTGTCCCCCGTGGAGATCACCGGCCACTACCTGGACCGCATCGAAGCGCTCAACTCCGACGTCGGGGCGTTCTTCACCGTCACCGCCGACGCGGCGCGGGACCAGGCCGCCGAGGCGGAGAAGATGGTGGCCCACGCCAGCGATCCTGACTCGCTTCCGCCGCTGACCGGGGTGCCCATCCCGATCAAGGATCTCAACATGGTCGCCGGGGTGCGCCAGACCCTCGGCTCGCTCGCGTTCAAAGACAACGTGCCTGCCGAGGACGATCATGTCGCTGCCGCGCTGCGCGCCGCGGGCACGGTGATGCCGGGCAAGACCGCCACGCCCGAGTTTGGCCTGCCCTGCTACACCGAGACCGAGATCGGGCCGCCCGCCCGGACGCCGTGGGACCTGTCCCGGTCGGCCGGTGGCTCCAGCGGCGGGGCGGGCGCCGCGGTCGCGTCGGGGCTCGCTCCGGCGGCGCAGGGCAGCGACGGCGGCGGCTCGATCCGCATTCCGGCCAGCGTGTGCGGGCTGTTCGGGATCAAGCCGACCCGGGGCCGGATCTCCTCGGCCCCGCTCGTGCCCGACTTGATGGGGCTGGGCATCGACGGCCCGCTCACCCGGACGGTGGCCGACGCCGCGCTGCTGCTGGACGTGATGGTCGGCAACAGGGACGGCGACATGTACACCCAGCCGTCGCTGCCGCCGGGCGAGACGTTCCTCGGCTACGCGAGCCAGGAGCCGGGACGGCTGCGGATCGGGCGCACCAAGGTACACGCGGTGGAGGGCGCGCCGGTCCACCCGGAATGCGAAGCGGCCTACGAGGACGCCAGCGCGCTACTCGCCGGCCTCGGGCACGAGGTGGTCGACATGGACCCGCCGTTCGGCCCGGACGTGGTGCCGGCCTTCGAGACCCTGTGGTACGCCATGGCGACGCTGGCCCCGCTCGATCCGGCCCAGGAGGAGGTACTCCGGCCGCTCACCCGCTACCTGCGGGAACGCGGAAAGGCGACTAGTGCCGCGGATCTGATATTCGCCCAGGCTTACCTGCAGATCGTGGTGCGAGCCGCCTGGAACACGCTGAATGGCTACGACCTGGTGCT
Source organism: uncultured Actinomycetes bacterium (assembly GCA_963813395.1). Classification (GTDB taxonomy): domain Bacteria; phylum Actinomycetota; class Actinomycetes; order Streptosporangiales; family Streptosporangiaceae; genus DASXKD01. The sequence goes on from CAWEYV010000016.1 coordinate 73,507, forward strand.
CACGCCCACGCTGGCCCAGCCGCCGGCCCCCGTCGGCTACTTCGAGGAGGTCCCCCCGGCGGAGAATTTCGAGCGGCAAAAGCGGTTCACCCCGTTCACGGCCGTGTATAACGTCATCGGGCAGCCAGCGGTGAACCTGCCGCTGTACTGGACCGGCGACGGGCTTCCCATCGGCGTCATGCTGGCCGGGAAGATGCGCGACGAGGCCACGCTGATCTCGCTGTCCGCCCAGGTCGAGGCGGCCCGCCCGTGGAAGGACCGGCACCCTTCGCTCTGGTAAGGCGCCGGCCCTGCGACAGCCCCGCAGGCGGCCGGAGGTTGACTAGCAGGAAGTGCGAGGTAGCCCGATGATGCCGGAGCGGCGGTGGGGCGCCGGGACGGCCAGGGTAGTAGCACCGTGAAAGGTCGGTTTACGTGATGGCACCGGCGCCGGGCGTGCTGGCCGCGCGCGTCGGCCACGCCGCGATCGCGCTGTGCGTCAGTGCCGCCGTGCTCGTGCTGCTCGCGTTCGGCTATGGCCCCGTTCCCGCGCTCGGCCGCGCGCTCGATCCGGGCCATGGCGCCTGGACGTCCGCCGAGGGCGGCCTGCGGCCGGGTTCGCAGGCCCTCACCCTGCCCGGGCTGAGCCAGCCGGTCGCCGTCGCGTTCACCGGCCACGGGGTGCCGTCGATCCGGGCGGGCGACCTCAGCGACGCGTTCCTGGCCCTCGGCTACCTGCATGCCAGGTTCCGCCTGACCGAGATGGATCTGGAACGGCGGCTTGGCGAAGGCCGGGTCGCCCAGCTGGCCGGGCCGCAGGGCGTTGCCTCGGACAAGTTCGAGCTGCGGCTCGGCCTGCTGCGCACCGCACAACAGGAGTGGGCCCAAACGCCCCCGTCCAGCCCGGCGGGCCAGGCGCTGCTCGCCTACTCGCGTGGGGTCAACGACTACCTGGCCCAGGCTCGCGCGAGCGGCGGCTGGCCGTCTATCTTCGGCCTCACCGGGGTCTACCCGCGCGACTGGACCCCGGTGGACAGCCTGGTCGTGCAGGGCGTGCTCACCCAGGAACTGGACTTCACCACCACCCCGCTGGATTACGCCGTGCTGGCGCGCACCCTGGGCGCCGCGCACACGATGGCCTGGTTCCCGGTTCTCCCGCCCGGCCACCAGTCGCCCTACGATCCAGGCCCCTACCACGATCGTGGCGTCGCTCCCATCGCCGCCCTGGCGGGCGCGGTGCAGGCAGCAGCGGTCAAGCGAGGGGAACGAGGGCCAGCCGTCCCGGCACAGACCGCAGCCGCCGCCGCGCGGGTGCTCGCGCAGACCAGCGCGCTACCTGCTGGCCTCATCCACCGCTACCCGGACAGCAACGCCTGGGCGGCCAACGGTCACGCCGTGGCCGGGGGAGTGTCGCTGCTCGCCGGGGACCCGCACCTGCCACAGACCGTGCCCTCGGTCTGGTACCAGGCCGCGCTGTCCGCACCGGGCCTGACGGTCACCGGGGTGACGGTGCCCGGGCTGCCCGGCGTTCTCATCGGGCACAACGCGCACATCGCCTGGTCGCTGACGGACGTGCAGAACCAGGCCACGTTGTTCTACGCCGAGCAGACCAGCAGGAGCCGCCCGGGACAGTACTTCTGGCACGGCGCGTGGCGGCGGATGCGGCAGGTCCGCTACACGATCCCGGTGCGGGGCGGGCCGCCGGTGCCGCTCATCGTGGACATCACCGTGCACGGCCCGGTGATGACCCGGGTGGGGCAGACGACGTCGGTGGACTGGATGGGCAACGTTCCCTCGCCGGATCTGGCCGTCATGCTCGCGGTGGCCAAGGCGCACGACTTCGCCCAGTTCCGTGCGGCCCTGGCGAACTGGCGGGCGCCGTCGCAGAACTTCGTCTACGCCGATGACCGCGGGAACATCGGCGCCATCTCGGCCGGCTACTACCCGCAGGTCCGGCACGGCGATCCCTGGCTGCCGCTGCCCGGCACGGGTGCCGACGACGTGGCGGGCGTGATTCCATACCAGGCGGTGCCCCAGGTGTACGACCCGCCAGGGCACGTGATAGCCGTGGCGAACCAGCGCCCGGTCGGGCCGTCCTACCCCTACTACATCGGCACCACCGACGACTTCTTCGACCCCGGGTACCGGGCCGGCCAGATCTACGCCCAGCTGCGGGCCAGGCACCGGCTGGACCCGGCGGCGTTCGCCGCGATCCAGCTCAACGTGACGGACACGCTGGCGCAGCGCATCGTGCCCCGGCTGCTGGCCGCCCTGGGCCACCGGCACCTGCCCGCGGCCCAGGAGGCGGCGGCCGCCCTGCTGCGCGGCTGGAACGACGGCATGACCGCCTCGTCGGCCGCCGCGGCGGTGTGGTGGACGTTCTGGGGCGACTACCTCAGCGCGGTGTTCCAGCCGTGGTGGGACGCCGCGAAGGTACCCGTTCATTCCGACCATGCCGGCCTGGCGGTGTCGGCCCAGCAGTTCAGCCTCGACCAGGTCCTGGAGGCCTGGACGCTGACCGACCCGGCCAACGCCACGTTCACACCGCCAGGCGGCCCGCGGCGCACGGCGCCCCAGGTGATGCGGGCCGCCTTCGCCACCGCGGTGGCGAAGCTGGCCGCCCGGCTGCACGGGGCGCCGTCGACCTGGGCGTGGGGCCGCCTGCACTCCCGGCAGTTCCCCTCGATCACCCAGGCCGCCGCGCTCGGCTACGGGCCACGTGCCTCCGGTGGTGACCCGTGGACGATCGACGCCGCCGACGGCGGCCTGGTCTCGCACTCGGGGCCAAGCTGGCGCATGATCGTGGCCTGGACCGGCCGCGCGAGCGCGACGGGCGAAGGGGTCTACCCAGGCGGGCAGAGCGAGAACCCCGCCTCCCCGTGGTACTCCGATCAGATGGCCGACTGGTGGAACGGCCGGTACCTGCCGATGCCCCCGGCAGGCGGGTACTCCGCAGGCCCCGTTCTGTGGACCCTTTCACCCGGGGGTGACGGCGGGTGACAGCCAATCCGCGCAAGCTGGGCAGGCGGGGCTCGTACCGCCTCGGCAGCATGGCCGGGCCACCGCCTGCCCGCCCGTCGCTGCCGGGCCCGCGCTACCCGGCCTGGATCCCGGGACGCCGCGGGCCGGTTCTGCTGTGGCTGCTGGCCTGCGTGCCGACCGCCGCGATCCTCGCCGTCGGCGCGCTGGCCGGCCTGTGGTACCTGCCGTTCCTGGCCGGCCTGGCAACGGGGCTCCTGGCTCGCTACGGCCGGCTGCGGTTGCGGGTCTCGCTGCCCGCGATCGTCATCGTGGCGGCCGCGGGCTGGGGCGCCGCCGTTGCCTGGCTGGCGCTGCGCGACGGGCTGCCGGAGGCGTCGGTGGCCAGGACGATCGCCGCCCTCGGCGGCCTGCCCGCGCACGCGGCAACGGCCATCGCGGTCACCCTGCTCGTGGCCGCGATCCAGGCGGCCGCGGGCCTGTGGCTGGGCCGCGCCCTGGCCCCCGGGCAGGCCCGCTAGCGCAACGCTGATCAACTGCCGGCCGGGTGCGTCGGCGGCCGCGATACCGCAGACTGGGCCGGGTGAGGTTCGGGCGGGTTTGCGGCGCGGCGCCCGCCCGGTGGCTCGTTCCGGCCGCCGGCCCCGGAGAGGCCGGCGCGGCCGAGGTTGTGGGCCTGCCGGTGCGGCGTGGCTGACCGGGGCGGCGTGCAGCGGCTGGCAGTGACCGCTGTCTTCGGCGCGATGGGGCTGGCCGTAGGCACCTGGGCGGCGCGTATCCCCGCGATCAAGGACGGCCTGCATCTCTCGCCAGGGATCCTCGGGCTGGCGCTGCTCGGGCAGGCGGCCGGTTCTGTGCTGACCATGCCGGCCGCCGGCGCCATCCTGGCCACCAGGCCGCCCCGCCGGGTCGTCCAGGCCGGGCTCCTTGCCCTCGGCGGGCTGCTGCCGGTGACCACGTTCGCCACCTCGGCCTGGCAGCTGTTCATCGTGCTGGCTGGCTGGGGCGCTGGTCTCGATGATCGCGGTCCTCGCGTATTTCGTGCTCCCCCGGCGCTCGCCGGCAGCGGGGCCGCCCGCGCCGCCACAGGAGATCCTGATCCGCTGACGCCGGCGCCGCTGATACCCGGTCCGGAGCAGGGGCGGAGCGGCGCCGCTTATAGGTCAGGGGTTTTTAGTTTTAGAATCTGGGTGTGACCGAGATCAGCGTCATTGCGGTCCTCGATGACCCGGTGCGGCGCAGGCTCTACGACTACGTCACCGCACAGGCCCACAGCGTCAGCCGGAGCGAGGCCGCGCAGGCGGTGGGCGTCCAGCGTACGCTCGCCGCCTTCCACCTCGACCGGCTCGCCGAAGCCGGGCTGGTCGAGGTGACGTTCCGCCGGGCGGCCGGGCGATCCGGGCCGGGAGCCGGTCGCCCGGCCAAGCTGTACCGGCGCAGCGCGGCCGAGCACCAGGTCAGCGTGCCGCCCCGGGACTACCGCAGCGCCGCCGAGCTCCTGGCGGAGGTCGTCGATGTGACCGGTGCCGAACCGGAGCTGCAGCGGTCCGCCCGCAGCCGGGGCGCGGCGGCCGGGCGCGCCGCGCGGCGGCAGGCCCCGCACGCCCCCGACGCCGACCTGGTCGTGGGCGCGCTGTCGGCCCAGGGCTACCAGCCCTACCAGGAGGAGGCCACGCTGCGGTTGCGCAACTGCCCGTTCCACGTGCTGGCCAGCAGGTATCCGCCGCTGATCTGCGGTATGAACCTCGCCCTGCTCGAAGGCCTGCTGGAGGGCGCGGCGGTGACCTCACTGGAAGCCGGGCTGGACCCCCGGCCCGAGGAGTGCTGCGTGGCACTGCGGGGTTGCCGGGACTCTAAAAATAATGAGGATTGACATTTTCGGCCGGGGGGTGGTGTCATGGGCGGGTGACCGGATACCACCTCGCGCAGCTCAACGTCGGCACGGTGCGTGCCCCCATCGGCTCGCCGGAACTGGCTGGCTTCATGGCCGGGATCGAGCCGGTCAACGCCATTGCGGACGCGGCGCCCGGGTTTGTCTGGCGGCTCCAGGACGGCGACGGGCCCGGCGCCACCGCACTGCGGCCGCGCGGTCCCGACTTCATGGTCAACATGTCGGTGTGGGAGTCTCTGGAGGCGCTGCGCGACTTTGTCTACCGCAACGGCCCGCACCTGGACTTTATGCGCCGGCGCCGCGAGTGGTTCCACCGGATGGCCGAGCAGCACCTGGTGCTGTGGTGGGTCCCGGCCGGCCACATTCCCAGCCTGGACGAGGCGCTGTCCCGCCTCGACCTGCTCGAACGCGAGGGCCCAGGCCCCGAAGCCTTCACGTTCCGCGAACCCTGCGCCGCCCCCAGCGAGGAAGCGGCGAGGGCGGCATCACGGCGGTCGCGGGAGCGGGACACGGTGCTCAGCTAGTCCCTCGGCTCAGCCCACCCGCTGTGGATGTGAGTTTGCTGCCCTTCTAGGGGCGTGGCTGTCACATTCACGCCCTCATAGAGGGTCGTCGTGGTACGGGGCGGGCGAGATTTGGCCCCGCGGGCCCGTCGAGAGTCGCGGGAGCGGATCATTGCAGGGTGACCAGCGCGCAATTGAGGCACCGGGCGGAGGCGCGGGGCGTTACCACCGCATACCGGGACTGGCGCGACCGCCGGGTGCAAGTGAGCGACGAGACCCTGATGGCGGTCCTCGACGCCCTGGGCCCCGAGTCGTCCACGCCCAGGCTGGGATCCGGCCCCGGCCAGGCTGGTTTGGGCCCGCCCGTGCTCGGCCAGCCCATTCTCGGGCCGGCCGTATCCGGCCAGTCCGTACTTGGCCAGCCTGGTCTGGGTCAGCCTGGCCCGGACCTGCCTGGTATCGGTCAGCGCTCCGGGCTGGCGGGCGGGACCTGGCCAAGCCAGGGGCACCCATCCGGGGACCTGGCCGCGCCCGCACCGCCGCACCGCGGCTGGGGATTCACCGTCCAGCTGTACTCGGTCCGGTCCCGCCGGTCCTGGGGCCACGGTGACCTGCGGGATCTGGCAGACCTGGCCGCGTGGAGCGGCCGTGACCTCGGCGCCGCCTTCGTGCTCATCAACCCGCTGCACGCGGCCGAGCCGGTGCCACCGGTCAGCCCATCCCCGTACCAGCCGATGAGCAGGAGGTTCGTCAGCCCGCTGTACCTGCGGGTCGAGGACATTCCCGAGTACGCGCTCCTGCCGGCCGGGCAGCGCCAGCACATCGAGGACCTGGCCGCCCCACTGCGCGCCCGCAACACCGGCAACGGCCTCATCGACCGGGACGCGGTCTGGACGGCGAAACGCACCGCCCTGGAGATCATCCACGCGGTCCCGCTGCCGCCCGCCCGCCGGGCCGCCCTGGAGCGGTTCTGCGTAGCCGAGGGCCGTGCTCTGGATGACTGGGCCGCGTGGTGTGCCCTGGCAGAGATCCACGGGCCCGACTGGCGGGTGTGGCCGGAGGAGCTGAGGAACGTCCGTTCCGCCGGCGTGGCGAAGGAACGGGAGCGGCTCGGCGAGCGGGCCAGGTTCCATGCCTGGCTGCAATGGGTGACGGCCGAGCAGCGCGCCGCGGCGCAGGCGGCGGCCCGCTCGGCGGGCATGAGCATCGGCGTGATCGCAGACCTGGCGGTCGGCGCGCACCCCGGCGGCGCCGACACCTGGGCGCTGGCGGACGTGCTGGCCACGGGGGTCAGCGCCGGCGCGCCGCCGGATGAGTTCAACCCGCGCGGGCAGGACTGGGAGCTGTCCCCATGGCACCCCGGCCGGCTCGCAGCGGTCGGCTACCAGCCGCTGGCGGATCTGGTCCGCGCCGGGTTCCGGCACGGCGGGGGGCTGCGAGCCGACCACGTGATGGGGCTGTTCCGGCTCTGGTGGATACCCCGCGGGATGGCTCCCGGCCAGGGCACCTACGTTCGATACCGGCACGAGGCGATGGTCGGCGTGCTCGTGGGCGAGGCGGCCAGGACCGGGGCACTGGCGGTCGGCGAGGACCTCGGCACCGTGGACCCGTGGATCCGCGACTACCTGATGGGCCACCGGGTGCTCGGCACGTCCATGCTCTGGTTCGAGCGCCTGCCCGACGGCAGGCCGCTGCCGCCGGGCCGGTGGCGGCCGGACTGCCTGGCCACGGTCGGCACCCACGACGTCCCGCCCGCCGCAGCGTTCGTCACCGGCGAGCACGTGGCGCTGCGGGTCCGCCTGGGGCTGCTCGCCGGATCCCTGGACGCCGAGCGCGGGCAGGCCGCCGCGGCCCTGTCGGCCTGGCGGGATGCGCTCACCGCGCAGGGGCTGCTCCAGCCCGGCACGGTGCCCAGCCCCGCGGAATTCGTCAGGGCCCTCTACGGCTATCTCGCCCGGACCCCGTCCGTATTGCTCGGCGTATCCCTCGCCGATGCGGTGGGGGACCGGCGGCCGCAGAACCTGCCGGGCACCACGGACGAGTACCCGAACTGGCGGGTTCCGCTCGGCGACGGCGACGGCAGGTCAGTCCTGCTCGAGGACCTCGCCGCGCATCAGGGCGTCGCCGGCATAGCCACGGTGGTATCAGCCGGCGGCTGAGGCGGCAGCGGCCTGGCGGTCCCGTTCCTGGCAGCGCAGGGCGCGCCGCACTCCGTCCCGGCCCTCGATGAGCAACCGGACCAGGCCGGGGGGCGGGTCGTTCCTGGCGATGAAGTCGCTGGTGGCGGCGATTACCGACGTGCTGTCCGTCAGGGGGTAGGCGTAGGACACGAACCACCGGGCCATGTCGGAACTCCACTCGCGCCAAACGGTGGGCAGGACCTCGAAGTAGCGCTCGTCGAAGGGGGCAAGGAGCGCGAGCTGATCCAGGTCCTCGAACCCGGCGAGCACCGCGCGGAACATGGCGTTGGGCAGCGTGCCGCCCATGATCAGGTCCCAGGCCGCCGCCTTGGCCTCGGCGGTGGGAACGGCAGCGCGGCAGGCCGCCGCCTGGCGCTCACCCGCGTCGGTGGCGTCCCGGGCAAGCTCGGCCTCGATCTCGGCCTCGCCGGCCGCGCCGCGGCTCACCACCCGGTGCAGCAGCCGCCAGCGCAGCTCGGTGTCGATGCTCAGGCCGGCCACGATGGCTGTGCCGTCGAGGAGCCCCGCCAGCAGCGCCAGCTGAGCGGGGGTGGTCGCCGCGCTGGCGAACGCCTCCGCATAGGCGAGCTGGACGTCGGAGCCCGGTTCGGCGCGCTCCAGCAGCTCCTGCAGCGCGTCGGCGACCAGGCTGAGCCCGGTCTCCCGCCACGCCGGGTCGGCGTAGCGGCGGACCGCCGCCTCGGCCTGACGCAGCAGCGTCTGTGCCACGGAGACGTCGCTGACCGACACCGACGCGATGCCCGCCAGCACCAGCCGGACGTAGTCGCGGGCGGCCAGTTCGCCGTCCCGGCACATGTCCCAGGCGGCGGCCCAGCACAGCGCGGCGGGCAGCGACTCGGTGAACTCACCGATGCTGGCCAGCAGCGTGTCCATGGAGTGCGGATCCAGCCGGACCTTGGCGTAGGTCAGGTCGTCGTCGTTGACGAGCACCAGGTCGGGACGGGTCTCCCCGGCCAGCTCCGGCACCACGGTCCGCTCGCCACAGACGTCGGTCTCGACCCGGCGGCGGCGCACCAGGCCGTCGGCGGTCCGGTCGTAGAGCCCGATCGCGATCCGGTGGTCCCGCAGCACCGGGTGCGCCTCGGGGGCCTCCTGGCGAATCGCGAACTCGGCGAAGGTTCCGTCCGCGCCGAGCGTGTACTCGGGCCGCAGCGTGTTCACCCCGGCGGTCTCCAGCCACTGCTTCGACCAGCCGGCCAGGTCCCGGCCCGAGGCCGCCGCCAGCGGCTCCAGCAGGTCGGCAAGGCTCGCATTGGCCCAGGCGTGCTGGCTGAAGTAGGTGCGGAGCCCGGCCAGGAAGTTGTCCAGGCCGACGTAGGCCACGAGCTGCTTGAGCACGGCGGCGCCCTTGGCGTAGGTGATGCCGTCGAAGTTGACCTCGACCGCCGCTATGTCGGGGACGTCCGCCGCGATCGGGTGGGTGGAGGGCAGCTGGTCCTGCCGGTAGGCCCAGGCCTTCTCCAGCTGGGCGAAGGTGGTCCAGGCGCTGCGCCAGCGGGTCGCCTCGGCCTGGGCCAGCACCGACGCCCAGGTAGCGAACGACTCGTTCAGCCACAGGTCGTCCCACCAGCGCATGGTGACCAGGTCACCGAACCACATGTGCGCCATCTCGTGCAGGATCGTCGTCGCGCGGGCCTGGCGGCGGAAGTCGGTGACCCGGGACCGGAACAGGTAGTCCTCGAGGAAGGTCACGCACCCCGCGTTCTCCATCGCGCCGGCCTTGTACTCGGGCACGAACAGCTGGTCGTACTTGCCGAACGGGTAGCGCATCGCGAACGCGCGGTGGAAGAAGTCGAACCCCTGCCTGGTCACCTCGAAAATCTCGTCCGGGTCCAGGTATTGGGCCAGGGACTGGCGGCAGTAGATGCCGAGCGGGATGCCATCATGCTCGGCCTTTACCTCGTAGTAGGGGCCTGCCGCGACCGCGGTGATGTAGGTGGACATCAGCGGCGACGGCGCGAAGTGCCAGCGCTCGGTTCCGTCCGCGGACAGCTCGCCGGTCACGTCCGGTGCCATGTTCGAGACCACCTGCCAGCCGGCCGGGACCGTGATCGTGAACTCGAAGGTGGCCTTGAGGTCGGGCTGGTCGAAGCAGGCGTAGACGCGGTGCGCGTCGGAGGTCTCGAAGTCGGTATAGAGGTAAACGCTGCGGTCCACGGGGTCGGTGAACCGGTGCAGGCCCTCGCCGCTGCGGGAGTAGGCGCACTCGGCGGTCACCCGCAGTTCGTTGTCGGCCGCGAGATTCGCCAGCGTGATCCGGTCACCGTCGAACGACCCGGTCCCGACTGGGTCACCGTTGAGCGTGATCGAGCTGACCGCCGGCGCGGTCAGATCCACGAACGTGCCCGCGCCGGGACGGGAACAGCTGAACGTCACCGTGGTCACCGACGAGAAGGTCGCCTCGCCGCCGGTGAGGTCGAGTTCCACGTGGTAGGCACGGACATTGAGCAGGCCGGCCCGGTCATGTGCCTCGTCGCGGGTGAGATTGCTAGCCACGTGGTGGTCCCTTCGTTCCGATTACAGCCGCATCGTGAGTGGCCGCCGTGCCAATCGAAGGGCCCGCCGCCAGGCCCCAGTGCGCAGTCCTGCCCGGGATCTCCGGGCTCTGGCATCTTCGCATCCCGGTCGGAATGTCACGAGGGGTGGGCCGGTTGTCACCTGACGGCGTCCCGCTGCCAGGGCCGACTGCACCATGCTTCCCCCTCATCGCAAGGAGTGACATGCCCGAGCAGGAGTTCACCCCCGTTGACTTCTGGTTCGACCCTATCTGCCCGTGGGCCTGGATCGCCTCGCGCTGGTTGCTCGAGGTGGCAAAGCTTAGGCCGGTGCGTCCGCGCTGGCATGTGATGAGCCTGTCCGTGCTTAACGAAGACAAACCTGACCTGCCCGAGCGGTACAAGGAACTGCTGGACAAGGGCTGGGGCCCGGTGCGGGTGGCCATCGCCGCGGAACAGAAGGCCGGGCCGGAGATCCTTGGCCCGCTCTACACCGCGCTCGGCACCCGGTTCCACCACGACAAGGCACCGCTTGAGCGGGCAACGATCGAGGCGGCGCTCGCCGAGGTAGGCCTGCCCGCCGATCTGGCGGACGCGATGGACTCGGCCGATTTCGATGAGGCGCTGCGGGCCAGCCACGCCGATGGGATGGACCGGGTCGGGTACGAGGTGGGCACCCCGGTGATTTCGGTGCACGGGACGTCGTTCTTCGGGCCGGTGCTGTCGCCGATCCCGCGCGGCCAGGACGCCGCCCGGCTGTGGGATGGCGTGATGCTGGTGGCCAAGACCGACGGGTTCTTCGAGCTGAAGCGCAGCCGCACCCGCGACCCGATCTTCGACTGAACGCCCGGGCGTGCCAGACTGTCGCGCGTGCGCGTTTACCTGGGATCCGATCACGCCGGTTTCGAGCTGAAGTCCGCACTTGCCGAGGCGCTGGCCGCGGCCGGGTACGACGTGGTGGATTGCGGCCCGCCGTCCTACCACGACGGTGACGATTACCCGCCCTATGTCATGCGCGCGGCCGCCGCGGCGGTGGCCAGCCCGGGCAGCGCCGGCATCGTGATCGGCGGGTCCGGCAACGGCGAGCAGATAGCCTCGAACAAGATCGACGGCGTCCGGGCGGCGCTCGCCTGGAGCAACGAAACCGCGCGGCTGGCCCGGCTGCACAACGACGCCAACGTGCTGAGCCTTGGCGCGAGGATGCATCCGGCGGAGGAGGCGATCGGCTTCGCCCTGGTGTTCCTGCAGACCCCGTTCACCGGCGAGGCCAGGCATGTCCGGCGGCTGGGGGAGATCACCAGCTACGAGAAGACCGGCACGCTCCCGCCGCTGCCCGGTTTGGGCTGACCGGCCCCGGCGGAGGCCGCCAGCGATCGGGGTGTTCCCAGGCTGGCTCAGCGCCCGTGGGAGCGGCGCCGCCGTACTCGCTTGCGGCGGCCGGCCCGGGCGGGACCTGATGCGCCGCCGGCGTCGCGTCCCGGCTGGGCAGCTTGCGGTGGCTGGGTCTGGTGGGACTTGGGTTTGCCCTGGTGGGAGCCTTCTGTGGGGCCAGCGTTCGGTGTCATGGGGGGTTGCGGCGCTGGGCTTGGTTCCGGCCTTACGGCGGGCTCGGGGGGCGGCGCGGGCTTTTTGCTGTCCAGCAGAACGGGCTGGCCTGGCCGGCCCGGTACCGGTTGCCCGGGCCGGCGCCGGGGCACCGGCGGGGCCGGATGGGCCGGTTCCGGTACCCGCGTGATGGGAGCCGGGACCGGCGTGATCCGGGTACCCGGCGTGCCGCGCAGCGCAGGCAGGCCGGCGATGGCCGCCTCGGCGGCGGCGGCGTCGTGCGGCCGAGGGCGCGACACGTCGCGGGCCCGCATCGCGGCATCCACCGTAACCTTCATTCCGGGCATTTGCAGCCTCCCCACCCAGTGTCGCACGGAGCCGGAACGTCAGCCGTGGATGATCTTCGTGTGATGGCAGAAGTGCACCCGGGACGCGCCAGCGGTGTGGATCCGGTTCAGGGACGCCCGCCAGGCCACCGGGTCGGCCGCCTGGCCGGGCACCAGGTCGTCGTCGGGAGGCCCGGCGTACTGGTGTGGCGTGTAGGCGGCGTCACCGATCAGCAGGTCGGGGCCGTCGGCGGCGGACTGGACGACGACGCACTGGTGGCCCACCGTATGCCCGGGCGTCGTGATCACCGACAGGCCGGGCAGCACCTCGGTGTCGCCGTCGAGCAACAGCCACCGTGCGTTCATGAAATCGAACCAGCCGCACAGTTCCGGTGACTCGCGCTCGGCGCGGTCCAGCTCGGCCCGCTGGACGTAGCAGGCAGCGTGCTTGAACACCGCGTTCTGGCCGCAGTGGTCGAAGTGCAGATGAGTGTTGATGACCAGCCCTATGTCGGCTGGGGTCATGTCCAGCTCGGCAAGCGCGCCGGCGACGGACCGGTTGACCACCCGCCAGTCGTTCAGCACCTCCTCGGGGCCACCGACGCCGGTGTCTACCAGCACCGCGCCGCCGGGGTGGGTGACGACAAAGCCGTGCACCGGCCATTCCCGGCCGTCGACGCCGCGCAGGCTGGCCAGGTGCAACCGCTTGATCTCCAGCGACATCGGCGGTCTCCTTCGAGATCGGATGGTGGCACGACTCTACGTCTCGCTAACCCGGGGGAACCTAGCGCTGGCATCGCATGACGATCCGCACCGGGTGCCCATCGGGATCGGCGAACCTATGATCTTTGCCGTGACCGAGATTGTCGTCGTGCACTACCCGGGGGAGCGGCCGGAGAACTGGGTGCTGCTGCGCAAGGCGGCGCGGGCGCGAGGCGTCCGCCTGGTCAGCTGGGCTCCGCACCTGCTCGGCTTCTGGTGCGCCGACGGCCAGCAAGGTGTCTGCTACGCGGGGAAGACGGCCCGGCCCGAGATTGTGATCCACCGCACCGTGGCGCCGTTTCGCGGCATCGTTGTCCCTGCACTGGCCCGCCTCGCGGCCGAGGGCAGCCGGGTGCTCAACGACCCCGAGGCGGCGTTCCGCTCCAGGGACAAGCTGCTGACCACGATGGACCTGGCGCGGGCCGGGGTGCCCGTCGTGCCGACCCTTGCCTTTGACGAGCCGGAGGGGGTGAACCTGGCGGCGCTGGGCCCGGCGGAGCTGATCCTCAAGCCCGCCCGCGGCGTTCGCGGCGAGGGCGTCGTCGCGTTCCGGTCGGCGGCGGCCCTTTCGGCGGCAGGCCAGCGGCGCGGCCCCAGGCCGGCGGCCGCGGGATACTACGCGGAACGGGAGCACTACCTGGCCCAGCCCCTCGTGGCTGGCGGCGGCCAGGACATCAGGGCCTACGTCGTGGATCGCTCGTGCGCCGCGCTGATGCGGCGCGTCGCCAAACCGGGGGAGGTCCGGGCCAACCTCGCTCTGGGGGCGGCCGCTTCACCGCTGGCGCTGGACCATCCCGCCGCGGGCGTCGCGGTGGCCGCGCTGACCGCGTGCGGGCTTGACTTCGGCGGAGTGGACATGGTCGAGGATGGCGACGGCGTCATCCGCGTCCTCGAGGTGGACGCATGGGCTGGGTTCGCCGGGATAACCCGGGTGACGGGCACGGACGTGGCGGGCGCCCTGCTTGACTTCGCGACCGCCCCGGACCGGGAGGATGCGGCGGGATGACGCTGGGAGTTGCCAGGAATCCCTACGCCACGAACGTCGCGGACCGCCTGATCGCCACCGCCGGGCGGCTCGGCGTTCCGGCCCGGCTGATCGACCTCCCCTCGCTGGGCGTGAGCGTCCAGCCCGGGGGAGAGCTGACGGTGGCCGACGAGCAGGGGCCCGTGACGGCCACCAGCCTGGCACCCTACCTGCTCTTCGGCTTCCCGGCGGCCGTGGTCGCGCTCGGCGTCATCGCGCGAGCGGGGGGTGCGCAGAACCCCGTGGACGGCGTGCTGCTCGCCGACGACAAGGCGGCGGCCGCGGCGCGCCTGGCCCGCGCGGGCGTGCCCCAGGTGCGGACGGAGATCTGTGCCCAGGAACCCGGCCGCGTGTCCGCCGCGGCGGAGCAGATCGGGTACCCGGTCGTGGTGAAGCGGGCGCACGGCGCGCAGGGCCGGTGGGTGCGCCGGGCCGCCGATGCGGCCGCGCTGGCCGCCGCGCTCGCCGAGCTTGCCGTGGAGGGACCGGGCGCGCTGGTCGTGCAGCCGGAAGTGACCGAGTGCGCCGGGCGCAGCGTGCGCGCGGTCATCACCGGTGGGCGGGTGCTCGCGGTCACCGAACGGACGGCGAGGGCCGGTGAGTGGCGCAGCAACATCGCCGGGGGTGCGGAACAGCACCGGGTGGAGCTGACCGGGGAGGAGCGCGCCCTCGCGCTGAGTGCGGCGGGCGCGCTCGGGCTCGGGCACGCCGGGGTGGACATCCTGCGGACGAGGCAGGGCCCGCGGGTCCTTGAGGTCAACTCGTGCCCGGATTTCACCAGCATGCAGCCGTACTACGAGCGCGACCTCGCGGAGGCGGTACTGCTCGCCTCGCTTTAGCCGCCCGGTTCCGGGGCTCGCGGGTCAGAAGATCATGGGGCACCAGGGCGCGGGTTCCCAGGACATCGCGGTGGAGAGGACCGCGATCGAACCGGCCCTGGTCTCGGTGACCAGGCCCGCCTCGGCCAGGGAACCGAGCCGGGTACCGCCGAGATACGCGGCACCCAGCGCGGCCACCGGCAGCACCACGTCCGCCGGTGCGGTGGTCCGCTCGCAGGTGGCGCGGAATCCGGCCGGTGCGGCGGCGGATGCCGCGGTCAGCCGCCAGCGCCCCTGGTTCTGCGGGCACAACTCGTCGGTGACCTCGATGACCACGTCGACCGGGCAGGCGTAGTGCCGCAGCGCGAGGGCGGTACCGACGTCCACCAGCCGGATCCACAGGCCGTCGGTGACCACGGGCCGGAGCCTGCGGGGGTCGGCCAGCAGGTACAGCACCGGATCGTCCACCGGCCGGAGCCTGGCGTGGAACTCGTCGACCAGGTCCCGGCTGAGCAGGTCTCCCCAGAGGGCCGCGGTCGCCGCGGGGTCGGTGGCGATCGACTCGCTCACCTCGAGCACGCCGTCCGGCAGGAACTCGTCCTCATGCCACCGGCTCGTTGTGGTGTACAGCGCGTAACCGCGTGGGCCCGAATCATCCTCGGCCAGCAGGCACCGGATCGGCTGGGCCACCCCGCCGCCGGAGTCCAGGTCGAACAGCACGCGGTCCCACCACGGGTCGGTGCGGGCGTACAGGCCGGGCCGCTCCGCCAGTGCCAGCTCGAACACCTTGGCCAGCTCGGCCCGGGCTGACGCCGGTTCGGTGATCCTCAGGCGCAGGCCTGGATCGGCCGGTGCGTCCGGTGCCAGCACGCCTTCCCTGCCGCGCAGCCGGTAAGCGGCCTGCCAGGAGGCACGCCCGTAGCCATACCGCCCGTAGATGACACTCTCGGACCCGAACAGCGCGGCCACCGCCTCCCCGCGCTCGCCGATATCGGCCAGCTGGCGCCGCATCAGCGCCGACAGGATGCCGCGGCGGCGATGCGAGGGAAGCACCGCCACCAGGCTTACCCCGGCAACCGCGGCCATCGCGCCAGGCACCCGCATCTGGAAGCTGTAGATGCCGGCCCCGCCGACGAACGTCTCGCCGTCGAACGCCGCCAGGCTGCGGTCGAATTCGATCCGGGAGAGGAAGTTGGCGTATGAGCGCTCGGACGACGGCGTGCCGTTGAACGCGTGCTGGTCCACGAGGAGGAAGGCACCGAGCTCGTCTTCGGTGATCGGGCGGATCGGGTAGGAGGTGGCCATGCTCGCCTTCCTACCGGGCGAGCGCGGTTATGGCCAATCCTTTGCCGGCCAGACGCCGAACCGGCCGGGACAGCGCCGAGGCACCGCCGGGAACGAGCCGCTGACCTGGGCGGGTGCCAGAAGTCCCTGTGGGCGGATACAGTGCGGCCATCATGGTTGCCGCTGGCCCGTCCCGCCTGCTGCTCACTGCGCGCTCCGCCGTGCGCACGGTGAGCGGATGGGTCAGGCGTCAGCTGATAACCGAGAACCGCCGGGTAGCTCTGCTACTGACCGTGGTGACCGCGGTCATCAGCGTGGCAGCGGTACAGGTATCGGAATCGTGGTTCTCCCCCGGCCTGCTCATCCTGCCGGTGCTGGCGGGCGGGCTGCTGCTGTGGCCGCGCGCGCTGCGGATCCTGTTCGTGCTGATCGCCGCCGGCCTGGCCTACGACGTGGTCGAAGGCCGGGCCGGGCCGGGCCTGATCGCGACGATCGCGGTGACCGCGGTGGTGGCCGACGCCCTCGCCCGGACCAGGCAGAAGCTCGGCATGCTTGGGCTGCGTGGCGAGACGATGCTGATCGAGCTGCGGGACCGGATCCGGGCGCAGGGTACCCTGCCGCAACTGCCCGAAGGCTGGGGCTCGGTGTCGGTGCTCCGGCCCGCCGGGGGGTCCTCGTTCGGCGGGGACTTCCTCGTGTCCTCCTGCGACGGCAAGACGCTGGAGGTGGCCCTCGTCGACGTGGCCGGCAAGGGAGTGGACGCCGGGACCAGGGCGCTACTGCTGTCCGGCGCGTTCGGCGGGCTCCTCGGCTCGGTACGGCAGGACGAGTTCCTCGTCATGTGCAACGCCTACCTGCGCCGGGGGGCGGCCAGGGAAGGGTTCGTCACCGCGATCCATCTCGCGCTGGACCTCACCACCGGCGACTTCGTGGTTTCCTCCGCCGGCCACCCGCCGGCGGCGCATTTCGAACGGGGCAGCGGCACGTGGCGCCTCACCACGGCCCGGGGCATCGTGCTTGGCGTGGTGGCCGACCTGCGCCTGGTTCCCGAGCGGGGCACGCTGCGGCCCGGCGACGCCCTCATGCTCTATACCGATGGGCTGGTGGAAACCCCCGGCCAGGACATCGACTACGGCACCGACCGGTTGCTCGGGGAGGCGGACAAGCTGGTGATCACCGGATTCCGGGCCGGGGCCGCCGATCTGGTGCGGGCCATGGCGGCCGGCGTCGGCAGCAGCGACGACCGGGCGCTCGCTCTCATCTGGCGCAACTGAGACACCCGGGAAACGCCACACATACGTAGCGCCGGGGACGCAACAGACTCCGGTCCGGCGGCGTCATATGGGTATGGTGACCGACCATCGCGGTCGGCCCGTGCCCGGGCACCGGCCGCGCAACGGAGAGCTTGAGCAATGGTGACGGCCGGCAACGCCGGTGCCGGCGACCTGAGGACCGCCGCACGGGCGCGGGTGACGGTCAACGCCGGGGAGCTCGTTGGCGATCTCTTCGAATATCACGCGGTACGCCTGATCAGGATGGCGGTCCTGCTGGTCGGCGATCAGTCCAGCGCCGAAGATGTGGTCCAGGACGCCTTTCTTGGCCTGTACCGGGGGGCCGCGCGGCTGAGAGATCCGGCCAATGCGGTGGCTTACCTGCGAGCCTCGGTACTGAACGGCTGTCGCTCGGTACTCCGTTCCCGCAAGCGGGCCTGGTCATCGTTAATTCCCGCGCACGACCTGCCGGTCTGGTCGGCCGAATCGGCGGCCATGGCCGGTGAGGACAGGCGTGAGGTGCTGCGCGCGGTTGGCCGCCTGCCCCGGCGGCAGCGCGAGGTGCTGGTTCTGCGCTATTACCTCAATCTCAGCGACCGGGAGATCGCGGCGGATCTCGGGGTGACCCGGGGCACCGTCGCGTCGACCGCGTCGCGAGCCTTGGCGGCGCTCGGCAGGGAGCTTGGTGAGCAGCCATGAGCATGCCAGACGAGGTGCCCGTGAGCATCACCGAACAGCAGCTCCGCGAAACCGAACAGCTGCTGCGCGAGGCTTTCGCCGCCGCGGCGCAGTCGGTCACCCCCACCGCGATCCGGGTGCCCAGGCCGGCCGACCGGCCGGAGCCTTCCTGGAACCGGTGGCTGCCGTGGGTGCGGTACCGGCCGTGTTGCTGGGACCGGCGGCGGCTGCCACGGCTCTACGAGCAGGTGCTGATCCCGCTGGCCGCGGCGGCTGCCATCACCGTCATAGCGACCGCGATGACGGTGGTCGTGCCGAGGGCCATTTCGGCGGCCCGGGCCAGTCACCGGGGCGTCCACCAGGTGCAGATGGGATCCGCTGTACCGCGCCCGGCCCGCGTCGCAACCGCGACCGAGCTCGCGGCGGGCTATCCAGGCCATCGTCTGCCCAGCGGCCCTGCCCCACGCTTTTTCGTCGGGATCCGGCAACTGTCGGCGGCCACCGCGAAACTGTCGCCGGCCACCACCACGAGCGCGGTGTTCGCCACCGCCGTGGCGGTCTACAGCGCGGCCAGTGGCCGGGTGGTGGCCAGCCTCGGGCAGCCGGGCCGGGGACGTTACTACCAGGCCGTGACGGCCCTGGGCAGCGACCAGACGTTCGTGGCGGCGGCCATCCCGGCGCGGGGCCCGGACTGTCACACCTGGTTCTACCGGTTCAGCCTCGGCTCGCAGGGCCAGCCCACGGGATGGGCGCCGCTGTCGGTACCGGAAGTGACCGGCGAGATCCGCTACAACAACGCGCTCGCCGCGAGCGGCGATGGGAACGTGATCGCCTACTCGGCGTCGACGTGCACCCAGAACTCCGCCAGCCAGGTCGGAGTGATTCATCTGGACACCGGGAAGGTCAGGACGTGGTCCACGCTGTGGCCCGCGGTACCGAGGAACCTGTCGCTGTCGGCGAACGGCACGCTGCTCAGCTTCGTCGGCAACCCGAGCAGCGGCTTCAGGGACGATTCGCAGGTCGAGGACGCGGCGTGGACGCTGCGGACCAACGCGGCGCCCGGCCCGGTGGCCCGCCACTACCGGAAGGTGCTGCATACCCGGGGCGGCGTTCAATCCGCCATGCTCAGCCCCACCGGAGCGATCATGTTCGCCATGACGGCGAGCACCAGCCCGCGAGGTTCCGCTGTCAGTAACCCGGCGGTGAACGCCTACGACACCGTCACGGGAAAGCCGCTCGGGCTGGTGCAGGTCGTCCGGTACGCAAGCAGCCAGCCGGGATTCAGTCCCGATGCGTCCGGCCAGCACGTCCTGGTCTATCCGGCCAGCATGCCCTTCATCCAGGAACTGAACCTGACCACCAGGCGGCTCATGACGGTGTCCGTTTCCCCCGTCCCGAAGGCCGTCGCCTGGTAAGCAAGAGTGCGTGACCGTGGCGGTCTGGCCGCCGGCGATGGAAATGGTGGAGAGTAAGCCCTGATGCTCCGGCTACCTCCGATCCTCTGAGAAGGTCACATCATGAGGCTATTCTCCCTGCTTATCGCCGTGCTGGCGCTGGGCCTGGCTGGCGTCACCAGCAGCGCCGCCGCTGTGGCAGCCCCGGCCGCGCACCACACCCGCCCGTTAACCTCGTTGACCGCAACGCGGCCCCCGGGGCACGTGGGCCGGGGCATCGGCAAGACTCCTGCCATCGGCAACAGCTGTCCTATAAGAAACGGGTTCTTTGCCGTTTTCGGAAACAATTGCCGCCACCCGGTCAAGTATACTTGTCAGATAGGCGGCAATGCTAAATTCAGCTTCCCCCCGTCCTACGTATCAAACGGCTGTCCTACCCGAGTCATTATCTATACTGGTGCTACATTGAACGGCCGCGGTTTGTGTATAGCCCCGCATACTGCCACGCATCGTCTGGGCAGGACGTACCGTTCTTTCCGGATAGGCAGCAGCCATTCCTGCTAACGCCGGGCCGATACCCGGCCGCCCGGTGTGCGCCCCCGGCGGTAGGACGGCCACGAGCGTAAGCAGGACGGGCCGTTAGCGCATGGGGCAGGGCGGGGCGTAGGGACGACCCGGGACATAGGCCCGCCACTCGGCGCGGCTGAGCGGCTGACCAGCCATCGCGCAGACCGCGGTGGCCGCGTCGGCGGCGTGGGTGTCCCACAGCCAGACCTGGCCGGACGAATCCGCTGCCGCAAGCGTGTCCCCGCTGGGGCTGAACGCGACCGAGTACACAGGGCCGGTCGGCCCGGCGAGGGTGGCGATCAGATCGGGGTCGGCCGGGTTGGCGAGGTTCCACAGCCAGACGCTGCCGTCGGTGTTCCCGGCGGCGAGGGTGTGACCGCTGGGGCTGAACGCGACCGAGTACACGTAACCGGAGGGTCCGGTCAGGGTGCGGCCGATCCGGCGCGGCCGGGCCGGATCGGCGACGTCCCACAGCCGGACGTCCCGGTCCGCACTGCCCACTGCCAGGATCCTCCCGCTGGGGCTGAACGCGACCGAGTAGGCGGTGTTGGTCGGCCCGGGCAGCGGTCTGCCGAGCCGCTGCGGGCGGGCTGGGTTGGCCACGTTCCACAGCCGGACCAGCTCGTCGGCGCTGGCCGCGGCCAGCAGGTGCCCGCTGGGGCTGAACGCGACCGAGAACACATAGGTGCTGGCATCGTGTATCTCCGTCAGGAAACGCGGCTTGGCCGGATCGGTGACGTCCCACAGCCGGACGGTTCCATCGTCACTGCCACTGGCCAGGAGCTTCCCGTCGTTGCCGAAGGCCACGAACTCGACTAGGTCGCTGCTGACAGCCGCAGCGGTCTGCGGCGCACTGTCCGGGACCAGGTGAGCGCCGGGCCGCCATAGCTGGACCTGCCCGTCGCCGTACCCGGCGGCGATCAGGTTTCCGGCGGGGGAGTAGGCCACCGCGTTGACCGTGTTGGTCTTGCCGCCGGGAATCTCGGCGCTGGCGGTCATCGTGTGCGTTGCGGGGTTCCATAGCTGGAGGTCGTTGTCGCCGACCACCAGTGCCCCACCGCCGGGGCTGAATGCGACGCTGTTCACCGAGCTTCCGGTCAGCAGCCCGGGCGGGGGCATCCGCCAGTCCCGCACGTAGCCGTCCGCGTCGCCGGAGATGAGCAGCCCCTGGCCGTCCCAGGCCAGCGAGGTCACCGGCTGGGGGTGCGGAAAGACGCCGAGCAGGGCACCGGTGGCCGTGCTCCAGACCAGCACCCGGCCGTCGCTCCCGCCCTCGGCCAGCATCTGCCCGCCGGGGCTGAAAGCGACGGCCATGATCCAGTCGGTGGCGCCGGTGAAGCGGGTGATCAGGGCTGGCTTGGCGGGTTCGGTGATGTTCCACAGCCACACCTTGTCGTCCTTGCCGCCAGCGGCCAGGGACCTCCCGTCCGGGCTGAACGCGACCGCGTACACGACATCGCCCGGCCCGGTCAGCGGCTTGGCGGCTGGCACCGGCTTGGCGGGGTTGCTCACGTTCCACAGCCGCACTGTGTGGTCGGCGCTGCCGGCCGCGAGCAGTTGCCCGTCCGGGCTGAACGCCACCGCCTGGACCGGGCCGGCGGCCCCGGTCAGCGGGCCGCCGACTGGCACTGGGTGGCCGGGGTCCCGGACATTCCACAGCCAGGCATTGTTGTCCGCGCTGCCGGCCGCCAGCAGGCCGGCCCGGCTGAAGGCCAGCGAGTAGATGGTCTCCTTCGGCCCGGTCAGCGTGCCGCCGACCGGGACAGGATGGCGCGGATCGGTGACCCGCCACAAGCTCACCGTCGCGTCCGCGCCCGCCGCGGCGAGCACGTCACCGTCCAGGCTGAACGCGGCGGCATAAAGCTCGTCCTGACGGCCCAGCGATGCGACCGTGCTGACCAGCATCGGGTGACCCGGCCGGGACACGTTCCACAGCCGTAGCGTGCCGTCCGCCGCCGCCACCGCGAGCAGGCGGTGGTCGGGGGAAAGCGCGACGGCCTGTACCACCGCTTCGGAGTCGGGCATGCGCGCCGCCGTGGGCACCCCGGATGACTCGAGCAGGCTGGCCAGAGCGCCGGCGCTCGGGGTGATCCGGTAGGCGGCCAGCGACAGCTGCGCCGCGAGGGCAGGGTTGTCCGCGCGCACCTCGTTGGCCTCGATCGCCACGCTTCTGGACTCGGCCTGGTTCTTCGCGGTGGTGGCCATCTGCCGCTGCTGGAACGCGTAGCCAGCCAGCCCGACGGTGATGAGCACCAGGACCGTCAGCGCGCCGACGAGCTGCCGCAGCCGCCGGGTGCGGCGGCGCTGCGCTGTCTGCTGCGCCCGCTCCTCGGCGACGGCGGCCTCGATGAAGTCGATGGCGAGCTGGCTCAGCAGGGCACGGTTGGCCCCGGTCGCGGCCCAGTCCCTGGCGAGCGCGAGCTGCCCGCCGCGCAGCAACGCGGCCGTCTCCCGCCCGGTCTCCGCCCATGCCTGGGCCGCTGCGGCGACGAAGCGCCGGACCCTGATGTCCTCCCGGTCGGCGTCGATCCAGGCCCGCAGCCGTGGCCAGGCGTCGAGCAGCGCCTCGTGGGTGATCTCGGCCGTCTCCATGTCCAGGGTGACCAGGCGCTGCTCGACGAAGCGCTCAAGCACGGCGGCCGCCACCGCGGCGTCACCGGGCAGGTCGCCAAGCGGGACACGGGCCCTGGTTTCCCGCGCGTCGTCGGCGACGTTCACCAGCCGGAGGAACAGCTGCCGGGCGGCCTGGGATCCGGCCTCGTCCAGCGTCGCGTAGGCCGCCTCGGCGGTCCGCGCGATGGCATCCCGGATACCCCCGCTGGCCTGGTAGTCGGCAACGGTCAGCCGGCTGCCACGGCTGCGTTCCCAGGTAGCTAGCAGGGCATGGGACAGCAACGGCAGCGCGCCGGCCTCGTGCCCGGCCGCCCCCAGCGCGCCTGCCGGTCTCATGTCTGCCAGCAACAGCTCGACCAGGCCATCCTCGATGTCCAGGCCAGCCTTGCGGGCGGGCTCGACGATGGCGCGGCGCAGTTGGCTCGCGGACATCGGCCCCACGACGATCTGCCGGTCCTGCAGCGACCGCGCCAGCTCCGGATAGCGCAGCGCATGGCCGTAGAAGTCCGCCCGCAGGCCGAGCACGACCAGGCAGGTGCCGGACAGCGCGGCCAGCGCGGTGACGAACGCCTGACGCCCGGCCTCGCCGCTCGCCGCCGTGAACGTCTCCTCGAACTGATCCACGATGATCGCAGGGGAATCCTCACCCCGGTCGAGCAGCTCGGCGTAGCGGCCGGGCGCTTCTCTGAGCGCCTGGGCGGCTAAGGCCGGCTCCTCCGGCCCGGCCTGGCCGTGCCGGGTCAGCGGTGCCAGCGCTGACGCGAGGGCCGCCAGCGGCGAGTCGCCCGGTGTGATGAGCGCGACCGGCCGCCCGTCCGGCCTGGCCGGGGAACCGGCCCGCAGCCGCGGCACCAGGCCGGCCCGCAGCAGCGACGATTTGCCCGAACCCGACGGCCCGACCACCGCGAGCGGAAGCCCGGGGGCACCAATACCACCCGCCAGCCGCACCAGGTGCAGCGCGAGTTCCTCACGTCCGAAGAACCAGGCGGCATCCTCGGGCTGGAAACTGGCCAGGCCCCGGTATGGTGCCATGCCGCGCACCGGCCGCCTGCCCGGCGCCCGGCGGATGCGGTTGAGCGCTTCGATCCAGCGGTTCACCTCTGCCTCGTCGGTGATCCCGCAGGCGGCGAGAATCTGGGGCAGCAGCCCGGGCTGGCCGGCCGGGGGAAGGTGCCGGGCCGCGAAGTAGTCACCAGCGGTGCTGGCCGGGATCCCGCTGGCCCTGGCCACCTGCCGCACGGTGAGCCCGGCCCGCAGCCGGGCCAGCGTGAGTTCGCGGCCGAAGTCCTGCTGGCCGGTGATCCGGCCAGGATCGGGCCGCTCGATACCCGGCAATGGCTGCTGTGTCATCGGTCCCCCGCCGTCGGCCCCGACCGGACTGGCGGGCGCCCCTCAGCACGCATCGATGTGCTGACCCCCGGGCATCCCGCCAGTTCATATGTTCCACCCGTTTGGGTCCCAGGTAGGCCCAAAACGCCAAGTAAGTCGACAGCAGTTCTCCGCAACGACCGCAATTAGTCGGACAAGCTCGGACAACTCCGACGCGGCCGGACGTGCGGTTTTGCCGCCCGCCGATGGTATGTTCGGGCCGCTCGCGGGGGCCGCGGGGAGGGCCGGGCGTGGTGGATCGGCCGGCCTGGGGGGATCCGGGGCTCGGCCCCCCGGGCCAGCGTGGCCAGCCCGGGTCCGGGGGGCCGTTCCCCGGGCTGGCCACGTGCCGGTCCACGACTCGCTGCCGGGGCAGCCGGGCGCTATGCGCCTTGACCGCATGCCGGAAATATGACATCAGCGTCAGTCTGATCCTGGCTGTTAGGCCGGCCCAGCGATGTTCTGAAATGTGACGGCGGCGTCAGTTTCGGCCCCCCGGGGTGAGCGCGGTTATACCGGGCCCGGCGATGTCCTGGAATATGACGCTCGCGTCAGTTCCGGGCCTGGGCGAGCGTGAGCCCGCCGCAAACGGCACCGGCCGGGAGAATATGACGCCCATGTCAGTTTCGAGTGATGGCAGGTAAGATTTCTCGCCGCGGTCGCCCCTGGCGGCCCGCGGACTGCCTAGACCGAACCGCGGCATGGGCGCTCACCTGCGGTGTTACGTCACATGCGGCCATGGCCGAGCCTGGCAATCACGGTCGCCCAAACCTTCCCTGACGAGCCGGAAAATGGCTTGCTAAAGCTGGCCCAGGTGGCGTATGAGGGTGCTGGTACGTTTGCGGTTAGCAGTGGCCGTACAATAAAACCTTTGCCGGTGCCGGTGACCGGGCGTGTGCCCGGAGTGTTCTCCGACATGGGCGTCAGGTGACGTCGATGTCATTGTTTGCATTAGCTTGTGAGCTGTGAAGGAATAGGAACGTGACCCGGGATGCGACGCGATCGGACGATGCGGAAGTCAGCGCGTCGGCCAGGGCTCTCGCGGCCCAGGCGGCCGGGCAGGCTGCGGGAGAGAACTTCCCCGTGGCCCTGCGCATGCTCCCCCGGCGGTACCGCCAGCACCTGGCCGCCGTCTACGGCTTCGCGCGATCGGCCGACGACATGGGCGACGAGGCGCCCGTCGCGGAACGGCTCAGCCTGCTCAACGAGCTCGAGGCCGATGTTGCCCGGCTGTACCGGCCTGGGCCTGGCACGGACCGCCCCAGGCTCCCCGTGGTCCGGGCGCTCGCTCCCGCCGTGGCCCAGTGCGCGATCCCCGAGCAGCCCTTTCTCGACCTGATCCAGGCGAACCGGCAGGACCAGGTCGTCACCAGGTACCCGGCGTTCGGCGACCTGCTGGCCTACTGCCGGCTGTCGGCCAACCCGGTCGGCCGGATCGTGCTGCACGTCTTCGGGGCCGCCACGCCGCACCGGGAGGAACTGTCCGACCTGGTCTGCACGGCGCTCCAGCTGGCCGAGCACTGGCAGGACGTGGCCGAGGACCTGCGGGCCGGCCGCATCTACCTGCCCACCGAGGACATGGACTCCTTCGGCGTCACCGAGAGCGACCTCGCGGCCCCGGCGGCGGCCGCGCAGGTACGGGCGCTCATCGAGTTCGAGGTTCGCCGGGCAGGCGAGCTGCTCCATCAGGGCGCGCCGATCGTGGGCACGCTGCGCGGTGCGGCACGGGCCGCGGTGGCCGGGTACGTGGCCGGCGGCCGGGCCGCCCTCGCCGCGATCAGAGCCAGCGGCTACGACGTGCTCGCTGGCACGCCCAAGCCGGCCAAGTGCCGCGTCGCGGCAGAACTCATCCATGCCTACGTGACCGGGCGGTGACAATGACTGCGGACGTCCGCGCCGCCTACCGGCGCTGCGAAGAGATCACCTGGTCGCAGGCCAGGAATTTCTCCTACGGCATCCGGCTGCTGCCACCGGCCAAGCGTCAGGCCCTGGCGGCGGTCTACGCCTTCGCGCGCCGCGTCGACGACATCGGGGACGGGACGCTGCCCGCCCCGGAGAAGCTGGTCAAGCTGGAGGAGGCCAGGACCGGCCTGTCCACGCTCATCGCGGGTGGCGCGGACGGCGGCGACGACGTGCTTGTGGCGCTGACCGACGCGGCGACGAGGTTCGACATCCCGCTGGCCGCGTTCGGCGAGCTGATCGACGGCTGCGCGGACGACGTGCGCGGCGTGACCTACCGGACCTTCGACGACCTGCTCCACTACTGCCGCTGCGTGGCGGGGTCGATCGGGCGGCTGTCGCTGGGGGTGTTCGGCGCTACGGACCCAGCGGAAGCGGTGCCGCTGGCCGACTCGCTCGGGGTGGCGCTGCAGCTCACCAACATCCTGCGTGACATCCGCGAGGACTACGCCAGCGGCCGGATTTACCTGCCCGCCGAGGACTTCGAGCGGTTCGGCTGCGTTCTGGGCCAGGACCCGGCCACCGGCCCGGGCCAGGACAAGCTCACCGCCCTGGTGGAGTTCGAAGCGGACCGCGCGCGCACCTGGTACGCCAAGGGCCTGGCGCTCATGCCCCTGCTCGACCGGCGCAGCGCCGCCTCCGCCGGGGCGATGGCGGGGATCTACTTCCGGCTGCTCGAACACATCGCCGCCAGCCCGGCCGCGGTGCTCACCCGCCGGGTGTCGCTGTCGGCCGGGGAAAAGGCACTGGTCGCGGTCAGGTCACTGGCCGGTACCGTGGTGCGGCCGCCACGCCGGCGAGGACCATCCAGCCCAGCGGCGGGGGCGCTTCGGTGACCGCGCGCGCGCACGTCGTGGTGCTGGGCGGCGGGCTGGCCGGCATCACCGCGGCGATAGCCCTCGCCGAGCAGGGCAACCGGGTCACGCTGGCCGAAGCCAGGCCCCGCCTCGGCGGTGCCACCACCTCGTTCACCCGCGGGGACCTGGTTGTCGACAACGGCCAGCACGTGTTCCTGCGCTGCTGCACCGCCTACCGGGGGCTCCTGGCCCGGCTCGGCATGACCGGCTCGGTGACGCTGCAGGACCGGTTCGACGTCACCGTACTGAGCCCGGGCGGCCGGGCCACGCTGCGCCGCACGAACCTCCCCGGCCCACTGCACATGGGCAGGGCGCTCGCCGGTTACCGTCATCTTTCGGTGCCAGAACGGCTCCGCG
This sequence comes from uncultured Actinomycetes bacterium, assembly GCA_963813395.1. Lineage (GTDB taxonomy): Bacteria > Actinomycetota > Actinomycetes > Streptosporangiales > Streptosporangiaceae > DASXKD01. The sequence goes on from CAWEYV010000016.1 coordinate 100,378, forward strand.
TGGTGCCCGCCGCCCTTGCCATGACCGCCCTCGACCCGGCCCGGCCCGGCCTCGATGGCAAACGCCTCGGCGACTGGCTCGCCGCGCGTGCCCAGGGTGAGCGGGCGCGGCGGGTGCTGTGGGACCTGTTCACCGTTTCCTCACTCAACGTGGCCGGAGACGACGCCAACCTCGCACTCGCCGCCACCGTGGTGAAGACGGCGCTGCTGGGCGCCAAGGACGCGGCGGACATCGGGATTCCCGCGATCCCGCTCGGTGACCTGCACGGGCGGGCCGCCGCGGACCTGCTCGGCCGCCTGGGCGCCCAGATCCGGCTCGGCGCGAAGGCCGCGGCGGTGGAGGTGCTGCCCTCCGGCGGCTTCCTGGTCCGCCTCGCCGACCGTGACGGCTCCGCCAAGAGCGCGGCGGCGAACGGCAGCGACGTGATCCGGGCCGACGGCGTTGTCCTGGCGGTGCCCCCGGACGTGGCGGCTCAGCTCGCCCCGGTGAGCACCCCGGACGGGCAGCCCGGCCAACGGGGCCGGGCACTGGGGCGAGCTTGGCTCCTCGCCCATTGTCAACGTCCATGTGGTCTACGACCGGCGGGTCACCAGGCTGCCGTTCGCGGCCGCGGTCGACTCGCCCGTGCAATGGGTGTTTGACCGGACTGGGCCCGCCGGCCTGCGGCGGGGCCAGTACCTGGCGGTGTCACTGTCGGCGGCGGACCGCTACGTGGACGTCCCGGCGGCCAGGCTGCAGGAAGAGTTCCTGCGCGCGCTGGCAGACCTGTTCCCCGCCACGGCGCAGGCACAGGTCGTGGATTGCTTCGTCACCAGGGAGCGGCGGGCGACGTTCCGGCAGGAACCTGGCTGCGGGCGGCTGCGCCCGCAGGCCGCGACCGCCCTGCCGGGGCTGGTGCTCGCGGGCGCCTGGACCGACACCGGATGGCCGGACACGATGGAGGGTGCCGTGCGGAGCGGACTGAACGCGGCGCGGGAACTGCGCCGGAGCATGCCTGGGCTGCGGGCCAGGGACGAGGTCACCACGGAGGTACCGGCATGACGGCCGTCATGCCGGCCGGTGTGGCCACCGCCCGGGACCTGGTTGGCCCGGCGCTGGCCACCGCGGTCGGGCGGCTCAGCCCCGACGTGCGTACGGTAGCCGCCTACCACCTGGGGCTCTCCCCTCTCCCCGCCCCGGCCGACGGCTCCGCCGCTCCACCTTTCCCCGCCCCGGCCGACGGCTCCGCCGCCGGCCTGCCACCCCCGATGCCTCTCCCGATGCCTCTCCCGATGCCACCCCCGGTCAACGGGCACAAGCCGGGTGGCGGCGGCAAGGCGCTGCGGCCCGCCCTGGCCCTGCTGTCCGCCCGGGCCGCCATGGCCGCGCCGGAGCGGGGCGTGCCCGCCGCGCTGGCCGTGGAGCTCGTGCACAACTTCTCGCTGCTGCACGACGACATCATGGACGGCGATACCGAGCGCAGGCACCGGCCGACCGCGTGGACGGTCTACGGAGTCGGCGCGGCGATCCTGGCCGGAGACGCCATGCTGGCCCTCGCCCAGGACATCCTGCTGGAGGGCACCCAGCCGCAGGGACTGTGGGCGGCCCGCTGCCTGTCCGCCGCGGTGCAGCGGCTGATCGCGGGCCAGGGCGCCGACCTGGCGTTCGAGCAGCGTGACGACGTCACCCTCGCCGAATGCGAACAGATGGCCGGGGACAAGACGGCCGCGCTGATGGCCTGCGCGTGCAGCATCGGCGCGATTCACGTCGGTGCACCACCGGGCGTGGCGATGGGGCTGGCCGGGTTCGGTGCGCACGCCGGGCTGGCCTTCCAGCTCACCGACGACCTGCTGGGGATATGGGGGAGTCCAGCGGTGACCGGCAAGCCAGTGCGCTCCGACCTGCGGGCCAGGAAGAAGTCGCTGCCCGTGGTGGCCGCCCTCACGGCCGGCACGCCCGCCGCGGCCGAGCTTGCCAAGCTGCTGCGCCGCGAGGACGAGCTCAGCGAGGACGACCTGGCCCACGCGGCCGGCCTGGTGGAGGAGGCCGGCGGTAAGGGCTGGACCGAGGAGGAGGCCGCGGCCCAGCTGGCGGCCGCGCACACCTGCCTGGCGGAGACCCCCATGCCCGATGCCGTCCGGGCCGAGTTCGCCGGGATCGCCGAGTTCATCACCGCACGGCAGTGGTGAGGAGTAAGGAGCCGATGACAATCACGCACCCACGGCCGCCCGGCGAAGCCGCCACCCGCGATGCCGCGGCGGAGGCGCTCGGCCGCGCCCGGGACCACCTGCTCGGCCTTCAGCACGGCCAAGGCTGGTGGCAGGGTGAGCTGGAGAGCAACGTCACCATGGACGCCGAGGACCTGATGCTGCGCGAATTCCTCGGCATCCGGACCGCGGAGCAGACCCAGGCGGCGGCGAGATGGATCGCGTCCAAGCAGCGCGACGACGGGACCTGGGCGAACTTCTACGGCGGCCCCGGTGACCTGTCCACGACCGTGGAGGCCTACGTCGCGCTGCGCCTGGCCGGGCACCTGCCGCACACCCGGCACATGGCCAAGGCGGCCGGCTGGATCCGCGATCAGGGCGGGATCCCGGCCACCCGCGTGTTCACCCGGATCTGGCTGGCGCTGTTCGGCCAGTGGTCCTGGGACGACCTGCCGGTCATGCCGCCTGAACTGATCTACCTGCCCGGCTGGTTCCCGCTCAACGTCTACGACTGGGCCTGCTGGGCGCGGCAGACCATAGTGCCGCTCACGATCGTGGGCACGTTCCGGCCCGCCAGGCAATTCCCGTTCGGCTTGACCGAACTGTGGCCCGACGGGCAGGCCGGAAAGCCGCGCGCCAGGCCGGAAAGCCGCGCGACGCCTGGTCGGCAGCCTTCAACGGCCTGGACCGGGTGCTGCACACCTACGAGCGCCGGGCCCACCGGGCCGTACCGGTCCGGGCGGTACGCCGCGCGGCCATGCGGCGGTGCGCCGAGTGGATCATCGCGCGGCAGGAGCGGGACGGCTGCTGGGGCGGCATCCAGCCGCCATGGGTGTACTCGCTGATCGCGCTGCACCTGCTCGGGTACGGGCTTGACCATCCGGTGATGCAACGGGGGCTGGCCGGCCTGGACCGGTTCACGATCACCGAGGACACGCCCGACGGGCCGGTACGCAGGCTGGAGGCGTGCCAGTCCCCGGTCTGGGACACGATGCTGGCGATGATCGCGCTTGCCGACGCCGGCCTGCCCGCCGACCATCCCGCCCTCACCCGCGCGGCCGGCTGGCTGCTGGCCGAGGAGGTCACCGGCCCGGGTGACTGGCAGGTGCGCCGGCCCGCGCTGGCCCCCGGTGGCTGGGCGTTCGAGTTCGACAACGATGTCTATCCCGACAACGACGACACCGCGGAAGCGGTGCTCGCGCTGCGCCGGGTCCGGCTCCCCCTGCCCCCACCCCAGCGCGACGGCTCCGCCGCCGCTTGGCCTCTCCCCGCCCCGGGCAACGGCTCCACCGCCGCGCCCCCTCTCCCTGCCCCGGGCAACGGCTCCGCCGCCGCCCTGCCACCCCCGATGCCACCCCCGTGCAGCGACACCGCCAGGCAGGCCGCCATCGGCCGCGGGCTGACCTGGCTGACCGGGATGGCGTCGGTGGACGGGGGCTGGGGTGCCTTCGACGCCGACAACACCTCCCGGCTGGTCGGCAAGCTCCCCTTCTGTGATTTCGGCGCGGTGACCGACCCGCCGTCCGCGGACGTGACGGCGCACGCGGTTGAGGCGCTCGCCGCCGCTGGCCTGGCCGGTAGCCGGGCCGCGCGGCGGGGCGTGGTCTGGCTGCTGCGGGCCCAGGAGAAGGACGGATCCTGGTTCGGCCGGTGGGGCGCGAACTACATCTACGGCACCGGGGCCGTGGTGCCAGCGCTGATCGCCGCGGGGGTACGTCCCGGCAAGCCGGCCATCCGGCGCGCGGTCGAGTGGCTGGAGGCGCACCAGAACCCCGACGGTGGCTGGGGCGAGGACATGCGCTCCTACGATGACCCGTCGCTGGCCGGGCGCGGTGTCTCCACCGCGTCGCAGACCGCCTGGGCACTGCTTGCGCTGCTCGCCGCCGCGGACGGCGGGCCACCGGGGCCGCCGGCCGAGGCCGGTATCCGCTGGCTCGCCGAGCACCAGCGCCCGGACGGGACCTGGGACGAGCCCGAGTACACCGGCACCGGGTTCCCCGGCGACTTCTACCTCAACTACCACCTGTACCGGCTCGTCTTCCCGGTCAGCGCGCTCGGCCGCTACCTGCCGGGGACGCCGTGACCGCGCCGGTGACTCCCGCGGGCGGGCCGCCGGACCAGGCCAGGCCGTCGCTGCTGGTGTGCTCCCCGCTGCGGCTGGAGGCCATGGCGGTCCGGCGCGGCCTGGGCGGTGCCGGGCAGGTGCGGGTGACCGGCTACGGTCCTGCCCGGTCCCGGCGCCAGGCGGCGGCGCTGGCCGGTGACGGGTTCGGCCTGCTGGCCGTGGCCGGCGTGGGCGGCGCCCTGACCGACGACCTCACCCCCGGCGATCTGGTGGTCGGCACCGAGGTCAGCGACGGGAGCACGACCACCCGGTGCCCGGTTGCGCCGTTGCTGGCCGGGGAGCTGCGCCGTGCCGGGCTGCGGGTCACCACCGGGCCGGTGATCACCGTAGACCGGCTGACCGGCGGCCCCAGCCGGCGGCAGCTGGCCGCAGGCGGGGCGGTCGTGGCGGACCTGGAGTCGGCGCCGCTGGCAGCGGCGGCAGGGGAGCGGCCGGTAGCGGTGCTCCGCGCCGTATCCGATACCCCGGCGCGGCCGTTGCTGCATCCCGGCATTGTGACCGGCGGTCTTGCGGCGCTGCGCAGCCTGCGGGCAGCCAGCCCGGTGCTGGCCCGCTGGGCCGCCGCCGCCGGGCCGCGGCGGGTGCTGCTGGCCGGGCCGAGGTCGTTCTGCGCGGGTGTGGAGCGGGCCATCGAGATCGTCGAGAAGGTTCTTGACCAGCGCGGAGCGCCGGTATACGTGCGCAAACAGATCGTGCACAACACGCACGTGGTCGCGGATCTGGAACGCCGCGGCGCGGTGTTCGTAGAGGAGCTGTCGGAGGTCCCCGACGGGGCGTGCGTGGTGTTCTCCGCGCACGGCGTCTCCCCGGCGGTCCGCGCGGAGGCGGCGCGGCGCGGCCTGGACACGGTCGACGCGACCTGCCCGCTGGTCGCGAAGGTGCACGCCGAAGCGCGCCGGTTCGCGGCCGACGGGTACCTGGTGGCGCTCATCGGGCACGCCGGGCACGAGGAGGTCGAGGGCACGCTGGGCGAGGCCCCCGAGTCCATGGCGCTGCTGCAGACCGCCGAGGACGTGGCCAGCCTGCGCCCGGCCGACCCGGGCAAGGTCGCGTACCTGATGCAGACCACGCTCGCCGTGGACGAGGCCGCCGGGGTCTCGGCCGCACTGCGGGACCGGTTCCCCACCGCGCGCGCCCCAGGCAGCGACGACATCTGTTACGCCACCACCAACCGGCAGCAGGCCATCCGTGCCGTGGCGGCCGACTCCGACCTGGTGCTGGTCGCCGGTTCCGCCAACTCGTCCAACTCAGTCCGCCTCGTGGAGACCGCGGAGCGGGCAGGGACCCCTGCGCACCTCATCGACGGACCGTCCGACATCCAGCTTGGCTGGCTGGAGGGCGCGTCCACGATCGGCCTGACCGCGGGCGCCTCCGCGCCGCCGGCCGTGGTCGACGACATCATCGCGGCCCTGTCTGGCCTCGGCCCCGTCGAGGTCACCGAACGCGTGATCACCACCGAAAACATCAGGTTCAGCCTGCCCAAGGAGGTCCGGGCGCCATGACCATGCCGCTGCGACAGAGTGTGCGGATCGGCACGTACCTAATGCGCCAGAAGCTTGCCCGCAAGGATAAGTTCCCGCTCCTGGTCGAGCTGGAGCCGCTGTTCGCCTGCAACCTCAAGTGCGCGGGCTGCGGGAAGATCCAGCAGCCGCACACCCTGCTCAAGCAGCGGATGCCGGTGGAGCAGGCGATCGGTGCGATCGAGGAGTGCGGCGCACCGATGGTGTCCATCGCCGGCGGCGAGCCGCTCATGCACCCGCAGATCGACGAGATCGTCGCCGAGCTGATCAAGCGGAAGAAGTACGTCTTCCTGTGCACGAACGCGCTGCTCATCCCGAAGAAGCTCGACAAGTTCACGCCGTCGCGCTACTTCGCCTGGGCGGTGCACATCGACGGGCTGAAGGAGCGGCACGACGCCTCGGTCTGCAAGGAAGGCGTGTTCGACGAGGCGGTCGCGGCGATCGAAGAGTGCAAGCGGCGCGGGTTCCGGGTCACCACCAACACCACGTTCTTCAACACCGACACCCCGCAGACCGTTATCGACGTGCTCAACTACCTCAACGACGACCTCGGCGTAGACGAGATGATGATCTCCCCGGCGTACGCCTACGAGAAGGCGCCGGACCAGGATCACTTCCTGGGCGTGACCGAGACCAGGGAACTGTTCCGCAAGGCGTTCGCCGACGGTAACCGGCGGCGCTGGCGGCTGAACCACTCGCCGCTGTTCCTTGACTTCCTCGAGGGCAAGACCGACTTCGGCTGCACCGCCTGGGGGATTCCGTCGTACTCGCTGCTCGGCTGGCAGCGGCCCTGCTATCTGATGTCGGACGGGTACGTGAAGACCTACAAGGAGCTGATCGAGACCACCGACTGGGACGCCTACGGCCGCGGCAAGGACCCGCGGTGCGCGAACTGCATGGCTCATTGCGGCTACGAGCCGTCCGCCGTGCTGGCCACCATGGGCTCGCTGAAGCAGTCACTGCGCGCGATGCGCGGCGACTGAAGCTTCCCGCGGTACGGCCAGGCCGCGTCAGGCAGCCCCCGGCCCGCCGCTAAGCCTGAATGCTCTGGCGAGCCGCGATGCCTTCGCCGAAGTACGCTATGTCGTAGTAGTGGATGACGAACGGCCTGGTCAGAATGGCCTCGAAGGTGCCGGTGAAGCCGCGCTCCGTGCGCCCCGCGAGGTAGTTCTCGAAGTTGTGGCGCTCGGTCCATTGCGTGAGTCCGGTGACGTGATCCGGGTCGTCTTGATCGCGCAGGATCCGGATGGTCTCGCAGCCATCGTGCTGGAGGCTCTCGCCGAGGATCTCCAGTAGCAGGTTGGCGACATCGTCCCCACGGCCGGGCTGGGCAAACAACTCGTTGGTGACCAGGGTGCTCATCGGCGCGTTCCTCTCCTATCGGGGACTGTCAGGAGCTGGCGGGGGTGTTACGGATGACGATGAGGGTGACGATCTTGCCGTCGTGGACGGTGAAGTAGTTGGTCAGGATAAGCTCGTCCGGCAGGTTCGTCTTGTCGTAGTTGCCGTCGTAGTGCCCGCGGACGATCGTGTCGCCGTGGTGGTCGAGGACCTCGGTCACCGCGACGGTCACCCGGTCGCCGACCAGTTCCCTGGCCACCCAGCGGCGGATGGCTTCGATCCCCCAAAATTCCCGGTGCGCGTCGTTGACCAGGGCGTCGTCGGCGAAGGTGGCCACGATGGCGTCCTCGTCGAACGCATTGACGGCGGCGATGTGCTCGGCCAGGACGGGCGTGAGGGCGGCGGTGTGGGTCACATCGGCTCCTTGGTGAGGACTTGGTTTGCGCTGATGACTCCACCTTCGGTGCTCCCTTTGCTGGAGGGTCAACAGGGCATTCCGCCGTTGACTCTCCGGTAACGGGAGGGTTGACAATGGCCTGATGGCGGCAGCAGGGCTCACCGTGGGCGACTTCTCCCGCGCCACACACCTCAGCGTCAAGACGCTGCGGCACTACCACCAGGTGGGGCTGCTCGAGCCGGTTACGGTGAACCCGGACACGGGCTACCGGTACTACTCGGCCGGGCAGATCCCGACCGCGCAGGTCATCCGGCGGCTGCGCGACCTGGAGATGCCGGTCGCCGACGTCAAGGCGGTGCTGGCCGCACCGGACGCGCCCGCCCGCAACGCGCTCATCGCCGCGCACCTGGACCGGCTGGAGACCGAGTTGGCCCAGACGCGGACCGCGGTCGAGTCGCTGCGCACGCTGCTGCAGCCGCCGGACGGCCCGGCCGCTATCGAGCACCGCAGCGTGCCTGCCGCCGCGGCGGCGGCCATCAGTGCGGTGCTCGACCGGGCGGACCTCCTAGCCTGGTGGCAGGGTGCCCTGGGCGAACTGCGGGCCACGGTCCGGGCCCAGGGCCTGCACGCCACCGGGCCCGGCGGCGGGGTGTTCGCCAGCGAGCTGTTGCAGCAGGACCGCGGCCAGGCCACCGTGTTCATCCCCGTGCCGGGCCGCGTGCGGCCCATCGGGCGGGTCACGTCCCTGGTGATCCCGGCGGCCGAACTGGCTATCATCAGCCATCACGGCTCACTCGCCGACGCGGACCTCAGCTACGCCAAGCTCGGCTCGTACGCCACCACGCACGAGATCAGCATCGACGGGCCACTGCGCGAGTACTACCTGCGCGGCGCCGGGGACACGCCCGACGAGGCGGAATGGAGGACCGAGATCGGCTGGCCCATCTTCCGCGCCGACGCCTCCCGTGCTTAGCGCACGGGTGCGCCGGGTCACGCGCCGTTAGTGTTAGCGCGTAAATTCACCGGTCTCCGGCAGCAAAACCTGCAGGCCACAGCTCTGCGCCCGAGCGAACCCCCACTCGGTGATAAAAGTCGGGTCAGAATGCTGTCGTTGCCACAACCACGACAAACGCAAGGCGGCGGCGGCCGTCCCGGCAGCCACATCTGACTCAGGGGCTACTGAGGTAGCAGTCGTCGGCCGGGTACGCCCTGATGATCATGGAAACACTGCTGGTGGGCATGGCGTGGCAAGTCCGACACGCCGCCCTCGACGCCGTATTCCATGATCCCGGGGACTTCCCAGTCACTATGCCTGAAAGATCCCCGTGATCATGGGAGTTGCAGTACCGGGGCACGGCACGGCAAATCCGAAGGCGCCTCCGCGTCCTCCGTTTCCATGATCTTGAAGGCCTGTACTGCACAGGAGGCTGTCGCACGACTCGTGATGTTGGTTTGTCAAGGTGTCTCCCGGGTTGGCGTGTCGCCCTGGCATACGTGGGCTGACCTGGGAGAATAGTGTTCATGGGGTATAACTTCCAGGCCGCGGAGCGGGATCAGCTGTTCTTGCTGCCACCCGATGCGCGGGACTGGCTGCCGCCGGGGCACCTGGCCTGGGCGGTGCTGGAGCAGGCCAGGCAGATGGACCTGGCGCCGTTTGTGACCTGGTACCGGGCCGATGGGCAGGGGCAGAAGGCCTATCACCCGCAGCTGATGGTGGCGCTGGTCATGTACTGCTACTGCAAGGGGGTCCGGTCCTCGCGGGCGGTGGAGATGGCCACCTTCGACGATGTGGGCGCCCGGGTGATCTGCGGGAACTGCCATCCCGATCACGCGACGGTGGCCCGGTTTGTGTCCCGGCATGAGGGGCCGGTGAAGGGGCTTTTGGTCGCGTCGCTGGTGGCCTGCGCCAGGCAGGGCCTGGTCAGTGTGGATGTGGTGGCCGGGGACGGGACGAAGGTCAAAGCCAGCGCGTCGATGGCGGCTAACGCCACCGCGGAGCAGCTGGAGATCGAGATCGGTGAGCTGGAGGCGCTGATCGCCGCCGAGGTCGAGGGCTGGCTGGCGCAGGCCCGGGCCGAGGATGCGGCCGAGGACGCCCTGTTCGGCGGGGACGGCCCGGGCGCGGGTGGCGGGCCGGGGACGCTGGCGCGGACGGCAGGCAAGCTGATCCGCCGCCAGCAGGCCAAGGCCAGGCTGGACGCTGAACAGGCCGCCCGCCAGGCGCAGGCCGAAGCGGACCGCGAAGAGAAGATCACCCGGCTGGAGGCCCGCGCGGCGGCGCGGCGGGCCGGCGCGGAACGTCTGGCCGCCGAGGCCGGGGCCAAAGTGGCGGACTACCAGCGGCGCGCCGCGGAAAAGGCCGCCGCGGGCAGCGGCAAGCGCCCCGACGGGCGGGTGCCAGTGCCCGCGGACCGCCACATCGCTGTCCGCGGGGCCCGCCAGGCACAGGCAGCCGCCGAGCAGGCGCTGAAGCAGGCGAAGGCCGCTCCTGCCGCCGCCCCCGGGCGCGCCCGCCCGCCCAAGGCCAGCACCACCGACCCGGCCAGCGCCGTCATGCCGCTGAAAAAAGGCGGATTCGACCAGCTGTACAACGCCCAGGCCCTGGCCGGCAAACACCAGATCATCCTGGCCATCGCCACCCACGGCAACCCCACCGACACCGGGGCGCTGCACCCGCTGCTGGCACAAGGCCGCGCCAACCTGGACGCCGCCGGCATCGATGAGGCGATCGGCAAAGCCCTGTTCGACGCCGGGTACGCCAGCGAGGACAACTTCACCACCGCCAGCGAGCCCGACCTGTACGTCGCCATCACCAGGGAAGCCCGCCAGACCGGCCGCACCCGCGACGGCAAACAACCTCACACGATGAAACCCTCCTGGCAGCAGATGGCCGCCCGGCTGGACACCCCCGAAGGCAAAGCCCTCTACAAAAAGCGGGCCGGCATCATCGAGCCGGTCTTTGCCCAGCTGTTTCACCGCCTCGGCCGTGATCTGCATTACCGGGACACCAAAGTTGATCTCGAACTCCACCTGTGGGCCGCCAGCCACAACCTGCTCAAAGCCATCCGCGCCCAGGCCCGCCGGATCGCCGCCAGCCCAACGGGCAGGCTGGCCCCAGCCAGCTGACACCAAGGCCAGCTCACCCAAGCACCCATCATGAGAACCCAAACCCACACCAAACACCGCCACTACCCTTCAGCGCGGACGGTGACAGAGTCGTGCGACAGCCTCAAGTGCAGGACAGAGCTTCACGATCATGGAAGTACCGCTGGTGGGGCATGGCGCACCAAATCCGAAATGCCACCTCCCAGCGTGATCATGGGAAAGTGGTCGTAAGGGCAACCATTTTCCCATGATCACGATGCTGAGGGGCCGCGGGTGGGTCTTGATCACGACAGTTCGGCACCTGGGCATGGCGCGACGGATCCGAACGGCTCCTGCGGCCCGGCTCGTCGGCGTCTTCCGCTCGCGGCTCTCCGGGCAGGCGCGAGCGGCTCATGACCATGGAAATCCCGTACTTGGAACCCGGTCTGCGACGATGACGGGAAGGCTCTTACGCTCGGGGGAAGGCTTGCTCGCACCAGACGACCTTGCCGGTCGGCGTGCGGCGGCCCCCCCACCGGGCCGACATCTTGCTGACGATCTGCAGGCCGCGGCCACGCTCGTCGTCCCCGGCGGCGTGCCGCAGCCTGGGCAGGGCGGATGAGGTGTCGAACACCTCGCAGACCAGGGTGCGCTCCTTGATCATCCGGAGCGTGACCGGGCCCTCGGCGTACCTGATGGCGTTGGTCACCAGCTCGGAGACGAGCAGCTGGGTCGTGTCCATCATGCCGGTCAGGTCCCATTTCTCCAGCGGCTCGGCCACGAGCGACCGCGCCTCCCGTGCCGCCGTCAGTTCCCCGGGCAGTACCCAGGACGCCTGCTGGCTGCCGTCGATCCGGCCCAGCCTGGCGAGCAGCACCGCGATGTCATCGCGGTGCTGGTCCGAGTAGGCCCCGGCCAGGATCGCCTTGCACAGCTCCTCCATGGAGCCATTGGCGGAGTCGGAGTTGAAGATGGACTGGAGCCGTTTCAGCCCGTCGTCGATGTCCCGGCCGCGGCTCTCCACCAGTCCGTCGGTGTACAGGACGAACAGGCTGCCGTCCTCGATCTCGAACGTGCGGCTCGAGATCAGCCCCTCGCCGACCCCCAGCGGCGGGGCGGGCGAGACGTCGAGAAACTCGCTGCTGCCATCGGGCCGCACCAATAGCGGCGGCAGGTGGCCGGCCGAGGCGACCTCACAGGTACCGTTCACCGCGTCGTAGATGGCGTACGCGCAGGTGGCGAAGTGCGGCTCGCGGTCGCCTATCTTCTGCATCAGCTCGTTGAGCTGCTGCAGCGTCTCGGCGGGGGGCAGTTCCAGCATGGACAGCGTCTGGATGGCCGTGCGCAGCCGCCCCATAGTGACCGCCGCCCGCACACCATGTCCTGCCACGTCGCCCACAACCAGGGCCACCCGTGCCCCCGGCAGGTTGATCGACTCGTACCAGTCGCCGCCCACCTCAATGAGCTGGCTGCCGGGCAGGTAACGGTGCCAGACCTCCACCGAGGACGGCGCGGACAGCCCGGTCGGCAGCAGGCTCCGCTGCAGCGTGAGCGCGGTGGCGCGCTCGCGGTTGTACCGCCGGGCGTTGTCGATGAAGATCGCCGCCCGGGAGGCGAACTCCATGCCGATCTCGGTGTCGTACGCGTCGAAAGCGCGGAACCCCTTGCGCCGGGTGCACACGATGAAGCCGAGCGTGATTCCGCGCGCGTTCAGCGGCAGCAGCAGCATGGACGTGCCGGACAGCAGCTTGGCCACCGGCCGCCGCAGCCACGAGTCGGCCATCTTGTCCATGTCGCTGGAGGTCATGGTGTGCTCACGGACCGGCTTTCCCGTGTTCATGCACTCGGTGTAGGGCGTGCCGGTCGGGTACCGCAGCACCTCCCCGGTGGGGAACGTGGCGTCCCAGTCGGGGTCGCTGTTGTCGGTGGCGACGGCCATCCGGCGCAGCAGTGCCGACCCGTCGGTCTGCGGTGCTGGCGGCTCGTCGGCCGCCACCAGGCTCTCAAGCAGCAGCAGCCCGGCCGAGTTACAGAAATGCGGGACGACTATGTTGATCAGCCCGCGTGCCATCTGGTCGAGATCCAGGGTGGCCCCGATCTGGCGGAACGTCTCGTCGAGCAGGGCGTGCCGCATCAGCGCCGGGTCGAGGAACTGCTCGACGCTCGGCGGCGGCATGCGCAGGATGGCCAGCGCCGACGGGCACCCGTTGCTGCCGCGCATGGGCTGGAGGGTGACCACGGCGTCGATGGGGCTGCCGCGCTGGGACCTGAGCGTAAGCACCGCGGTCGCCTCCCGGCCGGCCTTGGCGGCCTCCAGCAGGCTGTTGAGCGGCATCCCCGGCACCGGCGTTTCCACTACAAGATCGCTTAGATGCGTGCCGAGCAAAGCGCCACCGGATGTGGCGAGGATTTCCTGGGCATTTCGGTCATGCTGAACTATCCGTCCGGCTTGATCTACTCCCAGGATCAGCGTCCGCACGGAGGTATGGGATAGCAGCGTAGTGATCTTTGAACGATACCCGACTTCGGCCCGCCCGTTCCTGGTGACCCGAGACGCGCCCCTATGCCAAATTAGATACGTTTTGCCTCCCTGTCCCGGCCGGGCACGCGTTCGTTTAGGGAGTAGGCAGGTGCAGTACGCCCGTTCCGGGGCAATGGGGGGCCAGCGCGGCGAACTCCGCCGGGGCCCGTGCGCTACGCTCGCTCCGCGCTGATGCAGTCGCGCCGGCGAGGGAGGGATCATGGCGGGTCCGCGGGTGGCTGTGCTGGGCAGTCTGAACACCGACATCTCGGTTCCCGTCCCGCATCTGCCGGGCCCGGGGGAGACGGTTCTCGCGACGGCGGCCGCCAGCATCGGCACCGGCGGAAAGGGCGCGAACCAGGCGGTTGCGGCCGCGCGGCTCGGTGCGTCCACCCGGATGGTGGGGTGCTGCGGCGACGATGAGTTCGGCGGCCGCCTGCGGGACGCCCTCGTGGCGGAGGGGATCGACGTGGCCGGCCTGCGCCCGGTCCCCGGCGCGACCTCTGGGCTGGCGCTGATCACCGTGGACCCCGCGGGCGAGAACGTGATCGCGGTCGCGCCGGGCGCCAACGGGCTCGCGGGCGAGCAGGAGGTCGCGGCGGCGTTCGGCGCCCCATGCGATGTGCTTGTCCTGTCCGCGGAGATCCCGGTCGCCGTGCTCGCCGCCGCGCTGCGCCGGGCGAGTGCTGGGGGGTGGAAGGGCGACGGCGGAGCCGTCGCCCGGGGCGGGGAGCGAAGGGTGCGGACCGTGCTCAACCTTGCCCCGGTCCCGGAGGGGGCGGACAGGTTGCTCGCCGCCCGGCCGGACTGGCTGGTGGTCAACGCCCACGAAGCCGGGGTCCTGGCGGGCGCCGAGGCGGCGGACGCGACGCAGGCGCTGGCCATGGCCGCGCGGCTGGCTGCCGGGGAGACCGGCCCCGGGGCTGGCACTGATCCCTTGACTGACCCCGGTTCCGGTGCCGGCCCGGGGGGCCGTCACGTCGTGATCACGCTGGGCGCTGCGGGGGCGGTGCTGGCCGGCCCTGCGCTCGCGGCCACCATCGGCGGGTTCAGCGTGCCGGCCGTGGACACCGTCGGAGCCGGCGACGCGTTCGTGGGCGCGCTGGCCGTCGCGCTGGCCAGCGGCCTCGATCCCGCCGACGCAGTACGTGCCGCGTGCGCCGCGGGAGCGACGGCCACCACTCGCCGGGGGGCGCAGGACGGGCTGCCCCGGCCCGCAGACGTGCTCGCCGCCACCGGCTTCCGGTGGCCGGAGATCTCAGGCTGACCTGTGAGGACCCGACCTGATACCGACGGGAGCGTGAGATCTGGTGGCAGAGGCCAGCGGGCCGGTTATCGAGCAGACGTCCACCCGGGTGGTCTACGAGAACTCCCATATGCGCCTGCGGGAGGACGGTATCCGGCGGCCGGACGGCTCGACCGGGACCTACGCGTACGTGGAGAAGCCGGACTTCGCGCTGATCATCCCGGCCGAGAACGGCGGGTTCCACCTGGTCGAGCAGTACCGGTACCCGATTCGCCAGCGCTCGTGGGAATTCCCGCAGGGCACCTTTCCTTCTCTCGCGCCCACCGACGACCCGGAGCGGCTCGCCCGGGAGGAACTCCGGCAAGAGACCGGCCTGACGGCCACCGCGATGCGGCATCTCGGTCACCTGCACTGCGCCAACGGCCAGCTCAGCCAGGGTTTCGACGTTTTCCTGGCAACCGGCCTCACGCCGGGGCCGCCGGAGCTCGAACTCGAGGAACAGGATCTGCGCAGCCAGTGGTTTGGCCGGGCCCAGGTGGACGAGATGATCCGCCGGGGCGTGATGACCGACGACTCCTCCCTCGCCGCGTACACCTTGTTCCTGCTGAACGGCGGCACCGGGAGCTGACCGGGCTGGGGAAAGACGATGCCCCCGCGAGCGGGGCTCACCGGGGGCTTCGTCTACGGCGCCGGGACGGCGGGGGTTAGACCGCCAGTCCCGCGTGGCTCACTTGAGACCACCGGCGCCTGCGCTGGCGTGCGGTCGCCTCCTCGGCGAGTAGCACGACGCGGCTCCAGCCAAACGGTAATCCGCGAGGGCGATGATAGTTGCGGCCCGGGGGATCCAAGCACGCCAGCGATGGTCACCAACGCGGCCGCCCGCCGCGCTATTCCGCGCGGCCGGACGAATTTCGATGCCACCCGGTGATCAGCGCCGTAGAATCCCGCGCGTGAGCGACCTGGATCAGGCGGCGGTCCTTGATGCCCTCGACGCCGTGTACCAGAAGGTGACCGCCGCGGTCGGCGGGCTGGGCGAGGCGGACCTGATGCTCCCGAGCCGGTGTGCCGGCTGGGCCGTGGCGGACGTGCTCTATCACCAGCTGCTCGACGCCCGCCGGGCACTCCGCACGTTCGCGACGCCAGCGGCCGACCCGGCCGATACAGACGACGTGTCCTACTGGCAGGACTATGCGCCGGGCACCGGCGAAGACTCCGCCCCCGGCGGGAACGGGGCAGCCGCGCACGCGCGTTATGTCCGCATCGCCGCCTCCGCGTACCCGCCGGGCTGGCTGGTCTGGGAATGGACCGAAACCGCGGCCGCCGTCAGCCGGGCGGCCCGGGCGTGCTGTCATGCGGCCGTGGCCACGCAGGGGCATGTTCTGCCGGTCGCCGACTTCGCCGCCACGCTCGCGGTCGAGGCCGCCGTGCACTACCTCGACCTGACAGTGGCCCTGCCCTCCGCACCCGAGCCCGACCCGGCCTCGCTGACCCTGGTGCGGCGGGTCCTCACCGGCCTACTCGGCGCCCCGCTCCCGGCCTCCTGGGACGACATCACCGCCGCCCTCAAGGGCACAGGCCGCGAGCCCCTCACCGCCCAGGACCGCCAGACCCTGGGCCAGCTAACCTCCGCCTTCCCCCTCTTCGCCTAGCCCAGTCATCGCGACGGGTTGACGTAGGACCCCCGACCCATCACGGTGACGACGAGGCCTTCCTCCCGCAGCACGGCGATGGCCTTGCGGGCGGTGCCACGAGCGACGCCGAATTCCTGCTGGAGCTGTGACTCGCTGGGCACGGGGCGGTCAGGCAGCAACTGGCCAGACTCGATGCGCGACCGCAGAATGCTGGCGACTTGAATGTAGACAGGCGTAGCACTATTGGGATCGACAGTTTCCCGGGCGGACATGCCTGGCAGCTAACTCGTACATGCTCATGAAGTACCGTCCAGGTACGGTGCTACCCGGGTATGGACGGGTATGGACAGGTTAGCTACGATGTCGCCATGCATCCCCACCCGGCGCGTGCGCAAACCCAGCCAGGAACCGTTCCCACGCAGGATGAGCTGGCGCGGCTCAGGCAGCAGCACCCTGGCTGGAACTTCGGGACCGTATGGACCACCGCGAACAGTGGCCCCGACCAGCGCCGGCTATGGGCATCCAGGAACGGGGTCATCCTGCCCGCCTGGACCGCCGCCGAACTGTCCAGGGACATCGAGCGGGAGCAGGCCGGGGACGTCAAGCGAGCCGGGGAGCAGGATGAGTGTCGTTGGCGTCGCTGATGCATGGCCTGCTCCGGGCAAGCCGTGGCTTTGGCGGTGACTTTCGTAGCACGCGTTGCGCGAGGCGTGCCCGGTGGCTGGTTCGGCTCGCGTCAGTGGGTGCTGGCAGGCGATAGTGTTTGATTTCCACAGTCGGGTGGTGTGAGGAGCGACTGTTCGTGGCCGGGGACGATTCCCTGATCGGCGCCATCGGGGTCATCATCATTGCCACCCGCGGCACAGCCGGTCCCGGCGAGGTCCTGGTCAAGATACGCGGCGGGTCTGAGGCGTTCATCGCCTGGTCCGCCGAGCCGATCCCCCGGGGCTCGACCGTGCTGGTCATCAACAACCGCGGCACGCGGACGGTCGACGTCAGCGCGTGGACAGACCCCCTAAACCCCTTCCCCGATGATGCTGTCTGAGGAGCGTCATGATGTTCGGATACCGAGTTCCTGCCCCCGATAATGCGATGATGATCTCCGGCGGCAGGCGCCGCCGGGGTGGTGCGCCGTTCCGGGTAGTCGTCGGGCACGGCACCTTTGTTTTCCCGCTGTTCCGCAAGGCGCGCTACCTGACGCTGTCCATGCAGGAGGCCGAGGTCGCCGAGGCCTGTGTCACCCAACAGGGCATCACCGTCAACGTCCGGGCCGTGATCGCGTTCAAGGTCGGCAACGACGACGAGAGCATCATCAACGCCGGCCAGCGGTTCCTGTCCGACCAGGACCAGATGGGTACCCTGACCGGGCGTATCTTCGCCGGCCACCTGCGCTCGATCATCGGCTCGATGACGGTGGAAGAGATCGTCACCGAACGCCAGAAGCTCGCGACCGAGGTTCTCGACGGCTCGAAGGCCGAGATGGCCAAGATCGGCCTGAGCGTGGACTCGCTGCAGATCCAGTCGATCGACGACATGAACTCCGGCTATATCGACGCGATGGCGGCCCCGCACCGGGCCGCCATCCAGCGGCAGGCCAAGATCGCCCAGGCCCAGGCCAACCAGGCCTCCGCCGAAGCCGAGCAGGAATCGAACCGCAAGCAAGCCGAGTACGCCCGGCAGACCGCGGTCGTGCAGGCCCAGTACAAGGCCGAGATAGACAAGGCGCAGGCCGAGTCGGCGCAGGTGGGCCCGCTCACCCAGGCTCAGGCGCAGATGGGGGTCATCAACGCTCAGGCCGAACTCGCCAACCGCCAGGCCGAGTTGCGGCAGCGCCAGCTCGTCGCCGAGGTCGTCAGGCCAGCGGAAGCGGAAGCGGACAAGATCCGCATCCTCGCCCAGGCCGATGCGGAGCGGATCCGCATCCAGGCCGCGGCGGCCGCCTCGCACGACCGGGTGGCCCTGGACCGGATGCTCATCGACCAGCTCCCGCAGATCGTCAAGGAAGCGGCCAGCGGCCTGGCCGGGGCCAACGTCAACGTGCTCAACGGCGCGGAAGGGCTCGGTGAGCTGACGGCCGGCCTGGTCGCCCAGGGCCTGACCATTCTCGACTCGGTCAAGCGGAATCTCGCCGCCTCGCCCACCGCGGGCACCGGTACGCCGGACACCGAGGACGACGACAGCGACGTGGCTACCGCCAGGGCGCTGCCCAGCGGGTCCCCCGACGGCGAGTCCATCAGGTAACGCGGCCGCCTACCGGCCCGGGCAACCGAAGCGCCCGCGGGGGTGCCTTAGCTAGGTGTGGAGCATCCAGTTCCGCGGCGCGTTTGCAAGCTCCGCAACCTGGGCAGCTGCGCTGGCTGTGGGAGGCTGCGGGGGTGCTGATCCTGGTTACCGCCTGCGTGCTCGCGGCTGCCGCCTGGGTTTATCTGCTCGCCGGGCACGGCGGCTTCTGGAGCACAGAGTGCCGGCTCCCTCCGTCACCGGCCGGGCAGGCACCCGGTGCGAAAGGCTGGCCTTCGGTGGTGGCGGTGATCCCGGCCAGGGACGAGGCCGGGATCCTCCCAGAGACGCTGCCATCCCTGCTCGCGCAGGAATACCCGGGGACGCTGTCGGTCGTGCTAGTGGACGACGGCAGCTCCGACGGCACCGCAGCGATCGCCGAATCGCTGGGGCAGCGGCAGGGCCATGTCTGCAGGCTGCGGATGGTCGGTGGCACCCCACCGCCGACGGGGTGGGCGGGCAAGGTGTGGGCGATGACGCAGGGGGTTGCCGCAGCGGGGGAGTGCGACTATGTGCTGTTCACCGACGCCGACATCGCTTTTGCCCCCGGTGCGGTCCGGGAGCTGGTGCGGGCTGCGATCGCCGGCGACCGTGCCCTGCTGTCCCAGATGGCGCTGTTGCGCACGGATACCGGCTGGGAGCGGTGCATCGTGCCGGCGTTCGTGTACTTCTTCGCCCAGCTCTACCCGTTCCGGCTGGTCGGCCGCCCGCGCGCCCGTACCGCCGCGGCCGCCGGCGGCTGCATGTTGGTGCGGCGCAGGACGCTGACGGCAGCGGGCGGCCTTGACCGCATTTCCGGCGCCAGGATCGATGACATCGCGCTGGCCCGGCTGCTGAAGCGGCCGCCGGTGGCGGCCCGCTGCTGGCTAGGGTTCACCACACAGGTGCGCAGCCGGCGTCCGTATCCGCGGCTGGCCGGCCTGTGGGGGATGGTGGCGCGCAGCGCCTACACCCAGCTCCGTTACTCGCCCGCCCTGCTCGCCGGGGTCGTGGCCGGGCTGGCGTGG
The DNA here is from genome assembly GCA_963813395.1 of uncultured Actinomycetes bacterium. Lineage (GTDB taxonomy): Bacteria > Actinomycetota > Actinomycetes > Streptosporangiales > Streptosporangiaceae > DASXKD01. The sequence goes on from CAWEYV010000016.1 coordinate 119,716, forward strand.
CTCTACCTGCTGCCCCCGGTCGCGGGCCTGGCCGGGCTGGCCGCACTGGCCGCCGGAGGAGGCGTGGCCGCCGGGTGGTGTGCCGCGGCGGGCCTGGCCGGGTGGGCCATCATGACCGTGACCTATGTTCCGGTACTCCGGCTGTACCGGCTGTCCCCGCTCCGTGCTCCGGGCCTGCCGCTCATCGCCCTGCTCTACGCGGCGATGACCGTGGACTCGGCCCGGCGGCATTATGCCGGCCGGGGCGGCGAATGGAAGGGCCGCACGATCCCGGTGGCCTCGGGTCCCGGCAGGCCCGGTGCCCGGACATGATGGTGCCCATGGACTGGCAGATAGCCGAGGTCGCGCCCGGCGTGCTGGTGGCCACCAGCGAGCTGTACCTGACGACGACGACCGTGGTGACCGGCCCGGACGGTGGCTGCCTGGTCATCGACCCCGCCATCACGGTCGCGGATGTCAGCGCGCTCGCCGCCGAACTGCGGGCGCGTGGGCTCACCCCGGTCGCTGGGTTCGCCACCCACCCGCACTGGGACCACGTCCTGTGGTCGGCCGAGCTTGGCGACGTGCTCCGGTACGCCTCGCCGCGCGCGGCCCAAGCCGCCCTCCTGCACCGGGATGACCTCATCACCGAGTCGCAGGGATCGGCGCCCGGCCATGACCCCGCACTCATCGGCCGCCTCACGCCGCTGGGCCAGGGCGAGACGGATATTCCCTGGTCAGGGCCGCGGGCACAGGCGGTGATCCACGACGGGCATGCGCCCGGCCACGCCGCGGTGTTCCTGCCGGAAACCGGCGTTCTGGTCGTCGGTGACATGCTGTCCGACGTCGAGATACCGCTGCCCGACCTGGCCACGGCCGATCCGCTTGGGGATTACCACGCCGGGCTGGACCGGCTCGCCGGGGTGCTCGGGGTGCGCCACGTCGTGCCCGGTCACGGCCACGTGGGCGACGCGGCCGAGTTTCGCCGCCGGCTCGGCGCTGACCTGGGCTACCTGGCCACCGTGGCGCGCGGCGAGGACATCAGCGACCCGCGGCTCACCCAGGACTGGCTCCGGCAGATGTACGAGGCGCAGTTGCGGTACGCCCGCGGCCAGAGCTAGCACCGGCCGCCCCGCTAGCGGTGGCGCATCCACAGGTTCGTTTCGTCATAGCTGCCGCGGTCCCACTCCCGGTCGATCTCGATCAGGTCCAGCGCGCCAGGGACGACGTATCCGCCGGTCTCGGGGAACGCCATCGCGGCCCAGTCTTCCCACTCGGCGACGGTGCCGGTGATGATCATCGAATGCGGCGCGGGTGCGAGAATGCTCGCCCCCAGCCGCTGATGGGTGCGGATCCACGGGTCCAGGTGCAGGCCATCGGGGCGGGTCCAGCGGGCGAACCGGTCCATGGGCGTCAGCGGGTAGCGTTCCTTCAGCGTGGGCCTGACCGGGGCGATCACCCGCTCCAGGCCGGCCGCGGCGGCCCGCTCGCGGAGCACGGTCAGCACCCGCCCGGCCAGGCCGGCGCCCCGGCGTCCGGGTTTGACCGCGGCAGCCATGATGGCGAGCGAGTCGGGCCGGGCCGATTCTTCGTGACCGGTCACCGCGCGAGCCAGGCCGCCGTCATATCCCTCGGGGAGCGAGGCGATCCTGCCGTCCCACCGGAGCGGCACCCCCCAGCCGCCGGCCACCACCTCGCCGCGATCGAGCACGAGGATGTCGTACTGGGGAAAATAGTCGCCGACGCGGCCGATGTACTCGTGTGCGACCTTGTCGTGGAAGATGAACTCGGGCCACCCCGGGCGGAACGCTGCCCGGGCCTGGTCATCGAGATCTGGGCGGTCGGCGCTGGTGACGATATCGATCGCCGGCGCGGAGCCCGTCTCACCCGGTCCGGCCATGCCCGGAGCATACCGGCGCCGGTAGTAGCGCCGGCGACTGCCGCAACTACGGCAAACGGGCGGCGCTCCAGGGTTGCGTTTTGTGATGGCTGTGGCAACCACTAGATGAGTTGGTCGTGGTTGCCACAGCCAGCACAGTTGGCAGGCGTCAGGGTTGGGCGACGAACAGCAGGCCCTGGGGCTCCAGGCGTGGGCCGGTCAGGTGGACGTGGCTGACGTGGCCGGTCATCGGGTTCAGCGAACCGAGGTAGTTGGGCGGGAAACCGGGCGCCGGGCAGGTGGACGGCGCGTTGGCCGCGTCGCACGGGGTGGCCGCGGTCATGATGGCGCCCTTGGGGAACGTGCCGGTCACCGTGTCCACGGTGTCCCCGCTGGTGTCGGACGCGAACAGGATCTCGGGCGCCCCGGCGGCCCACTGGGTGTCGTCGACCGACTGGGACAGCTTGAGCACCTGGAGCTTGGGCATCGTGGACGAACCGATCGCCTGGGCGAAGATCTGCTCCTTGTCCCCCTGGCTGGTGAGCATGAACTGACCGGCGAACCGGGGCGCCCAGGACGGGACCACCTCGTTGGAGTCGGGGTCGGTGAGGCCCAGCTTCACCTTCTTACCGTGCATCGAGCCCACGTTGGCGACCGTGGCCGTCGCCTCCTCGGAATACAGCGAGGTGACGGTGGCGACGTGGGCCGACTTGCTGAGCGAGACCCGGTAGACCGCTGGGTAGGTCGGCTGCGGCGCAGGCGGGCCGCCAGACGTACCCGGCGCCGACGCGCTGATCAGGATCTGCCCGTTGTCGACCGAGATCGCGTCCGTGCCGCCGTTGTGCGGCAGCGGCTTGTTGTAGCGGTAGTGCTGGATTGCTGTGCTGGCGGAGGCGCCGGGCGCGATGGTGTAAAGGCTGGAGTTGGCGTCCTCGTTCACCGTGGCGATCACCACGCCCAGGGCCGGGTCGGCAGTCAGGCCGTCGCACTTGCCCTTGATGTCCCACTGATGGACCTCGGTGCCGCCGAGCGTGAACTCGACGACCGTGCTATCGGTGTTGCCGTCGGCGCTGGGCTGTCCCTGCGGCCCAACCCCGTTCTGGAACGCGGTGAAGACGCTGGTCGCGATCGAGGTCAGGTCGTCCGGGAAGGTCAGCGGTTCCTTCTTCGGCTTGGTCCCGCCCGCCGGGATGTAGGTGTGGTGCAGCTTCATGCCGTTGAGCACCTGATGCACGGTCAGCTGCGACTCGTGTCGCGGCCCGGCCGGGGACGCGGCCGCCGTCCCGGCAGCAGCGATCATCAGGCTCGCCGGGATGGCTACCGCCGCCAGGGCCTTCGCGGCATGTTTCACCGTCAGAATCATGGGGCGCCTCTTTCCCGGTCCGCGGGGATGTCAAGCCGACAGCCTGCCCGGGGCAACTGACGCCCAACCCTGCAACGAGGGACGATTCGGTGAACGGTCGGTCAAGAGTGCACAGGGTTGCTGCAAGGTGCGCCCCGCCTCGCTCGGCCGGGACGCGCTGGCGTGGCGGCTTCAGGGTTGGCATGCAGAACGGCACGGCGTCGGGACCAGGGCGCCACGGTGGGAGCGTCATGCATGGTCAGTGGTTGAAAGTTTGCGGAAGTCACTGGATTTTCTGTACTCATCCCACCGAGCGCCCGACTGGTCAATTTTCATTAATGAATCTTGACTCTTAATCGTGATTCGGCGTATAGATCCCGATTAAGGCAGTCGCCAGATAGCTGTTTTATCTGGCGCGGCAGTCACCCAGTTCCGAGGCCGGGGTGAGCGGCAAACGGAAGACAGGGGAGATCATGCTCAGGACCAGGAAGTTTGTGAGCGTCGTCGGCGCCACAGCGACAGTGATCGGCGTCGCCGTCGTTGGCGCGGGCGGATCAGCCGGGGCGTCCCCGGTGCCGAAGGGGTACGTGCCGCTGCGCGGCAGCGTCGCCTCGTTCACCGCCCACACCAGGGCGACCGGTGTTGTCGCCGGGTCCGACCGGCTGACCGTCCAGGTGTGGCTGCGGCCGCAACTGGCGGCGGCGGCGCGGTTTGGCACCGCGGTGAGCACGCCGGGCAGCCCGCTGTTCCACCACTACCTGAGCCCGGCCGGCTACACCGCCCGCTTCGGGGCGACGAGCCGCGAAGCAGGCAGGGTGGAGTCGTGGCTGCGGTCCAAAGGCTTCACCGGGGTGCGCACCGACGCCCAGCGCGACTACGTGCGGGCCACGGCGGCCGCCTCGGCGATTGATGCGGCGTTCCACACGCAGCTCAAGCTGTACCGGGCGTCGGCGCAGGTCAACGCGGGCCCGTACCAACTGCGGGCCAATGACCGGCCGGTTTCGGTTCCGGCGTCGCTGGCCGGCAGCGTGCTCGGCGTGACCGGTCTGGACAACGCCGCCCCGATCCTCCCGCTGGAGCGGTACGGCACCCACTCCGCGCCTGCCCCGACGGTGCCCTGCTCGCACTACTACGGGCAGCACACGGCCAGCGGGCTGCCCGAGCAGTTCGGCACCACGACGTTCCCCACCGCGGGCTGCGGGTACTCGGCCGGCCAGATGCGAGCGGCATACGGGGCCAGCGGTGTGACCGCTGGCAAGGGCCAGACGGTCGCGCTGGTGGAGCTCGGCCTGACCCAGGACATGTTCCTCACCCTGCAGGACTACGCGGCGGCCAACCACGTGCCCGCCCCGTCGCCGTCGCACTACCGGGAAATCTCGCTCGGCAACAACAGCTGCGGGGACCCGTTCTTCATCGAGGAGCAGCTCGACGTCGAGATGTCCTACGACATGGCCCCCGGCGCCAACCAGCTCGTCGTCGGCGGTGACGCCTGCGCCGCTGACTTCGGGCTGCAGGGGCTGTTCGACGCCGACATCGCCATCCTCAACGGCGTCGGCGGCCACCCGCTCGCCACGATCGCGTCCAACTCCTGGGGGAGCGGCGACGAGGACCAGCCAGGGTTCTGGACCAACATCGAGAACGCCTACCTGGTGCGCGCCGCTGGGGAGGGTGTCGGCATGTACTTCTCCTCCGGTGACGGCTCCGGCACCGCCATGCCAGCGGCCGATCCGTTCGCCGTCGCGGTCGGGGGCACCACGCTGGGGATCGGCAAGACGGGCAACCGGCTGTTCGAGACCGGCTGGTCGACCGGGTTCTCCATCCTCCAGAAGAATGCGTGGGTGTTCGAAGGTGAGGATGGCGCGGCCGGCGGCGGGCCCAGCGTGCTGTGGAAGGAACCGTCCTACCAGGTTGGCGTGGTACCGCCTGCCTTGACCAAGGCTCCCGGCAATCGCGGCGGCCACGTCCGCTCGGTGCCCGACATCAGCGCCGACGCGGATCTGTTCACCGGGGTGCACGTGGGGCTGCTGCAATTCAACTCCAAGCATCCCTTCAAGCCGCCCAAGTTCCTCCAGATCGTGGTCGGCGGGACCAGCGTGGCCGCGCCACTGGTGGCTGGGATGGTGACGGTCGCGCAGCAGGGGCAGTCCAAGCCGTTCGGGTTCCTCGACCCGGCGCTCTACAAGCTGGCCGGAACCAGCGCCGTCTTCGACACGCTGCCGGAGACCAGCAAGAGCCCCGCGCTGGACCGCGGAGTGGTTTGCCCCAAACAATTCTGCGGAATCCTGGGCCTGACCACGTCCGATGACCAGAGCCGCAACATGTTCGGCTACACCGGGCAGGTCACGCTCAAGGGTTACGACAACATGACCGGGATCGGCACGCCCAACGGGCCGAACTTCATCAAGGCCCTGCGAGCAGTGCACTAGCACCGTTCCGTATTACCTTCCGCCGCACCGGCGCAGGTCCGGGGCCGGCGGCCGGGCGACAGGGAACCGGGCCCGCCCAGCTTTGGGCGGGCCCGGCCCATTGCCCGGCAGGCTCGTCACGCGGTGCCCGCGGCCCGGGCTTTAATCGCTGGGGCCGCGGCCGGGATCTCGGTAGCCTGCTGGGGTGGGTGAGCCGGTCCGGAACTTCCGCACCCGGTTCCTGCCTTCGCTGGCCGGCCCCGGTTACGGTGCGGCGGTCCGGCTTCTCTGGGAAAGCAGCCGCCCGCTCGCGGTCGCCGTCGCGGCCTACACCGTCGCGGCCTCGACCCTGCCCAACCTGGTCTTGATCGCGGCTGGCCATCTCGTCGGCGACATTCCCGCCGCGGCGGTCGGCGGACTGCACTCCGCGGCCGGGCATCGCATGGTCGCCGCGCTCGCGATCACCGGGGCCGCTTACGCGGCGGCACTCTTGCTGGGCCCAGTGCAGACGGCGCTCGGCTCGGTGGTGAAGTGGCGGCTCATCTACCACACCCAGGACCGGCTGATGGCCGCGGTGTCCGGCCCGGTGGGAATCGCGCATCTCGAGGACCCGAAGGTGCTGGACGATCTGTCGCTCGCCCAGGGGCAGGCGGTGAGTCAGCAGCCGGCCGAGGCGCCGATGACGCTCGCGCTCGTGGTGAGCAACCGGGCCAGCGGCCTGCTCGCCTGCGCCGTGCTGGCATCGTGGCGATGGTGGCTGGGCCTGGGCATGCTGGTCATGTGGGCCGCCGTCCGCCGCCCCAGCTGGCACTGATCCGGGAGCAGGGGGCGCTGTACGCAGGCAGCTCCGAGGTGCTGCGGCGGGCCTGGTACCTGGAGCGGCTGGCGGCCACGCCGGCCGTGGCCAAGGAGTCCCGGGTGTTCGGCCTCGGCGGGTGGTTAGTAGACCGGTACCGCAGGCAATGGCTGCTCGGCATGAGCGGTCCCTGGGGCCTGCTGCGGCGGCTGGACCGGGAGGTCCTGTTGCTGTCCGCGCCGGTGTTCGCCGCCTTCGCGGCCGCGTGCGGTTACCTGGGCTACGCCGCGTACCACCACGAGGTCGATCTCGGCACCCTGGCCGTCATGCTGCCGATGCTGGCCGCGACCACGCCGGTCGGCGATATCTCGTGGGATGACGTGGCCCTGGCCTTCATGGTTCAAGGACTGCCCAAGGCCGACCAGCTCGAAGCCGAGCTTGCGCCGTCACAGCCAGACCTGTCCGGCAGCCTGCCCGCGGCCGGCCTGCCCGCCCGCGAGGTCCGCTTCGAGCAGGTGAAGTTCCGGTACCCGGGCGCCGATCACGCGGTTTTCGAGTGCCTGGATCTGGTCATCCCCGCGGGCCGGTCCACGGCGCTGGTCGGGATCAACGGCGCGGGAAAGACGACGCTGGTGAAGCTGCTGGCCCGGCTGCATGATCCGACTGGGGGGCGGATCCAGGTGGACGGGGTGGACCTCGCCCAGCTCCACCCGCCGGGCTGGCAGCGTCAGGTCGCCGTGGTCTTCCAGGACTTCGCGCACTACCCGCTCAGCTTCGCCGAGAACGTGGGCCTGGGGTCGCCCGAGCACCTCGATGACGGTGCCGGACTCGGCGACGCCATCCGGCGCGCCGGTGCGCTCGGCACGCTGGAGTCCCTGCCGGCCGGCCGTCAGACCGTGCTGTCCCGCAGCTACGACGGCGGGGTGGAGCTTTCCGGCGGGCAGTGGCAGCGGGTGGCGCTGGCCCGCGCGCTGTTCGCCGTGCGGCACGGTGCCACGATCCTGGTTCTCGACGAGCCAACCGCCTGGCTCGACGCCCGGGGCGAGGCCGACTTCTTCGACAGGTTCCTCGAGATCACCGAGGGCACCACGACGCTGATCATTTCGCACCGGTTCTCAACGGTCCGCCGCGCCGACCACATCTGCGTGCTCGACCAGGGGCGGGTACTCGAGCAGGGCGATCACCATTCGCTGCTCGCCGCCGGGAACCGGTACGCACAGCTGTTCTGGCTCCAGGCGGCCCGGTTCGACGAGGCCGGGCAATGACGGGCCGGACCCGGTTGCGGGTCTGGCGGGCCGTCATCGGCTGGGGCTGGCGGGCCGCGCCCGGTTATACCGTTTACACGGCGGCCCTCTTGGTGGGCAACGCGGTCTGCACCGTGCTCTACCCGGTCGGCTTCGCCTTGATCATCGATGCCTCACTGCAGCATCAACTGGCGCACCTGGTGCTCGGCATGGTCAGCGTCGCCGTCCTGTACACGCTGTCCTGGGCGCTGGCGATGCTCGCGGGCACCGCCGGGAGCGTGCTGTCCGACCGGGTGACCTTCCTCCTGTCGGCGCGGATTGCCGAGCAGGTCAACGCGGTCAGCGGCGTCGACCATCTGGAGCGGCCCGCTTACCTGACCGAACTTGACCTGCTCCGGCAGAACCTCCGCTCGCTGGGGAACGGCCCGCGCCAGATCCTGCTGGTCATCCAGGTGCTGGTACGGACCGTCGGCATCGTGGTGATCCTCGCGCTGATCTTCCCTCCGCTCGCCGTGCTGCCGCTGCGCGCGATCGCCCCGGTCGCCGGCGAGCGGTTCTCGGTCTGGCTGCGGCAGCGCTCCGACGAGCGGCTGGCGCCAGAGCGGCGGCTCGCGGACGACCTGTTCTCGCTGGCCACCTCCGCGGGCCCGGCCAAGGAACTGCGCGTGTTCGGCGCCGCGGCCCCGCTGCGCGACCGGCACCGGTCCCTGGCCCGGACGGTGAACGCGGGCACGGCCAGGAAAGCACAGCCGGCCGTGCGCTGGCCGGCGCCCGGGTTGCCGCGAACCGCCCGGCAGCGGTGCCGGACACCCTCAGCCGCGGCATCACCCTGCGGGAGGTCAGCTTCGGCTACCCACCCGACGGCGCCACCGTGCTGGACCGGATCGACCTGCACCTGCCGGCCGGCTCGGCCGTCGCCCTGGTCGGCGAGAACGGGGCGGGCAAAACCACCCTGGTCAAGCTGCTCACCGGCATGTACCAGCCAACGGCGGGCCAGGTGCTGCTGGACGGCGTACCGCTCGCGGACCTCGACCTGGCCGCCTGGCGGGTGCGGACCGCGGCCGCCTTCCAGGACTTCGTGCGCTACGAGTTGCTGGCCCGGGAGACGGTCGGCATCGGCGACCTGCCGCGCCTCGATCACGCCGCCGCGCTCAGCCAGGCGCTGCAGCGGGCCGACGCCACCGCGGTCGCCGAGGCCTTGCCCGACGGTCTCGCCACACCGCTGGGCCGGTCGTTCACCGGCGGGCAGGATCTATCCGGCGGTCAGTGGCAGCGGCTGGCCCTGGCCCGCGGCATGATGCGCGACGTGCCGCTGCTGCTCGTCCTCGATGAACCCACGGCCAGCCTTGACGCGATCACCGAGGCGGCGCTGTTCGAGCGCTACCTGGCCGCGCGCGAGCTGGCCAGCCAGGCCGGGGCGATCACGCTGCTGGTCTCGCACCGGTTCTCTACCGTTCGGATGGCCGACCTGATCGTGGTCGTCGACAACGGCAGGATCGCGGCGAGCGGCGACCACGCCTCGCTGATCCGGGCCGGCGGCCTCTACGCCGAGCTCTACGAAATGCAGGCACGCTCCTACCGCTGAGCCGCGGCCCAGCCGCCCCGCCCCGGCCACCCGGCCCGCCCCCCTGGTCTAGGCCGGCCCCCTGGCCCGCCTCCGCACCCGGCTTGTTGCGGGCCGCCTGGGTCAGTCATCGGGATCCGCCAGCGAGTCGTCGCTCAGCCCGGGCTTGCGCGCTATGAACCCGCTCACAATCACAACACTAGCCGCGCAGCATCGCGGGGTACGCATTACTATGCAGGGTCGCCAAGCGGAAGGATGACGATGGCGGTTCAGGAGCGGCAGGCAGCGGCCGAAGGAGCGGTAGAACTGCCTGAGCCCTGGCGTTCCGCGGCGGTCACCGTCGTGCTCCCCACCTACAACGAGGCCGCCAACCTGCCGGTGATAGTAGCCGAGTTGCTCGGCCTGCCGCTGGCCAACCTGCGGATCCTGGTAGCCGACGACAACTCCCCGGACGGTACCGGGGACATAGCCGATCAGCTTGCCGAGCAGTATGGCCGGGACCAGATGACCGTCGTGCACCGGCAGGAAAAGCAAGGCCTAGGCCGCGCCTATGTCGACGGGATGACGCGGGCGATCGCGGCCGGCGCGGAGTTCGTGGTCCAGATGGACAGCGACCTGTCCCACGCGCCGAAGTACCTGCCGCAGATGCTCGGCACGTTGCTGTCCACCAACGCCGACGTCGTCATCGGCTCCCGGTACGTGGCCGGGGCCAGCCTGGCGACGGAGTGGTCCTGGCGTCGCCGGGCCCTGTCCGCCTTCGCCAACAGCTACGTCCGCGTGCTGCTGCGGCTGGGCATCCGCGATGTCACCGCCGGCTTCAAGATCTGGCGCAGTTCGGCCCTGCACACTATCGACGTGGCCAGCATCCGCAGCAACGGTTACAGCTTCCAGGTCGAGATGAACTACCGGTCGGTGCGGCACGGCCTGAAGATCGTCGAGTTGCCCATTCACTTCGCCGAGCGCCGCGACGGGGAAAGCAAGATGAACGTATGGGTGCAACTCGAATCGGCGCTGATGCCTTTCCTGCTGCGCCGCCGCGCCCGCTAAGTTCGCACTTAGTGCGCAGTTTGCGTCGGCCTTCCCACAAATCGCGCCAGCGCAATTTTGCCGCATGGCCCGCGCCCTCGGAGTCCGGCTAGTCCCGGCTCCCGGCCACCAGCGAAAACACAGCCTGCGCGCGCGGCACCCCGCCTGACCGCATTTGGTCATTTGTATGAACCTAACTAAATGCGCGTTGCGGGGTGGTCAGGGGCTGGGGTCTGTGGTAAGTCTCGGTACGGCCGGAACAAAGTTGTTCCAGGGAGGTATGTGTGAAGGTTCGTACCAGATTGCTGACGGTAACTACGGCGGTGGCCCTCGGGACCAGCTTGGCCATCGCCCCGCTGACCAGCTATGTCGCTCCTGCTGCGGCATCGGCGCGGTCAAGCCCGGTCAAGGCTAAGGTATTCACTCTCCCATTGAACATAGTTGGGCAGGTGAACCTCAGCCAGCTGGCCGCCTCAGAGCACCGCACCAAGGTGGCGACCCATCCGCAGGGCGCGCCCATCTCGCGGTCGGCCATCGCGGCCAGCCGCTTCCATGCGGTTGACAACGCCCTCATCTCGCGCCGCCCCAAGGGCAGGCCAACGGGCATGCCCCACATGGCTACCAAATCGCTGACCAACCAGAACGTGCCCGGCACGATCGGGTTCGCCGGCCTGACCAACGTGTTGCAGGCCACGACGCACGGCGGGTTCGACCTCGAGCCGCCCGACCAGGGCTTGTGCGCGGGTGGCGGGTACGTCATGGAGTTCATCAACAACGCACTGGCCATCTACGACAAGAACGGCAATCAGCTGGTGGCCCCGATCGGATCGGCGGACGCCTTCAAGCAGCCGACCACCGACTTCTTCTCCGACCCCCGCTGCTACTACGACGCACCGACCAAGCGCTGGTTCTACCAGGAGTTCATCGTCGGCGCATTCAACGCCAAGGGCCAGCTGGTCACCCCGAGCACCCAGTTCGAAGCGGTGAGCAACACCCCCGACCCCACCGGCAGTTACACCATCTACTCCTGGAACACCAGCGATACAGGCCAAGCTCATTGCCCGTGTTTCGGTGACTACGACAACCTGGGCGCCGACGCGAACGGCATCTACGTGGCCACCGACGAGTTCGGCATCACGTCCGGCTTCAACGGCGTGGTCATCTACGGGATCGCCAAGGGCGAGCTTGAGACCGTCGCGCAGACCGGGATCATCCCGCCGGTGGTCGGATTCCGCATCCCCAACGACCCCTTCGGCCAGACCGAGATCATCGCCCCGGCCAGTACCCCGCCGGGCGGTAGATTCGCGCCCGGCACGGAGTACTTCGTCGAGTCCAACCCCGATCAGCTCAGCGACAACCACCTCATGGTCTACGCCATGACCGACACGGCCAACCTCACCCTGTTCACCAGTGGGCCGCCGACGCTGTTGCGCACCGAGGTGACGACCCAGAAATACGCCTTCCCGCCGGACGCCGCCCAAAAGCCCGGGCCCCGTCCACTGGGCAGGGCATTCCAGGCACCGGCCGGGGGGCTCCAGGCCGACTTCGACGCCGAGATGGAGCCCACCTACACCAACGGCCATATCTACGCCCAGCTGGATACCGCGACGGCCAGCGGCACCAGCGGCGCCGACTGGTTCATCATGAAGCCCACGGTGTCCGGTACGACGCTGTCCGCCAGCGTGGTGCATCAGGGCTCGGTCCAGGTCAAGGGCGCCGGCCTGCTGTACCCCTACACGGCGGTGAACGCCAAGGGGAACGGCTACCTGCTGTTCTCGCTCAGCGGCACGAACAACTACCCAAGCCCGGCCTACATCGCCTACAACGGTGCCACCGGGCCCAGCGGGCCGGTTCGGATCGCGACCCCGGGGACCGCCCCCGAGGACGGCTTCACCTGTTACGCGGCCTTCGTCGGCCCGAACTACGGCGGCTGCCGCTGGGGCGACTACTCCATGGGAGTCGCCGCCAACGGGCGGATCTTCATGGCCGCGGAGATGATCCCGCCGACCTTCCGCGATGAGATCAGCAACTGGGGCACGTTCATCTGGAGCGCCCCGGCGCCCTGACCCGTCCCCAGCGGCGGCACGCGAGTGCCCCCGCCTAGTAACTAGTTAGCAGAACGGCTGGCGCGTGGTGACCACGGTCCGACACGCCAGCCGTTCTGCATAGTGCTCGTTCTTAACCGCGCTGGCCGCCGTGCCCGGTTGTGCCCGGTGCCCGCCCGCCTAGATTGCACCTTTCGCGAACCTGCTTCGCCGTGCGATCCTTGAGGTGCAGGATTGTTCTGTGACCGAACGATCGTGACGCCCGCCCACAGGCGTGCTCCGCAGGAACCCGCGGGCTGTGAGGGGAGGAACCGATGCGGACCGCTGTGTCGTTGCTGGCCCGCTTCGGCCTGGCCGTGACCGCCTTCGTCCTGGGCGGGTGGATGCTGCCGTGGCCGGCCCCGGGTGGCGCCGCACCCGTGGCGGCCGCGACCGTGACCTTCGTGGTGAACAGCACCGCCGATTCGCATGACGCCCATCCGGGCAACGGCAAGTGCGCGGACCGCGCCGGCCGGTGCACGCTGCGGGCCGCGGTCGAGGCGGCTGGTTCCGAGCCGGCCGGCACGTCGGTGTCGATCGAGGTGCCCGCCGGGAGTTACCTGCTCACGCTGGGCAGCCTTGACCTGACCGGCAACACCATTTCCATCATCGGTGCCGGGACGGGGGCCATCGCGGGCAACGGTTCTGGCTCGACGGTCATCCAGGCCAGGGGATCGTTCCGCACTGTGAACGTCGGGAAGGCCGCGACCGCCAGGCTGGCCCGGGTGACGATCACCGGCGGCAACGCCGGGCCGTCCGGGTACGGCGGCGGAGTGTACAACGCCGGCAAGCTCACCATCACCCTGAGCGTGATCACCAAGAACACGGCGGTGGCCGGCGGCGGGGTCGCGAACGCGGGCGGGACGCTGACCGTGACCGGCAGCACGATCAGCGACAACAACGCGCCTTACTACGGCGGCGGCGGGATACAAAACGGCGGCCTGCACAACGTTCCCGGCCTGGTGACGGTGACCAACAGCGTGATCACCGGCAATACCAGCGGCGGCGACGGGGGCGGAATCCTCAACGGGCAGAACGGCCATCCATCCATCGCCCATAACGCTGCGGCCGTGGTCCGGGCGGTCTGCCCACGGATCCGCCGCTGCGCCGGCAGACTGGGCTTGCCGGGTACCGGGCGGACGGCCGGCGGCCCCAAGGGAATGAACCTCCTCGTCTTCGGCACCCAGGTCACCGGCAACACCAGCGGCAACGCCGGCGGCGCAATCGCCAGCGACGGCGGCACGGCCGTGGTAGCCAGAAGCACGCTGACCGGCAACTCGGCGGGCACCGCGGTCGGCGGCGGCATCTCCGCCTACGGCTCGCTGACCGTTGCCCTCACCACGATCAGCTCGAACGAGGCCTCCTACGGCGGCGGCATCGAGTTCTTCAACGGGAACGGCCCGATCCCCAGCACCGCAACGGTGGAGCAGAGCACGCTGAGCGACAACAAGGCCAGCGTCGGTGGCGGCATCGACGACGCGGACGTGGTGACCGTCATGGCCAGCACGCTGGCCGGGAACAAGGCGCAGCAGGGCGGCGGCATCGAGGTCGAAGGCGCCGCGATTAAGGTCCTGAACAGCACCTTTGCCGGCAACACCGGTTCGGGTATCGAGACCTACGCATGCGGCGGCGGCACGGTGGGCTACACCACCATGAACGGCAACGATTCCGCGCTGGCGCTGTCATGCTCCGACCTGCGGCTCACCGGCACGATCGTGGCGGGGTCGACGTCGGGCGGCAACTGCGTCGGTGCGGCGCCGATGGAGACCGCCGGCTACAACCTTGACAGCGGGACTGCGTGCGGGTTCGCCAAGTCGACCGACCTGACCAAGACCGGCCCCAAGCTCGGCAAGCTGGCCGCGAACGGAGGGCCGACGATGACCGAGATGCCGGCCCGGGGCAGCCCCACGATCAACCACGGCGGCGCGCGGGCCACCGGATGCCCACGGACCGACCAGCGGGGCCTGTCCCGGCCGTTCGGCCCGGCCTGCGACATCGGCTCGGTCGAGGCCCGCCACAAGTAACCAGATAGCCGCCTTCGGCCAACCCGGGAGCCGGCCGCCTTCGGTCAACCCGGGAGCCGGCCGCCTTCGGTCAACCCGGGAGCCGGCCGCCTTCGGTCAACCCGGGAGCGGGCCGCCTTCGGTCAACCCGGGAGCCGGCCGCCCTGGCCCCAAACCGCCGTGCCGCCGCGCCGCCGCCGACATATCCTCACTTCCGCACGCCCGAATCGGGACAATCCGGGCGTGAAACCGTGCGCTTCTGAGGATAAGTCGTCTTGATCATGGAAATCGGCTGGGCCGGTTGGGCCGGCGGTTGTGTTATGCACCCTCTCGCGAGCTTGACGGTCGTCCTGATGTCCGTGTAACTTTACGGATGTACGGATATGCGGAGGAGGCCGGGGTGCCTAGCGATCATGATCATCCGGTGGACCGGGAGCGGGTTGCCGCCGCCCGGGCCGGGGTGCTCTCGGTGGACGACGCCGGCCGGCTGGCCGGGCTGCTGGGCATGCTGGCCGACCCGGTGCGGTCGCGGATCCTGTTCGCCCTGGCGACCGGCGAGGAACTGTGCGTGGGGGACCTGGCGCTGGCCCTGGACGGCACCGAGGACCAGATCTCGTACGGGCTGAAGATGCTGCGCCTGGCCGGGCTGGTGAGCTTCCGCAAGGAGGGCCGGATGGTGTTCTACCGGCTGTCCGACGGCTTCCCCCATCAACTGCTTGAGCACTGCCTGCGGGAGCTGCTGACGATCGCGGTGCCGGAGGTGGACCGGTGATGCGCCTGCTGGACGCGCTGGGTCACGCCTTGGGCGTGGCCGGCTCGATGACCTGGCAGATCACCTGGTCGCTGATCCTGGGCTTCACCTTGTCGGCGGTGGTCCAGGCGCTGGTCCGCCGCAGTACGGTGGTCCGGCTGCTCGGCGATGCCCGGCCCAGGACGCTGGCCGTGGCGACCGGCATCGGGGCCGCTTCGTCCTCCTGTTCCTACGCCGCGGTGGCGCTGGCCCGCGCGCTGTTCCGCCGGGGTGCCAGCTTCGTCGCCGCGATGGCCTTCGAGATCGCGAGCACCAACCTGGTGATCGAGCTGGGCATCATCCTGGCGTTGCTGATGGGCTGGCAGTTCACCCTGGCCGAGTTCGTCGGCGGCCCGATCATGATCGTGCTGGTGGCGGTGGCGTTCCGGCTGTTCGTCCGGAGCCGGCTGATCGACGCGGCCCGCCAGCAGGCGGACAAGGGCGTGGCCGGGTCCATGGAAGGTCACGCGGCCATGGACATGAGCATCCAGTCACGAGGCGGTTTCGGGCGGCGGCTGGCCAGCCGCGACGGGTACACCTCGGTCAGCCACATCTTCGTGATGGAATGGGCCGCCGTCATCCGCGACATCGTGATCGGGCTGCTGATCGCCGGGGCGGTCGCGGCCTGGGTGCCCAATTCTTTCTGGCAGCACCTGTTCCTGACCGGGCACCCGCTGGCCGCCAAGCTGTGGGGACCGATCATCGGCCCGGTCATCTCGTTGCTCAGCTTCGTCTGCTCGATCGGCAACGTGCCGCTGGCCGCGGTGCTGTGGAACGGCGGGATCAGCTTCGGCGGCGTGGTCGCGTTCATCTTCGCCGACCTGATCATCATTCCGATCCTGGTCATCTACCGGAAGTATTACGGCACCCGGATGATGCTGACCATCCTCGGCATCTTCTACGCGACCATGGTCGTGGCCGGGTACATCGTCGAGTTCCTGTTCGGCGGCCTCGGGCTCATCCCGGCCAGCCGGAACGCGAAGGTCGGCGACTTCGGCGTGCAGTGGAACTACACGACGGTCCTCAACATCGTGTTCCTGCTGCTGGCCGCGGCCCTGCTGGTGCGTTTCTTCCGGTCCGGTGGCGGCCGGATGCTCAAGATGATGGGCGGCAGCCCCGAGTCGGCGGATGGCGGGGCTGGCCACCACGGCCAGCACCATGGCACGGGAGCCCCGGTACCCGGAACGGCGAATCACTGACATCGCAGCACGGTGGGCCGCTGGCCCGCGATCACCGCCTGGCTTCGGGGCCAGCGGATCGGACTAATGGCCGGCGGCGGCACTAACCCGGATTGACCTCACCAGCCGGCCCGGCCGACTGGGCGAGTATGTCCCGGACCGAGGCCGGCGGCCGGCCGGTGAGGCGGAGGACCTCACCGGACACGCTGGCCCAGCGCTGCTCGCGGATCGAGTCGAACATGGTCGAGAACGCGTAGCACCACCACGGTTCCAGGCCACCACGGGCCATCTCGATCTGGAAGTCGGCCGGTGCGACGTTGGTGTAGCTGACCGGTGTTCTCCACTGCTGCCCGGACAGGGCGGCTATCGCGGCCAGGCCGAGCGCCTCGGGCCCGGTGATGTCATGGTGCTGACCGGTCGGCGCACCCAGCGCGAGCGCGGCCAGGCAGCGGCCCACATCGGCGCGCGACACCAGCGATATGCGCCCGTCAGCAGCTGGCAGCCGGATCTCGTTACTGGCATGTGCCAGGCTGAGCAGTTGCAGGAAGAACTCGGTGAAGATGGATGCCCGGGCGATGGATACCGCACACCCGCTGTCGTCGAGCATCTGCTCGGTGTAGCCGTAGGTCATCCCGTAGCAAAACGGCGATCCCAGATCGGCGTCGAGGCCGCTGAGCGCGACGATGTGCCCGACGCCGCTGTCGGCAGCGGCCTGGATCACGTTCTGATGGTGGCGCAGAACGTGCACGGCTTCCCCGTCGCTGGAGACGAACACCAGCGTGTCTACGTCGTGCAGGGCAGCGCGAAGCGCCGGCAGGTCCGCGTAATCGGCCACTGCCTCGGCGAGCCGCGGCCCCGGTGCGGCGTGAGCGGCAGGCCGCCGGGAGACCGCCACGACCTGGTGATCTCCGGTCGCTGCCAGAAGCCCCGCGACCTGCCCGCCGAGCGGCCGGCCGCCCCGGTCACCGCGATCCGCATCGCATGCCCCCTGAGTGCCGACAGCCACAGGGCCGATGTATGTTTGCCCTGAATCGGCGGCAATCGCATCGGAGCATGTCAAAGTGGATCATTTCCGAAGATTAGCCGCAGCTGGGCGGCCGGTCCTAGCTGGGCTGGCTATCACGCTTGCCCTGCCCTTCGCGCAGGCAGCCGCCGCCGCACCGGGTGCCGCCGCACCGGGTGCCGTGCGCGGAATCGCGGCGGCTCCGGGGTTCACCTTGTCGGTGGTGCATGAGTTCCCCCAGGCTCTCCAGGAGACACCCAAGTTCCTGGCGCTGTCCGAAGACGGCAACCTTTACGGCGCGACATCGGCCGTGGGCTCGTCGAACGGCACGGTCTTCCGGCTGAGCGGCGGCTCGGCCTATACCACGATCACAACGTTTGACTACGCGCGCGATGGCGGGCCATTCGGCGCTCCGTTCCTGGGTAAGGGCGGGCTACTGTACGGCATAACTTTCGACGGGGGGCCTACCGGAATCGGAACCGTCTACAAGATCAAGCCGGATGGGACGATCAAGACGGTGATCGCCTTCACCGGGGAGAACGGCATGTACCCCACGGCGCTGGTGCAAACCCCGAATGGCATGCTGTACGGCACCACCTACTACGGCGGATCACACGGGGACGGCAACGCCTACCGGCTCTCGCCGGGCGGCACCTTCACCAACATCGTCTCCTGCACGCTGCACAACTGCCTGTACCCCATCAGCCTGGTCATCGGGGCGGACGGGAACGTGTACGGCATTTCCGAAGGCGACAAGCAGGGGTTCCACAACAACGGCCAGCTCTTCACCATCACGCCGAGGTTCAGCACCGAAGTGAACTTCAACAACACAGCGGCGGACAGGCCGTGGAACCTCGAGCTGGGACACGACGGCAGCTTGTACGGCCTGACGCAGGACTTCTACACCTACCGGAGCCATTTCTTCCGCTTCACCCCGCCCGCAACCCTGACGTTTCTCGGCTCGTACCACTTCCCCGGAAGCGGCGCCTTCGGGCCGCAGATCCAGGCCCCGGACGGCAACTTCTACGGCACGCTGCGCGGGGACATCCATCACCCGGGGTGGGTGTATCAGCTGACGCCTCAAGGGGCCTTCCACATCGTGGCGACGTTCAACGGAACGGACGGCGCAGCGCCGGACCAGCTTGCCCTCGGGGCCGATGGGGCCCTGTACGGCACAACCGAAACCGGCGGCAACACCGGCGGCGGTGTGATCTTCAAGCTGACGCTGCCGCACCGGCCGGCCTGACCTGCCGCACTGACCAGCCGAAACGCTGCTCCGGCGCTGGCCGAGACGGCGTACCAGCGGCCGTCCACACACGGTCTTCACACCGCCGGCATCGAGCCTCCGCAGAACTCGGGCCGACTGCGGTGGTGTGGCCGCGTGCCAGACCGCCACCACGGGGGTTACGGGGGCGCCGGCCGTGCTGGGACAGGGATCGGTGTCACCACCGTCCCGAAACACGCGAAACGTCCGGACGCCAGGAATGCCATTGGCGGACATCGGACGGGAGGGGGCAAGTACCACCATGCGCAAACTGTTCAGCCTGGCCGGCGCCGCCGCGGTCATCGGGCCGCTGGCCGCCGTGGGCCTCACCACAGCGCCCGCGGCAGGCGCGCAGGCCCGTGGCCACCACGGAACGTTCCGGGTGGTCGCTGACCATCTCAACAACCCGCGCGGGCTGGCACCCGCGCCCGGCGGCGGTCTGTACCTCGCCGAGGCAGGCCGCGGCGGCAAGACCTGTGTCTCCGGTACCTGCGCGGGGCTGACCGGGTCGTTTGACCTGGTGACCAAGCACGGCGTCAAGCGGCTCATCAGTGGGCTGATCTCCGCGTCCGGCAAAGGAGGGGTGGCGGCGGAAGGCCCGGCGGCGGTGTCGGCCGGCCTTGGCCGCTCGTTCTACGGGCAGTTCGCGGTGAACTCGCACGTAGTGCCGCCGCCCGGCGTTATTCCGCACAAGGTGCGTGCCGCGGCTCTGGCTCAGCTGGGCCACCTGATGCTGGTCAGGCACGGCTCACTGCACAGCATCTCCGATGTCGGCGACCAGGACTGGACCTGGACCAAGAACCACAAGAAGCTGGCGCCCAAAGACTTCCCCGACGCCAACCCCAACGCTGTGCTCTACTCCCGCGGGCACCGCTACGTGGTGGACGCGGGCGCCAACCTCCTGGTCGAGGTCAAGCGCGGCGGCGCGATGAAGGTCCGCGCCTTCATCCCGGTGCCCAAGGGCTGGCAGAGTGACTCGGTGCCGACCTGCGTCGCCCGCGGCCCCGACGGCGCACTGTATGTGGGGGAACTGCTCGGCGGCTTCTACGCTCCTGGCCACGCGCGGATCTGGCGGGTCGTTCCCGGGCACGCGCCGAAGGTCTGGGCCACGGGCCTGTCGACCGTGCAGGGCTGCGGGTTCGGCAGCGACGGCGCCTTCTACGCCACCGAGTTCCAGGTCGGCGGGCTCGACGAGGGCCCGAAGGCCAACCCGGCTGGCGACGTGGTGCGCATCGGCTCGCACGGGCACCGTACCCACCTCGGTGTCGGCAAGCTGTTCTTCCCGTCCGGCTTCGCCGCCGGGCCCGGTGGCGCGATCTACGTCTCGAACTGCAGCATCGCTCCGGCGAGCGGCATGGGGCCGAACCTGTGCCCGACCGGCGGCCAGGTGGTCCGGATCGGATAACGCCCCCAGACGGATGTGGCCGGGTACAGTTTCACCTCGCCTGTACCCGGCCGCATTCTTGCGCACCACGCCTGGGTAAAAAGTCGCGCTGGTCACCGGTTTGCATCCAGGCACTTCTAGCAGAACGCGAAACCCTTCTGGGACGATAACCTCGCCGCCATCATGGTGTGGCTGGCCCGCCAAGACCATACGGTTTTGCCGGGGCCCGGGATGCGTAGGTGAGGAGCATTATGTCGGCTCGTATCATGCGCTGGGCCATGATCCCGGTCACGGTATCGCTGGTCCTGGCGGCTGGGCTGGCGCCGGCCGGCGCGGGAACCGTTTCCGGCTGGCGGATAAGCGAGGTGCTCAGCGGTCCGTCTACCTTCTTGCAGAGCATGGCCACGTCCGGGCCGGGCAACGCGGTCGCGGCGGGCACCTCCGTGTCGTCGCTTGTGGTCCAGCAATGGAATGGCAGCGCGTGGCAGGCCGTCACGCCGCCGGCTGGCTTCGTGAACCTCACCACCGCATCGGTGAACGTCTCGGCGGCCGGTACCTCCGCGCCGGGCAACACGTGGCTGTTCGCGGAGAAAAGCCAGAACGCGCTCACCCAGTACGCACTGGAATGGAACGGCTCGGCGTGGACGGTGTTCAAGCTATCCAGCAAGAACATGGTCCTCGGTACGGCCGTGTTCGGCCCGGGGAATGTCTGGGAATTCGGCGACAAGCCCGGCTCGGGCGCCAACCTTGGTTACGGCCCGGCCTGGGTGCTGCATTATGACGGCAGCACCTGGCATCCGGTCACCGTGCCGGCCATGCCGGCGTGGGTCAGCACGCCGGCCGCCACGGACATCTGGGCGCTGGGGCCCTCGGCGGCGACCGTGAACAAGCCCACGCAGGTCACTGTCGCCGTGCACTGGGACGGCTCGTCGTGGCACACGCTCGCGCTGCCCAAGCTCACCCCGGTGGGCGGCCGGCCCTGGGTGCCCGATGGCATCGTGGCCCAGTCCGCGCGCCAGGTGTGGGTGATGGAAACCGTCGCGGTGAACCCGGGCAGCGGCACCGGCCCGCCCGGGGTCACGCTGCTGCACTGGAACGGCAAGGCCTGGGCGGTCGTCGCTCGGGATCTCAAGCACCGCTACAGCCCGGGCCTGACCCCCGACGGCCACGGCGGCTTCTGGCTGACCTCCAGCACCCTGAGTCAGCCTGTCGGCCGCATCGTCCATTACGCCCACGGCCGGTGGAGCCGGGCAGCCGGCGCCGACCGAGTCCGGCTTCACCGGCGCGGCGGGCGACCTGACTCTCATCCCCGGCACCACCTCGGTCTGGGGAACGGGCGCACTGACGGCGACCAGCAACGGGACGGCCAGGGCCGACATCATCAAGCACGGGCCCTGACCACCAGGGCCGTCGGCGTCCAGCCAGTGCTTGGCCGGGTGAACCGGATGTGATGCCCGGGGCAGGTGTCCGGCTAGCGGGGCAGGGTCGGGGGCAGCCCGAAGTAGGGGAACAGGTTGTTGTCGCCGAACCGGGTGATGGCGCAGATCTTGTCGCCGGCCAGGGTGAGCACGACGAGGCTATGGGCGTGCGCGACCGGCGTGCGCGGGTCGGCGCGGTAGTAGCCGAACGCGGGCTGGTTGTTGGCGCGGGTGGGCACCAGCCGGGACACCCGGGCCGCCCACTGGGCCCGGGTCTGGAAGAACTCGGCGATCGCGGCGTGCCCCTGGTATTCCAGCGGCTCGGGCGGCATCGTCAGCCACGCGTCCTCGGTGAGCAGGGCCACGAGGCGGTCGGTGTCGGCGGCCTCGAACGCGTCCGCGAACCGGCTGGTGAGCTCGCGCTCCCGGGCCGACCGCGGCGCGGGCGCGCTGTCGCGGCCCGCGGCGGGAAGCTGGGCGGCGAGCGTGGCGCGGGCCCGCTGCAGCGCGCTGTTCACCGACACCTCGCTGACGGCGAGCATGCCGGCGGCCTGCGCCGCGGGGTAGCCGAGCACGTCGCGCAGCACCAGGACGGCGCGCTGCCGGGGCGGCAGGCGCTGCAGCCCGGCCACGAACGCCAGCGCCAGCGCTTCCTTGGTCTCGTAGCGTGCTTCCGGGCCGGGCGTGGTGTCGGGCAGGTCGTCGAGCAGCGCGTCCGGGTAGGGCTGCAGCCACAGCGGCTCGGTCCGCCGGGTCGGCTCTGGCGGGGGAGCAGACCACTCGGCCCCGATCGACGCCCGCGGGGCGGCGGCCGGCGTCGCGCAGCGCGTTCAGGCACCGGTTGGTCGCGATCTTGTAGAGCCAGGTGCGCAGCGAGGCACGTTCCTCGAACCGGCCGAGCCCGCGCCAGGCGGCCAGCAGGGTCTCCTGCAGCGTGTCCTCGGCGTCCTGGACCGAGCCGAGGATCCGGTAGCAGTGCAGCTGCAACTCGCGCCGGTAAGGCTCGGTGAGCTCGCGGAACGCCTCTCCATCGCCCGCCCGGGCGCGGGCCAGCGCCGTCGTGGTCACGATCACATCCTCGCATCGCCTGACCCATCGCCGGGTCCTTGAAGTAACGACACCAGCCGGCCCCGAAACTCACCGGCCATTTCGCGGCCGCCCGCCGTGTCTCAACCAGCAGTAAGCATCACAACGCCAAAACTGGAGGGCACGTGAACACCACGAGCGGGCAGGACGCCGTGACCCGCGCCCAGCGCTGGGCCCTGGCGCTGGCGTCGGTGGCGTCGTTCATGGTCGTACTGGACCTGCTGGTCGTCGCGACCGCGCTGAGCACCATCCGCCGCGACCTGGGCGCCTCGATCGGGCAGCTGGAATGGACGGTCAATGCCTACACCCTGGCCTTCGCGGTGCTGCTGATGACCGCGGCCGCCGTGGGCGACAGGTTCGGCAGGCGGCGGGTGTTCGCCATCGGCCTGGGTGTGTTCGCCGCCGGCTCGGCGGCGTGCGCGCTCGCGCCCGGGACCGGTCCGCTGATCGCGGCGCGCACGGTGCAGGGCGTCGGCGCGGCGATGGTCATGCCGCTGGCACTGGCGCTGCTGAACGCGGCCGTCCCGCCGCAGCGCCGTGGCTGGGCGATGGGGATCTTCGGCTCGGTGACCGCCCTGGCGGTCGTGGTCGGGCCGGTGCTGGGCGGCGCGATCACCCAGGGCATCGCCTGGCAGTGGATCTTCTGGCTGAACGTGCCGATCGGCCTGCTCACCATCCCGCTGGCGCTGCGCCGCCTTGACGAGAGTTACGGGCCGCCCGCGGCATTGGACCTGCCCGGCGTGGTGCTGGGCACCGGCGCGGCGCTCGGGCTGGTGTGGGGCCTGGTGCGCGGCAGTTCAGCCGGCTGGGCCAGCCCCGAGGTCGCCGGTACGCTCGTGGCGGGCGCGGTGCTGGCCGTGGCGTTCACCGGCTGGGAACTGCGCGCCCGCGCACCGATGCTGCCGATGCGCTTGTTCGCCATCCGGGGCTTCTCCGCGGGCAACGTCGTGGTCTTCCTGTTGAACGCGTCGATCACCGGGGCGGTCTTCTTCATGGCCCAGTTCCTGCAAGCCGGCCTTGGCCAGGATCCGCTCGGTGCCGGGCTGCGGCTGCTGCCCTGGGGCGTGGCACCGTTGCTGATCGCACCGAGGGCGGGGCGGCTCGCCGACCGGATCGGTGAGCGGCCACTGGTCGTCTCCGGCATGTTCCTGCTGGCCGCCGGGTTCGGCTGGCTCGCCGTCATCGCCGCCCCTGGGCTGGCCTACCCGGCGATGCTCGCACCGATGGTGATCTCCAGCGCCGGGCTCGGGCTGGCCATACCCGCGATCAGCAAGGCCGTGATCGGCTCGGTCCCGCGCGGCGACATCGGCAAGGCATCGGGCGGCTTCACCATGGTGCGCCAGCTCGGCGGCGCGTTCGGCGTCGCGATCCTGGCCGCCGTGTTCACCTCGGCCGGCGGGTACACCTCGGCCGCCGCGTTCAGCGCCGGGTTCGCGCCCGCCATCGCGGCCGCGACCGGTCTGGCCCTGGCCGGGGCCCTCGCCGGCCTGGCCCTGCCGGGCCGGCCAGGCAAGGCACCGGACGCCCCGGACGGCCGAGTGGCAGCGGTCCACCAGGCCGGGACCGCCGAGACGGTACCAGCCGGGCGGTGAGCATCACGGCGCGGCGCCGCTGACCCACGGAGCGGGGCCAGCGGCGGCCGCGCCGCCGCGTCGGCACACCGGGCCGGGGATACATGGTTCCTGGCGGTGTGCCGCAGCAAGGCCGGGGGCCGGTAGGTTTCGAGAGTGGCAGCGGATGAGCGTGGTGGGCAGGGGGACCGGAAGCAGGCTGTCGCCGTCGCCGGCGTCATTGGCGGTGTGGCGGGGGCTGCCCTGACCGGGCACCGGGGTGCACGAGCTGCCGGCGTGGGTGCGGTCGCTGGAGCGGCTGCGCTCGCCGCCTGCGAGGCGGTAGCCCGGGCGCGGCAACGTCCCGGCGAGATCCCGCCGTTGTGGGCACGGATCGCGACCAGCGCCGCGCTGGTCGCGCCGCTCGGGTGGGCCGCCGGCCGGGTGACCGGCGCCGGGCCCGTCGCGGTGGGGACGGCTACCGGCGCCCTCGGCGGCCTGCTCGGGATACGCCCGCAGAAGGTGCTGCTCGGGCCGCTTTTCGGGGCGGCGGTGGGCCGGGGCCTGGCGGCGCGGGGACAGGCGGTGCCAGCCTCGGCGGTCGCCGCCATCACGATGGCGGCCTACCGGGTGGCATCGGCGCTGGTCTTCCGGGACGCGCAGGTGAGCCTGCTCGCCGAACAGGTCCCGGCGGACGACCTGCCGTTCGTCGTGCCACAGGAATCTCGGTCCCGGTATGTCGGCACCGGCTACATCCGTGAGCTGGCCGGGGTGATCGGCGGCCGCTACGTCGCCGACGCACCCGATGTCGGCATCGTCGCCTCGGTGAACGAGCTGGCCGGCCCGGACCTGGACCCGGCGGCCATCGACCCGCAGGTCCGTGAGTTCTACGAACACACCACCCGCTTCACCCTCGACATCGTCCCGCAGTGGCGGCTGTGGGTACGCCCGGGTTACCTGCTGTACCGGACCGTGGTTGCGCGGCCCCTGGGGCAGGCGAACGTGCCCATGAACCAGCGCGAAACGCAGCGAGGCATCCGCAGCCGGATCGACACGATCTCCTTGGATGACACCGGTGACGTGGCAATCCGGGGCTGGCTCCGGTCGTTCGCCGATACCGACGAGCCGATCTATGTCGGCATTTACACCACCTACCGGCGCGACGGCCGGGGCTATGTGAGTGTCGGCTTCCCGCTACCGCAGGCCAGCTTCACCGCCACGCTGCTGCCGCGCGGCCGCCCCGGCGGTGGCCTGGTCCTGACCAGCCGCAGCGACCTGGACCAGCCCGGCCACTACCTCGCCCACACCGACCCGGCCACCAAAGAGCTCACGGTGCTGGCGGTCCACGGCTTCGCCGAACAGCTCGACGTCTATGTCCAGGACGGCGAACTGCGGGCCGAGCATGCCTTCTCCGTCTTCGGGCTGCCTTTCCTGATCCTCCACTACCGGATACACCGCAAAACCGGCCAGCCCGGCAGCATGACGGTTCCCCGGCAGCCGCCGTTGTAGCGCGGCCCCATGACTCCGGGCGTTGTCAGTCGCCACTGGGCTTGCTGAGCAGTTCGTTCAGGTAGCCGTAATCGAGGCCCCCGGCGAGGGCGGTATAGGTTCCGGTGGCGAAGAGCTCGCGGGCGCTGTTGCGGGCCACGGCGTAGGCGGCCCCACTGATCGCGGCGCCGAGGCTGATGCGGGCCACGCCGAGTTCGGCGAACGTGCTGATCTGTGGCGCACCCGGGCCGACCATGATGTTCAGTGGCGCATCAACGCCCTTGACCAGGGCAGACACGGTCGCCGGGTCGATGACGCCGGGGACGAAGATCCCGTCGGCCCCGGCGGCGAGGTAGGCGGCCGCGCGCTCCAGGGTGGCTGACAGCCGCGTATCCGGATCCCCAAGGCCCCGAAGATAGGTGTCGGTGCGCGCGTTGATGAACAACTCCTCGCCGGCCTTCCTGGCCGCGGCGATGCGGGCGCACTGCTCGGCGACGGGGCGCGGGCCGTCCTCGATGTTGATGCCAACGGCGCCGGCCGCGATCACCTGCTTGACGGTATCGGCGACGCCGTCCGGTGCGCTTGCGTAGCCGCCTTCGATGTCGGCGGTAACGGGGACCTCGACCGCCGCAGTGATCCTGGCGATGAGATCGACCGCCTCGCCGCGGCCGAGGTGATCGCCGTCAGGCGCACCGAGACTCCAGGAAACCCCGGCGCTGGTGGTGGCGATCGCCGGTGCGCCCGCATCCTCGACGATCCGTGCGCTAGCCACGTCCCAGGCGTTGGCCAGCACCAGTGGGGTCGGCCCGGAGTGCAGTGAGCGAAACAGCTCCGCATTGGTCGTCGTCATGCCAAACAGTCCACCAACGGCGGCACGCAGAGTCTGGCGGATTTGCGACAGCACCGTGGGACTCCATTACCGTGTCGTATTTTCGCTAGCCAACGGCGCGTTCTGGCGTGACGCTTAGAACGTGCTGGAGGATGTGGAGCGTTGCGTGCGGGCCGTGCAGTCCAAGGATGCCCGCTTCGACGGGTGGTTCTTCACCGCAGTTGTCACTACCGGCGTTTACTGCCGGCCCAGCTGCCCGGTGCCACCGCCGAAGGCGCAGAACATGCGGTTCTACCCGAGTGCGGCCGCAGCGCAGCAGGCTGGATTCCGCGCATGCAAACGATGCCGGCCCGACGCCAGCCCCGGTTCTCCGCAGTGGAACGAGCGAGCCGACCTGGTCGCACGGGCGATGCGGCTGATCGCCGACGGGGTGGTCGACCGGGAGGGTGTCCCCGGCCTGGCCGCACGGCTGGGCTACAGCGTTCGGCAGGTCCAGCGGCAGCTGCTGGCCGAGCTGGGGGCCGGACCACTCGCGCTGGCCCGGGCGCAACGCGCGCAAACCGCGCGGCTGCTGATCGATACGACCAGCGTGCCGATGGGCGATGTCGCGTTCGCGGCGGGTTTCTCCAGCGTGCGGACCTTCAATGACACTGTGCGTGAGGTATTCGGCCTGACCCCCAGCGAGCTGCGGTCGCGCGCCTCCCGGCGGTCCGCGCTTGCGGCCCCGGGATCTCTCGCGTTGCGCCTGCCGTTCCGCCAGCCGCTGTACCCGGACAACCTGTTCGGGCACCTTGCCGCCACCGCGGTGCCCGGTGTGGAGGAATGGCGCGATGGCGCCTACCGGCGCACCATGCGCCTGCCGAACGGCTATGGCATCGTTGCGCTGCGCCCGCGGCCCGGCCACATCGACTGCCTGCTGACAGTGACCGGCCTGCGGGACCTGGCAACGGCGATCGCCCGCTGCCGGCGACTGCTCGACCTCGACGCTGACCCAGTCGCCGTAGACCATCTGCTGCGTGCAGACCAGGTCCTGGCGCCGCTGGTGAACAAGGCCCCCGGCCGCCGGGTGCCCCGCACCGTGGACGCCGGAGAGTTCGCAGTGCGCGCGGTCCTGGGGCAGCAGGTGTCCACCGCTGCGGCCCGGACCCACGCGGCCCGCCTGGTCACCGCGCTCGGCGACCCGGTGCCTGACCCAGCCGGCGGACTGACCCACGTGTTCCCGGACATGGCCACGATGGCGGCGATGGATCCCTCGTCACTCGCCGTTCCCGCGGCCCGCCGCACCACGCTCACCACCCTGGCTGGCGCCCTGGCCGGCGGCCGGATCGACCTCGGCGCCGGCAGTGACTGGGCCAGGGCCCGCGCCCAGCTCACGCTGGTGCCGGGCGTGGGCCCGTGGACGGTGGAGACGATCGCGATGCGCGCGCTCGGCGATCCCGACGCCTTCGTTGCGACCGACCTGGGCATCCGGCAGGCCGCCCGCCACCTGGGCCTGCCCGCCACGGCCGCCGCGCTGACCAGGTACGCGGCAGCCTGGCGGCCGTGGCGGGCCTACGCCGTGCAGTACCTCTGGGCGAGCGGTGACCACGCCATCAACCGCCTCCCAGCTCTCTGATGATCCTGGGCGGATCGTCAGTCTCTGATGATCCTGGGCCGATGGTCAGCTTGGGGGCTGTGCTGGTGCCGGGCGCCAGCGGGCCGGCCGTGGCCCGCGCTCTCCGGGCCACGGCCGGGGTCAGCCGGAGCTACCCCCGCGAGGCATAAGAAGACCTGCGGCGGTGCTCACTGCTGGATAGGGAGGCTGAGCTGGCCGCTGACCCGGCGCCAGTGGCTGGTGAGGACGGTCATCAGCATGCTCACCACAGCAACCTCCTAGGGCCGCCACGGGCGGCCTGGTTCGGTTGCTGGCTGGTTGCGGTGAGAGCGCCCGGCAGCCCCGCCAGCAGGGACACTCATCCACTACTGGCACGGCTCCGGCTGTCATCCGGTTCAACCCATTCGGCACTATTTGACGTGCAGTGCCGTGGTTAGGCAGGGCTGGAGAACATGGCGTATCGCCGCCAGGGCTGGTAGCCCGCGTGCCGGTAGAAGGATTCGCGGGTTGTCCAGCCGATATGGCAATTGCGGGTGCCGGCCTCCCGCAGGAATTCGGAGGCGCGTGCGACGAGGGCGGTTCCGATCCCCTCATGCTGCCTGGGCGCTGCCACGCCTACACATCCGATGGTCCCGGCGGCGGGGCCGAGGATGGGCGCGAGCACGGTATCCGCGCCGGGGCCATCCAGCAGTAGCGTTCCGGTGATGTGCCCGGCACCGTCGTGCGCGGTCAGGATGCCGGGAGGGCTGGCTACGGCGAACCACTGGGACCAGCTGGGGAAGGTGCCCGTCTCAAATGCCAGCACGTCGGCCAGGTCGGCGCTGGCTGGCCGGGCTATCGTGATGCCTTTGCTCGTGGCGTGCTCATATGCGCCCGGGGGAGGGCGGTATCGCCTCAGGTCGGTGACCAGGTCCAGGGTGTCATGGCTGCGCTGCCAGCCACGCGCGGCGAAGAACCGGACCGCGCCAGGCAGATCAAGAGGCACCCCTGGCCAGATGTAACAGCGCCCCCCGCTGCCCGCCGTCACGCCAGTGGCACCGCAGCCGCGGGCCTCGTGTGCCTCGCGTACGGCGTTTACGGATGGGCAGCCTTCCTGTTTCTTGCGGCGCCGCATCTCGCGGGTGGCTACTGGTACCTCACCATCGATCGCTCCGTATCTGCCTGAACTTGGGCCTGCGCTACCGGCACTTCCGGCCGGTCCACCCTGGACGGGGCCGCACCGCGGTGAACTGCAATCCAACTAGGTGATCGTGAGCGTTGCGGGGCTGAGTGTGTAGGTGGCGTTGAAGGTCGCGTGATCGCCGTTTCGCACAAGGCCCGCGCACCCAGCGACGTTGCTGACTGTCAGCCGCGTCGTGTTCAGCGGCTTGATGGGCAGCTTGGGGGTCATGACCAGCGTGTGCGTGGTGTTGCGGTAGTAGCCGGGCGCCGACCCAGTCACGGTGAACGAGCAGCCGGTCAGCGACACCGCAATCCGGATACCGGCGATGATCACGTCCGTCTGATGGCTGACCGTCGTGGAGTCAACCTTGACCGCGTACGGAAGCTTGGAGGCCGTCACCTTTGTTATCACCGGGCCCACGCAGGTGGAGATGCTGAGCTTGGTGAGGCTGCCGATCCTCACCGGTGATGGGCCCGGGGTGACAGCGTCGGGAATGACCTGGCCGGTGGCCGATTTGGTGCAGCTAAACATTTGAAACTGACTGTTCTGGTCGGTCAGCACCGCCTTTGCGGAGCTGCCGGTGCTGGTTCCTCCACCGGCGACCGTGACGGTGAGATCCGGCGCCGCCACCGCGGTGCTGGCGGCGGCGCAGGCCACCACCGCGGCGGCAGCACACGCGGCCAAAATCCGGCCGCCGCTCCCTGGAATCGTCATCGAGCCTCTCCTCGGCCTGGCCTCACGCACCCCGGCGGGTCCTGGCTGCTGGCCGTCTGCCCGTTGCCGTCAGTCTGCCACGCCCTCACCACCGTGCCCGCGCCGCCAGCGACCCAGTCCAGTAGCCTCCTGGCCTTATCGCAAGGCCAGCTGCGAGTGATGCGCTGCCGTTGCCTGGCGTGGTGAGCAGCCGCCGGGCGTCGCTGCCGTCCGCCGCCAAGAAGAAGGCCCCGAACCTCGACCGGCTCGGCACCGAGCACATCAGGGACGACATGCCACATCCGGGGCTTTATCGCTGGCCCGGCGCGGAGACGGTGGCAGGACTGCGGCCCCGTGGCGCACAATGAGGCCGTGCGCGGCTGGCCGACCGCAGGGGTGCTCGCCATCGTGCTGGTGAGCGCCGTCACCGCATGCACGAGCGGCGCTCGGCCCACCCAGCCAGCCAAACAAACACCGCCGATCACGAACCAGGCGCCACAGCGCGCTGGGCAGGCGCTGGGAGCGCCGGGCTGCCACCCGGCCTCACCCATTACCCGGTGGCACTCCTTCCTCCCGCAGGTGGAAGGCACCGGCCGTGGCGCCACGCTGTGGGGCTTGCTGATGTTCCCCCACCCGCTGCCCGCCCGGGTCGGCGATCAGGAGAAGATCGTCTGGCGAATGACCGGTACCGGCCTGCTGACCTTGGCAGCGATCAGCCCGGGCGGTGAGCGCCACCGGCTGGCTTGGGGCCCAGCTGCCCACTCGGGCAGCAATTGGGACAAACCGGGAGCTGAATGGGGCGCCGGGTATGTTTTCACCACGCCGGGCTGCTGGGACCTGCGCGCCGCCCGCGGCGATGCCACCGCCGACGTGTCGATCCGGGTCGCGCCAGCCTCCGCCGCCGGGTCTGCTATGACCTCGGCTTGACGACCCTGGTCACGACCCAGCGGTGCTTGCCGATTTTGCGGTCACGGACAAACCCGAGCTTCTCGTAGGTCGACAAGGCACCGTTGAACAGGAAGCCAGCGGGCACTGAGCCGGCATCCTCCGGGTATCCCTCGACGATCCCCCCGCCCTTGCCCGCGATGAGATCGAGCGCACCGGCGAGCGCGGCAGTGGCCACGCCCTGGCGCCGGTGGCCCTTCCCGACGTAGCAGCACGCGATTCGCCAGTCAGGCGAGGTCGCCGTCCGGCCCTTTTCGTACGCCGCCCGGTTCTTGATCCGGGGTACCTCGTCGGGTGGGCCGAACTGGCACCAGCCGACACAGTCGTCCCCGTCGAAGACGAGCGCGGCGTGGGCCTGGCCCTCCCGGACTCGCTGTTCCTTCGCGGCACGGTTGTGCGCACCGTTGGGCCGAGACATTTCGGGGTGGAAGCCCATACACCAGCAGCCGCCAAAGATGCCGTTGTTGCACTCCACCAGCGCGGCAAACGCAGCCCACGTCGACTCATCGAGAGCCCTCACGGTGTACGTGGGTTCGGCCATGGCGTCCAGCCTAATGCGGGCCACGGCACGAGCCTCTTGGTCCCGAACTAGGCCGAGGACCAGAAGCGGCGCCGCAGAGCTACGCATTACGAGGGTGTTCTCGTGCGTTGCTCGCGGGTTCGTGGCTGCTGCTGTTGCTGTCACCGTTGCTGTCAGCAGCCTGCCTAAGGTTCGTCTTGGTCCGTCGCGTAAGGGCCCAGACGGCGGCGCCGCATCCATCGCTTGTACGTGCGGATGGGATGTGCCAGTGACAGAAGCCGCTCACGCCCGGCAGCTCCAGGCCCGAGAGAATCGATGGGAAAGCCCATCACGCGCTGTGGCTCTTTATCCCGTCTGGCATGAGGTCGGCGGTCTCGAACCGGCATACCTAGTACACGCTGCGGCTCTTCGCCCTGTCTGGCATGCCGACCGTCGGCCATGGCTCTACTCCGCGCAGCGAGAGCTGAGGTGCTTGATATTCGTTCACCAGCATGATGTGTCCCCACTGGTGGCGCAATAGCTAGTCCCGGGTGTCCCTGCGCTGGACGTCCTGCGGGCGTGAAAATCGAGCATTCGGGATGCTGTCGTGGCCGCCGGGGCGGTGGCCCTGGCAGCGTGCGGCGTGCTGGGGATGGCCCCGGCTGCGGCGCAGGTGAGTTTAGTCTCCACCCCCCGGACGCAGCAGCACCCTGCTACGGCCCTGACTTGGACCAGGCAGCACCCGGCGTCCCAGCCGTCCGCCCGAGGCGGTGCGGCGATGGCCTATGACGCGGCCACCGGCACCGTAGTGCTGTTCGGCGGCAACGACCTCTTCGGCGCCTTGGCTGATACCTGGACCTGGGATGGCACCACCTGGACGCAGCGGCATCCGGCGACCAGCCCGTCCGCCCGGACCTCGGCATCGATGGCCTACGACGCGGCCACCGGCACAGTGGTGCTGTTCGGCGGCGGCCACGGCATCTTGGGCACCTGGACGTGGGGATGACCCGAGTTCGGCCTTGCCCTGGTCCACGTGGTTGTCGTCGGCCTCTTCGGCTCGAAGCCAAGTTCCGGCAGGGACAACTGACAGGGTTGATCCGGCCCAAAGGGTTAAGGCAGCGCCCGGGTCAGCCAGATCAGCTCGCCCCGGCCGTCGTAGTCCGGATCGACATGATCACGATGGAACCCTAGCTTCTCCAGCACGCGCAGAGAGGCCGCGTTCCAGCTACCCACGGTTGACCACAACCGCTTCCGCCCGGTCGCGACCGCGGCCACGACCACCGCACGGGCCGCCTCGGTCGCGTAGCCATGCCCGTGCACGCGCCGGAACAGCTCGTAGGCGATCTCGGGCTCGTCCACACTCGCCCGGCCGACGATCAGCCCGCAGTATCCGATGAAGTCACCCTCGACGCGGCGGCGCACGGTCAGCAGCGCGATCCCCGTCCGCTCGGCCGAAGCGAGCTGCGTCACGATGCGCTCCCGGGCGGCTTCGACGCTCACCGCCCCGTCGCCCCGCTCGGCGATCAGCGCCCGGTAATCCTGGGCGTCGCCCTCAGCCCACGGCCGCAGCGTCAGCCGGTCCGTCTCGAGTTCCATCGACATCGGCTGATACAACGGCACCACACCAACCTGGCTGGGCTGCGAGTTGGACTGTCAGGTCATTTGTCGATCTATCCCAGCACGCACTATCAGCTTTGGGAGGTCTGTGGCGCTGCTCGCGTGCCACCTGCTGACTCTGTGACCTGCGGGGATCTTGGTGGTCTGTCTTTGAGTGACCGTGACTACCCGTGGACACTCTTCCCGTCGGGCACGCAGCACGGCCTCTTCGTCCCGAACTAGCGGCGCCGCTGGGCGTTTGGCCGTTGTCCCAGCTAGCTCACTGTGCTGGTGATCGTGCTGGCTCGCGGCTGTCAGGAGCTGTTGCCTGTACCTGTACTTGGTCGACGGCTGGCGGCCGTCGTGGTCGGATCGCGCTATGGACAGTGTGCAGAACAAAGCGGCTGTGGAGGAGTTCGATCGGCTCGGTATGCGGGGCGGCGATCTGGCCCGGCTGGATGCGTTGTGCGCGCCGGACATGGTCAATCATGCTCTCGCGCCCGGCCGTCCTGCGGGCCTGGAGGGGACACGTGAGTTCCTCCGGTCGGCTCAGCGTGATGTGCACGGTGCGCGATGGGTGGAGTACTTCATCGTCGCCGAGGACGACATGGTGGTGCAGTTCGGCTCGCGCGAGCATGACTGGCCCGGCGGCCGGTTCCGCGGGTTCGACGCTCCCGCGGGTACCTATGTCAGGGACACGGTCTTTGCCTACCGGCTGGTGGCCGGGCGTATCGCCGAACGCTGGGCGATCCGCGACGACCTCGCAATGCTGTTGCAAGTCGGTGCGATCCGTTCAACGGAATAGACCACATAGCCCTGTGCTCACGCTGGGCGGGTCATGGCCGCGCGTTTCGCGACCCGGGCGCTCAGCTGCGACGAGACGACGACCGTCCGTTTTCAGGCCGGACATATTCCGAGCTGGCAGAGACCGTGCGAGCGTTATGCGCTGTCGCCGGTCGCTGCTGACGGCCGGTGGTGGCTGCTGTTGCCGTCACCGTTGCTGTCAATCGCCGTTGATGGCGCCAGGGGAGTTTCCTGGATGAGGAGCGGTCAGCAGCCTTTCGATCCGGGCTAGCCGCTGGTCGAGTTCGGCCAGCGTCACCTCGCGCCGGGCCGCTTCGTCCGGCGGGGCAGGCCGGGCCCGGCCAGAACCCTGGGCGAAGAAACTGGACGCTACTTGCGCGGTGATCACCGCCAGGGTGAGCAGCCCGGTGCCCATGATGAAGCACGCGGTGATCCGTCCCCAGGTGGTGACCGGGTAAAAGTCGCCGTAGCCGACCGTGGTGACCGTGACAAACGACCACCACACCGCGTCTCCGAAGGTGTGAATGTTGGCGCCAGGGGCGTGCCGCTCGAACAGATACACGATGACCGCGCCGTTGAGGACCAGCACCGCGGCGGCCACCAGGAACCGGCCCAGGTGCCCGCGCCGGAACATCGACCGGACCAGCCGGAGGCTGAAGATCACCCGCACCGGCGGGATGACTACCGAGATGAGGGCCAGCGGATGGGTGAGCGCATAGTGAAGGTGACGGGGGGCCAGGGCGCTGCGGATGGCGATGTCCGTCGCGTAGACGGCCGACAGGGCAATCCGGAAGGCGAGCACGATAAACGTCACGTCATGCCCGAAGTCGCCCGGGGGGACCACGACGAGCCACAGCGTGGCCAGGGCCAGCAGGTCAAGAGGCTGGCGGGTTTTGGCTTCATACTGGGCCAGGCGGCCCGGGTCGTTCACAGCACGGTCAGCATTGGCACCTCGGACCGGCCGGTGGTCGTCGTCATTCATGGTCATCAGCGTTCCACCGGGCTTGCTGGCCGACCAAGCAGATCAGCCACTCCGGGCTGGCCTTGCGGGCAGCATCTCCGCGTGCACGAGCTGGGATCGGGGCCCTTCCAGCGACCTACGCATTACGAGCGTGCGTCAGACTGTGCCGCGCAGACCGATGCCTGGATTGATCTCGGGGCTTGCCGTGCACGTGTGGTGGTGGCTGTTGGCGGTTGACGGCTGCCGGGGGGCATCTCGCGGGCACAATGCACGGTGGCTGACCCGCTCCTTAGAAGGCGGTCTCGGCTACGACGCTGATCTGCGCCTGGCTGGTCAGCGGCTGGAAGGCATGTACCCGTCACTGACCGTGGGTTGCCCCCGACTGCCCACCCCATCGGACGTATCGGGCACGATCGGCCCACGGGACTAAAGGGAGCGAGGCCTAACCGCATTAGCAGGTCGGGTCGCGGCAGTCCGGATCGGCTCAAGCTGGACCAAGGTCCGTGATCGGTCCTCAATGGACGGCCTTGCACGGTGCTGAACTGCAACCCAGGCGGCTATCACTCATAGAACGGGAGGCCAAGACCGCACCTCATTGACGTCGGTGTATGGAAGCCTTCGGCCCGATGGCCAGGGCGGCGGCGCTGGAACCAGCTGACGAATCTACCCTCCTCACTTGTCCCGTCTGCGTAGTACGTTCACGAGCTTGCGCCAGCCCGTTGCGATCTGCTGCCCCTTCCAGGCTTGCGCTTCCGCCATCCCCTCCGCCGCCTGTCGGAGAGGTGTTGGCGTCTCGGCCGCGGGGGCGGGCGCCTCAGCCTGACTCTCGCGCTCCCGATCGGGGTGGTCCTCGGCTGTGGTCATGAGCTCCAAGATTGCCTACAGGAGTCCCAATAGCAACAGCTACCTCGTCCCTACCCCTACGCGGATCAGTGGTGGTGCATCACAGCACCAGGGGACGGCCGATGCGCTCAAGGCTCTGGCTGCTTTCATCGGGCATCGCTGCTGTCCGGGAACCCCGTCAGGCTTCAACGGATCTGGCCGGGGGCACTAGTCCCCGCAGGCTAATGGCACGACAGGTCGACAAGCAGCTACGGACAACGGTCAGGCGGTAGATGCAAGCCGCTGACCTGCGGTTTGTGCTTGGAGCGGGCGAAGGGAATCGAACCCTCATGACCAGCTGATCCGAAAATCGGGCAGTTACTGGGCGCGCGGCAGCACCGGCGGAGCGCGGCGGAGCCGGTGGGATGGCGCGTGGGTTAGGCGGCGCGTTCGAGGATGAGGGTGTAGCCGAGTGCTTCGAGCTGGCGGACGTGGTTGCGGCGGCGGCGGTCGGGGTCGGTGCGGGTGGCGTAGAACCCGGCGCCGAGGTCGGTGTAGCGGGCCTCGGGATCGGATAGCAGGTGCCAGATGATGACCAGGATGGACCGGCCGATGGCGACGTTGGCTTTTTTGGCGCCGCGGCGGCGGGCGATCCGCCGGTAGCGCTCGCCGGGGAAGGTGCCGGTCCTGCCGGCGGCCGCGGCGGCGTTGCCCAGGATCGGGGCCAGGTAGGTGTTGCCGTGGCCGGTGGAGTTCTTGCCTTTCTTCTTGCCCGCCGATTCGCTGCACCCCGGGTGCGTATTTCGCCCAGGACACCAGGTGACCGGCGGTGGGGAAGCGGGTCATGTCCAGGCCGATCTCGGCGAGGATGGCGTGCGCGGCGGCCAGGCTGATCCCGGTCGACCTCGATCCAGCTGGCGCACCGCTGCGGCGAACGGGGCGATCTGCTTCTTCGATCCGCGCGTCCAGGGCGGCGATATCGCCGGTGATCGCATCCACTCGGGCGAGCATCCTGTCCAGCAAGAACGCATGATGATCGGTGAAGTAGCCGGTGAGCGCCTCCTCCAGCACGGTGATCTTCTTGCGCATGCGTGCGCCGGGCCAGCTGCGCCAGCACCGTGGGGTTACGCTCCCCGGCGACCAGCGCGGCCAGCATGTCCCGCCCGGAGACCCCGAAGATGTCCGAGACCACCACCGACACCTTGATCTGGGCGTCCTCCAGCAGCTTCTCCACCCGGTTCTTCTCCGCGGTGCGGGCCGCGACCAGGTCGGCGCGGTACCGGGTCAGGTCCCGCAGCTTGCGGATCCGGCGGCGGCACGAAACTCGGCCGGATCATCTGCCGCTCGGCGGCCTTACACAGCCAGATGCAATCCAGCTTGACCGGTCTTCGGCCGCCCGGGCAGGTGCTTGACATCCTTGGCGTTGACCAGCCACGCCTCGAACCCGGCCGCCTCCAGCAGGTAGAACACCGGCTTCCAGTAGTCGCTGGTGGCCTCCATCACCACCCGGGTCACCCCCAGGCAGGCCAGCCGGTCCGCCATGGACAGCAACGGGCGGGTCATCGTGGAATAGCTGTCCACCTCCTGCAGCCGCCTGCCCGGATGGTCCTCATCAGGGACGCGCACGCAGCACATCAGCTCGGCCTTGCCGATGTCCAGCGCCGCGACCCGCTCGATGATCTCCTCGTTGTCTTGCGTCTTGGCAAGCACCTGGCGCCTCCCTTGGATAACCGGGAAGGCCGCCGCCCGCAGGAGCGATGGGCATGAGTGAAGAAATCTGATCCTCGTGCTCGAAGCGACACTGAACGGCCCGTGAGCTGGCTCCCAGCGCCCGGCTTGGAAACGATCTCGAAGATCAAGCTGGGCCGGCGTCAGCGGACGGCGGCCACCGCCGATTTTCCAACCGGAACCGGCGTCCGCGCAGGACATCAGTGGCTTGGAAGGCGTACCGCACAGGGCCGTCGTGGGTGCTGACCTGCATCTCGGGGTGTCTGGTGGTAGCCGTGACTGACCGCTGCTCACCCTGACTAATGGCACGCTAATGGCACGACGAACCTGGCAGCCTGGAGCGCTCACGGCTCCGGAGGCGGTAGGTCGTCAACATGCTTAGCTGCGCAGATCCCAACCTGGTCCGACGCTTGGTCCGCGTCTGGTCCGCGCGAGCCCCGCCTCTTCGGATCAAGTGTGTGCCTGTCCAGTATCGGCCGCAGTGCTTTGGCGAAGTGCTCTGGCTGGCCGAGGTAGCCCATGTGCGCCCCGGGCAGCTCGATGACAGTGGTTCCAAGATGGGTGGCGAGCCATTGCGCTGCTTGGTACCGCCAGTGGCCGACGGCGGCCTGGCCGCGGTTGTCGGCGCCCGCCGTGACTGCCCGGGGCACGCGCAACGCTCCGAGCTGGCCGGGTGTGGGCTCGTAGGCGAGGAAGGGAGCCATCTCGATACCGAACAGGACCTCGGCGTTGCCGAGCAGCCGCTCGCGCAGCTGCGGATCGAGCGACTGGTAGACCTCATCGCCTGCCACACTGCGCAGGTACAGCTCCATCGCAGCACGTGGGCCACCCCTAGCCATTCCTTCCTCCACCCGTGCCTGGCGCGCAGCGTTGACGGCGCCGATATTGGATACCGCGGACGGGAATACCGGTTCGTGGAAGATCGCGCTGCGTAGCACGTGCGGGTGGCGGAGGCACAGGTCGGCGAGGATGCCCGCGGCGGCGCTGGTGCCGAACACGATCGCCGGTAGCAGGTCGAGCCCGCGCAGCAGGGCGGCGTCGTCGTCGGCCTGCTCGCCGACCGTGGTCGAGTTCCAGCCCGGCGGCCGGGGGCTGCGGGAGTTGCCCCGGCGATCGTAAGTGATGACCGTGTAGGCGTCCGCCAGGATGTCAGCGACCGTTGTCCAATGCCCCGCATCGCCGCTGGCCCCGGAGACAAACAGCACAGCGGCCCCGCTTCTCGTAGTAGATCCGGATGCCATTTACCTCTATGGCCTGACTTGTGACACGTTAGTGCGTACCACCCTCTCGCCCGTGGATGCAGTCAAGAGCCTGGCGCAAGTCGCTCTCGGGTCTGCCTGGCGGCTAGATCTCATCCCATCGGCATCCGTCGATTGCAGCCGCGATGACGTTGATGAAGGCCTCGTCGTGGGGAATCATTAGGTCGTCGACTCGGCTGACCGGCGCCCAGCCGCGCGCGTTGCACAAGATCATCCCGTCGTAGCTGGCGAGGTCTTGCACGCGGACTGGCGCTTCGGCTTGCGGGATGCCGGCGGCCGTGAGCTGGCGCCGCAGGAGGAGCATCGTGATGCCCGGCAGCTTCGGCGCGTCGGGCCAGGTCACCGTGCTATCCCGCCAGAACCCCACGTTGGTGATGGTGCCCTCCGAGATCCTGCCCGTCTCGTCCACCAGCAGGCCCTCGTCGAAGCCTGCGGCCAGCGCGACCTCGCGGAACCGGCCCTGGCCCCAGCTGCCGACGTGCTTGAGCCGGGCGAGCGGCCGCTGAAAATGCAGGGCAGTCATCGAGTGCGGACGGCGCGGCATGTCCTGGGGCTCGCGAACGGTGACGATCAGACCGGCCCAGTAGCCGTAGACGCGGACGCTGGCGTCTGGCTGGCCGCCGAGAGCGTGCCGGATGCGGGCGCGGACCTCCTCGCCACCGAGCGCCCGCCCGTATACGTCATGGTGCGCCGCCTCCAGCCGCGCCAGGTGCAAGTCCAGACCGCGCGCCCGGCCACCGCGCACCTGCATCGCCGTGAAATGGCCCCACCCCTCGTATTCCAGAAGCGACACGGCGGCCTCGTCGGCTTCCTGGCCGTCGACCTCGATCCTGACGTAATCGCTGGGCATTCGGAAGGTCCCTTCCAGCCGGTTACGCGGTCGCGCCCGACGCTGCCTTTACCGTCCGCAGGTAGGAACACCGGCCACTCTACGGCCCTCGGCTTAGTGCGCAGTTTCACTCCACATACGCTACGAAACCACAGGTCAGCGAAACGCTGCCGCTCCGGGGCGGCCATGCGTGTCACAAGTCGGGTGGAAGATCGCGCTGCGTAGCACGTGCGGGTGGCGGAGGCACAGGTCGGCGAGGATGCCCGCGGCGGCGCTGGTGCCGAACACGATCGCCGGTAGCAGGTCGAGCCCGCGCAGCAGGGCGGCGTCGTCGTCGGCCTGCTCGCCGACCGTGGTCGAGTTCCAGCCCGGCGGCCGGGGGCTGCGGGAGTTGCCCCGGCGATCGTAAGTGATGACCGTGTAGGCGTCCGCCAGGATGTCAGCGACCGTTGTCCAATGCCCCGCATCGCCGCTGGCCCCGGAGACAAACAGCACAGCGGCCCCGCTTCTCGTAGTAGATCCGGATGCCATTTACCTCTATGGAGCTCACAAGCCCTCCTCCGCCTGCCCGCGTGCTGTCCCTCGCCCCAACCGAATCACCCGGCGGACGCCAGTTAAAGTGGTGTGACCCGCTCATTTCTGGCCCGTCCTCTCCGATAGGCGCCGGATTTTGCCGTGGAAGATCAGAGTCAAGGTGGAGCGCCCGCAGGAAGCGAAGACGTACGACCTTCGTACCTGACCCCGCTGTGAGCCCCTGAAGGTAACTCGGCCCGCCCCGTACAGTCGCCCGTCTACCGGAGAACATCACCAGCTTGGAAGGCTGCGACGGGCACGTCTCCGCGCAGGCGATATGCAGGTTGGCGGGGACGCCGATAGCTCGTGAGTGACCGCCAGGGCGTGTGCTTTACCGGTTGATCGGGCACGTGGCGGGCATGCGGATAGTGGCATTATGCGGGTTTGACCCGCTGTAGCGCCTTCCGGGCCAAGCTTCTTTACCGCTCGGGCGTGTCAACCCGCGGCCAGGCCGCCGCGTCGTATAACTGAACCGCCTGGGTCGGCGGCGAGGATCAGGCTCATCCCGCCTGCGCGTCACGTTAGGCCGGTGGCTTATGAATCAGTTCCGCGTCAGCCGAAAGTTGATCACCGCTGCAGCCTGTGCCTGCCGGTTCGGCAGGCTGGGTTATCGCGCTGGGGTGGCGCGTCGCCGCCGCGGACCCGGCGGTGTGGGCTTGTTCGCCGTGGCTGTGGCTTGGCTGGCCGCCTTTGGCGTTCCTGGCGTCTCACAGTCGGCCGCCCTGGCGAGTTCGCCGGTTTTGACCTGGACCAAGCAGGCTCCCGCGACCAGCCCGTCTGCCCGGTATGGCGCCTCGATGGCCTATGACGCGGCCACCGGCACCGCGGTCCTGTTCGGCGGCACTACCGGCGCCCGTGCAATCGGCGACACCTGGGTGTGGGACGGCACGACCTGGACCGAACAGCACCCGGCAGTCCACCCACCCGCCCAGAGCCAGGCCTCGATGGCCTACGATGCGGCCACCGACACGGTGGTGCTATTCGGCACGAAGGGTGCCACCTGGACCTGGGACGGCAGGACCTGGACCAAACAGCACCCGGCAGTCCACCCACCCGCCCAGAGCCAGGCCTCAATGGCCTACGACGCGGCCACCGACACGGTGGTGCTATTCGGCACGAAGGGTACCACCTGGACCTGGGACGGCACGACCTGGACCAAGCAGGCCCCCGCGACCAGCCCGTCTGCCCGGGCCAGCGCGTCGATGGCCTATGACGCGGCCACCGGCACCGTTGTCTTGTTCGGCGGCCAGGGCAGGAACAGCGACTTTCGCGCCGACACCTGGGTGTGGGACGGCACGACCTGGACCAAGCAGACCCCAGCGACCAGCCCGCATGACCGGGCCAGCGCGTCGATGGCCTATGACGCGGCCACCGGCACCGTGGTCCTGTTCGGTGGCGCAGAGGGCCGCAACCCCGTCTTTCTCGCCGACACCTGGGTGTGGGACGGCACGACCTGGACCGAGCAGGCTCCCGCGACCAGCCCGTCTGCCCGGCGGTGGGCGTCGATGGCCTATGACGCGGCCACCGGCACCGTGGTCTTGTTCGGCGGTTACGCCGTCAGCGTTCCCGTCGACACCTGGACCTGGGGCCCTACCTAGTCAACGAGGCAATCTGGCCCGGCACCCGTGTCCCTGGTCCTTCCCGTCCTGCTCGCAGGCGCCGAATCCTTGATGCGAGTAGACGCGGTGGCCGCGAGCTGGGCAATCGGAAGCGAGGCAGACGGCTCTGCGCTGCGCCTGGTCGGTGCCGTTTGAGCCAGTTCGATCTGTGTGCCGGCGAAGTGTGGCCCGGCGTACGCCGGGCGGGCCTCGGCAAAGGCTGAGCCCGGCGCTGACGCCGGGCCAGCAGCGCCGCAGGCGCCGCCTTGACGAGTGGGCGCTGATCTGCGCTTTCTGGGTGGAGCGGGCGAAGGGAATCGAACCCTCATGACCAGCTTGGAAGGTCGGTGATGCCTGAACAGGTCCCATCAGGTCCGACGTTGCTGCTGGTGTCTGGGCGTCCAGTGCTCGTGAGTGACCGCTGCTACCCGTGAGTCTCCCTGGCGTGTGGCCCATGCGTGGCCCGCCCGGGGCTGGCTAGCCTTGGTCTGCACGGGCAGCCGTCGCGTGTCAGGGAGCGGTTTACAGTGAGACGGCGTCTTAACCAGTTACACGGCCCTGACCTGGGCGGACATGCTCCGAGCCGCCTCACCGGTGGGTTGCTGTTTCGCCGTGGTTGCGCGACTGTCCGCTAATGAGTGTTAGCGGGTTCGCCGTCCGGCAGACTCGTTAGCTGGTGGCCGCCGGCAGGTGAGCACTGTTGTCCGCCGGGCCTGGAGCCCTGTGAAAAGACCGTGCCCCTGCCGGTGACCGGGAGAGTGGATCGCTGCTGGGATGTCGTGCCCGCCTGCTGGCGTGAGCACTGTTTCATTAGGGCGCTGATTGTTCTCCCGCAGGCTGCTGACCGGATCCGGCATTTCAGGCGGGAGAATTGATGCGCTTGTTCGTAGGTGATGACTGGGCTGAGGACCATCATGACGTGGAGCTGATGAATGAGCAGGGCCGGGTGCTGGCCCGTAAGCGGCTGCCGGAAGGGGTGGCCGGGATGGCCCGGCTGCACGAGCTGATCGGGGAGCAGCTGGGCGAGGACGCCGATGATGCGGAGGTGATCATCGGAACCGAGACCGACCGCGGCCCGTGGGTGGCCGCGCTGGTCGCGGCCGGGTACACGGTCTACGGGGTGAACCCGCTGCAGGCCTCGCGGTACCGGGAACGCCACGGCGTGTCCGGCGCCAAGAGCGATACCGGCGACGCGCACATGCTGACCGACATGGTGCGCACCGATTCCCACCAGCTGCGCGCGGTGGCAGGCGACAGCCCGGGCGCGGGGGCGGTCAAGGTGGTGGCACGGACCCATAAGACGCTGATCTGGGAACGGACCCGGCAGGTCCAGCGGCTGCGCCACCAGCTGCGGGAGTACTTTCCCGCCGCGCTGGGGGCTTTTGAGGACCTGGACGCGCCCGATGCGCTGGAACTGCTGGCCAGGGCGCCGGACCCGGCCCGGGCCGCGAAGCTGACCCGCGCGCAGATCTCCGCGGCGCTCAAGCGCGCCCGCCGCCGCGACATCCCCGGCAAGGCGACCGCGATCCTCACCGCGCTGCGCGGCGCTCAGCTGGGCCAGCCGCCGGCCATCACCGCCGCCTACGCTGCCACCGTCCGGTCCCTGATCGCGGTGATCATCACCCTGAATGAGCAGGTCAAGATCCTGCAAGGGCAGGTGGAGGCGGATTTTGGCCAGCACCCGGACGCTGAGATCTACCTGTCCCAGCCCGGCCTGGGACCCGTCCTGGGTGCCCGGGTGCTCGGCGAATTCGGCGACGACCCGCACCGGTACGCCAGCGGCAAGGCCCGCAAGAACTACGCTGCCACCTCCCCGATCACCCGCGCGTCGGGGAAGAAGAAGATGGTCATGGCCCGGTTCATCCGCAACGACCGGCTCATCGACGCGCTCATGGCCCAGGCCCTGTCCGCGCTCGGCAGCTCGCCCGGCGCCCGCGCCTTCTACGACGCCCAGCGCGCCGCCGGCGTCGAGCACAACGCCGCCCTGCGCAAGCTCGCCAACCGGCTCGTCGGCATCCTGCACGGATGCCTCAAGACACGGACCACCTACGACGAGTCAACCGCCTGGTCCCACCGCGAAAATAAGCTTGCCGCTTGACATTTAAGCTCCTGGGATGTCTTTTCAGGCCGGACATATCCCAAGTTGCCACGAATCGTGCGA
Source organism: uncultured Actinomycetes bacterium (assembly GCA_963813395.1). Lineage (GTDB taxonomy): Bacteria > Actinomycetota > Actinomycetes > Streptosporangiales > Streptosporangiaceae > DASXKD01. The sequence goes on from CAWEYV010000016.1 coordinate 163,252, forward strand.
GTGTGCTGCGCTGCCGCAGATCGCCGTTGCGTGCCGTTGGTCGCTGCTGTTGCTGTCACCGTTGCTGTCAGCTGCAGGGCGGAGAAACGCATGCCTGGTTGTGACCAAGCTTGTGCGCGTGGTCGCCTTGCACCTGGCTGCCAGGTGCAAGGGCATCATGGGTGGCGTGTCCGATCTCATCGTCGTAAGCGGCCCACCGGGCGCGGGTAAAACGACAGTGGCAAGAGCCCTGTCGCGGCTCTTCGACCCTAGCGCCGTGGTACCCGGGGACCAGTTCCTCGCATTCATCGAGCAGGGCTACATCGCACCTTGGACCTCCCCAGCGCACCGCCAGAACGAGATCGTCACCGAAGCCGCTGGTGCGGCGGCAGGGCGATTGGCCACCGGCGGGTACACGGTCGTCTACGAGGGCGTGATCGGCCCCTGGTTCTTGGAGGCGTTCGGTGCCGCTGCCAGGATTCCCTTCCTGCACTACGCGATCCTCCTCCCACCGGAGCCAGTCTGCCTGGAGCGTGTCCACTACCGCGCTGATCATGGTTTTAAGGACCAGGAGGCCACCCGTCACATGCACCAGCAGTTCGCCGAGGCAGACATCGATCCCCGGTACGTCGTAGCCAGCACCGATGATGCCACCACGCTCGCCTACCGCCTGTTTCATCTTGTGCACTATGGGCGACTCCGATGGCCTACGTATGGCTCGCGGACTTGGACCTGATCCGCTGCTCAGAAGGTCGTTTCAGGCAGGGGTCAACCTGCGCGTGCCCAGATCAGACGCGGTTCATGTTGCCCGTGGGTGACCGTGATCTTCCGCTCGTTCTGGCACGGATCTGGCGCGGCTGAACCCGCGGATTGAGAGACAGGCTCAGCCATAGTCAGAGCCGTCCGAATCCGTTCAGTCCTTCGGCATGAGCAGGCACTTGCTGCCGGGCTGGCCGGCTACCGTCCGGTTCCGTTCGCCAGTGTTGCTGCCCGGCGCTGATAGTACAGGCTGGCCGTCTGGCTGAAGATAAGCGCCATCGCCACCAGCCCGACCAGCCAGAGCACCGCCGTGGCGAGCACGTCGGCCCGGGTAGACGGCAAGGCGCCCCTGCCGAGGCCGAAGAACGGCACAATCGTGAGGAGGACGAAGAACGCCACAAAAGCGGTCCGCGCCCAGTGATAACCCCGGCCGTTCGCCCAGGCCAGCCACAGCCACACGCCAGCACCGATCGGTGCGCTGGCCAGCCAGAAGTCAACCTGGGTGAGCATGACGATGGGCCACTGCCCGCCAGCGACGTCGTAGGCGGCGGCCGACCTGACGCCGCCGAGAGTCACCAGGACGGTGACCACGTCGGCCAGCGTCAGCACCGCACCCAGACACATGAGCAGGACGGCGCCCCGCACCGCCTTGGGCGCAGGCACGCTAGCCGGTTTCCGGGCCGGGTTCGGCGATTGGGCTCTTACCGGCCCGGCGGTGAGGTCGGCGGTGAGGGCGCCCAGGTCTGCATAGGTCCGTGACGCGAGCACCTGGCCGACCCGCAGGTCAAACTCATCCTTGGCCAGCCGACCCTGCACGAACGCGGCCTTGAGCACGTCGATCACCTGATCGCGGTCGGCATGCGACGCCCGCATGCGGGTGCGGCCTCCCGCACCTGCTGCCATCTCGTCTTCGGACCCCGCCATCGCCGCTACCTCCACACGAGACGATCTACCACAAGCCTAGCGCGGCGGCTGGGGAGCCTTCGTGGCCAGCGGGTTGGCCGCAGCCTGCCTGGGGGAGCAGAGTTTCACCTGCGCCACCTGCATCGAACTGGGAGGTCACGTACTGGTTGACCATCTGATCTACGCCGCCCCCGGCCTGGCCCGACGGTCACCGATGTGGAAGAACGCTTCGGCGTTCGGGCGCACTCCGGTGGCATCATGCCGCGCCTCGATCGGCGTCGCTGACGATGAGGATGACGACCTGGCCGATGATGTCTGGCATCCGCCAACCCTGATAGCTGGTTGCCGTGCTAGCAAGCACGATAGATGTCATTGGTGCGGACGGGCGACCTACTGCTTTGGAGGCCGTCTCGGCCTCCCTCACTGCCTGCCTGATCCCAGGTGGGCGGCCATATCAGATTGTCCGGGCGTGACCGTTGTCCGCCCTGGTTCACTGCCCGAATGGGCACGTCGCGGGCACGCTGGTGACTGCCCTGGGGGTGATGCACTCGTGGTCGGCTTGTAGCAAATTCTTCGGCTCCCTTGACAACCTGGTCGCTTGGCAGCGGGTCTAAGTGGGCGTCTGAGGGAGTCGGCGGCCATGGCCAGTGAGGACGAGTTCGCTGAGTTCGTTGCTGCTGCGCTGCCTGGGTTGCTGCGCTTTGGGCATGCCCTGACGGGGAACGCTGAGGCCGCCGAGGACCTTGTGCAGACGGCCCTGGGCCAGTCGTGGCGTGCCTGGCGGCTGCGCCGGATCGATGATCCGCGCGCCTATGTGCGCAAGGCCATGGTCAACAGTTACGCCTCGTGGTATCGCAGGCGCCGTGCCCGGGAATGGGCGGTTGCCGAGCCGGTGGGCGGCAGGTTCGCTGACGATCACGCAAGCCGGGTGGATGACCGTGATGCTGTCTGGCGTGCCCTGCAGGTGCTTCCGCCCCGTCAGCGCGCTGTGATCGTGCTGCGGTACTACGAGGATTTGACCGAGGCGGAGATCGCCGTGGTCATGGGCACTACCGCTGGGACGGTCAAGAGCCAGGCAGCGCGCGGCCTGCGGCGGTTGGCCGAGGTCCTCGCGCCAACCGAAGCAGTCGGGCGGGCAGAGCAATGACACGGGATATGAGCGATCTGGAAGACCGCCTCCGCCAAGCGCTTCGCGATCCACGCCGCGAGCTGCCCGCCTGGCCCGACCCGATGCGCCGCATCCGCCGTGCCGCGCGGCGCCAGCGCGCCCGGCTGGTTTTGCTGGCCACCGTTGTTGCCGGGGCCACCGCAGCCGTCATCGTGGCCGTGGCCGCGACGCTGCCAACGTCGTCTCGCACGCCGCGGCCGATCGTGTCCGCGCCCACGTGCCCAGCTCTGACGGTGGAGACGGCGCCGCAAGCGCACAGCAGTGATCACGGGCGGGTCCTTAAGCGACTCATCCGCCCTCGTGCGCTGGCAGTAGGCCCGGACGGACAGCTCTACATCGCCGACGACGGCCGTGATCAGATTCTCCAGGCCCTGCCCGGCGGCCGGTTCAAGGTCATCGCCGGAAATGGCAAGCCCGGATACTCCGGCGACGGCGGCCCAGCGATCTCGGCATCGTTGAACAAACCAGGCGGTATGACCGTGACCAGCAACGGGACGATCTACTTCGCCGACACCGGCAACAACCGGGTCCGCGCGATCTCTGCATCCGGGCGGATCACAACCATTGCCGGTAGCGGCCGGTACGGCAGCTGGGTTGCCGGAGGCATACCAGCTCTTGCTGCCAGCCTGCGCGACCCCGCCGACGTCGCAGTCAGCCCGGGCGGATGCCTGTATATCGCCGACGAGAGCACAAGCGAGATTCTGCGGCTGGACGCCGCGGGCCGTCTGGTCCATGTGGCAGGCATCCGCGGTGCGCCAGGCATCCCAGGGCCTGGCCGGCCTGCGTCCAGGGCATCGGCAGACGGCCCGAGCGGGCTCGCCTTCAACCCTGCTGGTGACCTGTACGTCGCCGGATCCAATACCAAGACGCTGCTCATGATCACTGCTGGCGGCCGGATGCGCTTGCCAATCGGGCGGGCAGGCTTCAACACAGGCGGCCCGGGTGGGCTGGTCACCGGGCCTGGTGGCAGCATCATCGCTATCAACGACCAGCTCGTCCAGCGGATCACCAGCCGGGGCTTGCACACCCTGTTCGACCTCTCCCGCACCCATCCACCGGGCATCAGCGGCTTCTTGCCCAACGGCATCGCCGTAGCGGCCAACGGCGCCATCTACCTCGACACCAACGCGGGCAACGGATACTCCAGCACGACCGCGCTGGTTGAGATCGACCCGAATGGGCACGTGCGAGTGCTCTGGCGGAGCTGACATGATCGCCAGCCGCTTGTCCGTATCCGTTCGCCTGCCGGAGGAAGACGTTCGCCCCGGTGGCTCCCAAGTTGGCTCCCAGCCACTGCTAGCTGGCGACATGTGGCCACGTTCAGCGGGCTTAGCGTTCTCCGGCCCAGTAGCCTGCCGGTCAGTGCCAAGGCCGATCCGGTGAGTGCGGCCGAGTCCCCGGCTAGCCCCAGAAGGAAAGAGGATCGCCATGCGAAACTATCTCGTTTTGTCGGTGCTCGGCGCGTGCCTGCTGGTGCTCGCGCCGGGGACGGCCGCGTTTGCTGGCAGCAGCACAACGCCGTCGAGCCCGACGCCGACGCCGACCTACACGCCGGTGCCGACACCGACGCCGACGCCGACCTACACGCCGGTGCCGACACCGACGCCGAAGCCGACCTCGACGGCGACCATTTACGCGGGCAAGAACTCCCAGGGCCAAAAGCTCCGGTTCGCCGTGGTCCACACAGCGAACGGCCCGAAGTTCGAGCCGATCTTCATCAGCCAGATCCTCCGCTGCCCGGTAACCGGCGAAGTGATCGGGGAAGGGGACGGCTTCTCGGGGTTCCAGGTTCCCATCAGGAACGGGAAGTTCAACTTCGTGCTGAACGACCTTGGTCACCTGTTGCGCTGGAGCGGGAGGGTCACCTCCGCGGGAGCAACCGGGAAGGAATCCATCGACCAGGCCTCGTTCGATAAGGAGGGTGGCCTCCAGGATTGCGGCGCGGGCTCGCTCTCCTGGGCGGCCAAGGCTGTAACTCCGGGATCCTCAGCCGCCGCCGCTCCGAGCGCCGCTTACGTCATCAAGTTCACCAAGGCGTCCGACGGATCGGTGCACTTCTCAGTTACCCACTGATGGTGACTTTCCCGAGTTGCTGTGGTCTTGCTGGCCGAGCGTGGGTCTAGCGCAAAGGGTAGGCCACCTGCTGTGGGTGACCTCTGCCAGCCGCCGACAAAGCACAGACGGGCGAATTAACAGATGGGCAGGCACGGGTGTCGGCCATAGAGTTGGCCCATGCGTTTCCGCCGAGTGATCTGAGTCCGCGGAACTGACCGCGCCGCCGGGCGGGTACGTGCCCGTGCTCCGCCATCGGGGTTGTGAGGCGTGCCCGTCCCCGGGGAGGCTGCGCGGTGTTGTGCTCTTGTAGACCGGGCTCTGGCCGGTATCCAGCGCAGCGGGTCCTCGGCCGCGCCCACGCTAATGGCACGCGCAGTGGAGCGCAGGCGGTCGCTGTAGCACCAGCTTGGAAGGTCGGTAACCCGGAACAGACGTGAGCAGGGCTGACGTATGTACTGGTCGGACAGGCGCTCTGTCTGTGAGTTAACGCCATTGACCGTGAATGTTCCTGGTACGTGGCACGTATGTGGCACGAGCCACGCTTGCCTCGGTTCTCCGGTCGCGCTCTCGCGCATGCCTGTCCTGCTGATCATCCCGTCTGCCGTCGACCCGCCCGCCAGGGAGCGGTTTTACAGACCGCCAAGGCTCAAGTCGGTCTTGGGTCTGTGACCTGCGGTGATGCTCGTGGGCTCGATCGACGGCTGCGCTGCGTCCCACGAATGTCCCACGCACCGAGGATTGGGCCCGGAACTTGGACTATCAGCTTGGGAAGTATACCGATCCACGTCGGTATGGCCGCTGACCAGCCAGACGGCGCGACCGTGGGTGTCCGTGATCGACCGCTCGTTACCCTGGCTAATCGCACGCTAATTGCACGGTGTTCTTCCTCCGATCTGGGCGGATCCGTCCGCTCCGTGCCCTGCTCCTCCCCCGTCCTCCTCGTAGCTGCCCGCTCTTGGCCGTGGCCGCCGTGTCCAGGCTCGCGAAGCGACCGCGCAGCGGCTTGGCCTGGACACGGCGGACTTGGCCGAGATCATCGAGCAGCGAGGAGGACGACACCAGCCTGGAATATCGTTGGTGCGGCAGTCTGCTTGACCAGGACCGATGTTGGGGCGGGCATCCGGTGCTCGTGCGTGACTGCTGCTCCACGCCGGGGTGTTTGGCGGGTGGCGTCCGCGGCGCCAACTGTAGGGCCTTGCACATATACCGCTAGCCGGTATATACCTAGTCCATGACTGAGCTGTCGCTGCGGGAGCCGACGTTCCTGATCCTCACGGCGCTGGCCGCCGGTGCGCAGCATGGCTACGGGATCATGACCGACGTCGCGGAGATTTCCGGTGGCCGAGTCCGGCTGCGCGCCGGGACGCTGTATGCCGCCTTGAACCGGCTCGCCGCCGAGCGCCTGGTCGAGGTCGACCGGGAGGAGATCGTGGACGCCCGGTTGCGGCGCTACTACCGGCTGACCCCGCGCGGCGCGCACCGCCTTGAGGCCGAGGTGGATCGCATGCGCGCTAATACCGCGGTAGCTACCCGGCGGCTGGGACTGCTCGGCGGCGCACCATGACCGACACCGGGCAAAGGGCAGAAGGCGAGCATAGCCGTGGATGATCGTTTCCGGATTTCGGACGCGGACCGGGACCGTGTCGCTGCCACGCTGCGCGATCATTTCGCGGCGGGCCGCCTCACATCCGAGGAACTGGACGAGCGGCTCACGGCGATGCTGAATGCCAAGACCTTCGGTGATCTGCACCGCGTCCTGGCCGACCTTCCTGAGCCCGCACCGGTTCTGCGCCAGGCTGGCAGCCCTACCGCCGGGGTGCGGCGGCCTGGAACGCGGCTACCGGCGGCTGCTGTTCTTCTATCCGGCCTGGTACCGCCGCGTGCATGAGGAAGAGATGCTCGCCGTGCTGGTGACCGCAGCACCCGAGGGGAAGCGCCGACCGGGGATCGCCGAGGCCGCGGACCTGATCTGGGGCGCGCTGCGGGTCCGGTGCCAGCCATCCCGCAACAGCGGCGAGCCTGCATGGCGGGACGCACTGGCCGTGATGAGCGTCATCTTGCCCGTGATCATGCTGGTGGTCTTTGCGGTGCAGGAATCCCGGATCTCGCCATCGGCCCCGTTGTGGGTTCTCAAAGAGGTCGCCGCACCGTCCGTGCTGGTGGCTCTGGTCCTGCTGCGGCTGCGCCGCCTCGCCCTCCTGGCGGCTGTGGCCATGTTTCTGTGGGTCGCTTTCCGGAGCGGGGATAACACGCTCTTCTGGGCGATGTGGAATGCGCATCTTCTCGTGCCACTGAGCCTGGAGATAGTCGCCCTGGCCGCATCACCGGGACCGCGCCGCGGACTGCAGATCCTGACCTGGAAGCACGGTGCGTTTGTGGTCATCGCCGCGCTGGCGTTCGGCACCGCCAGGTATCCGGTAGCGCTCATCGTGATAGCTGTGATCGGCGCCGCAATGGCACTGGCCTCGTCACTGGGCCGGTGGCTGCTGATGCTGCTGGCCATCGCGGCCATCCCCGCCTTGCCCTGGTTCTACGCTGTCCGCTTGGCTCCTTCGGTGATATATCCGCCTTACGGGTGGGGCTTCATAGGCCCGGTTCTCATCATAGGCCCGGTCTACCTGCTGCCCGCGGCTCTCCTGGCCGTGTTCGCCATGGCTGCCCGCCGCGAATCTCGCCGCTGGTCCCAGTTCCCTCCGGCTTCCTGATAGGCGCCGGGACCAAGGCGAGTGCCCGCCGGGTCTACCGTCGGCACGGCCGACCGCATGTGCGACGCCCGCCGGGGCGCAAGGGACGTGGTAGCCGCGAGCTGGACAATCGGGAGCGAGGTTGACGAGCATGCCGGGCCGTGTCAGTACTGACGTGCGAGCAATCTTTGATCTGCGCGTCCCGCGGCGTGTGGCCCGGCGTGCGCCGGGCGGGCCTCCCAAAGGCAGAGCCCGGCGCTGACGCCGGGCCAGCGGCGCCGCAGGCGCCGCCTTGAGTACGCCCGGCATGGGCGATCGCTTGGGGGTGAAAGTCCCCTGGAGGAAGAGGTGATGCTAACTCCGAGCCGGAGGCAACTGCGTCGTCGTGAGGCGGGGTGGGAAGGAAGCCCGAGGCGAATCCCTGCACCGAGGTACACGAACCGCGTATAAGGCGGGGCGATCTGGGTGAGCCTGCTCAAGAAGGTAAAGCCCGTCATCACCGACAGGGTCGTCACGTAAACGCGGCGGGCGTAGGGGGAAAGTGGTCGTTCTTATCCGGGGAGATCTGCCTGGGTGTCGGTTGTGCTGTCGTTGTCGCCGCGCCGACGGTTCCCGTTGTGAGGTGGGGGCTGACCGGGCAGAGGTCAGCAGAGGTCGTAGTACCGGCCGGGGATTGGATCGTGGCCGGGAAGGGCCGAACGTCAAGTGGGACGGAGGAATCGGGGTTGCTCGTGCCGGTCGCGCAGATCGCAGCCATCCCGCGGACGCGGGCCAGCGGCGGGAAGGAGACGGTGAATTCCGTTGAGCACCGCAGCTGAGCGTAGCGGCCGGACGGCGCGCGTTGAGGATGCTGTCCTCCCCGGCTTGGAGGTGAGCGTGTGGGAGCAGATGCTCTCGCCGCAGAATCTGAGCCGGGCGCTGAGGCGTGTGGAGGCCAACCGGGGTGCGCCTGGTGTTGATGGCATGACCACGGGGCAGCTGCGCCCGTGGCTGCACGAGCACTGGGGGCAGGTCCGGCGGGCTCTGGACGTGGGCACATACCGGCCGTCGCCGGCCCTGCGGGTAGTGATCCCCAAGCCTGGGGGCGGCGAGCGTTTGCTGGGAGTGCCTACCTGTTTGGATCGGCTGATTCAGCAGGCCATCGCGCAGGTGCTCACGCCAGTGTTCGACCCGGGGTTTTCCGGGTCGTCGTTTGGGTTCCGTCCCGGCCGGTCCGCCCATCAGGCGGTCCGGGCCGCGCGGCGGTGCATCGAAGACGGCCTGGTATGGGTCGCCGACATCGACTTGGACCGGTTCTTTGACCGGGTCCAGTTCGATGTCCTGATGGCGCGGGTGGCGCGCAAGGTGGACGACCGCAAGATCCTCAAGCTCATCCGGAGGTATCTGGAGGCCGGGGTGATGGTCGGCGGGGTTAAGCAGGCGACGGTTGAAGGGACGCCGCAAGGCTCCCCGCTGTCGCCGGTCTTGTCGAACGTCATGCTGGATGATCTGGACCGGGAGCTGGGAAAGCGCGGTCACCGGTTCGTGCGTTATGCCGATGACCTGCGGGTCTTCGTGCGCAGCGAACGGGCCGCCCAGAGGGTGTTCGAGAGCGCCTGCGGTGTGATCGAACGGCGGCTAAAGCTGAAGGTGAACCGGCAGAAGTCCTCGATCCGGCACGCCGCGCAGGCGACGCTGCTGGGATTCGGGTTCTTCTTCGACGGCCCACGGGTCGGAATAAAGATCGCCCCCACGGCGATCGCGCGGCTGACAGACCGGCTGCGAATGCTGACCCGGCGCCGCTGGAGTGTGTCGATGGACTACCGCATCGGCAGGCTCAACCGGCTCATCACCGGCTGGATGGCCTACTTTCGGCTCGCCCAGCGCGTCAGCGTGCTCAGCCAAGCTGGACGGATGGCTGCGCCGCCGCCTGCGGCAGATCCGCTGGAAGGAATGGAAGACCACCGCCGCCAAGCGGCACAACCTGCGAATACGCGGCATCTCCGAAAGCGAGGCCCGCAAATGGGCCGGTGTCACCAGGAGATACTGGAAGGTCGCAGGCTCCCAGATCCTCCAGGTATCCCTGCCCAACTCCTACTGGAACCACCTTGGCCTGAAAACCCTTAGCCAAACCTGGCAGCGTCTCAACCCAGCGGCCTGACGAACCGCCGGATGCGGACCCGCATGTCCGGTGGTGTGAGAGGGGGCGGGGCGACCCCGCCCCCTACTCGATTCCAGGAACGGCTCAATTCGGCAACGCGGTGACCGGTGCGGTGTGTCCTGTCCCGGTAGATGCTTGACATCGCAGTCCCACCAGATGGTTGACAGGTGCCGTGATCGGCGCTTCTGTCGCATGTCGTTTGCGGGCGTCATGCAGGCGGGAGGCCGGGAATGGCGCTGGTGGAGTTGTCTGTCGTTGAGCAGCGTTACCGCGCGGTCTTGGAGGCCGCAGCCGGGGTTGCGGTGACCGAGGTCGCCGCCCGGTATGAGGTGTCGCGCCAGAGCGTGCACGCCTGGATCGCCCGCTACCGCGACGGCGGCCTGGGTGCTCTGGCGGACCGGCCCCGGCGCCCTGATACCTGCCCGCACCAGGTCAGCGCGGTGATCGAGGCAGCGGTGTGTGAGATGCGCCGGGAGCATCCCCGGTGGGGCCCGCTGCGGCTGGTGCACGAGCTGGCCAGGGCCGGGGTGTTCCCGGTGCCCTCACGGATGAGTGCCTACCGGGCGCTGGTCCGTCACGGCCTGGTGGAGCCCGGCGCTCGCAGGCGGCGCAAGGACATCTGCCAGCGATGGGAGCGGGAGGCACCAATGGCGCTATGGCAGCTGGGCATCATGGGCGGGGCGTTCTTGTCCGGCGGGACCGAGGCGAAGATCGTCACCGGGGTCGATGACCATTCCAGGTACTGCGTGATCTGCCAGGTCGTCTTGCGGGCGACCGGCCGGGCGGTGTGCCTGGCCTTCGCCGCCGCGCTGCGCAGCTTCGGGGTTGCGGAGGAGGTGCTGACCGATATAACGGCAAGCAGTTCACCGACCGGTTCGGCAAGGGCGGGGAGGTGCTGTTCGACCGGATCTGCGGTGATAACGGCATCATCCACCGGCTCACCGCCCCCCGGCATCCGGCCACCACCGGGAAGATCGAGCGGTTCCACGGCAGCCTGCGCCGCGAGTTCCTGGACGACGCGGTCCCGTTCGCAGACCTGCCTGCCGCCCAGGCCGCAGTCGATGCATGGCGGCAGCAGTACAACACCACCCGGCCGCACCAGGCGCTGTCCATGGCCAGCCCCGCCGAGCGGTTCCACAACAACAAGGGCAGTGAGGCTGAGCAGCTGCTGCCGCTGCGGCTGCCCGCGATCTTGTCCCCGGTGCCTGCCACGGCCGGCAGCCAGGACAGCGGGCAAACCCCCGCTCCACGCTGTGTCCCAGCGGGCGTGCAGGCTTACGACGGCGGCCCAGTTGAGTTCGAGCGGGTAGTCCCGCCCAGCGGCAACATGGAGGTCACCGGCCGCCAGTTCTGGCTCGGCCCCCGCCGCTTTGGGCAGGTCATCACGTTCTGGGCCGACACCGGCGTGATCCACCTGACCACAGGCGGGCTGCGGATCAAGCCGGTCCGCTCCCACCTATCCACCGCCGGCCTGGCCAAGCTGGCCGCCACCGGCGCCCGCCCAGGCGGGCCGCCGCCGCTGCCCAAGGCCCAGCCCGGCGCGGCCATCGAGGTCGAGCGGGTGGTCTCCAAAGACGGCCAAGTGCACCTGGCCGGGCGTTACGTCATCGCCGCGGAGATCCTCGGCGGCCGCCGGGTCGGTGTCCGCATCGAGGAAAACACGTTGATGTTCTTCGACCCGCAGACGCGTGAGCTGCTGCGCACCCGGCCCAGCCCGCTGACCTGGGACCAGGCCTGCACCATCCGGGGCGCCAGCCCTGCCGGGCCCGCACCGCGCCCGTCTGCCGAACCGGTGACCGTGCAGCGGCGGGCCAGCAACACCGGCGTGATCATGGTGGCGGGGCAGAAGATCGCCCTCGGGCGCATCCACGCCGGGCAGGTGGTCACCGCCCACGTCGCCGACCACACCCTGACCATCGACCTGGGCGGCGACGACATCCGCACCACCCGGCGGACCACCACCCAGGCGGTCCGCAGCATCAAAGCCCACCGGCCCCGCAAGGCCAGGACCACCCATGTTTCCCAGGGCATCCGTCAACCATGTGCTGGGACAGATTCGTCAAACATCAGGTGGGACTAGACATGCGCATGGTGCGCATGGTGCAGGGGCGGCAGCCGTCCTGGCCTCGGCTAGGGTGTTGGCTCCGGATCGCTGCGGGCTCGCTGCGGTCGTTGGCTGTGCCACTTGCGGATTGTCGCTGGCCGCCAGACCGGCTCGCGCCCGATTCTGCGGTCCGCGCTGGGCATTTGGCCGCGGGCGACGTAGGCGCGGATGGTGGAGGACGTGACGTTGAGAAAGGTCGCAACGTCACGGGTGGTCCACCAGTCAGTCGGTAGCGGCTCTGCCACGCAGCCAGGTTACAGCGCTTACGCTGCCTGCTCCCGGCTGGCGCCTTCTGGCCAGATGACCGTGACCGGGATTCCGCGATCTCGTGCCTCAGCGACCACGTCGGCGGTGCCGCCGTATCCGCGGGCGGGCTTGCCGTCCCACACCGCGAAGAGGCGGTCGGCCCGGTCCAGCATGGTTTTGCTGGCCTCCATGTGGGCGTCCTCGGTGGACTCGATCCGGTTGAGGCGACGGACGTTGGCGGCCTGCGACATCAGCGTGTCATAGGTGGTATGAGCTGTCTCGGGAAGACCGTCCCGGTACTTGGCTGCTGGGACGATGACGGCGAGCTGCCCGCCTGCATCGAGCACAGCCTGAGCGAATAGCTGATCGGCCCCGTCCGCGAGGTTGCTTACGCCCACAAGATCACTGCCCGGGTAAGCGGCGAGCTGCTCGCGAATAGCCCGGTCTACAAGGCGCTCAGTCGCGGCTGGCAAACCTCGGTGCCCTGTGATTGCGATGCGCATTAGGTAGTCCGCGTCGTGAAGGCGCTATGCAGGCGGTCATCCAGCTCGGCCGTAACCCGCCGCGGTGCTTGGGTGCCGAGACTGGTCCGGAAGTCGCGGACAGCTTCGCGTACTCGCTCAGATTCGTAGGCCACTCCGATGTCGTAGGCAGCGGCGGCAAGAGCGAACGCCTGCTCGAAGCGACGGTCAGCTGCCACCGCGCGTGCCTGTTCGACAGCTACCAGCGCGGCCTGCTTGGGGCTGCGAGCCGTCCCGCTCGCTTGGTCGAACGCCTCGGCCGCGATCTTGGTCAGCCCGAGGCGGGCGGCAGCGATCGCCCGGTAGCTGGCGATCTTGGTCGAGTCGAACTGGAATACCCAGGGCCAGACCGGATCAGGGGCGGCGTTTGCCTCGGCATGCCGCTCCGCGTCGCCGAGGAGCTTGAGTGCGTCCCGGTCGCCGAGGTAGCCGAGCGCGACTCCTTCCAGTGAGGCCAGCCACGCCCGGGCCGTGTTCGGTGCGGAGCGCGGCAACCGCGCTGCGGCGTCACGGAGCAGGCGCAGCCCGTGGATGGGGTCTCCGGCTGTGGTGGCGTACTGGCCGAAGCTGCCTTGCATGTAGATCGCCAGCAGCGGGTACTGAGCCTGCTGGGCTGCGGCGATAGACATCTTGTAGAAGTGCCTGGCCTGTGCTGGCTCAGCGAGGTCGGCATGCAGCCAGGCGGCGAGCCCGGCGATCTCCGATACTGCCGCGGTCAGACGGGCACGTTGTTTTCCGTCCGCTCGCCGGGCGAGATCGCCCGCGAGGGATAGATGGGCGGTTACTGGCCGGGCTAGCGCCCGGGCTGGTGTACGCTGCTCAAGCTGGCGGTAGCTGAGGGAAGTAGCCATCAGCAACCGCTCGTCCCCTATATCGCTGTGTGGCACTGCCACGGTAGCGAGGACACCCAGTGATCCGCCGAGGAACTGGCGCCGGTTCGTGTCGTCCTCCTGGCTGACTTCATCTATAAGGCCCGCGAGTCTTCTGGGCACGGCTAGCCCGTCGCACAGGGCCTTGATTGTCTTGATACCCGGCGTCTTACTCTGCCCACTGGCCAGCCGTGAAACCTGGGATTGAGAAAGGCCGGTCCGCGCCGCGATCACGGTCTGCGACAACCCGAAGTCCAGGAACGCCCGCAGCACGATCGACCAGTCGCCACGTGCCAGCGCGTCCCGGACATCCGGCCTGCCGCAGACAATCACGGCAGCGCTGTTCTCGGTGATTGTGACGCCCTCCTGCCTCACAGCCCTATGCATCGCCGCATAGCGGGTGCGGTCTACGCATGTACCCGCGCCGATCTTCCGCTACACCGCGTTCAATGACCGTTGCTCACAGCATACGCACCCAGGGATGACAACTACAGCGTCAGCGCTGTAATCTTACAGCGTCAGCGCTGTACAGGTGAGCGCTACTTGCGTCACGGCCACCAGGGCCGTGACCGGACAGAACGGAGGTGAGGGCATGGGCCTCAAGGACCTCATGGCGCGCATGGGTCACGAGAGTGAGCGGGCCGCCATGATCTACCAGCACGAAGCTCGCGGCGCCGACGCGGCGATCACGAGCGCGATCGACGCCCACATCGATGCCGAGCAAAGCGCGGACGAGGACGGCGACGATGGTCTGGCCGGGACGCTAGTCCCCACAAGCTAATGGCACGCTAATGGCACGGCAGGTTGGCAAGCAGCTGCGGACGACGGTCAAACACGGTACATGTAAGCCCCTGACCTGGGCTTTTGGGTTGGAGCGGGCGAAGGGAATCGAACCCTCATGACCAGCTTGGAAGGCTGGGGCTCTACCATTGAGCTACGCCCGCACGCCCGGCGCGAAACCAAAGTTCGCTGCCGGTGAGTACCGTCAGCGTACCGGTAACAGGGCCATCAGGCCGAACTGCGGCCGTCTGCCATCAGACCGGCGGGGAGGGGAGCGGCGGCGGCAGCCAGGACGCGCGGGGCGGTAGGCTACGGATCGGTCCCGCGGGATGTGGCGCAGCTTGGTTAGCGCGCCTGCTTTGGGAGCAGGAGGCCGCCGGTTCGAATCCGGCCATCCCGACCAGTTCAGAGCACATGTCGATCTTGATTGCGAGTGTAAGGGGAGCCACCGGGGGAGCCACCAGGTAGGCATCCTGGACATGGCGGAAACCAAACGCCGCGCGCTCGGTGAGGACGCGATCTACTTCGATCACAGGGGAGCCTGCCGGGATGCGCCCAAGCACCGGGCCGGCCCTGGCCGCTGGCTTGGTGTGGTCTCGCCGGGCTTCGACCTAGATGGCAAGCGGATCCGCAAGAAGGTCTACGGGCGCACCAGGACCGCCGTCAAAGACAAGCTCAAGCAGTTGCGCGAGGAACTTGATCATGGCATCAAGACCTCCGCCCCGTACACCGTGGAAAAGGCGGTCACGGACTGGCTGGAACAAGGCCTCGACGGGCGCTCCGCCAAGACCGTCAGCACCAACCGAGAGGTGCTCGCCCCACTGCTGCCCTTGATCGGGAAGGTGCCGCTGCACGAGCTGACTGCGACCCAAGTCCGGGCAGCGCTTACGAAGCTGGCTGCCACCCGGTCAACCCGGACCGTGGCGATCGCGCGCAACGCGCTGGTCCGGGCGATCAGGCACGCCGAGGCCGCTGACCTGGTGCGCCGGAATGTCGCCGCGCTGGTGACGCCTCCCACAGGGCTGGAGGGACGGCCGTCCAAGTCGCTGACCCTGCCGCAGGCCCAGGCCCTGATCGAGGCCTCGGAGCAGTCACGGCTTCACGCATACATCGTGCTCTGCCTCCTGACCGGCTGCAGGTCCGAGGAGGCCCGCGCCCTGCGCTGGGATCACCTGGATCTCGACGGTGACCCGCATGCCGACCCTCCGGTGCCACCGCACCTGGCCGTGTGGCGCTCCGTGCGCTCCCACGGTGATGTGAAGACTCAGAAGTCCCGGCGTACCCTCCGCTTCCCGTTGGCGTTGTGGAAGCCGTGAGGGCGCACAACGCCAAGCAGGCCCAGGACAGGCTGCTAGCCGGTGAGCTGTGGAAGGACCACGGATTGGTGTTCGCCTCGGCGGTAGGCACGCCGTTCGACCCGTCCCATGTCCGGCGCGGGTTCCGCAGGGCCTGTGAGAATGCCGGGATCGGCACGAATTGGAGCCCACGGGAGCTACGCCATACGTTCGTCTCGATCATGAGCGAGCAGGGCGTCCCCGTCGAGGAGATCGCGAGGCTGGTCGGACACAGCACAACGGCCACGACCGAGACCGTGTACCGCCGGGAATTGCGCCCGGTTATCTCCACCGGGGGGCGCAGCGACCCTACCTTGTGGTGTCGGCTGGTCCCAGGCCAGGCGCTAGCCTTCTTAACGCCTTGCAACCCATCAGTGCATCCTCCCGGCCATGCACGCGAACGGGCGTTCCGCAAGGACGACGATCGTTCACAGCCTGTTACAAAGCGCTGGAACTTCAATCCCATCCCCAACCGGCGCCACGTCGCGGATCAAGGCACACATGCGCAACGGCCGATTGTCGACGGTGTTCGGCAGCGCTTGGAAACTACACCTGCCACTGCGCTCTCTCCTCTGGCCGGGCAGGTCCGCGGCGTGGCTCAGATGGGTCAGCGCCGGGCCGCGGCGGTGGCGATGGCCATGAGCACGGCATCGTGGTGCTCGCGGCTGGAAGCTCCCTCGCCGGACCGCCAGGTCGCCCATACCCAATCCCGCAACTGTTTGGGCACCAGGTACCAGTGAGGGCGGCACATCAGGCGAGATAGATCGATCAGCTCGCCGCAGCCGGGGACCGGGCAGCAGTTGACCTGCGGGCGGACCGGCGGCAAGGGAAGGCCTGGACCGCGCCCGTGACCGGTGACTAACCCTCCCCGGGCGCGGCTCTCGTTCACCCGGCTAGCCATGGCAGCCCTCCCTCGCCCCTCCGTGCTGGTTGCAGGCAACTGTACGCCGGGCTGCCGGCGATCCGGGGATCTCCTGGACGGCCCCGCCAACGGTTTGGAAACCTGCCACCGTACGCGACTGCCACCGAGGGCCACGCCAGGTAGGAGCGATCCCCGGCCAACACATCCCGTGCGGTCCAAGTAGCCGAATAGCGCGTTGCCTGGCCGCATCCTTATACACAGACCGGAATGTTCATTTGATGTTTGATGGCAGATCCAAGAAGTCTTATGCGGCGTGGCGGCTCATCCGGTTATGCGCTTACAGGAAACGCCGATCGCCGAATCGGAACGGCTGCCAATCGCGCCTTGTTCGCTGGGCACCACCTGCAGAACATCCAGTTCTGGCCGACACGTTGGTGCCCGGGCGCTGCTCGCTGTTAGCGATGGGTCTGCCTCGGGCGTCACGTTTGTCAGTGCACGTCGCAGCGCAGGGTGCGGATCAGGCCGAGTGTCAGGGGCAGGGCGATCCACAGCAGGGAGGAGGTAGTGATCTGGGCGCCGTGGTCGGCCCACTGGCCGTATAGGACTCAGCCGTAGGTCCTGGCCGGCGTTGATCCAGCGCCCGGCCGCTTGCAGCGCGGGGATCATGAGCAGGCTGAAGGCGCCGGCGAGTCCCGATGAATCCTGCCGCGCCGGTCAGTGCCACTTTCATAGCGCCGGAGCCTCCTCCCGTTGGGTCATTGAAGCCGGTCCTGTCCCAGGCTCGCCGCCAGGCAGGTGAGACCTTGTCACCGGATTTCGGTGATACGCCAGACCGGGACAGCGCAGGACGGGATCGGTCCCGGCGCCTGTTGCCGTGCAGGTCGGCCGCGTTTGCCGCTGATGTCACCGGATAGCGGTGATGCGGGTTCACCCGCCGGTCCTCAACCATGGCGTCATGGACCCGGCACCCGCCCGGTACGTGATCCGGATCAACGGCCACCTCGGCGCCACGGTGCTGTTGGCGTTCCCGGCGCTGGCGTCGCGGTGGCACGGCGCGCATACCGTGCTGACCGGCCTGCTGGACTCGTCCGCGCTGTACGGCGTGCTCGCCGAGATCGAGGCGCTCGGCCTGGATCTGCTCGAGGTCCGCCAGCTCACGCCGGATTTCCAGTCACCGGAATCAGGTAACGGCCGGTCATGTGATGGCCCATAGCTTCGGTCGCACCGGCCCCTGGTTCCCGGAACCTGCTTGTTCGTGCAAGTGGAAAGGAGCCCCAGATGAGTGAGATCGCCAGGCACTGGATCGATGGTGAATGGGTGGGGTCCGGCAAATTCTCGGAATCGATCAACCCCGCTACCGGGGCGGTACTGGGTCAGTGGGCCGACGGCGGCGAGGCCGAGGCCCGCGCGGCCATCGCGGCCGCCCGCCGCGCGTTCGGTACCGCGTCCTGGTCTCGGGACCGGGTTCTGCGTCACCGGGCCCTGAGCGAGATGGCCGACCGCTTCGACGCTCACGCCGACGAGCTGGGCGCGCTGGTGACGAAGGAGAACGGCAAGATACTCGCCCAGGGCATGTTCGAGTCGACCACCGCTGGCGGCACCCTACGGCACAACGCGGCTGATGCCCTGATCGACACCGGCATCTCAGCCGAGGTTGCGCCGGGACAGTGGTTCAGCACCTACGCCGAGCCGGCCGGTGTCGTCGGGATCATCGTGCCCTGGAACGCCCCCGTGGCCCTGCTCATCCGGTCCCTCGCTCCTGCGCTGTCCGCGGGGAACACCGTCGCGGTCAAGATGCCAGGGCAGACCGCGCTGGTGGCCAGCCTGGTCTCGCAGATCATCGCCGAGGTCACGTCGCTGCCCCGCGGCGTGGTCAACGTCTTCACCGAATCCGGCAACACCGGCGCTCCCTACCTGGTCGCCTCCCCCGATGTCCAGGTCATCAGCTACACCGGCAGCACCGCGGTGGGGCGCTTGGTCGCCGCCGACGGCGCCCCCAGCCTCAAGCGGATGAACCTCGAGCTCGGAGGCAAGACGCCGATGATCGTGTTCGACGACGCCGACCTCGACGCCGCCGTTCCGCTGGTCGCCTCGGCCGTCACGACCTTCGCTGGGCAGTTCTGCATGACTGGCTCGCGGATCCTGGTCCAGCGCGGGGTGGCCGATCGGGTCCGCACGGGCCTGGCCGGTATCTTCGAGAACGTCCGCCTCGGCGACGGGCTCGACCCCGGCACCGAGATGGGGCCGCTCATCGACAAGGCCGACGTCGCCCGGGTCGAGGGTGTGGTCCAGGCGGCCCTGGCGTACGCGAAGCCGATCGTGCGCGGTGGCCCCGCGACCGATGGCGCCCTGGCCGCGGGAGCGTTCTACCGGCCGGCCCTGCTCGAGGCCGAGGACGTCAACACCGACCTGGTGCAGAAGGAAGTCTTCGGCCCGGTCGCGACCTTCGAGGTCTTCGACACCGAGACCGACGCCATCGCGCGCGCCAACGCCACCGAATATGGCCTGGCGGCCGGCATCTTCACCGGCAGCATCAACATCAGCCGCCGGGTCAGCCGCGAGCTCCAGGCCGGCACCGTCTGGACTAACGCTTGGGCAGCGCTCAACGACGGCTTCGCCGAGGGCGGCTTCAAGCAAAGCGGCGTCGGCCGCCTGCGCGGCCCCCTGGCCATCACCGACTTCCAGGAAGCCAAGACCGTCGTTCACTCCATCCCCGCGCTCCAGGACTGACCTGCCCGGCACGCGACTCCATGCCGCCAACGAAAAGGGGAGAATGAGATGCCCGCCAGCCCGAGCGAGGTCGTCGGGCCAGTGGCTGCAGAACCTGCTAGACCCCGATGTCGTCACCAGCGTTGTCGCCCCGGACGCCACCTACGTCTCGCTGAACACCGAGAACTCCGAGCTCGCCAAGATCATGCCGTGGGCCGGCACCTCACACGGCCCGCGGGCATTCCTCGACAACCTCGGCAAGATGTTCACCCGCTGGGACAACCAGGCGTTCAACGTGACCACCATGTCCGCCTCAGACGAGAACGTGGCCGTGTTCGGCGACTTCCGCTACAAGTCGCACTCGCTGGGCAAGGTCGTGAGCTCCCCGTTCTCGATCCTGGTGCAGGTTGTCGACGGTCGGCGGCGCGGTGGGCCTGCCGGCGTAAATAATTCCCAGGAGCCTGCGGGGGGGGGACACCTTTCCTGGGTCACCGGAGTTCTCCCTTTCGCTATTGCCGGAGAGCAGCCTCTCCAGGGAGACCTCCGGTGCAAGCCTGCGGCATCGGCCTGGCGCTGTATCTGTGGAAACGTAGCAGTCTGAGGTCATACATTCATGGGATCGAGTGAGGGGGGAGGCTTGTCTCCCGGCTATTGGTTGAGCCGGAGGATCCGCTCGGCGTTCACGTGCGCCACTCGCGCCTGGTCAGCGGGAGCCAACGGCGCGGTTCGCATGAACTGGACCGCTTTTTCGGTGGACTCAAACGGGTAGTCGATCGAGAACATCACATTGTCGACGCCAACCTCCTGGATCGCGGCGATCAGCGCCGCGTGGGAGAACACGCCGGTGGTTGTGATCGCGATGTTGGTTCTGAAGTACTCGGAGGGCAGCTTTTCCAGCGGGTGCTTGAAATCGAGGACCTCGTAGCGGGAATCCAGCCGGGAGAGCTGGAACGGAAGGAATTCCCCCATGTGCCCCAGGATGACCCGGGCGTTCGGGTAGCGGTCCAAGACGCCGCCGAGGATCAGCCGCAGCGCATGGCCGCCGGTCCGTGGGGCCCAGCTCCACATCGCGGTATCCATCGCCGGGTATCCCTGCACGACCTTCCAGTTGTCGGAGGGGACGGCGTTGGGGTGGATGTAGAGCGGGACGTCAAGGTCCTGCAGGGTTTCCCAGAACGGGGCGTACTGCGGCTCGTCTAGGTAATGGCCCAGCGTGTGATCGTTGACCAGGGCTCCGCACAGGCCGACCTCGATGGCGCGGCGTAGCTCGGCGGCGGCCTTGGGCGGGTCCTGCAGCGGGATGGCGGCCAGTCCGGCGAACCGCTGCGGGTGCTCGTTGATGATGTCAGCGAGAAAGTCGTTGGCTGTGCGGGCGTCAGCTACCGCGATGTCCGGGTCCGGCTGCACCTGGATACCGGGACTGTTCAGCGACAGCACCTGCGTGTCGACGCCGTTCCGGTCCATGTCCGGGAGCCTGTACTCGGTGAAGTCGACCAGCTTGCGCTGCCAATCGGCGGCCACCGCGTTCTTTAGCTGCAGCCAGGCCCGGGCCGTATTACCCTCCGTCGCTAGCTTCTCGTACCAGAACGATTCCTCCAGGGCGATTATCTTCATGGGATTGTCCTTCCACTATCGGGGCGAGCTTCCCGGGTCTCGCGCACCTGTCCGATGCCGAGCAGCGCGCTTGCGTTGTGGTCGAGGATGGCGCGGGCGGCGGCCGGGTCGATCCGGGGGTCGCTGATGTAGTCGACGGCGCGGACGAAGATGTCCCCGTTCTCGTAGGGGAAGTCGGTTCCGAGCATCAGCCGGTCCGCGCCGAAGGAGTCGATCGCGCACCGGAGGGCGGGGACGTGCCCGTGCCCGACGGTGTCATACCACATCCGGCGAGCGGCCACGCTGGGCGGCTCCGGCGTCTCCGGCGCCTCCCACCGATACTGGTCGTCGGCTCGCTGCAGCAGCATCGGCAGCGCCCCGCCGAGATGCGAGTTGATGATCTTAATGTCCGGGTAGCGCGCCGGGACGCCGCGGGTGATCAGCTGCATGATCGAGATCGTGTCCTCGACCGGCGCGCCGACCATCCAAGTCAGGTGGTAATCCCCGATCAGCGGCGTGCAGGCGCTGTTACCGGCCGGATGCAGGTACAGCACCGCGCTCCTGCGGTTCAGCTCCGCGAACACCGGCTGGTAACCGGGCTCGACCAGCGCGTGCCCTAGCACGGTGGTGTTCATCGCCACCCCGGCCATGCCCAGCTCGTCCAGAGCCCGGCCCATCTCATCGAGGGACTGGTCCAGGTACGGCAGCGGCAGCGCGGCGAACGCGGCGAACCGGCCCGGGTGTCCGGCGCCCAGCGCGGCGTACTGGTCGTTGACGAACCTGGCCGCCCTGGCCGCCTTTTTCCCATCCTCGCCGTAGGGCAGCTGCGGGCAGGCAGACAGCACCTGCATCTGGACCCCGGCCCGGTCCATCAGCCGCAGCCGCGCCTGCAACTCGGCGCCGCCGCCGGCCCCCAGGCCCCGCGCCGCACCCGCGTCGGCCTTGCCCAGGTCCACCAGCAGATCGAGATAGTCGTCGGTCCAGTAGTGCGCGTGTACGTCGATCCTCATGACGCCCTCATTTAGCTGTCCTTGATTGCCCGGGCGACGCGCTCGCGGGTCAGCGGCAGGTCACGGACGCGCACCCCGACCGCGCCGGCGACCGCGTTGCCGATGGCGCCGGCGACGGGTCCCTGGGCGACCTCGCCCGCGCCGACCTCGGCTTCGCCGGGTGCGTCCACGATGTGCACCGTTACCTCCGGGGTGTCGGTGAACCGGAGGATCGGGTAGCTGTCCCAGCCCGCCGAGGTGATCTTGTCGCAGTCGAACCGGACTTGCTCGCGCAGCGTCCAGCTCGCGCTCTGTACGGCGCCGCCCTCGACCTGGTTGATCACCCCGTCCGGATTGATGACCCGGCCCACGTCCACCGCGAGCCACAGCCTGCGCACCCGGATGTCGGTGTCCGCCTGCACCTCTGCCACGGCGGCGCAGTACCCGGCGATCCCGCTGTACCGGGCCACCCCGGCCCCGTACCCGGTGCCGTCGCGGTGGCCCCGGGTGTCCCACCCGGCCATGTCCGCAGCCTGGGTGAGCACCTGCCGGGCCCGCGGGTCGGTAAGGTGGGCGAGCCGGAATCGCACCGGGTCGGCGCCCGCCGCGGCGGCCAGCTCGTCCATGAACGACTCGATGGCGAACACGTTCAGGTGCGCGCCGAGCGACCTCAGCGACGATGTCCTGATCGGCATGTCCAGCAGCCGGTGCCGGGTGACCTGCAGGCTAGGGATGTCATAGCCGGGCACCGCGTTGCGCGAGGCGCCCATCCAGTTGGCCGGCTGCAGGTCGGGCGCCGGCGGCATCGGGCGGCCCCCCGCCCGGTGGGTCAGGGCGAGCAGCCGCGGGTCCCCGCCCATGGTGGGACGGCCCATGAAGCCGTTACTCCACACATCCTGCCGCCAGGTCACGATCCGGCCCCCGGCGTCCAGGCCGGCCGACAGCCGGGCCAGCATGGCCGGCCCCAGCGGTGACCAGCACATCTCGTCCTCGCGGGTCCACTGCACCCGGACCGGCTGCCCGGGGACCGCCCGCGCCAGCAGCACCGCGTCCATGGCCACGTCGTCCGCCCCGTTCTGGCCGTAGACACCCGCGCCCTCCACGTAATGCACCGTCACCTGCCCCTCCTGCAGCCCCAGCCCGGCTGCGATCGCGTCGCGCAGCAGGAAGATGCCCTGACTGTGGCACCACACGGTGACCGAGCGGCCGTCCCAGCTGGCGATCGCGCAGCTGGGCGCCACCGACGCGTGGGCGAGGAACGGCCGGGTGAACTCGGCGGTCAGCGTCCGCGTTGCCGTGTCCGCGGCACCCCCGCCCGGCCGGTCCGCCACACTCTGGTCCTCCGACGGCGCCGCCAGCATGAACCCGCGCAGATCGTCAGCGTCGGGCAGCGACGGGGTGGTCCGCCACCGCGCCGCGCGGGCGACCCGCCCGGCGGCCCGCCGCGCGGCCCGGTCGGTCTGGGCCACGACGCCGAGGAACGAGCCGTCCCGCACCAGCACGGCCTCGCCGCTCAGATCCAGGTCGGCGAGTCCGGTCAGGTCGGCGGCCCGGGCGGGCGGCCGCACCACCCGGCCGTAGGCCATGCCCGGCAGCACGAGATCGTGCAGGAACCGCGGCCGCCCGGTCACCTTGTCCGGGATGTCCAGCCGCGCGGCGCTGGTCCCGGCCACCGACCACCCGCCAGGCGGCCGGGACGGCACCGGGACCTCCTCGGCGGGCCGGTCCAGCGCCCCTGGTTGCGCCAGCGTCCAGTAGCTCAGCCCGGCCGGGCCATCCGTGGTCCGGATCTGCCCGTCGGCCACATCCAATGCCGCCTGGGTAACCCCGAGCTTGGCCGCCGCGGCGGCCAGCAGCAGCCCGCGGGCTTGCGCGCACGCCTGCCGTAGCGCCGAGCCCGAGTCCTGCACCGACAGGCTGCCGGCCGTGACGCCCTCATCCGGGCTGGTGCTGGTGGACACCGGGGCCATCTGCACCCGGGCCAGGGCGACCTGCAATTCCTCCGCGGCTATCTGCGCCAGCGCGGTCCAGATGCCCTGGCCGTACTCCACTTTCCCGACCCGGATCGTGACCTCCCCGTCCCGGCTGAAATCGAGCCACCGGGCCAGCACCGGGTTGGCCGCCAGGTCGGCCGGGAGCGCCGAGGCGCCAGACGGCACCGTCGGCCCGACCGACAACGGGCCAGCAGAATCCGGCGGCGGCGCGAGCACCGGGCCCTCTCCGGCAGGGAGGCGCCCGGCGGGAACCTGGGCGGGAGGCTGGCTGGTGGCGAACTGCCCGGCGGGCGGGTGCGGGACCGCGGCCGGCCCATCGGGCGCCCGCCCGGCTGCCTTCAGCACCGCGCGGACGATCCTGCCCTGCGCCCCGCAGCGGCACAGATTGCCGTCCAGCGCCTCCCGTACCTCCTGCTCGGCCGGCGCGGAACGCTCGCGCAGCAGGCCGGCCGCGGCCAGCACCATGCCAGAGGCGCAGTAACCGCACTGCGCGGCCTGCTCCTCGATGAACGCCTGCTGCACCGGGTGGAGCCGGCCGTCGCCACCCGGCAGCCCCTCCACGGTGGTGACCGGGTCGCTGACGGCCGACACCGGCAGGTCACAGGAGGTGCTCGCGCGACCCTCGACGAGCACGAGGCACGCCCCGCACAGCCCCATCCCGCAGCCGAACTTCGGCCCCGCCAGGCCCAGCTCATGGCGGAGCACGTCGAGCAACGGCGTCTCCGGCTCGCAGGTCACGCGGCGCTCCGCGCCATTCACGGTCAGCCGGAACTCGGTCTCCGTCATGGTTCCTCTCCTTGACGGTGCGATGGTCGTACTGGGGCGCAGGTCTGCCTGCGGCTGCGCCGGAGGCTGGTGATGTCAGGGCATCTCATGCCGCCGCGACAGCGGCGCGTGCCTCATCGGCGTCGAGGAGCCTGCCGAGCGTGGCAAGGTGCAGGTCGCCACCGGGCATCTCGATCCGCCCTGCCTCGCTCACGCCGTCAACCTTGACCGGGTCGAACCCGCACGCGGTGATGAGGCGATCGACCGCCGCGGCAGCCTGATCGTCGTCGGTGGCGTAGAAGAGCACCGCCCGGCGTGGCGCCCGGTTCGCGCTGCTGGCCAGCGAGCCGGCGTCGAGCGTGCCGAACGCCTTGACGTAGCGGGCTCCTGCGGGCAGCATCGCCGCCACCAGCGATCCCTGGGACTGGCCATCCGGGAGGGTCCGGAACATTTTGCCGTCTGCGCCGACGCCGAGCGGGTTCGACGGGTCGGCCACGACCTTGCCGTCGAGCAGGCCGGCGTAGTCGGCGATGAGCTGCTTCAGCGCGTCGAACCACACCGCGAGCACGACCACATCCGCGGCCTCGATCGCCTCTGGGACGCTTGCGGCGCTGGCCAGGGAGCCCAGCTCGCCCGCGAGCGCGGCCGCGTCCGACTCCTCCCGCGCAGCCAGCACGACCTGCTCCCCGCCGGCGGTCAGGTGCCGCGCCAGCGCGCCGCCGACGTTCCCGACGCCGATGATCGCAGTAGTCATTGGTTGTCCTCCATTCGGCCGTGCGAATCTTCGCGACGGGCCCAGCCTTCCCGCCAGGCGGGTGACAGGTCGTCACCGAATCTCGGTGATCTGCCTCGTTGACAGTGCGCGGCACGCCCGGTCGATGGACCACGGGATCACACCGGGCGTGTGGGGAGGAGGTACCGCCGAGGACGAGCGGCGTGCCCTGCGGCCTGGTGAGAGGAAGTGGCAAGTGAGTTTGCCGCTCCGCGGGCGGACTCAATCACAGATAACAGGTGATGCCCGCTCACCTTGCGGTACGTCAGCATGGCTCCGTACCTGCGAATCGGCGCTGGAGGAGATGCGCCGACAGCTATCACAGCGGAACAAAGTGGTGATTCTCATGTCTAGTGCCACGTCCACCGGCGGCGCGTGGGACCGGCGGCGGTGGCTGATCCTGGGCGTGATCGGCCTGGCGCAGCTCATGGTGGTGCTGGATCTGACGGTGATGAACGTCGCGCTGCCGTCGGCGCAGCGGGCGCTGCACTTTTCCACGGTGGACCGGCAGTGGGTGGTCACCGCCTACACCCTGGCGTTCGGCAGCCTGCTGCTGCTCGGCGGGCGGCTGGCCGACCTGCTCGGCCGCAAGGTGACGTTCCTGACCGGCCTGGCCGGGTTCGCCGGGGTCTCGGCGATCGGCGGCGCGTCGGTCAACTTCGCCATGCTGATCACCGCGCGGGCCTGCCAGGGCGCGTTCGCCGCGCTGCTGGTGCCGTCCGCGCTGTCGCTGCTGACCACCACGTTCACCGGGCCGAAGGACCGCGGCCGGGCGTTCGCCGTCTACGGGGCGATCGCCGGGGCCGGCGGCGCGATCGGGCTGCTGCTCGGCGGCGCGCTGACCGAGTACCTGTCCTGGCGGTGGACGCTGTATGTGAACCTGATCTTCGCCGCGGTGGCCTTTGTCGGCGGGGCGCTGCTGCTGGCCCGGCAGCCGTCCCAGAGCAAGCCCAGGCTGGACATCCCGGGCGTGCTGCTGGTCTCCGGCGCGGTGTTCTGCCTGGTCTACGGCTTCTCCAACGCGGCCGCGCACCACTGGGCCACCCCGTCCACCTGGGGGTTCCTCGCCGCCGGCGTGGCCCTGGGCGCCGCCTTCGCGGCCTGGCAGGGCCAGGCGGCCCACCCGCTGCTGCCGCCCCGGGTGGTGCTCGACCGTAACCGCGGCGGCGCCTACGCCTCGATGCTCATCGCCTCGGCCGGGCTGTTCGGGATCTTCTTGTTCCTGACCTACTACCTGCAGCAGACGCTCGGCTACTCGCCGCTGGTGACCGGCGTGGCGTTCCTGCCGCTCAGCGCCGGCCTCATCCTCGCGGCCAACCTGTCCACGATCGTGCTGATGCCCAGATTCGGGCCCAGGCCGCTGGTCGCGTCCGGGATGCTGGCCGCGGCAGGCGCGATGGTATGGCTGGCCCAGCTGGGCCCGCACACAGCCTATGGCGCGGGTGTCCTCGGCCCGACCATCCTGGCCGGAACCGGCGTGGGCCTGGTGATCGCGCCGGTGATCAACACCGGCACCTTCGGCGTGGCCCCCCAAGACGCGGGCGTCGCCTCCGCCACCGTCACCGTCGGCCAGCAACTCGGCGCCTCGGTCGGCACGTCGCTGCTGAACACCATCTTCACCGCCGCCGTCGCCGCTTACCTCACCGCGCACCTCGCCGCGGCCCGGCTCATCGGCCGCCCGGCCCTGACCGGCCTGGCGCTGGCGCACGGCTACGACACCGCCTTCTGGTGGACCGCCGGCATCTTCGCCGCCGGGGCGGTCACCGCCGGCGCCCTGCTCCGCTCCGGCCCACTGCGCCCGGCGAGCACGCCATCCCAAGCCCGTGGCCAGGTACCAACCGCGCAAGCCAAGGCCCACCCCGCTCGTCCGGCGTGATCCCGTGACGCGCGACCTTGCGGGTCGGCGTTCCCGGGCTTTTTTCGATCTACGCCGTAGCCCTTCGTGCTGAGGGCACGAGCAGGCCCAGGGCGCGGGCGCGGTCCACAGCCTCGTGGCGGCTGTGGACGCCGAGCTTGGCGAACAGATGGCGCTTGTGGGTGCTAACGGTGTTCACCGAGACGAACAGCTCATTGGCGATCTCATGAACCGTGAGGTGGGTCGGCAGGTAGCGCAAGACGCGGGTCTCGCTGTCGGTGAGCTCTTCGGTTAGGCCGTGGCCGCGGGCCCAGCCCGCCTGGCCGCCCGGCGGCCGCGCGGGCCTGGCTGACGTCGGCAGCAAGTCCAGGATCTGGGAGATCAGGGCGGGGTGAGCGGTGCGGTGCCGGCGATGGCGCTCAAGCATTGCCGGGGCGGGATCCAGCAGGAACGGCAGGAGTATGCCGTTGGACTCGGTGATATCCAGCGCCTGCTCCAGGACGCGTGCGGCGGTGACCTGGTCGCCCAGCGCGTCGCGGGCTCGTGCCTCCAGCAGCAGCGCCGTGACCATCCGCATCGGACGGACCCCGGGGATCGAGCCGTCCAGCACCGGCGCGAGCGCAGCAGCAGCCTCCTGCGGGTCGCCGGTGGCCAGTCGCAG
This sequence comes from uncultured Actinomycetes bacterium, assembly GCA_963813395.1. Taxonomy (GTDB): domain Bacteria; phylum Actinomycetota; class Actinomycetes; order Streptosporangiales; family Streptosporangiaceae; genus DASXKD01. Next base: position 190,994 of record CAWEYV010000016.1, read on the forward strand.
CGCCGCCTCTGCGGTGCGCATCTCCGCGCTGGCCCGCTCATCCTGGCCCAGCTCGGCGAGAGCCTCCTCGGCGCGTCCGGTCTGGCCTAGCCGTACGAGCGTATGCAGCTTGCGTGATCGCATCCACGTCACGAAGGTATGCGGGCCGGCCAGTGTCGCGGCCAGCTTCTCGGCGCCGTCGGACGCCGCCAGCGCGTCCTGAGGCCGGCCCCGGGCCAGCTCCAGGAGCGCGCGAGCATGACGCAGGCTCATCCCGGCGGCAGGTTCCACCTCGGCGCGCAGGGTGCGCTCGGCGCGCTTCAGCCACGGCTCTGAATCATCCAGCCGGCCCTGGTAGAGCAGCACGAAGCCGACCTGGGCGTAGGCCATCCCGGCGAGCGGTTCCTCGCCCCAGCCGTGCCGTTCCGCCAGGTCGATCGCCTGCCAGCTCCGCTCCGTTTGCGACGCATCGGGCCGGAACAGCAGCATCGCGTGCGCCCCGTGGACCAGAGCGGTGAGCTCCAGGTACGGCCGCCCGATCTGGCGTGCCAGGGCCACGCCCTGCTGCAGATGCCGCTCCCCATCGTCGAACCTAAGGGCCCACATCTCGGCGATGCCAAGGCTGACCGACGCCGCAGCGCGCAGATCCTCGCCCAGCCCGAACTGCGCGGCATCAGCAGCCTCCGTAAGGGCGAGCAGCCGCTGCGCCTCCTCGGCCACCACCGGGAAGTCGAGGAGGCGCCGGGCCAGGAAGAGCCGTAGCACCGCAAGCATGATGTGCACGCGTCCGCGGCGGTGGGTGGGTACCGCCGCTAGCCTGGCGATGGCCTGGGCCAGGTGGCGTCCCGCATTCTCCACCGATCCCCGCAGCAGATCGCCGGCCACCTGCACGGCGGTGAGTTCCGGGCTGGCCGCGACGACCCGTGAGGGAAACCCGGCCAGCAGCTCGGCCAAGGTGGCGCCTCGCCCGCTGAGGTAGAGGTCGAGCCAGTTGTCCGACAGCAGCCGGGTGCCCAGCTCCCAGTCCTCGGCGGCCTGGGCTTGGCGGACCGCCTCCGCCGGGTGCCCGTGCCCGGCGAGCCATGCGGCGGCAGCGCCGTGCAGCGCGGCCCGCCCGTCCGGCTCAGTGCGGCGCAACTCCAGCTGCAGCAGGTCCGCGAACAGCCGGTGGTAACGGAACCACGACCTGTGTGCGTCCAGCGCGACCACGAACGCGCCGGCGTGCTCCAGATCCTGCAAGATCCGTTCCCCGCCCGGCCTGCCGGTCAGCGTGTCCGCCAGCGGCCCGGATACCCGCTCCAGCACGGACGTGCGCAGCAGCAGCCGCCGCACCTCCTCACTCTGCCGGTCCAGCACCTCGGCCACCAGGTACTCGGTGACCGTCCGCTCGGTGCCGGAGAACTCCGCGGCGAACCGCTGCGGGTCCGGGTGCCCGGCCAGCGACAGCGCGGCCAGCCGCAGCCCGGCTGCCCAGCCTTCGGTCCGTCCGTGCAACCGGGCCAGCGCGTCGGCCGGCAGGTCCAACCCGGCCGCGGCGAACAGCGCCCGCGCCTCGGCCAGCTTGAACCGCAGATCGGCCGCACGGAACTCGGTCAGCTCCCCCTCCAGCCGCAGCCGGTGCAGCCCCAGCCGCAAATCGTGGCGGGTCGCAAGGACGAACCGCAGGTTCTGCGGCGCGCTCAGCAGCAACAACTGCAACTGGGGCAGCACCTCACCTGGGTCCAGCAAATGCGCGTCGTCGATCAGCAGCCACAGCCGGTCTTGCAGCGGGGCCAGGTCCTTGAGCAGCCGCTCCACTACCGCCCAACCGTCGAGATCCGGTGCCGGGGTCAGCGGCCGTACCAGCGCCGATCCGGCCGCCGTGCCTCGTAGCGCGTCGGCTACCGCGATCCAGAACCTTCGCGGGTGACGCACCTCGCGGTCCACCGGTACCCACCCTGTGTGCCCGGCCAGGCCAGCCTCGGTGATCCAGGACCGCATCAGCACCGTCTTCCCGCTCCCGGCCGGCGCCGACATCTGGACGACGCGTTCCGCTCCGGCCAGCCGCCCGAACAGCGCGCAGCGCAACACCACTCCGCTTCTGACGGCAGGAGCAGGGGGAACATCAGGGGTTCCGGGCTCGTCGGCGGACGCCGTGCCGCCCCCTAGCGCCCGGGGGCTAACTGCGATGTTGCGTGGCTCGTCAAGTCGGACTCGGGAAGGTCTCAGCTCGGGCTGGACCAGTTTGCGCGTGGCTAGCTCACGCATGCTGCCGCCCCTGCCGATCCGCGCCGGCGCCGGGCCCCGGTAGCCGGTCAGGTGGCCCAGTTCCTGTTCGCGCCCGTCGATGCCGCACATCACCTGCAGCGGGCCAGACGCACCATGGTGGTGCGTGGTGGCGTGCCTGTAGGTCTGCGTCGGACTCCAGGCTGGACCCGTTTCCGAATGGCGTCATCGTGATGCGCTGCCGGTGGTATCGGCGGGCACCGGCTCGCGGCCCAGCCGACTGGATTGTCCCTTGAAGGCCTAGAAGCCCCCTATCTACTTGCATGGCCGCAGGGACGGCCGACGCCTGGTGCCAGTGGTCGGTGCCGCCGTGCCGGTCGATGACGAAGGCGGGCAGATCACTCATGACAGTTCCTCTCCGGGCACACGGGTAGTCGGAGACGGCGTAGATGATTTGCCAAGTGTGATGTATGACCTATAAGCAAACTATGACGTGCGGCAGACTTAGTCAACAGGTACGATGAGGTCATGGCCCGCCGCTCCGACAGCCGCTCCAGGATGATCCACGCCGCCGCTCAGCTGTTCCGGCAGCGCGGCTACCACGCGACCGCCTTCTCCGACGTGATCCAGGCCAGTGGCGCGCCGCGCGGATCAATCTACTTCCACTTCCCCGGCGGCAAGCAGGAACTGGCCCGCGAGGCCATCGCGCTGGCCGGAGACGAAATCGAGCAGATGGTGGCAGCAGCAGCAGCCCGCTGCGACGGTCCCGGATCGTTCGTGCGCGCGCTCGGTGACATGGTGGCGGCCCGCCTGGAAGGCTCGGGCTACCGCAACGGATGCGCCGTCGCCACCATGGTGCTGGAGCTAGCCCCCCAGAGCGAGGAACTCAGCACCGAGTTCGAGAAGGTCTTCAGGCGGTGGCGCCAGGCGCTGGCACGCCAGTTCGAAATCTGGGGCATCACGCCTGGGCGCGCTCCCGACCTAGCCGACCTGGTCATGTCCGTATTCGAGGGCGGCCTGGTCGTGAGCCGAGCCGCGCGCCGCATCGACTCCTTCAGAGCCGCGATCGAGGCACTCGCCGAACTCGTCGAGCACGAACCGCGCCTGTCAGCAGGCAACTACCAAGCTGCGCGGGCCGGCCGTGCAGGCTCCCGGAAAGGCGCCTAGGACCGGCCGCAACCCAGTCGTTCGGCTACGCCACCCCAGTGGCCAGGACCGCCCCCCGGCGGGCCAGCGCCGCGATTTACCGCCCCGCGGCAAACCTGGTCACGACCGCTGCGGTTGTGTACCCGGCCCTTGGGATTCAGGACTGCGTTGGCGGGTTAAGTTGCTGAAGTAGAACCAGCCGGTCGTAGTAGTAGCGCTCCTCGGCGATCTTCCCCTCGGGAGTTACGCGGAAAAACCCGGCCATCGGGAACTCGACATGCCGGCCGGTTGGTGGGATCGGATCGCGCCCAGGAAGCTTCGCCGGGCCAGTTGAGGTTCCGGTGCCAACTAGTTCCGCCGCGACGTAGTCGCCGTCTGACGCGATTCGAATCAGCCTGTACGCGAAGTCGGGCATCGACGTCATGAAGTTGTCGTTGACTTCGGTGCGTGCCTTGATGCCCCGGACGGGATCCGAAAACAACGGGCTCTGAAAGACGATACCGGGATCCAGGAGCTCCATGGTGGCGTTGACGTCGTGGTCGTTCCAGGTCGTGATGAATGACCTGACGATATCCATCGAATTCTTGCCGACTTCTGTGTCTGATGTGCTCATTTCGTACTCCCGTCTCTGGTAGTCGACGGCTGGACTGTCATTGGTGACTCCCTTCACCGAGCTCCCTTCCACTCACGGATACGCCGGTCATTGTCATCGTGCTTTGGGTCTGACGATGAGGATTGACTTTAGTTTGGACAGAACGGCGTTCTCTTTCGGCTGTCGCCTGATCGCTAGCCGGTTGACCCGGTGTACACGCGAGCCGCAGCAGCCGAGGCGCTATTGCTCCTTCGACAGGCGGTCGGTGACGACGATCTCGGCGACCGCTGCGGCCTGCGGGCGGACCCAGTCGCGCAGAAGTTCGCCGGCCAGCGAGACCCAGCTGATCGGCTGGCCGCCGGCTTGGATGACGCGGTCGAGGCCGGCCCGGTGGGCCTCGGGCGAGGTACCGCCGATGGCGTCGACGACGGGGTAGACCTCATACCCTTCCCGCAGCGCGTCCAGGGCGGCAAACGCCATGCACATTTCGGTCCACAGCGCGACGAAGATGAGCTTGCGGCGGCCGGTCGCGTGGACGGCCTGAACGAATTCGACGTCCTCCCAGGAGTTGATGCTGGTCCGGTCGAGCGGCTTGTCGTCGCTCAGCAGGCCGGCGAGCTCGGGGATCGTGGGCCCTTCGCGGCCGGAGGCGACGTTGACGGTCGAGTGCACGACCGGCACCGCGAAGGTCTTGATGGTCCTGACCGTCGAGACGACGTTCTTTACCATCAGGTCCCGGTCCATCGAGTGGACACCGCCCAGCTGCTGGGCCTGGTAGTCGATGAGCAGGAGCGCTGCGTTCTGTGGCGTGAGGAGATGGTCGGCGATCGGGTCGCGTACGGGGGCACTGGTCATTGGGGCGCACCTTCTCCTAGCAGGGTTCGGGTGCGCTCGAAGCTAGCGGCCATCACGGTGAGCGGCCGTCACCTGATTTTTGTGATTTGTGTTGCGGCCTCAGATGGGGGACCTCGATCAGGTCAAGGTCCAGCGCCTCGATCTCAGCCAGGACGCCGTAGAGTGCCGATCGGTCCAGCAGGCCGGTGAGCACAGGGTCGACGCCGCGGGGCTGAGGTACCAGCGCCGGGAACGCGGACAGCACCACGGCGCCGAGGTGGCCATCGATCCGGATCGCATACCAGGCGGGCGCTAGGTCCATGAGGCCACGGCCAGCGGGCAGGTGAACCGGCATCACCAGGATCTGGCGACCCCCGTGCTACCGCGTGCGGTCGGCCGCCAGCAGTCCTAGTTCCCGCGCGCGCTGCAAGACATCGGCCAGCGGGCCGAGGGCTCCGGCCGAATCGCCTTCCGCGAGGTAGATCACCGCGCAGGCGTTACGGATTTCGCCCGCGCTGACCCGCTCGTCGTCGAGCGCCGCGAGGAGGGCGCGGGCTTCGCCGGGCATACCGAGGCGGACCTGGGTGGCCAGCATCCAGCCGGTCACCTGGCTCGCCAGCGAGTGCGATCCCTCCAGCTGCGATCCTGGGTATTCGGCCGCGCCAAACTCCAGCAGCGCCTCGCGGTGGCGGCCCAGGCCGGCACGCAGCATGCCGCTCACAATGTGCACCAGCAGCCCGATGTCCGGCCCGGTGTCTGCTTAACGGCGCGCGATCAGCTCGCCCTGGGCGCGCTGATCCTTGCGCGGCACGTCACCGAGCCGCTCCGCGGTGAACGCCGCCAGCCGGGCCCGTACCTCTGCTGCCAGGGCGTGCTGGTGCCGGGCAGCAACGAGCCGGCCTGGCTGCTGGCGGGGGATGTCAGGCGGCCCACGGCGGACTGAAGACACCGAGCTGGGTCATGATGGTCGCGATGTCGTCGGCCGCCCATTCCTCGCTGATCTTGCCGTCGGTGACCCGGTATATGTCCACGGCGTTCCACCGGACTGGCTTGCCGTCAGCCGGCACGCCCAGCAGGCTGCCCTTGACCGTGGCGGTTACGACGAGCCGGACCATGACCAGGTCGTTCTCGGCTGTAATGTCCTGCTCGGCCGCATACAGGTCCGGCAGCGCCCCGATGAACGACCCCAGCAGGCCGGCCAGATTCTCCGCGCCGACGATATCGCCGAGGCTGTTGCCGTGCCAGACCACGTCGTCGCTGACGAAGTCGGCCGCCTTTGACGGATTGTGCTGGTTGAACACCTGGTCGATGTAGACGCGCGCCAGTTTCTTGTTGGCCTCGAGCTGCTCGGTGGTGGTGGTGGTCATTGCTCTCTCCTCGGAGTCTTTTGCCTGATCGTGCCGGGCAAGGGAGGCGCGCGGCCACGCAGGCTTGCCCACGTAGTCGGGGTTACATTGCGCCGGAGCCCCTACCGGGACGGCGCGATCCCCAATCCGGATGGTGCCGAGTCGCTGCCGCGCAGCGATTGGTGCCGGGCCTGACTGGTCATATGGCTTTCAGCACCTCAGCGTGCTGCCGATGTTGCCGGTGTCGATGATCGCCACCGTGCTCTCCGAATTAGTCATCGTGGTCCACCTTGCGTGATGTGGTTCCCGCGCCAGAAGCCGACCTGGTCCGGGTGCGGGATTTCGCGGCCGTCGACGTTCACGACGACCCAGGCTCTCCGCCAGGAAGGTGAGAGGTCATCACCGAATATCAGTGATTCGCCTCGTTGACAGTACGTGCGTTGGCCCTGCCGAGAACACGTGACAACCGAACTCGCCGCCCCGCGGGCGTACTCAATCACAGGAACTATGTGATGCCCGCTTATCTCGCGGTACGCCAGCCTGGCGCCATACCTGCAAACCGTGCGGACGCAGTAATAACAGAGAACGATCCTCCGGCTCAACCAATAGCCGGGCACAAGCCTTCCGCTCACTCGATGCCACAGGAGTCAGCAATGACCCGAGACCGCTACTTCTCGCTACCGGTCTTGGGCGGGGTTAATGACGCTGACCGGCGGTCTTGGCCTGACCTGCTCCTGTTGGCGGCACCGACTCCCGATCATCGTGATGTCGATTATCTGGGTTCCCAACCGCAGGTTGCAGGGCGTTGCCGGTGCCGATGATGGCAACCAGGTGGCCTGAAATAGTCATTGGTCCACCTTCGTGACGTGGTTTCCGCCCCCAGCCGGGCGGCGGCCATGCGAGCCTTCACGACGGACCCAGGCTTTCCCGCCAGGCATGTGAGAGGTCATCATCGAGTCCCTTTGATCCGCCTGGTTGACGGTACGTGCGCTGGCCTGGAGTGGATGGTGCCCCGAACCAGATGGAGCACCTGTTCGCCCTGGTCGAGGCGCTTGCATACAAGTCGGGGTAGCGCCATGCCAACCCAGCAACGGCGGTCGCCCGGTTCCCAGCCAAGGCTCACAGATTCCGCTTCGCGGTGCGTCAGATGGACGAGGCTAAACGGATCTGGGCCTGCCCAGCGAAGGCCGCATGCCCAGCCTGGGCGATGGGCCGCGGGATGACCTCGGGCGTGTGGGGAGCCACTTCCGAGGACGAGCGGCGCGCCCTCCGGCGACCTGCCAAAACAAGTGACAACCGAAGCAGTCTCGCCCGCCGCTCCGCGAGCGGACTCAATCACAAAATCGAGTGATGCCGGCTCACCTCGCCGCGCCCCAGCCTGGCCCCCATACCGGCAAACCCACCTTGGAGGAGGCGTGCTATGAGCACAGCAACACCACGTCAATGGATGGCTCCGTACGCACGCAGTAACAACAGAGGAAGACGTGGTGAGTCTTATGTCTGATGCCACCTCCATCAGCGGCGCCGGGGACCGGCGGCGCTGGCTCGTCCTGGGCGTGATCGGCCTGTCGCAGGTCATGGTGATCGTGAGCCTCACGGTGATGAACATCGCGCTGCTATCCGCGCAGCGAGCGCTGCACTTTTCCACGGCGGACCGGCAGTGGGTGGTCACGGCGTACACCCTGGCGTTCGGCAGCCTGCTGCTGCTCGGCGGCCGGCTGGCCGACCTGCTGGGCCGCAAGGTGACGTTCCTGACCGGCCTGGCCGGGTTCGCCAGCGTGCCGGCCATCGGCGGCGCCTCGGTCAACTTCGCCATGCTGATCACCGCGCGGGCCTGCCAGGGCGCGTTCGCCGCATTGCTGGTGCCGTCGGCGCTGTCGATACTGACCACCACGTTCACCGAGCCAAAGGACCGCAGCAAGGCGTTCGCCGTCTACGGGGCGATCGCCGGGGCCGGCGGCGCGGTGGGCCTGTTGCTCGGCGGCGCGCTGACCGAGTACTTGTCCTGGCGGTGGACGCTGTATGTGAACCTGCTCTTCGCGGGCGTGGCGTTCACCGGGGGCGACGACTGGTCCGCGATCCTCTACTACACGGGTAAGTACACGGCGCCCTGGATCCACTGATTCACTTCCGACGCCGTCACACAACGACCGCGGCATCCGGGCCTGCGAGCACGAGCAATCGGATACTACGGTCGTCAGCCGGCACCGACCAGTCAGTTGCGGTCCCGGCGATCGTCTGGCGGGGCTGAGGTAGCCTCGGCCTGCGATCAACTGAATTGCGCGGAAATCAAAGCCTTCGGTTTCGCTTCCACCATGACGAAGGGTCTTCGAAACATCAGAGGCTAGGGCCTACGCCGGGCCTTGGGAGGCGCCCACGGCGGCTGCCAGTTCGGCGCGTGAGGTGATGCCCAGTTTGGGGAAGATCCTGTACAGGTGGTTGCGGACGGTGCGGTGCGAGAGGTAGAGCTGCTGGCCGATCTCCCGGTTGGTCAGCCCTTCGGCGGCCAGCCGCGCGATCTGCAGTTCTTGCGGGCCAAGCAGGTCCAGCGCCCGCGGGGCTGGCTGGCCGCCGCGCTCGCCGGCCGCGCGCAGTTCCCGGCGGGCGCGCTCGGCCCAGGCATCGGCGCCGACCGCGTCGAAAATGTCCCTCGCGGCGCGCAGCTGCGCGCGGGACTCGCCGGCGTGCGGGCGGCGGCGCAGCCACATGCCGTAGGCGAGCTGCAGCCGGGCGCGGTGCAGCGGCCAGGCTGCCAGGTCGGCGTCCAGGGCCGCGTCGAACAGTGCCCGTGCGTCGTCGATGGCCAGCACCGGCGCGGCCACGGCCAGGCTGGCGCGCAGCAAGGGCGAACCGGTCGTGGCGGCCTCGAGGATGAGCTCGGCGTGATGGCGGCGGCCCGCGTCCTGGTAGCCTCCGCCGGCGGCGGCCTCGGCCAGGTCGGCCAGGGCCCAGGCGCGCAGGTGCGGGTGGTAGGCGGGATCGTGCGGGTCGAAGATCCGGGCCAGCTGCTCGTAGGCCTCGTCGTGGCGGCCAGCGCCGAGCGCCGCGGTTCCGCGGGCGAGCTGGACCTGGGCCAGCAGCGGGGGCAGGCCCCCGGCCAGCAGGACCTGCTCGGCCTGGGCGGCAAGGTCGGCGGCGGCGGTGTCGCCGCGCCGACCGGCCAGCACCGCCTGGACGAGCTGGGCGCTGGCTACCCACAGCGGCCTGCCGTTTTCGGCCAGCAGCCGGCGGCTTCGTCGGCGGCCGGCCCGGCCAGGGCGGCCTGGCCGAGCAGCAGCGCCGACCACGCCTGGCTGAGCAGGACCGGGCCGAGCAGGCCCAGCCGGCCGCGGGCCCGCAGCCCGGCCGCCGCCGCGGTGTGAAACCCGACCGCCTGCTCGCACGCTCCCACGCCCGCGGCGGCGTAGCCCAGCAGGTAGTCCTGATAGGCGGTACCCGAGCCGGGCTGGTGCCGGGCCAGCCGGGCCAGGACCGCCGCGCCGTGCCCGACAGGATCGCTCAGCGCCAAGGCGAACAGCAGCCGCGGATCCTCGCCGGCGACCGGTACGGCCTCAGCTGCCGCGGTCATCCGCTGCCTGGTCCGCTCGTCCGGGTTGGACCAATAGCACCGCAGCGCCACCTCCTCGAGCGTGAGCAGCGCCTGGTCGATGTCTCCCTCCCGGCGCATCTGGTCGGCCAGGCCGGCGAGCGCGGCTAGCGGCCGGGCGCCGGACCGGGTGGCCGCCCCCGCGACCTCGCGGGCCCACGCCAGCCGGAGCCGGTCCCTCGGGCCCAGGTCCAGCGGCTCGACCTCATCCAGCAGCCGCAACACCGTCTGCGGCCGGCCCAGGTCGGTGAACGCCCACGCGGCGCGGATCAGCCGCTGCCCGCGCCGGGCGGAACTAGGGCTCAGCCGGGCCGCGGCGGCCAGCGCTGCGGCCTGTTCCGCGATCGCCCCGCGGCCGAACGCCCGGCCCGCAGCAGCCTCCAGCCCAGCGGCCACCTCCTCGTCCTCGCCAAGAGTGGCCGCCGCCCGGTGCCACACCTGACGGTCCGGCGCGCCCACCAGCACCTCCGCCAGCCCCCGGTGCATGACCTGCCGCCGGGCCAGCCCGGCCGCCTCACCCACCGCCGACCGCACCAGCGGATGCCGGAACCGCACGCGCTGCCCGTCCACCTCGGCCAGCCCCGCCGCCACCGCCTCGCCTAGATCCGCCACCGACACCGGCTTGCCCGTCACCACGCTCGCCGCGGCCAGCACCTCCGCCAGCGCCTCCCCGTCATCCAGCGCTGCCGCCAGCAACGCGGTGAAGGTCACCGCAGGGAGCCCCGGCAGCCGGGACGCGAACGCTTCCTCCAGACGCCGGGTCAGCGGAATCCACCCGTTCAGCGCCCCGCGGCTGTCCTGCTGGCCGGCCGTCACCGGCAGCTCGACCAGGGCCAGCGGATTGCCGGCCGCCTCCTCTAGCACCCGCTCACGCACAGCCGGATCCAGCGCCGCGGTCGCGTCCAGCAACTCGGCCGCGGCCGCCGCGTCCAGCGGACCGAGCCGCAGCTCCGCCAGCCCCGCCCTGGCCAGTGGGTTGTCATCCAGCTCGGCCTCGCGGGCGGTGCCCACCAGCCTCACCGGGTCTGCGCCCAGCCGACGGCTCACAAACGCGAGCACCTCGCACGTGGACGAGTCCAGCCAGTGCACGTCCTCGGCGACAACCAGCACCGGCGCCCGCCCCGCGCCGGCCGCCAGCAACTCCAGGGCCGCCAGCCCCACCAGCGGCATAGCCGGAGCCACCTCCCCGCCGCCTGTCCCCAGCGCGGTCAGCAGCGCATCCCGCTGGCCGCGCGGCAGCCCGTCGGCTTCGGCCAGCACCGGCCGCAGCAACTGGTGCAGCCCGGCAAACGACAGGTGTGCCTCGCCCGGCACACCCGCGCAGCTCAGTACCCGCATCCCCCGGCCGGCCGCGCGCTGGCTCGCCACCTGCGCCAGCGCGGACTTCCCGATCCCCGGGTCGCCCAGCACCAGTAGCGACCTGCCGCCGTGGCCGATGCCGGCCAGCAACAGCTCCAGTGCGGCGATCTCCGAGTCCCGCCCGACCAGTTCTGACGCCATCATCGGACACCCCCGCCAAGGGTCACCCCCGCAGTCTGAGCGACCCGGGCCTGCAACCGCAAGCCACCACCTCCCCGGACACCCCACCGCGCTATCTCCTGCGCGAGCCTGCATATCCAGAAGGATGGATCAATCCGCCTCGACCTCCGGCCCCGCGCACAGGGTCCACCCCTGAACCGCGGGGGACGGTGAGCGCCGATCTTGGGGGCGGGGCGCGGCGTGGGATCTGGGGGCTTGAGTCATTCACTGAGCCACGTTGCGACAAGACGGGGTCAGTTGACCCACGACACGGCGCCGTGTGAGCCCCCAGCATGGTGGAGTCCGCTTCCCCTCCAAACCGAGCGGGCACGAGCATGACCAGCCAGCCGATCCCGCAGGCCGACGGGTCGACTGGGGAGAGGCAGCATGACTGAGCTAGCCACCCGCCCGGTGATCCCGCGCGAGCCGGGACCTTCCCGAGTCCGCCTTGACTGGCCCGGCAACGTCGCAGTTGGCCCCTGGCCGGTACAGGGCGGCACGGCGTCCGCCGAGGAGCCGGGAATTCCCGATGTTCCGGCCGCTGCTCCCGTCAGGGGAGGAATCGTGTCTCGCTGCGCGCTGTTCGGGCGGCTAGCCGAAGCAGAACGCGTCGTTCAGATATCGGCACCGGCCGGGAGCGGGAAGACGGTGCTGATGCGGTCCTGGATCGCCGAGGCTGGCCTGGCCCGGCACGCCGCGTGGGTACCAGTGGACAGCGAGGAGCGGGATCCGCAGCGGTTCTGGCTGTCGGTGCTCGGCGCGCTGCGCGAGACGCCTCCGGGGGCGGTGCTGGTGCGGCCGCTGACGGCGGCGCCGGACCTCGACGGCTGGGCGATCGTGGAACGGTTGCTGACCGACCTGGCGCTGCTGGCGGACCGGATCTGGCTGCTTATCGATGACGTGCACGAGTTGGGCCCGGACGCGCTGCGGCAGCTAGAGCTGCTGATAATACGGGCCCCGACCGAGCTGCGGTTCGTGCTGGTCACCCGCCGTGATGTGCGGCTGGGGCTGCACCGGCTGCGGCTGGAAGGCGAGCTGACCGAGATCCGCGAGCCCGATCTGCGGTTCACCGTGGCGGAGGCGCGGGCGCTGTTCGCGGCGGCGGGAGTGCAGCTGCCCGATGCGGCGCTGGTGAGCCTGCATGAGCGGACGGAGGGGTGGGCGGCGGGGCTGCGGCTGGCTGCCCTTTCGCTGGCCGGGCACGAAGATCCGGCGCGGTTCGCGGCCGGATTCTCCGGCAGCGAACGGACGGTGGCCGAGTACCTGATCGCCGAGGTGCTGGACCGGCAGCCCGAAGCGGTCAAGCGGCTGCTGCTACGCACTTCCATCCTGGAGCGGGTGAACGGGGAGCTAGCCGACCTGCTGACCGCAGACAACGGCGGCGAGCGGGTCCTGCAGGACCTGGAGCAAGCGAACGCGTTCGTGATCTCGCTGAACGGGTCGCGGTCGTGGTTCCGCTACCACCAGATGTTCGCCGGGCTGCTGCAACTGGAGCTGCGCTGCGCCGCGTCGGATGAGGTAGCGGCGCTGCACCGGACAGCCGCTGACTGGCTCGCGGAGCACGGGCACCCGGTAGAGGCGATCCGGCACGCCCAGGCCGCCCGAGACTGGGATCTCGCCGCCAGGCTGCTCGCCGATCACTGGCCCGGCCTGCACCTGGACGGGCAGGCCGCCACCACCCACGAGCTGCTCGCCGGGTTCCCGCCTAGTGTCCGCACGGCCGATGCCGGGCTCGCAGCGGTGGCCGCGGCGGACGAGCTGGCGTTCGGGTCGCTGGAGGCGGCCGAGTGGTACCTGGGCCTGGCGGAGCGCGGAACGGCTTCGGTGCCGGACGCCCGGCGCGCCCGGGCGCAGCTGCTGCTCGGCATCGTCCGGCTGCTGGTAGTCCGCCAGCGCGGCGATGTGCCAGCGGTGGCCGAGGAGGTCCGGCACCTGGAGGCCCTGGCCGAGGCCCCGGACGCGGCGCAGGCCTTTCTGGGCCAGGACCTGCGCGCGCTGGCGCTGATCAGCCTCAGCACCACCGAGATCTGGACAGGCCGGTTCCAGGAGGCAGAGCGGCACCTGGAGCGGGGCATTGCGCTGGCGCGCCGGATCGGGCGGCCCTATTTGCAGTTCACCGGCCTGGCGCACCTGGCGGCGGTCGAGATGTTCCGGTCGTATGCGCGGGCGGCCGAACGCGGCAGGCAGGCGATCGAGCTGGCCGAACGACACGGCTGGGCCAGCGACCCGGCCGCTGGCACCGCCTGCATGGCATTGGGAACCATGCTGACGTGGCAGGGAAGACTGGACGAGGCCGAGCTCTGGGTCCAGCGCGCCGAACGCACCCTCACAGCCGACGCCCAGCCCGCCACCGGACACGTCATCCGTTACGTCCGCGGGTTGCTCGAGCTGGCGCGCGGAAGGGACGCCGACGCGCTGGCCACGTTCCGGGCCGCCGAGCCGCTGGCCCGGCGGCTCGCCGCCCCGCACTACGCCGTCCCTCGGGCACGAGCGCTGCTGGTGCACGCCCTGGTACGTCTAAACGATACCGAGGGCGCGGAGCAGGCCCTTACCGAACTCAGCGAACAATACGGCGACCACGGGGAGACGCGCATCGCGACCGCGGTACTGCGGCTCGCCCACGACGACCCGCACGCGGCGGTCGCCGCGCTCGCGCCGGTCCTCGACGCCGCTCCCTCCGTACTCCCATGGACTGGGCTGGCCCGCGCCTTCCTGCTGGAGGCGATCGCCCGGGACGCGCTCGGCGACCCGGCCGCCGCCGGGCGGGCCCTGGAACGCGCGCTCGACCTCGCCGAACCCGACGGCGCGCTCTCGTTGTTCTTGCTGCACCCAGCGCCGGGCCTGCTCGAGCGCCACGCCCGGTACGTCACCGCCCACACCGCCCTGATTTCCCAGATCCTGGACCTGCTCTCGGGCACGACTAGGTCCGCGCGGCCGCCCGGCAGCCAACCGGGATGGGCCCGCAGCCGCGGCCTGGATGAACCGCTCACCGACAGCGAGACCCGCATCCTGCGCTACCTTCCGACCCACCTGACCGGATCCGAGATCGCCAAGGAACTGTTCCTGTCGGTGAACACCATCAGCACCCATATGCGCCACCTGTACGCCAAGCTCGGCGTCCACAACCGCCACGAGGCGGTGGACCGCGGCCGCGCCCTGGGCCTGCTCGCGCCCCCCGCACGAAGGGCTTAAGGCGAAGCCACCAACGCTCGATGACGTCGGCTAGATGGCCGGGGACCGGGCTCACCGCGCCCGGCTGCGATGCGGTCATTGAACCTCCTCGAGGCAAGGCGTTGAGCCACCGGGCATCACCATAGGCATCAACGCTGCTTGGCCAGCGCAGTCCGGCCAAGAACCGGCAAGCGGGGGCTCGCCAAGTCCTGTGCAGACGGGCTGCCAAGATGCCCGCGCAGATCTCCCACATCTGTATCGTCGCGGGATGACCCCAGGTCCATGTCAGCCACGCCGAGCTTCGGCGGGTGTGCGCTCGGTCTGCCCGAAGTTCGATCACGGCGTACGTATCTGTCAGGACAAGTCGGCCGCGGGTCGCGACGCGGATCGCGCATCTATCGCCCGGCAGCGGTGTGGGAAAAGACTGCTCCTACCGGCTCGGCGGGAGCTGGCCAGCCCGCCGGGCGGGCAGCGGCACGGGCCGCGATTTTGCTGCCTGGCCGGGCACCGGCATCTGCCGGGGCGGTGCTTCAGGGAATTCACCGTGCAGTCGCGGCATTGCACGAGTGGGTCTGCGGTGAATCATTGGGGATGAGCTAGCGGGCCCGGCGCGCACGCTGACCGTATCGCCGGCAGGTCCTGTCCAGGTCACCTGTCCCTGAGCAAACGGAGCCTTCGTGACCGAAGCCCATGCCGGTCTGTCTGGGCAGGATCAGCGCCGCCGCGGCCAGCAAGCCAGGCACGGCGGCGGGGATCTGGGCCAGCGCGGAAACAAGTGGTGGACGCTCGCCGCGGTGTGCCTGGGCACGTTCATGCTGCTGCTGGACATCACGATCGTGAATGTCGCCCTGCCAGATATCCAGAAGGCGCTGCACTCCAGCTTCTCCGACCTGCAGTGGATCGTTGACGCCTACGCGCTGACGCTGGCGGCGTTCTTGCTGACCGCAGGCAGCCTGGCGGACATGTACGGCCGCAGGCGGCTGTGGCTGATCGGCCTGGTGGTGTTCACTGGCGCGTCGGTGCTGTGCGGGTTTGCGGTCAGCACGCTGATGCTCCAGCTCTCTCGCGCCGTGCAGGGAATCGGCGGGGCGATCATGTTCGCGGTATCGCTGGCGCTGCTGGCTGATGCCTTCCGCGGCAAGGACCGGGGCACCGCATTCGGGGCCTGGGGAGCGGTGACCGGCTTGGCGGTGGCCATCGGCCCGCTGCTCGGCGGCGTGCTGACCTCGGGCCTGTCCTGGCGGTGGATCTTCTTCGTCAACGTGCCGATCGGGATCGCGGCCGCCGTGATCTCGGTGATGAAGGTGGCGGAATCGCGCGCGCCGCAGGCCAGCCGGCCCGACTGGCCAGGCTTCGTGCTCTTCACGGTGGCGCTGTCAAGCTTGGTCTACGCACTGATCGAGTCGAACCAGCGGTCCTTCACCAACGGCCTGGTGCTCGGCTGTTTCGCCGCGGCGGCTGTGCTGCTGGTCGCTTTCGTCCTGGTGGAGCGGCGCAGGGCGCACCCGATGTTCGACCTGAGCTTGTTCAGGCTGCCGACCTTCAGCGGTGGCTCGGTCGCGGCGTTCGGGCTCAGCGCCTCGATCTTCGCGATGATTCTCTACCTCGTGCTGTACCTGCAGGACATTCTGGGCTACTCTCCGCTGGCGACCGGCGTACGGTTGATGTTTCTGTCGGGGGCCATCCTGGTGACCGCCACGGTGGCCGGCAGGCTTTCCTCGCGCGTGCCGGTCCGGCTGCTGATCGGGCCCGGCCTGATCATGGTCGGCGTGGGCCTGCTGCTCATGCGCGGGCTCAACGCGGGCTCGTCCTGGACCCATCTCATCCCGGGAATGATCGTGGCCGGCCTCGGGATCGGCCTGGTGAACCCGCCGCTAGCCTCCACCGCTGTCGGCGTGGTGCCGCCGCAGCAGGCCGGCATGGCCTCGGGCATCAACTCCACCTTCCGCCAGGTCGGGATCGCCACCGGCATCGCCTTGCTGGGGACGCTGTTTTCCAACAACGTGCGCGACCAGGT
>CAWEYV010000017.1:0-142657 GCA_963813395.1 uncultured Actinomycetes bacterium
TGGCCGGGGTGGCCGCGGTGCCCGGGCTGTCCCACAGCGGCCCGCAGATCGCCACCGCGGTGCAGTCCGGGGAGATCGCCCACGTGATCAGCAAGCTACCCGGCCACGCCAGGCAGGCCATAGCAGTAATCACCCGGGCAGCCTTCACCACCGGGTCTGAACCGCATCCTGCTGGTCGCGGCAATCATCGCGCTGGCCTCGGGCGTGGTCTCCCTGGCCGCCATCCGCAGCAAGGACTTCGCCCAGCAGCAGGGCACCAGCTCCGCAGGCCCTACAGCCACAGGGCCAGCGGCGGCCCCGCCTGAACACGCATAACATTTTCCCGCGGGCAAGCGGCGGGCCCAGTGAGATCGACTCACGGGCCGGCCGCCCCGCGTCCAGATCACCACGCAGGCAGGCAGGCCAGTGATCCCTGCGCGCCACCGCTCGCCGGCGCGCAGAATGCCCGTTCGCGCGCGCAGAGACAGCCACGAAGACGGGCCATGACGGACGCCATCAGGCGGATATCGCACGCCCTCAGCATGCTGGCTGATTGCTGGCGGTGATCGCTTGGGTGATGTAGCTGATGATGGCGTCGGCGTCGGCGCCGTCGCGGCCGGGGTCCAGGTCGGGGTTGTAAATGCATACCGACCAGCCGGCGCAGCCGTCGGCGGCGAGGGCCGTGGCGGTGAGGCCGGCCAGCTGATCCCAGGTCAGGCCGCCCGGCTGGGGGTAGTCCACGGCGGCGAGTTCGGCGGTGGCGAGCACGTCGAGGTCGGTGTGCAGCCACCAGGGCGGCAGCAGGCTGGCCAGCGCTTCCGCGTACCTGCCCGCGGTGAGCTCAGCTGGGTGGATCAGCGCACCCAGCTGACCGGCCAGGCTGGCCACGCCCGCGGCGGCCAGCTCGCTGGCATCCCGCGGGCCGACGGCGGCGACATCCGCGGGATCGATCGAAGGCAGCACGGCGCGCAGCTGCGGGCTGAGGGCGGCATCGAACAGGCCCAGCGTCAGCCCCAGTTCGCAGTCGGCTGCTTCTCCGGTCGGTGAGGCCCGCGGCGGCCAGGCATCCTCGTGCCCGTCGACGAACAGCAAGCCAGGACGGTCAGCCTCTGCTTGCAAGGCGGCGAGCGCTTCGAGGATCACCGGGCAGTCCCCGCCGACCAGCAGCGGGAACCGCCCGCGGCGCCGGGCGGCGCCGACCGCCTGCGCCACCTGCTCGATCATCGCTACCAGGGCATCCTCGCCCAGCAGGCCGGATGGGCCGCGCACCGGGTCGGGAACCGGCAGCGCCAGATCGCCGGTATCGGTGAACCCCCGATGCCGGGCCAGCGCCGTTGCCAGGCCGCGCTGGCGCAACACCGCCGGGGCCCGGGCCACTCCGTCCACCGTGCCACTGGAGTTGGCAGGCACGCCGATCAGGGCGAGCCCGGCTGGCGTCATTCGTTGACGCTACCCCGTCCCGGTATCGCCAGCCGTCGCGCCGGCATCTTGGTCCGCCTCGTGCAAGCTCACCGGCTGCCCCACAGTGGCCAGAACCTTCATTACCGTGCCCCGGAGGCGCCCGGAAAGCTCAGGAACAAGCCATCCCTATCGGCGGCGCTGCGCTGTGGCAGGGCTTGGATCAGGTATGCCGCGTAATGAACGGCCGCGGTACGCGTCGCGGGCGGGTGGTCCATGTCATCACCCGCAGAATGGTGCGGTGAACTCCGCTAACCGTCTGACGGTGAGCGTCACGTTCGCTGGCTGCGGGGATGCGTTCGGCAGCGGCGGGCGATTCCAGGCCTGCATTCATCTGCGGCCGGATGGCGCGGCGCCGGTGCTGCTGGAGTGCGGGGCCACCTCGCTGACCGCGCTGAAACGCTGCGGACTTGATCCTGGTGAGGTCGCCGCGGTGTTCGTCTCGCACCTGCACGGCGATCATTTCGGCGGGCTGCCGTTCCTGGTGCTCGATGGCCAGTTCGGCGGCCGGGCCACGGCGCTGACCGTGGTCGGCCCGCCAGGCACCGCGGCGCGCCTGCACGCAGCGATGGAGTGCCTGTTCCCGGGCCCGGCGGCGGCCCGGCGGCGGTTCACGGTCCGGGTGACCGAGCTGGCGCCGGGGTCCACGGTCCGGGCTGCTGGAGTGGAGGCGGCAGCGTGGACAGCCGAGCATCCCAGCGGCGCGCCCGCGCTGTGCCTGCGCCTGGCCATGGCGGGCAAAGTGATCGGTTACACCGGGGACACCGCCTGGACCAGCTCCCTCGTCCAGGTGGCCGCGGGAGCGGACCTGCTCATCGCGGAAGCCTACTACCGGGACAAGCCGGTTCCCCACCACCTGCGGCTGGCCGACCTCCAGCGGCACCGGGCCGAACTGGCCAGCAGCCGGATCATCTTGACCCACCTCTCGGCCGACATGCTCGCCGCCGAGGATCTGCACGGCTATGAGACAGCCTCCGACGGGCTGACCCTGCGCATCTAACCCGAAGTTACGGCTAACTGGGTAGGCGGTTCTGGTCTTGGCCTGCGTTTTTCTGATTGGACGGCTGGTTGTTCTGGCTACTTCAAGGTGAGTGGGATGGGTGTGCCGATGAGGTGGAAGGCTTCGCGCTGGGTGCTGGTGGGTTCGGTGAGCATGGGCACGGTGGCGGTTGCGCCGGCGAAGCGGACTTGGTTGCGGGTCAGGGTGGCCAGGTGGCCGAGCAGGCCGCGGAAGCTGTGGTAGGGGCGGCCGGTTTCGTCGTGCTGGCGGGAGGCTTTGGCTTGGGCGTGGGGTGAGCGCTGGGCGGCGGCGACGGGGTCGCTGGGTGTAGGCGGGTCTTCGTCGGTGAAGGTCAGCGGTGCCCAGGCGCGGCGCAGGTGCCAGACCAGGTAGCAGGCGAGCATGCAGATGAGCACGTGGGCTTTGACGCGTTCTTCGAGGTGGTGGTAGACGGGCCGCAGGTCCAGGTCGTCGGCCTTGAGGTGGCGGAAGTCGCGTTCGACGTATTTGAGGTTCTTGTAGGCGGTGACCACTCCGGGCGCGTCGAGCTGGCTGGCTGGGACGGGGGTGCGCAGCACGTAGAAGCCGTCCAGGGTGGCTTCCTCGTCGATCTGGGCCTGGCGGCGGGTGACGATGAGGCTGGTGTCGGTGATGGCGATGTCGAAGTGCTTGCCGGTCTTGTACTTGCTGATCACTTTGCCGGCCTCGACGCCGATGGCCCCGGCGCCGGTCAGCCGTCCTGCCTGGATGCGGGTGATGATGGGGGCCAGCAGTTTCTCGGTGGCGGCCAGGAGCTCTTCGCGGGTGCGGGCGCGGTCGGCGGCCAGGACGGGATTGTGGCAGGCGATCAGCCGCTCGCCGGGATAGTCCGGGCTGGTGATCTCGGCCAGGTTCTGCTGGTCGAACAGGGACATCTGCAGGGGACCGTCGCTGGCCATGAGCTTTTTGATGGCGGGGGCGCGCAGCGCGGTGATCCACCCGTAGGCGTCTTGCCGCGGCGTCCCGTCCTCGAGCTGGTTGAGGGCCTGGATCCGGGCGCTGGTGATCATGCCCCGGTCGCCGACCATGATCATCTGCTCCAGGCCGAACTTCTCCCGCACCACCTCGACGATCTGGGTGAACGCGGCCGGGTCGCCGGTGTTGCCGGGCAGCACCCGGACCGCCACGGGGCGGCCCGCAGGGTCGGTGAGCAGCCCGTACTCGATCTGCAGCTTGCCTTTCTTGCCGTCGCGGGAGTAGCCCCGGGCGGCCAGCGGGCAGCGCGTGCCTTCCACCCATGAGCTGGACAGGTCGAACAGCGCCATCCGCGCCGGGTTTGGCTCCGGCCCCAGGTGCCGGGCGGCCAGTTTCGCCTCGACCTGGTCCTGCCGGCCTGCCAGCCAGTCCATCGCCGCGTAGATGCCGTCGGTGGACGTCCCCGCGACGCCCAGGTCGGCGCCGAGGGTGGTGTCGGCCCACCAGGTGAGGGTGGACAGCTTGGAGGCCGGGGCCACCACCCGGGAGATGACCAGCGCCAGCGCCAGGTCCCGCTCCGCGCAGGCGGGGCCCAGCAGGGCGGGCAGGCCCAGCTTCACCGCGGCCGCGTGCACCGCGGCGACGTGCCCGTGCGGCACCGAGGTGGTGATCGTCACCGCCTGCCCGGCCGGCACCAGCCGCTCCCCCTTCAAGGTCGCCTCAATCGCGGATACCGCCTCGGCCGGCAGCGCCGACAGGTTCGCCAGCGTCTCGTGCCGGACCCTGCCGCCGTCCCGGTAGGTGCGGCGCACCAGCACCGACTCATATACGCGCTGCTCACCGGACTTCGCCACATACGTCCGCTGGTTCCGGGCTACATGCATCGCACCGCCACGTGCCGCCATAACCAGGATAATAGTCAGCAGGCTGCCGGAAGCGTGGGATCAACACGCAAATTTCGTGGCTACATCAGATAGTTGCAGCCGACGGCTTTCAGCACCTCAAGACAGCAACGTTTACGGAGAGCTACAGCAACTCGGGGCTAGGGATCACCGACGATGAGCGCCGCCGCCAGCCTGGCGATGATCGTCAGGCAGATGATCTGGGGAGCCGTGTTGGTCAGCGCGGTGACAAGCGTGCCGGAGGTCCCGGCGTCCAGCAGCCGATCGCCGACCACGGCGGAGACCGTGGCGGCCAGCAGCAGGCCGGCCACGATCCACGGGCGGGACAGTTCGCGCCAGAGCCGGTGCCTGCGGCGGTAGCTGAACGCCGCCGTGAACAGACCGGTCGCGACGTGAGGATGGCCGCCCCCGGGTACCCGCCCAGCCATAGCCCGGCGAGCAATAGTCCGCAGACGATGGCTGCCGAGGTCGGCACCGTACCGAGGCCCGGCCGAAGCCATTGCAGGCGCAGGCGGCGGGACCGGGCGGGCTCAGCCGCGGCGCCGGCCGGCATCAGGGGCTGGCCGGGTCAGCCAGCGGGGCCGGCGGGCGCGCCTCCGCAACCAGGCCGGGGCGGGTGGCCAGAGCGCCACGAGCACGACCAGCGCGAGGGTGCCCAGGCCGCCGAAGATCGCGTCGCGGTACCCGGCGTCGGGCGCGTAGGTCAGAGTCACCGTGCCCGCGGTCCCGGCGGGCAGCAACCATGCCTGCTTCCACCCATCGATCCGGACCGGTCGCAGCCGCGTGCCGCCCAGCCTCGCCTGCCAGCCCGTCATTGAAGTCCTCGTTCACCACCAGGTAGGACCGGGCGGGCGCGGTCACCCGCACGATCCGCCGTGATGGCGTCCACGACCGGACCAGGGCCGGGGCCGCTGGTGGGGTGGCCGGTGCGGCGGACGTGGCTGATGGCGGAGCGCGGCTGGACGGCGGCTGGCGCGGCACGGCGAAAGCGGTCGATGTTGCTGAAGCTGGTCGACGCGGCTGAGGTCGATGCGGCTGGGATGGCTCGGCCGCTGAGTCCCGGCACCGTTGCGGGTCAGCACGACGTCCTGGACATCGAACGCGTCCTTGACCGGCTCGACCACCCGGTTGGCGCCCCGGGCGATCGTGACGCCCGAGCAGGCGGTGAACGGCATGGGGCGGCCGGTGAGCAGGTCGGCGAAGGTGCCGGTAACCCGCGTCGGCACGAGCTTCCCGTTGAGCTCGATGACCGGACCAAGACCGCAGCGCAGCCGGAACGGCCCCCAGCGGGGTATCCAGCGCCGGCACCCCGGGAATCACCACGTCGGTGATCTGGAGCGGCGTCTGCACCGGGGTGAACAGGAACGTCAGCTTGCTGGTGCGCATCGGCGCGAACCGGAAGACTCCCGAGGTGCCCACCGTCCCGCCGCGGGCCTGCCCCGCCGAACCCGAGAGCAGGACCTGCAGCGGGCCGGACGCACCCGGGGGGCGCTGGATCGTCACCGAGCGCACGGTCCGGGGATGCCCCCAGTTGATGGTGAGCGACGGGCGCGTGTCGAGGGGGCTTGCGATCCAGGTGGTCGCCGGGTTTCCGTCAAAGGCGGACCTCGGCTGGTCCTGCGGATCCCGGGTGTACCGCGACGACGCGCTGACCCAGGGCTGGCCGGGGGCGAGCCGCGGGTACCTGGTGACCAGCGAGGGAGCGATGAGCACCGCGGACCCGCGGAGGGTGGCCGGGCTCGCGGATGGCGCGCTGAACCCCTGGTCGAAGCCGTACTGCTCCTCCGTGGCGGTGGCCAGCGCCGGGGAGCATACCCAGCGGAGCGAGGTGAGCATGCACGATGACGGCTGCGGCTGAGCCTTGGTCAGCACCACGGCGGCCGGGTCGGCGCCCGGCACCCGGGGAGCGAGGATCGCCCGGCTGGCCTGCATCCCGGGCACCGAGATCTCCTTGATGCCCACCTGGGCGCCGATCGACGGGCTGGGCGCTCGCGGCGAGCCCGGTGACCGTGATCCGCAGCCAGCCGGTCCGGCCCGGGGGCACCCGCAGGGTCTGCGGGACGCCGGTGACCCGCACCTGGTCGACGCGCCGGCCCGCGGCGGTCGTCACCGCGACCTGGGTGACCGGCGGCCCGAGCGCGGGGCTGTCGGTGAAGGCAACCTGGATCGTCCCCGGATTGGCCGGGAAGTCGAGGTCCAGCTGAAGCCACTGGCCGACCGGCCCGGCCAGGCTGCCCGACTCCCACATGGTGCGCATGCTCCCGTCGACCGCCGAGTACGGCAGCAGCCCGCTGGCCCACTGGCCGGGTATGGCCCCGATATCGGCCGCGGACGACGACGCGGTCACGTTGCTGATCCCGTAGTAGCGCGCCACCGCCTGGTACCTGGTCCAGCCCGGCTCGGTGTAGTCGGCGGCCGCCTCGAACGTGCGCAGCGACTGGCCCGCGGTCAGCGTCGGCGAGTAGTTCGTCCGCAGTTCGCCGAAGTTACGGACCCGGCGGCGCAGCGTGTCGGTGACCACCGAGGCCGCGACGGGCAGGCCGGGGGAATCCGCGTTGAGCAGCACCGGCCGGCGCCCGAGCAGGCCCTCATCGGCAAGCGTGAGCAGGGCCTCGGGGCCGCCGTAGACGCGCAGCGTGCCCGCGGCCGGCTGGACGGTTGCCACCGGCTGCGCCCCGCGCACCTGGTAGATCTGCACCGCCGGGTATGGCGGGTCGAAGTTGGTGGCCGCGTCGTTCGGGGTGGCGCTGCCCACCGGCGGGCCGAACTGGGCCACCTGGACGATGCCGGGCGAGGTGGCGAGGGCCTGGCTGATCCGGGACGGCCAGGCCCCGGCCAGGCCGGGGCGGATCAGGTCGTTGCGGACCAGCACGTACCGGATGCCCATCCGGGCGAGCACCTGGGTCAGGCCCGCCGACCCGTCGCCCGCGGCCATCCGCTGATCGATCGCGTCGAGCAGCCGTTCGTTGCCCGGCGAGCCGATGAACGACAGATCCCGTTCGGCGAAGTCGACGGTGGTCAGCGGCTGCAGCACGTCATCGATCGGGCTGCCCCACAGGTACTGGCCGAACGCGGCGCCTGGCTCGACGAGCACGGCCTGATGGCCCGCGTGCCGGTTCAGCCAGTCCGCTGCGCTCACCCAGTACGGCGGGATCTGGCCGAACGAGGCGGCGGCGGCCAGCCCGCCCGCGTACGCGGGCACCGCCACGCCGCCGATGGCGATCGCGGCAGCCACCGCCACGGGCCGCAGCCGGGGCAGCCGGACCGAGGCGAGCAGGTGAGCGAGCCCGAGCACGATCGGCAGGCGGATCAGCGGGTCGAACTTGCGGAGGTTGCGGAACGCCGAGGCCGGGCCGTTGATCAGGTGGCCGACCTGGCCGGCCAGGGGGTTGCCGAGGCTGCTCACGTACCCGGCGCAGGCCAGGAGCACACCAACGAGCAACAGGCACAGCAGGAACCGCCGCGCGGGCAGCCGGGGCCGGAGCAGCCCGGCCAGGCCAAGGCCCGCGGCGAGCCCGGTCAGCAGCGTGGGCAGGGCCGCGGTGGCGATCCAGTAGCCGAGCCGCCACCACGGCTGGCCGTTCACCAGCAGATAGCTGACCCAGTTCTCGGTGCCCCGCAACACGTTGGACAGGCTGGT
This sequence comes from uncultured Actinomycetes bacterium, assembly GCA_963813395.1. Classification (GTDB taxonomy): domain Bacteria; phylum Actinomycetota; class Actinomycetes; order Streptosporangiales; family Streptosporangiaceae; genus DASXKD01. The sequence goes on from CAWEYV010000017.1 coordinate 7,934, forward strand.
CACCGACGTAGTGACCGCTGCGCTCTCGGTGTAGGGGATGATCGGCACCCCGAACCTGGACAGCAGTGCCAGCGGGACCAGCCACCACCAGGTCGCCGCCGCGACGGCCGGGACCCACCAGGCGAGGATCCGCCACCGGGGCGCGGGGCGGGGCAGCGTCAGCACGTACACGACCGCGGGCACGCAGACCGCGAGGGTCGCCGCCGCGTTGATCCCGCCGCACAGCGCGACCGCGACCGCCGACCGGGCCGCGGCGCGCCCCCGGCGCCCGCCGTGCGCCGCGTCCACCAGCGGGATGAGTATCCACGGCAGCATCGCCGCCGGGAGGAACTCCGAGGACAGCTCGCCGATCAGGGTGAGCGCGGCGGGTGAGGCGGCGTAGGCGAAGCCCGCCGCGATCCGCGACCAGGGCGTGCCGATGCCCAGGCGGTCCGCGAGCCGCACCGTACCAAGGAAGGCCGCGACGCCCACGGCGCCGATCCACAGCCGCTGGATCACCCATGGATCCAGCCCGGCGAGCCTGCCCAGGTAGAAGAACGGCCCCATCGGGAACAGGTAGCCCGCCGCCTGATCCTGCAACTGGCCGAACTGCTGCGGATCCCACAGGCTCAGCGCGCGGGCCAGGAACCGCCCCGGATCGACCGCCAGGTCGAGCTTGGTGTCGGAGATCAGGTTGCCGGGCGCGGTGAGGAACGGTAGCGCGCCGATCAGCAGGCAGAACCCGATCAGCCACCGGGTGGCCGGCTGAAACGGCATCCGGCGGCCGAGCATGCGAAGCCGCCGGCCAAACCCGCCGGGCTGGCCACGCCCGCCCCGGTCACCGGGCCCGGCACGCTCGCCGGGAGTCTCGGTTGGCCTCTGTACCCGCCGCCGAAGCAGACCCGGGGCGTGGATCACCGCAGGCCGCCGTCCTCCCCGGCGGCGCGGCCCAGCAGCCACTCCAGCGCGCTGGCCGGCCGCATCACCAGGCCGCCGGGGTGGGCCGCCAGCAGGACGTCGAGCACCGGGCCTTCGGCGAGTACCCCGCCTGGGTCGCTCTGGCCGGGACCGGACACGATCCAGGCACCGGTGCGGGAGCCGCGCGACGTGCCGTTCTGTATAGATGCCTTGAGGAGGGCCCCCATCCGCTCGCGGCATCGCTCCCAGTCCAGCCGGGACGCCCAGTCTCGGCACGCGGCCGCGATCGCGCTGCGGCGGGCCGGGTCGGCCAGCTCCTTGATCGCGCGCTCCGTCACGTCCTCGATCGTTTCACCCGCGTGGACCAGCCACCCGGTTTCCCCGTCCCGAACGGCGTCGCGGAGCCCGTCGACGTCGTAGGCGACCGTGGGCACGCCGAGGGCGGCGGCTTCGAGCACACACAATCCCCAGCCTTCGCCCTGGGAGGTGTTCAGGTGCAGCAGCGATCCGGCCACGATCGCCTGCTTGTCCGCCTCGGGCAGGAAGCCATGCAGCCGGACCGTACCGGCGAGGCCGCGGGCCGCGACGGCGGCGGCCAGAGCCTGGGCCGCCGGGCCGCGGCCCATCACGTCGATGGTGCGCCCGTTGCCGTCCAGGCGCTGCGCGACCGGCAGGATGAGCTCGGCCCGTTTGTGCGCGACCAGCCGCCCCACCCAGGTCAGCGACGTGGGGGCGGGCCCGGCCGTCTGGCCAGCGATGGCCGGCGCCGGTGCCCCGGGCGGTATCAGGTAGATGTCGCCGGTCCAGCGGAGCCGCCTGCGCATCGCCGTGACGGTGGACGGCGAGACCGCCACGCAGGCGTGCCGCCGGTAGGCGCGGCGCGCCACCGGCCCCTCGAGGATCCGCCCGGCCCACGCCATCCAGCGCGGAAAGTGCACGCCGAACTGCTCGGTGTGCACGTGGTGCATCAGGCAAAGAACGGGCACCCGCCGGGGCAGTACCCACGGCGTGAAGAACGGGATCCCGTTCTGGCAGTCGAGCACGGCGTCGAACGACCGGCGGTGCGCGAGCAGCCAGCCGAGCACGAGCGGGTACACGGTGAACCGGCCGCCCATCCTGGCGATCGTGATCTGGCCGCGGCGATCGCGGCGGGCCTGCCCTGGCGCCCGCGCGGTCAGGTAGCAGACCTGCGCACCCCTGGCGACCAGGCCACGGCCGATCTCCCAGGAGTAGCGTTCGGCGCCGCCCGCATCCGGGTGCCAGGGGTCGCGCCAGTTGGCGATCGCGATCCGCCGGCCGCTTAGGTCGCTGGCGGGTGCGGCAGGCCCGCTCACGCCGTCGTGGCCCCGGCCGGCAGGGCCGGCGCCGCCGCCGGAAGCTGACCCGGTGCCGCGAGGTCGAAAACAGGGGCAGCGTCCGCAGGCGCGTCGCCTTGCCGCTGCCTCAGCCAGATCGCCGCGACCTCACGCAGCGCCGCCGCGCTGTGCCGCGGCACCGAGAACGTCGAGCCCGGCACGTCCTGCCAGCGCACCGGGATCTCGGTGAGCGTGGCCCCCAGCCTCTGGCAGATGGCGATCAACTCGATGTCGAAGGCAAACCCCGGCGTCCGCAGCCGCAGCGCCGCGGCGCGGGCCAGCGGCCCGGCGAAGAACTTGAACCCGCACTGCGTGTCGGTGGTGTCCGGGACGACCTGGCGGGCCAGAGCGCGGAACACGACCGCGCCGCCTCGCCGGATTGCGCTGTGCTGGACCGTGACGACCGAGGCGGCCAGCCCGCGGGATCCCACCACTAACGGCTTCCCGGCGGTGAGCAGGCTGATCACGGTGTCCAGCGCGGACAGGTCGGTGGCCATGTCCGCATCGCAGAACCCCACGAACGGGGCCCGGGTAGCCAGCAAACCGGCCTGGACCGCGAGCCCCTTGCCCGGCCGGGGGCAGTGCAGCAACCGGACCGGCACCGGGCCCGCGGGCCAGCGCCGCACCAGCTCACCCGTTGCGTCGGTGCTGGCGCTGTCCACGACGAGGACCGCGGTACGCAGCGGAAGGCCGGCTGCCTTACGGCACAGGGCGGCCAGCCCGTCGGGCAGCCTGCCGGCCTCGTTGTGGGCCGGGACGACGATCTCGATGGACACCGGGGAGGCGCCGCTCTCCGGCGGTGTGGTCACCACCGCCCGGGCCGGTCAGCGGTTCCCGTACTGATACAGCGAGGCGTGGCTCGGCGTTCCGTTGGCCGCGCCGGACAGTGCGTTGCTCACCGCAAACGCACCCCCGACCGCGACCGCGATCCCCACGGCGACGGCTGCGAGCAAAGGGATCATGACGCTCCTCCCGGGCCAGGAGAACAGACCGATGGCTGGACCCTAATCGCGGGCCAGCTACGTGGCAAGGTAGGGAAACTGTAACACGTTCTATTTGTTATGGAACTGCTGAAAGGCCGCAAAAGCCCGGCAAAGCCGGATAAGCCCGTTCGGAATGCCCGGGCCGGTGAGCATTAGGCCCTAGCGCTGCCCGGTCCGGTCAGGAACCCGGTACACGACCAGGCCGGGCCGGCGGCCACCACGGCGCATCCGGGCAGGCGGCTTGCCATTGCCCCACCGCTGTCGATGATCACGAACCGGATTCCGGCCGCCGCCAGCGCCGTGGTCAGCGGGCCGGGAGTGCGGATGACGCCGGCCAGCCGGCGGGCGGCCGGGTCGTCGGGCGGCAACCCGACGGGTCCCACCTGGGGCCCGTCGTTCCAGATCACCTGCCGCGACAGCAGCCGCGGCCACGGATCCAGCATGGTCCGTCCGCCGTTCCAGGCGGGCCGCCGGTAGGCCGCCCACGGCAGCAGCAGGACGTCGCCCTGGGCCCGGCTGCCGTCGATCGTGGCGGCCACGCCCTGCCAGGCCGCCGGGTACCAGACCGGGCGCAGCCGTCCCGCCGCGCCCCAGGCGAGCCCGGGCAGCAACAGCACGGGCGCGAGCAGCACCGCTATCGCGATGACCAGCCCCGGCCGGTTCGGCCGGTCCGCGTTCCGCGGCCTGGCCACCCGGGCGGCGAGCAGGCCAGCGCCGAGGGCCTCGGCCAGGGCCAGCGGCGCGACGAACTGCTGGCCGTCGCGCAGGATCGCGAATCCCGGCCAGAGGCCGGTCATGGCCCGGAGCAGCTCCTGGCCGGGCGCGGTTATCCCGGCGCTCGCGACCGCCAGGCCGATCAGGGCCGCGAGACCAAGCCCGGGCCAGCGCCGCTGCCGCACCCCGAACACCACATAGCTCACCGCCGCCGCGACCACGAACACCAGCCAGCACGCCGACCACCACCCCCCGTAGCCGGCCGGGACGGTCTGGGCGTTCCACATTCCACCCAGCATCACCAGGCTGCCGAACGCCCCGAAGGGGGTGTCCGCCCGGCCGGCGAACGCGGCGACACCTGCGGGGTCGGCGTACAGCGGGCGCAGCAGCGAAGGGATCAGCCACGGCAAGCTGAGGAGGGTCAGCACACCCAGCGCGGCGGCCGCGTTGCGTGGCCGTTGCCCGGTCGCGGGCCGGGCGAAGATTGCCGCGGGCACGACGACCAGCGCCGAGATTGTCATCGCGGCGAAACCGCCGACGGCCGCGGGCAGCAGTGCCAGGCCGAGGCGCCTGGCGCCGCGCCAGGACGCCACGGGATCGGTGGTGACCGCCCGCAGCGCCCAGGGCAGGCCGGCGTAGCCGAGCAGCAGCGCCCACTGGCCGATGATCAGCCGTTCGGCCACGAACGGGTTCCAGGCGTAGCAGATCCCGGCGGCGAGGCGGGCGAACCACGGCTGGGCGGCCAGCAGGGCGGCCGCGCCCGAGCAGGCCAGGACGAAGATCGACAGCAGGACGAGCTTCTGCACGATGTCGGCGGGCAGCACCCGGGCGGCCGCCGCCACCACGGCATCGCTGGGCACCGCCCGGGGCGGCCCGCCGGTCAGCCCGGCTATCGCCGCGGTGAACGGCTGGCGGGGCACGATGACCATGTCGTAGCTGAGCAGGAATCCCCGCCGCAGCCCGGGACCGAGGGCCAGCAGGCCAAGAACCAGGCCAACGGCGAGCCCCGGTCCGGCGCCAGCCGCCCGCTGACCGGGCCCCGCCTGGCGGGTCCGGGCCAGCGTCATGACTTCCTTCCGCCCCACCGTGCGGAAGCGGACATCAGCAGCCGACAGTCGCATGTTCCCAGCAGCGTAGCCCGCCCCGGGGGCGTGAATGTGACGGCGACGCCCTGTCGCCCCTAAAGGGGCAGCAGACTCTCATCCACGGTCCGTAGCGGGCCTGTCAGCCACTCACTGGCTATGAATGTGAGTTTGGTGTTGAAAGAGGGTGTCACGAGGAAAGGGACAATCTCGCCCCCGCTGACCAGGGCAGACGCCTGACCATCGAGTGGACCGCAGACATGTCACGGATCGCTTCCGGCCCGCTCCCTAAAGACTAGCGCCAGGGAGACAAGCGCAGCAGCCAGCCGTGTGGGCGCGCCAGCCAGGCCCGCTCACATGGGAAGGCTTTCAGGAACCAGCCGCCGATCGCACCGCAGCTTGACCTCAAGATCATGGCACTTGCCAACTACCCAGAGGCCGGAGCCCGCCGACCTTGCCCTAGCCAGGCGGTGAGCTCGGTGGGCAGGCCGCGGCGGCGTTGCTGTCACTTCTGCTGCCCGTGCGGTCCTTTGCTAGGTGCCACCCGGCTGCGCGGTGTGCTGCCCGGGCTCGTCCAGCCGCATGGCGATCAGTTCCGGGATGCTGGTTCTAGGTGTGTTGTCAACGCGCCGGGCGGCCTGGGCGTCTTCCCTGTGAGGGGGCGGCACTGAGGCGGGGAGGCGTGATGAGGATAGCTGGCAGAGGGCGGGTGTATGGTCCTGGCGGCCGGCGGTGGCTGCCGGTCGTCGTCGCCGTGCTGGCAGCCTGTGGTGTTGCTGGCGCTGTTCCGTCCGCGGCGCTGGCGGGTTCCCCGCCGGGCCCGGACTGGACTAAGCAAGCCCCGGCGACCTACCCGTCTGCCCGGGACGACACATCGATGGCCTACGACGCGGCCACCGGCAACATGGTCCTGTTCGGCGGCCTACGGCAGTCCCCCACCAGGGCCAACAGCACCTACGTCTGGAACGGAACCACCTGGACCCAGCAGCACCCGGCCACCACCCCCCGGCCCCGCCTGCACGACACGGCGATGACCTACGACGCAGCCACCGGCAACATAGTCCTGTTCGGCGGCTGCTGCGGCCGCCTCGGCGGGCTCGGCAACACCTGGACCTGGAACGGAAAGACCTGGACCCTGCAGCACCCGGCCACCAGCCCGCCGCCGCGGTTCGGCGCGTCGATGGCCTACGACGCGGCCACCGGCACCGTGGTGCTGTTCGGCGGGTACGGGTGCGGCGGCGGCTGCGGCATGCTCGGTGACACCTGGACCTGGGACGGCACGACCTGGACCCAGCAGCACCCGGCCACCAGCCCGTCGGCCCGGTACTACGAGTCGATGGCCTACGACGCGGCCAGGGGCAACGTGGTCCTATTCGGCGGCAGTTTCTGCGGCTGCACTGGCGCTGGCATGCTCAACGACACCTGGACCTGGGACGGCACGACCTGGACCCAGCAGGTCCCCGCAACCAGCCCACCGGCCAGCTGGCACGCGGCGATGACCTACGACACGGCCACCGGCAACACGGTCCTGTTCGGCGGGCAAGGCCGCACCAGGCTGCTGGGCGGCACCTGGACCTGGGACGGCACGACCTGGACCAAGCAGGCCCCCGCGACCAGCCCGCCAGCCCTGGTCAGGGCTTCGATGGCCTACGACGCGGCCACCGGCAACGTGGTCCTGTTCGGCGGCACCAACAATAAAACCGTCTATCACGGCACCTGGACCTGGGGATGACCTTGGATCGCAGGCAGCACCCCCGCCAGCTCCGCGCGGCCGGTACAGTGCGGCGATGGCCTACGACGCGGCCACCAGCACCGTGGTCCTGTCCGGCAGCCAGAAGCTTAGCAACGTACTCGGCGGCATGTTGATCGTGCGCCGGTAGGCGCCTGTGAACGACATTGGGCTTTCGATAACAGCGCTCACCGAACCGCCCTAAGCTGCGTCACCGCGACGCGAGGCGCCATCGTGTCGGAGCGATAGCCCCGGAGGACACGACGCACCGTGAACACGTGTTCTGGCTTGGCTCGCAGCACATCGGAGGCGACGTATTCAACGTTGCCGGCTTCGGCTTGACGGATCAAGCCAGCAAGCTCTTGGGGCGTTGCGTCCTTGACGTCCATATCCCCGCACTCAGCGTTTGATGTAGTAGAAGTCCGGGCCGGTTACCCAGCGCCCACCCAGTCCGCCTCACCAGCCACACTGGCCCCAATCCGACTTCGTGATCATGGGAACCGGTCGTTAGAACCGCCACTTCGCCATGATCACGACCGGCCGGCGGCAGGGAAGCGCCGTGCGGCGCATCGAACAAGGGACACGACGGCACATATCGGCGGCACCGCCAGAAGAGCAGCAAACTCACATCGCGGGTGCGGATTGGGCGGCCGTCGTGCGCGGGCCATCGATGAGTCGGCGCTGCCGAACTCGCGCGGCACCGATGAGTTTGACGCCCCGAAACTGTCGTACCCCCAGAGAACAATGTCAACTGCACGCCTTCACAAGGGTGGTCCGCAACCGAGGAGGATGTCATGCACCCGGTGATTACCCAGGCCATTGCCGCGGATCGGATCAGGGAGATTCAGACCCACGCGGCTGCCGCAGGCCACAGCCGCCAGCTCCGCCGTTCCCGGCGGGCCGGGCACAAGCAGCTGCTCATGAGCGTCGGCGGTACCGGGCATGGCCAGGCCTCCCGGCCAGCACCCCGGCCGCTGCGCGATCCACGGGCGGCCTGAGCCCGCTAGCCAGAGCCAGAAGATCCACAACCGTCCATCGGCCGGGGCCGCGTGGCCACACGCGCGGCCCACGGGCAATTGGCCTACGTTCCCGTCTTGCCGCATCGAATGATGAGTGGCCGAATGATCGGCGGTCGAATGCTCGGAGGGCGAACGGCCGGCAAGCGAACGGCCGGCGGGTGAATGATCAGACGGCGGCCCACTGGACACGACGCATAATCGTGTGGCCATCGATTTCGGCCAGGCTGTTCCAGGCCTTCATGCTAGTCGGCGTGGCGATCAGGTAGACGTGCGGCACATCCTCGTGCCGCGGATCCCAGCCGGTCCGCGACGCGTATCTGCGCGCGATCGAGTGCGGAGCGTCACCGTACGGCACAACCTCGGCCACCGCGTCGATGAGAGTGACGTCGCGGCTGGTACCCAGGGCGAGGCGGAGCTCACGGCTGGCCGCGGCGTTCCTGGCCGTGCGCGAGCCGGCCGGCGTCGCGACGATGACGTGGGCTCCGTCCCCGGCCAGCGACAGCGACACCAGATGGGGGCGCCCAGCGCTGGCCGTTGCCACCTACACGTCGGCGTCGTTTTCCAGCCGGGCGACCGTGTCTGCCTTGCGGCGGACGGTCTCGGTCATGACGCCAAGGCTAAGGCCGGGCCGCGCAGGCACCCGGCCCGGCTGGCACACCCGCGCCTGGGGTGTCAGTGGTGTACTAGCCAGGCCGGGTGTGCCGAGGTTGCGACACCGCGCAATGGCTAACAAGATGTGGCCATGACTGGTGAGGTCTCCCCGCTGGGGGATGGCCCCGGCAACGAGGCCAGGCCCGAGCTGCGCGCCTCGCATGAAGACAGGGACCGGGTCGTCGAGATCCTCCGGGTTGCGGCCGGCGACGGGCGGCTGTCCGAGGCAGAGCTCGACGAGCGGGTTGGGGCGGCGCTGACCGCCCGCACCTACCGGGAACTGGCGCAGCTGACCGCCGACCTGCCAGCGGTGGTGGGACAGCCGGGTCCGGCCGTACCGCAGGCGCAGGCCAAGGACCTGGTCCGGATCGACTGCCGGGGCGCGAACGCCAAGCGCGACGGCAACTGGGTGGTCCCCCACCGGATGGAGATCCGCGCGGTGGGCGGCACGGTGAGGCTCGACTTCACCCAGGCGGTTATCACCCAGCCCATACTGCGGATCGAGGCCACGGTGCGCGGCGGGAACCTTGTGCTGGTCACCCGGCCCGGCATCGAGGTCGATACCGACGACGTGGCCGTGCACGGCGGCGGTGTCAGGGTCCGGCCGGTGCCCGGCCCGAAAGCTCCGGTGATCCTCAGAGTCGAGGTGTCGGGTGAGGCCAAGAGCGGCCACATCGTGGCCCGGCCGCCGCGGCGCACGTTCCGGCAGTGGCTGCTGCGCCGTCCCGGGCAGTACGGCGGGCCGGCGACCGCGTGAGGCGGCGGGCCGCCGATCACCATGCCTTTGCAAAGCCTTTGCAAACCCCGGATGGCGTTCGGGCGTCTTAGAAGCGAGGCACAGCGCGACGGCGGACCGGGGGTTGGCCATGCTGGGTGTAACGGCTGAGATGAACAAGCGGCGGGGACGCTTCGCCGCAAGAACCGTTGCGGCCGCAGCGGCCACTTCCTCCGCACTGATATTGGCCTGCGTCAGCGGGGCTGGGACAGCGGCTGCCAGCGGGCAACGGGCAGGCGCGGCAGGGCTGGCCCGGCACGCGGCGCAGGCGGCACCATCTCCACGGTGGCGGGCGGCGTGGGAGGGCCCGCCCCGGCCACGACCGTCGCGCTCACCGGCGCGTGTGGCGTAGCGGCCGGGCACGGCAGCACCTACATCGGGGACTACTACTTGCTGCGGCGGGTTGACCCCGGCAACGACCGGCTGACAACTCCTGCCGGAGCAGGGGTAGACGCGGTTTCAGTCAGCAACGGCGGCCCGGCGGTGAATGCTGAGCTCAACGAAACGTGCGCCGTCGCGGTGGACCACGCAGGAAATCCCATCATCACCAGCGGTATAGGGCTCCAGGTGGTGGCGGCCCGCTCTGGGAGCTTCTACGGCCAGCAGATGACGGCGGGGCACATCTACACGGTCGCCGGCGGCGGCCGTGGCTACACCCGGACGGGCGTGCCAGGCGACCAGTGTGGCGCTGTCCGGCCCGACGGGGGTGGTGGTAGACGCGCACGGGAACCTGCTGATCGCCGACTCCAGCACCCAGGCATGCGGTCACTGCGCGCTCTACGCCTCCGTCGTTCAGGTGGTGGCGGTGTCCTCCGGCCGGTTCTACGGGCACGCGATGAAAGCCGGGGACATCTACACGATCGCGGGCAGCCGCGGTAACAGCAATGTCAGCGGGGACGGGGGCCCGGCCCGGCAGGCCGGGCTGGGCTACCAGCTCGGCGCGGTCGCGGCTGACCAGGCTGGCAACGTGGTGTTCGACCAGTGGGACAACAGCACCGTCCGCGTGGTCGCCGCGCGCACCGGCACCTACTTTGGCCAGGCGATGACCGCGGGAGACATCTACACCGTCGCAGGCGACGGCCAAAACGGCTTCTCCGGCAACGGCGGGCCCGCCACCAGCGCCGAACTCAGCGGCCCGTTCGGTGTGACGGTGGACCTGGCGGGCAACCTGGTCATCGCCGACAGCGGCAACAACCGAGTCCGGGTCGTGGCCGCGCACACGGGCACGTTCTATGGCCGGGCGATGACCGCTGACCATATCTACACGATCGCCGGCGAAGGCGCCCCCGGCTACGCCGGCGACGGTGGGCCCGCCACCAGCGCCGAGCTCAACGGCCCCCACAGCGTCGCGGTGGACAGGCAAGGCAACCTGCTGATCGCCGACATCGGCAATCTCCGGATCCGGGCCGTGGCCGCCCACACCGGCACCCACTACGCGACCGCGATGACCGCCGGCCACATCTACACGGTCGCCGGCAACGGCAGCGGCAACTTCTCTGGCATGGGCGGCCCGGCCACCGCCGCGGAGTTCGGGCCGTTGGCCTTGGCCAGCGCCAAGGGCAACCTGGTGGTGTCCGCCGAGAACCGCGTGCTGGTCAGCGCCGCGCATTCGGGCACGTTCTTCGGCCAGACGATGAGAGCCGGGAACATCTACCCGGTCGCCGGCGACGGCACCGCGGGCTACTCAGGCGACTTCGGGCCTGCCACCAGCGCCGAACTCGACAACTCGACCTTTGTGCCGACCCTGGGGCAGAACACCCTCGGCGGCGTGGCCGGGGACAGCGCGGGCAACCTGGTTATCGCGGACAGCGACAACAACCGCATCCGGGTCGTGGCCGCCCACACCGGCACCTACTACGGGACCGCGATGCTGACCGGCCACATCTACACGGTCGCCGGCGACGGTACCGCCGGGTACTCGGGGGACGGCGGCCCCGCCACCGGCGCCGCGCTGAACAGCCCGGCGGACGTGAAAGTGGACAGCGCGGGCAACCTGGTGATCGCGGACAGCGGCAACAGCCGCGTCCGGGTCGTGGCCGCCCACACCGGCACCTACTACGGGACCGCGATGACCGCCGGGGACATCTACACGGTCGCCGGCGACGGCAGCCTCGGGTCCACCGGTGACGGCGGGCCGGCCACCAGCGCGGCGGTCATCCCGGCCGCTGTGGCGCTGGACCCTGCCGGGAACGTAGTGATCGCCGAAGCAGACCGGATCCGGGTGGTGGCGCTCCGGACGGGCACCTTCTACGGCCAGGCGATGACGGCAGGGGACATCTACACCGTGGCCGGCGATGGCGACTTCGGGAACACAGGTGACGGCGGGCCCGCCACCAGCGCGTCGGTCACCCCGTACGACGTGACGGCCGACCCTGCGGGCAACCTGGTGATCACCGCGGAGACGCAGGTCCGCGTAGTCGCGGTCTCCACCGGGACGTTCTACGGAGTAGCGATGACCGCCGGGGACATCTACACCGTGGCCGGCAACGGCAGACTCGGGTTCTCCGGTGACGGCGGGCCCGCCACCAGCGCCGCGGTCTTTGCCACGGAAGGCGTCCTGGTCACCGGAGGCGGAGACCTCCGGTTCGCCGATCCCTACGGCCGGGTGCGGGCGGTGACCGGCGGCCCCACCGGCCCTGCCGCACTTACCCGCGCCGGCTGAGGGTCAGTCGGAGTAGCTGCGCTGGAACCGGACCAGGTTGATGTAGCGCTCGCCGGGCCTGGCCAGGCGGCCCAGCATGCCGCGCGCGGCGACGTGGGAGTTGGCGCGCTGGTGCGCGGCCAGGTCGAACGCGGGCAGCGGGACCCAGGACTTGCCAGCCAGCACCGTGCCCTGGTAGCCCCACCCGGCCAGGACGCCGATGACGTCATCGATCCGCTGGTGCCTGGTTTCGAGTTCGAGCACCAGGACCGGCGAGTCGCGCTTGATCGTCTGCTCCGCCCCCCGCAGCGCGGCCGCCTCGTGGCCTTCGATGTCCATCTTGATGAACCGCACCCCGGTCAGGCCGAGGCCGTCGATCGTGACCCGGCGCACGGTGATGGACCGCCCGGCGTGCTCCGGGTAGCCGGCGTGCTCCAGCGATGCCGTGCCCTCCGCACCGCGGCCGCCCGGCGGCAGATAGAGCTCTGCGGCACCGTCGTGGTCGGACGCCGCTGCCTCGACCACCCAGGCGGCCGGGCACCCGGTGCGCACCGCGGCGGCCAGGCCGGGGTTCGGCTCGATGCTCACCACCCGGTCGGCGAGCCCGGCCAGCCGCACGGTCCATGGGCCGTACCAGGCGCCCACGTCGACGGCGGTGCCGCCGCGGGGGGCCCAGGTGCCCAGGCAGGCCAGTTCGGGTTCGAGCCGGGGATACACCGCGCGGATGACCGCGGCGAAGGCCCGGCCGGGAACCGCCTGGCTGACCGTGGCCCGCAGACCTGCTCCCAGCCCAGGTGGCACGGTTATCCCGGCACCTTGGCGATGATCTCGTCGGCGAACCTGCGCAGGTTGCCGAGCTTGTCGGCCAGCGGCTGGGTATCCGGGCCGGCCTGGTAGGGCCAGCGGAAGCCGACGATCAGGTCGGTGACCCCCTCGTCCTCCAGCCGCCGCACGCCGTCCACGGTATAGGCGTCCGCGGAGATCACATGTACCTCGAACGGGCGGCCCTCGGTGCCTTCGGCGCGCCGCAACCCGGCCAGCCGGGCCAGCAGGCCGGGCAGGTCCGCCGGGTCTCCCCCGCCATGCAGCCAGCCGTCCCCGGCCCGGGCCGCCCGGCGCAGCGCGGCATCCCCGTGGCCGCCGATGAGGATGGGCAGCGGCCCGGCCGGCACCGGATTGATCTTGACCGGCGCAAGGTCGAAGACCTTGCCGTGGTACTCGAAGTACCCGCCGGCCGCCAGCCCGCGGATGATCTCGAGTTCCTCGTCCATGCGCTGGCCGCGGTGCGCCCAGGGCACGCCGGTCACCTCGTAGTCCTCGCGCCACGGGCTGGTGCCGACGCCAAGGACGAGCCGGTTGCCGGTGAGCACCGCCGTCGACGTGGCCTGCTTGGCCACGAGCACCGGGTTGCGCACCGGCAGCTTCAGCACGAACGTGACGAACCGCAGCCGCGTGGTGACCGCGCCAAGCGCGGGGATGAGCGAGAACGGCTCGAGAAACGGCTTGTCCTCGAGGAACTCGCGGCTGCCGTCCGGGTTGAACGGGTAGACGCTGGCGGAGTGCCGGGGATAGCAGATGCTGTCGGGCACCACCATCGAGTCGTACCCCGCGTCCTCGGCGGCCCGGGCCAGCGGGGCGTAGAACGACGGATCTGTCATCGATTCCGCGTAGGAGAAGCGCACGGGACCTCCAGGCCGGGGCGCATGGGACCGCCGGTGCGGACCAACGCTCTGCCCGCCTGGCGGCACCCGAAAAAGTAGAACGAGTTCTTGCGGAAAGTCAATCCGCTGGACAGGCTGGTGCCATGGACCTTGCCGCGCTCGAAGAGATCCGCCGGGTGAAGTACCGCTACCTCCGCTGCGTCGACCTGAAGCTGTGGGACGAGATAGCGGACGTGTTCACCACCGACGCCACGGTGGACTACGGCACGCGGGCTCTCGGCAAGCCGATCCAGCTCAGCGGCCGGGATGAGATCGTCGCGTTCCTGCGCGACAGCCTCGGGCCCGGCATCGTCACCGTGCACTTCGCCAGCCAGCCCGAGATCGACATCGACGGTGACGTGGCCACCGGCATCTGGAGCTTCAAGGACACGGTGATCGCGACCGAGTTCCGCGTGCTGATCGAGGGCGCGGCGTTCTACGAGGACCGGTACGCGCGTGGCGAGGACGGCAGGTGGCGGATCTCGCACACCGGCTACGTGCGCACCTACGAGGTGATGATGTCGCTGGAGGACGTGCCGAGCCTGAAGTTCACCGCGAACCGGTGGGCCGCGCAGCCGAGCGTCTGATGGCCCGTCACCAGCACCCGGGCGGCGGCCCACCTCGTTGACGCGTTTCTAGAACTCGTTCTACCCTGACTCAGATTCGTCTTCGCCTGCCTGGCACATGCGCCGGGCGTTTGAGGCTCCGAGAGGTCGCCGTGCTCACCCAGTCGTTCGCGGACGCCGTGGCCGAAGCCGAGCGGATCATCACCGGCGCGCCCCACGTCCAGACCGAGGCGGACCTGGCCGAAGGGTACGACTACCTCGCCGGGAACATCCGGGCGTCGCTGCAGCTTGCCTGGGCCTACCAGCGCGACTTCCCTTACTTCATCGCCTCGGCCGGCCCGTACACGAAGATGGGCCTGGACAACCCGGATACCTTGTACTTCCACTCGTACCTGCGCGACGACGCCGAGTACGTGGTCAGCGGCCGCCGCGGCACCACTGCCGACCTGAGCTTTCAGGTGCTGAACGGCGACTACTCCCCGGTCGAGGTGCCGGACAGCCTGACCGCGTTCGACGACCGGGAGCTGGACATCGCCGCCGACGGGACGTTCGAGCTGCGGTTCGGCCCGGCGAAACAGAACGCGCGGCGCGGTTACGTGACGCTCGGCCCCGGGTCGGCGATGCTGCTGGTCCGCGAGGTGTACAGCGACTGGGACGCCGAGCGGCGCGGCACCATCAGCATCCGCCGCGCGGACCGGGCCGGGTGCGCACCGGCCGCGGCGGACACGCAGACGATGGACCAAGCGCTACCGGGTGGCCGGCAAGATCCTGCTGTCCCGGCTGCGGACGTTCCTCGCCTTCCCGCAGTGGTTCTACCTGAACCTGCCGGTCAACACGCTGACCGGGCCCCGCCCGACCCCCGGCGGCCTGGCCACCCAGTTCTCCTCGGCCGGCCACTACGACCTCGGCGACGACCAGGTGATGATCGTGACCGTCCCGGCCGCGGGCAAGGACACGGCACCGTATCAGGGCATCCAGCTCGGCAGCATGTGGTACATCTCGCTGGACTACATCAACCACCAGACCAGCCTGACCGCCGACCAGGCGCGCATCGACCCGGACGGCCGGATGCGCTTTGTGATCAGTGAGCGCGACCCCGGCGTCGCCAACTGGCTGGAATGCACCGGGCACCGCCGCGGTTACGTGCAGATCCGCTGGCAGCGGCTGACCCGGGACCTCGGGCCCGCCGACGGGCCGGCCGTGGACGTGGTGCGGTTCGACGACCTGGCGGGCCTGCTGCCGTACCACCAGCAGGCGCGGGTCACCCCCAAGGAGCACGCGGAGCGGATCGCCGCCCGCCAGGCCGCCGTCGCCGCGAGGATGCTGGGATGACGCTGCTGGCGGGCACCGTGGTCGTCGTCTCCGGCGTCGGCCCGGGCCTGGGCCGGTCGATCGCGCTGCAAAGCGCCCGGGCCGGCGCGGACCTGGTACTGGCCGCCCGTACCGCGTCCCGGCTTGACGAGGTGGCCAAGGAGGTCACCGCGCTCGGCCGCCGCGCCGTGACCGTTCCCACCGACATCGCCGACCAAGGGGCCGCCGCGCACCTGGCCGAGGCCGCACTGGCCGCCTTCGGCCGGGTCGACACGCTGGTCAACAACGCGTTCGCGATACCGCCGCTGACCAGCCTCGCCGACGCCGACCTGGCCGCGCTCCAGGCCGCCTTCGACACCAACGTCATCGCGACGCTGCGGCTCACCCGCCTGTTCACACCGGCGCTGGCGGCCAGCCGCGGCTCCGTCGTGATGATCAATTCCGCGGTGCTGCGGCATTCCCGGCTGCCCTTCGGCGGGTACAAGATGGCCAAGTCCGCCCTGCTCGCCGTGGCTCAGAGCCTGGCCACCGAACTGGGCCCGCAAGGAATCCGGGTCAACTCGGTGGCGCCGGGCTACATCTGGGCCGGCTCGCTGAAGTGGTACTTCGGGTACCTCGCGGAGCAGCGCGGCGTGGACCGCCAGCAGATCTACGACGAGACGGCGGCCACCACCGACCTGCGGGCGCTGCCGGAGCCAGACGAGGTCGCCGACGCGGTGGTGTTCCTGGCCTCGTCGATGGCCCGCGCCATCACCGGTCAGTGCCTGGACGTCAACAGCGGCGAGTACCACCATTGATGAACATGGTGTCCGGTGAGTGACGACGACGGGATCGGGACCCCCGCTGACCTGCACGCGGCGGCCACCAAGATCACGGGGCTGGCGGATTTCGGCGCCGACGACTACCGCGACGGCCTCGCGGTCCTGCTGGACTCCTACGCCCGCGACGCGGGCCTGACCGCCAGGGGCATCCGGGTGACCCGGGCACTGCTGCGCGGTGCGCTGATGGCCAGGCTGCTCAGCGAGGCGGCCTGGGCCCAGCATCCCGGGTACGCGGAGGTCGCGCATCGAGCGGCCGGTCTTTGTCACCGGGCTCCCCCGCACCGGCACGACCGCCCTGCACCGCCTGCTCACCGCCGACCCGGCCAATCAGGGCCTGGAGGTGTGGCTCACCGAGGCGCCGCAGCCACGGCCGCCCCGGGAAACCTGGGCCAGCAACCCGGTGTTCCAGTACATCCAGGCGGGCTTCGAACGGCACCACGTGTCCTATCCCGAGTTCATGGCGGTGCACTACATGGCCGCCGACCAGGTGGAGGAGTGCTGGCAGCTGCTGCGGCAGTCGATGCGGTCGATCTCCTACGAGTGCCTCGCGCACCTGCCGGGCTACTCTTCCTGGCTGAGCGACCAGGACTGGACCGGTGCCTACCGCAGGCACCGGCGCAACCTGCAGCTGATCGGCCTGCCCGACGCCGGCCGGCGCTGGGTGCTGAAGAATCCCGAGCCACCTGTTCGCGCTGGACGCGCTGCTGCAGGTGTACCCGGACGCGCTGGTGATCCAGACGCACCGGGCGCCGCGGGAGGCGATCGCGTCCGTCTGCAGCCTGGCCGCCCAGGCATCGGCCGGCTGGTCGACGACGTTCTGCGGCGAGGTGATCGGCCGGGACCAGCTGGACACGTGGGCGCGCGGCCTTGACCGCTTTACCGAGGTGCGGGCAACCAGCGATCCGGCCCAGTTCTACGACGTGGCCTACGACGAGTTCGTCGCCGACCCGGTCGGCACGGTCGAGGCCGTGTACGGGTACTTCGGGCTGACGCTGACCGGCCGCGCCGCGGCCGCCATGCGCGGGCTGCACGAGCAGAGCGCCAGCGCCGCCAGGCCGGCGCACCACTACGCGCTGGCCGATTTCGGGCTCACCGGCGAACAGGTCGACGAGCGGTTCCAGGGACGCTATGCCTGACCGGATCAGGCGGGCCGCAGGACCCTGGCTGCCACCGGGAACGGTTTCGGTGGGCGCCGGGCTCATGGTGCTCGGGGCGGGCATGTACGTCCACCTGGCGGTCGCCGGGCACAGCCTGCCGGCCAGCGGCATGGCGGCGGTGTCGGTGCTCTGGTCGCTGGTCTTCCTGCTCGGGCTCGGCGTGTTCCTGCCGGTCGAGCAGGAGCTCATCCGGCTGGTGGCGGCGCGCACGGCGGTGGGCGAGGGCGTGCTCCCCGTGGTCCGCCGCTTCTGCGCGCTGTCCGCCGTCGTTCTCGCTGTGATATTCGTCCCGCTGGCCGTGGCCGCCGGCCCGCTGGCCCGCCTGCTGTTCGGCGGCGAGGCGGCGATGGTGGCCGAACTCGCCAGCGCGTGCGTGGCCATGGCGGTCACCACGGTCAGCCGCGGCATGCTGGCCGGCCAGGGCAAGTTCGGCGCGTACGGCGGCCAGCTGGCCATCGACGGCGCGGGGCGGGCCGTGCTCGCCGGCGCGCTCGGCCTGGCCGGGACCCACTCGGCGGCGGCGTTCGGGTTCATCCTGACCGTGGCCCCGCTGCTGTCCGGGGCGCTCACGCTCGGCCCGCTGCTGGCGGACCTGCGCCCGGGCCCGGCCCTGCCGTGGCAGGCGACCAGCGGGCGGCTTGGCATGCTCATCGCGACCATGCTGCTCGCCCAGGTGCATCATCAACGTGGCGGTGATCAGCGCCAGGCTGCTCTCGCCCGGGGATCCCGCGGTGGTCGGCGCGCTGCTCGCCGCCCTGGTCCTGGCCCGGGTGCCGTTGTTCGTCTTCACCTCGCTGCAGACGGCGCTGCTGCCCGGCCTGGCCGGCGCCGTCGCCGCTGGCGATCAGCGGCGGTTCCGGCTGCTGCTGGGCCGCAGCTGCACGATCGTGGTGATCCTCGGCGTCGCCGCCGGGCTGCCCGCGGTCATCGCTGGGCCATGGCTGATCCAGGTCCTGTTCGGCGCCCGTCCCGTGCTGGGGAACGCTAGCTTTGCCTGGCTCGCCTTCGGGACACTGTGTTACATGCTCGCGCTGGTGCTCGGCCAGGGCGCGATGGCGCTGACCCGCCACCGTGACCAGTTGCTCGCCTGGCTGGCGGGGGTCACCGTGCTCGCCGTCATCACGCTGGCGCCGGGCGAGGTGACGACGCGCGTCGTCGCTGCCTACGCGGCCGGCTGCGGCACGGTGGCCGTCGCGCTGGCCATCGTGCTGCTCCGGCACTCGCCCAAGCCCACCGCAACCGCCATGGCCAGGGAGGTGCGGGCGTGACCGATGACGAATCGCTCAGCTGCCACGGTCGCCGAGCTGAGCGTGCCGCAGAAGGCCGCCTTGTGTCTCGGCTCGGACTTCTGGCACACCGCGCCGGTCGGTGAATTCGGCATCGAGTCGGTCATGGTGTCGGACGGGCCGCACGGGCTGCGCAAACAGCCACAGCCGGGCGACAACCCGGACGACAGTACGGCAGTGTGCCCGCCACCTGCTTTCCCGACCGCCTCGGCGCTGGCGTCCTCCTGGGATCCGGACCTGGCCCGCGAGGTGGGTGCCGCCCTCGGCGCCGAGGCGCGGGCGCAGGGCATCGCGGTCGTCCTCGGCCCCGGGGTCAACATCAAGCGCTCCCCGCTGTGCGGGCGCAACTTCGAGTATCTGTCCGAGGATCCGCACCTGGCCGGCCGGATGGCCGCGGCCGTCGTGGCCGGGCTGCAGTCGCAGCAGGTCGGCGGCTGCGTCAAGCACTTCGCGGCGAACAATCAGGAAACCGACCGGATGCGGGTCAGCGCCGACGTGGACGAGCGAACGCTGCGCGAGATCTACTTCCCGGCGTTCGAGCACGTGGTCACCGTGGCGCGGCCCTGGCTGGTGATGTGCGCCTACAACAAGCTCAACGGCACCTACGCGTCGCAGCACAGGTGGCTACTGACCGAGGTGCTGCGTGGCGAGTGGGGTTTCGACGGGCTGGTCGTGTCCGACTGGGGCGCGGTCCACGACCGGGTCGCCGCGCTCGCCGCAGGACTTGACCTGGAGATGCCGCCGGACCTCGGCGTCAGCGACCGGGCCATCATCGACGCGGTCGCCGCGGGTGACCTGGCCGAGACGGTGCTTGACCAGGCCGCGGGGCGGGTACTGCGCCTGGTGCAGCGGGCCCGGCAGCGCAAGCCCGCCGCGCTGGACGTAACCGGGCATCACGCGCTGGCCCGCCGGGCCGCGGCGCAGAGCATGGTGCTGCTGAAGAACGACGGCGTGCTGCCGCTGACCGGCGCACCGGGACTGACGGTCGCGGTGATCGGCGAACTCGCCCGGACCCCACGCTTCCAGGGCGCGGGCAGTTCCCAGGTCAGCCCCACCCGTGTCGACGTCCCGGTGGACGAACTGGCCGCGGCGCTGCCCGCGGCGACGCTCCGGTTCGCCGCCGGGTACGGCACCAGCGGGGACGACGCCGACTCCGATCCTGAACTGGCGGCGGCGGCGGTGCGCGCGGCCACCGGCGCCGACGTCGCCGTTGTCTTCCTCGGCCTGCCGCCAGGCGCGGAGTCCGAGGGCTTCGACCGGTCCCACATCGACCTGCCGGAGGCGCAGACCCGCTTGGTGGCCGAACTGGCCAGCGCCGTTCCGCAGACCCCGGTCGTTGCCGTGCTGTGCAACGGCGCCGCGGTGCGCGACCAGTACCTGGGACAATACCGCCGCGGCGGTGCTGGAGTGCTGGCTGGCCGGGCAGGCCATGGGCGGAGCGGTCGCCGACGTGCTGACCGGCGTGGTCAGCCCGTCCGGGCGGCTGGCCGAGACGATCCCGGTACGGCTGGCCGACTGCCCGTCGCAGTTGAACTTCCCCGGCGAGGAAGGCCACGTCCGGTACGGCGAGGGCGTGTTCGTGGGCTACCGCGGCTACGACGCCACGGACCGGCCGGTCGCCTACCCGTTCGGCCACGGCCTGACCTACACCAGCTTCTCCTACCGCGACCTGCGAGTCACCCAGGCGGGCTCGGCCGATGCTGGCGACCTGGCCATCACCGTCCGCTGCGTCGTCGGCAACACCGGCGGCCGCAGCGGCCGGGAAGTCGTCCAGGTCTACGTCGGCGACCCGGCCGCCGCGGTCGCCAGGCCCCCACGCGAGCTGAAGGCGTTCGCCAAGGTCAGCCTCGAACCCGGCGCCGAGCAGGAGGTCACGTTCGGCCTCACCGCCCGTGACCTGTCCTACTGGTCGGCGCTGCACCGCAGGTGGGTCCTTGAGCCGGGCGAGTTCCAGATCGCGGTGGGCGCCTCCTCTCGCGACATCCGGCTGACCCAGGCCATCGCCGTCGCGGGCACGCGGCCGGCCCAGCCGCTGACCGGCATGTCGACGCTGGCGGAATGGCTGGCCGACCCGGCGGGCGGCCCCGCGCTGCGCGCCGCCTTTGGCACCGGCCCGGATGGCCGGCCGGGCGGGATCCTGGCCAGCGACGGACTCGTCCGCGTCCTCGGCGGCATCCCGCTGTCCACGCTCGCTGTCTTCGGCGCCGGCATCACCCACGAGCAGGTCGAGGCCCTGATCGCCGCCATCAATGGCGGCGGACTCGAGCGGTAAGAAATCGTGCCCGAATTGGAGTCTTGTCTCCCAGGCTTCCCCGTGTTACACGAGAAGTAGGGGACAAGCTGATCCGCGTGTTCGGGGGCGACTACGCGGAGGGGGGATGAGTCATACGGCATTGGCACACGGCCCTGCCGAACCTATCCGCTTCCCGTACAACGGGCAGCGACCGCATGCCGATTTCCGGGGCGGGTATTCTCCCGGGCGGCCCCTGGGCCGTCCCGCAGGCTTGAGCAAGGAGACGACGCGGTACCTGGCGGCGGCGACCCAGACGAACCTTAAGTACGCAGAAGATGTCGTAGACAGGGTGCAGCACGAACGATTCCGTGCGCTTGCCCCCGCCTATGGCGCTGACGTCGTGGTGATTACCAAATGGGCACTGGCCGCGGTCCACCGGCGCGACCGGCGGGATCTCATCCTCGCGGGCCTTCTCGTCCTATCCGTCCTGCTGTGCCGGGCAGTTCAGAGTCTGCTGCCCATCTTGTTTGTCCTCGCCGCGTCCTGGCTTATTATCTCCTGGGAGCACTGGAACCGTATTCATAACACGGTGACCCGCAAGATGCTCCGGGATCGCTTCACTATGGACGGCGCACCGGATCCGCCGGCTGACGTCAGACCGTAAGCGGCTGGATAAGGTCGCCGAGCGCCGGGACGGCAATCTCGTGGTGTTCAGTGGTCACTCGGCGTTTATCGGGAGCGGAAAACATCTTTACCGCCAAGGGCTGGTCTTGGATGTCAGCCGGGGCGAGGAAGACGATGATGGCAAGCCGCAGGCTCCGGATCCATTCACCAGCAGAGACTTGCATAATGCGCTGATCAGTGCCTTCGGCGACGCCGGCCTCGGCGACATGAAAAATGGCCTCGCTAACGTATTCGTCGAAGAGCGGCTTTTCATCAATGGCCTCCATATCCAGCCCGACTCCGGGCTCCTGCCCAGCCAGTACGAACCGCCTCCCACGCGGGTGGACGATCAGGTCCTGCAAGCGGCCACACTGCACCCGACCCCGGAGGCCCGGACCTATGTCTGCGTGGAAATGCCCGGCTGGCAGGGCCAGTTGGTGGTCACGCTGTTCGCCCGGGCCGTGCATGCGGGCGGCTGCTTGTACGTTGAGTGGTCGTTCCGCGTACTGCCGCCGCTCCATGATGAGTATCTGCAGGTAGACAAGCTGTACGAACAGCCGTCATACCGGCAGCTGAGAAACTCACTGCGAATCGGCTGCTTCGGCGTACTTCCGGCGCTGCTCGCGTCCCCATACCGGGTGCTGCGCAGCTACCACAAGCTTTGGGCCGCAAAGGTGAAGTACTCGCAGCAGGCCGCCCAGATCAACCGTGGCTGCGTGTTCGATTACGGGGCGCTGCCGAGTATCCGGGAGGACGCATGCGGGCGCCGGCGCCAGCACTACTTTCTGGCCCGGGACGAGATCATGTACGTGTCACTGGCCCAAAAGACATTGCTGCGTACGGTAGAAAATTTTCTCAAGGATCACCGGGTTAGCCTCAGCGAGTTCAATGATCAGGTGAAGATAATCGTTGATCAGAGCGTTAAGATCCAGGGCTCAGGAAATGTGGTAGGCGATAATTCGTCCGCAAACGTCACGGGCGAGTCAAAGAGCGGCAAATGAAAGGCCTTGAAGCATCGGCGAAAAGCGAAGGGAGGTGGCGGAAGAATGTCAATAAACATCAGCGGCCACGGCAATGTTGTCGGCAACAACTCCTCTTCTAACGTAAACATCACAGCGCCGCCGGATCTTTTGACGGCGCTCGATAAACTCATCAGCAGCCTCGCCAGCCACGAGAGTTCCATACCTGATGGAAGCCGTATCCGGTCCGACGCCGAAGCTGCCCGGTACGAGATTGCCAAGCCCGCGCCAAGGTGGGACCGCGTCCGGGAGATCCTCGGCAGGGTCGCCAAGGGCGTCGCCGGAGTTACCGCGCTAACCGGCCTGATAGACAACATCCTCACGATGATTCCCCACCTCTAGCGACACATCTGACTGGCGCAGGAAGATCTTGCCGGGCCAGCGGCCCGGGAGTAGATTCCAGGGCGGCGGCCGCCAGATCAATCAGTTTCGGGTTCACCCTGCGTACCGGCAGGGGCTTGCGAGCCAGATCCCGAGCTGATGAAAGGGGCAGGGATGATCGAACGATCGGCTGCTACCAAACGGTCCCGCTTGCTGCGCGCGGCAGCGGTCGCCGGAGCCGGGGCGCTGGCCTGCTACGGTCTCACCGCCGGCTCCGCCGCGTCGGCGGTGAGGCCAGCGCATGCGCCCGCGCGGGTGTGGATCAAGCCGAGCAGGGTCGGCGGGCTCGACTGCAACGGGATGAGCCCAATCCAGCGGCTCGCCCAGGCGGCCAAGGCGTGTACCGACATCCGGGGCATGTACGGCGTGCACAACAAGAACACCTGGGGCGGCCACTTCTTCGATAACGGCCGCTACATCGGCCACGATGAGCCGGACCTGCGGTTCCTCTCCTCGCTCAAGGGTTCGGGGAACAACGTCACCTGGCACGAGACCCTGGGCACCGACCCGGCCGCCGCGCCGACCGTGAAGCGGCCCGGCCACGACGTGAACCACTGGTTCGAGCTGACCTCCGCGCCGTGGTTCTCGATGGCGCTGTGCAACCAGTTCTCGTACCCGCTGCTGCCGTGCCAGCCGAACAGCGACGCCAACGCGCCAGCGTCGCCCAACGCGCCGGTCCCGCCCGGGCAGTACCCCGGCGGCGGCAGCTCGTTCCTGGAGATGCAGTTCTATGCACCAGGTGCGGCACCGTTCGTCGACGACATCGGCTGTAACAACAAGTTCTGGTGCGCCTCGCTTGCACATCAACGACCTCGAGTGCACGACGAACTTCGCCAGCTGCAACACCAACTGTGAGGAGCCGACGAACTTCGCCTTCATCCAGACCAACGGCGTGCCAACCGGCCCGCCGAGCCCGCAGAAGGCGGACCTTGCCACCAACACGCCGAACAAGCCACACGCTGATGATGAGACCAGGCGATCACCTGGTGATCCACATCTGGGACGCACCCGTGCCGGGGCATAAAGGCCAGAGAGCCCTGGAGACGTCGATACGAGACGTCTCCACCGGCCAGACCGGGTCCATGCAGGCATCGGCCGCCAATGGCTTCATGGCCACCAACATCAACGACTGCAGCGGTACCCCGTTCAACTACGAGCCCGAGTACAACACCTCCGCCGTGAACAACATCGTCCCGTGGGCCGCGGACCAGGTGAACGTCAGCACCCAGATGGAGACCGGTCACTTCGAGGCCTGCTCGCGGGTCACCCAGCCGCTCAGCGTCAACACGATCCCGTTCCCCGGCCTGTCCCAGTTCACGGACGTGACCTGGAACAAGTGCCACGGCCCTTACGAGAACTCGGCGCCCCCGGGGTCGGAGAAACACGAGGCCGGGGACGCGTTCTGCTACCCGAAGGGCGACAACCACTTCAAGCCAGGCCGCGCCGAACATGGTGACCGGGTGTGTCGACGACGTGTTCCAGAACGGCGATCTCGACTTCGACGGGAACCCGTACTGGCCGGACTGGCCGAACTCGGTGAAGCCCAACCGGTTCCCCGGATCGTTCCTGCAAGCATCGCCGACAACGAACGGCAAGAGCTACTCGCGCTTCCAGATCCAGACCGACGCGGCGCTCAGCGAGGCCAGCTGCATGTTCCCGGACCCCTCGGGCTGCAAGGTCCCGCCGCCGCAGGCGCCAGGAAAGTTCTACCCGTACTGGACGCAAACCACCTCCTGCCTCTGGGAGCTCGGCAACATGCCCAACGGCAACAACTTCGGCAAGCAGGCCCAGTACGGCACGATCAATCCCGTGGTGGGCTACGCACAGCTCCTCGGCCCGATCATGCCCAACAAGTGCAAGTGATCTAGCTGACACCGCGCCTGCTGTGGGCCGCCAGTGCTGGCGGCCCACAGCAGGCATTTCATTGACCGCTGCGCTTGGGCCTGGTGCCGGGGCAGCCGCCATACCGCCCTAGCTTTCGGCCAGCTCCTCGGGCGTGAGCGGGCGCAGCACGCAGAACTCGTTGCCGTCCGGGTCGGACATGACCACCCAGCTGACACCGCCGCCCTGCCCGACGAGGGCCCGCCTGGCGCCCAGGCCCTCCAGCCGCGCCACCTCGGCGGCCTGGTCCTTGGGCCGCAGGTCGAGGTGCAGGCGATTCTTGACCGCCTTGTCCCCGGGCACCCGCAGGAACAGCAGATCCGGCGCTACCCCGTCCTCCGCGCTGCCCTTCGGCGGCTCCAGGACGACCTGGTCATCCTCGTCATGGGTGCGGCGCCAGCCGAGCGCCGGCTCCCAGAACCCGGCCAGCTTGCCCGGATCGGTCGTGTCAATGCACAAGCACTGGATACGCAGGTCCATGCCGCGATCATGAGGTTCGCGCGCCGGGACTGTCTATCGTTTTTCCATGGACGAGGCTGACCTGGAGCTGCCGGCCATCCCGGTATCCGCCGGAGCGCTCATCTTCGACCGGGCGGGTGGGCTGCTCATCCTGAAGCCGACCTACAAGTCCGGCTGGACGATCCCCGGGGGCGTCATGGAGGCCGACGGGGAGACTCCGTGGCAGGCGTGCCGGCGTGAGGTGCGCGAGGAGACCGGCATCGAGGTGCGCGAGGGCCGGCTGGCGTGCATGGATTTCCGCCGCCCGCGTCCGGGCAACCCGGGCGGCATCCGGTTCCTGTTCCGCTGCGGCGCCATCGATGACCAGGACCTGGCTGCGATCACGGTCCAGGCCGAGGAGATATCCGAATACCGGTTCACCGCCCTGCCCGAGGCCCTGTCGCTGCTCCGGAAGCCGATCCGGCGGCGGGTGCGGGCCGCGATGGCCGGCCTGCGGCTCGTCTACCTCGAAGACGGCCTGCCCGTCCCCGGCGTCCGTTAGGCGACACGCCCGGCCGCCGGCGGCTGGCGGCCGGGCGTGGTCCAGCTAGCTATCCGCCGGTCATCAGTGGATCTTGCTGCCAGCGTCGAACGGCCGCAGGTAGGGGGCGGGGTGGTAGGTCACGAACATCGGGGGCGTAGGGACGACCCCGCTGCCGGACTCGAAGATGTTGTACGTCGGGCCGAGCGCAGCCGCGCTCTTGTTCAGGGCACGCGGCCGGATGCTCGGCCACTTGCCGGTATTGAGGCGCTGCAGCAGGGTGTTCGCCGCGGCGATCGTCTCCGCCGGGGTGAACGCGCAGTGCCCGGCCCGGTGCACGAAGATCTGCCGGAGCAGTGCCTGGTTGCCCGCACGGCGAACCACGCTGCGGTAGGCCTGCTCGTTCTCGGGCACCACGAGCCCATCGCCGGTGGTGTGCATGGTCAGCACAGGGATGGTCAGCTTGCCGTTGAAGATGATGTTCTGGCTCAGGTACTGCACCGCCTTGGGGTCGGCGCTGATCCTGGTCGCGTGGTTGAGCGTTTCCAGATCCTTGCGCAGGCTCAGCCCGGCCCGCTTGTACAGCGCTGCCACCTGGCGGTGGTTGACGGACTTGGCCAGTTGCTTGACGTAGTTCACTCCGGTGTTCCAGGACGGGTTGCCGCCTGCCCGGAACTCGAGCTCAGCGCGGAACGCGAAGACGAACGGGAAGTCGACCTGGCTGTCCCACAGGAACTGGTTGGCCTCCTGCTTCACGAACTGCTTGCGCCCTGGCTCCTTCGACAGCGGCGTGAACCAGCCCGGCGTGTCCGCCAGCGCCGCGCCCAGGGCGATCCTGGCCCGGCCCTTCTTGGTCTTCTGGGCCTTGGCCAAGGCCGCCTGCGCCCCGCTCAGGTTGGGGAGCGGGTTGGTGATGTTGACGACCTGGACCGACGGGTCGACCAGCTGCTGGAACGCGAAAGCGGCGTCCAGGGCGGTGTTCCAGGTGGCTACCCCGCCCGAGAGCACCCCGCACATGGGCAGCGCGGCGTTGAACCGGGCCGGGAACCGCTGGATGAGGCCAGCGGTGATAATGCCGCCGAGGGAGTGGCCCCATGCGACGGTGCGGGACGGCTTGCCGTACTTGGCGGCGAACGCGTTCAGCGTGCTGATCTGGTCGGGCAGTGCCTGCTGGATCGCCCACCCGGTGGTCGCGTACGAGGACCCGGCCAGGGCGAACCCGTGGCCGAGCATGTAGCTGCCGGTCACCGGGTCGCCGACGTCCGTGGCCGGGTTGCTGCTGCCCGGCACCACGTACCCGTGGCTGTAGAGGAACAGCGTGCCGTTCCACGCGCCGGCCGGGCACTGGATCTTGAAGGTCGCCCCGTCGGGAAGTGTTCCGTTGACCGTGGTCACCGACCCGGAACCGCCACAGGCGGTGGCCGCGCCAACCGTGGACGCCGACCAGGCCAGTCCGCCGGTCAGCAGTGTCACCGAGAATGCGAGGGCTGCCAGTCTTCTCGTTCTTTTCACGATCACGCTCCAGTGCCATATCACCGTGATGAATCCGGCCTCAGCAGGACTGTAGCCTGGTCCGGTTTTGCCGGAAAGAGCCTGCTGCATGGCTTGTGAAGTAAGACCTGCCGGATGAACCGCGGTTCATCGCAGCCCGCAGCCCGCGGCGCGGCGGCCCGGGTGATGATTCCGTGTGACGATGAGGTCATGCGGATTGTTCAGGTTCACGGCACGCCCCTGTTCACCGGCACCGCCGCGCAGCCCCAGCAGATCGTGCGGGTCACGATCGCTGCTCCGGATGCGCCCCCGCCAGGCCCGGTCCTGGTCCGGGTGGAGGGGCCTGGGATCAGCACCCGCCAGCCGTTCCGCATCGAAAACCTGCCGCCGGGCGCGGAACAGGTGGCCGAGGTCCTGGTCACCGTCGCCGCCCCGCACGGGCCTGGAAGCACGCTGACCGTGACCGCGATCGCCGAGAGCGGGGGCGGGCGCGAAGCACGGGACGCAGCCATCACGGTGGCCGAGCCGGGCTGGACCATCTGGATGGTCAGCCACTTCCACTACGACCCGGTGTGGTGGAACACCCAGGGTGAGTTCACCCAAACCCAGCTTGCGGTGCCCGGCGAGGACGGCGAGCTGCCCGACGTCCGCTCCGCGTTCGAACTCGTCCGGCTGCACCTGAATGCCGCCCGCGACGACCCGGACTACAAATTCGTGCTGGCCGAGGTGGATTACCTCAAACCGTATTTCGACGTTCATCCCGAGGACCGGGCGGAGCTGCGGGAGCTGATCGCGGCGGGGCGCGTGGAGATAGTCGGCGGCGCTTACAACGAGCCCAACACCAACCTGACCTCCGCCGAGTCCACGATCCGCAACATCGTCTACGGGCTCGGCCAGCAGCGCGACGTGCTCGGCGCGGACCCGTCGATCGCCTGGGCGCTGGACGCGTTCGGGCACGACCCCGGCTATCCGGGGCTGATGGCGGCGGCCGGGATGACCGGGTCCGCCTGGGCGCGCGGGCCGTACCACCAGTGGGGGCCGTGGCGCACGGTGGGCGATAACACCCGGATGCAGTTCCCCAGCGAATTCGAATGGCTCTCCCCCGACGGCCGTGGGCTGCTGACCAGCTACATGGCCAACCATTACGGCGCGGGCTGGGTCATTCACCAGGCCGCCGACGCGGCGGCCGCGCAGGCCGAGGTGCTCGCGCAGTTCACGCTCCTCGCCCCGGTGGCCGCGACCAGGAACGTGCTGTTGCCGGTCGGCGCCGATCACGTGATCCCGGCCCGGTGGGCGACCGCCGTGCACCGGGAATTCGCCGCCCGCTACGTGTGGCCACGGTGCGTCACCGGGCTGCCGCGCGAGTTCTTCGCGGCGGTGCGCGACGAGGCCGCCGAGCGCGGGATCTGGCTGACCCCGCAGACCAGGGACATGAACCCGGTCTACCCCGGCAAGGACGTCTCCTACATCGACACCAAGCAGGCCCAGCGCGCCGCCGAGATAGCCGTGTGCGACGGCGAGCGGCTGGCCACGCTGGCCTGGTTGCGCGGCGCCGGCTATCCCGCGGAGTCGCTGGACAAGGCGTGGCGGCAACTGGCGTTCGGCGCACACCACGACGCGATTACCGGCACCGAGTCCGACCAGGTCTACCTCGACCTGCTCGGCGGGTGGCGGGAAGCGTTCGAGCGGGGCGATGCCGCGCGCCGGGAGGCCGCCGGGTTCCTCGCCAGCCAGATAAAAACGACGCGGCAGAACGATCCCGCCGGGGCCGGCCAGGGTCCGCCGAGCCGGCCCGTTGTCGTGTTCAACACCTTGTCCTGGCCCAGGGCGGATATGGCGACCTTCACGCTGGCTTATCCGGAACCGGGCACGCCGTGGCTGGTCCTGTCCGATGAGACCGGAGCCGGCGTGCCGTTCCTGGCCGGCGGGATCCGCAGGCACCCCGACAACAGCCTGGCCAGCGTGACGATCACCTTCCGCGCGGACGTGCCCGCGCTCGGCTTCCGCACCTACTGGGCGAGCGCCGCGGCTGATGTGGGGGACGCGGCCTGGTCGGATACCGGAGGCACCGCAATCGCCAACGAGGCGTTCGCGGTCGAGGCGGACCCGGCCCGGGGCGGCGCGCTGGTCCGGCTTGCCGACCTGCGGACCGGCACCGACCTGCTGCAGGGGCTTGGCAACGAACTCGTGCTGACCGAGGAGTACGCCGCCCATCCCCGGTGGGGTGAGGGGCCGTGGCTGCTGTCCCCGAAGGGGACGGGGCACGGATCCGGCGGCGGCCCGGCCAAGGTCCGGGCGCAGGCGTGCCCGGCCGGGTCCCGGCTGACCGCCGAGTTCTCCCTCGGCGGGCTGCTGGTCATCCAGGAGACCACGCTGTGGAACGGCATTGACCGGGTGGAGTTCCGCACCCACGTGGACGGCTCGATCGGGCAGGACCGGCTGCTGCGGGTGCGGTTCGGCGCCCGGGTTCCTGGCGGGCTGCCGGTCTTCCAGTGCGCCACCGCGGTGGTGGGACGGCCGCTCGGCGTGGCCGACCAGGACGTGGCCGAAC
This sequence comes from uncultured Actinomycetes bacterium, assembly GCA_963813395.1. GTDB lineage: Bacteria > Actinomycetota > Actinomycetes > Streptosporangiales > Streptosporangiaceae > DASXKD01. The sequence continues at coordinate 37,819 of CAWEYV010000017.1, forward strand.
ACGCGTTCACGCTGGACAACCCGGCCTGCGAATGGTTCGGTATCGGCTCGACCGCCCGGGTGCGGGCCGGCGATGACGAGTGGGCGATCGGGGTCGCCGAGGTCATCGTTCCCGGGGCGGGCGCCGCGCTGGCGACTGGCGGCCGGCGGTCCGGGAACTTGTCGCCGCGCTGGCCAGCGTGGGGGTCACGGCGACCTGCACCCGTGCCGACGGCCCCCGCTACGGCTCGCTCGACCTGGACTCGAACCTGCCCGACGTCCGGATCGTGCTCGGCGGCCCGGAGGTCAACCCATGGACGGCCGGCCTGCTCGGCACGCTGGACCCGGCCGACGCGGCCGGGCTCGCCGGGCTGCTGTCCCGGCCGGGCGGGTCCCGGGCCTGGGTGCCGGCCGGGAGCCCGCGCGCTGGGCGTGTTCACCGCCGGCGCTGATGTCCGCGGACCGCGTGACCTGCCGGCGCTGATCGTGTCCGGCGACGATCTGCCGGCCGCGGTCGCGGCGCTCACCCGGGACCTCGGCGACGCGGTGATCGATGCCGAACCGGGCACCGAGGCCGACCGGGCCGGCCACACGCACGACCGGCTGCTGGGCGACCATAGCGTCGCGCTGCTGAACCGGGGCACGCCGAGCAGCCTGGTCGCCCCGGACGGAACGCTGCACATCGCGCTGATGCGGGCGTCCAGCGCCTGGCCGTCGGGCGTGTGGATCGACGGTCCCCGGCGGATGGTGCCGGACGACAGCAGTTTTTCCTGGCAGCACTGGAGCCACACGTTCTGTTACGCCCTTGCCGCCGGTGCCGGTGACTGGCGCGACGCCGGGTTCGTCCCGGCCGGCCAGGAGTACAACCATGACCTGCTCGCCACCGAAACCGGCCAGCACGACGGGGCCCTGCCACCAGCGTCCAGTCTGGGCGAGGTCGCCACGCCTGCCCTGGCGCGCCCGGCGGCGCTGCTGTCGGCGCTGAAGCCCAGGGGCAACCCGCTGGCCGGCGGCCGTCCCGGCCGGCCGTCACCGGAGGCCGGCCTGACGATCCGGCTGCGGGACGCGGGGGCCCTGCCCGCGGACCCAGCCGTGGCAGAGGTAACCCTGCCCGGCCCGATCGCGTCCGCCCGGCTGACCGGCCTGATCGAGGACAGCGACGGGCCGCCGCTCGATGTGGCGGCGGGCCGCGCCCTGGTGCCGGTCCCCGTGGCCGGAATGGTCACCACGGCGATTGTGCCAGCCCCTCTCCCGGCGCCCGAACCCGGCGCAGCAGGGGTGGCCGGCGCCGCGCCGGAAGGGGAGCCGGTGCAGCCGGTGTTCACCCGGTACTGGCTGCACGGGAAGGGGCCCGCGCCCGCGGGGAACCTGCCGGTCGCCGTGCACCTGTCCGCGGACCGGATCGCGCTGGCCGATCCGGGCACGGACGAGCCCGGCGACCCTGCCCGGCTGCGGGTGACGGTCGCGGGCGGGCCGGAGCCAGCGGACGGTGAGGTGACGCTGGACATCCCGCCCGGCCTGGTCGTGACCTGCCCGGATGGCACCCCCTACGGGCCGCTGCGGTACGCGCTCGCCGACCGCGGACACGCCTGCTGGGACCTGTCGGTCCGGGCGCTGCCCGGCACCACACCCGGGCGGTACTTCGTCGCCGCCCGGACCGCAGATGATCTGGGCCAGCTTCTCGAGGACGCCGCGCTGATCACCGTCGGCGAGCCGCCCGGGCCCGCACCCGGCCAGCCACGCGCCGAGCTGCTGACCGCGCTGGAGGCCGACCGGCAGGCCCGGGCGGCGGAGGTCGCCGTGGAACTGCTGCCCGCCGCACTGGACCTGGCCCCGGGAGACCGGGCGATGCTCACCGTCCGGCTGGCCAACCGGACGGCCAGCCCGGTCCGTGGCGAGTCCCAGCTCGTGTCCCCGTTCGGCAGCTGGCCGGAAACCCGGCCGTGGACCCGTGGCTTCACCGCTGCCCCGGGTGAGACGGTGGACCTGGAATACGCGGTGACGCTGCCCGCCGACGCACGACCGGGATCGCACTGGTGGGCCCTGGCCAAGGTGATGTACTTCGGCCGCGTCCACTACACCGAGTGCGCCAAGATCCAGGTGGCCGGTTAGTTCCACCGCGCCGCCTCAGCTACGGATGGCGCGCCACCGGGGCTGCCGGTCCAATCGGCAGGGCACACCCTGATGCGGCCGGCCAAGGATCAGGGTCAGGGCGGGGGCTTCCCGGATACCCGCGCGGGTCCCCCGGCAGGAGAGTGGAACCCCGGCTACCGGAGGTTCACGGATGTTGCGTAATGCCCGAAAATCGCCTGTTGTCCTCGTGGCGGCGGCCGCCGTGCTCGCGCTGGCCGCCGCTGCGCGCCCCGCCGCGCAGGTGAGCCGCGTCGCCGGCGCGGCACTCCCCCGGCTGCACTCGCGGTATGTGCGGATGCCGGACGGCCTGCGCCTCGCGGTCGACGTGTGGCTGCCGCCCGGCACCACCGCCAGCTCCCGGCTGCCCACGGTGCTGGAGACCGACCGGTACTGGCGCGCACGGGCCTATTCCGGCGGGTACCGGCACAACCCCAACTACTTCATCGCGGCGCCCTGGAACCAGCGCGGCTACGCGTACGTGTTCGCCGACCTGCGCGGCACGGGCGCCTCGTTCGGCACGCTCGCCGCCGAGCTGGGCAGTGCGATGGTCGCCGACGTCGGCTCGCTGGCCGACTGGATCGCCGCCCAGCCCTGGTCGAACGGGCGGGTGGGGGTGACCGGCGTGTCCTACTCAGCCGACACCGCGATGCTCTCGCTCGCGCTGCGCAACCCGCACATCACCGCCGCCGCGCCGATCTCCTACGACTTCGACCCCTACGAGGACCTGGCGCGCCCGGGCGGGATCCTCATCCAGCCGCTGATCGACCCGTACGCGCTGCTGCTGCGGATCCTCGACAAGACCGGCGGGACGACCTGCGCGACGAGCGCCCAGACGCGGCAGCTCTGCAAGCAGCTCGGGCTGACCAGCGCCGCGCCGGAGCCGGTTGACGGGCCGGACGGCAAGGCGCTGCTGGCCGCCGCGCGGGCCCAGCACTTCCACAACGTCAACCTGGTCCAGATGGCCCGGGCCGGGGTGTACCGGGACTATGCCAACGGCCCGCAGAGCTGGACGGTGGCCAGCGTCGGCAGCAAGACCCCGGCCATCAGCGCCGGGGGCGTCCCGATCCTGACCTTCGCCGGCTGGCTCGACGCCGGCACCGCCAACGGCGTCCTGTCGGAGTTCGCCAGCCTGTCCAACACCCAAGAATCCTGGATCGGGCCGTGGAGCCACGGCCAGGGGTACATCGCCAACCCGTTCCGGCCCAGCCGGCCGCTGACCGCCGCCGAGCATCAGCAGCTCAACGACCGGGTGTACGCATTCTTCGACCGGTACGTGAAGCACGACGGGCGCGGCGGCGGGAGCCGGGTGCTGCACTACTTCACGCTGAATCAGGGCAAGTGGCACACCACCACGCGATGGCCGGTCGCCGGCACCCGGATGCGCCGGCTCTACCTCGGCGGCGGGCACGCGCTGACCTGGCGGCCGGGCGCCGCGCCCGGCTCGGACCTGCTGCACCTCAACCCGACGGCGGGCACGGGCCACCTGGACCGGTGGAACACCAACCTGACCGGCGACCCGGTCGTGTACCCGAACCGGGCCACCGTGGACCGCAAGCTGCTCACCTACACCAGCGCGCCGCTGCACCGGGCGACCACGGTGACCGGGCTTGGCCGGGTGACCCTCGCCGTCACCGGGATCGAGGGTGCCCGTCACGGTGCCCTCTACGCATACCTTGAGGACGTGCGGCCCAGCGGCCGCGTCACCTACGTCACCGAGGGCGAACTGGCGCTCGTGGACCGCGCGGTCGCGCCGGCCAGGGACAACCCGTCGTGGCGCAGGCTACGCACCCCGCGCACGTACGCGCGCGGGGACGCCGCACCGTTCCCGCTGGGCAGGCCGCAGCGGGTCACGTTCGACCTGCTGCCGACCTCGGTACAGTTCCACGCGGGCGACCGGATCCGGATCGCGATCGCGGCCGCCGACCCGGACTCGTTCCACCTGATGCCCGCGAACGGCAAGGCCACCTACCGGATCACCCACGGCGCCCCGGGCCTCTCGTTCGTGGACCTGCCGGTGATCAGATGAGCGAGGTCATGTTGACTGGATACGTGTACCAGCCGCCAACCGCTCAGGCCCGGGCGGACCTGCTGCTTGGCTCGCCACGAGGGTGGCTGCTGTTGGCTGACTGTCTTGGTTACGGGTTCGGCGATGCCCTGCACGGACAGCGGGACGTCGCGCCGTCACAGATGCGCGATCGTCGGCGCCGCCGTGGCGCGCGGGGAATGGCGCGGCCTGCTGGACCTCGACGAGTCCGGGTTACTGGCCGTCGTGGCGGGCGCCCACCCGGACTTCGGCGGCGGCGCCGTGGCCGATGAGGGCACGCTGGCGCTGCTCGTCCTGGCGCAGGAAGAACTTCGCCCGGCCGCCGATGCGCTGGTGTCCGCGCCCGCCGCCTGCCGGTGGTGGGATCCGGTGGCGCGAGCCGATCAGCGGTTCCTGGAGTGGGCCGGTTGGCCACGGCTGACCGGGCCGGCCGTCCCGTGGGCGGTCAGGGACAGCATGACGGCGGGGCGGGCGGAGAACGCGCGCGGGCTGCTCCTGGCTCAGCGGCGCGCGGCCCCGGCCCGCGGCTGCTGGTGGTCGGTGCCGGAGTTCGCGGCGCAGAGCATGACCACGGGCGGGTTCGGTGCCGTCTCCCCCATCGCGCTGGCCCGGTTCGAGGACCTCTGCACGCCGCTGGAGGAAACCGGCGCGACCGTGTGGTCGTTGCAGATCGAGCCGCGGGCGCGGGTCATGGAGATCGCTGGCCCGGCGGACTGGCAGGCGCTGGTCAGCGCCTGCCCCGCGGACGTGACCGGTACCCATGCGGGAGAGTGGCGCGCCAGCAGCGGCCTGGCCGGGCCGTGGCGCCTGCCCGACTGGGAACAGGTCATGGAGCACTACGACGGCGTGCACCTCACCATCGGCGGGTACCTGGCCTGCGGCGGAGTTGCCCCGCCCGCCGGCGACGGGCACACGATGCTCACCGGGTGGATCCCGGACGCGACGCTCTGGCTCCGCGACGTGACGACCGGCCAGCGCCGACTGGGCCGCTGGTACGGCGACCCGCAAGGCACCGGCAGCTGGGACGACCTCGCCGACGCCTTCGTCCCCGACGATCAGTAACCCAGCGCGCCTCCCTGGCGCGCTGGTCCGGTGGCGGCCTCGGTGGGTTCAGGCCCACCGCGATTGTAGGTTCCGGCCCATCGCGCCGCCGGCCCGGCGCGGGCCAGGATTGCCTGGCAGGCGAACTCCAGCGCTGGCAAGGACGGCGAGATGAACGGCGGCACCACCGGGATAGCCCGGCTGCGGGGCATGGTCGTCCTCGCAGTGGCGGGGATCGCGTTGCTGGTGGCTGGGTGCGGCAGTTCGTCCTCCCCGCCTTCCGCGTCGGGGGGCCTGCCCAGTCTTCAGACCCTCACCGCTCAGGCGCTGTCGTTTGCGAAGTGCATGCGCTCGCACGGGATCTCGAACTTCCCCGATCCCACCGTGCATGACAGCGCGACGAGCAAGGGCGTCGGGTTCGCGCTTACCCCGGGATCGATCGATACCAGCTCACCGCTGTATGAGTCGGCCAACAAGGCGTGTACGAAGCAAACGGGGTTCGGCCATCTCACCAGGGCACAACTCCAGCACGGGATGAACGCCCTGCTCAAGTTCGCCGAGTGCATGCGCTCGCACGGCGTCACGGACTTCCCTGACCCGGTCGAGAACGGCCAGAGCGTAGGGTTCAACATCAGCCCGGCCAATCACAACTCGCCGCGGTTCAAGAACGCCCAGAAGGCATGCCAGCCGCTCCTGCCCGGCGGCGGCCCGTGATTCTGGGCCGCAGCCTAGTCAGGGGCTGAGGCGGGCACCTGCTGGGTGACCGGCAGCGGGGAGGAGACAGTGCCGGGCGGCAGGCGGCGGGTGAGCACCAGTGCGATGACGCCCATCGCGGCCGTGATGGCGAACGCGACCGCGATACCCGCGTGCAGTTCCTTGCCCGCAGCGGCCGCCACGGCCGCGCCGCCCACGCCGATGCCGATCGCGGTGCCGAGCACGTCGGCCAGGTTCAGCGACGCCGACGCCCGCCCTTCCCGCCCCGGCGGCGCCATCCGCAGCATCATCAGCGAGATCGGCGCGTACCCAAGGCCCATGCCCAGGCCCGCGACGGCCCAGGCGCCCAGGCCCACGGCCACGGGCACGGCCGGCTGGAGCACCAGGACCATCCCGGCGATACCGGCCAGGACGATCACCAGCCCGAGGCGCACCAGACGGCGCCCTTCCCAGCTCTCGCTGAGCCTGGCCTGCACCCAGGCACCGGCGGTCCAGGCCAGCGTGGCACCGGTGACCGCGATGCCCGCGACCACCGGGCTGCGGTGGCGCACCGCCGTGATGGTCAGCGTCACGTACGCGTCCGCACCGAAGAACGTGAACGTCAGCAGGCCCCGGAGGAGGATCGTGGCGGGCAGCCCCGGGCGCGCGGTCAGCGTGCCAGCGGGCACCAGCCTGCGCAGGGCGGGCAGCCCGACGGCGGCGCCGGCCAGGATCAGCGCGACGCTGGCCAGCGGGATTGCTGGCGATGAGGCCGAGACCGGCCAGGAAAATCGTGGCACCGACCGCCGTGAGGATGGCGTCGACCGGCCGGTGTTCCTGCGTCTGCGTGGCACCGGGCGGGCCGAGGCGGACCAGCGCCGGCACGGCGATCGCCCCGGCTATCGCGACCACCGGCAGCAGGCCGAGGAACACCCAGCGCCAGCCGAACAGGCGCGCCACCTCGGCGCTGATCGCGGGCCCGATCAGCCCGGGCGCGACCCACGCGGTGGACAGCACCGCCATCATGCGCGCCTGAAGCGAGCCGGCGAAGCAGCGGCCGATCGTGGCGTAGGCCACCGACGGCACCGCGCCCGCGCCCACTCCCTGCACGACCCGGCCCGCGACCAGGACCCCCATCGAGGGGGCCAGGCCCGCGATGGCCAGCCCGGATCCGAACAGCACCACGCCGGCCACGAACGGGATCGCAGGCCCGCGCCGGTCGGCTTCCCGGCCGGCCAGCACGATGCCGATGACCGCCCCCAGCATGAACCCGCTGAACACCCAGCCGTACAGCCGCAGCCCGCCAAGATCACGGGCGACCACCGGCATCACCGTCACCACCGCCAGCGCCTCGGACGCGACGAAGGTGATGGTCAGGACCAGGCCCAGGGTCAGCGCCCTCGTCTGCGGCGCCCACAGCCCGCTGCCCCGGTCCTCGCTCATCAGCCGCCTTCCGTCGTGCACCGCTCCCCCGAGCCTAAGCGCACGCCAACCGCCAGGCCCGGGCGGCAACTGGCCGGCCGGGCCTGGCATCCTGGTCTTAGCGCGCTGAGAACGGCTTGACGGTCTGCGGGCAGACCGTGCCGCGCGGGGGCAGCGCCCCGGTGATCAGGTAGCGGAACTCGTAGTCACTGGCGCACGTGCTGGGATTGAAGAACTCGGTGTGCCCGAACCCGTCGACCGTCAGCAGGCGGGCGCGGGCCAGGTCATGGGCCATGGCCACCGGTCATGAATGTGAGTTTGCTGCCCTTCTTTGGGCCGCGACCTCACATTGATCATGTACCGGACGGGAATAGCCGAACGCGAGCGGCTGTTGCCAGCGGGCGTGACAGCGCAACCAGATGCGGTTGAAAAAGTGCAGTTCTGGTTCGATCCCCTGTGCCCTTGGGCCTGGATCACCTCCCGCTGGATGCTGGAGGTGGAGGGGATCCGGCCGGTCCAGGCCGAGTGGCGGATCATGTCGCTGGCCTACCTGAACCTGATCCAGCATGAGGGCGAGGGCCTGAGCGAGGAGTACCTGGAGCGGATGAGCCGCGCCTGGGGACCGGTACGGGTCTGCGCCGCGGCCGAGCAGCACAGCGGCCCCGGCATTCTCGGCCCGCTGTACACCGCGATCGGCACCCGGCTCCACGTGCAGGGCCGTCGCGAGGATCCGGCGGTGATCCCCGAGGCCCTGGCCGAGGTGGGCTTGCCCGAGTCGCTGGCCAGCGCCGCCGAAAGCACCGAGTTCGACGAGCAGATCAAGCGCTCGCACCACGAGGCGTTCGACGACGTCGGGCTCGATGTGGGTACCCCGGTCATCCGGATCAAGGGCAAGGCCCTGTTCGGCCCGGTCATCACCCCTGCCCCCAAGGGCGAGGCCGCCGGGCGGCTGTGGGATGGTCTGGTGTTGGTGACCGAAGCAGACGGCTTCTTCGAGCTCAAGCGGACCCGAGACCGCAAGCCCTCGTTCGAGTGAGTTGCCAGCCGCCGATGGCTTCTGGCCGGGAAGGCCTCGGTAGTGCAGGGAGTTGACGCGACGATGCAGGTTGAAATCTGGTCGGACGTCGTGTGCCCGTGGTGTTACCTGGGCAAACGGCACTTCGAGCGGGCGCTGGAGCAGTTCCCGCACCGGGGCGAGGTCGAGGTCATCTACCGCTCCTTCGAGCTGGATCCGTCGGCGCCGCCCGGGGCCAGCACGGCGACCGTGGAGTTGCTGGCCAGCAAGTACGGGATGACGCTGGAGCAGGCCCGCGAAGCGCAGCAAGCGATGGAGCAGCGGGCGGCCAAGTACGGGCTGACTTTCCGGATGGCGGATCTGCGCAGCGGCAACACCCGCGACGCGCACCGGCTGCTACACCTGGCCAAGGCGCAGGGCAAACAGGCCGAGATGGCCGAACGGCTGCACCGTGCCTACTTCACCGACCAGGCCTCGATCTTCGACCACTCCTCCCTCGCCGAGCTGGCGGCCAGCGTCGGCCTCGATCATGACAACGCACTGGGCGTGCTGGCCAGCGACGACTACGGCCAGGCCGTGGACGATGACGAGCAGACCGCCAGGTCGTTCGGCATCAATGGCGTCCCTTTCTTCGTCATCGACCAGCGCTACGGGGTCTCCGGCGCCCAGCCGCCCGAGATCATGACCCAGGTGCTGGACCGGGCGTGGGCCGAAGCTGAGGGAACAAGCGAGGCTGGCTGAGCCGCTAGGGTGACGCTATGGCCGGGCGGGCGCGCTGCGCGGTGGGTGTGCCTAACGTTGGCCCGTTTGGCGACCCGTTGCTGCTGGTCGAACTGGCCGTGGCGGCCGAGGAGCACGGCTGGGACGGGTTCTTCCTGTGGGATCACCAGCTGTGGCACGATCAGCGCTGGCACGTCGCCGACCCGGTGGTGGTGATCGCGGCGGTGGCGGCCCGCACCGCCGCGATCAAGACCGGCATCCTGGTCAACGTGCTTGCCCGCCGCCGGGTAGGCAAGGTGGCGCGGGAGTCGGTCACGCTGGATCTGCTGTCCGCGGGACGGCTGATCGTCGGCGCCGGGCTGGGGGCGTCGCCAACCGAATTCACCGCGTTCGGCGAGTCCAGCGATGCCAAGGTGCGCGCTGGCCGGCTTGACGAGTCGCTGGGCATCCTGGCCGGGCTGTGGAGCGGGGAACCGGTAACATTCCACGGCGAGTACCTGACGGCGGCGGACGTGACGATGCTGCCGCGCCCGGTGCAGCGGCCACGCATCCCCATCTGGTGCGGTGGCCGATGGCCGAACAAGGCACCGTTCCGGCGCGCCGCCCGCTGGGACGGCGTCATGCCCACCCATGTCAGGTACGGCCTCGGCGAGACGATGCCGCCGGAAGACCTGCGGGACGTGATCCGCTTCACCCAGCAGCACCGCACCGCCGCCACGCCGTTCGATGTGATCCTCGAAGGCCGTACCGACGGCGCAACACCTGACCGCGGCGCCAAGCACCTCGCCCCCTACGTGCAGGCCGGGCTGACCTGGTGGATCGAAGCGCTGGGCTGGTGGCGTGGCACTCCCGCCGACGCGCTGACCCGGATCAGGCAAGGTCCGCCAGTGCCGCCTCCTGACGAGTGACCTGTCATCTGATTTCGTCTTCCCGCGGCTGACAACCACTCGCGCCGCTGCGTGCCTCTAGGTGATTGTGGAGGACGTGATGACGTATGGCGGCCGGCGATGAGCGGCAGCCGGGACGACGAGTACACCGAGTACGTCGCGGCCAGGCTGTCGTCGCTGCGGCGGCTGGCCGCGGTGCTGTGTGATGACTGGCAGCGCGCCGACGACCTTGTGCAGGCGGCACTCGTCAAGCTGTACGTGCACTGGGGCCGGGTCCGGGCGGCCAGCAACACCGACGCCTATGCGCGGGCGGTGCTGGTCCGCGAGTTCATCCACGAACGGCGCTCGACCTGGGTGAAGCGGGTAACCCTGAAGGGCGGGGTGACCGATGCGCCGGCCGCCACGGTAGACCACGATGCCGTGCTCGACGTGCGCGCGGCGGTCGCGGCGCTGCCGACCCGGCAGCGCGCCACGCTGGTGCTGCGCTTCTACTGCGACCTGAACGTCGATCAGGCCGCCGAAGTCCTCGGCTGCTCACCGGGAACGGTGAAGAGCCAGACGGCCCGGGCCCTCGGCGCGGTGCGGCGGGCGCTTGGGCCCGCGGCCGGCGACGGGCCCGGCGGCCAGCCCGCCACGAGAGTGGCATCCCATACCGGCGAAGGAGCGCCCGGCCATGATTGAGTCCCAGGTACGTGCGCTGTTCACGAAGATAGCCAGCGGTGAGCCTGGCGCTTCGCGGGTGGATACCCGGCTGGCCCACCGGCGGGGGCGCGCCCGGCTGCGCTGGCGCCGGGCCGGCGTCGCGAGCGCCCCCCTCGTCGTGGCCGCCGCGGTCGCCGCCGTGGCCCTCGCCGTGGGGGCGGCGGCCCCGCCCGGGCGTACCGGCCCGGTGAGTACCGGGCCGCTGGCGCCGCGCCAGTTCGACGTGCTCACCCCGTACCTGTCGTTCGGCTGGCTGCCCGCCGGAAATTCGCTGGTTGAGGGCGGCGCGAGCAAGCACCTGATGTGGCTGACCGCAGCCCGCAAGCTGGACGCCCCGTACGACTGGGAGCTCAGCGTCTACACGGCCGGGACGTGCCACCTCAGCGGGTCCCCGGCCGGGGAGCTGACATGCACCGCCCCGGAGGACAACACGATAAGAGTCGACGGCCGCGCACCGGCCGTGCGCGGGCACCGTGCGTTCTGGGCCGGGACCTGGGACACCCGGTCTCTGGCCTGGCAATACGCCCGCAACGGCTGGGCAGAGATGGTGCTGCCGTTCTACCCCAGCAACCCGGCGAAGCAAGCGGCGGCCCGGCGCGATGCGGTCAAGGTAGCGAGCCAGATCCGGTACGGTGCGGCCACGCCGCCGCTGGTGTTCCCGGTCCAGCTGACGCACCTGCCCAGCCGGTGGCGGGTGAGCAGCGTGACCTACGTGCCGGACGCTGGGGTGCTGCGGGCCAGCTCCTATGCGCTGGGCGCAGGTCCCCCCAATCTTGGCGCCGACGGCGGCCTGGTGTACGAGACGGGCTTGCCTTACTTCGACGTCAACCCCCCCAGCTTCTACGGCCGTCCTCCCTGCTCCCGAGGCGAGCCAGGCTCCAAGATCATTAACGGCTACCAGGTGGTCGTGACCAACGTGACCAAGGAGCAGCTGTGCGTACCACGCGCTCGCGGCTTGACGGTCGTCATCTCCGAGTTCGGCGCACAGCCGGCCATCAGCGTGAACAGCCTGTTCAGGCACCATCTGCGGCTGCTCGGCACCAACCCGGCGAACTGGACCAGCAAACCCATCGGATGAAGGGCCCGCCGGTGGTGCACAGCCGCATGCACCGGCCGGCGGATAAGCGTGTCACTCCGGCCTGGGGTTCCAGCGGAAGCGGCGGATTGCCACGACGGCGCCGGCCATACCCCAGGCCGCCAGGACCGCCAGGTGCCGCCAGTCGGCGCCGGTGTGCCGCGAGAGCGGCCCGGTCAGCGCCTCGTTGAACGGCCGGACCGGAAGCCAGCCAGCTATCTGGTTGAGCAGATGGGAGTGAATCGGCATGTACGTGCCGGACAGGAACAGCAGCGGGAAGAGGACGAGTTGCGCGACGGCCGGGGCGGCCTCGGCGTTCGAGATCACCGACGCTACCGCGACTCCCAGCGCGCAGAAGCTGGCGGCGCCGAGCACCAGTGTGAGCGTGATCGCGACCCACTGCGACGGGAACGGCACGCCGTACAGGCGGCCTACTCCGACGATCAGTGCGATGTCGACAAGGCTGACCAGGACGCAGTGTGCGAGCAGCCCGGTGAAGTAGGCCCAGGCCGGCAGCGGCGTGGCTCGGACCCGCTTGAGGATCCCGTTCTGCCGCCGGGCCGCCAGCGCGACCGCGAGCTGCCCGTAGCACGAGCCCAGCACGGACAGCGCGGCGATCGTCGGGACGTAGTACTGCAGCGCCGACAGCCCGCCGAAGTACGAGCTGTTCCCCACGCTGCCGAACAGGGCGCCCATGATGGTCACGAACAGGACCGGGAAGACGAACGTGAAGATGGCGCTCTGCGGGTTGCGCCAGAACGACAGCTGTTCGTAGCCGATCTGGTGGACCACCAGGCCCAGGTTGCTGCGACGGTGCTGTGGCTGGCCAGCGAGCGCGGCGGCGGTCATCGGGTGCTCCTTTCCGGCCCGCCGGGCTGAGCGCCGTCGTTACGGGTCAGTTGCAGATAAACGTCCTCCAGGCTGGGCCGGTCCACGGTGAGCGCGGGCAGCGCCACCTCGCGCTCGATAGCCCAGTTGGTCAGCTGGTACAGGTCCTCGGTCGGGTTGGTGGTCTCGATCACCACGGCACCGTCGCGGGCATCGGCGGGCAGCGGAAGGTCGGCGACCGAAAGGCCGGCGGGCAGCGCGAAGGTGATACGTGTCCGCTGTGCGTCGCGCCCGCCGAGGGCCCCCGGCGGTCCCTCGGCCACGACGACGCCGCTGTTGAGCAGCACGACCCGGTCGGCGAGCGCCTGGGCCTCAGCCATGTCGTGCGTGGTCAGCAGGATCGTGGTCCCGCCCGCACGCAACTGCCGGACCAGTTGCCAGGCGTCCTGGCGCGCGGCAGGGTCAAACCCGGTTGTCGGCTCGTCCAGGTACAGCAGCTCCGGGTCGCCGATCAGGCCGAGGGCGAGATCCAGGCGGCGCTTCTGGCCGCCGGACAGGGAGCGGACCTTGCGCCGCTCCAGTCCGGCGAGGCCCACGAGGCTGATGACCTCGGGCACGGCCCTGGGGGCCTGGTGGTAGCCGGCCTGGCGGGCGATGGTTTCGCGGACCGTCAGGTAGGGCTCGACCGCGATGTCCTGCAGGACCAGCCCGGTCCGCTCGCGCAGCTCGCGTGCTCCTGACTTGTCGCCTGGATCCCGGCCGAGCACGTCGACGGCGCCGCCATCGCGGGCCCGGAACCCCTCCAGGATCTCGAGCGTCGTGGTCTTGCCTGCGCCGTTGGGCCCGAGCAGGGCGACGATCTCGCCGCCGCGGACCGAGAAGCTGACATCGCGCACCGCCTGCACCGAGCCGTAGCTCTTGCGCAGTCCGGCCACCGTGATGGCATGCGGCATGAACGGTTCCTTCCTGGCGATGGGCACGGCGGCCGGAGCCGCGATGCTGGTCAGCTCCGTGCGCATTGGACCTCCACGGTCAGGTCGAGGTTGCGGGCGGCCAGGCCGCGGGCCGCGGTGATCCCGAAGCCGGTCCGGTCGATGCGGGTCGTCGCGCGGACGGTGAACGACCCGCCGGAGACCTCGCAGCGGGTGACCGCGAGAGTGACCGGCCGGGTGGTGCCGTGCACCGTCAGCGTTCCGGTCAGGATCTGGGCCTCGGCCTCGGTCTGGTCCGACCGGAAAATCATGGCCGGGTACCTGGCCGGGTCAAGGAAGCGTGCTGACAGCACGCTGCGATCGCGCTGGCTGCTGTTGGTCCGGAAGCTCGCGGCCTCGATTTCCGCGTAGATGGCCGACGCGGCGACCGGCTCGGCGATGTCGGCGGTGCCGCCGCGGATGGTGAAACTGCCGTTGACCCCGCCGAGCCCGAACAGGTGGCGAGTGGTGAACGTGACGCGGGAGCGGCTCGGGTCGATCTCGTAATGGCCTGGCTGGGGTGTGGTCGCGATGACCGCTGATTCCTTTTGCATGCCTCCCATTGCAGGCCAGCGGCCATGCCGCGGGGCAGGGCCGCGGGTCGGATCCTGCCGAGACGAAAGGATGCCTCGCCGGGGCGGCGCGCAACTTTAGTAGGTTCTCCTACCCGCCGAACGGGTGAGCCCCGTCAGGCTGTGGGCTGGTCGTCTCCCGAATACTGTGATGCGCCCGCGGTGACGTCGAGGGCGAACATCCGGTCCGCAGCTATCTGGGCGTAGACCGGCCCGGAGTCGAGGAAGCCCGCCCACCCGGCGCCGTAGCGCGGGGTGTACACCTCGAGCAGGGTGGCCCGCAGCCCGCTGGGATCGGCCGGGCTGACGTCGGCCGGGACCGCGGTGCCGTGCACGATGACGGCCCAGTCCTCGGACGGCAGGTGAGTCGCGCTCACCGCCGGGTTGGCCTGCAGGTGACGCCAGCGGACCGCGTCCGGGCTGGTACCGAAGTAGAAGGCGCCGCGGTGGAATACGCCGTCCACAGGGCCGGTCACGGGCCGGCCCGCGGAACTGACGGTGGCCAGCACGAGCAGGCACATTCCTTGCAGGCGCGCTGCTAGGCCGGTGGCTGACAGGCGGCGCTGCTCGGTGTGGATGCTGCGCAGGTGCGGGCCGGCCGCCGCATAGCTGCGATCGAGCAAGGCCTGAACCCTGGTGATGTCCTCCGGCCTCTCGTGCACTTCCGGCCTCCTGTCTGGGGCTGCACGCCAGCGCCGCTGTCTGGCGCCGCAACCGGGGATGGTCCCGTCAGTAGTACCAGGGGAAGCCCGCCCAGTCCGGGGCACGCTTGTCCAGGAACGCATCCCGGCCCTCGGCCGCTTCGTCGGTCATGTAGGCGAGCCGGGTCGCCTCGGCCGCGAACAGCTGCTGGCCCACCAGCCCGTCGTCGATGAGGTTGAACGCGTACTTCAGCATGCGCTGCGAGGTAGGGCTCTTGCCGTTGATCTTGGCAGCCCACTCCAGTGCGGTGTGCTCCAGGCCGGCGTGCGGCACCACCGCGTTGACAGTGCCCATCCGGTGGCCGGCCTCGGCGTCGTAGGTCTCGCCGAGGAAGAAGATCTCCCTGGCGAACTTCTGGCCCACCTGGCGGGCCAGGTAGGCCGAGCCGAAGCCGCCGTCGAAGCTGCCAACGTCGGCGTCGGTCTGCTTGAACCGGGCATGCTCGCGGCTGGCAAGGGTCAGGTCGCAGACCACGTGCAGGCTGTGCCCCCCGCCCGCGGCCCAGCCGGGTACGACGCAGATGACGACCTTGGGCATGAACCGGATCAGCCGGTGCACCTCCATGATGTGCAGGCGGCCGCCGCGTGCCGGGTCGATCGTCTCGGCCGTGTCACCGCTTGCGTACCGGTAGCCGTCGCGGCCGCGGATGCGCTGATCACCGCCGGAGCAGAAGGCCCAGCCGCCGTCCTTGGGCGACGGGCCGTTGCCGGTGAGCAGCACGCAGCCCACATCGCTGGTCATCCGCGCGTGATCGAGCGCCTGGTACAGCTCGTCGACCGTGTGCGGGCGGAAAGCGTTGCGGACCTCGGGCCGGTTGAAGGCGACGCGGACCGTGCCGGAGTCCACGGCGCGATGGTAGGTGATGTCGGTGAAGGAAAACCCCGCCACCTCGTGCCACCGCTCCGGGTCGAAGATCTCAGAGACCATGACCCAATTCTGGCCAACCCACGGCGCGGGCCGACGACCGGGATCGGCACCGACCGGCGTGCCTTCAGCTGTCCGCCCTGGCTGGCACACATACTCGATGGTGTGGCCCAAAATTCGCAGGGAAGAACCGGTCAGCCGCACGGTGCCCGCGCCCGCCCCACAAAGCTCCCGCCCGCCACGTACTGGCGTCGCCGGGTGGTCGTCCTTGGCGCGGGCTTCGGGTTGCTCACCGCTCTTGGCTGGGTGGTGAACGGGGCGCTCGCCGCCCGCTCCACGGCGGGCCAGACCGCTCCGCCAGGCGGCACGGGGGCAGCGGGCTCCGCTCCGCCGCAGGTACATACCGGCCCTGCGCCGTCTTCGTCGCCGCACTCGCCGAGTCCCAGCCCAGCGCCGGCCCGGCACCGGGCCAGCAAGCGGCCCCCCGCTTCGGGCAGAACGCTGGCCTGCACCCAGGGCGGCGTACGGCTCACCCTGTCGTCTCAGCAGGGCTGGTATCAGTCGGGCAGGACGCCCCGCTTCACGGTTCACGCTGTGTCCACCGCAAGCCAGCCCTGCCGTTTCAACATGGGCACGAAGTTCGTGGCTGTGGTCATCGGCTCCCGCAACGGGCGCCTCTGGAGTTCGGCGGACTGCCCGAGCGGCGCCGGCTCCCACGTGACGGTTCTTACCGGCGGCACGCCAGCGGTCCTGCGCGTCTCCTGGGACCGGCGCACCTCGTCACCCGGGTGTAGCGGTTCCACGCATCTGGTCCGGCCCGGGGAGTACCAAGCCGAGGCGGTCGCTGGCCATGTGCATAGCGCGCCCGTGAACGTCGTGCTCGGTGCCAAGGGCGTATCCGGCCCCTGAGGCACGCCCGCCCCGGACCAGGGGCCCGGGGCGGAGGCTCGCCACGGCGAGTTAGGAAACCCGCCAGGACATTCCGGGATCACTGGTCGTGCACGGGTTGATCACGAGCTGCGTCCCATTGACCGTGGCATCGGTGGGGTCGGCCAGGCACATGCCGGATCCCGGGTTCACCAGCATGACGCCAGAGCCCTCCGGTACCAGGCGCCACTCCTGTGCCGGGGTGCCGTTGCAGGAGAACAGGTCGACGGGGCTGTCACCGGTCTTGGCGCCGCTGGCGACATCGA
This sequence comes from uncultured Actinomycetes bacterium, assembly GCA_963813395.1. Taxonomy (GTDB): domain Bacteria; phylum Actinomycetota; class Actinomycetes; order Streptosporangiales; family Streptosporangiaceae; genus DASXKD01. The sequence continues at coordinate 54,659 of CAWEYV010000017.1, forward strand.
GACACTTGCCGTTGATCCGCACGGTCCCGTCCGCCTGGGTCTGCCACGCCTGTGCCGCGCTCCCGTTGCAGCTCCAGATGTCGATCTTGGTCTTGTCCGCCGCCAGGTCACCACTGTCATCAAGGCACATGCCTGCGATCCCCGACATCACCGGCCCGGGCGGCAGCGTCCACGACTGGTTCTTGTAGCCGTTGCACGGCCAGAGCTCCACCTTGGTCCCGTTGGTCTGACTGAAGCCGGGATCGGCGAGACACATGCCGGACCAGGGATTGACCAGGGCCGTATTGCGCCCGCCGAGCGCGGGGTTCAATCCGCGCGGGAAGACCGGATGCCATTGCTGGGCGGCCATGCTCGCGCACGGTTCCAGCTTGAGGACGGCCCCCTGGTCGGCAGCAGGAATCGTGAGGCACTGATTGTTGATCCGCAACGAGTCATCCTGTGCATATGTCCAGGTCTGAGCGCTCGTACCCGAACAAGCCTTGATCTCGGCCGGGGTACCACTCGCCGATTCGTTGTGCGGCACGGTCAGGCACATACCGCCGAGATCCAGCTGGACCAGCCCGGTCGAGCCCGTGTTCACGCCGGGACGCACGGTCCAGCCAAATGTGACCGAGCCGGCCTGTCCTGCGCTGTCGGAAGCGCTCACCGTGGGGTTATAGGTCCCTGTGGCGGCCGGCCAGCCGGTGATCTCCCCGGTCGGGCTGATGCTGGTGCCGGGCGGCAGGCCCGTGGCGGAATAGGACACGTTTTGCCCCGCTACCGGGTCGGCCTGCCTGATTTGGAGATCAACGCTGGCACCAGCGGTGCTGGCCTGGGAGCTGGGGTCCAGCAGCGGTATCACCGCCGGGTTCAGCTGGTCGAGGTCGGTGTTCCCGGGGGCGTGGATACCACCCACGGTGCCGGCACTGGAGTACTGCCAGAACGAGTAGTTGCTCCAGCCAGGCGTAACTTGCGGCCTCCGCGCGGTGGTGTAGTCGGGGACCCAGAGCGGGAACTGCGCGAAGCGCGACGTCCCGCCGGTGCAATCCTTCCACCAGAAAATCGGCCCGTAGATCACCGGATTCTCGCCGGTCTTGGCCAGGATCTCGCGGCTGAACTGGGCGACCCACGACCGCATGGCGGGCTGGCTGAGCCCATAACACTCAGCACCGTATGGATTGTATTCAATATCAAGCATGATCGGCGGTGGCGAGCCGCCCGCCGGGGAGAGGTCCCTGAGAAGGTAATCCGCCTGCGCGGCGGCACTGGCCGAGCCGCCGTTACCGTTCGGGATTGCGAACACGTAGGCAAATACCGACAGCCCGGCGGCCTTCGCCTGAGCCAGGTCGCTGAGCGCGAAGGGGTTCCGGTAGTAAGTGCCCTCGGTGGCCTTGACCGCCGCGAATTGAATGCCTGACTTCGAGACCCTGCTCCAGTTGATGTTCTCGCCGTTCGGGTGCTGATATGCAGCGACGTCCACACCCTGCAACGGATCCCGGGCCCCCGTGCCCTGGACGGAGTCCCGGGATGCCGTACCCTGCAACGGGCCTGTGCCCGCCGCTCGTGCCCGCCGCTGCGGGCCCCGGAGCATGCGAAGTAGCCTGGGCGAGTGCGTGGCGCCGACGTTGAAATGGTTCACCCGCTGGTGGACCTTGTGCGCCAGCAATGATGCGTGCCCACCGCCCGCAGAGGAGGACGAGGTCGTTTCGGCCACCACCGCCACCGAAATGGCCGCGACCATCACCACGCCGACCCCGGCTCGCGTCGCAATCTTCGGCAGCCGCTCTCTGCTCAGTGCCCGCATCAATGCTCCTTCAGTCCCCTCCTACGCTGGGTGGCCATATACGGCAGCTGCCGGATACTGCAGCCGCTGGGCTGAGTACCTGCGATGTCCACCCTTCGAGCGGGTCTAGTCAAGCACTTATGCGGCCAATATCCGTGTACGCGGCATTCGGTCGGCGAGTCGCGCCGGAGCTTAAGCCCTATAAGGTGAGCGCTATATTGTGCAATACGGCTAGCGCGCGGAACTCTGGTCAGTAAACGGCTGGGCGGCGCCACCGGGACCGGTAGTTGCCAGCGCCTCCGCGACGGCGGCCAGGGCGACGGCTCTGGAGCTGGCGATGGTAATTGACTGAGCGACTCGTGCGGCGTGCTCAGGGTCGATGGCCGCCAGGCCCGCTGCGACGGCGGCCAGCGCCGACGCCTTTCTGTCCGCATCGGGGATCGACTGAGCGATGTGCTCGGCATCGTCGATAAGCCGGCGAGCGCGGCCTGGATCGGCGGCCGCCAGTGTTCCGGCCACGGCGGCCAGCGCCGGTGCCCGGAAGCTCGCACCCGAGATCGACTGGGCGATGCGCTCAGCGTCGGCGACGAGCGCCGGCCCGGTCGGGGTCGGCCGGTGCCACGGCTCTGGCCAGGGCGGTAAGCACGCCAGCGGTCAGGGTCGTCTCGGCGATCGAGCGGGCCACACGTTCGGCACGATCAGTGTCGGTGACGACCAGCGCCCGCGCGATAGCCGCCAGCGCCGGTGCCCTGCCCTTCTCAGGAATCGACTCAGCGACGCGTTCAGCCTCCGCGATGAGCCGGCCTGCCCGATCGGGTTCGGCGAACGCCAGTGCCGCTCCGACTGCGGCCAGCGCCTGTACCTGCGAGGTCTCGCCGGTGACCGACTGCGCAGCGCGTTCAGCCCGGTCGGGTTCGGCGGCCGCCAGTGGCCCCAGGACAGCGGCCAGGACCGGCGCCCGCCGGTCCGCATCGGGGATCGACTGGGCGACGCGTTCGGCATCGGCGGCGAGCCGGCCCGGTCGGGGTCTATCGGCGCTAGCGCTTCCGCCACGGCCGCCAGCGCCGGTGCCTGCAAGCTTTCGTCGGCGACCGAATGGGTGGCCCGCAGCGCGTCCGCCACGATGTCGGCGTGCCGTGACCGGTCCACGTCGGCAGGTTCGGGGGGCGGTGCCATCGGGGTGCTCGCCGCGGCAGGGGTGGCAGGAGGCTCCGGAGGGGTGTGCTGAGCTTCCGGGCCAGGGAGGGTGGCGGCGTTGGCCGTGAAGGGGAATTGCCGGGCCGCATCGGCGCCGTGCTGGCCGGGAGCGGGCAGGCCCTTGGCCCGCAGGCGCTGGCGCAGCACCGGGTAGATGTCGCTGAGGGTCAGCTGCGGGGGCTTGCCGGGGATGCCGGACTGGACCAGTTCTTGCAGTTCGGCTGTGAAGGAAGTGCTGGCGATGTCTTGCTGGCCCGGGGGCGGGACGTGAGCGGGGCGGTTGCGGGTCGTCGCGGTCAGCGTGTACACGCCCTCGACGTGCACAATGTCGGCCAGGCCCGGATTGCCGTCGCCGGTCAGCGCCTCGATCGCCTGGCCGGCGAAGCAGCAGTCCAGGATCGCCAGGCGCGTCTGAGCGGGGCAGCTGCGCAGCACGTCGGCGACGGTGTCCCAGGGCAGGCCGCTGATCTTCGGCCGGTCCGGGCGGGTCGAGGTCACCGTCAGGCACAGTTCCCCACGAGCCGACAACACGCCATGACCTACGTAGTACAGCAGCATGACCCCCGTCGTGCTCCCGGCCAAGTCGGCGATGCTCGTGGCCAGGTCAGTGGCTGAGATCGGGTTGGCGATCACCACGATCTTCTCGGGTGGCCAGGCGCACAGAGCGGGGTCAGACAGCAAGGAGCGCATCGCGTTCAGGCTGTTGCGGGCCGCCCGGACGGGTGGGAACTCCGCGTATTCGTAAGCGGACACCCCGACCAGCACGGCGCAGGACTCGGCCGGCGCGACGACGTCAGCAGTCATCGCCGGCCCGCCGAGCGCGGCTGCGCGCCCATATACCATCCCCGCCCATAGTCGCTGCTAGCTGCCCGCGCCCGGCAGCACCGCACCGCGGACACCCGTCAGCTCAATACGAGGACATCGTCGCAGGAAACAGGTCCGCAGTGAAGTAACGTGGCCGGGCCAGCGCCGCTGGGAATCGTGCGGCCGTTTACCGGTGTTTTGCCAAGTTGCCCACTGGCTGTGTACTTCATGCGGCCGGCCTGGCCTAGCATGCGCTCGTGGCCTTGATCCTGGGGACCGCCAAACGCCTGCTGGTCGGCAGGCCGATGCAGAGCGAGCGGCTCGGCCACACGCTGCTGCCGAAGAAGATCGCGCTGCCGGTCTTCGCCAGCGACGCGCTGTCCTCGGTGGCCTACGCGACCGAGGAAATCCTGATCGTCCTTTCGGTGGGCGGGATCGCGTTCATCGCCTACACCCCGTGGATCGCGCTGGGCGTCGCGCTGCTGATGCTCGTGGTCGTCGCCTCGTACCGGCAGAACGTGCACGCCTACCCGTCCGGCGGCGGTGACTACGAGGTCACCAGCACCAACCTGGGCGTCCCGGTGGGCATGACGGTGGCCAGCGCGCTGATGGTCGACTACACGCTCACCGTCGCGGTGTCGGTCTCCGCCGGGGTGGCCAACCTGGCCTCGGCCTTCCCCGCGATGAACGGGCATACCACCCTGATCGCGGTGCTGGTGGTCGCCACGATCGCGGTGCTGAACCTGCGCGGCGTCAAAGAGTCCGGGATCGCGTTCGCCATCCCCACCTACTGCTTCATCGGCGCGGTCGCCCTGATGATCGTCACCGGCGTGATCAAGCTGGCCATGGGCGACCACCTGCACGCACAAAGCGCCAGCTACCAGGTCAAGTCGGCCCGCGACTTCGCCGGCTTCGCGCTGGCCTTCCTGCTGCTGCGCTCGTTCTCCTCCGGCTGCACGGCGCTGACCGGGGTGGAGGCGATCAGCAACGGGGTGCCGGCGTTCCGCAAGCCGAAGAGCAAGAACGCCGCGACCACGCTCGCCCTGCTCGGGGCCATCGCGGTGGCCATGTTCGCCGGGGTGACGGCGCTGGCCCTCGTCTCGCACGTGCACGCGGCCGAGCCGGGCAACCTGATCGGCGTGCCGGCGGGCACGACGCCCAAGACCGTCATCGCCCAGGTGGGCGCCGCGGTGTTCGGCGGGGGATCGCCGTTCTTCTACATCCTGCAGCTGTTCACGGCGCTGATCCTGGTGCTGGCCGCCAACACCGCGTTCAACGGTTTCCCCGTGCTCGCGTCGATCCTGGCCAAGGACGGGTTCCTGCCCCGCCAGCTGCGCACCCGCGGCGACCGGCTCGCGTTCAGCAACGGCATCCTGCTGCTGTCCGGCTTCGCCATCCTGCTGATCGTCGCCTTCAACGCCTCGCCCACCAGGCTGATCCAGCTCTACATCGTCGGCGTCTTCGTGTCGTTCACCTGCAGCCAGACCGGCATGATCCGGCACTGGAACCGGAACCTGCGCAGCACCACCGACCCCAAGCGGCGGCTGCAGATGGTCCGGTCCCGGGCGATCAACACGATCGGCGCGATCGTCACCGGCGCGGTCCTGGTCATCGTGGTGGTCAGCAAGTTCGCCGAAGGGGCATGGATCGCGGTCGCCGCCATGGTGGTCATCTTCTTCACGATGCGCGGCATCCATCAGCATTACGCCAAGGTCGCCCTCGAACTGACGCCGGACGAGGAAGCGGCGATGACGCTGCCGTCCAGCAACATTTCGATCGTGCTGGTGTCGAAGCTGCACCGGCCCACGCTCCGCGCGCTCGCCTACGCCCGGGCGACCAGGCCCAGCAGGCTCGAGGCGATCACCGTCGACGTGGACGAGGCCGAGACGCTCCGGCTCAAACAGGAGTGGGAGCGCAGCAACATGCCGCTGCCGCTGATCGTGGTGTCCTCGCCGTACCGGGAGATCACCCGGCCGGTTATCGAGTACGTCAAGCGGCTGCGCCGGGAGAGCCCACACGACATCGTCACGGTCTACATCCCCGAGTACGTGCTTGGCCACTGGTGGGAGCAGGTCCTGCACAACCAGAGCGCGCTCCGCCTCAAGGCGCGGCTGCTGTACCAGCGCGGCGTGGTCGTCGCCAGCGTTCCGTATCAGCTGCAGTCCGCGACGAAGGCGCTCGCCGCGACCGGCAGGCTTCCCGACCCGCGAGCCCGCGGCGCGGCCGGTGCCGCTGTGCAGGGGGCGGGCCGGCCTGCCCAGTCACTCGACGGCCACCGGAACGGCGACAAAGAGCCGGTGCGGTGGCTGACCGCTGACCGGGATGCGCTGCACGCCGCGGAGCTGCGGGCCGAGATGACCGAAATCACCCCCCAGACCGGCCCCGGCCACTGCACGCCGATCGCCGAGAGCCAGGAACGCCAGGTGGTGGACGTGGCCGGCATGCTGCGCGCGGTAACGCTGCGGCCGCACGGGACGAGCCAGGTGATGGAGGCCGACCTGTGGGACGGCACCGGCAGCGTCACCCTGATCTGGCTCGGCCGCCGGGAAATCGCCGGTATCCAGCCCGGCCGCCGCATCGTCGTGCACGGCAGGCTCACCAGCGTCCGGGGCGAGCGGGCCATGTACAACCCGTCCTACGAGCTGCGGCCCACTGCGGGAGACCGCCCGGCGTGATCAGGGCCGAAACCGGTAGCCGATGCCGGGCTCGGTCAGCAGGTGCCGCGGCTTGGACGGGTCCGGCTCCAGCTTCCGCCGCAGGTTGGCGACGTACACGCGCAGATAGTGGGCCTCGTTCTGGTAGCCGGGCCCCCACACCTCGGCCAGCAGCTGGCGCTGCGTGACCAGCCGGCCGGCGTGCCGGGCCAGCACCTCGAGAAGCTGCCATTCGGTGGGCGTGAGCCGGACGTCCTGGCCGCCCCGGGTCACCCGCTTGTCGGCCAGGTCCACGGTGAAGTCGTCGGTGGCGACGACCGGCTCGTCCGGCGCGGGCGACGCCCGGCGCACCGCTGCCCGCAGCCGCGCCAGCAATTCGTCCATGCCAAACGGCTTGGTCACGTAGTCGTCGGCGCCCGCATCCAGGGCCGCGACCTTCTTGCCCTCCTGGCCCCAGGCGGACAGTACGATGATCGGCGTCGACGTCCAGCCACGCACTCCCCTGATCACGTCGGTGCCGTCCATGTCCGGCAGCCCGAGGTCAAGGATCAGCACGTCGGGCCGGTCCCGTGCCATCGCCGCAAGGCCCGAGGCGCCATCGGATGCGGTACTCACCTCGAACTTTCGTGCGGTGAGATTGATCCGCAGCGCGCGCAGAATCGGTGCCTCATCGTCGATGACGAGGACCCGGGTCATGGGTCGGCCGTCACGCTGGCCGGCTTAGCCGACGTCGCGGCGGCCGGCAGGCTGACCCGCATGGTCAGGCCGCCTCCCGGCGTGTCCGCCGCCTCGACCGAGCCGCCCATCGTGTCGAGGAAGCCCTTGACCACGGCGAGCCCGAGCCCCACGCCCGTCCCCGCCATCGGGCCGCCGCCGCGGGCGTCCAGGCGCTGGAAGGGCTCGAACATCCGCTGCTTCAGGTCATCGGGCACGCCACGGCCGTGATCCACGATCTCTAGCAGTACGTCCGAGGCCGACTGGCTCGCCCGCAGTTCGGGGCTCTGATCCGGGGGCGAATACGCCAGTGCGTTGGCAAACAGGTTGGCAAGCACCCGCTCCAGCAGGCCGGGGTCGGTGTGCACCAGCGGCAGGCCATCGGGCACCGAAAGCCGCAAACTGGCACCGCCGTCCAGGCCGCGCAGCGCCACCGGGGCCACTTCGTCGATCGCGGTAGCCCGCAGGAAGGGCTGCAGCGAACCTGTGGTCAGCCTGCTCATGTCCAGCAGGTTGCCGATCAGCGCATCGAGCCGGTCGGCGGACTGCTCGATGGTGGCGAGCAGGGCGGCCTCATCGGCCGGCGTCCAGTCCACGTCGGTCTGGCGCAGCGTGCTGACGCTGGCCTTGATGGAGGCCAGCGGGGTGCGCAGGTCGTGGCTGACCGCGGCGAGCAGCGCGGTGCGCATCCGGTTGCCCTCGGCGAGCGCCTCTGCCTGCGCGGCCTGGGTCCGCAGCCGGTCCCGGTCGACGGCCGCCGCTGCCTGCGCAGCGAGGCCGTCAAGCAGCCGTTTCGTCACCGGCCGGGTCTGCCCGGCGAGGACAAGTACCAGGTCCGCGCGCGCATGGGCCTGCAGTTCGGCGTCACCATCGGCGGCGGTGCCGCTGCTGGCGATCTTCACCCATTGCCCGCGCACCTGCTCAAGTAGCTCGGCCCGGCCGCCCCGGCTGGCGGTCAGGTGGTCGAGCAGCGAGGCCGGCGTATCGGCGCCGCCGAGCACGGTCTGCGCGAGTGCCAGCAACTCGGTGGCCTCGTCGGTACTGCGGGCTGCCTGCCTGGCCCGGTGCGCGGCCAGGTGCACGACGCTGCTGACCGTCACAGCGACCGTGACGAACAGCAGCAGCGCGAGCAGGCTCTTGCCGTCGGCGATCGTCAGTGTGTGCACCGGCGGCGTGAAGTACCAGTTGACTAGCAGGCTGGCAATGACCGCGGCGAATACCGCCGGCCAGAACCCGCCGATCACCGCCACCGCGACCACGGCCACGAGATAGGCGAGCAGGTCGTCGCCCAGGTCCAGGTGCAGGCCACCAACGGACAGGGCCACGGTCAGCAGCGGCAGCCCGGCGACGAGCAGCGCGGCGGCGGCTATCAGCCTGCGGAGGCCGATGCCGCCGGTCAGGTCCGGCATGCGGCGGTTCGCCGCCGGCCGCATCGGTGCCGCGCCGCCGTCGGCACCCCGGTCCAGCTGGGGCCGCTCACCACGCACGTCCACAATCCATAGTGTGACTGACGATGCCAGCCAGCGCACTACCACGCCCGCCCCTACGCCGGCCACGACGCAGCAGCCGATGACGAGCGCGGCCAGTCCGGCATGCGAACCGGCCAGCCGGAGCTGTGCGTACGGCGGTTGGGAAAAGCCGATGACGGTCAGCCAGCCGATCACACCGAGCAGCGGGGCGACCGCAGGCTCGGCGACCGCGGACACGGCCAGCACGATCGCGGCGGCCAGGCCAAGCACCCAGTTCGCGGACACCGCCCCGTGCGTCCCGGCCGCGGCTGCCCCGACGATCAGGAGGGCGCCGAAGCCAGCAGGGAGCGCAAATGGCGCTGCCAGCCTGGGACGGCGCCGCTGCCGGGGCGCCTTGCACTCACTCATCTCAGTGCCAGTTCACCGCCAGGATCCGCGTTTGCCGCTGATCTTGACGCGTTCTTAACGCCACGGGCTGCACTCTTGATGCGCCCTTAGCGCTGGCCACCCGGCCGGGCGGGTGAACGGGAACCAACCGGGCCGGTGCTGCGTCCAACCTCCGTGATCTCGCCCAGAGCAGCCGTGCTCGCGGGAGGCCGCGTCGCCGCGACCGGGATACTTCTCGCGGTCCTCGGCAGCGGCTACGCGGCAGCGAGCCCACGGCCGTCGCCCTCCCCCAGCGCGACCCGGTCACCCGCCGCCACGAAATCTCCGCCACCTTCCCCCTCCGGGTCGCCGTCGCCCTCCCCCAGCGGATCCCCGTCGCCCTCCCCCACCAGGTCCCCATCGCCCTCCCCCAGCGGGTCACCCTCCCCCACCGGGTCGCCGTCGCCTTCCCCCACCGGGTCGCCGTCGCCCTCCCTTGTGCCCGTCACCAAGCTGCCGCGCTTGCCGTCTCCGTCGCCAACCGGGTCACTCACGCCCCCCCGGTCGCACTCGGACCCGCATTCGCCCAGTCAGCGGGCGCAGACGACGCCATCCAGAACCGGCGGCGCGCCGGGTGCGGCCACGCCGCTTGGTCACGTGCCGGTGCTGCCCGCCGCGCGGGTGCCCGGCCCTGCCGGGCCGAGCCCGCGCGGCAATATCGGCGGCTTGCTCCCGGTGATCTCACCGTCGCCGGCTCCCTTCTCACCGAGCCAGGTCCGGCGGGTGGCGTTCGGCCGGGACGACTCCGCCACGATGGGCCCGGGGCCGGTCGCGCGCCGGCCCGCCATGGCGGCGCTGCTGGCGATCGCCGCCGCCATCGTCATCGTTACCACCGGCGGCTGGCTGGCCGTCGCCGGCCGGAGGCAGCGGCGGCGAGCCCGGTGAGACGTCAGTGCCGGATTCCGGGCCGGTCGTAGAGGGCGGTCAGCGTCGCCTGCATCACCGCGAACGGGGCCGCTTCCGCGGCTGCGGCCGGACCGCCCGCCCCGGAAGCGACCGCCTCGCCGCGGCAGACCACCAAGGTCCGCCCGGCCCGCACGACCGTGCCCGTCATCACGAAGCGCTCGCCCGCGGCCGGCGCCAGCAAGTTGATCGAATAGGTCACGGTCAGCACCGCCGCCTCGGGCGGCATGACGCTGAACGCCGCGTACCCGCAGGCGCTGTCCAGCACCGCGGCGACCGCGCCCGCATGGAGGAAGCCGTGCTGCTGGGTGAACCTCGCGTTGTACGGTATCGCCAGCTCGACCCGGCCCGGCTCGACCGAGACGAGCTCGGCGCCGAGCGTTGTCATCATCGCCTGCCGCTCGAAGCTGGCCCGCACCCGGGCCCGCATCGCCGCCGCCGGCTCGGCCTCCGCTCCACCGCTGGGTTCTGGCACCGGCTAATCATCCCAGGGGGAGCCGCCGGTCGCGCTGCTGCACACCCAGCTCGCCGTAGGGATAGTCCGGCGCGGCCGGGTCGCTGGCCGCGTCCAGCGCGGCGACCTCGTCAGCGGTGAGCGTCAGGCCGGCCGCGCGAAGGTTCTCCTCAAGCTGCTGGGCCGTGCGTGCGCCGAGGATGGTCGAGGTCACCGCCGGCAGGCCGGTCACCCACGCCAGGGCGATCTCGGCCATGCCCACGCCGCGTTCGCGGGCCAGCTTCTGTACCGCGTCGATGACCTGCCAGGTGTGCGGCGTGCCGCGCCGGTCATAGGCTTCCATGCCGCGGCCGGGGTCCTCGCCCAGGCGGGTGGCACCGGACGGGCGCTCGCCGCGCTTGTACTTGCCCGACAGCCAGCCACCACCCAGCGGGCTCCAGGGCAGCAGCCCCATGCCCGCGTCCATCGCGGCGGGGACGATTTCCCACTCGATCTCGCGGACGAGCAGGCTGTACTGCGGCTGCAGCGTGACCGGCGCAGCGATGTTCAGCGCCCGGGCCAGGTGCACGGCCTTGGTCAGCTGCCACCCGGTGAAGTTGGACAGCCCGTAATAGCGGATCTTGCCCGCGCGCACGAAGCCATCCAGCGTGCGCAGCGTCTCCTCCATCGGAGTCAGCGGGTCAAACGCATGAAGCTGATACAGGTCAACCGCGCCGAGCCCGAGGCGGCGCAGCGAGTCATCCAGCGCACGGGTCAGATGCCGTGCCGACAGGCCCTCAGCGTTGCCGTATTCCTCCGGCCCGAAGCGGCCCTTGGTGGCCACGACCATGCGCTCGGTCAGTGCGGCCTGCCGGCTGGCGAACCAGCGGCCGATGATCTCCTCCGAGGCCCCGTTGCTGTATACGTCGGCGGTGTCGACCAGCGTCCCGCCCGCCTCGGCGAAACGATCAAGCTGCTGGTGCGCGACCGGTTCGCCGGCCTCGGTGCCGAACGTCATGGTCCCCAGGCAGTAGTTCGACACAACGCAGCCGCTGGCACCCAAGGTTCGATAGTCCACGCTTCAACCTAACCCCGCCGCCGGCGGACCTCATCCTTAGCTGCCCGGATCCTCGCTGACCTGCCCAGCGGCGGCGGGCCGGGAAACTTTGCACCGCGCAACATTCGTTCCGTTTCCACCGCGTGTTGATCTTGCCGCGCTGTCATGTATCTGCCAGCGTGTGACGACCTCTGCACTACGGCGCCCGAACTGCTCGGGTTCGCCGGTGGCCACGGGGGCAGGCCGGCTGTCTCGGGGCCTTTGAGCCGAAGGAGTTCTTAGCATGAAAGATCAGTGGTCCCTGCGTCGGCTGCGGTCGGCCGTAGGACTCTTGGCGGTGGGGGTTGGTGCCGCGCTGGCGCTTCCCGCGGCGGTAGCGGTCGCGGCCCCGCACAGCCAGGCAGCGGTGAACTCACAAACACCGCTGCCGGTCCGTAACGGGTCGGCCCGCGACATCGGCGCCTACAACCCTGCCCAGACCATCCGGCTGGCGATCGGGCTGAAAACCCCGCACAAAGCCGCCGAGCAGCAGTTCCTCCAGGCGATCCAGGACAAGCACTCGCCGCTGTTCCACCACTACCTGAGCGTGGCGGCGTGGACGGCCCGCTTCGGCCCGAGCGCCGCCGCGCAGCGCTCGGTGATCTCGTGGGCCGAGGCCGCCGGCCTGACCGTGACGCACCTGTACCCGAACCGCCTGGTCGTGGACCTGGCAGGGAAGGTCGGCGCGATCGAGAAGGCGCTGGGCGTCCAGATCAACACCTACCGGCTGGGGGCCAAGACGTTCTTCGCCAACAACCACGACCCGGTCCTGCCGAAGTCTTTGTCGGGCATCGTGGAGTCGGTCGAGGGCCTGTCCAGCCTGCAAACCATGTATCCCGCGTCGCCCACGGCCCACGAGCCCGCGAGCCCCGTGTACTCGCCGGGTCCCGTCGCCGCCAACGGCCCGCACGCGGCGGGCAACGGCAGCCGGGCGAAGCTGCGCGCGGCGCAGCGGGCCTCCCGTGGCGGGGCTGCCAAGGGCGCGAAGGTGCACATCACCAACGGCGCCTACGACCCGACGGACATCTACAGTTCGCAGGCCTATGACTACAACGCCCTCTACAACCAGGGGCACTGCTGTAACCCGCTGGGCAACCCGGGCAACTCACCGGCCCAGACGTCGATCGCGATCGCGACCTTCGGCTCGCAGCAGGTCAGCGACATCACCGGGTTCCACAACCAGTACCCGTACCTCGCCTACAACATCCAGGAAGTCTTCATCGACGGCACTCCGTCGTGCTGTGACGCCGAGGGAACCATGGACGCGGAGTGGTCCACCGCCATGTCCAACAGCTTCGGCTCGGCCGGCAACACCGCCAAGGTGTACCTGTACGACGGGGCGAACTTCAACGACGCCACGTTCACCGACATGTACAACAAGATGGTCTCCGACAACCTCGCCCGGGTGTTCAGCACGAGCTGGAGCTGCACCGAGTTCTTCGGCTGCAACTCGACCGAGATGAGTACCAGGGACGCCATCTTCAGCGAGATGGCCGGCCAGGGCTGGACGCTGGTGGCCGCGTCCGGGGACCGGGGCGCCTACGACGACTGCTCCCATCTGTCGGTCAGCTTCCCGGCCTCGGACCCGAACGTGGTCGGCGCCGGCGGGACCGAGCTGAGCCTGAGCTCGGGGCCGAGCTACAACAGCGAGGTCGCCTGGTCCGGCGGGCCGGACGGCTGTGGTTCCAACGACGGTGGCAGCGGCGGCGGATGCAGTTCGGAGTTCTCCGCCCCCTCCTACCAGTCCAACCAGCCCTGCGGCAGCGGATCCCGGGCCGTCCCGGACATCTCGCTGAACGCGGACTGGTTCCACACCCCGCAGAACTACTACTTCAACGGCAGCCTGTCCGGGAACGGCGGGACCAGCATCGTCGCGCCGGAACTGGCGGGTTTCTTCGCCCAGGAGGATTCCTACCTCTTGGCCGAGGGCAACATCTGCGGCTCCGGCTCGTCGGCCTGCGCGCCGTTCGGCAACGCCAACTTCCCGCTCTACGAGACGGGGATCGACGGCGCGCCGCACAGCCCCTACTACGACATCACCTCAGGCTGCAACAGCAACAATGTGGGTACCGGCTACTGCGCGGGCATCGGTGACGACCTGGTGACAGGGTGGGGCTCGGCCAACATGCTCCAGCTCGCCTGGGCGTTCAACTGGCACCTGCTGGCCGACGATGGCCGACCGACGGTCACCTACTCCGGCCCGGTGGCCAACCACTACTACAACACCGACCAGACGATCGGCGTCACGGTCGCCGACACCGGCGGCGGGTTCCCGGCCAGCGGCGTAGCCGGGTTCGACGTCGGCTGGAACTCCGTCCCGGCCGATCCCACCAGTGAGGCGACACCGGGTTCCGGCAACGCCTTCTACAACGGTCCCGAGTTCATTAACACCGGAAGCACCACGGTCGACCTGGCCGCGGAGGGGCAGGGCTGCCACACGCTCGAGACCGAGGCGTGGGACAACATGGGCCTGCAGTCCGGTGTGACCGACGACGGCCCGCTGTGCTACGACTCGGTGGCGCCAACCATCACCGCGGCGCCCACGGTCAAGCTCCAGAACAACGTCGGCCCCATCAAGTCGACCGTTCCGGTGACCGTCTTGTGGAAGGGAACCGACGCGACGAGCGGGGTGAACCACTACACGCTCTCCGTGAGCAAGGACGGCGGCGCGTACACCCAGGTCGCTACCCCGGCAACGACGTCCAGCGTGCAGAACATCGCGCCTGGGCACACCTACCAGTACAAGATCACCGCGACCGACAACGCCGGTAACACGAGTGCCGCCAAGACGGGCAGCATCTACAAGCTGTCGCTGGCGCAGGAGAACTCGAGCGCGATCAAGTACTCGACCGGCTGGAAGCGGCAGAAGCTCACCGGCGCCTTCGGCGGGCAGGTCGAGTACGCCACCGCGGCGGGCAAGACGGCGACGCTGACCATCAAGGGCACCCAGATCGCGTGGGTGTCCACCCAGGGCCCGACGCGGGGCTCGGCTTCAGTGAAGCTGGACTCCGGCAGTGCCAAGACCATCAACACGCACACCAGCTCGCCCAAGACCGCGGAGATCGTTGACGTGGTTTCGGCGGCTGCTGGCTCGCACACACTGGTTATCAAGGTGCTCGGCACGTCCGGGCACCCACGGGTCGACATCGACGCGTTCCTCATCCTCGGCATCGCCGGCTAGCCGGCCCAAGCCCGAACGGCAGAGCCCGCCGGCACAGTGCCGGCGGGCTCTGCCGTCTGCTGGCGAAGCTGCCGGCCGTGCGCGGTTAGTCCTGGAGTTCGGCGACGACGGCGAAGTGATCCGAGGGCCAGACGTCGCCGACGGGGGCGGTGCCGGCCAGGCCCGCCGAGCGCACCTTGCCGCGGCCTTGCCGGGGCAGCCCAACCAGGACGTAGTCAATCCGCGAGTCGGGGATCACGCTGCAGGCCTGGTAGCCGTTGCGGTGATCCCAGGTGAAGCCCGGGTCGCCCGGATCCGCGTAACGCCAGGCGTCGACGAGCACCTGCCCGGGGACCGCCGGGTCGGTGAGCAGGCCGCCGAGCAACCGTTGTTCGTCCGAACCCGGTTCGGAATTGAGGTCACCGGTGACCACCGGCGGGTAGGTGCCATCCGCGGCACGGTCCGCGACGAACTGGGCCAGCGTGCGGACCTGGGCCACCCGGACGGCCGAGCGTCCCGGCCCGTAGGTCAGGTGCGTGGTGAACATGGGCAGCGTACCGCCCGGCGCTCCGACCAGGGCGTACAGTGCCACCCTGGACTCGTCGGCTATGTCGCCGACCGACAGGCTGACCTGATCCTGGGCAGAGATGGGCCAGCGGCTGAGGATCGCGTTGCCGATAGACAACTCGTTGCCCTCCGTGTTGTGGCCCTTCCCGGCGGCCGCCCAGGACCAGAACATCCCAAGCCGCCCAGCGAGCTCGGCGGCCTGGTTCTCCGTCGGGCCCTCCCATACTTCTTGCAGGCCACAAACATCGGGCTGGACCTCGGCCAGCACCGCCTCGATCGCCTGCTGCCGCTGCTCCCACGGCCCGTAGCGCCACCAGAGGTTCCAGCTCAGCACCCGCACCGCCGGTACTCCCTCCCTTAGCCCTGCTGCCCGGCTTCGTAATGTATACACTTCCCGGTTAACGCGCCATTCAATGCCCCTAATCTGCGCACAATTACTCCTATTCCGGTGCGTGGCCGGCTAGCTTCGATCCCAGCCGAGTTTCCCGGGGGCCGAGGCATGTACCTATTCGAATGCGAGGCAACGTTCCAGGCCGACCCCGCTGCGGTCTGGGCGGTGTGGACCGACGTGGCTCGCTGGCCCGAGTGGGATGTGAGCAAGGAGATGGCGCGCCTCGACGGTCCTTTTGAGCCGGGCGCCCGCGGCTGGGCCAAGCAGCGCGGCAATCTGGGTGGCTCGTTCACCATCACCACGGTGGAGACGGGGCACCGCTGGGTAAGCGAGTGCCCGGTGCCGCTGGGCAAGGTGGTCTTCGAGCACACGCTCGAGCCGGTCGGCCGGGGACGTGTCCGGGTGGTCAAGCGGGTTCAGGTGCAGGGCGGCTCGGGGCCATTGATGCGGCTGTTCGCGCCGAGGATGCGCCGCGATATCGCCGAATCCCTGTGTGCCCTGGGACGGCGGCTTTGTCCCGCTGAGTGACCTCACCGTAGGTGGCCAGTTCGCTGCCGATCCGCGCTCACTAGACGCTTTCCCATTTCCTTCCATTCCAGCGCAGCGCGAGGTTTTGCGACGGCGGAAGGCGGCTGTATCCGACGGCGAGGCAGTCAGCTCGCGCCAGGCACCGGACATCGAAAAGGAAACCGGCGCCGCCCGGGTCCGGGGTGCGCACCAGCGACCAATGGTGGCCGTTCCAGCGCAGGGCCTCGGTCGTGGCCCCGTCGTCGCCCACCGCCCAGCAGCTCGCCTTCGTCAAGCAACTGAGCCCCAGCAATTCGCTGTTCACCCGGGGTCCTTTGGGCGTTGGCACAAGCGACCAGCGGCGGCCGTTCCAGTGCAGCACCTCGTTTCTGCTTCGCACGCTTGCCCGGGTGTCGTTGCTCCCGGCGGCCCAGCAGTTGGCTGCCGACACGCAGGTGACAGCGTTCAGCGCGTTGGTATTGCCCGGCTGCGGCGCCCGGACCCCGGACCAGGTCCGCCCGTTCCAGTGCATGATCAGGTTGTACAGGTTGTCGTTGTGCTGCTTGACAAAAAGCCCGGCCATCCAGCAGTCGGTCGCGGTGGCGCAGGCGATGGCGCTGGGGTCGACCGTGCCGGGGAGCCGGACCGGCCGGGCCCAGCGGTGCCCGTTCCAGCGCACGGCCAGGCCATCTTGGACGTCAAGCGCCCAGCAGTTGCCCGGGGCGGTGCACGACAGGGCCGCCAGGCTCCCGACCCCGGCCGGGGCGCTCGCCACCGACCATCTGGTCCCATTCCAGCGCAGCGCGCCAGCCCGGGTGCTGTGGCTATCCGGCTTTCTGGTCCAGCCGACGGCCAGGCAGCGATGCCGTACCGGGCAGCTGATAGCGGACAGGCCGGACTGGGCGTGCGGGTGCGGGATGCTGGCCGTCGCCCACCGGCGGCCGGTCCAGCGAAGGACCTCGCTGTACATCGCCCCTGACCTGGTGCCGTGCTCGCCAACCGCCCAGCAGTGGTTTGCCGGGTCGCACCCGACGGCGGACAGTTGGCTGTTGTTCCCGGGGGCGGGTACCTTCGGCGCCCGCTGCGGCCAGGGGCCCGCCAGCGCCGATGTACCGGGCAGGAGCAGGCAGACGCCCGCGGCAGCAGCCAGAGTGCCCGCCAGTCTCCGGCCAATGCGCATCCACCCACTCCTCTCGCGTCCCACCAACCCAACCATGTCTGCGGTTCAGTCGCGGGTCACACCGGGCGTTCCGGACACCGCCGTACCGGCGGGCCGCGCGGGCGGGAGCAGGCCGGTCAGGATGCGGGTCATCGCGCGGTCGAACATCGGCTCCTGCTCGCCGGCATCGCCGCTGGCGGGCTGGCCAGCCAGCGCGGTGGCCAGGTGCGGGTGCTGGCCTGCTGCCGCTATGCGCAGGAGGTAGCCGGCCAGCGAATCCTGCCACTGAGCGGTGTCCTGCCCGGCGCGCTGCTGATTGATCTCCATCTGCGCGAACAGCCGCACGGCGCCGTTGAACAGGCCGATCGTCTCCAGCTTGGCCGGCCCGGACAGATCGGCTCCGGCCAGGGCGGCGAGCGCCTGCTCGATGAAGGCGACCGCGTTGGGCCCGGGCAGGTTCCCGGTGGCCGGGACGTCGAGCAGCCACGGGTGCCGGTGGTAGATGGCCCGGGCCTGATGGGCGAGCCTGAGCAGGTCGGTGACCGGCTGCCCGGAACCTGGCTCGGCATAGGAGAACTCGCCGTACACCTGATCGGCCATGAGTTCCACCAGTTCGTCCCGGGTGGCCACGTACCGGTACAGGGAGGCGGGGGCGGTGCCGATGGCCGCCGCGGCTGAGCGCATGGTCACCGCGCCGAGCCCGCTGGCGTCGGCCAGCGCGATGCCAGCCGACGCGATCTCCGCACGGCTGTGCTCGGGGACCGGCCCCCGGGCCGAGCGCTCCGGGCGGGTCCAGATGCTCCGGCCGCCGGCCGTCCGCTGCTCCATCATTGCGAACAGTGTAAGCAGTAAGGTAGGCTCATCGCATAGCGAACAATGATCGCAGTTTCGGTGACAGCGGACGATCGGGGGCAGAGATGACCGAAGCAGCCCGGGCTGGCCACTGGGCCAGCACGTGGACGCCGACGAGGTACGCGCGCAACGGCATAGTGAAGATCGCCTACGACAGGCTGGCCGGCTCCGAAGGTGACCCGCTGCTTCTGGTCATGGGCCTGGCCGTATCCAGATTCTGGTGGCCGGCCGGGCTGTGCCAGGCGTTCGCCGGCCAGGGGTTCGCGGTGGCCCGCTACGACCAGCGGGACGCCGGGCAGTCAACCCGGATGCCCGACACCGGTGGCAGCAACCCGTTCGCCGCGGTGGTCCGCAAGCGCGGCGCCTACTCCGCCGAAGACATGACCGACGATGCGATCGCGGTGCTGGACGCGCTCGGCTGGCCGCGGGCGCACATCTTCGGCGCCTCGCTCGGCGGCGTGATCGCCCAGCGTATCGCGCTGCGCCACCCCGGCCGGGTCCTGTCGGTCGTGTCGGCAATGGCCATGCCCAGCAACACCTCCGGGATCGGCGCGGGACGGTATGTGCGGCCCGGGCTGCTGGCCAAGCTCGCCCTGGCCAGGTTCCCCGAAGGCAGGGAGGGCGACATCGCGCTCTCGCTCATGGTCGCCCGCGCAGTCGCCTCCCCCGCCTACCCGTTCGACGAGAACCTCGCCCGGGAGTGGATCGAACGCGAGGCCGACAGCGGCCCGCGGGACACCAGGGCGCAAAGCAGGCAGGCCGGCGCCCCCTGGCGCGGCCCGAAGCTACGTGAGCTGCACAAGCCCGTCCTCGTTCTGCACGGCGACCAGGATCCCATCCTGCGCGTCAGCGCCGCCCGCGCCACCGCCAAGGCCATTGACGGCGCCCGCCTGGTGGTCCTGCCCGGTGTCGGCCACGACCTGCCCGCGCCGCTGTGGCCCGCCATAGCCCAGGAGGTCCGCCAGCTCGCCGACCGCGCCCGCAGCTCATCACGCTGATACCCGCGTAGTGAGCCCTGCTCAACGGGATCCATGGCGTGTCACCGGCCCGCCATCATGATCATTGCGACTTTTCCTCACAAGCGCACGGTTTCGCGCCGGGATTGTCCCGATTCGGGCGTGCGGAAACGAGGAAGAGTCACGCAGGGCGTCTCAAGAAGTGAGATGCAGTTACGCTGGCGATCCCGCCTGGCCTCCCGGCTTCGCGGCTTCGGCCTCCGGGCCCTGCTCTCCGGCCTCCCGGCCCTGCTCCGCCGCCTGCGGACGGTGCCGGTAGAACTCCAGCGGCTCGGCCGGCAGCGGGGTATTGCCGAGGATCAGGTCCGCCGCCTTCTCGGCCATCATCATCACCGGCGCGTAGATGTTGCCGTTGGTGATATAGGGCATCGCGGAGGCGTCCACGACCCGCAGGCCCTGCAGACCGTGCACCCGCATGCTGGGCGGATCGACGACCGACAGGGCGCCGGTACCCATGGCACAGGTGCAGGACGGGTGCAGCGCGGTTTCCGCATCCTTGGCGACCCAGTCGAGGATCTGCTGGTCGGATGCGACGTCCGGGCCGGGTGACAGCTCGCCGTCGTTGTAGGGCTCGAAGGCGGGCTGGCTCAGGATGTTCCTGGCCACGTGGATCGCCTCTGCCCATTCCCGGCGGTCCTGCGCGGTGGACAGGTAGTTGAACCGCAGTGCCGGGTGGACCGACGGGTCGGTGGAGGTGATCTTCACCGAACCCCGCGAGTCGGAGTACATAGGCCCGATGTGCACCTGGTAGCCGTGGCCACCCGCCGGGACGGAGCCGTCGTAGCGAATCGCGATGGGCAGGAAGTGGAACATTAGGTTCGGGTAGGCCACGTCCTCGTTGCTGCGCGCGAAGCCACCGCCTTCGAAATGGTTCGTGGCGCCCGGGCCACCCCGGAAGAACAGCCAGTTGGCCCCGATCCACGGCCGGTTCTGCCATTTCAGCGCGGGCTGGACGGAAACCGGCAGCTTGCAGCCGTACTGGATGTACACCTCGAGGTGATCCTGCAGGTTCTCGCCGACGCCGGGCAGGTCCGCCGTCATATCGATGCCGAGCCTGGCCAGTTCGTCCGCCTTGCCCACCCCGGAGAGCTGGAGCAACTGAGGTGAGTTGATCGCGCCGCCACACAAGATCACCTCACCGCCGAGCGCCCTGCGGGTCTTCCCCGTGGCGGTCTGGTACTCCACGCCGGTCGCGCGGGAGCCATCGAACAGCAGCCTGGTCACGAACGCCCGGGTCTCCACGTGCAGGTTCGGCCGGCTCAGGACCGGGTGCAGGTAGGCCCGGGCGGCGGACAGGCGCCTGCCGCGGTGCACGTTGCGGTCGAACGGCGCGAAGCCTTCCTGCCGGTAGCCGTTGACGTCGTCGGTGAGCGAGTACCCGGCTTGCTGCACCGCCTCGAAGAAGGCCTGGAACAGCGGGCTGGTCGCGGGCCCGCGCTCGAGGACGAGCGGCCCCTCGTGGCCGCGCCATTTTCCGCCCCCGGCCAGGCAGTTCTCCATCTTCTTGAAGTACGGCAGGCAGTGCGCGTAGTCCCACGCGTCCATGCCCGGGTCAGCGGCCCAGCGCTGGTAGTCCAGCGGGTTGCCGCGCTGGAAGATCATCCCGTTGATGCTGCTCGATCCGCCGAGCACCTTGCCCCGGGCGTGATAGATCTTGCGCCCGCCCATGAACGGTTCCGGCTCCGACTCGTATTTCCAGTCGTAGAACCTGCTCCCGATGGGGTAGGTCAGGGCGGCGGGCATGTGAATGAACACGTCCCACGTGTAGTCAGGCCGTCCGGCCTCCAGGACCAGGACCCGGTTGGCCGGGTCGGCACTGAGCCGGTTCGCGAGCGCGCTGCCCGCCGAGCCGCCGCCGACGATGACGAAGTCAGTTTGTGATGCGCTCATGGCACCTCCTCCTCATCTGGTTCAGCCTCACCGGATGCCCATGGCCAGCTCATTCGCGAGGCCGGTCTGCACCGAAGCCACGGCGCGGAACGCCTCCCTCAGATACGACCGCGCCAGCGGGTTCAGCGTCTTGGGGGCGATGAAGTCGTCGGGTACCTCGCCGCTGCGCAACTGCTCCACCTGATGATCCATGCGCAGCGAGAAGATGAAGCCGAACGCCTCGACCAGGGTGCGCGCATCCGTGCTGTCCAGCGTTCCAGCCGCCTCGGCCGCGCGCAGCCGCTCCACGGTGGAACCGCTCGCGGCGCTTGCGGCCATCCCGGCCCACCGCGCCAGGTCGATGATCGGGATCATCCCGCCGTGCTTGATATCGAGCTGTCCGCGGCGCTCCCCCGAGTGCTCCACGACGAAATCCCGCAGGAACCCGGTGGGCGGGCGGAATTGCAGCGCGAACCGGGCGAGCACCCGCAGCAGGTCGGGGTGGCTGCGTGCCTGCCACAGCGCGTCGGCGACCGAGCCCCCGGCCCCCGCTCCCGGCGCCGGCGCTCTCACATGAGCCGGCCCTGGCGCGATAGTGCTACCCCAGCCGTCCCCGGCGCCCCATAGGGGGCGGCTGTCGGTGAGGATCGAGACGAGGATGATCGCCTTCTCCCTGGTCGGGTTCTGGCTGAGGCTCTGCGCTTCGGCCCGCCAGGACGCCACTGACCGCGCGAACAGCGGGTTGGCCGCGCTGGTGCCGTGCGCGTCCGGCTGTACCCCGCACGCCTTGAGCCCGCTGTCGACGGCGCTGGCCACGCGGCCCAGGTAGCCGGCCACGTCCGGGCCCGCATCCTCGTCCTGCCAGGCGAGCGCGCTGTCGACGTCGGAGGACGGCACGGTCTCCCGCCGGGCCAGGCTGCCCAGCGCGAAATATGTGAACAGAGCGGGCGGATCCCCCACATCCGTGATGGCAAGCTCGACAAGCCGCCGGGTGAGCGCGTCCAGCACTACCGAACGGATGGCTGCGATCTGCTCGGCTGCGACCCGCGCATCGTGCAGCGCGATGATCATCGGGGCCAGCCCGGCGGCGGCGGACGCCAGGTCCGTGGCGGATGTGGCGAGCTCGATGGCGCGGCGCAGCAGGAACGGCTTGCGCGCTTCGGCCGCGATCAGGTCCGTGTGGTCGACCACGCCCAGGATCTCACCGGCCGCGGACCGGACCGGGACGTGATGAATGCCGCGCTCGAGCATGTCAAGAAGGACGTTACTGCCCAGAGCATCTGCCCGGACGGTGTAGGCGGGCGCCGTCATGATGGCCGAGACGGGCCCGTCCGCGCTGACCCCCGCGGCGACAACCCGCGAGCGCAGGTCGCGGTCGGTGACGATGCCCAGCGTCTCGCCCGCCGGCACCAGGACCGCGCTCGCCCCTTCGGCGGTCATCCGCTTCGCTGCCTCGCGGATCGGCTCATCGGCGGAGCACAGCAGCGGCGGGGTGCGGATCAGCGTATCCACCCGGCGCTGCACCGGGTCGGGCCGCAGGGAACGCTCCGGTCCTGCCTTGGCCCGGTCGCCGACTATCGAGCGGGCGATGAACTCCAGGAAGTCCGGGCGGGCCAGCAGCGGCCCGATGACGGCGGCGGGGATGCGGCAGCAGGCGGTGTCCTCGGCGGCGCGCGCCTCGAAGCCGGTGGGCAGCCCGGACAGCATCGAGGCGTGGCCGAACAGCTCACCGGGGCCGAGCAGGTCAAGGACCTGCCCGTCACTGAGGATCTCGACCGAGCCGGTGCGGACGACCCGGAGGTACTCGACCGGCCCGGTGCCCTCCGAGAAGATCGTCTCTCCCCGGGGGAACGTCTCGATCTCGGTCACGGCGGCGACGCGCGCCAGTTCACCGGCACCCAGCCCGTCGAAGGGCGGATGCGAGCCGAGGAAGCTGGCGATGTCCTCCATCGGGTCTGGGTCAGGCCTCCTCGCCGATCACGCCGATCCCGGCGGGCGCGCTGGCGCGATGCTCGGCGAGAACCGTGGTCCGGCGGCCGCGCAGCGCGACGAGGTAGTAGGCGACTCCAACGCCGCCAAGGATGCCCACGAAAACGAACGCGCCCCACTGGTAGTACCAGCGGTCATGGCCGTAGACCGCGACACGCGGCCAGGCCAGGTTGACCATGACGCCCACCTGGAAGATGACGGCCAGCAGGTTCACCGGCAGCCCCCAGCGGCCCAGCGAGAAGTACGGGCCGTGCTCGGGCGTGGGCCACTGATGGCGCAGCCGGGCGATCAGCAGCGGCCCGGTGACGCACAGGTAGGCGATGTAGAACATGATGATCGCGACCGAGGTGAGCACGAAGAACGCGCGCTGGTTGCCGACGTTGAGGACCAGCAGCCCGATCGTGACCACGCCGATCACGATCGACGGGACCAGCGGCGTCTTGGACTTGCCGTGCACCCGGGCGATGGCCGAGGCGGCCGGGAGCTTCCCGTCGCGGCCCATCGTGAAGATCATCCGGATCCCGCCCGCGTGCACGGCCAGGCTGCACACGGTGATCGCGATGAGCGAGTCGATCAGGAAGAGGTTGCCGACCGTGCCGCCCAGGGCCGCCTTGACGATGTAGGGCAGCCCCGAGGTCCCGTTCTGCGCGGCATGGATGTTGGGCACCGCCATCTCGGCGAGGACGATGACCAGGAAGCCGGCGATCCCGGCGGCGGCCAGCGCGCGGAGGATGGCCGGCGGGGCGTGCCGCCGCGGGTCGTGGGTTTCCTCGGCGAGCGATCCGGCGGTGTCGAACCCGTACAGGACGTACGCGCTCGTCAGCCCGGCGACCAGGAGGGCGCCGAAGTAGCCGACCGGGTTGCCCGTGCCATGGCCGAAGGTGTCAAAGACGACGCCAGGCCCGCGGTGGACGTGCACGGCCAGCAGGATGATCAGCAGCGAGACGCCGACCAGCTCGGCGGCGACGCCGAAGTTGTTGATCCGCGCCATGGTCTTCACCCCGACCATGTTGATCACGGTTGTGAACACGACCAGGCCCGCGGCCAGCAGCAGGGCGTTCTTCGCGCCGCCCGGCGTGTTGACCAGGCCGACGTCGCTGGGCCCGCCGATGATCTCGAACTTCGACGAGATCAGCGGCGCGACGATCTGATAGGCGACCGCCACCGCAGCCAGCGTGACGATCGAGCCCACGGTGAGGATCCAGCCGCCGAACCAGGAGGTGAACGGCCTGGCGATCTGCTTCGACCACTGGTACACAGACCCGGCCAGCGGGAACTGCCCGGCCAGCTCGGCGAAACAGAGCGCGACCAGGAACTGGCCGGCCAGCACGGCGGGCCAGGTCCAGATCCACCCGGGCCCGCCCGAGAAGAAGCCGAAGAAGAACAGCTCGAACACCCCGGTCATGATCGAGATGTAGCTGAACCCGGCGGCGAACGAGGAAAACAGCCCCAGCGAGCGGTCCAGTTCCTGCTTGTAACCGAACTTGGCCAGCTCGTCGGAGTCGGTGCTCGGCATGGCCATGGGTCACCTCCCCCTGGCTAGTGCCGCGGCGGCCACCCGCGATCCACCCATTATGAGCGGAACGTCACCGTAGGTGAAGATCCGAACCGGTCACCGGGAAAGCCCTTGCCAGCCAGGGATGACCCCGGTCGCCCGGATGGGCAAGGATGTGATTAAGAGTGCCCAGCAGCTCTACTGCCGGGTGCTCTAAGGAAGGAGCCGAGCATGGGCGGTCCGCGGCCAGCGCAGTCCGCGGCCGGCGACGGTCCTGGCGACGGCGACGCCGCACTGATCCTGCTTGCCGGGCCAGCCAGCCAGGTCGAGCGGGCGCTGGTCACCCGGTGGCTGGACGAGGGTGACCTGCAGCCGTCCGCGGTGTTCCCCCTGGACAGCCCGGGACTGGCCCGGTCGCTGGACACCACGCCGCCGGACACGGTGGTCACCGCCGCCCGGGTCGCCTGGCTGCCGCGCGAGCGGAGCGGTGAGCGGCGGGTCCGCTGGGCGGACGTCCTGTCGCAGGTCAACCCCCGCCGGCCGCCGGTGTTCTGGCAGAACCGGATCGCACACCGCGAGCCCGACCGGGCCAGGCTGGTGATCGCCGAGCCCGCGACCGTGGCCGCGCTGCGCGAGCGGTGGGGCGGCACCGGCTCGTTCGCGCAGTTCGTGTCCAGGCAGGCCAGGCTCGCGCTGGACCGCTCCGAGCGGGCGCTGACCGGATACCGCTACAAGGTGCCCAAGCATGTGGCCGAGGCGATCGAGGACAGCCCGGAGTTCCGAACCTCGGTCGCGCAACTCGCCGCCCGGCTCGGGCTGACCGAGGCGGAAACGATGGCGCGCGCCCACGCGGACCTGGACGGCCTGGTCGCCTCGATGAGCCCGGTCGCGGTGGACCTGCTGACCGGCGCGCTGCGCCCGCTGCATTCCCATGCGTGGGACGTGCAGACCGACGCCGCCGGGCTGAACCGGCTACGCGAGCTGAACCGCCGCCACGCCCTGGTCTTCCTGCCCAGTCACCGCTCCTACGCGGACCCGCTGCTGCTCGCCGATGTCCTGGCCGAGCACGATTTTCCGCGCAACCACGTCCTCGGCGGCGACAACCTCCGCTTCTGGCCGATCGGCCCGCTGGCCAGGCGGGCCGGGATCGTCTTCATCCGGCGCAGCTTCAGCGACGACGAGATCTACAAGCTGGCCCTGCGCGAGTACCTCGGGTACCTGCTGGCCAAGCGCTTCAACCTCGAGTGGTACATGGAGGGCGGCCGCTCGCGCACCGGAAAGCTGCGCCCGCCGCGCTACGGGCTGCTGGCCTACGTCGCCGAGGCGATCGCCCGCGGCCGGGCCGAGGACGCCTACCTGGTGCCGGTGGCGATCACCTACGACCAGCTCCGCGAGGTGTCGGCTATGGCCGCCGAGCAGGGCGGGGCGGCGAAGAAGAGCGAAGGCCTGCCCTGGCTGGCGTCCTACGCCAGGGGGCAGCTGACCCGGATCGGCACGGTCCACGTGCGGTTCGCGGAGCCGCTGTCACTGCGCGAGGCGATGGATACCGGCGGCTACTTCGACGGCCCGGACGCCCAGCGGCTCGCATTGCAGAAGGTGGCGTTCGAGGTCGCCGTCCGGATCAACCGGGTCACCCCGGTGACGGCCACCGCGCTCGTCACGCTCGCGCTCCTGGGCGTGCGCGACCGGGCGCTGACCCTGGGTCAGGTGCGCGGGGTGATCGAACCGCTGCGCACGTACCTGGACCAGCGGCAACTGCCGCATTCGGGTGACATACTGCGCACCGATGCCGGGGTACGCCGCGTCCTTGGCGCGCTGGCCCAGCAGAACGTTGTCACCGTCTACTCCGGCGGCGAGGAACCGGTGTACGCCATCGAACAGGGCCAGCACCTGGTCGCGGCGTTCTACCGCAACAGCGCGATCCACCACTTCATGGACCGCGCGGTGGCCGAACTGGTCCTGCTCAGCGAGCCCGCGGACCGCATGGACGAGGCGATGCGGCTGCGCGACCAGCTGAAGTTCGAGTTCTTCTTTCCCGACAAGGCGTCGTACCGTACCGAGCTGCGGGCCGAACTCGACCTGCTGGATCCAGCCTGGGAGACGGTGCCCGATGGCCGCGTGGTGCTGGAGCGTTCGGAACCCCTGGTAGCCAGCCGGGTGCTTCGGTCGTTCATCGACGCGCAGCTCGTCGTCGCCGAGCGGCTCGCCGCCCGCCCAGCGGACCGCCCGGTCGCGGAATCCGGCTTCCTCGATGAGTGCGGTGGTGTCGGCCGGCAGATGCTGTTGCAGGGACGGCTGCACGGGCCGGAGTCGCTGTCCCGGGAGCTGTTCGCCAGCGCGGTGAAGCTCGCCGCGAACCTGGACCTGATCGACCCGGGCACGCGGGAACTGGCGCAACGCCGGGGGGAGTTTGCCGCGCACCTGCACGATGTCGTGACCCGGCTGATCATTATTGATGAGATCGACGCAGTGGGCCGACGGGAGGCGATTGGTGTCGAACCCTAGCCAGTCCGTTACCGGGACGTGGTCCGAGGAGCAGCTGATCGCCGACGTCGAGGCCGGGCCGGCGGGCCCGCGGACCGGGGCCTTCTTCGATTTCGACGGCACCCTGATCGACGGGTACTCGCTGTCGGCGTTCGCCCGCCATCACCTGCGGTCGATGCAGATCGCACCGGCCGATCTCGGCCAGCTGCTGCTGACCGGCATTCGCGGCGTGACCACCGAGGAGGACTTCGAGCGGTTCACCGTGCTGAGCATGCGCGCCTGGGCCGGGCGCAGCGAGGACGAGCTCGCCGAACTCGGCGAACGGCTGTTCGTGCAGGCCATCTCCGGCTCGATGTATCCGGAGGCGTGGCGGCTGGTCGAGGCACACCAGCGGGCCGGGCACACGGTGGTTCTTGCTTCGTCCGCCACCCGGTTCCAGGTGGAACCCGCTGCGCGCGCGATGGGCGTAGAGCACATTCTGGTGTCTGAAGTCGAGATCGTGAATGGCATCTGCACCGGGCGCCCGGGTGGCCCACTGCTGTGGCGGGCTGGCAAAGCGGACGCGGTGCGCGAGTTCGCCGCCGAACACGACATCGACCTGACGCAGAGTTACGCCTACTCCAACGGCAACGAGGATGTGCCGTTCCTGCGTACCGTAGGCCGGGCGCGGGCCCTGAATCCCGGCCGCCACCTGGCCGAAGCGGCGCGGCACTACGGGTGGCCGGTCGCCAGGTTCCGCTCCCGCGGCCGGGCCAGCGTCCCGGATATCGCCCGCACGGTGGCCGGGGTGGCCGGCATGTTCGGTGGCTTCGCCGCGGGCGTGGCGCTGGGGGCGGCGACGGGCTCCCGGCGCGAGGCCGTCGACCTCGGTACCACGCTCGGTGGCGAGGTGGGCAGCGTGCTCGCCGGCCTGCGGCTGGACGTCCGCGGTGCCGAGCACCTGGCGGCAAGGCCGGCCGTTTTCCTGTTCAACCACCAGAGCCAGCTTGATGTCCTGATCCTGGCCAAGCTGCTGCGCGGCGGGTTCACCGGCGTTGCGAAGAAGGAACTGGCCAACAGCCCCGGGTTCGGGCTGATGTTCCGGCTCGCCGATGTGGCATTCGTCGACCGCCACGACACCGAGCAGGCCCGCAAGGCTCTCGAACCGGCGGTGCAGAAGTTGCGGGACGGTATCTCTCTGGTCATCGCGCCGGAGGGCACCAGGTCGCCGACCCCGGCGCTCGGGCCGTTCAAGAAGGGCGCGTTCCACGTTGCCATACAGGCGGGCGTGCCGATCGTGCCGATCGTCATCCGCAACTCCGGCGAGCTGATGTGGCGCGGCGCCATGACGATGCACGCAGGCACGGTGCAGGTCGCGGTCCTGCCCCCGGTCGAGACGGCCGGCTGGGACGTCGACGAGCTCGATGCCCACGTCCAGCAGATCCACGGGCAGTACCTCGCGACGCTCGCCAACTGGCCGGCCAACGGCTCCGGGCAGGTGACGGCCACCGTGCCGGTCAGTGCCGGGCCGCCACCGGCGGCGCCGCTGGACTGGGGTGCCGACAGCCAGATGAATCCGCTGGAAGTGGCCATGTGGCGGGCCGAGTCAGCGGATCCGCGGCTGCGGGTCAACGTGAGCCTGCTCGAACTGCTCGACCCCGCCCCGGACTGGCCCCGGCTGCTGGCCGCGCACGAGTGGGCCTCCCGCATGGTGCCGCGGATGCGGCAGCGGGTGGTCGAGCCCGCGCTGGCGCTCGGCACCCCGACCTGGGTCACCGACGCCGACTTCGACCTGTCCCGGCATGTGCACCGGATCCAGCTCCCCCCGCCCGGATCCATGCGCCAGCTGCTCGATCTGGTGCAGGAGTTCGCCGCCACGCCGTTCGACCGCGACCGCCCGCTGTGGGCCTCGCTCTTTGTGGAGGGCCTGAGCGGGGGGCGGGCCGGGTTCGCCATCAAGAGCCACCACAGCGTCACCGACGGGCTCGGCGCGGTCCAGCTGATGATCCGGCTGCACAGCCGCACCCCCGAGCACGACCCGCAGCGGCCCGAGCCCCCGGTCCCGGCCGCCGCCGAGGCGTCGCGCGCCGCCCTGTTCGCCGGGCAGGTCGCGGACGCGGTCCGGGCCACCCCGACCGCGGCGCTACGCCAGGGCGCCGGGCTCCTTGGCGCGCTGGCCCGGCCCTGGGAGACCGCCTCGCGGGCGGCGGGACGGGCGACCAGCGCCGCCCGCTGGGCCGGCCAGAACACCGCCGTCCAGACGGGCTCGGAGCTGCTGGCCACGCGCGGTGGCGACTGGCACTTCGAGGCCATCGACGTGCCGCTGGCCGACCTCAAGGCCGGCGCGAAGGCGGCGGGCGGTTCGCTCAACGACGGGCTGCTTGCCGCGGTGATCGGCGGGTTCCGCCGCTACCACGAGCAGTTCGGCGCCCCGGTCGACCACCTCAGCCTGGGGTTCCCCATCAGCCTGCGCAACAAGGACGACCCGCAGGGCGGGAACCGGTTTACCGGCGCGAAGTTCGCCGCGCCCATGGCCGAGCTCGACCCGGCGGCCAGGATCGCCGCCGTGCGGCAGTTCGTGCTGAGCGCACGCGCCGCCAGCGCCGCCGCGGCCGACACCGTGCCCAGCGCGCTCGCCCCGGCACTCGGCTGGCTGCCCGCGCCGGTCATCAGCCTGGTCTCGAGCCGCCTGACCAGTACGAACGACGTCCAGGTTTCCAGCATCCCCGGGGTGCCTTACCCGCTGTACATCGCCGGATCCCTGATCACGCACATGTACCCGTTCGGCCCGCTGCCCGGCTGCGCCGCGATGATCACCTTGATCTCGCACGTCGGAGAGTGCTGCATCGGCATCAACACCGACACGCTCGCGGTCATCGAACCCGGCCTGCTGGCCGAGGACCTGCGGGCCGGCCTGGACGAGGTGATAGCGCTCGGCGGCTGACCCCTGCTTCGCGGGCGCGCCGCCGTGGGCCCCGTCACCCGACCGGCTATTGCTGGGGATCGGTCCGGCTGGGACCGGCTCAATCCCCAGCGCAAGAGCGCGCGGGGCTCGAGCGGCCCGGCCGGACTCCCACTCGCCCCATCCGTCGCCAAATCCGTTCGTGCTGGCGGCGCTTGGTGGGGCAGGCTGTCCGGGTGAGCGGCGAGGTGGTGTGGTGGCCGGAGGGGAGGCCGGCCGCCCGGGACCGGGTGACCGTGGTGTGCGCCTCGTACAACACCAAGGAACTGACCGGGCTACTGCTGTGGTCGCTACGCCGGATCGTGCGGTGGCCGGACCTGGACATCGTGGTGGTGGACAACGGATCCAGGGACGGGTCCGCGGAGATGCTGGCCGGAGCCGCTCGCGAGGGCGTCTGCACGCTGCTGGCCAACGACACCAATCGGGACCACGGCCCGGCGCTGAACCAGGCGGTCTCCTGGCTGGCCACGCGGCCGGGCCCGCTCCCGGAGTGGCTCTGGATCCTGGACTCCGACGTCGTGGCCGCGCGGCCCGGGGTGCTGGCCGAAGCGCTGGCCGCCGCCCGGGACCAGTCGGCGGCGGTGGCCGGCGAGCCGCAGTGGGATCCATGGCACCAGGCCGAGCGGTTCGCCAACTACTGTCTGCTGCTCGATCCCGCCCGGGCGTGGCGGCCCGGCACCGGGCCGTTCACCGACGACGGCGACCCGGCGTTCGGCCTGCTCAGCTCGGCCGCCCAGGCCGGCCTCGGGCTGGCCGCCTTCCCGTTCACCGCGGCGGGCCACGTGATCCACCGCGGCCGGAGCAGCCTCGCCGCGGTCTACGCGGCTGGTGACCGTTCGCACCGGCACCACGACTGGGCCGTCGGCCACCATGAACCACATTTCGGTCAGGTGCCCGGTGCCGCCGAGCGACACGAATCCCTGCTCCGCACCTTCCGTGACCAGACCGGCCCGCTCACCGGAGCCTCGCTGGCCGCCGCCTGCCGCGAGCCTGGCTAGGGCAGCGTCAGCGGGAGGCCGAAGCGGGGCAGGGTGCTGGCGTCGAAGCGGGTCATGGCGCAGATCCGGGTGCCGGAGAGGGTGAGGACCATCAGCCCGACCGTGTAGTAGCCGCCAGTCTGTGGGTCGCGGGAGGGCTGAGCACGCGCGGGGCCGGGGTGGCAGCGCCCCGGCCCGCGCCGGGTCCAGAATTAACCCGAGAAGGAGCCCCGCCGCCGGCTTCACCCGAGCGTTATGACCCGGTTTGGGTATTTGCAGCATGCCTGCGCGGAGAGATGATGCTCTCAGTGGCCTAACGATGGCAGGTGGTTAACCGGTGGCAGCCGCCCCCTCACACCACCCCGCGTGCGCGATGCGGAGTGCGCAGTAAGGAGCAGCAGCCATGGTGTGTTACGGCCCGCGAATAGGCACGATCGCCGTCGTCGGCGCCGTCGTCTACGTGTTCTTGCACCGGGTGATCGGCAGCATCCTGCACATCGCCGGGCTGGTCCTGCAGGTCGCGCTGGTAGTCGGGGTCGCGGCGGCTGCCGCCGCGCTGCTGATCTGGACGGTGCGCAGGGTCCAGCGCCGCCGCGCCGCGGCGGGGGCGTGCACTGCATGCCGGTTCCGCTGCCAGCAGTCCCTGATCCTGCCGCAGCCGACGATCCGGCGCTCACAGCCAGCGATCTGGCACCCACAGCCGGCGGCCCGGCGCCCGCAGCCGGCGGCCCGGCGCCCACAGGTGTCGGATGACCGGCCCGAGGCCAGGCCACTCGTCCTGCGCTGACGGGTAGGTCCAGGTCCACCCGGGAACTAGGTACCGCCCCATAGTGCGGCCGCGCCCCGCAGTGCTAAGGATGTGGCGTGGAACCGATGGCGATGCAGCGCCTCGAGCGCGAGATCAACAGCGAGGTGAAGGCGCGCTGGCCGGCCGGCGTGGTCCGGCGGGTCGCAGTGCTGCAGCACGGTGACGATCCGGCGATCGGACCGGACGAGTTGCTGGTCCGGGTCTTTGTCGAAGCCGGCGGCGGTTCTGAGGACCACCAGCGGTCCCTGGATGAATGGGCACAGGCGCACCAGGCGGCGATGAACCGGATGCGGCGCGAGCTGTCCTTGCGGCTCCCCGGGGCCAGGCTGCTGGAATTCGCCATCGACTCCCCCGCCGCCACCGCCCGGATCACCATGCCGGACGACCCGGCGCTGACCGACGAGCCACTGTCCACCCGCGAGACCGTGGAAACCGCGCTCGGGCTGCTGCGCGCGAACTACGTGTTCCCCGACCTTGCCGAGCGGGCCGTCGTGGCGGTCGAGGCCAAGCTGGCGGCGGGTGAGTACGACGGCCTCGACAACGAGGCGCTTGCCGAACGGCTCACCGGCGACCTGCACGAGGTATGCGACGACAAGCACCTGCGGGTGCGGACGATGCCGCCGCGGCCTGCCCGGCCCGTGCCCGGCGAGCCATCGGGCCCCGGGCCAGCCCGGCACCCGCCGGGCGGCCCCGGCCCTGGCCCGGGCCTGCGGCCGCGCAACTACGGCATCTACCGCGCCGAACGGCTGGACGGCAACATCGGCTACCTCGACGTGCGCGGGGTCCCCGGTCCCGAGGGGGCGGGACCGGTCATCGCCGCCGCCATAGAACTGATCGCGGGGACCTATGCCCTGATCATCGACCTGCGGCGCAACGGTGGTGGCTCTCCGCACGCGGTGGTCCTGTGGTGCAGCTACTTCTTCCCCGACGGCGGAACCCACCTCAACGACATCTTCCACGCCGACACCGGGGAGACCAGGCAGTTCTGGAGCCTGGCCTACCTGCCGGGATCCCGGTACCTCGACCGCCCGGTCTACCTGCTGACCAGTTCTGAGACGTTCTCCGGCGGGGAGGACTTTGCCTACACCCTGCAGGCGCAAGGCCGCGCCGAGGTGATCGGCGAGACAACCGGCGGCGGAGCCCACCCGACGAGAATGATCCCGATCTCGGCGGCGATGGCGATCTCGGTGCCGTTCGCGCGGTCGGTCAACCCGGTCACCGGAACGAACTGGCAAGGCACCGGCGTGATACCGGACACCGCCGTTCCGGCCGCCGGCGCCTACGACATGGCCTACCGCAAGGCGCTCCAGCACGTGCTGTCGGTCACCGTGCCCCGGCCGATCGCCGACGAGGCCCGCGAGGCCCTGGCCGGGCTGCCCGCGGAAGATCAGCCCTAGGGTTGCCCGCCGCGCCGGGCCTACGCTGAGACCATGCCGAGACCGGGCCGGGACGGCCGCTATCACCACGGGGATCTTCGGGCAGCGCTGATCGATACCGCCGTCGAGATCATCGGGGAACGGGGGGTACGCGGCTTCTCGCTGGCCGAGGCGAGCAGGCGCCTCGGCGTGGCGAGCAGCGCCCCGTACGCCCACTTCGCCGACCGGGACGAGTTCCTGGCCGCGGTCGCGGTGCACGCCTACGAGTTGTTCAACACGCAGTTCCTGCCGCAGATCAACGATTTCCCGGAGCCCGGCCGGCTGGCCGCCCTCGCCCGGTCCTATGTCCGCTTCGCCGGCGCCCACCGTCCGCTGTTCGAGGTGATCTTCGTGGCCGGGCTCGACAAGGTCCAGCACCCCGAGGTGAAGGCCGCCGAAAAACCATTCGAAGATGCCTACACGGACATCATTCGCACCCTCGACCCGGAGTCCGGGGATCTGGCTGGCGAGGCCGGGGACCTTGCCACAGCGGTCGAAGCCGCCGCCTACGGGCATGCCATGCTGCTGCTCGAAGGCGACTACGGTCACGGCGACGAGGCCGTCGAACTCGCCGCCGACCGCGCCGCCCGGGCCACCCTCGCCCTGGTAGAAGGCCGCCACCTGCTCCGCCGGGAGGCCCCTTGACCCGGCGTCATTGGCCTTACCCGGGCGGTACCTGACGACGTGATCAGCAGGACGGTCACCACGATGGCCACCCAGGAGACGGCGAGGGCGTAGCCCGCGAGCACGTCGGTCAGCCAGTGGGCGCCGAGGTAGATGCGGGAGGCGCCGACGACGAGTACGACCAGGGCCGCGGCGCTCCACAGGATGGCCCGCCGCCGCAGCGACAGCCCAGTCCCGATCACGACGGCGAGCATCGTGTAGAAGGCGGCGGACTGGGTGGCGTGCCCGGAGGGAAATGAGGCACCGGCGAAGTGCCCGATCCAGATCGCGGCGGGCGGCCGCGGCCGGCCAACCAGCGGTTTGATGATCAGCCACAGGCCGGCCGCGCCGGCGACGGCCGCCGTCAGCAGCGCCAGCGGCCGCCAGTCGCGGCGCCGGCGGAGGAGGTACAGGCCGATGGCCAGCCCCGCGGGGATGATGAACGCGAGCGACCCGAGCCAGGTGAGTACCCTCAGGATGCCGGTCAGCCACTCGGTGCGGTGGGCGACGGCCCACGCGGTCACGTCCGGGTCGGCCAGGGCTACGTCGTCGTGATAGGTCACGTCCTGGGTGAGGCCGCCAAAGGCCCAGGCGGCGAGCGCTCCGGCGGCGACCGTGAACGTCAGCCAGAACCCCCGGGGGCTGTGCGCATCCAGCCGGCGCCGGCCCCAGGCCACCTGTGCTGGGAACCGGCGCCTGACCCAGGCGAGCGGAGATGTTGCGGCCAGCCGGTCACCGACGGCTTTAAGGCCTGGTGAGTGGGCCGTGTAGTGCCGCAGGAGCCTGCCGGCGATCAGGCCGAACACGATGACGCCGAGCAGGATCAGCCCCGCCTGGCCTGCGATCTTCTCCACCCGGTGGTAGCTCGCTCCGGCCACGTAGCCGAGCACGGCGAACCCCGTCCCCCACAGGGTGCCGCCGGCGACGTTGTAGGCCAGGAACGTCGGATAGCGCACCTCCGAGATGCCGGCCAGGCCGGGCACCAGCGCCCGGAGCGCCGCGGTGAAGCGCCCGAAGAACACCGCGCTCCCCTGGCGCCGTTGGACGTATGCCCGTGCCGAGTCCAGGTTCTTGTCCAGGCGGGACCGGATCACGGGCAGCCGGCCGAGGGTGCCGTGCAGCAGGCGGGTTCCCCAGCGGCGTCCGATCAGGTAGCCGGTGGAATCCCCGATGATCGCGCCAGAGACCGCGGCAGCGATCACCGCCCACAGCGGGACCACCCCCCGCGATGCCGCGACTCCCCCCAAGATGACCGCGATCTCACCGGGGAAGACGACACCGAGGAATACCGAGGCCTCCAGAGCCGGGAAGATGAACACCAGCACGAGAACCAGCCACCCCGGCAGCAACAGGATGCGGTCGGTGATACTCGCGGCCAGATCCACAGTTGTCACCGCCGCTCACCACAGCCGGGACCCGCCGCATGGCCGGGCCTCTGGCAGGTTCTCTTCCGCCCAGTATGCCTGCCAGCCCCTCACCTTGACCCCGTCCCTCGGTTCGGTATCTTAGAGGCCATCAGATTCTGAGTAGCATTCAGATTTCGGAGGGCGCGATGATCTGGAGCACGCAATGAGCGGGAACAGCGACGGCCGGGTCTGGTTCATCACGGGCAGCAGTTCCGGTCTTGGCCGGGAACTCGTGCGGGCCGCGATCACCCACGGTGACCGGGTGGTGGCCACCGCCCGCGACACGTCGGCGCTGGCCGGCCTGGTGGCGCTCGCGCCACAGCGGGTGCGGGCGGTGCGGCTCGACGTGACCGACCCCGGTTCGATCGACGCCGCGGTGGCGGGGGCGGACCGGGAGTTCGGCCGGATCGACGTGCTGGTGAACAACGCTGGCTACGGACTGGCCGGCACGCTGGAGGAACTGGCCGAGACCGATCTTCGCCTCCAGTTCGAGACGAACCTTTTCGGCGCGCTGGCGGTTACCCGCGCCGTCCTGCCCGTCCTGCGCCGGCAGCGGTCGGGGCACATCGTTCAGATATCGTCGGTGAACGGCGTCATGCCGATACCGGGCGGCAGCGCCTATACCGGGACGAAATTCGCCCTGGATGGGATGTCCGAGGCCCTCGCGGCCGAGGTGGCGCACCTCGGTATTCGTGTCACGATCGTGGAGCCGGGAGCGTTCCGCACCGATTTCAACACCCGCTCCCTGCGCTGGTCCGAGCCAATGCCGGACTACACCGAGTTCATGGCGCCGGAACTCGAGGAGTTCGAGGCCTTCCGGGGCAACGAGCCGGGAGACCCCTGCCGCGGGGCGCAGGCCATCATCGCGGCCGTCGGCCTTGACGATCCCCCGCTCCGGCTCCCGCTCGGCGCGGACGCTTTCAGCGAGATCCGCGCCTATCTCCAGACGCGCCTGACCGAGCTGGACGCGACGGAACTCATCGGGGCGGATACCGACTTCCGCTGACCACCGCGGGCACCGCGAACCAGTCGAGCGCGAGCGCGGTCGCCAGCACCATCGCAACGGCGACGGCGGCCCCGCCGACGGTGTCGGTGAAGTAGTGCGCGCCCATGCCTATCATCGCCACGGCGGTGAGGCCCGCGGCCAGGAACGCGGCAAGCACGAGAAGCAGCCGTACCGCCGCGGGCCACGCTGGCCGGAGCGGGCCGGTGAGCAGCACCGCGATGGCGGCCGCCAGGACAACAACGCCGGTGGTGTGCCCGCTCGGAAAGACGAGGTCGCCTTCCAGCGTCCGGTCGATGAGCGGTTTGAGCACGTATTCGCCGGCAACCTCGGCCGCGGGTACCACGATGAGGACGAACAGCGCGCCGCGCCGCCGGTGCGTCGCGAGGCAGGCCAGGACCAGCGCCCCGGCCACCGCGATCACCGCGGGCGCCGACCCGAGCAGGGCCACCCCGCGCAGCAGCGCCGGATGGCCGCCGAGGCTGGCCTGGATCCGGGCATCGACCGCCGTGTCCAGCCCACTTCCCCGCGTCTGGTGGGCGAACAGGGCGCCAAGAACCGCCGTGACGGCCACGCACACCACCAGGACGGCGACCGCCCAGGGCCGGGCCGCCGGCGACAGCAGCGGGCGGGCAGCCGGCTGCCGCGGGGCGGCCGCTCGCTCCGCCAGGTCGTTGTGGGCCACCTCGCCAGGTTAACCGCGCGGAAACCCCGGTCAGTTACAGTGACGGGGTGCCGGGGCCGCGGGAACCACAGCAGGTCAGCCCGAACGTCATTCTGGCGGTGGTGTCACTCGCGGCGCTGGCGTACGCGGTCCTGAGCTCCGCGGTGATCCCCGCGCTGTCGACGCTCCAGCACAGCCTGCACACCACCGAGACGGGCGTCACCTGGCTGCTGACCGGGTTCCTGCTCTCGGCCTCGGTCGGGACCGCGATCATCGGCAAGCTCGGCGATATGTACGGCAAACAGCGGCTGCTGGTATGCACCCTGCTCATACTGGCCGCGGGCACCCTGCTCGCGGGCCTGGCCAGCACGCTGCCGGTGCTGATCGTGGCCCGCATCATCCAGGGCGTGGCCGGCGGCATCTTCCCGCTGTCGTTCGGGATAGTCCGGGACGAGTTCCCACCCGAGCGGGTCCCGGGGAGCATCGGGCTGATGTCCGCCATCCTCGGCGTCGGTGGCGGCCTCGGGCTGGTCGTCGGCGGGCTCATCGACGAGCGGCTGAGCTGGCACTGGCTGTTCTGGATTCCGCTGCCGGTCATGGTCCTCGCCGCGGCCGGCACGTGGCGTTACATCCCCGAATCGCGGGTCCGCTCGCCCGGCCGGGTCAACTGGGCCGCGGCCGTGCTGATGACCGCGGGCGTGTCCGGCCTGCTCATCAGCATCGCCCAGGCCACGGCGTGGGGCTGGGCTGACCCGCGCACGCTGACGCTGCTCGGCTGTGGCCTGGCCATCTGCGCGTGGTGGATCGTGGTGGAGGTGCGCAGCTCCCACCCGCTGATCGACATGACGATGATGCGGCTGCGCGGGGTATGGACCGCCAACCTGGCGGCCTTTCTCCTGGGCGCCGGACTGTACGCGCTGTTCCTGCTGCTCCCCCAGTTCGCCCAACTGCCCACGAGCACCGGCTTTGGTTACGGCGCCTCGGTCGTGGCCGGGGGGCTGTTCCTGTTGCCGTGCGCACTGGTCATGGGCCTGTTCGGCTCGATGGCGGGCCGGGTCGAGCGGCGCTTCGGCTCCCGGCGCGCGCTGGTCACCGGGGCGGCCGTCAGCGCCGTCGCCTGCGCATGGCTGACCATAAGCAGCCGGCACCCCTTCGACATGCTGGTCACATCGGCCCTGCTGGGGGTGGGGATCGGCCTGGCGTTCGCGGCGCTGGGCAACCTAATCGTCCAGGCCGTGCCGGCCAGCCAGACGGGCGTCGCCAGCGGGATGAACACCGTGCTCCGCACGCTCGGCGGAGCACTGGGCGGCCAGATCGCGGCGACGTTCGTGGCCGCCAACATGGTCGGCGGCCTGCCGACGATGACCGGGTTCACCCGGTCGTTCGCGATGTCTGCCCTGGTCCTGGCGGGCTGCGCCGTCGCGGGCCTGCTCATCCCCGCGCGGCCCGCCGACGATGGCCGCGCTGGATCGCACGGCTACCCCGGAAACCGGCTAGCCACCGCGCCTGGCCAGCGTTGATAGGTTGCTGCCGTGGAATTCCAGGACGTGGTCCGGCGCCGCCGGATGGTTCGCAGCTACGACACCAACAGGCCCGTGCCGCCCGAGGTGATCGACCGCATCGTGCACAACGGCCTGCGCGCGCCGTCCGCGGGCATGTCGCAGGGCTGGGGCTTCCTGGTGCTCGACACCCCGGCCGACGTTGCCCGGTTCCGCGACGCGGTGCGCCCGGAGGCCAGCGCGGACAGATGGTTCGCGGCGAACGTGGACGCGCCGCTGCTGATCGTCCCGCACTCGAACAAGGACGCCTACCTCGATCGCTATGCCCAACCGGACAAGGGCCAGCCCCGGTCGGAGGCGTGGTGGCCGGCTCCCTACTGGGACATCGACACCGGGATGGCATCGTTGCTGATGCTGCTGACCGCCGTGGACGAGGGGCTTGGCGCCTGTTTCTCCGGTATCCCGCCGGATCGGTACGACGCTTTGCGCGCGGCGTTCGGGGTCCCGCCGCAGTTCACGCCGATCGGCGCGATCTCCATCGGGTACAGCACCGAGCCCGCGCGCGACCTGAGCAAATGGCGTAAGCCCATGGCCGAGACCGTGCACCGGGGCCGCTGGGGCCAGCCCGGGTAACCCGGAGCCGTCAGTAACGCTCGACCAGATGGGCCCGGGACGCGGGCAGTTCGGTGGGCTCGGGCCAGAAGTCGGTGATCCTGGCGATCCGGCCCTCGTCGTCGATGTCGAAGAAGCACAGGCCGGGATAGGTTTCGTCGCCCTCGGACATCTGGATCCAGCTCGCCGCATGCCGCTGTTCCGCGACGATCCGCTGCACGGTCAGGTGCCACTGGCCGGGAAACCCTGCACGGTTGAACCGGAGGTACGCGGCCCGGCCGCGGACGCGCTCCCGCGCCTGTGGGCCCTCGTACACCACGTCGGCGGCGACAAGCTCGCCGAAGGCGTCCCAGTCCCTGGCCTCCGCCGCCGCCCAGTAAGCAGCGATCACATCATGGGTGGTCACTGCGGCAGTGTATGCCGCAGGGGTTTCAGTCGGCGGTGTCCGCCGCCGCGGGGGCGCGGCCGGCCAGGACGGCAGCCTGCGGGACGGCGACCGGTCGCTGCATGGCGACGCCCTGCTGCGCAGCGGTCTGCTGCGGGGCAGCGGCGGCGCGGGAGGCTGTCCGGCGGGGCAGCAGCAGCGTCGTGACCGCCGTGACCGCGACGAGGATGGCGTTCACCGACATGGCCACGACCATCGCGGTCACGAATGCCGACCGGGACGGTGCCGGACCGAGCGCGCTGTAGAAGATGGCGCCGATCACGGCTATTCCGCTGGCCGCCCCGAACTGCTGAGTCGTGGTGAGGATCCCAGCCGCCGCGCCGGCTCGTTCTGCCCGGACATGGGCGAGAACGGCACCGATGAGCGACGGAAGCGCGATCCCCTGGCCTAGGCCGATCAGCGCGGTGGCGGGCGCGAGGTCCCAGCCGGTCAGGCTGGCGCCGTACCGCGCGCCGGTGAGCGCCAGCGCGATCGAGCCGACGGTGGTGATGCTCGCACCCAGGGTGATCGACCGCGGTCCGAGGCGCGCCGAAAACCGCGGGCCGAGGATCGAAAAGATCGTGAACGCGGCGGCCAGCGGCAGTGCCTCGATGCCGGCGTGCAGCGGCGACTGGCTGAGCCCCTCCTGCAACAGCAGAGTGAGCACGAACATGAAGCTGCCGAAGAAGAAGACCAGGCCGAAGTTCACGGCAAGGCCGGCCGAGAACGCGCGATCACGGAACAGCGGTAGGTCAAGCAGTGGTTCGCCGCCGCGTCGCGCGAGCCGCCGCTCCCACAGCACGGTGAGCACGAGCAGCGGAACGGAAGCTGCCAGGCAAACCCACGTCCACGGCGGCCAGCCCTGGTCGCGGCCGAGCGTCAGTGGCACCAGCGCCAGCGCAATGCTGGCCGAGACGCCGACGGCTCCGAGGGGGTCAAGCCGGGGCCGGTGCTGCGCCCACGCGGGCGGCACCACGATGGCGGCGGCGATCAGGGCCAGGATGCCGACCGGCACGTTGACCAGGAAGATCGCCCGCCAGCCGAGCCCGAAAATGTTCGCTTGGATCAAGCCACCGCCGAGGATCTGCCCGGACACGAAGCCGACGCCCATGGTCACGCCGAACCAGGCCAGCGCACGGGCGCGCTCGGCGACCGGGAACGTCGCAGTGATGAGGGCCAGCACCTGCGGGACCATGGCGGCGCCGGTCAGCCCCTGGACCAGCCGCGCGGCGACAAGCTGCTCTGAGGTCTGGGCGAGCCCGCAGAGCAACGACGCGGCAGCGAAGCTGATCACGCCGATCATGAACATCCGCCGGTAACCGAACAGGTCGCCCAGGCGGCCCCCGGTCACCATGCCGCTGGCGTACATGAAGGCGTAGCCGCCGACGATAAGCTGCAGCGCGGCGTCGCTCACGTGCAGGTCACGCTGCAGGGACGGCGCTGCCACGTTGACCGCCCAGATGTCGAAGCCAGCCATGAACATGGCGATCAGCACGACCGGCAGCATCAGCCAGCGGCGCGGGTACGGTCCGGGTGAGTCACTGCCTGCGAGCGGGGGCGCCGCCGCTGGCCGGGACGGGGCACTCGGCACGAAATCTCCTCAACGTTCGATAGTTATCGAAGTTCGACGGTTGTCGAACGTACTACACCTATCGAACTACTCGCAACTTTGATTATGCTCAGCAGCGTGATAAACGATGGCGTCGAGCCCGCGGTGGAGGACATCCAGCTGCCGCGTGTGCTGGCAGCGCTCGCCGACCCGCACCGGCTGGCGGCCGTGCGGTTCGTCGCGCGCAAAGGCGAGTCCTGGTGCGCCCAGGTCATCGAGGAGGCCGGGCTGCCGATGACGAAGCCGACCTTCTCTCACCACCTGCGCATCCTGCGCGAGGCGGGGATCGTCACCAAGCGGATCGAGGGCGCCAGGGGCTACATGTCGCTGCGCAAGACGGACCTGGACCGCCGCTTCCCCGGCCTGCTCGATTCCGTCCTCAGCGCCGACCTCGACTCCGTTATCAGCGCCGGCACCGAACCCGTGGCCTAACCGCCACGGCACGCAGAGAGCAGGCAGGCCATGGCACGTGGCATTCGGCCGGCGACAAGGCCCCGGACTTCACCCTCCCGTCGCAGTCCGGTGAGCAGGTCCGGCTGTACGACCGGCTCGGCGACCGGATGGTCGTGCTGTACTTCTATCCCAGGGACGACACCCGCGGCTGTACCGCCGAGGCATGCGCCTTCCGCGACAGCTTCGAGGTCTTCACCGACGCCGGCGCCGAGGTGATCGGGGTCAGCTCCGACTCGGTGGACCGCCACGCCGCCTTCGCCGACAAGCACAAGCTGCCGTTTACGCTGCTCAGCGACAAGGGCGGTCAAGTGCGCAAGCTGTATGGGGTACCGGCGGTGCTGGGCCTGGTGCCCGGCC
The DNA here is from genome assembly GCA_963813395.1 of uncultured Actinomycetes bacterium. Taxonomy (GTDB): domain Bacteria; phylum Actinomycetota; class Actinomycetes; order Streptosporangiales; family Streptosporangiaceae; genus DASXKD01. The sequence goes on from CAWEYV010000017.1 coordinate 96,437, forward strand.
GGGTCACCTACGTCATCGATCGCGAGGGCACGGTCCGGCACAGCTTCAACTCGATGACCAACATCGGCCAGCACATCAGCGACGCGCTGCGGATAGTCCGCGAACTGCAGGCCGGTCAGGCAGCCTGACATCTGCCGCTGAGGCCGTCGCGGTCACCTCGGGTGCGCTGTGCAGTTCATGGACGTACCTGCTGCCCCGCAACAGCGACGCGACCCCGGCGATCAGGCAGGCGGCGATCGCGAAGTCGAACGCGATGGCCAGGCCGTGCTGGAAGGACGCCGATATCAGCGACGGGAAGAAGGTGTGGCCGGTGAGGTAGGCGGCGTGGCTGGCGGGCAGCTTGCTGATGGCGTGCCCGAGCAGCGTCTGCACCGGGTTGTAGCCGAGCAGGGCGGCGAACATGATCGCCACCGGCGGCAGCGCGGCGATCCGGGCCGCGTCCGCCCGGGGCACCCCCTGGGCGATCAGGCCGTGGCTGAGCGAGGCAGGCAGCGACGCGGCCAGGCCGAGGATGATCAGCGTGAAAAAGATGCCGATGGACAGCACCATGGCTGAGTTCTGGAAGGTCGCGCTCATGCCGGCGCCGACACCGCGGCGCTCGGGGGGCAGGCTGTTCATGATCCCGGCGCGGTTCGGCGAGGCGAACAGGCCCATGCCGATGCCGTTCAGCAGCAGAATGCCCGCGAACTCCCAGTAAGCGAAGTTGACCGGCAGGAGTTCGAGCAGGCCGAACGAGGCCGCGGCCACGACCATGCCGCCGGTGGCGAACGGCCTGGCGCCGTAGCGGTCCGACAGCCAGCCGGAAACCGGCCCGGCGATCAGGAACCCGATCGTGAGCGGGAGCATGGCGATACCGGCCCACAGCGGCGTCTGGCTGAAGCCGTAGCCGTGGATGGGCAGGTAGATGCCCTGGAGCCAGATGATCAAGGTGAACATCAGGCCGCCCCGGCCCAGGCTTGCCAGCAGGCTCGCCAGGTTGCCCGCGGTGAACGGGCGGATCTTGAACAGGGACAGGCGGAACATCGGCTCGGCGATCCGGGTCTCGATCACGCAGAAGATCGCGAGGACGGCCAGCCCGGCGCCGATGAGGCCCAGCACGAGCGGGCTGGTCCAGCCCATCGTGTGCCCGCCGTAAGGCTGGATGCCGTAGGTGATGCCGACCAGCACGGCGATCAGCCCGGCGGCGAAGGTCAGATTGCCTGCCCAGTCCAGCCGGGCCGGATGGCGGATGCCCCGTTCCTGAAGCTTCAGGTAGGACCAGATCGTGCCGATCACCCCGAACGGGACCGAGATCAGGAACACATACCGCCAGCTGAGCGGGCCAAGCACGCCGCCGAGCACCAGGCCGATGAACGAGCCGGCGATGCCGGCCACCTGATTCAGCCCGAGCGCGAGACCACGCTCGTTGTGCGGAAAGGCATCGGTGAGGATCGCGCTGGAGTTGGCCATGAGCATGGCCCCGCCGACGCCCTGCAGGATCCGCATCCCGATCAGCCACCAGGCGGCGGCGGTGCCGTGCAGCCAGGTCACCGACAGCAGGATCGAGAACGCGGCGAACAGCGCGAACCCGAGGTTGAACATCCTGACCCGGCCGAACATGTCGCCCAGTCGCCCGAAGCTGACCACAAGCACCGCGGTGACCACGAGGTATCCCATGATCAGCCACAGCAGCAGGCTGGTGTTGCCCGGCTGCAGCGGGTTGACGCCGATGCCGCGGAAGATGTCTGGCAGCGCGATCAGCATGATGGAGGCGTTGATGGTGGCCATCAGCATGCCGAGCGTGGTGTTCGACAGGGCGATCCACTTGTAGTGGACTCCGGCGCCAGGGCGGGATGAAGCGAACGGCACGGGCGCTCCTCCTTAACAGGGCCTGCCAGCGGCTCCTCAACAGGGCCTGCCAGCGGCCCGGCCCCCGGGGGGCCGGGTAGCCCACGTGAAGACTAGTTGTTTAATGCAAACTAACTAGATACGGAAGCTATTCCCCTGCCGCAGCGGAGGAACGGCCGGGCCATCTCAAGCTTGCCGGTCAGAGCGCCGGCAAACCTCCGTCAGGCGCGGCCGGCCCGGTCGGGGCGCCGTGACTCACCAACCGGGCCGGCAACTCGACCGGGCGGATCACCACGTCCGTCACATCCGCCTCCGGGACCCGGGCCGCGATCGTGTCCGACACGGCTGCCAAGGTCGTCACCACGTATACCCCGGGTCGCTCCGGGTGAGTCTGTCGCTAGAGTGCCAGCAATCTCTCATTTCATGAAGCTAGGTTCGGTGATCTGGTCCCGCCACCCGTTCCTCGAAAGGGACTCAAGCTTCGCCCTCTTGATATCTAGCAGTACCAGGTAGTCAGATCCTTGGTCGCCAAATGATTCGGCGCAGTCTTTGCAGGCATCGCGCCACACCGAGTCCGCTTCCTCAAGTGAGGCCTCGAAACCTCTCGCCTCTTCGACGAGCTTACGCACATGGGCGACCAGGTCATCATCCGGTGCATCTGGTTCGGCTTTCTGATGGCGCCAGAGGGATCTGACCGCCTCGCCGATCTGACCCCTATCCTTGTCCGCACGCAAAGCATACAAGACCGGAATAGTAATGAGCCCGGTACGTATATCTTCTTCGAGGTCGGCTATTTCGTCGACGATCTGGCGCAGCTTGCGTAGTCTTCTTAGCACGGAAATCAGTGCAGGCGGCGCCGCTGCGCCATGCCTCGCGAAAGATCCTTTCGCCATTAGCTCCCAGTAGCCGGAAGCGAAAATACGGGAGGTTGGCGAGTGCAGATATTCCGTCAGCCTCTCTTCTGGGTGCGTCAGCAGGTCTTCAGAGTATCTCTCGGCCCAGTCTTCGTACATCCGAAGGATGACAAAGCCAGAGATGGGGTCAAATACGTCACGAAAAATTCGGTCGGCATTTCCCGTTTCACCGAGAAGTCGGCCTGCTGCGTAAACCATGCGGAGCGCATACGTAGTACCGCTCACCAGATCGATCTTCTTGGCGGTGGCAGATGCGCTATCGGCGGGGCCGGCGCCGTCGAGATGGTAATCGAGGTTGGTCAGGGCCAGGGTATGGCCGGCCAGGAGCGCCGCCAGGTAAGAACTCGATATGTCATCTGGGTGAAAGAAGGTCTCTTCGGTTACACAGAATGGAATCGAGTGCCTGAAGAGAAGCTCTGGCCTCATCTGCTCGATATGAGACGCGCTCATGCGAGGCAGCTCAAACTGCATCCGCTGCAAAATAGAAATTGCCCCGGATACGTACGCGCCATACTTCGCAGCGAATCTTGCGAAAGCCTGTCTTCGGAATCCCCGGCCGTCCTGGCCGGGGGTAAATCGGTATATCATCTGCCGCCCATCCTTCATCCCCTTGTCCTGACGGTCCCACGTCCGGACGAACGGTCCACGTGCGGAAGGACAGATCACTATCGCTTCCGGTCAGCCGGGCATCTCTTGGCCAAGCTGGTAAATCAGTTGATATACTATTTGCAGGCTGTCAATGTTAAGATCATTTTTCTGCCCATCCCGAGATGTGTTGTACCACTTGAAAAGCCCTTTTCGGATGCCTTCCTTGTGTGTGCCAAGCCAGGCCCCTTGCAGGATAGTGCTATCCTCGTCGAACTGCCCTAGCATGACGCCGAAGTAACGACGGGTCGCGGTCGTGTCTGACCATATCCCACCAGCGTAACCATGTTTGGCAATTGCGAAACTGGTTCGTTACTCGAGCTCATCGTGCCTGAAGATACCTCGTATTTTCCGGCTCTTCACCAAGCCTTGCACGGTGGACCCGGTCTGCTCGAGTTCTGCGTGATCCTCGAAAATTACAGGGTTCCTGTTGTCATCAAAATAGGCCATCACACCCTGCCAGGTGCCGTCCAAACGGTACGCTTCGTCACGGAGCAGAGCGATCGTCGTAGCAGGCTCTGCGCCGGGCTCGCCTTCAGCGGCTCTAACCAGGCCAGTCCGGATAAATTCGGCCAAGAAGCGCGCCGCGACACCGGCCGCCACCCGGCGATTCAGATCAGTCTTAGTTGCTGGATAACCATGGTCGGAGATTCCCCGGACCACCAGCCATTGCAATTCGCTGAAATCAGCCGCGAGCGCGAAGCCAGCAGCCTCCATGTCGTATGCGTACGCGACCGGCACCTTGCGCCACAGATCGTTCGCCAGTTCTTCATTCCGGCTCATACGGTAGTCATTGCCTGAGACAATTGCTTCACAGTCAACCGTGGGCTGATTCTGTGCAACAAACTCATTGAGCCGTTTCGAACCGCTGGTGATAAGCGGCGTAGGCTTCCTGGCCATGCTTCTTATACAGCTGCGTGCGGCAGCCGCCGTAAAGTGCCGGCTGATAAAGGCAGTTGCATCGTGCGTCAACGCGTCGGCCCGCTTGGCGTCTCTCATGATATACACAGATTGGCCAGCATCGGTGTAGCGGCGCTCCGAAATGTCTATAACGCCATCTGATACGACAACACTGCCTAATGGTGCTTTACTTGGATTGCCGAGCGCGGTACCCACAAGAAAGGCAAGCCTGGGCGCTTCTGATCTTATGACCTCTGCGGTCAATATTGACGAATATGTATTTGTCTGCCTGTCTAATAGCGCGAAGGTAATATTTCCCATTTCCAATTGGCGCCGGAACAGCTCGACGCCAGAGGTCAATCGCTGATCGGGTCTGTCAAAAATTGTGCCGAATGCCCACTCGACGGCGAATAGCTCGTCCTGCTTCGGCACGACAACTATATAGTCCGACATCCATCCCCCCGTGACCCCTGCGAGAACCACGCTCGGCACCGCCCAGCCTCACGAGCCACGGCCAGATCTTCCGATCCTCAGTCGCCCCACGACCCCGATGCCGTTCGGGGAAGTGAGCAGTGGTGACGTCACCCCACCGCTCCGAGTTGCGGTACAGGCTGATCTAGATTAGCGGCCTCCGAAGCTACCTGGGCTTATTTCTACACCTGCATGTCGCTGGTTTCTACACCTGCGTGCCGCCACGTGCCTATCCGGCCTCGTCGGCTATTTGTTCGGCCCTTACCGGGATCGCAGGCGCTCCAGTACGGCCGGGTCGGCGCCTGCCACGTCCACTATCTTCCGCCGAGTGGCCGCGCCCGCGACCAGCGTGACCGCGTGGCGGCGGACCCCCAGCGCAGCCGCCACCGCGGCTAGCGCCGCCGCGGTGGCCCGGCCGTCTACGGCGCGCTCGCTCACCTGCACCACGAGCGCGCCGTCGTGCTCGCCGCCAACGCCGGGATGAGCGGACCCGGGCCGGACCCAGACTGCGATGCGCACCATCTCAGTGTGGCGCCGGGGACCCCCTAGGCAGCCACACCACGCAGCATCGACTCATGTGATAGCACCGACGCCAGCGGCCGGGGACGCCCTAGGCAGCCACACCACGCAGCATCGACTCATGTGATAGCACCGACGCCAGCGGCCGGGGACGCCCTAGGCAGCCACACCACGCAGCATCGACTCATGTGATAGCGCCGGCGCCGGCCACAACGCGGTGATCAGGATCGGGAATGCGACGCCCAGTGCTCGGTGAGCGGGGCGACCAGGTCTGCGGGCCGCTCTTCGGGGAAGAACAGCTTGCCGCCGTCGACCGTGACGACCTTCGTCACGCCGGGGATGGTGTCCCGCAGCCAGTACGCCCAGGACACGTCGAAGAAGGGATCATCGGCGCCCCAGACCACAAGGGTCGGCACCTGGAGCTCCCTGAGCTGTGGCTCGACGGCCTTGAGGTCGCCAGGGTCGAGCGAGATCAGGAGCCGTTCGAACTCCCTGGCCCGTCCCGGTGTGCCCACGCACGGCTCCAGGTAGGCACGGATGACCTCGGGGTCGGTGTCGGCCGGGTGCTCATAGGCCGAGCCGAACGCGGCGTCGCGGGCCGCCCCGATGTCGTCCATCATGGCGGCCATGGCCGGGGCCAGGGCACCGGCGGCCGCCATCTCGACGATCGGCTTGAAGGCCTCGGGCGGCAGGTTGCCCTCGGTGTCGCAGTTGGTGAGGGTGAATGTGGCCAGCCGGTGCGGGTTGCGGGCGGCGAAGACCTGGGCCACCGCGCCGCCGGTGTCGTTGGCCACCAGATCGACGCTGGCCAGCTCCAGCGCGTCGCAGAAATCTTCAAGGACGGTCGCCATCGCTGCGATGGACAGGTCCTGCCCGGGAGCTACCGGGGTCTGACCGTGCAGCGGGAGGTCGATGGCCAGGCAGCGGCGCACGGAGGCCAGCGGGCCGATCACGTTGCGCCACAGGTACGCGTTGGTGCCCACGCCGTGGACAAACAGCGCAGCCGGGCCGGTCCCGATGTCGACGTAGCTGATCTCGCCCGACTTGGTGCTGACGCTGTGCCTGCTTGCGTCAAGCTCACGTGGTTCCATGGGTAGCTGCCTCCGGGAGTAACGAGTAACCTTCGAGAAAGACCGACTGTCGGTCTAGGACGACTGCTGGTCCAGCAAAACAGACCGACAGTCGGTCTGTCAATGGGAGCTGAGCTGATGCCGGACCGGTCCAACAAGAACATCGAGCGCGGCCAGGCAACGCGCGAGCAGCTGATCGCGGTGGCGACCCGGCTGTTCGCCGCCCGCGGTTACGAAGGCACGTCGATCGACGCGGTGCAGCAGGGCGCGGGGGTAAGCCGGGGCTCCCTCTATCACCACTTCGCCAGCAAGGACGCGCTGTTCGAGGCCGTGCTCGAGGCGATCGAGGAAAGGGTGGGCGGCGAGGTGATCGCCGCCGCCGAGGGCACTACGGACCCGGTTGCCGGGCTGCGCGCCGGGTGCCTTGCCTGGGTCAGGCTGGCCGCCGACCCGGTGGTACAGCGGATCCTGCTGATCGACGCCCCCTCGGTCCTCGGCTGGCAGCGGTGGCGTGCCATGGAGGAAGCCCACGCCCTCGGCCTGATGAAAGCCGCACTTCAGGAGGTTGCCGATGATGGGCGGCTGCCGCCCGACCTGGTAAACATGTTCGCGCACACCTTGCTGGCCTCGGTCAACGAGGTGGCGCTGCTGGTCGCCCGCTCGGACGACCTCGACGCCGCGATGAAGGAGGGCACCTATGCGGTCGATGCGCTGCTGCAGCGGCTGCTGGGCTGACCACCGCGGCGGGAGCGGCGATGGCGACCGGGACTGACCGGGCTGTGCCGTTCCTCGACGTGGCCGATCCGGCTTTCTCCGTCAGGTCGGTGCAGGTACGCCGGGCTCGGCAGGCCAGCTGGTACGCCCGGACCAGCTATGGCCTTGCGGTGCTGCGGCACGACCAGGTGGCCCGCTTGATCAGGCACCCCAGCCTGCGGCAGGGCAGCAGGCTGTGGCCCGCGCATCACGGCGTCACCTCCGGGCCGTTCGCCGACTGGTGGGCAAGCTGGGTGCTCAACAAGGAGGGCGAGGACCATCACCGGCTCCGCCGGGCGCTGAACCCGGCGTTTTCCCGGCGGATCATCGACCGGTTGCGGCCGCGCTTTGCGGATCTGGCCGAAGAGCTGGCCGATTCGTTCGCGCCCCGCGGCCGGTGTGAGTTCTCCGCCGACTTCGCCGAGCCGTACGCGGCCCGGGTCATCGCGATCCTGCTCGGCATCTCCGAGGAGGACTGGCCCACGATCGCGGCCCAGTCGGCGGCCGTGGGCCTGGCCATGGGCGTACGGATCGCCGAGCACCTGCCGCGGATCGATGCGGCGCTTGCCGCGCTCTACGGCTACGCCGATGCGCTGATCGCCGACCGGCGCGCCAGCCCGCGCGACGACTTCGTCACCTGCCTGGTGTGCCCGCCGGACGGTACGGAACGGCTGACCACCGCCGAACTCCGCGACTCGCTGGTGCTGCTGATCTTCGGCGGGTTCGATACCACCCGCAACCAGCTCGGCCTGGCCATGCAGGCCTTCATCGACCACCCGGACCAGTGGCGGCTGCTCGGCGAGCGCCCGGACCTGGGCCCGGCCGCGGTCGAGGAGGTCATGCGGATCAGCCCCACGACCACGTGGGTGACCAGGGAGGCCGTCGCCGGCTTCCGCTTCGACGGGCTCGACATCGCCGCTGGCGCCACCATCCACCTGTTCTGCGAGGCGGCAGGAACCGATCCGCGGGCTGGTGGCGGGGACTTCGACATCACCGCGACGGACCGGCCGCCGCACTTCGGTTTCGGCGGCGGGATTCACTACTGCCTTGGCCACCTGGTGGCCCGCGCGGACATGTGCGCGGCACTCACCGTGCTGGCCCGCCGCCTGCGCGGGCTCCGGGCTGAGAGCGCGGCCGCCTGGCTACCCGACAGCGGCAACACCGGCCCGATCCGCCTGCCGATCGCCTTCACCCCGGAAAGTGCCCGGCCAGCCGCGGATGGGGCACGACGGGAACCCCTGCCTTGAACACGCCAGCCACGGCGCCCGGTTGCTCGAAGATGGCTGGGTCGCTGGGGTCCTGGTCGAGCACGACCGCATCGAAGAGGTAGCCCGGCTGGATCCGGCCCAGGGTGTCGGCGACCCCGCACAGCTCCGCGCCGCCGAGCGTGGCGGCGAGCATGGCCTCTTCCACGGTCAGGCCGGCCTGGTGCAGCAGCGAGATCTCCTCCAGATTGCGGCCGTGCTGGCTGAACAGGTAGTAGTCGCAGCCAAGGGCGATCTTCACGCCGTGCGCCTTGGCAATCCGGACCGCGTCGCCGATCCGCTTCTTCAGGTCGAGCGCCTTGCGGATGCCATAGTCCGGCAGGTTGCCGGCCTCGGCAAGCGCGATCGTGTCCCGCCAGACCACGAGCGTGGGCACCAGCCAGGCCCCTGTCCTGGCCATCAGCGCCGCGTTCTCCTCGTCAAGGAACACACCGTGCTCGATGGACCTGACTCCGGCCCGCACCGCGTTGGCCAGCCCCTCTCCCCCGAATGCGTGCGACATGACCGGCTTGCCGCGCCGCGCGGCCTCGGTCACCGCGGTGGCCACCTCGTCGTAGCTGAACTCCGGTGCGTCGCTGTCCGCATACGGCGACAGCACCCCGCCGGTCGTGGCGATCTTGATCCAGTCCCCGCCCGCGCGGAGTACCTGCCGTACCGTTCTGCGCATCTCATCGACGCCGTCGACCAGGTACCCGGGCCTGCCGGGGTACTCGGGGCAGATGTACTCGGCCGAGATGTCCCGCCCTGGGCCCTGCAGATAGCCGTCGAAGTGGCCGCCGGTCTGCGAGATCGGCACCACGGAGATCTGCAGCCGGGGCCGGCCACGTACCCGAGCTCAACGCCCGCCCGGATGCCCGCGTCGGCGCCGCCCGCGTCCCTGGCTGACGTCACACCCCCCGCCAGGGTCTGGCGCATGATCTGGGCCGCGCCCAGCGCCCACTGGGTGACCGGCGTGCGCATCATCTGCAGCGTGTCGACGGAGCCGATCGTGATGTGCGAATGACAGTCGAAGACGCCGGGCATCAGCCAGGAGCCGGCCAGGTCGAATACGGTCGCCTCGCCGTCAGCCAGGTTCGCGCCCACCCCCGTGATGACGCCCTCCGTCACGGTAACGTCGAGCGGCTCGGTGAAGCCGCCGGTTTCGTCGAGCACCCGGACGTCGTGCAGCAGCCAGCGATCCACCTGGGCCTCCTCCATGTTCAGCGCGCCAGTCGCACGCGTACCCTCCCAACTGGAGGATGACATGAGGAGCTCGAGTTGCAGCTGACGATCATTGGTGCCGGTGCTATCGGTGGCACGATCGGTGCCCACCTGATCCGTGACGGCCACGACATCCTGCTCTGCGACGCCGACCCGGCCCACGTGGCAGCGATCAACGAGCGCGGCCTGTCCATCTGCGGGCCGGTCGAGAACTTCACGGTCCGGGCGCGGGCCGTACTGCCGGATGACCTGCCTGCGTCACTGCCCCGCGCGGCCATCGCGGTGAAAAGCCACCACACCGCGGCCGCGGCCGAACTGCTCGGGGGGCGCCTGGACCCCGATGGCTACGTCGTCTCTTTTCAGAACGGCCTGACGGCGGGAACCCTGGCAGCGGCCGTGGGCCCCGATCGCGTGCTGGTCAGCTTCGTGAACTTCGGCGCGGACTGGCTCGAACCGGGCCTGATCATGCAGGGCAACGTCGGTACCTTCCGGGTCGGCGAGCCGCGGGGTGGCATCAGCGAACGGGTCCTCGAGCTGGCGCAGGCGCTGCCCTACGCCGAGGCCACCGGCAACATCATGGGCTTTCTGTGGGGCAAGGAGGCGTACGGCGCCATGCTGTACGCCGGGGCGGTGTCCGACCTGTCGATCGCCGACTCGCTGGAGGACCCGAGGTGGCGGCCGCTGATGCTGGCGATCGCCCGGGAGGTACTGGCCCAGGCGCCGGTCCGCCCGGAGAGCTTCGACGGCTTCGACCCCGGTGACCTCGAGGGGTCGCTGGCCCGCCTGGTCAGGTTCAACCGGGAGAGCGCGAAGTCGCACAGCGGCATCTACCGCGACCTGATGGTTCGCAAGCGCAAGACCGAGGTCGACGACCTGCTCCGCGATCTGGCGGGCCCGCTGACCACCTACGCCGGTGAACTGATCCACGCGATCGAGCGGGGCGAGCGGACCTGCGAGGTTGCCAACCTCGAACTGCTGGTCAGCTACGAGCGGGCGTTGCGCCTCGGCGGCCCGCTAAACGCCGTGGTCAGCCTGTTCCCCGCCCCCGCCCGCCGGCCGGACGGCCCGCTGCACGGCGTCCCCATCGCGGTGAAGGACATGATCGACATTGCCGGGCACCCGCGCGGGAACGGCAACCTGCACGATATGGGCATGGCGCCCGCGGCCAGCGACGCCGCCGTGGTCGCCGCCCTGCGCGAGGCAGGTGCCGAGGTCTTCGCGGCCACGTCGCTGCTCGAGTACGCCGCCGGGGCGGTGCACCCCGGCGTGCCCGAGGCGCGTAACCCGTTCGACCCGGGGCGGACCGCCGGCGGCTCCAGCGGCGGCTCGGCCGCCCTCGTGGGCGCCGGCGCCTGCGGCGTGGCCCTGGGCACAGACACCGGAGGGTCGATCCGCATCCCGGCGCACTACTGCGGGATCGCCGGGTTCAAGCCGTCGTTCGGCACGATCGACGTCGCGGGTGTGCAGCCGCTGTCCCCGTCGCTGGATCACGTCGGCCTGCTCGCCGCCGACGTCGCGATCACCACCAGGGTCTTCGCCGCAATCACCGGCCAGAGCGCCACGGCGCCGCCGGCGGAACTGCGGGTGGGTGCCGACCGGTCCCGGATGGAGCACCCCAGCCTCCAGCCAGCGGTCGCCGCCGTCCTGCGCGGCGCGCTCACCCGGCTCGGCCAGGCGTTTTCGGTGACCGACGTGGACGGGTCCGCGCTGACCGAGATAGCCGGGACCTTCGACGACATCCTGCTCTGGGAGGCCTGGCAGGTCCACCGCGACCAGGTGGAGAGCCATCCGGAGCGGTATGGCCCGGAAACGCTCCGGCTGCTTCGCGCGGCCTCGGCGGTAGACGAGGACGCCTACCAGGCCGCCCTGCGCCGCCGCACCGGCCTGCTGTCCGGCGCGGCGCGGGTATACCAGGGCATCGACGTGCTGATCACCCCGGCCGCGCCGTTCACCGCGCCGCCAACCACCCCGCCGGTGGACACCCCGGAGGGAGAGCTAGAGGGCCTGTTCACCGCCGTCTTCAACGTCACCGGGGACCCGGCGCTCGTCCTCCCCTGCGGCTGGGATCCCGACGGGCTCCCCATCGGTATCCAGCTTTCCGCCGCTCGCGGCGCCGACATGCCCCTGCTCGCCGCCGCCGCCCCGATCGAGGCGGCCCTGGCCTTCGACCGCCACGAACCGGGCCGCCCACCGTCGCCATGATCAAGTCACACAACGCTCACACACCACGTCAGCATCAGCAACCCCACGACTCGCTCAACGGCCTGCCCGTCACCGCCGTGATATGGCGATCTGGTCGTTCCAGGTCCGGTGCTTCCAGATCATGAAGCTTTGTCCCTGCACGTGCAGTACAGGCCTTCGAGGATCTCAATGGAGCCAGGGGACACGGAGACGTTTTCGGATCTGTTCTGCCATGCCCCACCGGCCAAATCCCCATGATCACGAGCCATTCGAGTCTGCCTGGAGACTCCCGGCGCCCACTTTTCACGTTGGCGAGGCGTTGCTTGCCCGGTTCGTCCCGGTCTGTGGCCACCGTCGCCGTGAAAAGTTGGGGAAGAGGGCTGCGAGCCGGTACGCGGCAGGGCGCTGAGGGGGAAGCCGGGGAGGGCCGGCGTTCCGGGTTTGGCGCGGGCGGCTAGAAGACGTCCGGGCACCAGGGCCGGGGTTCCGGGTTTGGCGCGGGCGGCTAGAAGCCGTCCGGGCACCAGGGCCGGGACGGAGTTCGCAGCATCTGGCCGGCCTGGGAGATGGCACCGGGGCGCTGTTCGGCCACCAGGCCGGCGGCGGCGAGCCGGTGCACTGTCTGGTCACCGAGGTAGAGGGTGCCCAGGGCGGAGACGTCCATGGCAAGGTCAGCGGGCTCACCGGTGACGGCGACCGAGCCGCTTCCGTCGGGCCCGGCGGTCAGCGCGAACCGGCCCGGGGTGTACCCAAGCCGGTCGGCGACCTCGAGCACGAGCCGGCCCGGCGCCGCGTAGCTGCGCGCTTCGAGGGCCCGGGGCACGTCCAGGATGCGCAGCCACAGATGGTCCGCGCCCATGCCCGCCCGTGGCACGCAGGCCCTCGGGTTGTCCAGCAGCAGCGGCAGCGGGTCATCCGGCGCGATGTTGGCCGCGACGACGTGGGTGACCCAGTCCACGCTGAGCAGGTGCCGCCACAGCGCGGCGGCCGCCGGCTCGTGCACAGCGAACAGGTCACGGACGGTCAGCCGGTAGTCCGGATCGCCGTGCTGCCAGTTCTCCTCAATCGTGTAGAGGGCGAGGCCCGCCGCGGTTCCGTCGGCGTCGCGGCATAGCACGGCCTCCGGCAGCGGGCGCTCCCGGTACGGGTTGCGCAGTTCGCCGGTGCGCACCCGCCAGGCCACCCGATCACGCGCGAGCGCGCCGGCCTGGGTGCGCCGGAACCGGTCATGCAGTTCGGGTCCGTACCTGCGGACTTCATCGAGCCCGGCCGATGCCACGTGGGCCGCCCCGGGACCGGGCACGCGGATACCGCCCGCCCGCCGCACGTCGATCTCGTACCCCGCAGCGCTGGTGGCCGGGCCGAAGCCGAACCGGCCGTAGATGCGGTACTCAGAGGCAAGCAGCGCGGCGAGGCTGCGCCCCCGGGCCACGGCATCGTCCAGGCTGGCCCGCATCATCCGGCTGAGCAGGCCACGCCGCCGCTGGTCCGGGACGACGCCGGCGTTGGTGATCCCCTCGGCCGGGACAACGGCGCCACCGGGAATGGTAATTTCCAGGTCCAGGCTGCGCAGCGTGCCCACGCAGCGCTGGGCGCTGAAGGCACCCAGGGCCCGGCCCGGGCCGTAGAACTCCCGGAAGAACGCCACGGCCCCGTCCGGGGTGGCCGACAGGAAGCTGGCATCGAGAGCACGAAGCCAGCCGTCGAGATCGCCGTTGGAGATTGACCTGATCTGTATGTCGCTGGAATCGTGCCGTCGATCGCTCATCGGACCACGCTACGGCTCAGTCGCGTGGCGGCTAGGCGATCCAGATGGACTGGAGGGTGCGGTAGATGTTGCCACCGAGGACGGCGCGGATGTCGGCGTCGGAGTAGCCGTGCTGGACCAGCCAGCCGCAGATGTTGGTGAAGTTCTCGGTGGGGTTCTCCAGGCCGTCCACGTAGGGGACCGGGTCGAAGGACGGGCCCCGGGCCGCGCCGATGCTGAGCAGGTGGGCGAAGATCCGGTGCAGGGCGACATGATCGCCGTAGAGGGTGTCCGGGCCGAACGCGACGTGCTCGATACCGACCAGCTCGGCACAGTACTCGAAGTGGTCCATGACCGACTCGATCGTGTGCCGGGGATGCGCGGCCGACAGGGTGGTGTGCGGGGCGGCCGACATCCCGATCACTCCTCCGGTCCCGGCCACCGCGCGCAGCACGTCGTCGGGTTTCATCCGCGGGATGTCCCAGACCGCCCGGGCACCGGCGTGGGTGATGAACACGGGCCGCTCGCTGCGGTCGCAGGTGTCCAGGGCCGTCTGGTCGCCCCCATGGGACAGGTCGATGGCCAGCCCGAGCTTGTTCATCCGGGTGACGGCCCGGCGGCCGAACGCGGTGAGTCCGGCATCGCTCTGCTCGGCCAGCCCGCTGCCGAGCGCGTTGGCGTCGGAGTAGGCGATCCCGATCTGCCGCAGGCCAAGGCCATACAGAACGTCGAGCCGGTCGATCTCGTTCTCGATCGGCGTGGCCGATTCCAGCCCGAACACGAGCCCGATCCGCCCGGACCGCTGCGCCTCGTCGATGTCGGCGACCGTGCGGATAACCGTGACGAGGCTCTGGTGCGCCAGGTCCGCCAGGCGCATGCCCAGGTCGGTGATGATGTCGTTCCACCGCCACGGGGCGTTCCCGGTGACGCAAGCCGTGCCGTCCATCATGTTGTCGAACACGACGGTCAGGCCGGACGCGGCCAGGCCCGCGTAGGCGGCGTGCTGGCGGCCGGTGCGGTTGTACTCGGGAGTTTCCTCCATCCGGGCCGGAAACCGGACCGGATGATCGTGCAGGCTGATCACGAGGCTGTCGCGCAGCAGCCGGTGCGCCCGCTCCTGTTCCTCCTCGCTCAGCCCGGCCGCGTACGGGGGTACCCGGCCGAACTCGGGCGCCAGCTCGAAGCTGCGGAAGTCCTCGCCTGCGGTGAGGTAGGAGTAGGCGGTGTAACGCGGCAGGGCTTCAGTCATCGTGCTTCCCTCCTGCGGTGGCCAGCCGGTGCGGGCCGGCGGCGAGCAGGCGCCACAGCTGTTCCCATGCCCGCATTCCCTCTCTGAGCCGGTGGATGCGCAGGTACTCGTTGGGCGCGTGCAGGTTCTCGTCCGCGGTGGAGAACGAGAAGAACAGCGTCTTGGCCCCAAGCACCCGTTCGAACAGCGCCGCGGCTGGCAGCGTCCCGGCGATGCAGGCCAGCAGCACCTGCTCATCGGGGTAGACGTGCTCGAGCGCGGCGGTGGCCGCCCGGATGGCCGGGTGGCCAGCCGCGATCGTGTAGGCGGGCACCCGGGCGTCGTCCACGGCCACGTGGACAAGGACACCCGGCGGTTGCCGCGCAACCACGTGCGCGACGACCGCATCGATCACCGCGTCCGGGTCCTGGCCGGGGACCAGGCGGCAGGACACGTGGGCGACCGCGATATGGGGAATCACGGTGTACTTGCCGCCGCCCCGCACCCCGTTGATCTCCAGTGTCGGCCGCTCCCAGAGCCGCTCCAGGGTGGTGTACCCCGGCTCCCCATGCGCCTCGGCGAGCCCGAGTTCGCCGATATATTGCGTAACGTCAAAGGAAACATCGGCGATCTCCCGGCGCCGCGCCGGCGTCAGCTCGGGGATGCCGGCGTAGAAGCCCTCGACGGCGACCGTACCGTCCGGACGGTGCAGGCTGGCCAGGATCTCGGACAGCGCGTGCAGCGGGTTGGCGACCGTGCCGCCGTACCGGCCGGAATGCAGGTCGGTACGCGCGCCGGTCACCACGATGTCCATCGCGACCAGGCCCTTGGACTTCAGCGCAAGCGACGGCTCGCTCGGCCGCCACATCGCGCCGTCCGCGGAGATGACCAGGTCGGCCGCCAGTGCCCCGGCATGACTGGCGAGGAACGCGGGCAGGTGCGGGCTGCCGATCTCCTCCTCGCCCTCGAAAAGGAACTTCACGTTGAGCGGCAGGCGGCCCTCCTGGGCGAGGAACGCCTGCGCGGTCTTGAGCACGATGTAGACGGGGCCCTTGTCGTCCGAGACGCCCCGGCCCCGGGCGACGCCGCCGTCCACGGTCAGCTCGAACGGAGGGGTCTCCCACTCGGCCTCATCGCCCGTCGGCTGCACGTCGTAGTGCCCGTAGACGAGGATGGTCGGCGCCCCGGGAGCGCCGAGCCACTCGCCCCGGACGATGGGATGGCCGCCGGTCTCGGCCACCCGGCCCCCCGCGCCCGCGAGCTGCCCGGCGAGCCACTGGGCCGCGGCCCACATCGTGCCGCCGTCTGCGTCGCGGCTGATGCTGGGCACGGCGACGAACTCGGCGAGTTCGGCCAGATAGCCCGCGTCGCCCGGGTCAAAGGAGAGCATGGCCACCATCGATCGAGATCGTCTGGCCGGTCACCCAGGAAGACCGCTCGCTGACGAAAAACAGCACGCCGTTGGCGATGTCCTCGGGCTTCCCGAGCCGCCGGGTGGCAATGCCCGCCACCAGTTCCCGCTGGCCCGCCTCGCCGTAGCTCGCCCACTGCCGCTCGGTCGTCGGGTTGGACAGGATGAAGCCGGGCGCGATGCAGTTGACCGTGATACCGAACGGCCCCAGTTCGTGCGCCATCTGCCGGGTGAACCCGATCTGGCCGGCCTTGGCGCTGGCGTACGCCTGGATCCCGGTCAGGCTGACGGTGCGCCCGGCTCCCGAGGAGATGTTGACGATCCGGCCCCAGCGGCGCTCCTTCATCCCCGGCACCACCGCGCGCGTACACAGAAAGGTGCTGGTCAGGTTCGCGTCGACGACCGCGTGCCAGTCCTGGTCGGTCACCTCCTCCAGCGGGTGGCCGACCTGGCCGGCCACTCCCCCGGCGTTGTTGACCAGGATGTCGACGGCGCCGGTGCGGGAGAAGAACTCCCGCACCGCGCCCGCGTCGGTCAGGTCGGCGGTGTCCTTGTCCACTCCGTGGACGGCCGCACCACCGTCGGCCAGCGCCCGGGCGATCGCGGCGCCGATACCGTGCGCGGTACCGGTCACGACCGCCGTTTTGCCCGTCAGGCCTCCCGTCACTTGACGAAGTACCAGTTCTCCGGGTTGATGCTGAGCGTCGGACTCTGCGGCAGCACGCCCCTGAGGTTGTTGGCGACTTCGGTCAGCGTGAAGGCGCCGAGCGGCTGGTACTGCACCGGCAGCTGCGGCTGCAGGTAGTCCTGCCAGGTATACATGTCCTGCAGGGCGGTGCTGTACAGCGTCTTGTTGATCAGTGCGTCGTTGGTCTGGTTGCAGTAGCCGCCGGAGTTCGCGACCGCGCCGCACTGGAACAGCTCGTCCCCGGTCGGCAGGTAGTCGGGCGAGAAGGACCAGCCGAAGCCCCAGTTCGCCAGGTCCCAGTTGCACGGGGCCTTGACGACCACGCAGTTGCCGCCCACCGCCGAGATCACGTCGGCGAACGGCTTGGGCTGCAGGTTCAGCTTGATGCCCACGAGCGAGCCAGCGGACTGCAGCTGTTCCATCTCCGTGGTGACCCAGCCCACACCGCTCTCGTACAGGAAGTTGAAGTTCAGTGCGGTGCCCTTGGTGATCCCCGTGCCACACTTGGCCGCGTCGGTGCAGGTGGATGTGCCGTTCGGCACCACGTTCCAGCCGTGACTGACCAGCAGGGCCTTGGCCTTGGCCGGGTCGTATGGGTACGGCTCGCCCTGCCTGCCCTTGGCGGACAGCCAGTCGGTCGCCGGGGTGGCGGCGACCGGCCCGACGGTGGGTTCCCCGTACCCGCGCAGCGGGCCCTTGATGATCGCTTGCTGGTTCAGCAGGTACGCCAGCGCCTGGCGGAAGTACAGCTGTTTGATGATGGCGGCGTGGTCACCGATCGACGACTGGAAGTTCGTCGCGTAGTAGTTGATCCCCCAGGGGTAGAGCGGCGCCAGCGTGTAGCCGGACAGTGGGTTGGTGCCCACGGTCTTGCCGGCCGGCACCGGCGGGGCGTCCTGCTGCGGCAGGTAGCCGACGTCGATCTTCTGGCCGCCGGCCGCCGAGGCCCGCAGCACGTTGTACTGCGCGGCGTCGGTGGTGAACGGCACCTCCTGGAACTCCGCCAGCTTCGGCTTCACCGGACCGGAGTAGGACTTGTTCGGCACGAACGTGATGTGGCCGTCGGCGTTGAACGCGCTCAGCCGCCACGGCCCGTCCACGATGCCCCAGATCGGCGAGGTCGCGTAGCCGCTAAGGTTCTTGGCCTGGGCGGCCAGGTAGTTGTACACGGCCGTGCAGTCCTTGACCACGGTCTCGCAGTTGCTCGGCCCGGATGCGGTCCGGTCCCAGGCCGTGGGCATCGGGGTGACCTGGCTCAGGTCGTTGTACAGGAACCAGGTCAGCGAGTACGGGTGCTTGAGCGTCATCTGCAACTCGGTGGGGCTGACCACTTTGAGGTTCGTCGTGTTCGCCGGGAAACCGGTGTAGGCGCCGTAGTTTGTCGGCTCGGCCAGCTCCATGTTCAGCCAGAACATGACGTTCTTCGCGGTCACCTGGGTGCCGTCAGACCACATGTAGTGCTTGAGTGTGATCGTCACGGTCCGCCCGTTGATCGCGGGCTGGTTGGCCAGGCTGATCGTGGGGTTCACGACCGGCTTGTCGCCGACGCCGAACCAGTACAGCGGCCGGTACAGCAGGTACTGGAGGTTGAACAGGTTGGTGTTGCTGATGTTCTGGCTGTTCACGTACGGGAAGATGTAGGTCGGCGGCTGGGCAGGCTGTTCGGCCCACACGGCGGTGCCGCCCTTGACCGGGGTGGCGGCGCCCCCCGACGATGTCGACGTACTGCTCGAACATCCGGCGGCGATGAGCGCGAGCGCCGCTATGCCCGCCGCCGCCATCCGGCCGCGGATCTTGGTCTTCGACGTGCCTGGCTGTGCGGAGACTGACTTCATGGCTGCGTTCCTTCCGGGCGCCCTGACCCCAGCATGACAAGACGCCGGTCGCGTGTTCCGAAGGGAACGGCCTGTCGGACAGCGATCAGCTACCGCTCACGAAAACACGGCGTGACCTGCCTGGTCCAGAGTGCGCAAGGGGATATTCCCACCTGGGATGCGACCGTGATCTTCGCGTAACTTGCCATGACCGGCCGGGGCGGCCCTGATCACTCTGCTGAGATAAATCGCCGGGTCCTGGTGGCGTGACACCGCGGGAGGGAGCACGATCTACTCAATAACAGACAAGCGGCGCCGGACCGCCGGATGGGGAGGGGCAAGGATGCCCACTGTGCAGGCCAACGGCATTGACGTCTACTACGAGGTCCAGGGCACGGGCGAGCCGATGGTGCTGATCCCCTACCTGGCCATCAACCAGGCGTGCTACGCGTTCCAGGTAGCCGACTACGCCAAGGACTTCACCTGCTATACCGTCGATCTTCGTGGGGGCGGCCTGTCCAGTAAGCCCGAAGGCACCTACACCACCGAACTGCTTGCCGACGACGTTGCCGCGTTCATGGAGGCGGCCGGGCTGGACCGGGCCCACATCGCCGGGCTGTCGCTGGGCGCGGCGACGGGCCTGTGGCTGGCCGCCAAGTACCCGGCCCGGGTGAAGTCGCTGTCGCTGCACAGCGCCTGGGACCGCAGCGATCCCTTCCTGCGCGCGGTGGTCGAGACCTGGCGGATCATGGCGACCGCGCTCGGCAGCGTGACCGAAATGGCGATCCAGGGGATTTTCCCCTGGTGCTTCACGCCGGAGCTGTACGCCGCGCGCCCGGACTACATCGAATCCCTTGCCGACTTCGTCCGGAACCAGCCGATGCCGCCGGTCGATGCGTTCCTGCGCCAGTCGCAGGCGGTCCTGACCCACGACGCCAGCGCGGTGCTCGGCTCGATCCAGGCGCCGACGCTGGTCACGTTCGGGCGGCATGACCAGGTCACCTCCACCCGGTTCGCGGCCCCGCTCACCGAAGGGATCGCGAACAGCGACCTGATCGTCTTTGACGACTGCTCGCACGCCCCCATCTATGAGAACGCCGAGGAGTTCAACCGGCGCACCCTGGACTTCCTGCGCCAGTACTCCGGATAGACGGGGCAGCGGCTACTCGGAGCGGATGTCGTAGTCGTCTTCGTCGACCACGTGCACCGCCGCCTCTTCCGCGGTGGCCCCGCCTGCGTCGATCCCGACGTCGGACGCGACGAGGTCGGGCTCCTCGTCGGGGTGGGCACCTTCGTCCTCGGCCACCAGCCAGCCCGCCCGCGGGTCGGGCCCGTCGTCGAGCAACAGCCCGTCGATGTCCTCGTCCGCGATGTCCTCGTCGCCGGCGGAGGCACCGGGTTCGTCTTCCTCGTCGTCGTCGGCGTCGAAGGCAGCAACGTCCGGCTCCTCTTCGGCCAGCTGCTGGTCGAGCGACTCACCCTCTTGCTGCTCTTCGGTCGTCGTTCCGTACCGGATCCCGGCCGACCACCGGTCCGGGGTTGCTACCCCACGGTCCAGCGGGTCATCGCCAGGTGCTCCGTCCAGCGTGTCGGTCGAATCGAGGACCTCGTAGTCCTCGAGGTCCTGGGACTCGTGGCGGGTCTCGTCGGGCATGGCTTCACTCCTCTTCTCTTCACCAAGCCTTGCACGTGCCGGGAGCGGACCGCATTCCCGTGGCTACCATTGACCGATCCCATCGGACTGACTCGGGTGAGGAGGCGCCGGAATGCCAGGTCAGGGCCGGGACGCGGTGGTGGGCCTCGACAACGGCGGGACCGCCATCAACGCGACCGTGCTCGACTCGGCCGGGGGTTTCCTGGTGGACCGGCTGCTCGAAACGCCCAGCCGGGTCGGCGAAGGCCCGCAGGTGGCCATCGAGGCGCTGGCCGAGTCGTTCAGCCGCGTGCTCCACCTGACCGGGGTTTCGCCTGATTCGGTCCGTGCGGTGGGCCTGGACACGCCGGGCCCGGCCAGCGCGGACGGGGTCATCTCGGCGCGGGGCGCGGTGAACTTCGTCGATCCGGCCTGGCGCGGCTTTGACGTCCGCGGCGCTCTCGCGGCCCGGCTGGGCCTGCCGGTGACCTACAACAATGACGCGAATGCGGCGGCTCTGTACGCCCATCACGTCCACTTCGGGCCGGACGCGGTACGCCGCTCATCGGTGTCACTGATCGTGGGCACCGGTCTTGGCGGCGGCGTGATCGAAGGCGGGCGGGTGGTCGGCGGCGCCGCCGGAATGGCCGGCGAGTTCGGGCACATCCGGATCCCGATGGACGGACTGCTTGCCGAGGGACAGCCGACGCCCGTGTGCAATTGCGGGCTGCCCGGCGACGGCGAAAGCGTCGCCTCCCTGACCGGCATCCAGAAGAACCTGCTGCCTTACTGGCTGAGCCAGTACCCGGACCACGCCCTGCACATGGCGGGCTCGGCGCACCAGGCGGCGACCCAGGTCCGCGGCTACGCCTGCGCCGGCGACACGATGGCCATGGAGATCTTCCGGCAGCAGGCGATCGCGCTTGGCAGGCTGTTCACCATCGCAGCGAACGTCACCGACCCCGATGCGTACTTCCTCGGCGGCGGCGTGGTCGAGGCCCTGCCCAGCTTCCGGGACTGGTTCCTGGCCACCGTCGGCGAGCACACCGACCTGCGCGACGAGCAGCGCACCGTGGCGACCTTCGCGCTCGTGCCCGACCTGGACATGGCCGGGGCCCGCGGCGCCGCGATCGCGGCCAGCGACACGCTGGGCTGGCCACCCCCGAAGCTGCCCGGCCGCTGATCCGGGCATTGTGTGGTCATGACGCTGAACCCGGCGGAGCAGTATCCCGATGACCGGAACTCAGGGCCCGCCAGCGGCTGTGGGGCACCAGGACCCGTACTTCGCCGCGGGCTGGGTGGTGCGGCTGGCCGGGCTATCCCCCGGACAGCGGGTGCTGGGCGGCGGCTGCCGCAATGGCGAGTACCTGCGCGCGCGACCTGGCTAGCCAGGTCGCGCGCGACCGGGATGAGCAGGCCCGCGCGCGGCACGGCCTCGCTTGCGCCCTGCCGGACGCTGCCCGGCCGGCCCCCTGATCCGTCCGTGACGGCGACGACGCGGCTAGCAGCGAGCCCGCCCGTGGTCGTGTGCCACGCTGTGCTCCAGCATGATCTCGTACTCGATGAGGCTGGACTCCGTACGGACCAGGTCCGCGCATGCGTTTCGCAACAGCCCGATCACCGGCACGTTGCTGGCCGCGACCAGCGCGGTGAAGCGGCGGACGCCTTCCTGGCGGGCCCGGTCGGACAGCCGGGCCAGCAGCTCGGTGGCCAGTCCCCGGCGCTGCCAGTCGTCCGCGATCGTGATGGCGATCTCGGCAGCCTGCGGGTCGTGGGTATGCCGGACGTAGCGGGCGATGCCCACGCCGCGTCCGCCAGTGCGATCCAGGGCGCCGAGCGCCTCGTGGTCGTGATGGTCCACATCAGTGAAGTAGCGCAGCTCCGCCGCGGTCAGTATGGGCTTGCCGCCCTGGAACCGCATCCAGCGGGACTGCGTGCTGAGCCGGCTGAAGCCGTCGGCCAGCAGCGGGGCGTCAGTGCTCCGGACCTGCCGTATCAGCACCCTGGATCCGTCGCGGAGCACGACCCGCGTGCCCCTGGCCGCGGCGGACCGCCGGCGCCATCTGGCTTGCCTAGCCTGGCGGGCGGCCTCCGCCTCCGCCAGGAACATGTTCTGCCGCTCGCGCGCCAGCGCGAGCTTGGCGTGTGGATTGAGCATTTCGGTTTCTCCTTCGGTTGGTCGCGACCGTGGCCGCATAACCAACCTGCTGGAGAAATCGCCGCCCGGCATCGGTGGCCGCTACGGATTTCGGGATTCCGTGGCGGTATCCGTGACCGGCACGGATACCGACCCCAGGCGTTGCGGGGGACCCGCCTGCGGCTGCCCCCCGCGTGCTGCCCGGCGCTGCGGCGTCACCCTGGCGGCCAGGCCATGGCCGTGGCACCCATGGCGGCCAGTGCGGACTCACCCCGGGCCCGCTGCGCCCCGCCAATGAGAACGAGCGTCCGGGCCCACTGGTAGCGGCACCCGGCGGCCCTCAGGGCAGCGGCGGCCTGGATCAGCCCGTCGCGGTCACCGGCCAGCGCCACGGCACGGTCCACGATGGCGGTGGCGATCGGGTTGTCCGCGGTCATCTGGCGGGCGCGGCGGATGCGGTCGCCGGCGTCCCCCGACCCGGCGACGACGGCCGCCTCCGCCCACAGCGCGGCGTACCACGGCCGCCACATCCCGCTGTGCCAGGTACGCAACTCCTCCGGCGGCGTGTCCAGCAACCGCACCGCCTGGTCCGCAAGACCTCGATGCAGCAGCAGCCAGGCGTCGAAGAACTCGCCGAAGTGGATGGCCGACAACGGCCGCCCCGGCGTCGCCAGCGCGACCACAACGTCCAGCCAGGCAGCCCGGGCCGCTTCGTCGCCGCGCAGGCCGTGCACGGTCGCCGCCGCGTAGGCGCCGCGGCTGAGGTTGCCAGCGCGCGGCCGCCCGGCCCGCTCCCACCCCTCACGGAACCGCTCGGCCAGCACGAGCGTCTCGTCCCAGCCGCCGGCCAGCGCGGCCACCAGGATCAGTCGCGCGGTAGCCAGGTGACCTTCTTCGCGGTGCGAGGGCAGATCCAGGACCCGCTCGGCCAGTTTCCGTGCGCCGCGAAGGTCACCAGCGGCGACAGCGCACTCGGTGGCCATGCAGGCCGCATCGTAGAACTCCATCCCGGCGGCGGCCGTCACCGGCACCGGGGCCAGCAGCTCGGTACGCCGCACTGCGCTGGCGGCCGCGGCGCGAACCTCGCCACGGGCCAGCTGGATGGACAGGAGCCGGTCCAGGGCGGCGCTCTCGGCCAGTGGGTCACCTGCCTGGCGGGCCAGGGCCATGGCACGCTCGACCAGTTCGGCACCAGCGGGATCGGTCTGGCTGAACGCCTCGGCGACGAGCGTCCGGGCCTGCGCGGCCGGGTCACCGGCGGCCAGCTGGACCGCCTCGGCCAGCAGTACGGGCACCTGGCCGGTGTCAGCTTGAGCGGCCATGAGCCCAGGCCCGCGGTTGATCAGCTCGGCCGCGCGGGCCAGGTCCATAGCGGCCGCCGCCCGGTCACCCGCGCGTATCGCGGCGTCGGCCGCGGCCCGGCGCAGCCGCAGCGCCTCGTTGCCGAAGTGCCGGACCTCCGCGGCGCCCGCCGCGCTGTGCAGCGCGGCCGCGGCCGCCCTGTCGTCGGCGGCAAGCCCGGCCGCCTGCTTGTAGCGCACTTGCGACTCCCCTGGCATGCCCCGGGCGAAGCTCAGCTCGGCCAGCCTGGTCGCCAGGCCGAACGCGGCCGAGCGGTACTGAGCATTGGCCGCCGCCCAGCCCAGCGCGCTGCGCCACTCGTCGGCAACCTGATCGAACGCCAGCCGCCACGCACCGGCGTCATCCCCGGCTGGTAGCTCCAGGGCCGCGGCCGCGTCCAGGCACCAGCTCAGATGATGGGAAAGCGCCCCGGCCAGCTCCCCTGCCTCGGCCAGCTGGTCCCTGCCGTACTGCCGGATGGTCTCCAGTGCCCGGTAGCGGGTCCCGGACGCGCCGGCGACCGGGATCAGCAGGCTCTGGTCGGCGAGCCCGGCAAGGATGGCGGGGATTGTATCGGCGGCTACCGGTGGCCAGCCGGCCAGCACGGCCGCTACGGCGCTCGCGCTGAACGGGGCCGCGAACACCGAGACCCGGCGCAGCACGGCCCGGTCTGGTTCGTCAAGGAGCGCATAGCTCCAGTCGAGCGCCGACCGCAGCGAGGTGTGCCGGTCGTCGGCCCGCTGGCCCCCGGTCAGCAGCTGCATCCGGTCGGCCAGCCCCGCCTCGATACCGTCCAGGCCAAGCGAAGGGACGTGGGCGGCGGTCAGCTCGATGGCCAGCGCCAGGCCGTCGAGCGCCCGGCAGATGGCCGCCACGCGGTCCATGTCGCCCGGCGTGAGCGAGCCGCCGCCCGCCGCCGCGCGCACCTGGAACAGCTCGACCGCGTCACCCTGGCCGCCGTCCGCAGCGATGGAGAGCCCGGGCACAGCAAATACCCACTCGAACGGCACCAGCAACCTGGCCCGGCTGGTGACCAGGACCGAGAGCCGGGGACTGCCGGCCAGCAGCCGCTCAAGCAGCACCGCCACCCCGCCCAGCAGGTGCTCGCAGTTGTCCAGCACCAGCAGCGTCTCCCGTCCGGCCAGCCAGCCCAGCAGGGTGTCTTCGGTCGACTGGTTCTGGCGCTCACGCAGGCCGAGGGCGGCCGCAACAGTCGGGGCGATCATCGACGGGCTGGTGACCGGCACGAGGTCGACGTACCAGGCGCCGTCAGCGTACCGGTCGGCGATGTCGGCGACGACGCTGAGCGCGAGGCGGGTCTTGCCGACTCCGCCCGGCCCGACGGCGGTGACCAGGCGGTGCACGCCGAGCGCATCGGCCAGGGCGGCCCGTTCGGCCGCCCGGCCGACGAACGAGGTCAGCGGCGACGGCAGCGGTGCGGCGACCGCGGGCACGCCCGGATCCGGCTCACCGGCCGCGGCGGGGTGCAACGTCGCCGCGATGGCCGCCAGGGCCCGCCGGTCGTCCACCTGGAGCTTGCGCAGCAGCGAGGAAACGTGGGTCTCCACGGTGCGGATGGAGATGAACAGCCGGTCCCCTATCTCCGCATTCGTCAGGCGCTCCCCCAGTGCCGCCAGCACCTCAGCCTCCCGGGCGGACACACCCACCCCGTCCGCTACCCAGCCTTTGCCCACCACTAGATTGTGCATTACTTTCCGTGGCCGCCCCGGCCGGCTCTGCGCAGCCGGGACGGGCTACCTTCCTCTCCCAGCGCTAGGGAAACACCGGGACGAGCAGGTGGGAGCCGAACCGGCCGCTGGTGTGCAGGATGTGCGGGCCGTTGTTGACGGTGCCCTCGTGCCGGGCGTAGACGGCGGGTTGCTTCGCCATCCCTTCGCCATCCCTTCACCGCCTGCGGCCCGTCGGGGCGGAACGGTGCCCGGTCACCGTGATCAGCGTTGCTGCCGTCAGAGCCATGACGGGCCGGGCCTGGGCACCGCGGCCGGCGGGCCGGAGCTGGTGCGCAGCGCGTGCAGCCTGGCCAGCCAGCCGGCGATCCCGGCGGCGCCTTGCATGAAGCCTGGTTGCGGGGGCAGCTGCGGCGGCGTCGCGGTGTGTTCGGTGTTCGACCAGGTGACGCCCTCCGGGGTGGTTACCGTCCGGCCGGCGACGTCAGCGGCCAGGGTGCCTGCCCAGTCGAGCAGGGCCGGGTCGCCGGTGGCCTGGTAGCGGTCGAGCAGGAGCTGCCCGACCCCGGCGGTGCCGCAGCACCGGGCCAGGTTGTCCCAGTATCCGGGGTAGAGCCGCAGCGGCAGGCGGCTGTCCCGCAGGGCCTGAAGGCACGCATCGATGGCGCCCTGCCACCTGGGCTGCGGGTCGATCTCGTTCAGCAGGACAAACAGGCGCACGGTGCCGGCCGGGCCGTGGCACCAGCCGTAGAACACCGCCGGGCGGTGCGGCTGAGGCGGTATCACGAGCGGCACGCCCCAGCCGCCGGGGTGGTGCCCGATCGCCAGCAGCGTTTCGGCGCCGCGGGTGGCGGCATCCAGCAGGTCGCTGCGGTGCAGCGCCCGGCCGGCTGCGGCCAGGGCGTAGGCGGCCCCGGCGGTGCCGTGGGAGAACCCGGGCTGGAGGGAAGGCCAGCCGGCCACCATCCGCCACTGCGGCCCGTCCGGGCCCGGTTCGGCTGCTTCAGCCAGCCGGCCGGCCAGGACGTGGGCGGCCTGCGCCGCGGCACCGGAATCGTCGGCTATCAGTGCCAGCAGGATGCCGGCATCGCCGGAAATGATGTCGGTGTATCCCGGGGGGCCGTCGGCCGCGGCCAGGACCCGGCCGGCGATCTGCGCCGTTATCCGCGCGGCGGTGTCGGCCGCCTCCGCGTCCCCCGTTGCGGCCGACCAGGCCCGCAGCGCCACGGCGGCCCCGGCCCAGCCGGTGAACAGCCCATCATCGGCCAGCGTGGCTACGTCCGGGCCCTGGCTGGCCAGGTACCGCAGCCGGCGCACGGCGCCGGCCGGGACCCGGCCGGTACCAATCCCGGCCGCTGTTGCCTCGGCGCAGCCGAGCAGCACCCCGGCCGTGCCGGAGTACAGGAGATCGGCCACCGCCCCGTCCTCGAGCCAAGCAAGGCCGCCGTCGGCGTCGACCGCGGCCGAGCCGATCCAGCCGAACGCACGGCCGGCCAGGTCCGCCAGATCCAGCGTGTCTGTCACGGTGTCAACGCTGGCACGCCAGCCCGTGATTCGCGAACGCGGGGCGCGGCCTCCGTGGAAGGTGGCGGGCCGGAAAAGCGTTAGGTAGCTGGAGATTCCGCGGCCATGCTGGGTCGCGTGTGCCCGTGGCCCGCTATGGAGACTGCTACCTTGACACCCTTGCTCGCTGAGGTGCGAGCCCGCCTGCCCGTGTCCTATCCGCCGCAGCTGCCGGTCAGCCAGCGGAAGGACGACATCGCCGCGGCCATCCGTGACAACCAGGTGGTCATCGTGGCGGGCGAGACCGGGTCAGGCAAGACCACGCAGCTGCCCAAGATCTGCCTCGAGCTAGGCCGCGGCGTCACCGGCCAGATCGGCCACACCCAGCCCCGGCGGATCGCGGCCCGGACCGTGGCGGAGCGGATCGCCGAGGAGCTTGGCACCGAGATCGGCGCGGCGGTCGGCTACAAGATCCGGTTCACCGACAAGTCCAGCGACGGCACCCTCATCAAGGTGATGACCGACGGGATCCTGCTGGCCGAGATGCAGCGGGACCGGCAGTTGCGCCGTTACGACACGCTCATCATCGACGAGGCGCACGAGCGCAGCCTGAACATCGACTTCATCCTGGGCTACCTGAAGCGGCTGCTGCCCACCCGGCCCGACCTGAAGGTCATCATCACCTCGGCCACCATCGATCCAGAACGCTTCAGCAAGCACTTTGGGGACGCGCCGATCATCGAGGTGTCCGGGCGCACCTACCCGGTGGAGGTGCGGTACCGCCCGCTGGCCGACCCGGACCGCCCCGCCGACGAGCCAAAGGACCAGGCGCAGGGCATTATCGACGCCCTCGCCGAACTGCGCGGCGAGGGCCGCGGCGATGTCCTGGTCTTTCTCAGCGGCGAGCGGGAGATCAGGGATACCGCCGACGCGCTGGCCGAGCAGCCGGGCCTGACGGACCTGGAGATCCTGCCGCTGTACGCGCGGCTGTCCGCGGCCGAGCAGCACCGGGTCTTCCAGCCGCACAACCGGCCCCGGGTGGTGCTGGCCACCAACGTGGCGGAGACCTCGCTGACCGTGCCGGGCATCAGGTATGTGATCGACCCGGGCACCGCGCGGATCTCCCGGTACAGCCACCGGACCAAGGTGCAGCGGCTGCCCATCGAAGCGATCTCCCAGGCCTCGGCGAACCAGCGCAAGGGCAGGTGCGGCCGGACGTCCGACGGCATCTGCATCCGGCTGTACAGCGAGGAAGACTTCGCCTCCCGGCCCGAGTTCACCGACCCGGAGATCCTGCGCACCAATCTGGCCTCGGTCATCCTCCAGTCGGCCGCGCTCGACCTCGGCGAGGTGGCGGACTTTCCGTTCGTGGACCCGCCGGACTCCCGCAGCATCGCCGACGGCGTCCGGCTGCTCGAAGAGCTTGGGGCCATCGCCCCGAACGGGGGCAAAGCAACCCGGCTGACCGGGGTGGGCCGGAAGCTGGCCAGGCTGCCGGTGGACCCGCGGCTGGGCCGGATGATCCTGGCGGCCAAGGAATATGGGTGCGTCCGCGAGGTGCTGATCATCACGGCGGCGCTGTCCATCCAGGACCCCAGGGAACGCCCCGTGGACGCCCGCGAGGCCGCCGATGCCTCGCACGCGCGCTTCGCCGAGCCGGGTTCCGACTTCCTGGCGTTCCTCACCTTGTGGGATTACCTGCACGAGCGGCAGCGCGAGTTGTCCGGATCCGCGTTCCGCCGAATGTGCCGCCGGGAATACCTGCACTTTTTGCGCGTGCGGGAGTGGCAGGACATCCACGGGCAGCTGCGCCAGGCGGCCAGGGATGTGGGCGCCGGGGACGGCTCAGGCAGCACCGCGCCGCGCGCACGGCCTCATGTGATAGCACCGTCGCCGGGCGTCAGCGATCAGGCGCAGCCACGGGCCGGGGCCGCGGCGGAACTCGCCGACCGGGTGCACATGTCGCTGCTGGCAGGCTTGCTCTCGCACATCGGGATGAAGGACGCCGAGGTCAAGCAGGGCGGGAAGCGGCGCGGCCCGGCCGAGTTCGCAGGGGCGCGGGGCGCGCGATTCGCGATCTTCCCGGACTCCGTGCTGGCGAAAAAGCCACCGCAGTGGGTGGTCGCGGCCGAACTGGTCGAGACGTCCCGGTTGTGGGCCAGGGTAGCGGCGCGTATCGATCCCGAGTGGGCCGAGCCACTGGCCGCGCACCTGGTCAAGCGCAGGTACAGCGAGCCGCACTGGGATGCGCGGCGCGGCGCGGCGATGGCACTGGAGAAGGTGACCCTGTACGGCCTGCCGATCGTGGCGGCGCGCAAGGTCAACTACGCGCGCGTCGACCCAGCGGCGGCCCGGGACCTATTCCTCACCGGCGCCCTGGTGGAGGGCGACTGGCAGACCCACCACAGCTTCTTCCACCGCAACCAGCGGCTGCTCGCCGACGCCAGGGACCTGGAGGACAAGGCCAGGCGGCGCGGCCTCGTGGCCGACGACGCGGCCGTGTTCGACTTCTACGACCAGCGGATACCCAAGGACGTGACGTCCGCGCGGCACTTCGACGCCTGGTGGAAGAAGGCCCGGGCGCAGGACCCTGACCTGCTGACGTTCACCCCGGCCGACCTGGCGGGCCCGGCCGCGGACCAGGTCAGGCCCGCCGACTTTCCCGGCCGCATGGGCGAGTTCCGGCTGTCCTACGAGTTCGCTCCCGGCGACCCTGACGACGGGGTGACCGCCGACGTTCCGCTGTCCGCGCTGGGCCGCCTCAGCGGCGAGGAGCTGAGCTGGCAGGTGCCGGGCAGGCGCGAGGAACTGGTGACCGAGCTCATCAGGTCGCTGCCCAAGGAACTGCGCCGGGCGTTCGTGCCGGCCCCGGACACCGCCCGCGCCGTTGTTGCCCGGCTGGGCGAGCCGCACGGGAACCTGCTGGATGCGCTGGGCGCGGAACTCGGCCGGCTGTCCAGCGTGCCGATCCCGCGGGATGCGTGGGATCTTTCCCGGCTGCCGCCGCACCTGAGGATCCGGTTCCGGGTGATGGACGGCGACCGCGAGCTGGCGAGCGGGGAAGACCTGGACGCGCTGCGCCAGCAACTGTGGCCGCAGCGGCAGGCGATGCTCACCGAGGCGGCCGGCGGCCTCATCCGTACCGGGCTGAAGGACTGGACCATAGGCTCACTGCCCCACCTGTTCACCCGGAACGACGTCACCGCCTACCCGGCGCTGGCCGACGCCGGGGACGCGGTGGACGTCCGGCTGTTCGAGACGGGGGCGCAGGCCAGCGCGGCCATGGCGCGGGGCACCCGGCGGCTGCTTGTGCTGCAGGTACCCTCCGGCGTGCGCTCCATCGCCGACCGGCTGTCCAACGAGCAGAAGCTGGCGATGACCAGGAACCCGTATCCCCGGCTCGGCACGCTGCTCGATGACTGTGTCGCCTGCGCGGCGGACCAGGTGATCGCCGACGCCGGCGGCCGGCCTGGGACGCTGACGGCTTCGCCCGCCTGGTGACGACGGCACGCGACGCCCTGCCGCTGGCGACCGCCCGGGTGGTGAACGTTGTCGCGCAGGTCCTCGAGGCCGCGCACGACGCCGAGGCCAGGCTGGAGGGCACCACCGGCCCGGCGCTGACCGCGACGCTCGCGGACGCACGGACTCAGATCGGCGCGCTCATCTACCCGGGCTTCGTCAGCGAGACGGGCTTGCCGCGGCTGCCCCACCTGGTTCGCTACCTTCGGGCGATCAGCCGGCGGCTTGAGGTCGCGGCGGAGAATCCCGGCCGCGACACGGAACGGATGGCGGCCGTGCACCGGGTCACGGATGCCTATCAGCGGTCCATCGAGCAGCTTGCGGCGGACCGGCGCTGCGGTGCCGATGTCCAGTCGGTGTGCTGGATGATCGAGGAGCTGCGGGTCAGCCTCTTCGCCCAGGTGCTGGGCACGTCAGGGCCTGTGTCGGAAAAGCGGATCCTGGCCGCGCTGGACCGGCTGGTCAGGGCGCCTTGACCAGGACGCCAGCCTTCCAGACATGGGTGATGTTCGCGGGCACGGCCACGACGGACACGTCGTCGGCTGGGCTGGTGGACAGGGCGATCACGTCGGCGTCATAACCGGTTTGGAGCAGGCCGGACTGGGGCGCCTGCGGGCCCAGGGTGAGCGGGGCGCTGGCCGTGGCGGCCTCGATGGCGGCCAGCGGTGACAGGCCCGCCTTGACCATCAGGCCGAGTTCTGCGCCATTCTGCCCCCAGCGAGCGGGCGTCGTGGTGCCGGATCCGGCGATGTCGGTGCCCAGCGCGATTCGCACCCCGCGTTCATGGGCGAGCGTGATGGCCGCGGCGTGCTGGTCGGCCACTTCGCGCAGCTTGCGGTACGCGTAGTCCGGCAGGCCCGTGGTGGCACCGTGGGCGAGGAACTCCTCGATGATCAGCCGGGTGGGTACCAGCACCGCGCCGCATTCGCGCATGGCATCGGCTGCCTCCTCATCGAGGTAGGTGCCGTGTTCGATGGTGCGGGCGCCCGCGCGCAGGGCCGCCATGATCCCCGGCTTGCCGTGACAGTGCGCCGCGACAACGCGCTCGGCGCGCGCCGCCTCTTCGACGATCGCCCGCAGTTCCTCATCGCTGAACTGCTGGTGGATGGGGTCGTCGATCTGGCTCATCACCCCGCCCGAGGCGCACACCTTGATCAGCCGTGCCCCGCTGCGCAGCTGCAGCCGCACCGCGCGCAGGCATTCGGGCACACCGTCGCACTGACGCAGCATGCCCAGCCGGTCGGCCAGGTCGCATACCCACTGCGACGGATACATGTGCAGATCGGCGTGACCCCCGGTGGGGCTGAGCACCGCCCCGGCGGCGTAGACCGTGGGCCCGTCGACCGAGCCCTCGGCCACGGCCGTGGCGAGCCAGACACCCAGGCCGCCTACCTCGCGAACGCTGGTGAACCCGGCGTCGAGGGCGACCGCGGCATCGCGGGCGACCCGCATGGCCGCGACGGCGGGCGGGATGGCCGCCAGTTCGGCCAGGTTCGGCGTGCGGATTCCCATGAAGTGCGCATGGCAATCCCACAGGCCAGGCATGACCGCGGGAACCCGGTGAATTTCCGCCTGCGGGGTCTGTGGCGCCTGATCCAGCGGGCCCGCGTAGCGCAGGACCGGCCCGTCGATGATCACGCACCCGTTCGGCACCGGGGCACCACGCCCGGGCACCAGCACGTCAGCTTCGATGCGCTGCATGGCCCCCAGGTTAAGGCAGGGCGGGGATCTGGGCGATGGGCTGGCGGATCCGGCGCCTCAACGGCTGGCCGCCCGTCATGCATTCCTGCTGTGAGCACGTGACTACTGGGCGCCGCCGTTACGGCCATTTCGTCGCCAATCGGGGTGCCGCGCGAGAGGTCGCGGGATGCACCCCGAAGCCGCGCGGCCGGTTGCGGAGACCCGCAAATTCCGGCACCGCGCGGTTTCGTTACCTCGCTGACGAGGTGAAGGTAAGCGGCTGCAACCGAAGGCAACGTCGGCGCATTGCCCCTAAAACCAGCATGCTCGCGGGGGCCGGCTCAGCCGGCCCGGTCCGCAGCTTAGTGTGCGGCCTCGTACCGGGCCAGGACATCCGCGGGGATGCGGCCCCGGTCAGAGACCTTAATGCCCTGCTCACGAGCCCATGCCCGGACACCGGACAGGTCATGCCTAGGCGCCCGCGCCCCGCGCGCAGTTCGCCGGGAAGAGGGCACCTTCCGCGCCGCGGCAATGTAGGGACCGATCGCCTGGGCGAACTGATCCGCGTGCTTTTTGTTCAGGTCGATCTCATAGTCGGTACCGCCAAGCCCGAACCTGACCGTACCCTCGGCCTCGCTGCCGTCAATGTCATCTACGTAGAGAACTTGTGTGCGCTGAGCCACTAGTCGCCACTCCCATCAGGGATTTGATTTCAGTACCGCTCGTCAGTGTAGGTGATGACCGGGATGCGGCGCTATTTATCATCACTACGGCGTGCCGATGTCTCCGGCCGTGATGAAAGGAGCCTGCGGTTCTTCACCGCGCTATTTGGTGGGCGGCCGTCCGAGCGGTGGGCGGATGGGCCGGATGGAGTCGGTGCGCTGGTGGCGGGGACCCGACCACATCGCCGGTACGGCGTCGATAGCGGCGGCCACGCCATAGGCGGCCCGTTCGTAGTTGACCCGCCAGCCGATAAACTCCGGCCAGGCTTCCGCCGGGTCCCGCTCGATGGGGAAGTCCACCTCGCGCATCCGTTCGATCCCCTCGAGGAATTCCTCGTAGGTCAGGGTGATCGTGTCACCCGGATTGCGTTCATCGGGCACCTCGATGCCCATCGCCCGCGCGATCTGGTTGAAACACGAGAATCCGCCGCGCAGGCACAGCCGGGCCGGTACCACCGGCGCCGACTTCGGTGACAGCACCAGGAACAGCGCGGCGGAATCCAGCACGGCGAGCAGGGCGGTCGCCCACGATGACAGTGGTCTGGGCGAGCGGAAGCGCACGAGCGGCAGGTATGTGGTGTGGCTTTCCGCGACGTCGGCAGCCCAGCGTTCCCACTGCGCGTACAAGTCGGGCAGCGTATCGATGGTCGATACTCCGGTCCCAAGCGCGTAGTGAGTACGGGCCAATAGCTCCGGTCCCCAGGATGGTACGCCGGCCCGCGCATTCAGCAGCGCCACCTCGGTTTCCCTGCGGTTGAACGCCGCGTAAAGGGTGGGCAAGTAGGCGATCTGCAGGGTGACAATCACCAGGCCGGTCGCTGCGGCGGCGAACACGATCACCGCTGGCGCGGCGCCGGCAGGTTCGGCGAATCCGAGCGTGAACATCGAAGACCCGGCCACAGTGAAAGCCCGCGTTATGCCACCGGTCACGGACGGCCACAGCAGCAGCGTGAACCCGATAAACGATATCCCCAGCCAGGCAACCAACTGCCCGATCAGGACCACCGGTGCCTGGGCGGCGAGTACCCGGTCACGCTGCAGGTAATTGGGAATGTGCCTGGCGGCCACCACGAACGCCTTGTTGACCGTACGATCCACCGACCGGGTCAGCCAGCTGGTGACCGGGCGGGGCGTGATGAGCGTGCCGACGGCGCTGACCCACACCGTGAGCACGAGCACGCCTCCGGCCACCGCGGCCACTGCGCGGCCGACAAGCGGGACCACCATCTGACCTCCTCGGGCAGCCAACAGCTATGCCGAACCTACCGAGACCCGGTGCCGCAGCCGGGCGGTACTGGCCGCGCTGGCCGGGTACGGGACAAGAAGGACGGTTCCCGGAGGGCTGATCATGCTGAAGCTGGTCATGATCGACGTGGCGGTATGCGCCGCGCTGATCGTGGTTGCCTTCTGCGCCGGGATGCTCCGCTGGCGCCGCCGCCGCAACCGCGGGCTGCAGCGGCGGACGCGGCGCGGGACCGCCGCGGGACCAGCTGGCGGACGCGCGGGCCGGCGCGAGACGCCTCTCGTGCCCGGGTTCAGCGCCGACGGCGGAGCACAAGGGCCGGTCGTAACGGTCCCAGCGGCACCGGATCAGCGAGCGAGACCACAGGCCAGGCGGCGCTCAGGACGGGCCGCCAAGGGCCCCGCGTCAGGCTGGCCCGATCCCGGGCAGGCGCCACGTGAGGTCAGCCATGAGCCCGGGCCACGTGAGCCCCTCCCGAACGCCGGGCCGGCTGAGCGCAGCCCCGGGCCCGGGCCGGGTGAGCCCAGCCCCGGGCCCGGGCCCGCGGACCCTGGCGACGAACCGGACCGGCAGGCCGCCGGCCCCCTCGCCAGCAGCGAGAAGATTGGCAGCTACTACAACGAGGCCGACCGGGAGATGTCCGATTACCTGGCGGAACGGGGCTGGCCCCAGGATCCGGGTAAGCGCGGCTCCGGCTAGCGGCCCGGCCCGGGCAGCGCCGGTTATCCGGGCGGCCAGCGGGCTAGGGCGCGGTGGCGGTGGCCATCACCCGGCGCACCAGGTCGAACAGCACCAGGGAGCGCACTCCCTCGTCGTGGAAGGAACGCAGCGCCGGGTCATCGCCTGGGTCGAGCTCCGCGGCCTCCTGCCACATGGCGCGCTCCTGGGCCCGCCAGCCAGGGCGGTCGCCGACCTCGACGTCATCGAAGCCAGCGGCGGTCAGCCCGGCGCGCAGGTCGACCTGCCGCAGCCGGGCGGGCACTCGCTCGTCGTCCCGATTGTGTGCCTCCCAGCAGGTCAGCACGGCGCGGCCGGCCGGTGCCAGGGCCCGGCGGATCTCGCCGTAGGCGGCCTGCGGCTGCGGAGCGAACTGGATCGCGTCGACGCACAGCACGGCGCGGGCCGACCCGGTGTCCAGTCCCATCGCGGCGAGGTCCCCCACGCGGAAGTCCGCGGTAACGCCCAGCAGCCGGGCATGCTCACCGGCCTGGCGCACTGCCTCGGCGGAGAAGTCGACCCCCACCAGACGCGCCCCGGTGCGGCCGGCGATCTCCAGGCCGTAACCCCCGCGGCCGCAGGCGAGGTCCACCAGGGTGTCGCCGGGAGACAGCCGCAGCGCGGCGACGGCCTCGGCGATCCCCTCCCAGCCCAGCAGGCTGGTGGATAGCAGATGGGGCGGCAGGCCCAGATGGCGCTGCTGGATTTCGTCCTTGACCGGCGAGGCGATCATGTCGGCGTACCAGCCGTCGAAGTACTCCGCCAGCGAACCAGGCTGGGACTCCACCCGATCACTGTAAACCAGCGCCCGTAACCGACTAGCCGCATCCCGGCCGGTCTGATCGGCTGGCCTTGTGAGCGAACCTGCTGCCCTGTCCGGCCGCGAACTGGCCCGGCAGTTTCACGCCGACGTCGTAGCGCCCTTGCTGATCAGGGCGATACCTGGGCTCCGGTACGCGGCCGGGCGGCTCGGTTCGGGATCCGACGTACTCGGCTTCGACGACGAGATGAGCCGCGATCATGACTGGGGCTGCCGACTGACGCTCCTGGTCGGTGAGCGCGACCGCGATGCGGTGCCGGCCATCCGTGGGCTGCTGGAGCAGGAACTGCCGGAGTCCTATCAGGGATTGCCGGTGCGATTCCCGCTCACCGGGGACTCCCCGCTCTCCCACATGATCGACATCGCGACGGTGGCCGACTTTGTTACCAGCCGGCTGGGCGTGGATCCGGCCGCTGGCCTGTCCCCGGCCGACTGGCTGATCCTGACCGGCCAGAGCGTGCTGGAGGTCACCGAAGGGCCGGTCTTCAGCGACGGGACCGGCGAGCTGACCCAGGTCCGTGCCACGCTGCGCTGGTATCCGCCGGACGTCGAGCGGTACGTGCTCGCCGCGGGCTGGCAGCGGCTTTCCCAGCAGATGCCGCTGGCCGGGAGGGCTGCCGAACGCGGTGACGAACTCGGCTCCCGGCTGATCAGCGCGGAACTGACCGACGATCTGATCTGGCTGGCCTTCTTGCTGTCCCGCCAATGGCCGCCCTACGCGAAGTGGCGGGGCACCGCCTTCCAGGCGCTTCCCATCGCCGCGGAGCTGGCCGGCCCGCTCAGTACCGCCGTGACCGCACCAGACTGGCGCGAGCGAGAAAGCGGCCTCGCCGACGCGTGCGAGGTGCTACTGACCGCACAGCGCGCCCGTGGGCTTCCGGCCCCGGCGGCGGCGGTAGTCCCCTTCTGGGGCCGCCCCTACCGCACCGTGGATGACGCCATCCAGGAAACTCTGCTCGCGGATGTCACCGACCCATTCGTCGTGCGCCTGCCCGCTGGGATCGGGTCGGTCGAGCAATGGGCCGACAACACCGACGTCCTTGCCGACGCCACCCACCGGCGAGCCCTGCGAGCCGCCTACCAGGCATGGGCCGATGGTGCGTAGCGGTTGCTCGCTCCATGGATTCCGCGCTGACCGTCCTTGACCCGTTGGTTCAGCGCTTGTAGCGTCCGGCTTGCTCTTGTGGTGTGGCCCGCGTGATCAGTGGCGCTGACCCTAACAGAACCAGGTGGCAGCATGAACCACAGACTTCCTCTGCTTGGATTCGCGGTGCTGGTGATCGGTGTTCCCCTCACCGTCTTCGCCGTGACGGCGACCGCCGCTCCGGCGCGGCCGGTCACCGCCGTGGCAAGCACGCTCGACATCGTGCCCAAGCCGGTGTCGGCGAAGCTCGGCCACGGCCAGTTCACGCTCACCCGGCACGCCCGGATCGTCGCGGCACCAAACGCGCACGGCGCCGCCGCGCTGACCGTCGCCGGTGACCTGGCCGCATACTTGCGTCCAGCGACGGGGTACCCGCTGCACGTTGTCACCAGCGCGCCGCGCCCAGGCGACATCGTCCTGGCGATCGGTAACCCGGTCACGCTCCCTGTCCGCGCCCGGGCCGAGGGCTACGAACTGGTGACAACGACGGCTCACGCACTGATCGAGGCCCCGGCCGCGCACGGGCTCTACGACGGCATCCAGACCTTCCGGCAACTGTTCCCGGCCTGGATCAACAGCCCGACGGTCCTGCCGGGGCCGTGGACGGCGCCCGTGGTCAGCATCACCGACTACCCCCGTTATCCTTACCGGGGCCTGCTGCTCGACGTCGCCCGGCATGACGAGTCCCCGGCGGCGGTCGAGAAGCTCATCGGCCAGATCGCCGCGTACAAGTTCAACATGCTGCACCTGCACGTGAGCGACGACCAGGGCTTCCGGCTGGCGATCAACGGCTTCCCCAGGCTGACCGCCGTCGGCAGCCGCGGCTCGGTTGGCACGGACGGCAGGCCGGTGGACCACGGCGGGTTCTGGACGCAGGCACAGTACAAGGCCATCGTCGCCGATGCCGCCGCGCACTTCATCACGGTCGTGCCCGAGGTCGACTCCCCCGGCCACAACAACGCGATCATCATGTCCGAGTACAATGACACCAGCAATCCGCGGCTCCCGGCCAACCCGCACGGCATCAACTGCGGCCAGAACACCCCGCCGCGCTGGGACTACACCGAGGACGTCGGCTACAGCGCGCTGTGCCCGGGCAGCCGGGACACCTGGGCGATCATGACGGCGATCATCCGCCAGCTCACCGCGCTCACCCCCGGCCCCTACTACGACCTCGGCGGTGACGAGGTGCCGGCCTCGCTGCTCACCGCGCCGAAATACGCCGCGTTTGTCAACAAGGAAGCGGGCATCGTCACCGGGCGCGATAAGGCCGTCATGGGCTGGGCGGACATCGCAGGCAAGGGAACCAGGCCGCCGGCCGGCTCGATCGCCGAGTACTGGCAGCCCGCCGGGGGCAGGTCGCCCGGCTCGGTCACCGGCCGGCAGGCCGTGGCCAAGCACATGAAGATCGTGATGGCCCCGGCGAACCACACCTACCTCGACCAGAAGTACCTGGTCAGCGCCCGGTCCAGCGTGCCGCCCTCGCTCGGCATGAACTGGGCCTGCCCCAGAGGATGCGACGTCTCCAGCGCCTACGACTGGAACCCCGGCGGGTTCGTCAGCGGCGTCACCGACCGCAACGTCATCGGGGTGGAAGGCGCCATGTGGGGCGAGACCGTCGCAACCATGACCAACGCCGACTACATGGTGTTCCCGCGGCTGCTCGCGCTGGCCGAAATCGCCTGGTCACCGTCAGCCCACCGGACCGCGACCAGCCCCGCCTACCACGACTTCCTGCGCCGCCTCGCGGCCCAGGGCGCCCGCCTCCAGGCGGCCGGGGTGAACTTCTACCCCTCCACCGAGGTGCCCTGGCCGCTGACCGTGATCGGCACCACCGCGACCACCAACTCCCATGGCCAGGTGGACGGCCCGATCGCAATGCTGTCGGCGCCGGGCTTCCCCACCAGCACGCTCACCATGTGCGACTCCTCGCTCGGCATCGGGTGCACGATCAAGTGGGGCGATGGCAGTACCACGACCGGCGACGTGACCGGGGCCAACGCCACCGGCACCCGGGTGAACAGCCTGTACGCCATCTCCGGTGAGCACACCTATGCGCGCCCCGGCACCTACCACGGCGCCGTCATCGTGAGCGCCGGTAACGTCAGGCCGGCCCGAGCGGACTTCACCGTGATCAGGCCATGACGCCGATATGCGGGTTGGCTAACGCCCGGTCTCCGCTCCGTAGCCGGCCGCGCTCAGTATCCGCCGCAGGTCGAGAACCGTCTGGGCGTCGATGTCCTTGTGCGGCGGCGGCTCAACGAAGATGCGCTCCGATCCGACACTCACGGCAACCTTGCCGTCGTGGTGCTTGACCACCGAACCAACGGCCTCAAACAGGGACACCACGGCATGCCACTCGACGTTATGGCTGACCGGATGCTGAAAGATCTGGTGCAGCGTGGCCCGGTGATGGTTGTTGAGGTGCACCGGCTCTGCGGGCTGTGACATTCACTGCTCCTTTATTTGGCCTGCGCCTCGCGGAAGGAAGCGCACCGGGTCCAGAAATTCTGTCTGACAGTACGCAGGCTGCCCGGTGATGAGCTGCGCCAATAGCTCACCAATACCGGCGGCATGCTTGAAACCGTGACCGCTGTCCCCGCCGGCCACGACGACCTGGGGCTGCCCGGGCAGCCGGCCAATCAGGAACTGCCCGTCGGCTGAATCGGTGACCATGCACGTGATGGCCTTCGCCGGCCGCGGATCCAGGCCTGGGAATGCCTGGGCCACGTGCCCGGTCACCGCGTCGATGTCGGTATCCAGGTGGATGTAGCGGTCCATTTCTTCCGGGTCGATCCCGGCGCTGTCCGACATCACGGGTTCCGGGCCGATCTTGATGCCGTAGTCCTCGGCGGATCCGTGTCCCCACAAGCTTCCGCCATCGGGACGGTCCCAGATAAAAGCGGGAAACCGGTCCAGGGCGAACTCGCCCGAGGCTGGATCGCGGGGCCGGAACCAGAACTGCGGCGTTCGCCGAGGAGCCAGGTGCAGGCCGGGCACCAGTGTGCCGAGCCATGCGCCGGCCGCGACGACCACCTGCGTCGCCCGGAACTCGACGGTCGGGGTGCGCACGGTAACGCCGTCCCGGCCGGCCTGGATACCGGTGACCATCGTGTGCGGGTAGACCTCGGCGCCCAGCCGCTGGGCCGCCGCCGTGTGCGCCCGGATGTTGCGCTCGGGGTAGCAGATTCCCGCGCCCGGATCCCAGACGGCTACGTCCGCTTCCGCCATGCCCGCGTACTGGGGCTGCCGGGCGAGAAGTTCGGCGTGGCTGAGTTCCTGGACCGGCAGCCCGGCCGCGGCGGCGGCCGCGATCGCGCCGGTCACCGGGCGGCTGGCCGACGGCCCCACGCTTAGGCAGCCGCTTTGCTGCACCAGCCGCTGCCCGGTCTCCTCGCCAAGCCCGGTCCACAGCTCCAGCGACTTCAGCGCGATGGGGGCCAGGCCGGGGTGCTCTTGGCAGGCGATCCGGAACAGCCGGGTCAGGCCGTGTGAGGAACCAAGGTGGTGCCCGATGCCCTGCCGTTCGATGCCGGCAACGTCAACCCCTCGGTGCGCCAGCCGCCACAGGGCCGCCGAGCCAAACGCGCCCAGGCCGATCACGACGACGTCCTTACGGATGATCTCCATCGCCGCAGACCCTACCAGCGCTTTCCCTTGTAGCCCCGCTGACAGTGACCTCTCAGCGCCTGGTGCGGGTTCTGCCAGCGACGTCGCCAACTATGGCCATGCAACGACAGAAATGAGGAACGATGACGAACGCGATCGAGGCCAGCGGGCTGGTCAAGCGCTTCGGCAAGACGACGGCGCTGGCGGGGGTCGGCCTGGTGGCACGTCCGGGTACCGTGCTGGGCGTCCTCGGGCCGAACGGGGCTGGCAAGACGACCGCCGTCCGGATCCTGGCCACACTGCTCCGGCCTGATGGCGGGCAGGCGCTGGTGTGCGGGTATGACCTCGAGCGCCAGGCCCATCAGGTGCGCCAGCTGATCGGGCTCACCGGCCAGTACGCCTCAGTGGACGAAGGGCTGTCCGGGGTCAACAACCTCATCATGATCGGCCGGCTCCTCGGCGAGTCCAGGCGCGGCGCCCGGGCCCGCGCCACCACGTTGCTGGAGCGCTTTGACCTCACCGACGCCGCGCAGCGGCCGGTGAAGACCTATTCCGGCGGGATGCGGCGCAGGCTGGACCTGGCCGCCAGCCTGGTTGGCCAGCCCAGAGTGCTGTATCTGGACGAGCCGACAACCGGACTGGACCCGCGGAGCCGGACCGAGGTGTGGGCAATGATCCGTGAGCTGGTCGCCGACGGTGTCACGGTCCTGCTCACCACCCAGTATCTGGACGAGGCGGACCAGCTCGCGCACGACATCGTGGTCATCGACCACGGGAGGGTGATCGCGACCGGAACGCCCGACGAGCTCAAGACCAGGACCGGCCGGCAGGTACTCGAGGTTCTCCCGGCCGACCGCGCCCGGCTGGACCAGACGGCTGCGCTGGTCGCGAACCGCACCAGGACGCGGCCGGCCGCTCACGCCGAGTCGGGCATGGTGCGCGTCGCGGTGACCGACGCGGCGGTGCTCCCCGTCATCGTCCGCGACCTTGACGAAGCCGGCGTGGACCTCGCCGAGTTCACCCTCCGCAAGGCCAGCCTGGACGAGGTCTTCCTCGCCCTGACCGGCGACCGGAGCCAGGACGAGCCCGCCGATGACCATGACCTGATATGCGAACTGGAAAGGACGTCACGATGACCGCGGCTACCCTGCCCGCCGCCAGCCCGGCTCAGCGGGTCGGCCCGGTGACCGGGCTCCGCAACGCCTTCACGCTGACCTGGCGGAGTGTGCTGAAGCTCCGGACCAACATGGAGGACCTTGTCGGCCTGAGCTTGCAGCCGATCATGTTCCTGCTGCTGTTCACCTACGTGTTCGGCGGCGCGCTCGCCGGCGGCACCCACGCCTACCTCCAGTTCGCGCTGCCCGGGCTGCTGGTCATGACCGTGGTGTTCGCCACCCTGGGCACCGGCCTGATGCTCAACCAGGACATCACCGGCGGGGTGTTCGACCGGTTCCGCACCCTGCCGATCGCCCGGTGGGCACCGCTGGGTGGCGCCGTCCTGGGCGACATGGTGCGCTACCTGATCTCGGTGGTGATCACCCTCGGCTTCGGGATGATCCTCGGGTTCCGGATCGGGACCGGCCCCCTTCCCGCGGTCGCCGGGGTCGTGTTGCTGCTCACGTTCGCCCTGGCCATGTGCTGGGTGTCCGCGCTCATCGGGATGCTCGTGAAGACGCCGCAGGGCGTGCAGATGTACGGCTTCCTGGCGATGTTCCCGCTCGTCTTCGGCAGCAACCTGCTGGTGCGGTCCCAGACCATGCCCGGGTGGCTGCAGGCATTCGTCCGGGTCAACCCGGTGACCGACCTCACCAACGCCGAGCGCGGGCTGCTGGTCGGTGGCCCGGTCGCCACGCCAGCGGTTCGGTCGCTGCTGTGGGCGCTTGCCATCGTGGTCGTCTTCGCCCCATTGGCCGTCCGCGCCTATCGTCGCCGCACCTGAGCAGGCGTTTATCCGCTCGCGGAGGACTGGGCCCAGTCCTCCGCGAGCGCGAGCGCGTCGGCGTAGCCAAGGTCCAGGCCGCGCTGGTACGCGGCCTCGAACACCGCATCCCCGAGCATCTGGCGTGCGGCATCCCTGGCCGCCGGGGCGTCCACGCTGCTGTGGTCGAAAGCACCACGGATCGAGTGAGCGGCGCCCAGCAGGGCCGCCGCCCGCTCCGCGCTGGCCCGACCGGCGCCGGTCCACAGTGCGGCGGCCGCGAGGCCGTCAGTCACGACGGCGACGGCCGCCCGCTCCTGCCCGTCCCGCGCGAGGCGCAAGGCAGAAAGCAGCTCGGC
Source organism: uncultured Actinomycetes bacterium (assembly GCA_963813395.1). Taxonomy (GTDB): domain Bacteria; phylum Actinomycetota; class Actinomycetes; order Streptosporangiales; family Streptosporangiaceae; genus DASXKD01. Next base: position 139,103 of record CAWEYV010000017.1, read on the forward strand.
CCGCCCGGCAGCGACATTGCCGGACCTGATGTCGGCCAGTGCGGCCCGGGTTTTGGCCTGCGCCCGGAAGGACGAGATCATGATGGTTTGCTTGCTTGCTATCCGGGCATCCAGCTGCCGGGCGATGCGGCCGGCCTCCGCTGTGTCACCTTGCAGCCACACCAGTTCCGCCCGGACGTAGGTAATCCACAGGTCGCTCTCCGACTCGCCCTGCTCGCGGGCGGCCCGCTCAGCCCGGGCCAGGTCGGCCAGAGCACCCTCGTAGTCGCCCAGCCGGCTACGGGATTTGGCCAGGCTGGCATACATCTGTGCGGTGTCTTCCCAGTCGGTCAGCGCCCGGCTCAGTCCCACGGCCTGCTCCAGCGCGGCGATGGCCCCGGCATGATCTCCGTCGAACGCGACGAGCTCGGCCTGGCCGACGAGCGCCAGCGCCATTCCCCACCGGTCGCCGACCGCCCGGAACCCCGCGAGTGCCTCGGCGCACTGCCCGGCCGCATCGGGCACCCGGCCCAGTGTCATCGAGAGGAACGCGTACATGAGCCGGGCACCCGCCCGGGTCCATGGATCGGCCGACTCGAAATGCCCGGCCAGCAACCGGAGCGCCCTATCTGGATCGCGCTTCTCGTAGAGCGCGAGCATCGCGCCCCCGACAACGACAAGTGGGTGCGGCGGGCCGTCACCGCGCCCAGCGCTTCCCGGGAAAAGCAGCGGCTCCGCGTCTAGCAGCGGCTGCTTGACCTGGGCGAAATCCCAGCTAGCGTTCATCGCGGTCAGGGCGCAGACGGCGCGGGCATGCACCACATCGAGGCTGGCATAGGCCTCGCGAACAGGGTCAGCCTGATCGGCGAGACCAGCGCTGGCCGGATCGCTGATCGTCAGTATTTCCCTGGCCATAGCGCCGCTCTCACGACGCTGCCCGCGCAAGAGCCAGAACCAGCCCAGCGCTTGCCCGAACCGCAGCGCCAGCGCCACATCGCGCCGATCGATCGCCCAGCGCAGCGCCGCGTTGATGTTGTCCTGTTCCACCGTCAGCTGCCGCATCCAGATGTGCTGTTGCCGGCCCCGCAGCAGCGGGTCGGCCGTTTCGGCCAGCCGCAGGAAATGCGTGGCGAACGCGTACCGTACCCGGGCTTCTTCGCCGGTTTCCGCCAGGCGCTCGGCGCAGTAGGCGCGGATCGTCTCGAGCATCCGGTATCGCGGCTCGCCATCGCTCGTGACGATAAGAAACGACTTCTCCACCAGGCCAAATATCGCGGGCAGGATGGTCTCCGCGGGCAGCGTGCTGTCCTGGCACACCTGCTCAGCCGCCGTTAGCGCGACCCCGCCCGGGAAGATGGCCAGCCGCCGGGCGAGCACTTGCTCGGGCCCGGACAGCAGTTCCCAGCTCCAGTCAACGACCGCGCGCAGCGTCTGGTGCCGCCGTACTGCCGTCCGGCTGCCCCCGGTGAGCAGGTCGAACCTGGCGCCAAGGCGCTGCGCAAGCTGGGCGGCCGAGAGCGTCCGCAACCGCGCGGCGGCCAGCTCGATGGCCAGCGGCATGCCGTCGAGTGCCCGGCAGATCCGGGCCACGTCTGCGGCGTTGCCGTCGTCCAGCCGGAAATCCGGCCGCACCGCCGCGGCCCGGTCGGCCAGCAGCCGGACTGAGGCGTAGCCCGCGATCTCGCCGCTCTCGGTGCCGCCTGCGGGCGCCAGCTCACCCGGCGCCGTCGGGTCCGGCATCGCCGCGAGCGCCTCCGGATCCGGCATGGGCGCGGGCGGTGGCACCGGCAGCGGCGGCCCAGCGGCCAGATAGCCATCAGAACCATGCGATCCACTGGACGGCCGGACGCAAGGCATTTAGCAGCGAGCTCCACCAGCCCATCTTCTGCCAGTGTGTCAGGAAATTGTAACATTCGCTTCGCGATCGCAGCCTCAAGTCAAGATCAATGGCATTGCTGAAGAGAATGCCGTTGGCCGCAGGCAATGAGAAATTTCCGGCGTAAAAGTCTGGCCTGACGGCAGGCGTGAAAAACGAGCTTGCTGAAAGTGAGATTGCGACTTTGCGGCCACGCAACTCCGAGCCCAGTGCGCCGAGTTTCTGCAAAATGATCAATGAGGTAGTGCCCGCCTTACCCACCGGACATACCTGAAACCCAGTTGGTGCGTTGGAAAAAAAATCAGATGGCCGGTGGAATTGGGTCGGTCAATTCGGAACTGCCGTAAAGGAGCAAGATATCCGGCCTGCGCGCGGCCGCCCGCTCGAAAGCAAGTCCTTGATTCTTAATGAAGAAGTCTCTCGGAGCGACCCAATGAACCGTTTTTCGCTCAAGCTGGAGTGCCAGCAATCTTCCGCCGCACAAAACCCCAACCACAATTGCGCAGGCAATGAGCGCGCTAACCAAATGCGGTGTGCCCGAGCGCGCAGTGGCAGATCCTAACATAACACTTCAGTAATATCGTATTCGACGCCGACATTTGCCAGGCCGAACTGGACTCGTCGGAGTCAGCTTTTTCGCCGACGGCGATGCGCGCCACCAAGCTCTGCGTGTCGCGGACATGTGACGAGATGATCGTTGACCATGCCCGTCGCTTGCATGAAGGCGTAGCAGATGGTTGAGCCGACGAATTTGAATCCGCGTCGCGACAGATCGCGGCTCATCGCGTCGGATTCAATGGTGCGGCGGGTAACGTGAGTCAACGTTTTCCAGCGATTCTGTTTCGGCGCGCCGCCGACAAAGCTCCAGAGTAACGTCGAAGGTTCCGAATTCTTTTTGGACGGCGAGAAAAGTTTTCGCGTTCTCGATAGTAGCTGCGATTTTTAATCGGTTGCGCACGATTCCGTCGTTGGCAGCAATCGTTTTACGTCTCGCTGCCGTAGCGGGCAATTTTTTGCGGGCGAAATCCGTCGAATGCTTTTCGGTAGTTCTCGCGTTCTTGAGAATCGTGGTCCAGCTTAGTCCGGCCTGCGCGCCCTCCAGAGTGAGAAATTCGAAGAGCCTCGGTCGTCGTGTACAGGAACGCCCCATTCCTCATCGTGATAGGTAATGTTGGGTTCAGTGGTGGCCCAGGACAACGTCGCATGATGTCGAGACTATATCACAGCGCGAGTTGTGGCGACGGCCCTATCGGCCGTCCACGCATTGTGAACTTCTTGGAACCGGCCACAGATCGGTTGTTACAGCAATGGCGCGAGCAGCTAGGCCGGACCTCAATCCGATCCGAACCTTGGCTTCTTAGACGAAACCTTTTTGTAGGTGCCTTCGGCACTCACGTTGTGGCCGAAGCCGGCAAATGCCGATTTGCGTGACGACCAGTTTGCTGCCAGTGAATTTTAGCGTGATCCGGCATTCCTCTTCCGCGCCTTCGGGTTTGAAGATGGCCGTGTCGTTTTCGATCGTCGCGGCGCCGCTGCCTACGCCCTCGTTCGCCATTGGACCCTGCGGCGTTTTGTATTCGTAAACGCCCGAAAATTCCACCTGAAGACGCTGTTTGCCGAGCGCCCAGATCTTGAATTCGCCGTCTTTGGTTTTCCAGGTGCCGTTGACTTGAGCGGCCGTGACACTCTTATCACTGTCG
>CAWEYV010000018.1:0-173936 GCA_963813395.1 uncultured Actinomycetes bacterium
ACCAGTCACGGGATTACCATCGGCGGCTACCTGGCCGTGCTGGGCGGCATCGTGCTGCTGCAGGTGCTCGCCACCAGGACGCGGGTTCCGGTTCCCTCGGTGGGAGAACTGCTGACGCGGGCGATGCGGACCCGGACGGGGCGGGTGGGTGTGCTGGTCGCGTGGGCCTGGATCGGCCTGCACTTCTTCGCCCACTAGCCGGGCTGGCGGCCTGGTTCGCTGGTCGTGCCGCTGGTGGCCCCGGTGTCCGTGGCGCTCGCCATCGCGTCCGCCAGGATCCGGTCGATCTGGTGCCGCGGCAGGTCGATCAGGCGCGTATTCAACGCCCAGGGCGGGTGTGCCCGCGCCTCCACCAGCGTCCTCGCGGGACGCTTCGCCAGTGTGTGCCCGTACTCGGCAGCGGCTTCGATGAGCCCTTCCCGCCATACGTTGCCCAGCTTGCCGTGAACTCGCCGGAGCAGCCGCTGAGCTATCCGGCCTGGGGCGTCGAGGGACTGCGGCGGGACCGATTCGGCGAGGACTATCGCGTGCTTGGCATCGGGCTGGCTGCGCAGGAAGCGGAGCGCGTACTTGGCCTTGACCAGATCAGCGAGCGAGGTCTGGGCCGCTTCGCTCACCAGATCGGGATGGCCGTTGGGTACCAGCGCCGCGAGCCGGGTGGTGTTGGTGGCGAGCAGGGCCCGCAGCAGCCATGGGCCCGGATCGTCGCTGAGGTCGGCCACTGCCGCGGCTGGCTCGGCGGGGCTGAGATGAGGGGGGATGCCGCCGGACAGGACGGTGCTGAGCCGCAGATGCGCGGCCTTGTCTCCGGTGTCCTTCCAGTCGCTCCCGATGAGGATCTTGACGGGGAAGCCAGCGTCCGTGGTCACCGCCCGCACCTGTGCGGAGACCGTGCTGAACCCAGCCTGCTCCGTCTCGACGGCCTGCGTGCCCTGGGTGTAGATGCCCAGCGAGCCGCCGGAACCGGCCCGGCCGAGAGCTTTCCAGGTTCGCGTCGTCGGCCGCCAGACGTACAGGGCGCTGGTACTGCCCACCGCCTGAGCCCCGGCGTAGTGATTGAACCGCGGCAGGACCGCCTCGTAGGCAAGGCCGAGGCGGTGCGCCGCGGACTGGGCCTGGTACCCCAGGCTTGGGTGACGGTCGCTGTACCCGTAGGCGACAATGACCCGGCCGTTGTCGTGGTTGCCCATGCCCTGAAGCCCGCGCACGACGAAGAGTTCCACCCCTTCCGGGGTGTACGGCGGATCGGTGAAAACCAGGTCGGCACAGCCGATCGCAAGGTCAGGCAGCCCGATCCTGAGGTCGCCCGCCAGGCACCGTACGCCGATTCCCAGACGGCTCGCCTGGTCGTCGATGAACCTCAGCGTGGCCTCGTCGATATCGACGACGACCAGGTCCGCGCCCGGGCACACCTGCCCCACGGCCAGCGACGTCAGGTCGTGATCACCCAGGAACAGCAGCACCGATCCGGTCAGGTCGTAGGTACTGTCCAGCCACAGGGCGCGCCGGACGACGGTGTCCGGCGTGGCAGGCACGTGGTCGAGGGCGGTCCGGGCCAGGGGCGCCTCAGCAACCAGTGACTCCATGGTCGTCACGACCGCGGCCGCCCGGGCCTGCCTGCTGGCCAGGGGGTCGGCGAGTTCGGTGCGCGCCAGCTGCTCGTAGCCGAACCGCCGCCGGTAGGCAGCCAGCTTGTCAGCCTGGATCATCACCGTGCCGTCGCGCCACGACAGATCACCGGCGGCCGCGGACAGGACGCTCTCCACCGTCTGGCGCGGCAGGGCGCAGCGCTCCACCAGGGTGGCGACGTCATGTGGCCCCTCGGTCAGAATCGCGATGAGCTGGCGCAGCCGCCTGCTGTCCGGCCGTTGCCGCGCGGCCATGTCCGCCAGGACGGCGACCGGCTCCGCTTCCATGATCAAGACGACTTATCCTCAGAAACGCACGGTTCCACGCCCGGATTATCCCGGTTAGCGCGTGCGGAAACGAGGATATGTCGGCGCCGCTAGGGGATGGCGATCTTCGTCTTGATCCCGGGCCAGTTACCGAAGAAGTGTTTGACGCCCTGCTGGAGCAGGGTCAGGTCGGTGATCTGGGCCGCGGTGGTGGTGCTGCCGCTGACCGTCGCCCGGACCGACACCTCGTTGCCGGCCTTGATCGAGCTGATGCCGCCGCGCTGGGCATTCACGGTGGTCGAACTGGTCACCACGTAGGAATGGGTGTACCCGTCCGCGCTGCGCAGCGTGATGGACGTGCTCGAGACCGCGGTGACCTTGCCGTTCTGGAACGCGATGGTCTGGTAACCGCCGCCTGACTTGGGCGCCACGTACTGGCCGTGGATGGCCCCGAACGGCCCGGCGAGGCCGAACTGCCCGGCGAAGCCGGGGATCATTGACCCGATCCGGAACGGAAACCGGTGCGGCAGGTGCACCCGGGATGGCGGCGACGGGGACGGAGCAGGAGTCGCGGCCGTGGCCGCGCCGGGGGACGCCGGGTGCGCGGGGGAGCCGGTGGTGGCGAACGCGACACCGGCCCCGGTCAGCAGGCCGACCGCGATGACCCCGGTGAGGACGGCGATCCGGCGGGAGCCGGGCCAGGCACTCCGCGGCCCCTGCTTGCCCGGTTGCATCCCGTCGGCTGGCCCGGCCTGGTTGCCTGGGCTGGCCGGTCCCGTCTGATCGTGATCGTGCTCTTCGGCCGGCATGGGCGCAACTCCTTCCGCGCGCCATCTGGGCGCACTCGGCGGCAGGATCCCAAGCCAACCTGAAGAAAACCTCAAGGCGGGCGCAGATTTCGCCTTCCTCTGGCCAGAAATCGCCCGACGAGCTTCACGCCGGCGTGGCGTCCGCGGCCGGCGTGGCGTCCGCGCAGCGGGCCCGCGGCCTAGGCGGCCCGGGAGGGCTCCTGGCGGGTTCCGCCGGCGCGGGAGGCCAGCGTGCGGACGGTGCCGCTGATGCCACCGACGGGGGCCCGCCGGACGACCTGTTCAGCCATGGTTATCGCGTCGGCCGCCATCTTGCGCGCCTCGGGTGAGCTCCTGATGGCGTGCCACGATGTCTTCAACCGCTCCAGCCCGGCCTTCCCCTCGCGGGATCCGACCAGGTAGCCGGCCACGAAACCTATGATCGTTTCCATACTTCCGCCTCACCTCGGTCGGATGCCGCACCTCGGTCGGATACGCGGGATGTTCGGTCGGATCCGCGGGACACCTCACATCTCGCGGATTTCGAGATAGCGCTTGATGTCTGGCAGCGACTGCACGATCAATGCCAGGACCGCCGCGATCAGCGCCGCCTTGATCAGCTTGCCGATCATCTCGTTTCCTCCTTCCCGCTGGGCTCGTCACGGATGCCGGGCCCTTGACCGCCCGTCACGGGCGCGGTCTCGGCCGGCTCGATCTCGTCGGGGGCGAAGTAGAGGAACCTGCCGTGGTTCCGTTGCAGGTCGGCGAGGGGGTCACTGGTCGGGCTGACCGCGACGTGCACGTGGCCGTCCACGTCGTGCAGCACGGCCTCGACGACCGCCTCCCGGCCGGCCAGGAACAGATCCTGGGCGTCTGCCCGCCGCGACCCGGGCCGCATCCTGACCCTGCTCCCCCGGGCGATCCTGACGCCACCGACCAGAACGTGATCGGTCTCGGGACTGACCGAGGCGTCCGAGCCCGGAATCCCACCACGGCTTCTGCTCGGCGCCCGCGGTGGCCTGCCAGGGCGGAACCGCCGGGCCGCCGTCCCCGGGCGTTCCCCAGGACGGAACGGCGAGGTCCCCCACGGCAGCGGCCGTCCCGCCAGTACCGGCACTCGCCGGTGTGCCGGACGGCGACAGGTAACGGATAGCGCCGTGCATTCGCTCCAGCATCTCTGGCGGCAGCACGTCCAGCCGGTCGATCAACTCGGCCGCGCGCGGGTCCGTCGCGCGGGCCTGCCGACGCTCGTCGTCGGTCAGCGCCAGCGTGCGCAGCGTGAGGATCTCATCGATCTCGGTGGCGTCAAAGAGATCACCCGCGCTCTCCGGGGCAACTTCGGGGTGGTCGTAGAGGATGACCGGCGAGGACAGCAGCAGGTCGCGGCAGTCGCCCGGACCGGCCAGCACCGGCCAGGTGCCGATGTTGGTGCACGCCGCCGCCTCGGCGGCCGCCCATTGCGGCGGGTCGGTCAGCGAGAGGAACGCGCCTCCGGGCGCCGCGATGAGTACGTGCGCCGCGATCAGCGAGTAGCGCAGCCCGTCATCGCGGCTGCGCAACAGGACACCCGGCTGGCTGCGGTTCTCCACGCGCACCCGCAGCCGCAGCGCCCCGTAGGGCCCGGCGACTCGTTCTGCCCGCACGCCGATCGCCGCGTCGAGCCGTTCCCAGCGGCGGACCAGCCGCCCGGCCCGTTCCGCACCCGGTCCGGTGAGGCCCTCGAGTTCTTCCCCTTCGCTGACCCGGAACAGCAACTCGGTGTCCACGCCGAGCAGGTGGCCGACGTGGGCGTAGAAGCTCTGTTCCCGCTCCACCGCTTCGTCCCAGGAGGTGTACTCCGCCCCGTTCACCGTCAGCGTGTCCACGTCGCTGATCGCGCCGGTGTCCGGGGCGATGCGCTGCACGGTGCGCCGCTGGAAGTGCAGGAAGCGGACCAGGATTTCCACGACGGCGTCGTCGGCGCACTCAAGGAGGCACTCGGTCTGGCTGGCCGACGGCTCACAGTCGTCCACCGCCCCGTATGCCGGGGGCATAAGGACCCCGAATTGGAACCTGGTCCGGTTCTTCTGCGCTGACTGGCGGTACGGGTACAGCAAATAGCCCTCATACAGAACGGCGTCCGCCACCTGCCTCGCATGCGCCAGGTGCCCGGGGTCCGGGGTCATGTCTGCTGCTCCGCAGCGGCCTGCTGCCCATTGGCCGGGTGACCGGGATCGCTGGCCGGGCCCGGGTCGGCCTGGCTGAGCAGGGCCTGGAGGGTGAGATCCCACGTTGGCAGGGCATGGGCGCTCTTGAACCGCTGCAGTTCCTCCATGGTCTGGTTGCTCATTTTGATCCAGGCGCTGTTCGGGAAGTGCGCGTCGATGGCCTCCCGCCAGACGCTGACCGGAAGCCGGTAGGCCGTCTCCTTGCTCCACGGCACCTGCTGTACCTGGATGCGCCCGTCGACGAGGTAGAAGACGGTCCCGCTGAACAGCAGCAGCAGCGGTACCTCTCCCGCCTCCAGGCTGGCGAAATACCTGGTCGAGCCGATCTCCAGGTCATAGGTGAAGTTGATCGGCAGGTCGGTCTCGGTGCTGCCGGAAAAGCCGGGCACCATCGTCGCCACGGTCACCAGCTGCATCGGCCGCAGCGTGTTGGCCCAGCGCTCGGTGTCGCCGAAGAGGTCGTTCAGCCGTTCCGCTTCGGCGGCCGAATACCGGCGGCGGGCCGGCTCGATCCTGATCTGGCACCGGAGCGCGATCGCCTCTACCCGCTCGCCGCTGGTCTCGCTGATCCGCAGCCTCAGCGTCAGGGCGGGCACCACCGCGTACCGGTCCGGCTGGGCCCCGACACAGTCGAAGGTGAGCTCGGCCATGTCAGGACCTCTGGCGCAGTGCTGGCCCGGACCCCGCCGCGCCCTGTGCTGGCCCTGACCCCGCCGCCCCGCGCAGTGCTGGCCCTGACCCCGCCGCCCCGCCCCATGGCCGCGCCCGGGAGCGGACCTGGCCGAGGAAGTCGGCGATGCTCTGGCGTGCCTCCGCGCCGCCGTCAAAGCCGCGCCAGTGCAGGCGCATCCGCCCGGCCAGTTCGTAGCAGGCGTCGATCGGCACGAGGAAGTGCTCGACGTCCTCGCCGGTGCGGCAGATGAGGATCGCCTCCACGTCGGGTGCCATCGCGCCGAGGAGTGGATGAGCGTCCGCGAGCCGGTCCCAGGCGGCCAGGTCAAGCCGGCACTCGGTGGCGCCCGCCGGGCTCGGGTAGAACCCGGTCACCTCGCCCGCGCCGGAGCTGCGCAGGAAGAAGGCCAGCCCGACCGGGATCTCCAGTTCCGCCCACTCGGCAGCCGTCATGGGCCGGCCCGGATCGCCGAGATAGCGGTCGGGCACGGCCCGGTACCGGCCGCGCCCGGCCTGGGAGTGAGTGAACAGCAGGTAGCAGGCGCGGCAGGCACACAGCAGGCTCGAATGGTCGAGGTCCGCGACGTGCCCGTGCTCCGCCGGGATCTCCACGGAGCACAGCTCGCACTTCTCCATGGTCTGACGGCCGACCCCGGCGCCGCCCCCCACCAACTCCGCGCCGGGGCCGCCTGCCTGGCCGCCCACTGCGGGACCGCCAGGCCGCTCTGCCCCCGTTCCTCGCTCATCCTCGATCGCCGCCGCCGGGCCCGGCCGGGTGAGCGGCGCCGGGCCCGGCGTGGTCTGTGAGGCCGGCCCGGGCGCGCCAGGAACGAACCTGCGCAGGCCGGCCGGGCCTGCCGGGCGGGTCACGACGGCACCGCCGCTGGCACGGCCACCCGCACCCCCTGGCTGTCGGCCAGCAACGGCAGTGGGTCGAGGTGCGCCGCGCGGCCGTCGAGCGGCGCGCCGGCCCGGCGGACGTCATACCGGGCTCCGCACGGGCAGGTCAGCACCTCGCGGTCCAGCCGGCCCTCGCCCATCGGGGAGCCGCACGATGCGCACGCGTCCCGGTAGGCGTACAGGGTCCCGCGGACCGAGCAGACGAGCACGGCCACGCCGCCCGCCGATGCGGTAACCGGGCGGGAGCTTGGCGGCCCGATGTCCGGCAACTGGATCCACTCCCCGCCGGATTCACCAGACGGCCCCGCACCCGGTGGGACGGCGGTCACCGCACCGGGGCGGGGCCCGATCTGCAGCAGGGCGGGCTCGGGCGGGGCGGTCATTCCCTCCACGACCACCTCGGTCACCTCTGGCGCCGCATCCTGCACCGCCCCCTCGATCGCCAGCTGCACGGTGACGGTCGAGGAGGGGCAGCCGTGACAGGTTCCTTCGAGGCGGAGGCGCGCGACCCCGTCGCGCACCCCCAGGTACTGCACCCCGCCGGCGTGCGAGCCCAGATAGGGCCTGACCCGGTCCAGCGCGCGCTGGATCCGGGCGTCGACGTCGAGCGGGTGCAGCCCGTGCAGCAGCAGCAGGCTCTCGACCAGCGGATCTGCGGCCAGGATGTCCAGCATGGCCTGCCCGGCCTCGCCCTCGGCCGCCATGGCGGCCACGATGTGGCTCAGGCCGTCGCCGTAGAGGCCAACCAGCAACCGGACGAGCTCCTCCGCTGTGCCGGCGGCTGCGCCGCCTTGCGACCGCAGCGAGGCGAGGAGCTCCTCGATCCGCTCACCTGTCTGCCGAACAGTCATCGGGTCAGGTGGCCAGCGTGACCGTCATCGGCGAGTGCACCTTGTCAAGTACCTTGCCACCCCCCAGGTACATATGCACGCCGCAGGGCAGGCACGGGTCGAAGCTGCGCACGGCCCGCATGATGTCGATGCCTTTGAAGTTCTCCGGCGGGTTCTCCTCGAAGATCGGGGTGTTCTGCACCGCGTCCTCGTACGGCCCGGGTGTCCCGTAGACGTCGCGGACGCTGGCGTTCCACGGAGTCGGCGGGTACGGGTGGTAGTTCGCGATCTTGCCCTCGCGGATCACCATGTGGTGGGACAGCACACCGCGGACGGCCTCGGTGAAGCCACAGCTGTTGGCCTCGTCGGGGACCGAGAATGGCTCCCAAGTCTTGGTGCGGCCGGCCCTGATCTCGGCCAGGGCCTTCTCGGTGAAGTACAGCGCGCACGCCGCCGCGTAGGCCTGGAAGTAGGTGCGGGCCCGGTCGCGCTCGATCGCGTTGGACAGTGGAGCACCCGAGGCATCCGTGGGGATCTTCCACTCGAACGAGACCTCGGGCCTGCTGACCGTGCGCGGCAGGTTGATCTGCACGCTGTGGCCGGTCGACTTGACGTAGCCGAAGTCGACCAGGTTGCCGAGCGCGGTGGCCCACAGCCGGGCGATGGGCCCGCCGCCGGTGTCAGCGGCGAGGTAGTTCGTGCCGTCGAACCAGCGCGGCGACATGACCCAGCTGTACTTGCCGTCGAAGTCCCGCTTGGCCGGCCGCGGGATCGTGTGCTGGTTCCACGGGTGCCTGCGGTCCACCGGGTTGCCCAGCGGGTCCCGGGTGACGAACATCTCCTGGTCTTCCCAGTCCTCGTAGTAGGAGCTGCCGAGCAGGATCCGGATGCCGAGGTTGATGTCGACCAGGTCGTTGGTGAGCAGCTGCCCGTCCCTGATCACGCCGGGGCTGACGAACATCTTGCGGCCCCAGTCGGTCATGTGGTCGTAGCGGAAGTCGCAGTGCTCGGGGTCGTTGAGGCTGCCCCAGCAGACCAGGTCCGCGCGGCGCCGGCCGACCTCCTCGTATCCGGGCAGGGCCTGGTAGAAGAAGTCGAACAGGTCGTCGTGCATCGGCACGACCCGCTTCATGAACTCCACATAACGCATCAGCCGGGTGAGGTAGTCGGTGAAGAGCTGGACCGTCGCGGTCGTCCCGACCCCGCCCGGGTAGAGCGTGGAGGGATGCACGTGGCGGCCCTCCATCAGGCAGAACATCTCCCGGGTGGACCTGGAGACCTGCAGCGCTTCCCGGTAGAACTCGCCTTCCAGCGGGTTCAGCGAGCGCATGATGTCGCCGATGTACTTGTACCCGTGGTCGGCGGCGTGCGGGCACTCGGTGCGGTTCGCCAGCTCCATCACACCGGGGTTGGTCTCGGACACCATCCGTTCGCAGAAGTCAACCCCGACCAGGTTCTCCTGGAAGATGTTGTGGTCGAACATGTACTCGGCGGACTCGCCCAGGTTGATGATCCACTCGCCGAGGTGCGGCGGGCGGACGCCGTAGGCCATGTTCTGGTTGTAGACCGAGCAGGTCGCGTGGTTGTCGCCGCAGATGCCGCAGATGCGGCTGGTGATGAAGTGCGCGTCCCGCGGGTCCTTGCCCTTCATGAAGATGCTGTAGCCGCGGAAGATCGACGAGGTGCTGTGGCACTCGACGACCCTCTTCTGCTTGAAGTCGATCTTGGTGTAGATGCCCAGGCTGCCCACGATCCTCGTGATCGGGTCCCAGGCCATCTCCACGACGCCGGTGTCCTCGGCAGTCGTCATGGCACTCCTCCCTGTTCGCCGGGCAGCCGCGGGCGTACCGCTCAGCTGGGTTCGCCGGGCAGCCGCGAAGGTGCCGCCCAGCCGGTGGTCACCAGGTCTTCAAATAGCCGGTGAGAAGCTCGTCGCCCTTCTTGCGCCACTTGGGCTCCTCATCCGCGGTCCGGGCGGTGAAGCCGCGAAGGGTGCGGATGACCGTGCCGTACATGGTGCTCGCGGCCGTGGAGACCTTGGAGCCTGGCGGCTCGTCCATGAACGGCATGAACTTGTCCGGGAAGCCTGGCATGGTGCAGGCGATGCAGATGCCGCCCACGTTGGGGCAGCCACCCACGCCGTTGATCCAGCCGCGTTTGGGCACATTGCACTTGACCACCGGCCCCCAGCAGCCCAGCTTGACCAGGCACTTGGGCGAACCGTACTCACCGGCGAAGTCGCCCTGCTCGTAGTAGCCGGCCCGGTCGCAGCCCTCGTGCACGGTCGCACCGAACAGCCACGTCGGCCGCAGTGCCTCATCGAGCGGGATCATCGGGGCCTGGCCGGCCACCTGGTAGAGCAGGTAGAGGATCGTTTCGGACAGGTTGTCCGGGTGGATCGGGCAGCCGGGCACGCAGACGATGGGCAGGCCCGCCTTGGACCGCCAGTCCCAGCCGAGGTAGTCAGGGACGCCCATCGCCCCGGTCGGGTTACCTGCCATGGCGTGGATCCCGCCGTAGGTGGCGCAGGTGCCGACCGCGAGGATCGCGGTGGCCTTGGGTGCGAGACGGTCAAGCCATTCGTTGGTCGTCATGGGCTGGCCGGTCGCCGGGTTGTTCCCGAAGCCGCACCAGTAGCCCTCTTCCTTGATCGCCTCATTCGGGATAGAGCCCTCGACGACGAGAACGAACGGGTCGAGCTCGCCGCGATCTGCCTTGTGCCACCACTCGATGAAGTTGTCGGCGCCGGTCTCCGGGCCGCACTCGAAGTCGATCAGCGGCCAGTGCACGGCGATCTTTGGCAGCCCGGGCAGGGCACCGAGCGCGATCTCCTCGATGCTTGGCTGGGTAGCCGCGGTCAGCGCGACGGAGTCCCCGTCGCAGCCGAGTCCCCCGTTCATCCAGAGGATGTGCACAAGCGGCTCATCCGGAGTGGTCATGGGCGGCCACCTCCTCGGGTGCTGGCCTTAGGGATGCCCAGATTGTTGGCCATGCTAGACCTGGTTGGACGGGGCTACAAGACTGAAAAGTCAGCCGACCGGACAGAAATGTCCGTTTCGGTCAACTAGCGCGCAGACCGTCCGTTACCTGGGCCGGTTTTCCTTCTGGCCCGCGCGGGCCGGCATCGATTACGCTGGCGGGAGCCCGGGGCCCGCCAGCTTCTGCGCGGGGCCGGGGCCTGAGGGAGACATCTGTGACCGAGCCCGTGATGGGTCCGGGGGAGGACCCAATCCAGGTCACGCCCGTCGTGGTGCTGGTGCAGGTCTTCCCCGCGCGGCCGTCGTCGATTCCCGACATCCGCGACTTCGTCCGCCGGTGCCTGGCCGAGTCACCGCTCACCGAGGAGGGGAACCGCCAGGTCGGCGAGACGGTATTCCGGGCGCTGCTCGACGCGGCCGGGCCGACCGGGTCCATCCAGGTGGCGTTCCGCATCTTCCCCGAGCACGTCGAGGTGGACGTGCTGCACTCCGACAACCAGATCCCGCAGCTGGCCCCGGCAGGCGGCGGGACCAGGCCGGCCATGAGCGGCACCGGGCCCGCCGCGGACACCTCTGCCGGTACCGCCGAGCCGGCCCGCCCGGTGGCCGGGCCGGCCGGCGTTCAGCTGGGGCAGCCTGGCCATCCCGCCACGTTCGCGGACTGGATGTCCACGGCGCTGCGCCGGGAGGGCCTGACCCAGGAGGCGGCGGCGCGGCTGCTGGGCGTCTCGGTCAAGACCGTCAGCCGGTGGGTGGGCGGCGCCACCGAGCCGCGCATGCGCGACCTGCGCCGCATCCAGGAAGTCTTCGGCGAGGTGCCGCTCCCGTAGCCTGGTCAGACTTGTCCGGGCGTTCGCTGGACGTCCCCCCAGAAGTGTCCTAGCGTGCTGCTATGGCGGTACGACCAGGGCGCCATCAACTCGGCCCAGAGCACGGCCGGATCATCCTGCGTACCTCCCGCGACGGTCTGGCCGCGACAGCGGGGCACGACCTCACCATCGAGGCGACCCGGTGGTCGGGCGTGCTCGCGGTGAACGAAGATCTCAGCCCGGCCGGTCTCGATGTGCACATCGACATGGGCGCGCTGCTGGTCCGGGAGGGTACCGGCGGGGTCAAGCCGCTGTCCGACCGGGACCGCCGGGAGATCGCGGTAACCGCACGCAAGACGCTGGCGGCCGACCGTTACCCCGAGGCGGTCTTCGCCGCGAGCACGTTCGCGCCGGCCGCCGCCGCCGGCGGCGGCGGCGAGATCAGCGGGACGCTCACCTTGCACGGCGAAACCAGGCCGCTCCGGCTGCGGGTCAGCCAGGCCGGCCCGGACCGGTATCACGCGGAGGCGACCGTCGTGCAAACCGACTACGGAATCAAGCCCTACAGCGGGTTCCTCGGGGCACTGCGGGTCCGCGACGCCGTCGAGGTCGCGGCCGACGTGGACCTGTCGCAGCTGGCCAACGGGGCGGGGGCGGCGGGATGAGCAGCAACGGGAAGGACCCGGGGGCGGCCGGGCGGCCGGCCGGGGCTGGTGCGGATGCCGAGCGGGCGTTCGAGCGCCGCATCGGGCCCACCCTCGATCTGGCCGGCCAGGCTGACGCGATCACCGCGGCGTGCCACGCTATGGCCGTCCGGTTCCATCAGGGTGGCAAACTCGTCGTCTTTGGCACCGGCGGTGCGAGTACCGATGCGCAGCACGTCGCGGTGGAGTTCGTGCACCCGGTGATCGTCGGCAAACGCGCCCTGCCGGCCATCTCCCTCACCACCGACGTGGCGACCGTGACGGGGGTTGCCGAGCGGGACGGGCTGGACGCGATCTTCACGCACCAGATCCGGTACCTGGCCGCGCCGCCGGACATCGCGCTGGGGATCTGCGCCGGACCAGACAGCCCAAGCGTGCTCGCCGGGCTCGTCACGGCCAAGGACCTTGGCCTGCTGACCGTCGCGCTGGCCAGCGGCGACGGCGGCGCGATCGCGGCCAGCCCGGCGGTGGATCACACTCTGCTGGCGAACTCGGCCGACCCGCGGGTGGTCAAGGAGATTCACGTCACGATCTATCACGTGCTGTGGGAACTGGTACACGTCTTCTTCGAGCAGCCGGGCGTGCTGGCTCCGGGGGTGGTCGCATGACCCGCGTTCCGCAATGTCACGACGACGTCTGCATCACCTGCTCCGACACCGCCGTGGAGGTCACCGTGATGCGCCTGCTCGGCGATGAGCTCGCCATCGTCGACACCGGCCAGGGCGAAGAGGAAGTCAGCGTCGCCCTGGTGACCGCGCAACCGGGCGACATGATCCTGGTGCATGCCGGGGAAGCCATTGCCGTTGTGGGAGATGACCACGAGTGACCCAGCCGGCCAAGGGCAGCTCCAGCGCGATGGAAGCGCTTTACCCGTTCCTGTACGCCGGCACCTCGGATCTGTCCGGCGTGCTGGCACAGGTCCGGGCCTCAACGGTGGCCAAGACCGAAGAGATCGCCGAACTGCGCCGGACGGTGGCGGCGCGCGAGGCCGCGCGGCTGGCCAACTGCGCCGAGGACATGGCGGCCAGGTTCGCCGCGGGCGGGCGCCTGTTCGCGTTCGGCAACGGCGGCAGCGCCACGGACGCCCAGCAACTGGCCACCCTGTTCCTCAACCCCGGCCAGAGCAAGACCCCGCTGCCCGCCTTCGCGCTGGCCAACGACACCTCCGTGGTGACCGCGCTGTGCAACGACATCGGGGTGGGCGTCGTGTTCGCCCGGCAGCTCGCCGCGTTCGGGCGGCGGGAAGACATCGCGGTCGGGCTGTCGACCAGCGGCAATTCGGATAATTTGCTGCACGCCTTCGCCGAGGCGGGCCGGCGCGGGATGCTCGGCGTCGGCCTGGCCGGCTACGAGGGCGGCAAGATGGCCGAGGCCGACACAATCGACTACCTGTTTGTGGCGCCGTCCTCGTCGGTGCACCGCATTCAGGAAGCGCAGACGACCATGTACCACGTTCTGTGGGAGCTCACCCTCGCCTCGCTGGACCGTCGCCAGGGGAAAGCCCATCAGGAGCAGCAGTGAGAGGCGCGCTGTCAGCCTTTAGGCGCATGGGAACGCCGCAGGCGCCGGGCCGAACGCCGCATAAGGCCCCCCGGGGGCCGTTGCGGTGTCCCGGCGCCGAGGACCAGCCTCCCGATGCCAGCGAAGCGCCCGCGAGGGGGGCAGACAAGTGCTGACCGGGCGGATGCTGGTCGCTGGCGTCGGCAACATCTTCCTCGGTGACGACGGGTTCGGGGTCGAGGTGGCCAGGCGCCTGGCCGGGGCCGGCCTGCCGGGCTGGGTGCAGGTTGCCGACTACGGGATCAGCGGCATGCATCTCGCTTACGACCTGGCCAGCGGTTACGACACGGCCATCCTGATCGACACCGCGCAGCGCGGCGGTGAGCCGGGCACGCTGACCGTGATCGAAACAGCGCCAGGGGGCGAATCAGGGCCAGGAGACGAAGCAGGGCCAGGAGGCGAAGCAGCACCGGCAGGCCAGCCGGACCCGGCCGGCGGTGCGCTTGCGGAAACCCGGCTGTTCGACGCCCACGGGATGCAGCCGGACGTGGTTCTCGGTGTGCTGGGCATGCTCGGCGCCGGTTCGGCGCGGGTACTCGTCGTCGGCTGCGAGCCCGCCAGCCTCGACTACGGAATGGAACTGAGCGAGCCGGTCGCGAAGGCCGTCGACGCGGCAGTCGGCGTCGTCATCGACCTGATCGCGGCAGCGGACGCGGCACGCAGCAGCGGTGAAGGAGCGTCACATGTGTCTCGGCATACCCGGTGAAGTGATCGAGTTCCTGCCCGAGCAGCCCGACCTGGCCAAGGTGGACGTGAGCGGGGTAAGGCGGGTGATCAACGTCGGCCTGCTCTCCGATGAGCCGCCCAAGCCGGGCGAGTGGGTGCTGATCCACGTCGGGTTTGCCCTGTCCAAGATCGATGAGGACGAGGCCGCGGCGGCGATGCAGTTCCTGGAGGGGATCGGCCAGGCCTACGAGGATGAGCTCGCG
This sequence comes from uncultured Actinomycetes bacterium, assembly GCA_963813395.1. Lineage (GTDB taxonomy): Bacteria > Actinomycetota > Actinomycetes > Streptosporangiales > Streptosporangiaceae > DASXKD01. The sequence goes on from CAWEYV010000018.1 coordinate 14,273, forward strand.
GCGCTACGGGACTCACATATCGAGTAGGGGTTGTCATGAGGTTCGTCGACGAGTTCAGGGACTCCGGCAAGGCACACGCACTGGCCGCGCGGATCGCCGCTCTGTGTGAGCCCGGGCGCCAGTACAAGCTCATGGAGGTGTGCGGCGGGCACACCCACACGATCTACAAACACGGCCTCGAGGACTATCTGCCTGAGTCCATCACGCTGGTGCACGGACCAGGGTGCCCGGTGTGCGTGATCCCGATGGGCCGGGTGGACGACGCCATGCACCTGGCCGCGCAGCCGGACGTGATCATGACCTCGTTCGGCGACATGATGCGGGTCCCCGGCTCGGGCGGCTCCTTCTTCGACGCCAAGGCGCGCGGCACCGATATCCGCATGGTCTACTCGCCACTCGACTCGCTGAAGCTCGCCAGGGCCAACCCGGACAAGCGGGTCGTGTTCATGGCCATCGGATTCGAGACCACCGCCCCGTCCACGGCGATGACCATGCTGCGGGCCAAGGCCGAAGGCCTGTCGAACTTCTCGGTGTTCTGCAACCACGTCACGATCATCCCGGCCATCAAGGCGATCCTGGACTCCCCCGACCTGCGGCTCGACGGGTTCATCGGGCCCGGCCACGTGTCCACGGTGATCGGCTGCCGGCCGTACGAGTTCATCGCAGGCGACTACGGCAAGCCGGTAGTCGTGGCCGGGTTCGAGCCGCTGGACATACTCCAGTCCATCTACATGCTCATGGTGCAGCTGTCCGAGGGCCGCAGCGAGGTGGAGAACCAGTACTCCCGGGTGGTGCCCTGGGACGGCAACGTGGTCGCGCTGAAGGCCATCGGCGAGACCATGGAGTTGCGGCCTTACTTCGAATGGCGGGGCCTCGGCTTCATCTCCCATTCCGCGCTCAAGGTGCGGGAGGAGTACGCGGACTTCGACGCCGAGCTGCTGTTCGGCGTGCCCGGCGTGCGGGTCGCCGATCCGAAGGCGTGCCAGTGCGGCGAGGTGCTCAAGGGCGTGCTCAAGCCGTGGGAGTGCAAGGTGTTCGGCACCGCCTGCACGCCGGAGACGCCGATCGGCACCTGCATGGTGTCACCGGAAGGTGCCTGCGCTGCGTATTACAACTACGGCCGGATGACCCGCACCCGCGTGCCAGAGGCCATAGAGCTGAGCCGGCCATGACCGCCGGGCGGACGGATCAGGCCGGACCTGCCGAACCGGCCGGGCGCACCGGGCAGGACTGGGTCGCCGACGCGCTGCGCGAGCACGAGGACACCGAACGCCGCGAGCAGGCGCCCCGCCGCACCGGTCACGACCACGGACGGGGCGGTGCCACCGACCGCGAGCAGCAGGTTCTCGACCGCATCGACCGGGCCCGCCGACGGCGGCCCAGGGTCAGGGAAGAACGCATCACGATGTCGCACGGAGCCGGCGGCAAGGCGACGCAGACCCTCATCGAGGCCATCTTCCTCGACGCGTTTCGCAACCCACTGCTCGAGCCGCTCGAGGACTCGGCCCGGCTGGAGGTCGGCGCGGCGCGGGTGGCGCTCACCACCGACTCGTTCGTGGTCTCGCCGCTGTTCTTCCCCGGCGGCACCATCGGCGACCTGGCGGTCAACGGCACGGTCAACGACCTGGCGGTGGCCGGCGCGACCCCGCTGTACCTGACTGCCGGATTCATACTCGAAGAAGGTTTCCCCGTCGCCGACCTGACCCGGATCACCGGCTCCATGCGGGACGCGGCGGCCGCCGCGGGAGTGCGGGTGGTCACCGGGGACACCAAGGTGGTGGAGAAGGGCAAGGCCGACGGCTGCTACATCAACACCGCGGGCGTCGGCGTCATCGAGCGCGATGTGCCACTCGGCGTGGCACAGGCCCGCCCCGGGGACGCGATCCTGGTCTCGGGGCCGATCGGCGACCACGGCGTGACCATCATGCTGGCCCGGGGCGAACTGGACATCGAGGCGGACGTGCAGTCCGATACCGCATCCCTGGCCGGGCTGGCCGCCGCGCTGCTCGATGCGGTCCCCGGGGTCCGCGCGCTGCGCGACGCGACCAGGGGCGGCGTCGCCACGATCCTCAACGAGATCGCCAAGGCGGCCGATGCCGGCGTCATGGTCACCGAGGACGCCATCCCGGTGCGGACCGAGGTCCGCGGCGCGGCCGAACTGCTCGGCATCGACCCGCTGTACGTGGCCTGCGAAGGGCGCATGGTCGCCGTCGTCGACGGCGGGCAGGCCGGCCAGGCCCTGGCCGCCCTGCGCGCCCACCCGCTCGGCGCGCAGGCGGCCATCATCGGCGAGGTAACCCCCGGCCCGCCCGGGCTCGTCTCGCTGAAGACCACATTCGGCGGCACCCGGATCGTTGACATGCTGGTCGGCGACCCGCTGCCGCGCATCTGCTGACCGGGGTAACCGTGCACGAACTGGCGATCGCGGAAAGCGTGGTGGAGACCGTGACACAGCGGCTGCCTGACGCCAAGGTCACCTGCGTCCATCTGGAGATAGGCGCGCTGTCCGGCGTCGTGGCCGATTCGATCCGGTTCTGCTTCGACCTGGCCACCGAGGGAACCGGCCTGGCCGGGGCCGAGCTCAAGATCACCGAGCCGCCCGCCCAGTGCCGGTGCCGCACCTGCGGCAGCGAGTTCCAGCCGGACTCCCCCATCGTGCTGTGCCCCTGCGGGAGTCCCGACGCCGCCGTGCTCAGCGGGGAGCAACTCAAGATCGTCTCGGTATCGGTGGCCTGACATGTGCGGAACCTGTGGTTGCGCCGAGGAGACCTTCAAGCTGCTCACGCCGGAGGGCACGGAACCGGCCCGGCCGGGCCGCCATCACCACGGCGACCAGGCCCACACCCACGACGATGACGGGGGCCGGACCGTCGTTCTGCAAGAAAAAGTGCTGGCCCGCAACGACGCGCTGGCCCAGCAGAACCGGGACTGGCTGCAGGCCAGAGGCGTCCTCGCGGTCAACCTGATGGGCTCACCCGGGGCGGGGAAGACGACGCTGCTCGAGCGGACCGCCACCGACCTGGCCGGCCAGCTCGTCATCTCGGTGATCGAGGGGGACCAGGAAACCGCCCTGGACGCCTGCCGGATGCGGCGGGCCGGCTGCCGGGTGGTGCAGGTCAACACCGGCACCGGCTGCCATCTCGACGCGGCCATGGTGGGCCAGGCGCTCAGCGCGCTCCACCCGCCGGCCGGATCGGTGGTCGTGATCGAGAACGTGGGAAACCTCGTCTGCCCGGCCCTGTTCGACCTCGGCGAGGCGCACCGGATCGTGCTCGCCTCGGTCACCGAAGGCGCCGACAAGCCGGTCAAGTACCCGCACATGTTCCGCACCGCCGACCTCGTCCTGGTCAGCAAGACCGACCTGCTTCCCTACCTCGACTTCGACCTCGGCCGCGCCGTGGCCGACATCGGCCGGGTCAGCCCCGGCGCCCGGGTACTCCCGGTGTCCGCCCGCACCGGAGACGGCTGCCTGAAGTGGTACGACTGGCTCCTCCGGCCCTGATTGTCAGGCCCGGTCCCGCGCGCCTGCTATGACGGCCTGGCCCAGGCTGATGCCGCCGTCGTTGCACGGGACCCGGGAGTGGGCCAGCACGCGGAATCCGCGGGCCTCCAGCCCGGCCGCTGCGCGGTGCGCCACGATCAGGTTCTGGAACACCCCGCCGGACAGCGCCACCGTGCCCAGCCCGCAGCGCTCGCGCAGCAGCACGCACCCATCCACGATCAGCGCCGCGACCCCGTTGTGGAACCGGGCCGCAACCACCGGCGCCGCCGTCCCCGCCGCAAGGTCGCCGGCGGCCGCCCGCACCAGGTCAGCGCCTTCTATGCAGAACGGCTCGCGCGCCGCAATCCCGGCCCGGTAGGTTCCCGTTTCCCCCGGGTCGGCCAACTGCTCCAGTTCCACCGCGGCCTGGCCCTCATAGTTGATCGCGTCCCTGACCCCGGCAAGCGCGGCGACCGCGTCGAACAGCCTCCCGGCGCTGGAGGTGAGCGGGGCGTTGATGCCTTTGGCCGCGAGCGCGACGATGGCGGGCCAGTACCGCTCGTTCCGCGCGACGACGTCGAGGCCGTCCGGCGGGCCACCGGGGTAGGCGGCGGCCAGATAGGCCGCGGCCATCCGCCACGGCTGCCTGATCGCGGCGGCCCCGCCGGGCATGGGCACCGGCGCCAGGTGCCCGCCGCGCCGGAAGTCAACCTGGCCGGCGACCAGGAACTCACCGCCCCAGAGCGTGCCGTCGGTGCCGTACCCGGTCCCGTCGAAGGCCACGCCGATGACCGGGCCTTCCTCGCCGTTGTCGGCCAGGCACGAGGCGATGTGGGCGTGGTGGTGCTGGACGCCGCAGTGCTCGACCCCGTCCAGGTCAAGCGCGTACTTGGTGGACAGGTACTCCGGGTGCAGGTCGTACGCGACGACCTCCGGGGTGATGTCGAACAGCCGGGTGAAATGCGCGATGCCCTCGGTGAACGAGCGCAAAGTTTCGGCGTTCTCCAGGTCACCGATGTGGTGCGAGATGACCGCGCGGCCGTCCTTGGCCAGGCAGAACGTGTTCTTCAGCTCGGCCCCGCAGGCGAGCACGGGCCGGGGGAACCTGGCCCGGACGCCGACCGGCTCTGGCACGTGGCCGCGGGATCGCCGCAGCAGCGTCTCCCGCCCGCGCAGTGTTGGCCCGGACCCCGCCACCCCACGCTCTGCTAGCCCGGACCCCGCCACCCCACCCCATGCCCGCACCACCGAGTCGTCGGTCCTGATGTGAATCGCCCGGTCGTGGGTGAGGAACGCGTCCGCGATCCCGGCCAGCACCGTGACGGCCTCGTCGTCGCGGTAGGCGATCGGCTCGTCGGAGCGGTTGCCGCTGGTCAGCACGATCGGGCCGGGCACGACCTGCAGCAGGAGGTGGTGCAGCGGCGTGTAGGGAAGCATGACCCCGAGCTGGCGGTTTCCCGGCGCGACCGCGGCGGCGACCGTGCCGGGCCGCCGGGGCATGAGCACGATCGGCCGCCGGGGGCTGGTCAGCAGGGCCGCCGAGGCCTCGTCCACCTCGCACAGCCGCCGCGCCGCGGCCAGGTCCGCGGCCATCACCGCGAACGGCTTGTCCTCCCGGTGCTTGCGGGCCCGCAGCGCCGCGGCCGCCGCCTGGCAGCTGGCGTCGACCGCCAGGTGATACCCGCCGAGCCCCTTGACGGCGAGTACCTGCCCCTGCCGGAGCAGGGCGGCGGCGCCCGCCAGCGGCTCGCCCGGCAGGACGGTCCCGTCCGGGTGCCGCAGGGTCAGCCGCGGCCCGCAGGCGGGACAGCACACCGGCTGGGCGTGGAACCGCCGGTCCGCCGGGTCGTGGTACTCCGCCGCGCACCGCGCGCACATGGCAAAGGCGGCCATGGTGGTGGCGGCCCGGTCGTAGGGCACGTCGCGGACGATGGTGAACCGCGGCCCGCAGTTGGTGCAGTTGATGAACGGGTACCCGAACCGCCGGTCCGCCGGGTCGGTCAGCTCACGCAGGCAGTCGGCGCACATGGCGCTGTCCGCCGCCACCGGCGTGTTCCGCTGGCCGGCGGGCCCGCTGGGGGAAATCGAGAAGGCGGTACTGCCGTTCGGCGTGATGTTCTTTGTCGCGACCCGCTCGATCCTGGCCAGCGGGGGCGCGTCACGTTCCAGCGCGGCAAGAAACCGCTCCACGTCCGCCGAGGGACCCTCCACCTCGGCGAACACGCCGTCGGCGTCGTTGCCCACATGGCCGCCGAGGCCGAGCCCGGTCGCCAGCGAGTAGACGAACGGGCGGAACCCGACGCCCTGGACCGTGCCTTCCACCCGGATGGCCACCCGCACGCGAGGAGTGCTCACGGTCCCAGTCTGGCGCGCGGGTGCTCTAAGCTCCCAGACGATGACCGCACAAGCCGCGACCGGATACGAACTGCGCCAGCGAGGGGACCTGCAGGTCCTGGCCTGGCCGGCCTTCGACTCGCTGCCGGTCGACGTGCTGGTCACCACCCGCCGCGGCGGGGTGTCCACCGGGGATTATGCGACGCTGAACCTCAGCTTCAGCGTCGGTGACCGGCCGCAGGACGTGGTGGAGAACCGCCAGCGGGCCGCGGCCGCGCTGGGCGCCGACCTGGCCGATTTCGCCTTCGCGACCCAGGTACACGGGGCCGTGGCGCGGATCGTCACCGCGGCCGACCGGGGCCGCGGGGCCGCGGCCAGGGGCGGCACGGTCGGCGACGCCGATGCCCTGGTCACCAGCGATCCCGGCACGGTTCTCGCGGTGCTGGTCGCCGACTGCGTGCCGATCGTCCTCTACGACCCCCGCGCCCACGTGCTCGCCTGCGTGCACGCGGGATGGCGGGGCACCGTGGCCCGGGTGACCGAGGCGGCGCTGGCCACCATGGCGATCCTCGGTGCCAGGGCGTCGGACGTCATCGCCGGCATCGGCCCCGCCATCGGCCCGGACCGCTACCAGGTGGGTGACGAGGTGGCGCAGGCGGCGCGGGCGGCTTTCGGCGACCGGGCTTCGCTGGTGCTGCGGCCCGACGGCACCGGCCGGTGGCTGTTCGACCTGTGGGCGGCCAACCGGCTCATCCTCGGCGACGCGGGAGTACAGCACATCCACCTGGCCGCCGTGCCTACCGGCGCGGAGTTCTTCAGCGACCGCGCGGCCCGCCCGTGCGGCCGGTTCGCGGCCATCGCCAGGTTGCGGGCGCGCTGATGGGCAAGCGGCCGGCCATCTCATGGTCCGACCTGCGGGGATCCCGCGTCGGCATCTGGGGCCTTGGTGTCGAGGGCGAGGCCAGCCTGCGCAAGCTCACCGAGCTCGGCGCGGAGCCGGTGCTTGTGGATGACCGCCCGGCAGGCCTCGGGCCGGGCGGCCATCCGGTGCTCGCTACCCGCGGAGGCGGCCTTGATGCGCTGGCCACCTGCGAGGTGGTGGTCAAGACACCGGGCATCAGCCGCTACCGCCCCGAGGTCGCCGACCTGGAAGACCGCGGCATCCCCGTGGCCGGCGGCCTGGGCCTGTGGCTGGCGGAGGCGGACCGCAGCCGGGTCGTCTGCATCACCGGTACCAAGGGCAAGAGCAGCGTGGCGGCAATCGCCGGGCATCTGCTGCGGCGGTTGGGCTACCGGTGCGTGGTCGGCGGCAACATCGGCCAGCCGCCATGGGACCCGTCCGACGCCACCTCGCGGGTCCAGTACTGGGTCATCGAGACCTCCAGCTACCAGGCCACCGACCTGGCCTGCTCGCCGCCCGTTGTCGCGGTGACCTCGCTGCACCCCGACCACCTGGACTGGCACGGCGACGTGGAAACGTACTACGCCGACAAGCTGTCGGCGTGCACCCAGCCCGGCGCGGACCTCACGATCGCCAACGGGGACAGCGAGCCGCTGCGCAGCCGGGCGGCGCAGCTCGGCCCGCGGGTGAGGTGGGTCCACGCCGGGGACGATCCCGCGGCAGGCTGGATGACCCCGCTGGGGCTGCTGGGCGCGCACAACCGGCGTAACGCCCTGATCGCCCGCGCCTGCCTGCGCGCACTCGGCGTGCCCGAGGCGGAAGATCCCGGCGCGCTGCGGGCGGCCGCGGCCGGTTTCGCCCCGCTGGCCAGCAGGCTGCAGGTGATCGGCAAGGCCGGCGGGGTGACGTTCGTGGACGACAGCCTGTCCACCAACGTGCTGCCCACCATCGCCGCGATGGACGCCTTCCCCGGCCGCCGGGTCGCCCTCATCGCAGGCGGGCACGACCGCGGCATCGACTACCGGCCGCTGGCCGCTTACCTGGCCTCCCGGGAGGCCCCCACCCTGGTCCTGGCCGTGCCCGACAGCGGGCCGCGGATCCAGGCGGCGATCCAGGCGGCGGGGTCAGTGGACGTGGTGGCCTGCGACGGCCTGGACGCGGCGGTGCAGCGCGGGTTCGGGTGGGCGGTCCCCGATGGGGTGGTCCTGCTGTCCCCGGCGGCGCCGAGCTTCGGCCGCTTCCGCGACTACCGGGACCGGGGCGAGGCGTTCGCCCGCGCCATGCGCGCGTGCCAGGGCTGAGTACCCCGGCAGTCCGTCCTGACCTGCACCCGGCAGGCCCGCCGGCCTTCAGAACCTCCTGCGGGAACGGTGCCTCTCATCAACGACGAATCCTCATGGCAACGTCTCTTATGCCAAGATCACAGACATGGCCGCTTTGAACAGCTTTATGAACCAGCCTTGAGGCAAACTGTCAGACCCTATCTGCATACTTACCTTGCCTAGGTGGTCTGGCAGGCAGAATCATGAACGAGAAAGGAACTCAGCAATGCCGCCAGAGCTCTGGCTATTTCTGCCGGGGCGCTCTCTTACTTAAGATACCTCAGCGGTGGCATACCAAAGCAGTCGAACCTCGGTGATACTTGATGGGCAACCACGGCCAAGGCGATGCATCGTCCAGCCAGAACCGAACCTGCACCGAATGTGACAAGGCGTTCAAGGGCCACCACTCTCGATGCGCGGCATGTAACGCTATCCAGCGAACTTGCATTTTGTGTGGCCAGGACTTCCAGGGCAGGCAGCGTAAATGCCCAGCATGCCTAAGGGTCGAGCGAACCTGTGCTGAATGTGGTCGTTCGTTCAAGGGGCACACCCGCCTGTGCCAGCCATGTCAGCGATCCAAACGGACTTGTGTTATCTGCGGCCAGACGTTCAAGGGAGCGACGCTCCGTTGCCTAGCATGTCGCGGCACCGTACGCAGCTGCATCTCGTGCGGACGGGAGTTTAAGGGGCAACAGCGTAAGTGTCAGACATGCACGCGGATCAAACGGACATGTAGCTCGTGCGGACGGGAGTTTAAGGGCCAGACGACGCGGTGCAGACGTTGCCGGTCATCCAACAGGACGTGCGCTGATTGCGGCCAGGAGTTCAGGGGGGATTCTTCCCGCTGTCGGTCATGCACTAAGACGGTCCGTTTTTGCGCCGTCTGCGGTCGGGAGTTCAAGGGAGACACCATTGAATGCCTACCTTGCCGCCGGACCAAACAGACATGTGTTGATTGCGGGCAGGAGTTTAGAGGCCATACCACACGGTGCTGGCGGTGCGTGCAGAAAGAACGCAAGTGCACCGGCTGTGGCAAGGTGTTCACCGGCCACCACACCCAGTGCTCAGCGTGCACCATCCCCTCCTGGACTTGCATAGACTGTGGGCGCGGCTTTAAGGGAAACAGTCGGCGATGCCCAGCATGTCAATCAGCGGATCGGACTTGCACTGACTGTGGCCAGGCGTTCAAGGGCGTGAAGCGCCGCTGCCGATCCTGTTCTGCGTCAGAGCGAGCTTGCATCAGCTGCGGCAACGTATTCAAGGGAACCCAATCCAAATGCCCCACCTGCTCGAGCTGCCGTCGGGCCTGCATCGCATGTGGGCGCGAGTTCAAAGGATCCACGCTCGAATGCGACCAGTGCCGAGCCACCGTCCGGACCTGCGGGAAGTGTGGCCAAGACTTCAAGGGCATTGGCCGCTGATGCGTTTCGTGTGTGAGGGTGAAACGTGACTGCGTTGACTGCGGGCGCACGTTCAAGGGCACGGGCACCCGATGCAAGCGGTGCAGCCCCAGCGAAGCTGCCTACGCCAACGCCCGCCGAGCCAGGAAGTATGCCGCCGAGATCACGGGACCAGTCCCTCCAGAGGTATACGAGGTGATCAGGGCTTCAGGGCCGTGTGTCTATTGTGATGCCCCTGCGGATCAGGTTGATCATGTCCGTCCCCTCGCTGGCGGCGGGTGGGAGCACGAGAGCAACCTGGTACCAGCGTGCGGCAACTGCAACCGCCGAAAGAACTCGAAGCTGCTCACAGACTGGGATCCAACGCGAGTCGCGCACGCTGTCTCCTGTTCCCCTAAGGTCGCAGCGGAGTACGCCCATTTGACTGCCGCAGCCACCGCATAATGCCACACCACCCAGAGCGATAAGAATCCGAACCTCACGACTGCTCAGAGCCGAGAAGGATCTACCGATACGACGTATTCGGGACTTCGTTGTGCGCTGTCACGCGATCCTGACTGAGCCGAGACCAACGGCTGGCAAGCTAGTCGCATGACGGAGCCACCAGCCGCCGGCGTCCCCCGGTACCTGATGCAGGAGTTCGCTTCCGTGGTGGGCGAGGTACACGTGCTGACCGGAGACGCCACGGCGGGGTACGCGGTGGACTGGACCGGCGGGTTCCACGGGCACACGCCGGCGGTGCTGCGGCCCGGCAGCACGGCCGAGGTGGCCTCGCTGCTGGCGCTGTGCAGCGACGCGGAGGTGCCGGTGGTGCCGCAGGGGGGCAATACCGGGCTGGTCGGCGGCGGCGTCCCGCTGCACGGTGAGGTGGTGCTGAGCCTGGCCCGGCTGGGCCAGCTGGGCCCGGTGGACCCCGACGCCGGGCAGGTGACCGCCGGGGCCGGGGTAACGCTGCAACAGGTGGCGGACGCCGACCCAGCGCTGGACCTGGGCGTGCTGATCGCCAGCAGGGGCAGCGCCACGGTGGGCGGCGCGATAGCCACCAACGCTGGCGGGCTGCGGGTGCTCAGGTACGGGCCGATGCGGGCTCAGGTTCGCGGGATCGAGGCGGTGCTGTCCGACGGCACGATAGTGTCCCACCTGTCCGGGCTGGTCAAAGACAACACCGGCTATGACTACCCGAGCCTGCTGGCCGGCTCGGAGGGCACCCTCGCGGTGGTCACCGCGGCCCGGCTGCAGCTCGTGCCCAGGGCAGCCGGGCCGGTCACGGTGATCATCGGCCTTGATGACCTGCGCGGGGTGCACGAGCTGGCCCGCCGGGCGCTACGCGAGATACCCGGGCTGCTGTCCGCGGAGTTCTTCACCCGGGCCGGGCTCGACGTGCTGGCCGGGCATGCTGGCCTGGTGCCGCCGCTGCTGGCCCCGGTGTACCTGCTGCTGGAAGCCGCCGGACCGGGGGCGGCCGGCGACCTGGCCGCGCTGGCCGGGGACCTGCCCGTGGCCGTGGGGGTGTCCGCGGCGGATCGGGCCAGGCTGTGGGCGTACCGGGAACGCCTCCCCGAGACGGCCGGGTTCCTCGGCGTGCCGCTGAAGATGGACGTGTCGGTCCCGGCGGCCCAGTGGGTGCGGCTGGCAACCGAGGTGACCGGGGTGCTCCATGGCGTCGACCCGGACGCCACGGTGATCATCTACGGGCATGTCGCGGACGGCAACGTGCACGTGAACGTGGTGCCCGCGGCCAGCGCGGACGGGCGGCACGAGGAGGCGGTGTTCGGGCTTGTGGTCTCCCTCGGCGGGTCGGTCTCCGCCGAGCACGGGATCGGCGCGCTCAAGGCTCCCTGGTTCCCGCTGGTTCGCTCGGACGCCGAGCGCGAACTGTTCACCCGGATCCGGTCCGCCTTCGATCTGGCCGGGATCCTCAACCCACACGTGCTCCCGCGCTGAGGTGCCAGGGGCGGCGATGGCGCCCGGGCGGCAGGTCGCTAGGCTCCATCGCACGGTTGGTGGCGGCCACTGCATGACAGGCTTCGAACGATCCCACCGGGAGGAATGCTGTGAGCCCACGACCGCCGTTGCCGCCGTTCACCGAGGAGACCGCCCGGCAGAAGGTGCAGGCCGCCGAGGATGGCTGGAACACCCGGGAGCCGGAGCGGGTGGCGATGGCCTACACCGAGAACTCGGTCTGGCGGAACCGGCACGAGTTCATCACGGGCCGCGCGGAGATCATCGAGTTCCTGCGCCGGAAGTGGGATCGCGAACTCGACTACGCGCTGCGCAAGGACCTGTGGTCGTTCCATGGCAACCGCATCGCGGTCCGGTTCCAGTACGAGTGCCATGACGCTGCCGGGCAGTGGTACCGCAGCTATGGCAACGAACTGTGGGAGTTCGACGAGGAGGGGCTGATGCAGCGCCGCGAGGCGAGCATCAACGATGTGCCCATCGAGGAGAGCGAGCGACGCATCTTCGGTCCCCGGTCCGAGTCGGAGCGGGGCGCATCCTTCCCCCTGCGCTAGGCGCTAGCCCGGTACCGTTGCCGCGGTGAGGGCCAGGCCGTCGCGGACCAGCCAGCGGCCTCCGACGTGGGCCGCTGGGTCACTGGCCGCGCCTGTCACCCGGGCGGTGAAACCGCCGGTCACCGCGAACTCGGCCTGCACGTCCGCGAAGCCCAGGCGGCACCCGGTGAGCGGGAACCACGCCTTGTACACCGCCTCCTTGGCGCAGAACAACAACAGGTCCCAGGGCAGTTCCGGACGGGCAAGCCGCAGTTCCGCGAGCCGGCGGCGCTCCGCGCCGGTGGCAACGGTCTCGATGAGCCCGGCGGGCAGCGGCCGGGCGGGCTCCGCGTCGATGCCGATCGCCGCCACGGTGTGCGCGCGGGCGGCGGCGCAGGCCCGGTAGCCGGCGCAGTGGGTGAGGCTGCCCACGATCCCGGCGGGCCACCTGGGCTGGCCCGCCGGGCCCGGCGGGACCGGCCCGGGCGGGAGACCTAGCTCCGCGAGTGCGGCGTGGGCGCACTCGCGGCCGGCCGCGAACTCCGCCTGCCGCCGGGAATCCGCGGTGACGATCGCGGCTTCCTCCGCGCCGAACAGCCCGCGCCGGGGCGGCAGGCCGCCGAACGACTCCACGGCGACGACGGCCTGCGGCAGGATCTGCGCGAGCATCGGGGCACTACTGCGGGCGCAGCGCCATCCAGATGGCCGTGGCATCGCTGGTCCCCGGGTTGTGCCAGGTGTGCGGCTGGTCACCCCGGAAGTGCAGGGTGTTCCCCGCCTCCACCCGGTACAGCTGGCCGGTGACAGTGAACTCGAGAACGCCGCCGGTCACGTGTACCAGCTCCTCCCCGGGATGCTGCATCGGCTTGCGCCCGCTGGTCGCGCCGGCCGCCACCGTGGCCCGCGCCCCGGCGAGCAGATAGCGGCCGTACGGCCCGGAGATGCTGTTCAGCGTGATGCCCTTGTGCGAGGTGTACACCGGCCTGTTCTCTTCGGCCGGGGTGAGCACGGCCACGTCGTCCTGGCCGACGTCTTCCTCGACGAAGTACGAAACCGGGCGGCCGAGCGCACTGGCGATCTTCAGCAGCGTGGTGATGGTCGGCACCATGCCGCCCTGCTCGATCTTGTGAATCGCCGCCGCCGACACGTCCGACCGCTCGCCGAGCTGCTGCAGGGACAGTCCCATGCGCTTGCGGAGGCTGAACACCTTGAGCCCGATGGACCCGACGATGCGCTCCAGGTCTCCGGCCTGCCCGTCGCCCCGGCTGTTCGGCGAGGTGTCCAGGCAGGGTGGTCCCTGCGTGCGCGGCACTTGACTCATGGGCCACCCGCTGGTTCCGGCTGTGATCGCGTCTTGACGTTCCGACAGGCGCTCGCCATTATAGTGTACGAATCATCGCGGATACTAAACGTCTGCTCCCCGGGCGCAGGAAGAGGGTGCTGATGGCGCAGCGGATCGTGGTGATCGGCGGCGGCGCCGCCGGGATCGGGGCCGCTGGGGCAGCCAAAGGCACGGATCCCTCCGCCGACGTGCGGGTCTACACAGAGTTCGAGGACGTCGGATACAGCCCCTGTGGCATTCCGTACGTCCACGGCAAAGAGATTCCCGACTTTCAGCGGCTTTTCCTAGCAACAAAAGAAGCTTACGCTCAGCAGGGCATTGATATCCACTATCAGACTAAAGTGACCGGTTTCAACACCGCCGGGAAATCCGTGTCCGTGCAGGGTGAGGGCGACGTTCCGTACGAGAAGCTCATCGTCTGCACCGGCTTCAATTACGCTCCGACCGGTGTCCCCGGCGAGGACTTGGGCGGCCTTTACTACGTCAAGAACATCCGCCAGGCCATGGACTGGGACAAAGTACTAGATGAAACCCGGTCCGCCGTAGTCATCGAGGCGTCGCCGCTGGGCCTGGAGATGGTGACCGCCCTGTGCCATCGCGGCATCGAAACTCATCTGGTCGATCCCAATGCCTGGGCGCTGGCCGCCGCCACCGATCCCGACATCGCCGGCCCGGTACAGGACTCCTGGCTGGAAAAGGGTGCGAAGCTGCACTTCAACACCACGCTCGAGGGCTTCGCCGGCGACGGCACGGTCCGCGCCGTGGCCACCTCGGCCGGGGAGATCCCCTGCGACCTCGCGGTCGTCTGCACCAGCAAGGCGGCGAACACCGACCTCGCCCGGGCCGCCGGGCTGCGGACCGGATCCGCCAACGGGATCATCGTGGATGAGCGGATGCAGACGTCGGCCCCGGGCGTATGGGCGGCCGGCGACTGCATCGAGGTGCCGCATAGCGTGACGAACATCCCGATCCAGGGCCTGTCCGGCAGCCATGCCTACGCACAGGGGAAGGTCGCGGGCACCAACGCGGCGGGCGGGCAGCGCCGTTACCAGCCGGTCAGCGTGCCCTGGGGCATGGTGGCCGGTGACTGGATGATCGGCGGGGTCTCCTTCAGCGAGACGCTCGCCACCGCGCTGGGAATCCCGCACGTGGTGGGCACCGCCGAGGGAATCTCCCGGGCCCGCTACTACCCGGGGGTGGAGAAGGTCCGGGTCAAGCTCCTTGCCGAGCCCGGGCCGCTGCGACTCATCGGGGCACAGATGGTGGGCCGCGAGGGGATCAAGGAACGCGCCGACTTCCTGGCCATGGCCGTCAGGACCGGAATCACCATCAACGACCTGGCCACGATGGAGAACGTGTACTCGCCTCCGATCGGGGCACTGAACGAGCCCATCGCGCTCGCCGCGCAGGCCCTGCTGGCTGGCCTGAGGTCCTGACTATGTCCTTCTCCCGCTGGCTGCGTGCGACCTCGGAGCACTACCTCATGGTCGCCGCGCAGGAGAAGGTCGCGGCCAAGTATCACGTCACCCCGCCGCGGCGACCACGTGGGGCCGAGGTGTTCTGGCTGCGGGTATACGTCCCGGCGTACTGGGCACTGCCCTGGCCGGTGCGGTCCGCGGTCATGCGGCGCCTGCCGGGCAGCCATCGCGAGACGTGGACGAAAGGGGAACGTCCGCGCGGCCCGGCGATCTGAGCCGGGACCGCATCATCAGTCCGTATTCACGCACACGGTCAGGAGGACCCATGCCGATCACCGTCCAGTCGCCGCGCGGCGAGCCCGGCGTCGACTCGCTCTACGACACTCAGGAGAAGGTCTTCGAGGACATCCGGGCCAACCCGGGCGAGAAGGCCTTCGTGTTCATCCACTCTGTCCCGTTCGAGGGCTCGGTGTCGCTGGTCAACCTGCTCACCTCGACCCGGCTGGTCCGCAAGGGCTTCGACGTTTCGATCATCCTGTACGGGCCAGGAGTGCTGCTGGCCTCGCGGCACCGCGGCTACCCGACCGTCGCCACCGAGGGTTTCCCCGGCAACCTCGCCGTGAACCGGCAGATCGAGACGCTGCTCAAGGAGGGCGCGACGGTCTACGCGTGCCGCTTCGCCATGGGCGCCCTGTACGGATTCCGCGAGGAGGACCTCATCGACGGGGTGAAGGCGTTCAACCCGCTGGACGTCCTCGACTCCGCGCTCACCGCGTGGCGGGCCGGCGCCTTCCAGCTCAACACGTGGACCGTGTGACGGCTGCACGCGCGGGTGCCGTCCGTGACGGCATGGCCGCACGGGCCGGCACCCGCACCGGCACCGGAAGGGAGTGATCCGCGCGTGGACGGAATCCACGACATGGGCGGGCGCCAGGGGTTCGGCCACGTCCGCCCGCTGACCGCGGAGCCGCCGTTCGCGGAGCCATGGGAGGGCAAGGCCTTCGCGCTAGGCATCCTGTCCATCCGGGCGGCCGGGACGAACATACATGCGTTCCGGTACGCGCTCGCTCGGGTGCCGCCCCTCGATTACCTGGCCGATTACTACGACAGGTGGCTGCACGCCGCGCAGCTCATGCTGACCGAATCCGGCGTCCTCACCAACGAGGGTGTGGCCGCGCGGGCAGCCAGGCTGGCCGGCGCGGACCAGCCGGAGCCCGAGCCGCCCGAACTGCACAAGCCGCAGATGCCCTCGGGCGGCCCAGGCAACCTGCGCACGCTGGACACCCCCCCGGCCTTCGCGGTCGGCGACCGGGTGCGGACCGCGGATAGTCACATCAGCGGTCATACCAGCCTCCCCGGGTACGTGCGGCGCCGGACCGGGACCGTGACGGCGCTCCGGCCCGCCGCGATCTTCCCGGACACGGCTGCGCACTTCGAGGGTGAGAACCCGCAGCACTGCTACGCCGTCGAGTTCAGTTCGCGGGAGCTATGGGGCCCGGAAGCCGAGGCATTCAGTGTCTCCATCGACCTCTTCGAGCCTTACCTGGAGCGGGTAACATGACCACCGCAGCCGATGACATCGACCCCGCGCTGCGCGCCGAGGCGCTGGCCTCGCTGCTGATCGAGCGCGGCCTGGTCGACGAGGCCGTGATGAACAACTTCATCAAGACCTACGAGCAGTCGGTCGGCCCCATGAACGGGGCCAACGTCGTGGCCAGGGCGTGGACCGATCCGGATTACCGGGAACGCCTGCTCACCGACGGCACCGGCGCCATCGCCGAGCTGGGCTTCAAGGGTCCGCAGGGCGAGCACATCGTGGTGCTCGAGAACACCCCTGACGTTCATCACGTGGTGGTGTGCACGCTCTGCTCGTGCTACCCGTGGCCGGTACTCGGGCTGCCGCCCTCGTGGTACAAGGACCCGTCCTACCGGGCCCGTATCGTCCGCGAGCCGCGGGCGGTCCTCGCCGAGTTCGGCCTCGAACTCGGCGAGGACGTGGTGATCCGGGTCTTCGACTCCAGCTCCGAGGTTCGTTACATGGTGCTCCCGCTGCGCCCGGCCGGAACCGAAGGACTATCCGAAGAAGACCTCGCGGCGCTGGTCACCAGGGACGCGATGGTCGGGGTGGCGCAAGTAGCCGCCCCGTGAGCGGCCCGGGCGGGCACGCCGACCCGGCCTACCTCCTCGACACCTCGGGCCCGGCGGCGCCGCCCCGGGACAACGGCGAACTGGTGTTCCGCGCCCCGTGGGAGAGCAAGGCGTTCGGCCTGGCGCTGGCGCTCACCGACGCCGGGCTGATCGACTGGGAGGACTTCCGCCAGGCCCTGGTCGGCGAGATCAGCGGCTGGGAGGCCGCGCACCCGTCCGGGGAGGGGTGGAGCTACTACGACTGCTGGCTGCGGTCGCTTGAGCGGGTGGTGAGCGCGAAGGGCCTTATCGGAGCCGGCGCCGTCGCGGACAAGGCGGCACTGCTCGCGGCGCTTCCGGCCGGTCACGACCACCCCGGCGCCGGTCACGACCACGGTTGAGTTCCTAGAATTCGCTCATGACCTCGCCGGCCAAGGCGGCCCACCCGCTGACCAACTCGGTGACCGCCCACTGGGAAGGCGGCTGGCGGTGCCAGGTCGAGGCGGGCGGGTTCGGCCTGGTCGTGGACGAGCCGGAGAGCGCTGGCGGCACCGGAACCGGGCCGATGCCCACTGAGTACCTGCTCGCCGCGATGGCGTCGTGTAACGCGCTCGCGCTGCAGTGGGCGGCCGGCAAGCGGGGGATCACCCTGCCCGGGCTCACCGTCACCGCGACCGGCACCTACGACGGCCCACGGTTCTCCAGGCTCCAGCTCACCGTCGCCTCACCGGCGCCCGCCGGGGTGATCGAGCGGCTCGTCGAGCCCGCCCTGCGGGTCTGTTATGTGTCCAACACCCTGGCCGCCCCGCCGCCGGTGGAGGTCACCGTCGCCGCTTGGGAGCCGGGGTAGCCGCCGATGGACCGTGCTCGTACGACAGCGGCGGCCCGGCCATGACCGCGCTGGCCTTGGGCGGGGTGGCGGGGTCGGGGCTAGCAGAGGCGCTGGCCGGCTGGGCGCACCGGCTTGCGCCGGGCCCCGATGACCTGGCCCTGGCCGACCGGTCGCTGGCCGACACCGTTGCGGTGACGCTGGCGGCCCGGCGGCACCCGGTCACCCGGCTGGCCGCGGGCCTGCCCGACGCCGCCCGGTGGGCGGTTGCCGGGCACGTACTGGACTTCGACGACCTGCACATGCAGTCCACGGCCCACATCAGCGTGGTGTGCGTGCCGACGGCCATCGCGACCGGCGGCGGCGCCCGCGGGTACCTGGCCGCGGCGGGCGTCATGGCCAGGCTGGGGACGGCCCTGGGCTGGCCGCACTACTCGGCGGGCTGGCACGCCACCTGCACCGCGGGCGCGCTGGCCAGCGCCGCCGGGGCGGGGATCGGGCTGGGGCTGACCGCCGCGCAGACCGCCACCGCCATCGCACTGGCCGTCCCCGGGGCGGGCGGGGTGCAGCGGGCGTTTGGCACCGACGCCAAGTCGCTGCAGGTCGGCTTCGCCGTGGACGCGGGCGTCCGGGCCGCGAAGCTGGCCGCCGCGGGCGCGCAGGCCGACCCGTCCGCGGCGGATGCGTGGCTGTCCCTGGTGGGCGGGGATCCGGCGGCGGTGGACCTGGCCGGGCCCGCGGTCCCCGGCGGGCTGGCCATCAAGATCTATCCATGCTGCTACGCGCTGCAGCGCCCGATCAGCGCGCTCGCCGGGCTGGCCCGGGGCCTGGCACCGGACGACGTGCGCCGCATCGTGCTGCGGACGCCGGAGGCCACCGTGGCCCCGCTGATCCATCACCGTCCGGACACCGGCCTTCAGGCCAAGTTCAGCCTCGAGTACGCCGCCGCGGCGGCGCTGCTCGACGGGTATCCGGGGTTCGCCAGCTTCACCGACGAGGCGGTGCGCCGTCCCGCCGCGCGCCGCCTGGCCGGCCTGGTGGAGACCAAGCTCGACCCGGGCGGATCCTGGCTGCTCGACGGCGAGCTGGCGGCCGAGATCCACACCGGCGACGGCGTTCTGGAGACCAGCCTGCGCTTCCCGCCCGGCGCCCCGCAGCGGCCCCCGTCGCAGGAGCAGCTGACCGCCAAGATCAGCGACTGCGTGGCCGGCCTTGATACCGAGCCGGCGTCCTGGACCTGGCAGAACGCGGCCCAGGTGCTCACCCGCGGCCTGGAAAGGCGGGACTGATGCCCGGCATCGAGGGGCTGACCGGCGAGGAGAGCGCGATCGTCGAACTGGTCCGCGACTTCGTCGACCGCGACGTGAAGCCCGTCGTCGCCGAACTGGAACACGCGAACACCTACCCGGCTCAGCTCATCGACCAGATGAAGCAGCTGGGGATCTTCGGCCTGGCCATCCCCGGGCCGTGGGGCGAGGCGCACGTCAGCACGCCGTGCTACGCCCTGGTCACCGAGGAACTCGCCCGCGGCTGGATGAGCCTGGCCGGCGCGATGGGCGGGCACACGGTCGTGGCCAAGCTGCTCCTGCACTACGGCACGCCGGAACAGCAGCAGCGGTACCTGCCGCGGATGGCCACCGGGGAGATCCGGGCCGCGATGGCACTGACCGAGCCGGGCGGCGGCTCGGACCTGCAGGCGATGCGGACCACCGCGCGCCGCGACGGCGACGGCTACGTCATCACCGGCACCAAGACGTGGATCAGCAACGCCAGGCACTCGCGACTGGTCGCGCTGCTGTGCAAGACCGATCCCGCGGCGCAGCCGCCCCACGCCGGGATCAGCATCATCCTGGCCGAGCCGGGACCGGGCTTCGCCGTGTCCCGCGACCTGCCGAAGCTCGGCTACAAGGGCGTGGAGAGCTGCGAGATCAGCCTGGAGGAGTTCCGGGTGCCCGCCGCCGCGCTGCTCGGCAGCCGCGAGGGCGAAGGGTTCGCCCAGATGATGCGCGGCCTGGAGACCGGCCGCATCCAGGTCGCGGCCCGCGCCCTCGGCGTCGCCCGCGCGGCCCTGGAGGACGCGCTGCGGTACGCGCAGGAGCGGGAGAGCTTCGGCAAGCCCATCTGGCAGCACCAGTCGGTGGGCAACTACCTGGCCGACATGGTCACCAAGCTGACCGCCGCCCGGCAGCTCGTGCTGCACGCGGCGCGGCGCCTGGACGCCGGGCAGCGTGCCGACATGGAGGCCGGCATGGCCAAGCTCTTCGCCTCGGAGGCCGCGATGCAGATAACCCTGGACGCCATGCGCATACACGGCGGGTACGGCTACTCGACCGAGTTCGACGTCGAGCGTTACTTCCGCGACGCGCCGCTGATGATCATCGGCGAGGGCACCAACGAGATCCAGCGCAACGTGATCGTCCGCCAGCTGATCAAGCGCAACTCGGTGACACCGTGACGGGCCGCACCGGCCCGCTGGCCGGCGTCACGGTTGTCGCGCTGGAACAGGCGGTGGCCGCCCCCTTCGCCACCCGCCAGCTCGCCGACCTCGGTGCCCGGGTGATCAAGGTCGAGCGCCCCGGCTCGGGGGACTTCGCCCGCGGCTTCGACACCACGGTCCACGGCCAGGCGAGCTACTTCGTCTGGCTGAACCGGGGCAAGGAAAGCATCGAGCTCGACATCAAGAGCGCCGACGGCCGGGCGGTCCTGGCCGCTTTGGCCGCCCGCGCCGACGTCCTGGTCCAGAACCTCGTGCCGGGAGCGGCGCAGCGGGCCGGCCTTGGCCCGGACGAGCTGCGCCGCCGCCACCCCGCTCTGATCACCTGCTCGATCTCCGGGTACGGCCCGGGCGGCCCCTATCAGCACAAGAAGGCCTACGACCTGCTGGTGCAGTGCGAGGCAGGGCTCTTGTCGGTCACCGGTACCGGCGACGAGCCGGCCAAGGCCGGGATCTCGGTCGCCGATATCGCGGCCGGCATGTACGCCTTCTCCGGCGTGCTGACCGCGCTCTATGAGCGGGAGCGCACCGGCGAGGGCACCGGCGTCGAGGTGGCCATGCTGGACGCGCTCGGCGAGTGGATGACCCAGCCGTACTACTACAGCGTCTACGGCGGCCAGCCGGCCCGGCGGACCGGGGCCCGGCACGCCTCCATCTCCCCCTACGGTCCCTACCACACCGCGGGCGGGGAGGTTTTCATAGGCGTGCAGAACGACCGCGAGTGGGCGGTCCTGTGCGAGAAGATCCTGGGCAGGCCCGGCCTGGTCAGCGACCCCCGGTTCGCCACCAACCCCAGCCGGGTCGCGCATGACGGCGAGCTGACCTCGATTATCGAGAACACGCTGCGGGATATCCCGGCGGACCGGCTGGTGGCCGCGCTGGACCAGGCCGGCATCGCCTGTGCCGAGCTGCGCTCCCCGGCGCAGTTCGCGGCGCACCCGCAGCTGGCGGCCAGGGACAGGTGGCGCGAGGTGAGCTCCCCGGGCGGACCGGTCCGGTCCCTGCTCCCCCCGGTCAGCATCGCGGGCCGCGAGGCCGTCATGGGCGACGTCCCTGCCCTCGGCCAGCACACCGCCGCCATCCGCGCCGAACTCGGGTTCCCACCGGCGGGCTAAGGCGGTGGTACAGCAGCGGATGGCGGCTGGCCAGGGGGGCTGGACCTGGGCCTGGCGGGCAGCCCGGAGACCGGCGGCCCGCTGGAGATCACCAGCTCGCGGATGGGGCACCTGTGGGATGCTCTGGCCCGGGCGTATGAACAGATCAAACGCCGTTCCGCCCTCGGCGGCCTCTTCGACGAATACGGGCGGGCCGCTTAAAGCCCATGTCACAGCAGGCGGCACAATTCTGGCACCCCACAGGCTCGCCGCTGAGTTGAATCGGCGTTGACAGTCACTTGGCAGTGTCCGATAGTCAGTTGGGGCGCTACCAGAGCAAGTGGAGCCGGCCGCGTTACGCCCGCCGGAGTGCTGACAGCGCCACCCTCCAGCGGGAGGGAGCGGGGATGGCCAAGAGAACGGGCGCCGTGGCGTGGGGTGTATATGGGAGCGCTGGCCTCGCACTAGCCATTGCGGCTCTCTTGCCGCCGTCTGGCTTGGCCCAGAAGGCGCCCATTGGAGCATCGGTGAGTGCTGGCGGGCAGGTCACCAAGTTCACTGGCGCCGACAAGCCAAAGGGAATCACATCCGGCCCCGACGGGGCACTGTGGTTCACCAATGCCGGCAACAACTCGATCGGCCGGATGGACAGCGTCGGCATGGTCACCAATGACTACGTCGGCAGCGGGATCGATGATCCCACCGGAATCACCACCGGCCCGGGCGGGGCACTGTGGTTCACCAACGCCGGCGGCAACTCGATCGGCCGGATCACCACCAGCGGCACGGTCACCAACTACCCCGGCGCCGGCATCGATGATCCCACCGGAATCACCACCGGCCCCGACGGGGCACTGTGGTTCACCAACGCCGGCGGCAACTCGATCGGCCGGATCACCACCAGCGGCACGGTCACCAACTACCCCGGCGCCGGCATCGATGATCCCACCGGAATCACCACCGGCCCCGACGGGGCACTGTGGTTCACCAACGCCGGCGGCAACTCGATCGGCCGGATCACCACCAGCGGCACGGTCACCAACTACCCCGGCGCCGGCATCGATGATCCCACCGGAATCACCACCGGCCCCGACGGGGCACTGTGGTTCACCAATACCGGCGGCAAGACAATCGGGCGGACCGGAACCCCAGCGCACCGCATCTCCACCTTCACGGGAATAGCCCAGCCGCAAGACGTCACGGTCGGCCCTGACGGGGCGCTATGGTTCACCGACTTCGGCTACAACTCCATCGGGCGCATCACTACGGGCGGGCTGCTGACCAACTACACCGGCACCGGGATCGACCGTCCAGAGCAGATCACCACCGGCCCCGACGGGGCGCTATGGTTCACCAATCAAGAAGGCAACCCAATCGGCCGGATCACCACCAGCGGCACAGTCACCAGTTACACCAACCCCCAAGTTGTCCAGCCGTATGGAATCACCGCCGGCCCCGACGGCGCACTGTGGTTCACCGATCCAGGTAGCAACTCGGTTGGACGGGTGACCACCAACGGCGCATTCACCTTCTACGGTGGGATCTCCGACCCATTGGGAATCACGGCCGGGCCCGACGGGGCGCTATGGTTCAGGGACAACACCTCGATCGACCGGCTCACCACCAGCGGCGACCTTACCCGGTACGGTGCCGGACTCACCGGGTTCGGCATTACCAGCGGCCCCGACGGGGCGGTGTGGTTCACCAACAACTTTTCGCCCAGCTCGATCGGCCGGATCACCACCAGCGGTACGGTCACCACGTACACCGGTAACGGGATCTGTAACCCTGGGCGATCACAGCGGGTCCACACGCTCGGGGGCTGTGGTTCACGAACACGTGCAGCCCAAGGTCGATCGGGCGGATCACCACCTCGGGCGCCGTGACCATCTACACAAGCCCTAAAATCGGACTCTCAACGGGAATCACTGTCGGCCCGGACGGGGCGCTATGGTTCGCCAACGTAGGCAACGTGGCCAGACATTCCAAGGGCAAGAACGGCTCGATTGGCCGGATGACGGTACCGCGGTAGCCGGCCGCCCAGACCGCACACAGCAATCATCCTGGTCAGCCGATCGTCCTCGATCAACCAGGCCAGCCTGCGGACCTTCGGCGAACCCGTCTAGGAACCCGTGGCCATGCGGCGGTCAAGGTCGGCCAGTGCCTCGGTGAAGCAGGCCAGCGGCGCCTCGGCCACCCCGGCGCCCACCTGCCCCGTTCCCGCGGAGCGGTGCAGGATTCCGGTTGTCACCGCGGGGGTGCTGCCCAGCTCCACCACCTTGCGGACGTCCACGCCCAGCGGGGTGCCCACGTTGCCAAGCACGGGGATCTTGAACCTGCTGGACCGCCCGGCGCACACCGCGGCGAGGCGCTGGGTGAGGGCCGCGGCGTCGCGCATCGACCCGCCGAGCAACTGGGCCACCGCCGGGGACCCGGCCGCGGCGGCCGCGCCGAGACCGGACAGCTCCAGGACCGCGCTGTCGCCGATGTCCCGCGCGCCATCGCCGGGCCCGCGGCCCGGGTGATAGAGCGCGTGCCCGACCTCGGGTGCCGCGGTGGTGAACCACTGGCCGGTACCGGCCAGGCGGACCCCGAACGTGGTGCCGTTGCGGGACATGCCGGTAACGATCGAGGAGCCCTGGACCCCGGCCGCCCATTCGGTCAGTGACCTGGCCGCGGCCATCGCCATGGTCAGGAAGAACAGATGGTTGGCGGCCAGGAAGCGGGCGAACGCGGCCGCCTGCTGGCCGCCGATCTCGGTCAGGTGCGGGAGCCACTCCCTGATCAGCAGGTTGGTCGCGGCCTGGGTCCGGACGTGAACATCGTCGCCCATGGCGACCGCCTGCGCCGCGATGGCCAGCACATCCAGCGGCCCGGACCGGCCGAGAACCGCGCCGATCACCGGGGCGGCCACGTCGCGGAGGAAGACGAGCCGGGCGATGGACGCATCGGTGGCGCAGCCGAACCAGGCCACCTCGCCCGGTCCCTGCGAGATCGGGGCGAAGGCGCTCGCGGCCTCGTTCTCCGCCACGTACAGCGGCGCCGTGGGGCCAAGCACGGTGGCCATCGGGACCACGACCCGGTGCGCGTTCGCGGGGCTCAGCCCGATCTCGGCCCGGCGCAGCAGCCCGTCGGCCTCGGCCGGGCTGGCCGCCCAGCCCTCGGCCACCGCGGCAGCCCGCATGGACCGGCGCAGCGGATCCGGCGCGTCGGCGTAGGCAATGGCGGGCCCGCAGTGCAGCAGGGTCCGGCCGGGCAGTTCCGGCGCGATGGCGGCCACCGTGGTGATCCCGGTGATCAGCGGGACTCCCGCATCCAGGCGGCGGACCACCTCGGCATTGGCCGCTTCGATGCGCTGCGCGGCGGCCCCGTAGAGCCTGCCGAGCGCGGCCACCATGGCGGGCTGGCCGCCCGCCGGGACCCGCCAGCCGACCGAGATGACCGGCGCCCCCTGCTCCCGCACCGCGCCCGCGAACAGCGGCAGCCCGACGTTCACCACACCGACCTGGGCCGGCAGGGGGTTAGTCATCGTTCCTCCGTTGGTTGGCCGGGCGCCGCGGCGGCGATGCCGGTGAACTCGGCGTCCGAGGCCGACGCCACGCACCGGCGGGCGGCCGCCACCAGGGCCCGTTCGGCGGCGAGGTAGCTCGCCTGCCAGGCCCGCGCCTGCGCCGCGAGTTCGCCTGCCTGGGCGCCCACCTCCCGGGCCATCCTGGTGACCTCGGCCGGGGCGGCGCCGCCGCGGGAGGTCCGGCTCGTCACGATCAGGCCGGGGTCAAGGACCACGGCCAGGTCACGCCCGGCGAGCCCGAGCGGCTGCCCGGTCAGTTCCTTCGCCGCCTCATCCAGCAGGCTGCCGTCGATATCGATGCCGCGCAGGCCGCGGGCGCTGGCCAGCCGTACCGCGTGGCCGACCACCCGGTAGGCGGTCCGGTAGTCGATCCCGCGGTCCTGCATGACGAACTCAGCCAGGTCGGTGGCCTGGGAAAACCCGGCCTCGAGCACCGAGCGCATGCGCTCGGCGTTGACGGTCAGCGTCCGGACCACCCCGGTGGTGAGCTGGGTGGTCCGCAGCGCCAGGTCCAGCGCACGGGGCACTTCGCCGTAGGCGAAGATCAGGTTGTCGCTGCGGGCCGAGGGGGTCTTGGCGACCGCGAGCAAGCCGGTCAGCCTGCCGATGAGCGTCCCCGCCGCGCCGCGGATGATCGACAGCGCGTAAGGGTTCCGCTTCTGCGGCATGAGCACGCTGGCCCGGCTGTAGCCGTCGGCCAGGGTCACATAGTCGAATTCCTGGCTGGCCCAGATCTCCAGATCCTCGGCGAGCTCCGACTGGGTCACCACCAGGCCGGCCGCGGCGCCGACCATGTCGAACAGGCCATCGGTCTGCCACATGGCGTCCCTGGTGTGCTCGGCGATGGACCGGAAGCCGAGCAGCGCCGCGACGTGCCCGCGGTCGGCGCGCAGCCTCGTGCCGTTCACGCAGCCGGCCCCGCCCGGGCTGGCGTCGGTCCACTCCAGCGCCTCGCTGAGCCGCCGCCCCGCCCGCAGCACCGGGTAGGCGAAGGACAGGACGTAATGACCGAACGTGGACGGCTGCGCGTGCTGCAGGTACGTCTGGTCAGCCATCAGCGTGCCGGCCTCCGCCCGGGCCCGGTCCGCGATCCCGGCCGCCAGGGTGGCGGCGGCCTCGATCAGGGCGGCCAGGTCGTCGCGCAGCCGCAGCCGGAACGCGATCCTGATGGCTTCGCGCCGGGGCCGCCCGGCGTGCAGCCAGCCCGCCACGTCACCGGCCCGCTCGGTGAAGAACCGCTCCCGTGAGTTGTAGGGCTCGCCGTAGCTGGGATCGTAGGGAAACTCGCTCGCCGGGATCGCGCTGGCCTCCAGCACCAGCGCCAGCATGCGCCGGGCGGCGGCCGGCGGGATCACCCCGGCCGAGCCGAGGTCCAGCAGGTGCGCCAGGTCGGCGAGGTTGATCCCGTGATGCAGTACCGGGGCGTCGGCGTTCTCCAGCGCGAACCCGGCCGCGATCAGCTCGGCGGCTGGCGGGCCCGACGGCGGCCCGGCGGTCATGGCCACTCCTGCCGCTCGGCCGCCCTGGCGGCCCGGGCACGCCGGACGACCAGGTCCACCATGTCCGCGCAGGCGCCGGTGTCCGGCCGTGCGGTCAGGTCCGCGGCCTCCTGCGGGGTGAACAGCCCGGCGTCCACGAGCGCTTTCTCGGCGGTGACCCCCGAGGCGGCTCCGGCCCGCAGCGCCGCACCCAGTTCGGCCTGGGCCCGGCGCGGGCCACGGCGGGGAGCCAGCAGGGCGAGCGCCCGCTCGCTGGCCGGGTAGCCGCACCTGGCGGTCCAGGTTGCGCGCCATGGCGACGGTGTGCACCGCCAGCCCGTCCAGCACGCCAACCGCGATCTCCAGCGCGGAGCTCGCCAGGAGGCACACCTCGGGCAGCGCCACCCACTCGGCCTTCCAGCCGCGGCCGTCCCGTTCATGCTGCGCCGCCACGCCCTCGGCCAGCACGGCCGCGTTCGCCCGGGCGAGCCTGGCCAGGGTGTCGAGGTGCTCGCTGGCCTCCGGGTTGCGCTTGTGCGGCATCGTGATGCTGCCGACCGTGCCGCTGGCGGCGGGCTCGGCCAGTTCGCCGATCTCGGGCCGCTGCAGCTCATATACCTCCCCGCCGATCCGGGCAAGCGTCCCGCAGACCAGCGCGAGGATGCCGCCGAACTCCGCGATGCGGTCCCGCGAGGACAGCCAGGAGATGCCCGGGTCGGCCAGGCCGAGTTCGGTGCAGAACCTGGCCCGCACCTCCAGGCCGCGGCCACCGTAGTAGACCAGGCTGCCCGCACCGCCGCCGAGCTGGCCCACCAGCCAGCGCGGGGCGCCTTCGGCCAGCCGGTCCAGGTGGCGCCGGACCTCGTCGGCCCAGGACGCGGCCTTCCAGCCGAAGGTCACCGGGCTGCCCGGCTGGCCGTGGGTCCGGCCGGCCAGCACCGTGGACCGGTGGGTGACCGCGAGGCCGAGCAGGAGTTCTTCGATCCGCCGCAGGTCCCGCCAGGCAATGCCGCCGATCCGGCGCAGCGCGACGGCGGTCGCGGTGTCGGTGACGTCCTGCACGGTGGCGCCCACGTAGACGTACTCGCGGGCGGCGGGGGGCAGCACCTGCTGCAGGGCGCGGATGAGGCCCAGCATGGAGTGCGACGATTGCCGGGTCTGTTCCGCCGCGTAGGCCAGGTCGGCCCGGCCGGCGAGAGCGTGCCCGGAGATCAGCGCGGCCGCGTCCGGCGGGATAATCCCGGCGGCCGCCTGCGCCCGCGCCAGCGCCGCGAGCACCTCAAGCCACCCCTGCAGCCGGCCCTCCTCACCGAGAATCGCCCTGGCCTCCCCGGTGCCCCACAGGTGCCCGTAGAGCGCCGAATCGGTGATCCGGGTAGTCATTGCCGGGCGGGGGTCAGGGCCCGCAGCGCCAGCCGCAGGCCCTCCTTCACCTGTGCCAGGCTGGCCCCCCAGGGAATCACGACGAGGTCGCCGTCCACGGCGACCCGGTCTTCGAGCAGGCAGCACTTGGTCAGCACCGGACCCGGGTACTGCCGGGCCAGGGCGCGTGGGCACATGTCCACCATGTCGACCTCACCACCGTAGAAGAAGTCGTGGATGGCGCGGGAGCGGGCACACCCCACCAGGGTCCACGGCACTCGCGGCGGTACCTCGTCGAGGTAGGAGACGTCGGCGTCCACACTGGGCTGCCCGGCCCGGCACGGGAACAGGTAGTGCCCGGCCGGCCTGGTGGCCGCCAGCCCGGTCAGGTCCACCAGCTCAGGGACGAGCTCGACGGGAGGCAGGTCTTCGGCCAGGTCCAGCACCCGGGTGAGCTGGTCGGCCAGCTTGGCGGGCCGGGGCGGCACCACCTCCACCACCCGGATCCTGGCCGGCGCCGGGTCCACGATGAAGCTGACGTGCCCGTAGCGCCCGCGCACCACCACGCAGCGGGCCTGCGGCGCGTACCGCGCCGCCACCTGGGCAAGCTGGGTGGGCACGGCGGTGTCGGCCTGCGGGGCGTCTACGAACGCGCACTCGTCCGGCCCGGCGATCAGCCGCACCCCGGTGATCGGGGAAAACAGCGGCTGCTCGGATTGTTTGCTGACCTCGGCCAGCGCGCATGCCCGCCCGTTCCGGGCGACCAGGTAGCGGGTGCGCCGGTAGGCGGGGCGGCCGGTCAGGTGCGCGCGCAGGCTGGCCTCGTCCGGGCGCACCGGCACATCGGCGACGCTGACGTTGCGGTACTGCGAGGGAACCAGGTTCACCGGCGGCCCGATCAGGTGTTGCACGCGGGGCTCGGCGCGACGGCCCCGAACGTGTCGGCGCGCAGCGACAGGCGCAGCGTCTCGAGCCCCAGCGCATCGCCCGGCGCGACGTTGGCCAGGTTGACGTCGGGGCCGAACCGGCGGACGAACCAGGCCTGCTGGTCCTCCCTGGGGGCCTCGAACACGATCAGGCCGGGATCGGCCACCGCCACCATGGCGTCGACGATGTCGGTATGCACCACGCCGGACGGCCCGTAGAGGCCGACCGTGCCGCTGGCCCGGCCCTCGGCGAGCACCCATGTCGCACCGGCGTCGAGATCGCTGGTCGCGGCCGCCGCCCACTGCTCCGGCAGCAGTCGCGCGGCCGGATCCTTGGGGCCCACCTCGGCCAGGACGATGAAGTGGCGGGCTGCCTCGGCAATGAGTTCCCGCTTGTCGGCCGCGCCGATGGGCACGGTGCCCGCGGACACCTCCACGCACGGGAAGCCGCAGCCGCGGGCCCAGTCCAGAAACGCCGTTACCCGGCCCTGCGCCCAGGCGATCTCAAGCAGTGTCCCGCCGGGTGAGGCCAGCACCCGGTGCCGCGCCAGCAACTCCAGCTTGGCCGCCAGGTTCGGGTCGACGTAGGAGATGCCCCAGCCGAACTTCCATACGTCCACGAACGCGCCACCCGCGTCGAGCAGCCCGGCGCACTGCTCCAGCGGGAGGCCCCGGTCCAGAACGTGGGTGATCCCGGTGCCACGCGGCTTGACGGTCCTGGCCGGCAGGTCAAGGAACTCCGGCCCAGGCATAAACGCTATAATAGATATCCCTTCACTTTAGTGCAAGGATGGTACGCGTGACGGTCGGCCTCACTGCCCTTGTCGACGCCATCCGGGCACATCCCGGAGTCACGGCCAAGGCCGAGATCGGGCTGGTGGCCGAGGTCTTCGGCACCGCCGACTGGCTGGAGGGGCCGGGGGACGACGGTGCCGTTGTGGCCGGGTCCCTTGTGGTGGGCGGCGAGGCGATCCTGCCGGCCTTCGTGGCCGCCGATCCCTTTGGCGCGGGCGTGGCCGCGGTGACCACCAATCTCAACGATCTGGCGGCCATGGGCGCCTGGCCGCTCGCCCTAGTGGACACCGTGACCGGGCCGCGGCCGGTCATGCGCAGCGTGCTCGAGGGCATGCGGTGGGCGGCCGGGCTCTACGACGTGCCCGTCGTGGGCGGTCACCTGACCATGACCGCCGGGCCGCCCAGCCTGTCCGCGTTCGGGCTGGGCCGGGCGGACCGGCCACTGTCCGCCCGGGTGGCGCGCCCGGGACAGTCGCTGGTGTTCGCGGGCTGTATCGACGGCACGATGCGCGAGGACTTCCCGTTCTTCCCCTCGTTCGACGAACGGGGCAAGCACCTGGCCGGTGACGTCCGGCTGCTCGCCGAAGGCGCGGCCGCGGGCTGGGTGACCGCGGCCAAGGACGTCAGCATGGCCGGGCTGGTCGGGTCGCTGGCCATGCTGCTTGAGTGCAACCGGCTCGGGGTCACCCTCGACCTGGACGCCCTGCCGGTGCCGGCCGGGGTGGCGCTGCCCGAGTGGGTCCTCTGCTTCCCCTGCTTCGCGTTCCTGCTCTGCGTGCCGCCGGACTCGGCGGGTGAGTGCCTGCGCGCGTTCGCCGGGCGCGGCCTCGCCGCCGCGGTCGTGGGCACCCTCGACGCTACCGGGCAGGTACGCGTCCGCCAGGCCGGCCAGACCGCGGTCGCGTTCGACCTGACCAAGGAATCGGTCACCAACCTGCGGTAGGTCACCAGCCTGAGGTGAGGTCGATCACCATCCGCTGGTGCGGAATGCCCGCGTACTTCACCAGGCCGCCGGAGCTCTGCCAGCCAAGGCGCTCGAAGAACACCACGTTGGCTGGCTGGATGAACGCCTCCATCTGCCGTCCGCCGCGCTCGGCGGCCGTGCCGACCGCGAACCGCACCAGCGGCGCGCCGAGGCCCAGGTGCCGGTAGCCGGGCAGCACCGCTAGCCGGTCACCCTTCCACATGCCGGGGCCTGGCACCGGGTAGAGCCGGACCGTCCCGCAGATGTCGTCGCCAGCCAGGCCGATGACGAGGACCGTCGCCGGGTCGCTGTCGTGGCCGTCGCCGTCGCCGCCACCGGCGAAGAGCCCCTGCTCGGCGACGAACACATCGTGCCGGATGCGCAGGTGTTCCGCGCGTTCCGCGGCCGTGCGTACCGGCCGGCAGGCGAGGGTCGCGCCCAGCGCGCCCGGCAGCAGAACTGCCCGGTCCGGCGCCCGGTCGCCGGGCGAGCTAGCCGTTGCTGAGGAGCGGGAGGTAGGTCCGCCCACCGTTGTCGCTCCTCTCCATCAGGCCGATCGCCGAGCACGCCTGACAGCGGGCACAGCCGGCCGCGGTGTGCGCGCCGAGGCCACGGGCGGCCAGGTACGGCACCACCCGCCGGTAGACCGACTCGGTGTACTCGGGCGCCGGGGCCACCAGGTCCTCCATCAGGCTGCCAACGGTGGGCCGCAGCGGCACCACGAACGGGTAAACGCCCATATCGATGGCCCGGCGGCAGCCCTCGGCGATGAGTTCGGGGTCCTCGCCCATGCCAAGGATGACGTAGGTGCTGACCCGTCCCTCACCGAACGCGGCCACCGCGCGCTCCCAGGCCCCGAAGTACCCGTCGATCCCGGTGCGGGCCTTGGCGGGCGCGATCCTGGCCAGCACCGCCGGGTCGAACGTCTCCACGTGGATGCCGACCGACGCGATGCCCATGTCCGCGACCTGGTCTATGACGTCCAGGTCCTGCGGCGGCTCGAACTGCACCTCGACCGGCAGGCCGGCCGCCTCCCGCACCGCCCGGCCGCACCTGGCCACATACAGCGCGCCCTTGTCCGGGGTGGCCGTGGTTCCCGTGGTGAGCGTGGCATCCACCGCGCCGTCGAGTTCCTTGGCCGCGACGGCGACCTCGGCCAGCATCTCCGGGGTCTTCTTGGCGATCGTCCGCCCGTTGGCCAGGGTCACCCCGATCCCGCAGAACGCGCACTGGTCGGCGTTGCCCCAGTAGGCACAGGTCTGGATCACGGTGCTGGCCAGGGAGTCCAGGTGCAGCAGGGCGATCTTCCAGTACGGGATTCCGTCCGCGGTGGTCATGTCGTAGTAGCGGGGGCGGCCGAACGGCTGGGCTGCCGCGAGCCGCTGGCCGCCGGCGTAGATCCCCCACCCGTCGTCCTCGGCGCGCAGCACATACGGCGACGCCCGGGCGTAGTCGGCGCTGGTGGGCACCGTGACCGCGACCCCGTCGATCCAGAGCATGCCCGCGTCGGCGGGGCCCGCCCCGCCCTGGCGGCTTTCCATCGGCACCTCGACGCGCAGGCCATGGCCCTGGAGCTGGGCGATCAGATGCGCCAGCCCGCCGGCCGAGGACTCAGCCATGATGCCCTCCCTCGCCGTGTCCCCCGCGCCTGCTTGATGCGATACGAACGTTCACTATCCTTGATAAACCTTGTGCGCGGCCCAGGGCAAGTCCTGACGAGGACTTCAGCCGCGGCCGGCGATTTCCGCGCGGGCGCTCTCCAGCGCCCGGGTGAGCGCGCCCGCGTCGGGATAATCGCCCAGTGGCCCGCCGACCTGCAGCCCGCCGGTGGCCAGGTCCAGTTCGCCCGCGTCAAGGCGGTGGACCGCCCGGCTCAGCGTTTCGTCCGGCTCGACCGAGATAATGACCGCCCGGCCGCTGGGCACGTGGGCCTCGACGCGCTGATACGGAACGAACGGCGCCCGCGCCTCGTCCCCGCTCTCCTCGACCACCGTCCAGGCCTTGCCCTGGGCGCGGGCCTGGCCCAGCGCCGCAAGCCGACGCTGGGCCACCCCGGCGGCCACGAGTTCCCGGTACCGCATGGCGCAGGCAGCGGCGGCCAGCACCTCCGGGGCCACCCCGGCCAGGTCGGGCGGGAGGTCACCGGCCAGCGCCGCACCGCGCTCGTGCTCGGCGAGCAGTGCGGGCACGTCCGGGCAGGTTTCCCGCAACTGCGCGGCCAGTACGCTTACCTGGCGCAGCGCGCGCTCGTACAGGTCCGGCCGGGCCATCACCAGCGGGAACAGCCTCGCCTCGGCCTGGTCCCAGGATCGCAGCACCGCGGCGGGGACGTCCGGCCCGACGGGGACCGGACCCGCAGAGCCCATCGCGCCGCTCCCTCGATCCGGTGCCCTTGCGGGCATTCTGGCTCGTGTTTACTATTCGAAACGAGACGTCATCTATACGACGCATTTCACTGTATCCGGAGACCGGCAGGATCCCATGACCAAGACTGCGGTGGTTGCGCTTGGGGGCAATGCCCTGACCCGGCTGGGGCAGTTCGGGACAGCGGAGGAACTGGCGGCCAACGCCGCGGCGATGGCCGCCTGCGTGAACGACGTGCTCGAGGCCGGCTGGCGGGTCGTGATCGTGCACGGCAACGGCCCGCAGGTCGGCAACCTGGCACTGCAGCAGGAAGCGACCACGATGGTGCCCGCTCAGCCGCTGGCGCTGCTGAACGCGATGACCCAGGGCGAGCTCGGCAGCCTGATCGGCAGCGCGATCAACGCGATCCGCGGGCCCGGCACGGCCGTGGCGCTGGTCACCCACGTCACGGTCAGCTCCACCGATCCGGCATTTCAGGCCCCCGCCAAGCCGATCGGGCCGTTCTTCGCCCGAGATGAAGCAGAACGCCTCGCGGCCACCCGGGGATGGTCCGTTCAGCCGGACTCCGGCCGGGGTTACCGCCGCGTGGTGCCCTCGCCCGAGCCGACCGGTGTGGTCGAGCTCGACGCGGTCAGGGCCCTGACGGCGGCGGGCCATGTGGTCATCGCCTGTGGTGGCGGCGGGATCCCGGTGACCGATGCGGGCCGGCGGGCGGTCAGCGTCGACGCGGTGATCGACAAGGACCGCGCCGCCAGCCTCCTCGGCAGGGCACTCGGCGCGCAGGCCCTGCTGATCGTCACCGCCGTGGACCGCGTCATGCTCGATTACGGCACCCCGCAGGCTCGTGAGCTGGAGACGATTACCGCCGAAGAAGCCGCGCGCTACCTCGGCGAGGGCCAGTTCCCGGCGGGCAGCATGGGCCCGAAGATCGAGGCGGCTCTGGCGTTCCTGGCCGGGGGCGGGGAATGGGCGGCGATCACCTCCCCGGGGCTGCTCGCGGCGACGGTGTCCGGCGGACAGCGGGCGGGCACCCGCATCGAGCGCTGCCCGTCCCGGTTGTGAGCACGGCTCGGGTCCGGGTGTTCCCGGGCACCTACCGCGACTCGCTGCTCCTGCTCAGCGCGACCCGGGCGATGCACGAGGGGGACGGAGTCGGCTGGGCCGCGGCCGTGATGGCGACACCGGCCAACGTCGCGGACCTGGCCGGCCACGGGGTCAGCGTCAGCGCTGCCGACGCCAACGCGCTGGTGCTCGCGGTCCAGGCGGCGGACGGGCAGGCCGCCGACGAAGCGCTGGATCGCGGCCGCGCGCTGCTGTTCGCCGTGGAAGGCGCCCGGGAGGATCCCGGCCAGGCCGAGCCGCAGACGATCGGCGAGGCGGCGGCGCGGCTGCCGGGCGCGAACGTGGCCGTGATATCCGTGCCAGGACCCTACGCCGCGATCGCCGCGCACTGCGCCCTCACCGCCGGGCTGCACGTCCTGCTGTTCAGCGACAACGTGCCGGTGGCCGATGAGATCGCCCTCAAGGACCGGGCCAGCGGCCTGGGGAAGCTGGTCATGGGGCCGGGGGCGGGCACGGCCGTGCTCGGCGGCGTGGGCCTCGGGTTCGCCAATGCCGTCCGGGCGGGCAACGTGGGGGTGGTCGCCGCGGCCGGCACCGGCGCCCAGGAGGTCATGACGCTGCTTGACCACTGGGGCATCGGCGTCTCCCACGTGGTGGGCGTGGGCGGGCGCGACCTGTCCGCTCACGTCGGCGGCCGGATGGCCCGCGACGCGGTCCGGGCCCTGGATGCCGACCCGGGCACCGAGGTCATCCTGCTGGTATCCAAGCCACCCGACCCTGATGCCGCCAGGGCGGTGATCGACGCGAGCAAGCGCACCCCCGTGGTCGCGGCGTGCCTGGGCATGTCCGCCGCGGACGGCATGCTGGCCGGGGCCCCGCTCGCGGCCACGCTCGAGGACGGCGCCGTGGCGGTGGCCCGCACGCTGGGCAGGCCGGTGCCGGACCTGACCGAAGGCCTTGCCGGGGCCGCGGAGCAGGCGGCGGGCCGGCTGGGTGCGGCCCGCACCGTGGTGCGCGGCTTCTACACCGGCGGCACCCTGTGCTACGAGGCGCAGGTCGTGCTCGGCGCGCTGCTCGGGCCGGTCTACTCCAACATCCCGCTCCGGCCGGACCTGGGGCTGCCCGCGCCCGACGGCGCCCACATCTGCCTGGACCTGGGCGAAGAGGAGTACACCCAGGGCCGCCCGCACCCGATGATCGACCCGGCGGCCCGCCGGGAGATCATGCGCGAGCAGGCGTTCGGCGATGACGTGGCCGCCGTTCTGCTCGACGTCGTGCTCGGCTACGGCTCCCATCCCGACCCGGCCGGCGAGATCGCCGGCACCTGCGCCGACATCGTGGCCAGCGGGACCGCCGTCGTTGGCTACGTGCTGGGCACCGACGGCGACCCACAGGGGTTCGACGCCCAGCGGCGCACGCTGCGCGATGCCGGTGTGATCGTCACGCCGACCGCGGCCGCCGCGGCCCGGGCCGCGGCGGCGATCGCCGCCCGGCGGCCCGCCCTGGTGTCGGTATGACGCCCACGGCCCTGGTGACCTACTCGGTCAAGCCGCGGGGCGGCGTGGTGCACACGCTGCACCTGGCCGAGGCGCTGTACCAGGCCGGCTACCCGGTCCGCGTGGTGGCCCTCGGCGATCCCGCCGCCGGGTTCTTCCGCCCGGTCCTGGCCCCGTGCACGATCGTTCCCGCCCCGCCGCACCTGCCCACGCTGGAGGAACGGGTGTTCGCCAGCGTGGACGCGCTGGCCGCCGGGCTGGCCGGGCTGGCCGGTGACTACCCGATCCTGCATACCCAGGACTGCATCTCGGCCCGCGCCGCGTGCCGGACCGGCGTGGCCACCGTGGTCAGGACCGTGCACCACGTGGATGACTTCACCAGCCAGGCGCTGATCGACTGCCAGCGGCAGGCCATCCTGGAGCCGGACAAGATCCTGGTGGTGAGCGAACAGTGGCGGCGGATACTCCGCGACGACTACGGGGTCACGGCCACGGTCGTGCCCAACGGGGTCGACGCGGGCCGGTTCCAGGCGGCCGACCCGCTGCTGGCGGCCCGGCTGCGCGAGCGCGCCGGCGCCGCCGGCCGGCTGCTCGTCCTCACCGTCGGCGGCATCGAGCCGCGCAAGGGCAGCGACACGCTGCTCCGCGCGATCGGCCTGCTACGGGACCGCGATCCGGTGCTCGTGGTCATCGGCGGGCACTCGTTCCAGGACTACCGCGCCTACCGCGAAGGTGTGTTCGCCCTGCTGCCCGGGCTTGGCCTGGAGCTGGGCCGGGATGTCGTGCTGCCCGGCACGGTGGCCGACGCCGAACTGCCCGCGTGGTTCGCGGCGGCGGACGTGTTCGCGTTCCCCTCCACCAAGGAGGGGTGGGGGCTTGTGGTGCTGGAGGCGATGAGCGCCGGGCTGCCCGTGGTCGCCTCCGACCTGGCGGTGTTCCGCGAGTACCTGCGCCCGGGCCGGGATGCCCTGCTGGCGCCCACCGGCGACCCGCCGGCCCTGGCCGCCGCGCTCGCCTCGGTGCTCGACGATCCGGGCCTGGCGGAACGGCTGCGCGCGGCCGGCCGGGCGGTGGCGGCCAGGTACACCTGGGCCCGCTCGGCAGCCGAGCACCAGGCGATCTACGCCGCTCTCGGGTAGAGCACCCGGCAGCGGAGCTGCTGGGCTCGCGGCGGCAGTGCTAGCCTCGACCCCGCCGCCCCGCCCAAAGCTGCCCCTGGCGGCGTTCTCGTCGGTCGCCAGCCAACCAGGCTGGCTCCCTCCTCGGCCTTGCCAGGGATTGCCTGGATCGCCGCTCACTATTCCAGCGCCCACTACCGGGCGCTCTGGAGCCCAGCGGCAGGTCATATAGTTGATCTCTCAACCAGGGGACACGTGCCGGAGGGGTAATGACGGTCCATGAGCGGCTGGGCGTGCGGCCGACCCCGCCGCCCGAGCCGCTGACCACGGTCACGCTGTGGGACGAAGCCGCGCGCCCGGCCGGACCCGAGCCGCCGGCCGGTGCGGTCTACACCGCGCACGGCCGCGCGGTCGCCGGGCACCTCGTCCAGGTGCATGATCACCTGCGCGCGGAACTCACCCAGATCCGTGACCTCATCGGCCAGGTCCGCGACAGCGAGACCGGGGTTGACCAGGCGCGGTCGGCCATCAACCAGATGACGCTGCGGAGCAACAACTGGACGCTGGGAGCGTACTGCGCCTCCTATTGCCGGATCGTGACCGGGCATCACTCCCTGGAGGACCAGGCGGTGTTCCCGCACCTGCGCACACGTGAGCCGGATCTCGGCCCGGTGATCGACCGCCTGGCCAGCGAGCATGAGATCATTCACGGGGTGCTGGAGGACGTGGACGCTGAGCTGGTAGAACTGCTCCGCAACCCCGGTGACTTCAGCCGGCTCCAGCAGGCAGCCGATGTGCTGACCGACGTCCTGCTGTCCCATCTGGCCTACGAGGAAGCCCAGCTGGTCGAGCCGCTCGCGCGGCACGGCTTCTACTCCGGGCAGGTGTGAGCTGAGGGTCATCGCGGGCAGTGCGAAGGGCCGGATCCTGCAGCCGCCCCGCACGTCAGCGACCCGGCCGATCACCGACCGGGCCAAGGAAAGCCTGTTCGCCATCCTGGGGCCGCGGATCCCCCGCGCACGGTTCCTCGACCTGTTCGCCGGTACGGGCAGCGTCGGCATCGAGGCGCTGAGCCGCGGCTGCGCCCAAGCGGTGTTCGTCGAGCGGTCCCAGCGGGCGCTGGCGGGCATCCGGCACAACCTGGAGGTCACCCGGCTGGCCGCGCGCGCCGACGTGGTGGCCCGGGACGTGTTCGCCTACCTGCGGGACTCGCCGTCACCGTTCGACGTAATCTTCGTCGCCCCGCCGCAGTGGCAGGGCCTGTGGCCGCGCACGGTCGCGCTGCTCGACCGCGAGCCGGGCTGGCTGGCCGACGGCGCGGTCGTGGTGGTTCAGCACGATCCGGCGGAGAGCACGCCGCTGGAGCTGGACCACCTGGGCCTCACGGACGAGCGGACGTACGGGCGGGTCCGGTTCACGTTCTTTCAGAGCACCCGGCACTAGGAACTGCGGATGAAGTCCGCGATGACCGTGCCGAGCCGTTCCCCGGCGTCC
The DNA here is from genome assembly GCA_963813395.1 of uncultured Actinomycetes bacterium. GTDB lineage: Bacteria > Actinomycetota > Actinomycetes > Streptosporangiales > Streptosporangiaceae > DASXKD01. Next base: position 52,137 of record CAWEYV010000018.1, read on the forward strand.
TCCTGGAGGAAGTGGCCCGCGCCCTCGATGACGGTGCTCACCGCGCCGGGCACGGCAGCCTTGAGGATGGGCGCCATCGCCCCGGTGATCGGGTCGCGGTCACTGAACGCGACGAGGAACGGCTTGTCCCAGGCGCGAAGCCGCTCCCAGGCCGCCCGGTTCGCGGCCGAGGCCGGGTCGTCGGGGGACGTCGGCACCAGCGAGGGCATGGCACGCGGCCCGGCCTTGAAGCTCTCGTCGGGAAACGGCGCCTCGTAGGCGGCGAGCACGCCGGCGGCCAGCGCGCGCTGGCAGCCGGACTGCACCAGCCGGGAGATGCCGAGCACCGGTGCGGTGCGCACCACCTCGCGGAACCGCAGCCAGACCTCGGGCATGGGGAAATCGCCGGTGGGCAGCCCGGTATTGGCGGCCACCACCCGGGCGAACCGGTCCGGGTGCTCGGCCACCAGCCGCAGCCCGATGAGCCCGCCCCAGTCCTGCCCGACGAGCGTGACTCCCGACAGGCCGAGTGCGTCAAAGGCGAACGCGCGAACCCACTCCACGTGCCGGGCGTAGGAGTGGTCGCTCATCTCGGCCGGCTTGTCCGACCGGCCGAAGCCGATGAGGTCGGCAGCGATCGCCCGCACCCCCGCCCCCGCGAGCACCGGCAGCACGGTCCGGTACAGGAACGACCAGCTTGGCTCGCCGTGCAGCAGCAGGACCGGCTCGCCGTCCGGCGGCCCGGCCTCCACGTAGGCCATCCGCAGCCCGCCGGCGTCGGCGTACCGCGGCGGGTAGTCAAAGCCAGGCAGGGCGGCGAAACGGTCCTGCGGGGTTCTCAGCACGCGCACCCGACCATGCTCCCACGCCACACACCGCAGGGGCCGGAGGTAATCGAGATATAACTTGACAGCCGCCTCCAACGCGATACATCGTATGTTCTCGGAACCGACACACGCACGCCAATTTCATCCATGGGGAGGATGCGTGGCCGCCCGAGACGTAGCACCAAGCCCGGCACCAAACAAGCTCAGCCGGATCGCCGCACTGCCGTGTGGCAAGAGGACCAAGTGGCTGGTACTGGTGTTCTGGCTGGTCGTGGTGGCCCTAGCCGGGCCACTGTCAAGCAAGCTGATGGGCGCGGAAAAGAACGACCCGTCCGCGTACCTGCCGGCCAGCGCCGAGTCCACCCAGGAACTCAACGCGCAGGCCAAGTTCGTGTCGAAAAACCTCAACCCGGCCGTGGTGGTATACGTGCGGCCCTCCGGGCTGACCGCCGCCGACCTGAGCAAGGCCAGGGCCGACGCCCAGACCTTCGCGGCCCTGCCCGCCGTGCATGGCCGGGTCACCGGCCCGATCCCGTCGGCCGACCACAAGGCCATCGAGACGATCGTCGGGGCCGACCTCGGCAACAACGCCAACTTCACCGCGTTCGTGAACAATCTCCGGGCCACCGCCGCCCGTGGTGATCCCGGGGTCAGCGTGCACATCGCCGGGCCCGCCGCCAGCGCTGCGGACCAGCTCAAGATCTTCAAGGGCATCGACTCGACGCTGCTGTACGCGACGCTGGCCGTGGTAATCGTGCTGCTGCTGCTGACCTACCGCAGCCCGGTCCTGTGGATACTCCCGATCGTCTCGGCCGGTGTGGCCCTGTCCGTCGCCGAAGCCGCCATCTACCTGCTGACCAAGCACGGGCTTACGGTCAACGGGCAAAGCGGCGGGATCTTGATCGTGCTGGTACTCGGCGCGAGTACCGACTACGCACTGCTGCTCGTCGCCCGGTACCGGGAGGAGTTGCGCAGGCATGCCGACCGGCACGAGGCCATGGCCATCGCGCTGCGCCGGGCCGGGCCGGCGATCATCGCCAGCGGCGCGACCGTGATCGCGGGGATGCTGTGCCTGCTGGTGGCCGAGTCGGCCGACATCTCCGGGCTCGGGCCGGTGGCCGCGATCGGCATCGCGCTTGGCCTGCTGGCCATGATCACGCTGCTGCCCGCCCTGCTGGTGATCTGCGGCCGGTGGGTCTTCTGGCCGGTACGGCCCAAGTTCGGCAGCGACGAGCCGACAACGCACGGCATCTGGGCCCGCGTCGGGCGCATGATCGCTCGGCACCCGCGCCGGGTGTGGGTGGTCACCGCGCTGCTCCTCGCCTGCGCCTCCCTCGGCCTCATCGGCTTCAAGGTGGGCACGCTGACCACGGCCCAGTCGTTCCGCGGGACGCCCCAGTCGATCACCGCCGAAACGGTGCTGGCGCAGCACTTCCCGGCGGGCGCGGGTGAGCCGGTCGAGGTGATCGGCAACGCGGCCAAGGTCACCGCGCTGGAGCACACGCTGGCCGCGACGCCAGGGATCTCGGCCGTGAGCCACCCAGCCGTCAAGGATGGGCTGGCCTTCGTGCAGGGCACCCTCGCCAGCAAGCCGGACGGCGCGGCCGCCTATACGACGATCGACCGGGCACGCACCGCGCTGCACGCCATCCCAGACGCGAACGCCAAGGTGGGCGGGGGCACCGCGATCAACCTCGACGTGGAGCGGTACGCCGAGCATGACCGGAATGTGATTATCCCGCTGGTACTGGTGGTCGTGATGATCATCCTGGCGCTGCTGCTGCGCGCGGTCGTGGCGCCGCTCGTGCTCATCGGCACCGTGGTGCTGTCCTTCTTCGCCGCGCTCGGCCTGTCCGCACTGGTGTTCAAGCACCTGTTCGGGTTCGCGGGCGCGGATACCGCGATGCCGCTGTTCGCGTTCGTGTTCCTGGTCGCGCTCGGCATCGACTACAACATCTTCCTGATGACCCGGGTCCGGGAAGAGGTCAAACGGTCGGGTCCCCGCCAGGGCGCGCTCACCGCGCTGGCCGCCACCGGCGGCGTGATCACCTCGGCCGGCCTGGTGCTCGCCGGGACGTTCGTCACGCTCGGCACGCTGCCACTGGTGATCTTGACCGAGATCGGCTTCTGCGTCGCGGCGGGCGTCCTGCTCGACACGATCATCGTCCGGTCGGTCCTGGTCACCGCGCTCAACCTGGACCTGGGCCGGCACATGTGGTGGCCGAGCCACCTGGCCAGGCAGCCGGTCCCGGAGGTCAGCGCCGAATCCGCGCCCGCGGCTACGTCCCGGGTCTCCTAGGGCCGCGGCCCGGGCCCCCTAGGAGGGGGTCCGGGCCACGTCGATCTGGTCGAAGTCGCCGAACCCGTTGAACGTCCCCCGCCGCCGGACCATTGCCACATCACGGCGGTGCTGTCGTTGCTGGTAATTCCCCCGAAGAACTGAGCGGTGTTGGTGGTGCGCCGCAGGCACCAGGCGGTCGGCCGGGGGACAGGTGGCTCGTGTCGCCGATGTAGGTCCACTCGTACGTGGCGCTGTTGACCCTGGCGGCGGAATCCGGTGCCGAAGATGTCGGCCCAGATCGCCGGGGCCGAGTAGACGCCGGCCTTGACCGAGGAATGATCGGCGATGTAGTTGGTGAACCCCTTGAAGTCGGCCCGGTCACGGAGTCACTCGTCCTTGGCGGACCGGCGGCTGGCCCGCTCTTGCGCCCGGGCGAGCCGCTTGGCGGACGCGTCCACCGTCCGGGCCGCAGCCTCCCGGCTCCGCTGGGCGTCCCGGACGGCGCGGGCGGCCCGGCTCTGCTCGGCAAGCGCCCCGGCCAGTTCCCGGTCGAGCTGTTCGGCCCGCTGGCGCACCGCCTCATGCGCTGCCCGCGCGCTGGCGGCCGTCCGCTCGGCGTCGTCCAGGGCGGCCCTGGCCGCGTCGGCCGCGTCGGCCGCATCCTGGACGGCCTGGCTGATGGCGGCGGCCTCCCGTTCCTTCCGCTCCGCCGCGGCAGCCTCACGGGTCTCGCGCTGTGCGGTCATCCGGGCGGCCCGCCGCGCTGCCGTCTCCGGTGTCGCCGCCGATGCGCCAGGCAGATCCCGTTCAGCTGACGGCTCTTTCGTGGCCAGACCACTCTCCCGGGTGCGTGCGCCGGGCCGCAGCGGCACGGCGACGGCCTCCCCGGCACCCAGGCCGGCGTAGGTCAGCGGGCTGACCAGCCGCCCAGAACTGACCGCGACGGCGGCCTCCGGGTCGGCCAGCGCCGCCTGCAGCGTGGCCTCCACCTCGCGCTCCACCTGCAGGCTGACCGCCCGGCCGTCCTGGGCCGCGCGCCGCCTCACCGCGGTGACCATCGCGCCGACCAGGTCGCGCCGCTGCGCGGACAGCTCCCGCAGCTGGTCCCCGTCCAGGGCCTGCTGCGCCTCCCGCAGCGACTCGCCGAGGGCCAGAAGCTCGGCCATCTGGCCGGGCTCATCCCGGGCGAGCAGGTTGACCAGCCAGGCGCTGACCACCGGGCGGCGCAGCGCGGTGATCTCGCGGGCAAGCGCCTTGTCGCCCGACGCACGCGCCTGGGCCGCCCGCTCGTCCCTGGCCGCACGGAAGTCCTCGGGCGGCAGCGCATACAGCTCGTCCGCCACCCCCGCCAGGTCAAAATCCTGCACGGACGGTGATGGTAGTCCTCGTGGCCCGGCATTTCATCGGATGGCGAACGACTACCTCCGGCGTAGTGCCGGGATTGTCCCAGCTGCCTGGGATAATAGATTTGTGCTTGAGGTCTCCGGCGGCAAACTCGTGGGCCGGGCTGCTGAGTTCGGCCGTCTCACTCGCTTGCTCGACCAGGCCGCGGCCGGCGAGCCGGTCGTTGCTCTGGTCAGCGGCGATGCTGGCATGGGCAAGACGCGCCTGGTCGCCGAGGTGGCGGCGGCCGCATCCGGGCAGGGCTTCATAGTGCTGTCCGGCCGGTGCGCGGAGCTTGGTGACAGCGTTCCTTATCTCCCCCTGGCCGACGCCCTGCACGGCGCCACCTCGGGGCAGACGGTGCCCGCGCTGGTGGACGCGATCGCCGCCCGGCCGGTTCTCGGCCTGCTCCTCCCGGACCGGGATGCGGCCGAGATGGCTGGCGGCGAGGTCGCCGGCATGGCCCAGCAGCAGTTGTTCGGCGCGGTGCTCGGGATGCTCGCGGAGCTGGCCGGGACGGCACCGGTACTGCTGATCCTGGAGGACATGCACTGGGCCGACCGGTCCACCAGGGATCTGCTCACGTTTCTGAGCCGGGTGCTGCACCGGGAACGGATAGCGGTCATCGCCACCTACCGGACCGATGACCTGCACCGGGGCCATCCGCTGCGGGCCGTGGCGGCCGAACTGGTCCGGCTGCCCAGCGTGACCGCGGTCGAGGTCGGGCCGCTCGGCGATGAGGCCATGGCCGAGCACCTGACGGCGATGGCGCAGTGTCTGCCCGAACCCCGCCTCCCCACACAGCGCCCGCCCGAACCCCGCCCCGCCGCCCCAAGCTTGCCCGAAGCCACGACGCTGGAAACGATCATCCGCCGGGCCGAGGGCAACGCGTACTACGCCGAGGAACTCCTCGCCGCCTCCACCTGCGGGACCGACCTCCCGGCCGGCCTGGCCGACCTGCTGCTGGCCCGGCTGCAACGGCTTTCTCCGGAGGGCCAGCGCGTCGTGCACGCCGCGGCCGTGGCCGGTCGCCGAGTGGAGGACGACCTGGTGCGGCTGGCCTGCGGCCTGGATGAGCGCGAATACGACGAGGCGGTACGGGAGGCGGTCGCCAGCCAGTTGCTGATCCCCGACGGCGACCAGGGCTATGCGTTCCGCCACGCGCTGCTGCGCGAGGCCGCCTACGCCGACCTGCTGCCCGGGGAGCGGACCCGGATGCATGCGACGCTGGCCGAACTGCTGGCCGACCCGGTACGCCTGGCGGTCCCCGGGACCGCGGCGCAGCTGGCCCATCACAGCCTTGCCAGCCACGACATCCCCGGTGGCTTCAGCGCGTCGGTGCAGGCGGGGCAGGAGGCGGAGCGGCTGGCGGCGCCCGCCGAGGCACACCGGCACTTCGATCAGGCGCTTGCCCTGTGGGACCGGGTCACCGACCCGGAGAAGCTGGCCGGCATGCAGCGCGGCTGGCTGGCCTTCTACTCGGCGACCAACGCCTCGGCCAGCGGTGATCTGCACCGCGCGGTGCAGCAACTGCGGCGGCTCCTCAGCTACGTCACGGTCGGGGACGACCCGGTGCTGTGCTGCCGGGCGAACGAGCGGCTTGCCTACTACCTGCTCGAAGAGGGTGCGGGTGAGCCGGCCGTGGCGGCGGCCCGCGCCGGGATCGACTCCTTGCCGGAAGACCCGCCAAGCTCGGAGCGGGCCAGGGCGCTGGCCACCTACGCGCAGACCCTGCTCACCGCCGACGACCTGTCGCCGGCCCACGAGTGGGCGCTGCGGGCCCGCGATTCCGCGCGTGCCGCCCACGCCCCCTGGGTGGAGGCCGACGCGCTGGTGACGCTGGGCCTGCTCGACGAGCGGAACAGCCGGCCCGCGGCGGCCGCCGAGGTGTTTACCGTGGCGTACCGCAAGGCGCGCGACGCCGGGATGCTCGGCGTCCGGCTGCGCGCGGCGTTCGAGCTGGCCAGGATGCATCTCGAAAGCGGAGACCTGGACCAGGCCAGCGCCACCGCACACGAGGGCCTGAAGCGCGCCGAGGAAGCCGGCCTCATGCTCGCCCCCTATGGGCTTGACCTGCAGTACCTGCACTACCTGGCGCACTTCTGCGACGGCGACTGGGATCACGCGCAGCTCGTCGCCGACGGGTTCCCCGTTCGGGTCACCACCGACCGCGAGGCCGTTCTGTCCGCCATGGCTTTGTTCATCGACGTGGCCCGGGGCAACCCCAGGGTCGCCGACCGGCGCACCTGGCTGGAACCGTTCTGGCCGACCGAGAGGTTCAGCGAGTATCTCTCCCACAGCCTGCTGGCCGAGCACGCGCTCTGGCAGGGCGACACCGCCACGGCGCTGGACGAGGTGGCGGCCGGCATCAAGCCCCAGGTCGAGCGCTACGGCTACTCGCCCCAGCTGATCCGGGTGGCCGCCGTCGGCCTGGCCGCCCAGGCCGACCGGGCCACCCAGGCCAGGTTCGCGGGAGACGAGGCAGCGGAGCGGGCGGCGGTGGAGGGTGCCCGCGTGCTGATCGAGACCGCCCGCCGCGGTGCCGCTTACCCGCGCAGGCCGAACTGGGTCCTCGGCGTCGATGGCCGCGCCTGGCTGGCCCGGGCCGAGGCTGAATGGCTCCGCGCCCAGGGCGACAATGACCCGGCCGCCTGGCGGGCCGTGCTGGAAACGTTCGGCCCGGCGTTCGTGTACGAGGCGGCCAGATCCCGGTGGCGGCTCGCCGAGGCGCTGCTGGAGGCAGGGCACAGGGACGAGGCGCAGGAGGAATGGCGCCAGGCCATCGTGGTGGCCGAACGGCTGGGCGCCCGCCCGTTGCGGGCCGCGCTTACCGACCTTGGCCGCCGGGGGCGGCTCACCCGCGCCGACGAGCAGGGTAGCCGTGGCCCGGTGAGCCCGCTGGGCGGCCTCACCGCCCGGGAGCAGGAAGTGCTCCGTTTGCTGGCCGCGGGCCGCAGCAACAGGGAAATCGCGGCGGAGCTGTTCATCGCCCCGAAGACCGCGAGCGTGCACGTATCGAACATTCTCGCCAAGCTGCACGCGTCCACCCGGACCGAAGCGGCCGCGATCGCACACGCCGAAGGCATCGACCTCTAAGGCCCGGAAACGACCGTACCCCGTGACGTTGTCACGGGGTACGGTGTGCCGGCCGGGGTGCTTCCCAGCGCGGCGATCGTCACCGAATGGCCTGGCCATGGGCGCGGCCGACGGCGGTGGGCTCGCGCATCGCGGCCTCCGCGGTCTGGCACAGGAAGTCGTCGTAGCTGTCCGGCACCCGGATGTCAGCGAGCGCGGCCTTCTGCGCCCGCCGGCCCTGGCGAAGCACCCTGGCGCGCTGGGCCCTGGTCGCTTCGATGTGCAAGTCCCTGACCCGCTCTTTCGCCAGGGCCTGCGAGGTGTAGGGATACATGGTGTCCTCCTTTGTGCGGGGCGCCTCTTCGTCCCGCACGATTGAGATTGCCGGTAAGGCCCTGGGCCCGGCATCGGGCATACGCCCTATCTCCTGGCCTTAGCCATGACCCCCTGGACGTAGGCATACCTAGTCGCGTTCATAGGCCCGTGAGCAGGCCAAACGGACCTCACACCCGGTTCGCAGTTGTCATGGCTGCGGCAGCGACGACACTCTTGTGCCGTGGTTGTCACCACCACGACCTTCGGCACCCGGAGAGACGGGACGTGACGGCGCGGGTAATCCCGCACGGGTTCGACGACGATGCGGAGACCCGGCGGCTGCTGCGGTCCCGGCCGCCGCGCCGGGCGCTGGACTGGGCAGGCTCCGCGCTGGGCGGGACGGTCACCGCGGCCCGGGCGCTGCGCGGCGGCACGGCCTCGGCCGTCCATCTGCTGACCGTCGCCACCCCGGCGGGCGGCACCCGCCGGGCGGTCCTGCGCCGGTACGTATGGCCGGAGCTGAACCTCGAAGAACCTGACCTTGCCGAACGCGAGGCGCGTGCCCTGACGTTCGTCGCGCGCCTGGCCGTGCCCACCCCCGAACTGCTGGCGGCGGACACCGGAGGGGACGAGGCTGGCGTGCCCGCCGTGCTCATGTCCTGGCTGCCTGGTTCCGTTCGCTGGTGGCCGCCGGACACCGGGCAATGGCTGACCGGGCTGGCCGCGTTGCTGCCGGTCATCCACGCGGCCCCGCCCCCGCCGCCGGGGACCATCCCGCCGTTTGCCCCGTATCACCAGGCCAGCTACCAGCCCCCGGCCTGGGCGCGCTGGCCCTGGATGTGGGAGCGGGCCGTGGAGATCTGCCACCAGCCGGCCCGGCGGGCCCGCGCGTGTTCCTGCACCGCGACTTCCATCCGGGCAATGTCCTATGGCAGCGCAGAGCCGTGACCGGGGTCGTTGACTGGCCGAACGCGAGCATCGGGCCGCCCTCGGCCGACGTCGGGCACTGCCGTGCCAACCTGTTCCCGTACGGGCCCGCCGCCGTGAGCCGGTTCACCCGGGCCTGGCAGGAGCTGACCGGCGATACCTATCACCCGTGGGCCGACGTGGTGACGATCATCGGCACGCTGGACGGGCTGCGCGAGGAGCCTCCGCCGCCGGACGAACGCGACGTCATCGAGGATGCGCTCGCCCGGGCCGTCACCGCGCTCGGCTAGCCGCGACGTCACCGGGCTGGTCCTGGCCCGGCTGTACTCGGCTGGCCACGGCGGGTCGCGGCGGGCCCATCCCGGACTCTGCTCCCTGTGAAACCAGCCCTGAATTGCCTCGCGACGCGCGTTGCAGGGCAAACTGTCGGCGTCCCGGAGTAGAATCGAACTAGATTTCGAGAGTGCTAAGGCAGCGGGTGAGTGGCAGCAGGGAGGTGAGCCGTATGTGCGATGGCCTGGGCCAGCCGGCCAGCGTGACGGACGCACTGGCGATGCTCGACCATGCCCTGGATCACCTCAACGCCGCGGATGCGGCTTCGCTGCCCGCTGCCGTCCAGGCGCAGGCGCTGCGAGCGCTGGAACGTGCCGGGGCCAAACACACCGCGGCCCGGGCGCGGGTGCTGGCCGCCTTCGCCGGTCAGGCCGCCTACGAAGACGACGGCCATGGCAGCGCCCGCACCTGGCTGAAGTGGCAGTGCGACACGAGGTCGCATGTGATGAGTGGGACTCGTCGAAGGAGGGTCGATGTTGATGACGTAGTGCCCGGTCCAGTGCGCGAAGGACCGTCCCCGCCCCGGCGTGCGTCATGGGTGACCGTGGGGTGCGAAGCCCGGGGAAAGGCCGAAGGGCTCCTGTTCCATCCGGGAGTTACGGGCTGGGGAAGGCCGGACGGGTGAACGTGAGTGAATCCTCGATGACGCCTCGTCATTAGCACTCTCGCTGGTGGGTCGCAGGAGGCGGGAGAACAGGGGCTGGCCGTTGGAAGGCGGCGGGTGCTGGCCGGGTGGTGTCTGGCCGGCCGGGAGCGCACCACCGTCCCCGGGGTTCAGAGGACGCCCTCCCCGGTCGTATCTATCGCATGCGGAACGTGACAACCCCGATGGGGTCCGGCAGGTGTTTGTGCCGGTAGGCCGACCGTGAGGGAGGCGGAATTCCTCAGCGGGCGCAGGAAGACCCGAGAAGCGAATGCCGGTGGCCGAAAGGCGGCAGGAAACCGGGACCGAGTGCTGGCTCCTCCGCCAGCGGTTCTCGCATAACTGGCCGGATAGGGCTGTTGCCTGGCTCGAAAGAGCGCTGACGCGGGTCTGGTGAGCCTGCGGGGAGATGACGTCAAGACGCCCGAACCGAGGGACAAGTTGGACACCGATCTGGTGAACGGACCTGAGGACGATGGCCTGGGCTGGGACTGTGTGGACTGGGGCCGGGCCGAAGAGCATGTACGGCGTTTGAGGCGGCGGACCTTCGCGGCATCGCAGGCCGGGGACCTTGCCAGGGTCCGGAACCTGCAGAAGCTGATGCTCCGTTCCCGCAGTAACGCTCTGGTGAGCGTGCGGCGGGTGACGGAGGTCAACGCTGGCCGCAAGACGGCCGGGGTCGACGGGCGCATCGTGCTGGCGGGCTGGGAGAAGGCCGATATGGCCGACTGGCTGCAGTGCGGCGCGGCCGCGTGGAGGCCCCTGCCGGTCAGGCGGGTGTATGTGCCTAAGAGCAACGGGCGCCGTCGCGGGCTCGGAATTCCCGTGATCGCTGACCGGGGGCTGCAAGCCCTGGCAGTCAACGCGCTGGAACCTGAGTGGGAGGCCCGGTTCGAGCCGAAGTCCTATGGATTCCGGCCGGGCCGGGGCTGCCATGATGCGATCGTGGCCATCCACACCACGGCATCCCGCCAGGATGCCCGGCGGCTGTGGGTACTCGACGCTGACCTGGAGGCGGCATTCGACCGGCTCAGCCATCAGCACATCCTCTGCTCGCTGGGAACGTTCCCCGCCAGGGAACTGGTCCGCCGGTGGCTGAGGGCAGGCGTGCTGGAGGACGGCCGGGTCACCCTGACCAGGGAGGGAACTCCCCAGGGCGGCGTGATCAGCCCCGCGCTCATGAACGTGGCATTGCACGGCATGGAGCAGGCCGCCGGAGTCCGGTACTGGGAGGGCGGCACCCTGCGTGCCGTTCCCGGTTCCCCGGTTCTGGTGAGATACGCCGACGATCTGGCCGTCTTGTGCGCCTCCCGCGCGCAGGCCGAGCAGGTCAAGGCGCGGCTTGCCGGGTGGCTGGAACCCAGGGGCCTTGCGTTCAACGAGGCCAAGACGAGGATCGTTCACCTCAGCCAGGGGTTCGACTTCCTCGGGTTCAGCATCCGCCGCTATCCCAACGGCAAGCTGCTGACCAAGCCGGGCAAAGAGGCGCTGCGACGGATCCGGGGACGCCTGTCCGCGGAAGCAAAGGCCCTGCGAGGGTCGAACGCGGACGCGCTGATCGCGCGGCTCAACCCGATCATCACCGGATGGGCCGCCTACTACCGGATCGGGGTGTCCAAGCAAGCCTTCGGCGCGCTGGACGCCCACCTGTGGAAGCTGGCCTGGAAATGGGCCAGATTCTCCCACCCGGGCAAGCCGAGGCGCTGGATCATCACCCGGTACTTCGGCATGTTCAACCCGGCCAGGCAGGACAAGTGGGTGTTCGGAAGCCGGGAGACTGGCTACTACCTCCGCAAGTTCGCCTGGACCAAAATCGTCCGGCACCGGATGGCCGCCGGGCGGGCGTCCCCCGACGATCCCGCCCTCACCGGGTACTGGCAGCAGCGAAGACGCCGCGACCGGCTCCCGGTGGACCCGGCCACCTGGCACCTGCTGCGCCGCCAGCGCGGCCGGTGCCCCCTCTGCCGGGGACTGCTGCTGCACGCCGACCACCAGCCGCAAAGCCCAGAGGAATGGCAGCAGTGGCATACCACCACGCGCAAGGCGATCCGCAAGGACGCCATCGCCAGCGTGATGGACCTCGGCACGCCGGACGAACGCGCCGCGCACCATCTCATCCACGCCCACTGCCAACGCCGCATCGGCGACGGCACCAGCCCGGCACTTCTGCCCGGCCCCGAGCCTTCAGGGCTTGCTTGAGCCGGTTGCCCGGAAAGCGGGCACGGCCGGTTCTGAGGGGACCCCGGCGCGGCAACGCGCCGGGGTTACCCGCCGACTCGCGTCACCACCGGCGCCGCCGCCGGTGCGGTCGGCTGGGTCCGGCGACTGGACGCGCACCCGGTGATCGGCGCCGCCTTAGCCGCCGGGGCTCTGTCGGAGTCGTGGGCCAGGCAGATCTGTGCCTGGACCGATCGCCTCCCCGCTGGCAAGCAAGACGACGCGGATGAGATCCTGGCCGCTGCCGCGGGTGCGGGCGTCGAGCTGGCCGGGCTGGCTGGGCTGGCTCAGGAGATGTACGAACGCTCCCAGCGGGGCGATTCCGATGGCGGGTTCGGTGACCGGGCGGTGTGGCTGGGCACGACGCTGGACGGTGCCGGGCGGCTGACCGGCGACCTGACTCCAGCATGTTCCGCCGCCCTCGCCGCGGTGCTTGAGTCGCTGGGGAAGCGAGCCGGCCCTGACGACACCCGGACCGCTGCGCAGCGACGCCACGACGCGCTGGAGGAGGCGTGCCGGCGGCTGATCGCCGCCGGGATGCTGCCCGGCCGGGCGGGCCAGCCCACCCAGGTGCAACTGCACATGACGCTCGCCCAGTTGCGCAGCACCGCGGGTGCGTCGGCGGCCGAGGCTGCCTGGGCGGCGGCCAGAGCAGTCCCAGCCTGGCTGGCTCGCCGGACGAGATGCCGACGCCGCCGCCTGCGACGCCACGGTGGTCCCGATCGTCACCGGGCACGTGGACTGGGCCGCGCTAGACCGCCTCACCGGCGTCTACCTCGCCTATCAAGGCCGGCGGCCGGACGGCAGTGCCACCTGCGGCTGTACCTGCGGCGGCTGCACCTGCCCCGCCCGCGGGCCGCTGCCCCCCCAGACCCTGGCCCGGCTCCGGCAGGGCATGCTCCGCCTGGCCGCCGACGTCATGTCCGGCCCGACCGGGCTGGCCTCCTGGCTGCGCGCATCCCAGCTCTCCGGCACCCGCGCTGGCGCCGGCGGCTCGCCCAGCCTCCCGCTTGCCATTCCGCTGCCCCTGGATACCGGCGAAGCCGGCCCGACGATCCCGGCCCACCTGCGCCGTGCGGTGCTGGCGCGGCATCAGCACTGCACCTACCCGGGCTGCCGGGTAGCCGCCGCGTTCTGCCAGATCCACCACTACATCCCCCGGGCCCGCGGCGGCCCGACCGCCGCGGGCAACCTCGGCCCGGTCTGTCCCTTCCACCACCAGACCGCCGTCCACCGGTGGGGCTGGACCCTGACCTTGCACCCCGATGGCGAGGTCACCGCCACCAGTCCCGATGGCACCCGCACCCTTCGCGATCACGATCCACCCGGCCGAGCCGCCTGACGGGGTCACCCGCCCACCGGCGATCTTCCCCACCGGCCGACACGGCGCGGCGTTCAACGGAAACCTGGCCAGCCTTAAACCGCGCTCCTGACTATCTCCAGCGGGTGGCGGGCCGCCCGGCCGGTCCCGTGAGCGATCTGCTGGCGGCAGGACACCCCGGTTGCCGCGATGAGCGTTTCCCCGGGCTCGGCGCGGACCGCCGGGAAGAGGCGGAGTTCGCCGATCCGCATGGACAGGTCGTAGTGCTCCGCCTCGAAGCCGAACGAGCCGGCCATGCCGCAGCAGCCCGCGTCCACCTCGGTGACCTCGGCACCGGGGATCGCGCGCAGCAGCGCCACGGTGGCGGCGGTGCCGGTGATCGCCTTCTGGTGACAGTGCCCGTGGAACAGGATGCGCTTGCCCGCGTCCTGCCGGCCAGAACGAGCCGGCCGTCGGCGATCGCTGCGGTGAGCAGTTCCTCGGGCAGCCTGGTGGCGGCGGCCACCGCCTCGGCACGCGGGTCACCTGGCAACAGGGCCGGGTATTCGTCGCGCAGGGTCAGCAGGCAGGACGGTTCGGCGCCGACGATCGGCACGCCCTGATCCGCAAGATCGGCGAGCCGGGCGACCATGCGTTCCGCCTGCGCCCGGGCCTGGTCGATGAGGCCCTTGGACAGGCTGGCCCGGCCGCAGCAGGCCGTGGCCTCAAGGCGTACCGTCCAGCCGGCCATCTCCAGCAGTTCGATCGCGGCCCGGGCGACCGCGGGCTCGGTGAAGCTGGTGAAGGAGTCAGCGAGGAAGATCAGCTCGCCCGACGGGCCCTGGGCAGGTGGCAGGCGGGCATGCCACCGCGCCAGGTTCTCTCGCTGGAACTTCGGCAGGGGGCGCCGTGCGGTGACGCCAAGCAGGCGCTCGGCCAGCAGGCGGGCCGGCCGGAAGCCACCAAGCAGGTTCGCCAGCGGCGCGGCGGCCGAACCGGCCCGGTTCAGCGTTCGGATCGAGCCGAACATGCGGGAGCGGAGCGGGATGCCGTGCACATCGTGGTAGGCGGCGAGCGTCTCGGTCTTGAGCGAGGCCATGTCGACGCCGAGTGGGCACTCGCTCTTGCACGCCTTGCACTCCAGGCACAGGTCCAGAATCTGGTGCAGCCGCCGGTCGCCGAGCGCGGTCCTCGGGTCAGCCGCCGAAAGGGCCTTCACCAGCGCATTCGCCCTGCCGCGGGTCGAGTCCTCCTCCTCGCGGGTGGCCATGTACGAGGGGCACATGACGCCGGTCGCGCTCTTGCGGCACAGCCCGATGTTCATGCACCGGTCCGCCGCCCCGCGCATCCCGCCGGGGAACCGGAGCCTGCTGGGGTAGGGACGCAGCGGCGGCAGGGCCGCCTCCCGCACGTGGCTGGTCATCGGCGGCGCGTCCACGATCTTCCCCGGGTTCATCAGGTTCGCCGGATCGAACAGCCCCTTGACCTCACGCATCGCCTCGTACAGCGCGTCACCGAACACGGCACGGTTGAACTCGCTGCGCACCAGCCCGTCGCCATGCTCACTGGAGTTGACCCCGCCGAACTCGATGACCAGGTCACGAACCTCTTCGGCGACCGCGCGCACCGTCTCCAGCTGTCCCGGCTCGGTCAGGTCAACGAACGGGCGGACGTGCAGGCAGCCGACCGAGGCGTGCCCGTAGAACCCGGCGGTCAGGCCGTGCCCGGCGAGGATCTCCCGGAATCGCTGGGTGTACGCGCCGAGCCTGGCCGGGTCGACGGCGGTGTCCTCGACGAACGCCAGCGGCCGCCGGGATCCGGAACTCGCGGCCATCAGCAGGCCCAGGCCCGACTGGCGGACCTTCAGCACCGCCGTCTGCTCCGCGGCGGTCACTGCCCGCAGTGTGTGATATCCGTGCCGGTGCTGGCGCCACAGCGCGTCGAGCCGGTCGATGCCGGCCACGGCTTCCGCCTCGCTGTCGCCGAAGAACGTCACGAACAGCAGCGCATCCGGGTCGCCGACCAGGATCGACCCGAGTGCCCGGTACTCGATCTTGGTGCGGGACAGGTCCAGGATGGCACGGTCGAGCAGCTCCACCGCGGCGGGCTCGCAGGCCAGCGCGTCCCCGGTCGCTTCGATGGCCGCCTGGGAGGAGGTGAAGTGGCCCACCGCCATCACCCGGTACTTCGGGGCGGGCACCAGCCCGACGGTCGCCTCCACCACCGTGACCAGCGTGCCCTCGGAGCCCACCACGAACCTGGCCAGATCGAAGCCGCCGCGCCCGGCCAGCCGGTCCAGCCGGTAGCCACCGGACTGGCGCCAGAACTTGGGGAAGCCCGTGGCGATGGCCTCGGCGCGCCGGTCCGCGAGCAGCGGCAGTTCCTGGCAGATTGTGCCCTCGAGCGTCGGCCGGGCCGCGCGGCGGGCCCGTTCCGCCTCCGGCAATGGCCACAGGCTCGCCGTGCTGGCGTCGGACAGGACCACGTCCAAGCCGAGCACGTGGTCGGCGGTCGAGCCATACCGCACCGAGTGGCTGCCTGCCGAGTTGTTGCCGATCATCCCGCCGAGCGTGGCCCGGTTGCTGGTCGAGGTATCCGGGCCGAACATCAGCCCGTGCCGTGCGGCGGCGCGGTTCAGCTGTTCCTGGACCACCCCAGGCTGCACCCGGGCGAGCCGGGCCTCCGGGACGACCTCCAGGATCCGGTGCATGTGCCGGGAGAAGTCCATGACGACCGCCCGGCCCACGGTCTGGCCCGCCAGGCTGGTGCCCGCTCCCCTGGGCAGGACCGGCACGCCGAAGGCGGCGGCGGTGGACACCACGGCGGCCACCTCGGCCGCATCCCTGGGGAACACTACGCACAGCGGCTCGATCGCGTACATGCTCGCGTCGCGGGAGTACAGGTGCCGGGTATATGAGTCGAACCGCACCCCGCCGCTCACAAACCGCAGCGCCGCCGCAAGCTCCTGCGGGTCAGGGGGTCGCCGGTCATTCACACGCCCATCACGGCACGACCGGAAGGATGATCGCTGACGGATGGCCTGGGTCATGGAAGACCTGCTGGTCGGCGCGGACAAGTTTGGTCGCGGTCGCGAGCGGCTCGCCGGTGCCGGTGTTGCGTGCGTAACGGGGGTGCGCGCCGCTGGAGACCTGGAGCCGGAGCCGGTGGCCCCGCCGGAACACGTGCGCGGCGGGCCAGAGCGTGAACCGCACCCGGATCGTGCCGTCGGGCTGCCTCTCGGGGCGGCCGGGAGTCACGCGGAGCAGCGCGTCGCAGATGTTAGTGGAACCCCGGCCGGGTCCACGTCGCACAGCCTGGCGAAGAAGTCGGTGTGCTCCCGGCTGGAGGCCACGAACAGTTCCACGGTGACCTCGCCCATCACCGTCAGGTTGCCAGCCAGCGACGTGCTGGTGTACGTCAGCACGTCGGGACGCGCCTCCAGGACGCGGTTGTCCACCCGCGCCCGGCCGGACAGTTCGACCGGCCCGGCCAGGTTCGGCGTCGGCTCCGCCGGATCGTAGGTGTAGCGGTCGGGCTCGGCGACCGGCGGCGCCTCCTGGGCCAGCGACGCCGTCGGAGTGCAGGTGCCAGCGGTGCGGCCGGGTCTCGGGTGGCCAGACGGGCAGGTTCCGCCACTCGTCGACTCCGCTGACGAAGATCCGCACCGGGTCCCGCCGCAACGCGCTCTTCGTCGCCGGCCAGGTGCGCCCGCATCCAGGCCAGCGTCTCGCCGGCCCAGGCCTGGACCGACTCCTGATCCGCATGCCGCCACGGGCCGATGAGCAGGTACGGATCCTGGCCGGCCTGGCGCAGCGCGGCGTAGTCGCGAAGCTGCAGCGGCAGAAAGAAGTCGTGCCAGCCGCCGACCATGCTGACCGGCGCGGCGACCTCGCTCAGCGCGCCCGCGAACCGGCGGCCCTTCCAGAACTCATCGCCCGGCGCGTCGTGGATCAGCCAGTCCTGCCAGTGCGGCACCGGCGTGGCCGGTGGCCAGCCGGTCGAGGTCGCGCAGCGGGAGGTGCCGGAACAGCGGCCGCCGGCCCCGTTGCGACAGCTTGTTCCGCATCGTCCCCAGCCGCCGCTCCTGGCCGTCGACCTGGCACATCCAGGTCAAAGGCGGTTTGCAGGGAGAACGACCCGCCGGGATAGAACGGGGCACGGAAGTCGGCGGTGGTGACCTGGACGGCGACGGCCTTGAGGTCCGGTCCCGCGTCCGCCGCGATCGCCCACTGGGTCATGCCGAGGTAGCTCGGGACCGCAGGTGCCGAAGGAGCCGGGGTACCACGGCTGCCCGCGCAGCCAGGCCACCGTGGCCAGGCCGTCGTCGTGCTCGTCGGACCCGAACGGGTCGAGCGTGCCGCCGGAGCCGAAGGTGCCCCGGCAACTCTGGATCACGGCCTGGAATCCGCGCTCGGCGAGCAGCCGGCCGAACAAGAGCCCCCACGTTCGGCGCCGCCCGTAGGGCGACCTGACCAGCACGAGCGGCGGCCGGTCCTGGCCCTGCGGAGCGTAACGGTCGGCCAGCAGCACAACCCCGTCTGGCATGGGAACCCGCAGGTCACGCTGGACTACGACATCGCGGGTCGTGGGCGGCGGCAGCTTGAGCGCCTGCTCCATGAAGCGGCTGGCGAGAGTCATGTCTGAGGTGAGTGTAACGACAGTGCTGGGGATTGGGCCGGTCATAACCGGCCCAATCCCCGGCGTTCGCGGGAGGCGAGGGTCTATGGGCGACGATGCCAGGCGCCGGAGCGCCACACGAAGTACGCGATCACCGCGATCAGCAGCCACGGAATGTACAGGCCGCCCATGGCCAGGCCCCAGAACGGGTGCATCACGACGTGCCAGAGGCTTGAGATGATCACGACGGCCAGGACGATGAACACCACGCGGCCGAACAGCGGGCGGCGGCGCGCTGGGGCACCACGGTCATGGGCTCTTCGGGGCGCGACATCTCGGGCGGCGTGTCGGGCAGGTCGGCGAACAGGCCGTGCAGGTCCCCCTGGGTCTTGGCCTTCATCGCGCGGTCGAGGCGCTCGTTGAACTCGTCCTCGTCGAGCCGCCCGTCGCCGTAGTGCTTGGACAGGCGGTCCGCGACCTGTGTGCGGTCCGCGTTGGAGACCCGCATGTTGGGGTCGGTCGGGGTGGCGCGGCGATATGACGATCCACGCCCCCATGGTGGGCCATACGACGCTGGCATGATTTGGGCCTTTCTGGTCAGAGTGACTGTGTTGTCAGAGTGACCGGGTTTGGCGGGACTGCAGGAATCCGCCGGCGATCGAGTGCTCGGCGCCCTCTTCGGGGATCAGCAGCCAGCCGGCGAGGTAGATGGGTACGCCGGCCCCGCCGACGAAGGTGAGTACGGCAAGGATGATCCGGACGGCGGTGACATCCGCGCCCAGGTAGCGGGCGATGCCGGCGGCGACCCCCGCGATCATCCGGTCCTCGACCGGCCGGTAGAGCTCCTGTGTGGTGTGGTCTGTGGTCTGCGGACTGGCAGTGGCTGTGTTCATGTCCCCAGCCTGGTGCCGCGGGCCCGGTATGGGTATCGGGAAGGACCCCCAGGCGACCCTGAGGTCCCCGATCAGGGATCAGGGTTTGCCCGGATAGCCGGCCGGGTGCCCGCGGCGCGATGATGGTGGGGTGGAGGAGCAAGCTCCGCCTGGGCGCACCACCGGTCCGCCGGGCGGTCCCGGTTGGTACCCGCAAGCGGGTGGCTGGCAGCCGCCGGGCGGGCGCTGGTCGGGCCGCCGGCGCGGCTGGCGGCATGGCCCGCCCCGGTGGGCCCGGGGGCCGCGCGACCACGGGCCACTGCGGCGGGCGCAGGAAGACCGCCTGGCCGGCGGGGTGGCGGCCGGCCTTTCCAGGCGAACCGGCATTGACGTCATGGTCATCCGTACCGCGCTCGTGGTGGGCACCTTGCTCACCGGCGGCTTCATCGCGCTGCTCTACGTGTTCGCCTGGCTGATGGTGCCCGCCGCCGGCGCGGAGCGCAACATTGCCAGCAAGGCGATCACCGACCGCCGGGGCATCGCGCTTGCCGTGGGCATTGTGTCGCTGCTGATCATTGTGCTTCCGCTTGTCTCGGCGCTCCATCTCGGCTGGCCAGGGAACTTGGCCGGGCCGGCCTTGATCAGTGCCGCCGGGCTGGTACTGATCTGGCGAAACGCCCCCGACGACGAACAGGCGGTGCTGCGGCGCCTGGCCGAGCCGCTGCTGGGCCTGACCACGGGCCATCGAAGGCGCGGGCTGCTGCTGCGCATCCTGATCGCCCTCGTCCTGGCGGGCGCCGGCGTGGGATTGCTCCAGTCCGCGCACGAGAGCGTAAAGCTGCTCAAGCCACTGGCCGGCGTGGCGCTGGTGATCTCCGCGATCGCCGTGCTGCTCGGCCCGTGGTGGCTGCGCATCGCCCGCGACCTCGTCATCGAGCGCGCGGCCCGGATCCGGGCCGAGGAACGGGCCGACATGGCCGCGCGGGTACACGACTCCGTGCTGCAGACGCTCGCCTTGATCCAGCGCCGCGCGGACCAGCCGCAGCAGGTCATCCAGCTGGCCCGCGCCCAGGAACGGGAGCTGCGCTCCTGGCTGTTCGACGGCCGGGCGCCCGGCTCGATCGACGGCGAGGACATGACCTTTGCCGACGGGGTGCGGCTCATCCAGCAGGAGGTGGAGGCCCAGCACGGGATCGCCGTCGAAGCCGTCATCGTCGGGGACTGCGAGCTCAACGACGACCTGGCCGCGCTGCTGGCCGCCGCGAAAGAGGCGACGGTCAACGCCGCGAAATGGTCCGGCGCCGGTGTCGTGTCGCTGTTCGCGGAGGTCGAGCCGGCCGAGGTGTCGCTGTACGTGCGGGATCGTGGCAAGGGGTTCGACCCTGAGACGGTACCCGGGGACCGGAAGGGGCTGGCCGAGTCGGTGCGGGCGCGGATGGCCCGCCACGGCGGCTCCGCAACCATTCGCAGTACGCAAGGTGAAGGCACCGAGGTGTCCCTGACCATGCCGCGCATTGCCGGAGAACGTGAGCCGAGCCAGACATGAGTACCGCACACGCAGAGAAGCCGCGGGTCTTCATCGTTGACGATCATGCCCTGTTCCGCTCGGGGGTGAGGTCTGAGCTTGGGGACGGCGTCGACGTGGTAGGCGAGGCGGAGGACGTCGAGCCGGCCATCGCCGGGATCACCCAGTGTCTCCCCGACGTCGTCCTGCTTGACGTGCACCTGCCCGGCGGCGGCGGGCAGGCCGTGGTCACCGCGCTGAAGGCCACGCATCCCGAGGTGCGTTTCCTGGCGCTTTCCGCCTCAGATGCTCCCGAGGACGTGATCGCCGTCATCAGGGCCGGCGCGCGGGGATATGTGACGAAGACGATTTCCGGCGCCGAACTGGTGGGTGCCGTGCGCCGGGTCGCGGCCGGGGACGCCGTCTTCTCTCCCAGGCTGGCCGGGTTCGTCCTCGACGCGTTCGCCACCGGGCCGGCCGCTGGCGAGGGCCGCCCGTCCTTCGACCCCGAACTCGACCAGCTCACCCCCAGGGAGCGGGAGGTGCTCCGGCTGATCGCCCGCGGCTACACCTACAAGGAGATCGCCCGGGAGCTGTACATCTCCATCAAGACGGTGGAAACCCATGTCTCCTCGGTGCTGCGCAAGCTGCAGCTGTCCACCCGCCATCAACTCGCCCGCTGGGCCACCGAACGCCGCCTCACCTGACGGCCGGGGGAGCATCAGCGGCGCTGATGCTCCCCCGGATTCGCTTAGCTACTTGAGCCCAAGCTTGTGCAGGTCAGCGAGAGGAACGGCTTCCCCTTGCGCGCCGCTGGGCGGTGGGGTCCCGATGCTGGCCTTGAACGCGGAGAGCAGGATCTTGGCGTTGTTCTGCGGCTGGCGCAGCGCCGTGTCGCCCCCAGCATCGGTGGCAGCGATGCCGAAGGCGCCTTGGAGCGAGAGGCTGTTGACGCCGGACGCCGCGGGCAGGCCGGCCGAGGTGTCGATCGCCTCGTCGACCGGGACGTTGGCCAGCCCTCCGGGGCCGCAGCCGGTGATACCCGGCGCGGTGAAGGTGTTGTCGCTGGCTATGGCCTTCGTGATGTCGAGGACAAAGGTGTCCGGGTGCTTGGCCGGGTTCGGGTCGGTTTCCTGGATGAGCTGGCCGCCGGGGGCAAGGGAGAGCTGTGGGTTGACCACGATCGGGTTGTTGTTCGACCCGATGTAGCAGTTGTTGCCCAGCAACGGGTTGATCAGCTTGATCTTTATCCGCTGCGTCCAGGAGAGGACCCCGAAGTTCGTGAGTTGCCCCGCGGACTGGGCCAGCCCGTAGACATCGAGGTACTTGCCGCCGAAGTTCTGGGCTTTCACGCACAGGTTCTCGACGACCTTGTTGGTGCTGGGGCAGCCCAGTGCCGTGGTCAGGCTCTCCGGTATCAAGTCGGGCCTGGTGGACAGCATCGCGGACAGTCCCGCGGGCGGCGGCAGGATCCCGCCGGCGTAGTTGACGATCCCGCTGGTGTTGTCGCCGCCGAACGAGGCGTTCGGCGGGGTGAAGAAGCCGAACTGCACGTTCACCGGCCGCACGATCGGCGTGACGATGTTACCGATCGTGAGCGTTCCGCTGGTCGCGTTCCCGGCGACGCACGCGGCGACGGAAAGCCCCTGTGACGCCGGGTCAGAGCCCGCGGGGGTCTCCTGCATAAGGGGGTTGAGCAGCGGGCAGTTGGTGAAACTCGTGTAGATGCCGCCTGGCGGCGGGTAGCCCGGCCCAATCTGGCTGGCATGTGCGTGAGGTTTCGGCTGCGCGCCGACTGCCGACGATGTGACCCCGGCTACGACTAGCGCTGCCGCCGTGGTTGCCGTTGCGCCCACAAAGAGCGTGCGGCGAAACCGCCGACCGGATGCTTTCATCACTTCTCCTCGTCTCCTACCGTCAAATAGCCTTGCCGCCTGTTCCCGCTTGTTTCGATCGGCGCCCAGATAGACCCGGCATGGAACCCCCTTCTTACTCTCCGCGTCGAGCCGCATACGGTGGGCTATGAGAAACGCGAGTGTATCTGGATTACTCGACCGTAAGACTCTGGTGTTAGCTGAGTCAACGTCTGAGAAACGTGTACCGGAAACAACGCCGGATACCATGATGACGTGCGCAGGAGGGCCGGCGGCTACCCTCGGCGATCTTGAACAGCGAGGTGGCTATGGCCAAGTCAGCGGGAACGGAGTTCGGCCAGGCCGAGCGTGCGGGCGATCCTAAGCGCCGGCCGACCCAGCTGCCCAGCGGCCGGCACGGGCTGTTGCGCAGCTTCGTCGCCGCCAATCAGCGGGAACGCATCCTGTCTGCGGTCGCCCAGGCCACAGCCGAGCTTGGCTACGCGGAGATGAGCGTGGAGGCGATCGTAGTCCGGGCCGGGGTGTCCCGGCGCACGTTCTATGAGCACTTCAGAAACAAGGAAGACGCATTCCTCGCTGCCTACGATGCCGTGGTGCACCAGATGGCCAGGTGTATCCGGCGCGCCTACCTCAATGAGACGACCGTGCTGGAACGGCTGCGGGCGGGCATTAGGGCATACATGCAGTTCCTGGCCGACGAGCCCGAGTCCGCGCGAATGTGCATCGTGGAGGTCCTGGCGGCCGGGCCGCGTGCCATGGCGCGCCGGAACGAGGCCATGCGGATGTTCGCCGAAATCATCGAGGACAACATCCACGAACTCATCCCCGGCTGCCGCCGGGCCGCGCTCACCGCGGAGACGATCGTTGGCGGCATCCATGAGGTTGTGTTCCGCCGGATCCTCGCTGACCGCATCGACGAGCTACCGGGCCTGGCAGACGACCTGCTGGTCACGATCCTGATGCTCGACGTGACGGTCGGCAAGCCTTGACCGCCACGGCGGCGGCCCGGGTCAGCTGCGTGGCCGGAGCGGGGAACGGCGGGCTCCTTGGCGGGCCAGGGCCCGCAGCGTCCCCGGCGCCACCAGGGACAGTGCAATGTGATCTTCGCTTCGGCGTTCACCGGCACGAGCGGCCGATGCCGCTTCCGGCGCCGGTCACCACGGCGAGATCGTTATGAAAAGGCTTGTCGGCGTTGCTCATGCCAACCGACCGTAGCGGCGGCCGCCGGCCGCCACGTGCCCGGCCCCGTCCGCTGCCCTGCTACCGCGCGCTGCTACGTGGCGTCCTTATCGGTGTAGGTGTACGTGTAGGGGTTGTCGAGCACCCTGGTCTCCGGGATCTCCGGGTGCATGCCCTCGGCCCAGGCTTCCGGCCCCAGCTGGCCCTTCAGGTAGTCGACCGTCTGCCCCACCACCTGCTTGGCCCTGGCCAGGTCCACGCCGGCCAGCCGGTGGTCGTACTTCACCACCCGGCCGTTGATGACGACGGTGTGCACGTCGCCGCGCTGGGCCTGGAAGACCACGTGCCCGTAGGGGTTGAGCAGCGGGAACATCACCGGCGAAGCATCATTTTTTATCAGAACGATGTCCGCCTTCTTGCCCGGCTCCAGGCTGCCGGTCAGCGAGTCCATGCCCAGCGCTCTCGCGCCACCCCGGGTCGCCCAGTCAACGACCTGCTCGGCCCGCAGCCGGTGATGCGTCACGGTCTCATCCTTGTTATGCGCCTCCAGGTGCTCGCGGGCGCGGTCCGCGCTCAGTGTGGCCCGCATGGCGGAGAACAGGTCGGCGCTCCACCAGACGCTGGTGTCCATGGACAGCGACACGGGAATGCCGTGCTGGCGCAGCTTCCAGGTGGGCGGGTAGCCCTGCCCGGCGCTCTGCTCGCTCTCGGTGGACAGCGACGCGGACCCTCCGGTCGCGGCGATCCGGTGGTAGGAGTCGGGTGACAGGCTCGCGGCGTGCACGTAGACCGTGGACGGGGTCATGAAGCCGTGATCGTGCATCAGCCGGATTCCCTCGTCGGTGGTTACCTTCCACACCCCGGCGTGCGTGGTCACCGGTACGCCCAGGTCCCTGGCCACCTCGAACGCGGCCTTCTCCGGGAACTCGGGGGCGGCCGGGGGCACGTCGAAGGCCATCTGGAAGCCGAGCATGCCGGTGCCGCCACCGCTGAACCGGCGGCTGACGAAGTCGCGGAACTCGGGGGTGGCCGACCACTCCCACGGTGCCGCCTGGATGTTGCCGTAGGCGAGCACGAACCGCCCGGGGACCTCGGTAAGCGCGTCCGCCGCCGCGTCCGCGTGGTCGGTTGTGTGCAGGTTGTGCGACCAGTCCACGGAGGTGGTCACGCCGGCGTCGATCGCCTCGATCGCGCTCAGCAGGTCGCCTGCGTAGATGTCTTCCGGCCGGAACGACTTTCCCCACTGCAGGTAGTTCCAGACGAAGTACTGAGTGAGGGTCCAGTCCGCGCCGTATCCGCGCATGGCCGTCTGCCACATGTGCCGGTGGGTGTCGATCATGCCCGGCATGACGATGCCGCCGGTCGCGTCGATCTCCGCCGTGCCCTCGGGGACCTGCAGGCCGGGGCCGACGGCGGTGATGCGGTCGCCTTCGACCAGGACGTCGGCACCCTCAAGGACGTGATGGGCGTCGTCCATGGTCAGCACCGCGGCGTTCCGGAACACCAAAGGCCGGCCCGGGGTCAGGTCGGCGGCGGCCAGGCTGGCTGACTCGCTGCCCGAGGTGGATGCGGCTGTCATCGGAACCTCCACTGTGTGACCGGCGAAGAGACTGAGCGGAAGCGTGGCCGGTTCTCCAGCCGCTGTCAACCATTGGCGGCCGGTCCGCGAACAGGCCGCACGGCTAGCCGAGACCCGCGTGCTCGCGCGAGCTGTACCGGCGCTGATCACCCGCGGCAGCGTTCGTCCCGGATGCCGGCCTCGTAGAGGTGCAGAAGGGCCCGGTAGATGGCGGTGGGCGTGGGCGGCGGGGGGAGTGGGGCCGTGTTGTCGGCGCTGAACGCCTCGATCATGTAGGCGGCGAACCGGCGCCACGCGTGGGGGGCGGCACTGGCGGTCCCGGCGATTACCCCGGCGTTGGCCATCAGGAGCACCGCGAGGTCTTCGCCGACGAAGTCCTGCCGCAGCTTGCCTGCGGCCTTGGCCCGGTCCACCAGTTCGGCGAAGCCACGGAAGGCCCGGTCGCGTTCGGCTTCAAAGCACTTGTGCAGCGGGAACGTCATCGTGAGCACGTTCGCGAAGCCCCGGTCCTCGGCCTGCATGGCGCAGACCCGCTCGATGTAGCCGCAGAAACCGGCCCATGGATCCGGGTCGGCCAGGGCCTGCGCGACGGCATCGGCGTAGGCACACATCTTCGCCTCGAACGCGCCCGCGATCAGGTGTGCCCGGGTCGGGAACCTGCGGTAGAGGGTGGCCACGCCGACCCCAGCATGCCGGGCAATGTCCTCCATGGGCACGTGGAGGCCGCGCTCGGCAAAGACTTCCCGGGCGGCGGCGATGAGCCGCTGGCGGTTGCGTTCGGCGTCGGCGCGCAAGGGCCGGCCAGGCTTGCTGCCCGCGTCCGTGCTGGCGGGGCGGGCATCGGTGGTCATGGCTGGAGTGTACCCAGTTAACCGGAATGGATCTTCCGGATAGGGTGTTCCGTAGCAGATGGCGGGCACGCCGCCCGTGGGTCCGGGGGCCGGAGCTTAGAGGAGGACACGGCAGATGCGCGACGCGACGCTACTGGGTGCACGGCTGGTAATCGGCGGCTATCTGGCCGTCCATGGCGCCCAGAAACTGTTCGGCGCCTTCGGCGGTGGCGGTCTGGACAAGACCGGCGCCGGGTTCGGGCGGATGGGCCTGACGCCGGGCAAGCCGATGGCCGCGTTGGCCGGGGCGACCGAGCTGGGCGGTGGCCTGCTCACCGCGACCGGCGCCGCTCACCCGGCTGGCCCGCTGGCGATCATGGGGGCGATGACCGTCGCCTCGGCCACCCACCGGGCGAAAGGCCCGCTGGCCGCCAGGGGCGGTTTCGAACTGCCGCTGACCAATCTCGTCGCGGCGGCCACCCTGGCCGCCACCGGGCCCGGCCGGCTGAGCCTCGGCCCGCGCCTGCCGCGGCCGCTCGTCGTGGCCGCCGCAGCGGGCGGCGGGGTGCTCGCCGCGGTCTCGCTGGCCAAGCTGCTGACCGCGCGCCCGGCGGCGGCATCACCGGCGGCGGAGCAGGCCCAGCAACAGCAGGCGGCACCACACGTCCGGAATTAACCGCCATTGCCTGCGGGCCGTCACGCCGTCCGCTTACCGCATTTCGCGATGTAGGCCCAGGCCCACCACGGGTGTGGGTGCTGGCCCATGGCGCGCGTATCCCGGTGCGAGCCAGGATTGTCTGCCAGGAATACAAGCCGCTTACGGCCGTGTGCCGGAATGCATAAGCAATTCTCGTGCCGCCTGCGGCCCGCCGGAAATGTCTCCCAGGTGGTGGTCCCTGATGAGTAGCACCGTGTCCGATGAGCAGGCGGCGGGGGTGTCCCGCCGCGGCGGTGGGCGTGGCCGGCGCCGGTGGGTGGCCGTGCTGGTGGTGATCGTGCTGATCGCCGCCGCGGCGGTCGCGGTGGCGGTCAGCGGGGTGTTCAAGCCCGCGTCGCCGGGCACGGGCGCGAACCAGTACAAGACGTCGACCGCGGTAGTGCACCGCGAGTCGCTGACGTCGCAGATCAATCTGAACGCGACGCTGGGCAACTCCGGGTCCTACACGCTCACCAACCAGGGGACGGGGACGATCACCTGGCTGCCGGCGGTGGGGCATGTGGTGCGCCGGGGCAAGGAAGCCTACGGGCTCGATGGCGCGCCGGTGGTGCTGCTGTATGGCAGCACCACGTCGTATCGCACGCTGTCGGAGGGGATGAGCGGCCCGGATGTGCGGGAGCTGAACCAGAACCTGATCGCCCTCGGTTACGCCACCAGGGCTGACCTGCTGCCGCTGCGCGACTTCAGCGCCAACACCGCTTACGCACTGGAGCAGTACCAGACCGCGCTGGGCATCACCAGCCCGACCGGGTCGCTGACGCTGGGACAGGCGGTGTTCCTGCCCACGGCGGCGAAGATCACCGCGTGGGAGACCTCGGTGGTGCCGGGGGCGGCGGCCACCCCGGGCGAGGCGCTGATGACCGCCACTTCCGATACTCCCGTGGCCACGATCAACCTGGACCCATCGCAGGAGGGCGAGGTCAAGCTCGGCGACCACGTTGGCATCACGCTGCCCGACGGGTCCTCGACGCCGGGGGTGATCACCGACGTGGGGAAGGTCGCCTCGACCAACGCCGCCGGGGTGACCTCGGTCCCGGTGACGGTGGCCCTGACACACCCGCGGGCGGCGGGGGGCCTGTCGCAGGCGCCGGTGACCGTGCAGGTGACGACCGGCAAGGTGAACAACGTCCTGGTGGTGCCGGTGGATGCGCTGGAGGCACACGCCGGCGGCGGGTATTCGGTGGAAGTCGCTCGGCCCGCATCGGCACTACCTGGTGCCGGTACAGGTGGGGGTCTTCGATGACGCCGCCGGGCTGGTGCAGGTGTCGGGACCGGGCCTGGCGGCCGGGCAGCGTGTGGTGGTGCCCGCGCTATGACCACCGCGAAGGCAGTACCCACCGTGGGCCGAGGCCAGGTCGCCCCGCCGCCGATCCGGTGATGGCGGGCGGCGGCTGGTGCTGGAACTGGAGGATGTGACCAAGGTGTATCCCAGCAGCCCGCCGGTGACCGCGCTGGCGGGGGTGAGCTTGCGGGTGAAAGGCAGGGGAGCTGGCCGCGGTGCTTGGCCCGTCGGGGTCGGGGAAGACCACCTTGCTGCACTTGATGGGCACGCTGGACCGGCCGTCCAGTGGCACGGTACGGGTGACCGGCCTGGACCTGGCCGGGCTGTCGGACCGGGGGCTGGCGGCGCTGCGCGCCTCCTCGATCGGGTTTGTGTTCCAGCAGTTCTTCCTCGCCGAGCATCAGACGGCTTTGGACAACGTGGCCGATGCACTGCTGTATGCGGGCGCCCCCGTGGCCGAGCGGCGGGAGAAGGCGGCGTGGGCGCTGCGCCGGGTCGGGCTGGGCGCACAAGCTTGCCTCGCGGCCGACGCAGCTGTCGGGCGGGGAGCGGCAGCGGGTGGCGATCGCGCGGGCTCTGGCCGGCGAACCGGCGATCGTGCTGGCCGATGAGCCGACCGGGAACCTGGACTCCGCGACCGGGGCGTCGCTGCTGGGGCTGCTGACCGAGCTGAACGCGGGCGGGACCACGATCGTGGTGGTCACCCACGATCACGCCATCGCCGCCCGGATGCACCGCCAGATCGAGATGCTCGATGGCCGCATCATCACCGACACCGCCACCCACCTTGCCCCCGGCCGGCGCGCCCGGCACGCCTCCGGGCAGGACACCCCGGAGCAGGAGGGATCGTCGTGACCGCCATCGCGCCGGTGCCGGCCCGGCTGCGGCTCGCGGATCTGGCCCGGCTGGCTGCCGTCGGGCTGCGCACCCGCAAGCTGCGCGCGGCGCTGTCGGCGCTGGGCATCGCGATCGGGGTCGCCGCGATCGTCGCGGTCCTCGGCCTGTCGTCGTCGTCCTCGGCCGGGCTTCTGGCGGAGATCCAGGCGTCTGGGGACCAACTTGCTGACGGTGACCAACGGGCAGTCGTTCACCGGCGGCACCGCACAACTGCCCAAGAACGCCCCGGCGATGATCACCCGGCTGTCCGGCGTCACCGTGGTGCCAGTCCACGGGCACCATCGGCAACGTCGACGCCTACCGCAGCCCGGACATCCCCTCCATCGACACCAACGCGCTGACCGTCGACGCCTCCAGCCTCTACCTGCCCGCCGCGGTGTCCACCTCCGTCGCCCGAGGCACCTATCTGAACGCGGCCACCGCCACCGAACCGGTCTGCGTGCTGGGCGCCGCCGCTGCCCAGCGGCTGGGCATCGACCGGGTCTGGCCGGGGCTGCGGATCTGGGTCGCCTCCCGCTGGTTCTACGTCACCGGAATCCTCAAGCCTGCGGTGCTGGCCCCCGAAATCGACTCCGCTGTGCTGATCGGCTACCCCGCCGCGCACACCTACCTGCACTACGGCGGCCGCCCCACCACCATCTACGTCCGCGCTACCGACAGCAAAGTCACCAACGTCGACAACCTGCTCGCCGCCCAGGCCAACCCCCAGCAGCCCGAGGAAGTCAACGTCTCCCAGCCCTCGGCCGCCCTTACCGCCCAAGCCGACGCCCAGGGCGCCTTCAACGTCCTGTTCCTCGGCCTGGGCGCCGTCGCGCTGCTGGTCGGCGCCGTCGGCGTGGCCAACATCATGGTCATCTCCGTCCTGGAACGCCGCTCCGAGATCGGCCTGCGCCGGGCGCTCGGCGCCACCAAAGGCCACATCCGCATCCAGTTCCTGTCCGAAGCCATCCTGCTGGCCCTGATCGGCGGCGCCGCCGGGGTCCTGGCCGGGGCCGCCGCCACCGCCATCTACGCCACCACGAAACACTGGGCCGTCGTCATCCCACCCCTGGCCTGGGCCGGCGGACTCGGCGCCGCCCTGCTGATCGGTGCCGCCGCCGGACTGCTCCCCGCTCTCCGCGCCGCCCGCCTATCTCCCACCGAAGCGCTCTGGACCCTGTAGGCGGGTCAAGCAGTCCCTGCCCGCCTGGTGGCGGCCGGGCGGGCAGGGACACGCCGACATCACCCACAAGTGATAAACGGCAGACCACCGCCCTCAGCCGGCGTGGCGGGCCAGGAAGTCCAGCTTCGCGTGCAGGTGATGAGTACCGCCCCCCTCATGCCCGTTGAACTCGTAGACCATGATGTCCTTGTCCCCCGCGTAGTTGTTGTACGCGGCGAAAACCGTGGACGGGGGCGTGATGTCGTCGGCAAGGCCGACCGAGAACAGCGCGGGGGACCGCGCCCGCTTGGCGTGGTTGACCACGTCGACGTAGGACAGCGTGGCGAACACCTGCTCCACCCGGTCCCGGTGCACGGCGCAGTACTCGGCAAGCTCGCTGAAGGGGCGGACTGCCGGTGACTTCGAGGGCGCGCCGCGGGTGGGCCAGGAACGGGACCTCGGGCATGGCCGCGACAACGTCGCCGGCCAGATGGGCCGCCACGATCGCCAGCCCGCCGCCCTGGCTCACGCCGGTGGTGACCAGCGGCAGGCCGCCGGCCGCCGGGTGAGCGCGGGCCGCATCGACCGCGCGGGCCGCATCGATGAACAGGCGCGTGTAGTAGTACGTGCGCGGGCCGGCGATGCCACGGGTGAGGAATCCGGGGGTACTCGGTGCCCCATGGTCGCTGGGATCGGGGGTGTCGGCGCCGCGCCAGGTACCGCCCTGGCCCCGGGTGTCCATGACCAGGTGGGGGTAGCCGGCGCAGCTCCAGGGCAGCCAGTCGAACGGATCACCCCGGCCGCCGCCGTAACCGATGTACTCCACCACCACGGCGCCGGGTGTGGCCGCCTCGTGCGGCACGAAGATACCAGCCCTTGATGGGGTCGCCGCCGTACCCGGCGAACGTGACGTCGAACACCTCGGCATGCCTGATCGCCGTGTCCACCTTGGTGAACCGGGGGTCCAGGGGACGGGCCCGGGCGGCGGACAGCTCACTGGCCCAGAAGGCGTCGAAGTCGGCGGGCTCGGCCACCTCCGGGGCGTAGCTGCGGAGATCGGCGAGCGGAAGGTCAGCGAACATGGCGTCCTCACGGCATGTTCAGTGCGGCGAACTTCCCGGCCGGGCACACCGCCGGGCCGAAGTCAGTCGTGGGGCAGCAGCGTGACGGCGGCTGCAGAACGAAGGCGCCGGGCCTGGCCTGGTCCGCCACGCGCGACGGTCGCGGAGCCGTACGCTTTCCTGGTGGGTGGCGACCCGCCTGAACTCCCCTGCTGCGCGCATACAGCGATTGCGCACGAGCCTGGGCCTGTCCCAGGAACAGCTCGCGCGGCAACTGGGCGTGTCGTTCGCCACGGTCAACCGGTGGGAGTCGGGCCGCACCCAGATGTCCGCCCGGGCGAGCCGTGCCCTGGCCGAATTCGAGGCGCGGGCCGCGACGGACACCCAGCGGCCCACCGGGCTGCCCGTTGCCCAGTCGAGCTTCATCGGGCGGGAGCGCGAGCTTGCCGAACTCGCCGCGCTGCTGGGCCGCTCCCGGCTGGTCAGCCTCGTCGGCCCGGGCGGCGCAGGCAAGACCCGGCTGGCCATCGAGGCGATTCGCCGCTGGGACGCCGGCGGCATCGGTGGCGTTCATCCCGCTGGAGTCGGTGCGCCAGGCTCAGTCGCTGTTCGGGCGGTGGCAAGCTGCCTGCGGGTTCGCGACCGTCCCGGCGTGCCCGCCGAGGAGGCCGTGGCCAGGTGCTGTCTGGGGCTGGAAGAGCGGAGCGCGGGGGGGAACAGCACGGCGGCGCCCCGGCTGATCGTCCTGGACGGCGCCGAGCACCTGCGCGACGCCGTGGCGGAGCTGGCCAGCACGCTGCTCACCTCGGTGGACGGGCAGCGGATCGTCGTCACCAGCCGGGTGGTCCTCGGCGTTCCCGGCGAGGTGTGCTGGACCGTCCCGCCGCTGGATTGCCCGTCCGCCGCAGCGGGCGTGTCGGACATCGCGACCTCGGACGCCGTGCGGCTGTTCATCGCCAGGGCGCATGAGCCGTCCCCGGTTTCACCAGCACCGATGTGGCTCCGCACGCGATCGCGGAGCTGTGCCGCAGGCTGGATGGCCTGCCGCTGGCGATCGAGCTGATCGCCGGCTGGGTCGGCACCCTGTCGGTGCGGGAGATCCTGCAGGAGCGGGCGGTCCTGCTCGATCATGACCCGGCCGGCGACGGCCAGCGTGGCCGCAGGCTCGTCGACGTCGTGCGCAAGAGCTACGACCTGCTCGGAGCCGACGGTCAGGAGCTCGTTCCCGAGCTGAGCGTGTTCGCCGGGACGTTCACGGTGGCCGACGCACGCGCTGTCACCAGCGATAGCACGCCGGCCGCGCTGGCCCCGGTGATCCGCGGGCTGGTCGACTCGTCCTGGCTCGTGGTCACACCAGGGCAGGAGCACAACCGGTTCGGCATGCTGGAGACGCTGCGCAGCTTCGCCGCGGCCCGGCTGGACGAAAGCGGCGCCGCGCCGCTGGTCCGCCACAGGCACGCCGCGCACTTCGCGGCTCTGGCACGCGACAGCGAGGAGGGCATGGCCGGGCCCGGCGTGGCGGACTGGACCGCCCGGCTCGAGGCCGCGCTTGCCGACCTCGACGTCGCGCTGCACTGGGCCGACTGCCTCCGGCGACACCGACCTCGGCCTCGACATGAGCGCGGCCCTGTGGCGCTGGTGGCTGGTCAGCGGCAGGCTGGCGGCGGGCCGTGCCTGGCTGGCCACGTTCCTGGCCGGTGCGGGGAAACGGCAGGACGAGCTGACCGGCCGGGCGCTGTGCGCGGCGGCCGTGCTGGCGGCGGAGAACGGCGACTACGCCGCCGCGGTGCGCCAGGGACAGCGGGCGCTGGGCGTGTTCGAGTTGCTGGGCGCCCGCGAGCGGATGGCCTTCGCGGCGACCGTGGTCGGGTCGGCGCATCGCTACCTGGGCGACCGCGCCGCCGCCAGGCGCAGCTTCCAGGCCGCGATGGACCTGCGGGAGTCGCTGGGCGACCGCCGCGGCGTGTCGGTCGCGATGAACAACATGGCGCTGCTCGAGATCGACGACGGCGACCTGGCCCGGGCGCGCGAGCTGTTCGAGCAGGCGCTGGTGATCAAACGGCAGCTCGGCGAGCAGCGCTCGCTGGCCATCGGCCTGGCCAACCTGGCCGACATCCTGATCCGCACCAGCCAGTGGGACGCGGCACGGCGCGCCCTGGACGAGGGCACCGAACTGGCCACCGGCATCGGCAATCCCCAGCTCATCGGCACGCTGCGGTGCAACCAGGGCAACCTCGCGGCCCGGCAGCAGCATTGGGCGGAGGCCGCCGGGCACTACCAGGCCGCAGTCGAGGCGCACCGGGAGGCCGGCCATCCGCATGACACGGTCGAGGCCATGATCGGCCTGGGCAGCGCCTGCTTCCACCTTGGCCAGGCCGCCGGCGCGGTGCGGCACCTGCGGGACGCCGAGGCGCTGGCCGAGCAGATCGCGAACCCGCAGCGGCTGGCGGAGGTCAGGGCCGCGCTCGCCGAGATCGGGGAAACCGTGGCCGGTGTCCTGCCCGGCGGCCTGACCGCCCGGCAGGCCGAAGTGCTCCGGCTGCTCGCCGCCGGGCTGAGCAACAAGCAGATCGCTGGGCAGCTCGTACCTGAGCCCGGCCACCGTCGAGCGGCACCTGGCCACCGTCTATAGCAAGATCGGCGTGTCCGGCCGGGTCGAGGCGGCCCGTTACGCCATGGCGCACGGGCTGGCCAGCCCGTCCCGCTGAGCATCGTGTTATAACTCCCGCGCCCGCGCGGCCGCTCGCCTGCACCGGGGCGGGTTCGGATACATGGTTGCCGGGATTCGGGGCGCCGCGGCGACGGCCTATAACTACTCCAGGTAACCGCGCTCGCGGTACGCGCAGCACCGGGGCATGGGCGTGCCGGGCCAGGTCCGGCCGGCGGGCGCGGACAGGCCGCCGAAAGGACTGGCATGGAAGAGCAGCTTCTCGGAACACCCCCGGTGCTCTCGATTTGCCTCGATCCGGGCGAGAGCGTCGTCGCCGAGACCGGTGAGTTCTCCTGGATGACCGACTCGATCCAGATGTCCACCGGTACGGCCGACGGCTCGTCGCCACTCCTGAGCACCTATACAGCGAAGGACGCGCCAGGGACCATCGCGTTCGCGGCCAGGCTGCCGGGCAGCATCGTGGCGGCCGAGATCGGCCCGGGCACCGAGTACCTGGTGTACCGGCACGGGTTCCTTGCCGGTACCCCGGGCATCGAGATCTCCGCGGGTTTCCAGCAGTCCTTCTCCGCCGGGATCTTCGCGGGCGAGGGTTTCGTCCTGCACCGCGTTGGCGGCCGGGGCCGGGCCTGGATCGAGC
The DNA here is from genome assembly GCA_963813395.1 of uncultured Actinomycetes bacterium. Classification (GTDB taxonomy): domain Bacteria; phylum Actinomycetota; class Actinomycetes; order Streptosporangiales; family Streptosporangiaceae; genus DASXKD01. Next base: position 86,279 of record CAWEYV010000018.1, read on the forward strand.
TGGCCGGCGAGGTGGTCAGGCACGACCTCACATCCGGCGAGTCGCTGCGGGTGCATCCGGGGCACGTGGGCATGTTCACGGCCTCGGTCTCCTTCCAGGTCGTGCCGGTTCCCGGCATCGCCAACCGGTACTTCGGCGACGGCGCGCATCACTTTGCGGTGCTGTCCGGGCCGGGTTCGGTGTGGCTGCAGTCGATGCCCCTGCCGGTCCTGGCCGCAGCGCTGGCCCCGTTCCTTCCGCACACCGCAGTTGGAAAGGACATGACATGAACCACCATCGCCGCATCAGCCGTGCGCCCGCTGGCCCTGTCGCCGCCCGGTGAAGTCCGAGATCGTCAGCAAGTCCTCGCTCGGTGGGCTGGCGCCGCAGTCCGTCGAGGAACTGAAGTCGTTCACGAAGTAACCGCCGGGGTGCAGCGGCACCGGCCGGGCCGGCCAGGTCCCGGCCGGTGCCTCCGCCGTCCGTGGCCGGTCAGGTGAGCTCGACCAGCGGGAACGCCCGGTTGCGGCGCGGCGGGATCAGGAAGTTCTGCCGCCTGGTGGCGGTGATGAAGCGCTCCAGCCCGTTCGCCTTCGGGTCCACACCGAACTCGTTCTGGAGGTCGAGCGACGCCTGGTTGACACGCAGCTTCGTGAAGAACTGCGCGGACGGCACGAAGATCGTGAACTGGAGCTTGGGCAGCTTGCCGCCGCCCGGCACATCCATCGCGTCGAAGCCCGGCCCGTCCATGCGCAGATGGATGGGGGTTCCGTCCTTCGCGCGGGACGAGCGCTGCAGGCAGGACAGGTGGCCCATCCGCTGCTCGCCGTTGTTCGTGCCGATGCCGAGCGCGGTCCGCTTGGCGTAGTGCGGCCCCCGGTTCTGGTTGGGCAGCAGCGACGGCCCGCCGCCGTCGGTGAGCTGGTTCTTGTTGCCCGGCGCGATGTTCGGCGCGTGGAACGCGTATTGCACCCGCTGGATGAACTTGCCGTCCTCGCCCGGCGCCGACGTCGGGGTCTTCATGGCGAAGAACTGCAGCATGTCCAGGATGAGGTGGGACAAGTGCTGCATCGACCCGTTGTCGAAGTAGTCGCCGGCCACGGCAGTGGTCAGGTGCGCCGAGGCGTTCCCCGCGAATGTGCAGACGGGGGCCGGCCCGGACCCGTTGACCTGCTGGTCGGCGAAGCCCATCCACATGGGCGACTGATGCTGGATGAAGTCAGCGAACGGCAGGCTGTGCTTATGGGCGATCGCCTTCGGCAGCCCCATCTGCACGAACATGTGCCGGCTCGAGGTGAAGCTGAGCAGCCCGGGCCAGGCCGGGGACTTGACGCTCTGCCCGCGCAGCTTGTTGCTCCCGCCGAACCAGGCGAGCACCTGGGTAAGGAATTCGGAGTTGTCGCTGCGCAACGTGAACAGGATGTCGTTGTGCTCCACGACCACGTCCACGTTGTAACGCAGCTTGTGGATCTGCGGGTTGACCGGGCTGACGTCGGTCGGCCCGGGCACCGCCTCCTCCAGCACGTAGCGGCTGGCGTCGGACAGCAGCCGGGGCATGTGGCTGGCGACCAGCTTCCCCGTCAGCCCGCCAGGCAGCCGCCCGAAGTAGGGCAGGCCGTAGGACACGAACGTGACCAGATTGGCTGCCCCCCACGGGTAGACCTGCTCGAGGACTCCGAGCACGCGGTCCATCTCGGCCTGGTCGGCCTTGGTCGGCTTCCGCTCAAGGGCCGCGGTCAGGAAGATCGTGTGCACCGGCGGCATCTGGAATTCCACGCCGCTGCCATAGGTCTGCGGCGGCACCGCCAGGAACTTGGCGATGTCGAACTGGATATCAGACGGGCTCGCGGCCGCGAGCGCACGGTCCGGGACGAAGGCAAGCGGCCCGGCCGCCTCGAGCGCGGCCACCGCCGTGGCCAGCACACCTGCCCGCTTGAGCGCATCCCGCCTGGTTATCTCCACGAAGACGTCCCTCCTCATGCGCGGGCCGGTGGGGCGGTGGGGGAAAGACCGCCGAAAGCCGCGCCGATCCTAGGTGCCGCCAGCGCCGTGGGTCAACGGCCTTTCCGGCAGCGGGAACGCGGCCTCACTTGACCAGTTCGGCCGCGTGGTCGGGCACAAAGGTCTGCGATTCGCGCGGTGCCCGCACATAGCCCTGCGACTTCGGCCGCGGCGGCAGCTTCAGCGGCCGGGGCTTGGTGGCGTGGTAGGGCAGGGTGCTGAGCAGGTGGGCAATCATGTTGATCCGTGCCCGCCGCTTGTCGGCGCTGTCCACGACGTACCAGGGCGCCTCGGGGATGTCGGTGTGGATGAACATCTCGTCCTTGGCCCGCGAGTAGTCCTCCCACCGGGTGATCGATTCCAGGTCCATCGGCGACAGCTTCCAGCGCCGCATCGGGTCATCGAGCCGGGACTCGAACCGGCGCTGCTGCTCGGAGTCGCTTACCGAGAACCAGTACTTTCGCAGCAGGATGCCGTCCTCGACGAGAAGCCGCTCGAAGATGGGGCACTGGTGCAGGAAGCGGCTGTACTCCTCCTTGGTGCAGAACCCCATGACGTGCTCGACGCCCGCCCGGTTGTACCAGCTGCGGTCGAACAGCACGATCTCGCCCGCCGCGGGCAGCTGGTCGGTGTAGCGCTGGAAGTACCACTGGGTCTGTTCCCGCTCGGTCGGCGCGGGCAGCGCCGTGATCGTGGCGATGCGCGGGTTGAGGTACTGGGTGAGCCGCTTGATCGTGCCGCCCTTGCCCGCCGCGTCCCGGCCCTCGAAGATCACCACGAGCCTGGCCCGCTCGGCACGAACCCACTCCTGCAGCTTCACCAGCTCACCCTGGAGCCGGAACAACTCCTTCTCGTAGACGTGGCGCGGCAGCCGGGCCAGCTGCTCATCCTCGCCGTGCTCTGTTGCTACCGCGGCGTGACCTGACCCGCCACGCTTGCCGTCTTTGTGCGCCACCGTGACCCCTCCTGCCTATGGCCGGAAGGGTTACGATTATGCCCGTTCGGAACGAGAATAAACATACTCGCTAAGTGCGAGCTGATAGTCGAAGAGCTCTTCTTTCCTAAAGAAACGCTCTATCTCTTGCTCTGCGGTCTCCACGGAATCGGAAGCGTGAATTAGATTCGCCTGGATGCTCATGGCGAGATCACCCCTAATCGTGCCCGGGTCGGCCTCACGAGCAAGAGTGATGCCGCAGACTCGCCGGAGGGTGTCCACGCAGTCCAGCCCCTCGACGCAGATCGCCACCACCGGCGTCAGCTTCATGAAGCTGGCTATTTCGGGGAAGAATGGCTTGTCCGCCAAGTGCGAATAGTGTTTCGCGAGAATATCGTCGTCAAGCTGCATCATCTTCATGCCGACCAGCTTGAGGCCCTTATTCTCAAGGCGGGAAATTATTGTCCCCAGAAGCCCCCGCTGCACGGCATCTGGCTTCAGGAGTACGAGGCTGCGCTCCACTTGTATGCTCTCCCATTCTCGGTGACTTCGCGAGCATACTCTAGCCGTCAGCAAACGCTTCCGGGCCTGGCTCATCAAGCACCTCGGCGACCGGCCGCCGCGGCGTGGCCGGCACCGGAAGGCCGTAGCCGAGCCGCAGGATCATCTGCGGGCTCTCGGCCGCCGACTGTGGATCGCGGACCAGCCACGCGTCGGCGGTCTCCAGCGGCTGGGTGAGCGGGCAGACGACGATCCCGTGCACGGTGGCGGTAAGCAGGACCCGTTCCAGGGCCTGCCCGGCGCGCACCCAGCCCAGCGGCGTGGCGGTAGCGGTGGCGAGCACGGCCAGCTGAGGGGTGTCCTCGAACCAGTCGTAGTCCGCTGCCCCGGTTCCGAAATCGCGGACCGGCGTGGCCCGGCCCGGATCGCGCGGGCCGAGCGCGCTGTCGGGTATGCCGTCCCGGTCACGCTGCCCGCCCGCCCAGTGGGCCAGTTCGGCCCGGTAGCCGGGCTCGGCGAGCAGGTCGCGCTCGGCGTCCGCGACCAGGTGCAGCAGGCGGTGCGTTTCCTTGTGGCCGGGGAGGTGCAGCACCGCGCCTTCGAGCCGGGCCGCGGCCACAAGTTCGGCCAGCACCCCGGGCGGCACCGGGCGGCTGCTGAACGGCCTCCGGTTGGTGTGCCTGGCCGCGATCGCCGCATGCAGTTCGCGGTCGGCGTCGGTGGGACGATAGGGCCCGGCCAGCCGTAGCGCCGCGAGGAGCAGCGGCTTCCCCGGATCCGGGAGCAGCGTGACCCTGGGCTCCCGTCCGGCCGCCAGGACGGCAATGCGCAGGTTCATCAGTGCGGCGCCGCACGCGAGGTGCACCGCGCGGCCGTGCGGATCGCTGTAGCCGAGCATCCGGGCCGGGTCGGCGTACAGCTCTATGTCCTGGCTGGCCCGCCGGACCCGGAACCGCCACGGCTGGGTGTTGTGCATCGAGGGCGCCAGCGTGGCCGCGTGCAGCAGCCCGGCGACCACATCCCCGGCCGGGAAGCCGGGCCCGGCCGCTGGCGTGGGTACATCTGTCTGCCTCATACCGCCCAGCGTGGTTGCCCGGCCCCGCCATCAGTAGGGCCTAAGGTCCCGGATCTGGGGTTATCCGGCACCGGCGGCGGGCTCGAAGCCTGCCCCGGTGTCCTGGGCGGCGGACCACCGGGCGACGTAGCTGAACCGGTCGGCGCGCACCAGGCCATGCCGCCACTCCACCGGCGTCGCGCTGGCCGAGGCCAGCCTCTCGATGGCAAGGGCGGGCGTGTGCGCGGCGATGCCGAGCAGGTCACGCTGCTCCCGGGAGGGCAGGACCGGGCGGAGCCGCTCCCAGCCCGCGTCCGGCCGCAGGCCGCACCTGGCCTGGAGCTCGTGGTACAGCGCGGTCCGGGTGAAGTCCACGCTGAGCAGCGGCCGGGCCAGCGACGCGGGCAGCCAGGAGCAGTCGAGCACGACCGGCTTGTCGTCGGCCAGGCGCAGCCGCTCCAGGTAGACCAGCGGCTCGTCCGGTGACCGGCCGAGCACCTTAGCGGCCTCTTCGTTCTGGCGTTCCTCCAGGTAACGGACGACGCTGCGCTGTACGTAGCCCTGCGCCTCCACCGAGCGGAACAGGCTGTAGAGCGCGCCGAGTGGCTGCTCGATCACTGCCCCGGTGACAAAGGTGCCCCGGCCCCGGCCGCGCTCGATGACCCCTTCGGCCTGCAGCCGGCGGACCGCCTCGCGCGCGGTGTGGCGGCTGACCCCGTACTGGGCCCGCAGTTCCTCGTCCCCGGGGAACCGCCCGGTGAACTCGCCCCGGGCCAGCCGGGCGCGCAGGTCGCCGAGCACCTGCGCCCACAGCGGCAGCGGGCTGTTGCGATCGAGGCTCACCCACCAAGTATGCGGCCGGGCCGGCCGATTGGGTCGAGCGCCCACTGCGCCCATTCGGACGAGGGTTTCCCGGGGTTACCGGCGCCTGCCGGGCACCAGGCGGCGCAGCGCCCGGTCGAGGTCGGTGCCGAACGGGTTGTCCTGCACCAGGTAGGTCCAGGTCGCGCTGGGCCGTTTCAGCCCGGCAGTGTCGAGATCGACGCCTTCGGCGGTGATCTCGGCGTCCTCGAAGGTTTCCGCAGAGGCCTCTTCGATCTGGTCGAACAGCCGGGCGAAGAGCTTGACCGCCTCGGCGTGGAACTCGGCCAGCGGGTCGAGCGACATGATGAAGGGGTTCGGGCCATGCCCGAGCGCGCGCAGGTGGATGCCCTCGCGGATCTCGGCCAGCTCGGCCAGATGGTCGGTCCAGCCGCGGTCCAGGTGGTAAAGGACGATCTGCCGGGCGGCCGCGACGAGCACGCTGGTCGTCGACCGTGCCGGCGAGTTCGGCGTGCCGGTCCGGGCAGCGCGCGGCGAGCGCCTGCAGCGCCGCGTCGGTGGTGAGCATCCGCATCCGGTGCTTGAGCACGATGCCCCGCTGGTCGTCAATGAGCTTGCTGTAACGCCAGGTGTTCCGGTGTATCTGCAGGCTGGCACCCTCGGCGACACGCTGCGCGTGGGCCACCGCCCGGTGCGCAGCGGCATCGCTGACCCGCCCGTCGCCGGCCGCCTCTGGGGGCAGGGCCGCGTCCGGGGCATAGCTGGTGACCAGTTCGTCCTCCATGCTGACGAAGAGGACGGAGCCACCCGGGTCACCCTGACGGCCAGCCCGCCCGCGCAGCTGATTGTCCACGCGTACGCTTGCGTGCCGCCCGGTGCCGATGACGTACAGGCCACCCAGCCCGGCGACCCGCTCGTGATCTGCTTCATCGTGCCCACCGAGGCGGATGTCGGTGCCGCGGCCCGCCATCTGGGTGGACACGGTGATCGTGCCGTAGCAGCCGGCCTCCGCGACGATGGCTGCCTCGGCCGCGTCGTTCTTGGCGTTGAGCACGACACACGGCAGGCCTTCGGCCTCGAGCCGTCCCGCCAGCCGTTCTGACTCTTCAATGTCCAGCGTGCCAATGAGCACCGGGCGCCCGGTGGCGTGCGCGGCGGCGACCTCGGCGGTGATCGCGTCATCCTTCTGCTCGGCCGTGGCGTACAGCCGGTCCGGTTCGTCCTCGCGGACGCAGGGCCGGTTCGGCGGGATCACCGCGACCTCCAGCCCATAGAACTCGCGAAGCTCGTCGCCCACGGTGACCGCGGTTCCGGTCATGCCGCAGGTGAGTGGGTAGCGCCGGACCAGCGCCTCGATCGTGATGCTGTCCAGGATCTCGCCGCTCTCGGTGGCGTCGAGGCCCTCCTTGGCCTCGACCGCCGCCTGCAGGCCGTCGGGCCAGCGCTGCAGCCGTGCTATCCGCCCGCGCGAGGCGCTGATCAGCCGGACCTTGCCGTTCTTGACGATGTAGTCGACGTCGCGGCGCAGCAGGGCGTGGGCGTGCAGGGCGACGTTGAGCCTGGTGAGGGTGTCCAGGTTCGCACGTAGAGGTCGATGCCGCCGAGGGCCCGCTCGGCCGACCGGCCGCCCGCATCGGTCAGCGCGACGTTGCGGCCGTCGTCGTCCACCTCGTAGTGCACGCCCGGGCGCAGCGTCCGGGCGATCGCCGCCATCTCCGTGTCGGTCTCCGCCGCGTCGGCCGCGCCCGCCAGAACCACCGGCACCATTGCCTCGTCGATGAGGACCGAGTCGGCCTCGTCGACCAGGACGACGTCAGGGTCTGGCACGATGAGGTCGGCTTCGCCGGTGACCAGCCGATCACGGAGCACATCGAACCCTGCCTCGCTCACCGGAAGGTACGTCACCTGTGCGGCGTACGCGTCCCGCCGCTCGCCGGGGGTGGACAGCTGGCCGATGCAGCCGACCGTGACGCCGAGCAGGTCGTAGACCGGGCGCATCCACTCGGCGTCCCGGCGGGCCAGGTAGTCGTTGACCGACATGACGTGGACGCGGCGGCCCGCGACCGCGTGCCCCGCGGCCGCCAGAGCGCCGGCGAGGGTCTTGCCCTCGCCGGTGGCCATCTCCGCGACGTTCCCGGACAGCATGACGAGCGTGCCGAGCAACTGCACGTCGAAGGCGCGCTCCCCGAGCGCCCGGCGGCCGGCCTCCCGGCCGACGGCACAGAACGCCGGCAGGTCCTTGGCGTCCTTCGCCAGGCCGGCCAGGTCCTCGTCGGGCACGTCGCGCAGGCTCTCTTCCAGGGCCTCGATGGCCGGCAGCAGGCGCTGGTACCTGGACAGGTCCGCGGTGCCCGGCTTCTGCAAGAACCGGCGCACCCGGCCGGTGATGGCGCTCACTGGGATCTCAGGGCTGGCAGCACACCTGTGTCAACGCCACGGGGCGCCGCCGCGGTTCCCGTCACAGCGCCGCTGGCCGTCGAGTCTCGCGATCGGTCCACCCACGACACTCTAGGGGGCGGGCTCAGCCCGCTCGGCTGCGGGCGCAGCCCATCCAGGATGAGCGTGAGCATCCGGTCGGCCTGGCCCGGGTCGGTGGGCGCATATTCAGTGACCATGCTGACCCCGTGCACCAGCCGGATCAGATCGGTGGGGTTGACGTCAGTCCGGACGGCCCCGGCCTGCTGCGCCTGGGTGAGCAGGGCATTGGCCGATTCCTTGATCAGCTTGCTGCACGTGGACATCACTTCCGAGTCCTTGCCCAGCGTGGCCACCATGGCTGAGGTCAGGCTGCGCTTGGTGCTGCTGAACTCCACCAGGGCACGCAGCCAGTCCGCGAACGCCTCGCCGGGTGAGCCGGAGGCGAGCAGTTCATCGGCCCGCGCGCGCAACTGCTCGGCCTGGTCCCGGTACACGGCTTCGAGGAGCGCCTGCCGGGTGGGGAAGTGCCGGTACAGGGTGCCGATCCCGACACCGGCCCGGCGCGCGATCTCCTCGAGGGATACGTCGTCGGCACCGGACTCCACGAACGCGGCACTCGCCGCGCTCAGCAGCTTGGCGTAGTTGCGCTGGGCGTCGGCCCGCATGGGGCGCTCCGCCCCGGCTGGGGCCGGCCCGGTAGTAGTGCTCACTGGGTCTCGCCTTACCCCCACAGCTGCCGCCGACACGTGCTCACCGGCTTCTCGACCGATCCGTTCACCGACCGTCACCTTAATTCATTTGCCAAACGGAGGGTGCCTCCGTATATTTAGTGGAGGCTGACTCCGGTTACATGTTAGCCAACGCGAGCCGGGCCGGCGTTCATTCCCGGCAACCGGCTCGCCCCACAGCATCTGTCCAGGAAGGAACCCATGTCGACTTCGTCGATAGCGGATAGCATCCAACGTCGCAGCGGTGCCGCCCGGTTCCGCGACCGCAGGGGGCTCGCCCTGGCCCTCGTGCTCGGCGCCCAGTTGATGATCATCCTCGACATGACCGTGGTGAACATCGCGCTACCGAGCATCGCCCGGGGGCTGCACTTCTCGGCGCCCAGCCTGTCCTGGGTGCTCAACGCCTACACACTGACTTTCGGCGGCCTGCTGCTGCTTGGCGGGCGGGCCGGCGACATCCTCGGCCGGCGGCGCGTGTTCATGGCGGGCCTCGCGCTGTTCACCGTCGCCTCGCTGGCCGGCGGCCTGGCAACCTCGGCGAGCATGCTGCTCGTGGCCCGCGCGGTGCAAGGAGTCGGCGGCGCGATCGCCACGCCTGCGGTGCTGGCGATGATCACCGGGAGCTTCGCCGAGGGCCGCGAGCGTGCTCGTGCGCTCGGTATCTACACCGCTGTGGTCATGGGCGGCGGGTCGCTGGGCCTAGTGCTCGGCGGCGTGATCACCGAGTGGGTGTCCTGGCGCTGGGTCCTGTTCGTCAACGTGCCCATCGGCATCGTGGTGATCCTGGCCGCGCCGCTGTTCCTGCCGGAAACCGAGCGCCAGCCCGGTCACTTCGACCTCGCTGGGGCGCTCACCTCCACCGCCGGGATGATCTCGCTGGTGTACGGCATCATCCGGGCCGCGTCCGACGGGTGGAGCAACCCGGTAGCCCTGGCCGCGCTCGCGGCCGCCGTCATCCTGCTCGCGCTGTTCCTGGTCCGGGAGTCCCGGGCCCGGCAGCCGATCACCCCGCTGCGCCTGTTCGCCGACCGGGGGCGGGCCGGCTCCTACGTCACCCGGCTGCTTCTCGTCGCCGGCATGTTCGGGATGTTCTTCTTCCTCACCCAGTTCGTCCAGGACATCCTGCACTTCAGCCCGCTCCAGGCGGGGATCTCGTTCCTGCCGATGACCGCCGCACTGTTCGCCGTCTCGCGGCTGTCACCGCGGCTGGTGTCCAGGTTCGATCCGAAGATCCTCATGGTGGTGGGCATGCTGCCGGTGGTAGCCGGGATGACCTGGCTGTCCCGGATCTCCGTCGGGACCGACTACCTGTCCGGAGTCCTGGGCCCGATGCTGCTGCTCGGCGCCGGGATGGGCGTGGTGTTCGTGCCGCTGACCATGGCCTCCCTCCACGGCGTGCACCCGGAAGACTCGGGCGCTGCGGCCAGCATGGTGAACGTCATGCAGCAGGTCGGCGGCTCGCTGGGGCTGGCGATTCTGGTCACCGCGTACAGCAACGCGTTCGGGAACGCCACGCAGCACCCACTGGCTGGCGTCTCCCGGCTGGCGCAGGCCCACTTTGCCGTGGTGCACGGCATGGCCAGCGCATTCACCCTGGCGGCGGTCCTGGACGTGCTTGCCCTGGTCGTGATCGTGACGGTGATGCGCGGCCGCGGCCGCGCCCCCGCCGTGGCGGAGGAGCCCGAACTGGAACTGGTGCGGGTGTCCGCTGACGCCGAATAACCCGGCGCTGAGCGCTGCCCGGTGCGGGTAGCATGCGGCCGGCCCGGCTCCCTGACCAGCTGGGCCGGCCGGTGCTGGTTACGGCGCCTAGGTTCGCCGTAGTGGCTCGCCGGCGAGCCGCCCACCGGGAACGGTACGGCCGCAGAGTGCCGCGGCCAGATCCCCGGCCTCGCCGCGCACGGCAGCACCCGACCCGTAGGACCAGTCCAGGTCGCTGGCCTGGAGGGAGCGGCCGTCGATGTCGATGCCGAAGTGGGCGTGGCCGCCGCCCCGGGTGAGGTCATCAAGGACAACCCGGATGGTCTCGTCCGGGCTGCGGCGCGGCGCGCCGAGCGGCACGGTGACGTCCAGCCCGTGAATCACCACGTGGTTGAGGGCACCGTGGTAACCGCCGCCGGGCGGGGTCCACTGCTGCATTACGTCCGAACGCAGGCAGGCGACAAGCTGGCCCACGGGCAGGTTCGCGTCCCGGCTGGCGATCTCGTTCGACAGCCGGGTGAAGTCGAAGCCGCACCGTTGTAGCTCCGCCATGAACTCCTGTTCGGGGTAACGCGCCGCCATCGTCAGATGCGCGATCACTTCCCGGACCCGCCAGCCCGCACACAGCGACCAGGTGTCCCACTGCGCGCTGGAGGCATCCGCGAGCAGGCCGGCCAGGCTGGCGAACTCGGCGGCGACCGCGGGCTGAAGCTCCGCCCCGGCCATCTGCGGCTGCTGGCTCATCGCTGTTCCTTCCTGGTAAGCGAGGCGAGGTAGGCGCCGAACCGGTCGAGGCTGGTCTGGAACCCCTCCCGCGCCTCCCGGCTGCGGTACGGCTCGGGCACGTTGGCCTGGTGCGTGACGACCTCGGTCCGGCCGTCGCCGAGGTCGGTGAAGGTGATCGTCGTGATCATGCCGCCCTCGACCTCCGGCTCGGTCCACACCAGCCGGTTCGGCCGGTGCACCTCGAGGTAGGTCGCACGCATCGCGTACTGGCTGCCGTCGGCGTCGCTGACCATCACGGTCTCGAACACGCCGCCGGGCCGCAGGTCGACGGTGATGCCGTCGATGGGCGTCGTGGTCCCGGCCGGGCCCCAGAAGTGGGTCAGGTGCTCGGGCTGGGTCATGCAGTCGAAGAGCAGTTCCCTGGGCGCGTCGTGGATGCGCCGGTAGGTCAGCTCGTCCTGCCCGGAGGCCTTACTCATGTGCACCCCTCGTCTGATATGCCGTGCTCCGCAGGCCGCCACAGCACGGCCAGGTGCTCGTCGAGGCGGTCATAGCGTTCTTCCCACAGCCGCCGGTGGCGGCTGATCCAGTCGGCCGCGCTGTCGAGGCGCCCGGTTTCCAGCTGGCAAGGCCGGGACTGGGCGGCCCTGGAACGCGAGATAAGCCCGGCCCGCTCCAGGACCTTCAGGTGCTTGGAGATCGCCTGCTGGGTTACCGCGAACGGCTCGGCCAGCTCGTTGACGGTCGCGTCACCGAGGGCCAGGCGCTCGAGGATGGCCCGCCTCGTCGGGTCGGCCAGCGCCGCGAACGTCAGGCTCAAGTCCTCGGCTGTGCTGGTCATGGGCACCTCAATCGCGAGGTTAACAACCTTAGAGTTGGACAACTAATTAGTTGTATATCCCGGCTGAAGCCCTCATGTCAAGCGATGCGGTCGTCGGATGCCGGCCAGACGGACGGCGCGGCGGCGCGTCCGGGCCAGCCAGCACACCCCCGGATACCCCGATGGCCGCAGCATCGTGAACCGGCCATGTTGAATCGCTACGATCGTGGGCATTGGTGTTTGTGAATCAGACGGAGATGTCAGGGCTGTTCATCGATGGCTGGATGGAATGTGATGGAACAGGCTCGGCAGATGCCGGGCGGGGCTGGCTGGTCCGGGCAGGTGCTGCGCGGGGTGGACCCGGCGGAGCCGGTGCCGCGCGGAGCGGGCCCGTTCAGGCCCGGGCCGGCCGGGGTAGACCCGGCCAGGCCGGCGCCGGCGCGGATCTACGATTATCTGCTCAGTGGCGAGAACAACTTCCAGTCTGACCGCGATGCCGCCGACCGCATCACCGCGGCCGTGCCGGAGATCAGGGAGTGCGCCTGGGCCAACCGCGGGTTCCATCAGCGGGCGGCCAGGTGGATCGCCCGCCGCGGGATTCGCCAGTTCATCGACATCGGCTCCGGGCTGCCGACCGTGCGCAACACCCACGAGGTGGTGCAGGAGGTCGACCTGCAGTGCCGGGTGGTGTATGTGGACAATGACCCGATGGTTAGCGAGCAGGCCGGCGAGCTGCTGACCGACCGGGCCGACGTCCGGGTGATCCTGGGTGACCTGCGCGATCCCGATGACGTGCTGGCCAACCCGGAGGTGCGCGCGCTGATCGACCTCAGCCAGGCCGGCCTGCTGATGACCGCCGTCATGCATTTCGTGGCCGACGAGTACCAGCCGCACGCGCTGCTGGCGCGCTACCTGGACGCGCTCGCGCCGGGCAGCTATCTGGCCCTGTCCCACCTCACCGCCGACGACAAGCCGCTGCCCGCGGTGGCCGAGTTCCGCCACGTCTTCGACCACGCCACCGAGCAGGTGCATTTCCGGTCCAGGGCCGATATCGAGCGCTTCTTTACCGGCCTTGATCTGGTGTCGCCGTACCGGCCGGGCACCAAGGGCCGCCTGATGTACGCCGGGGACTGGGGCGCTGTCGACCCGGCGCTGGCCGAGAGCGACGGCTCCCGCTGGCTCTACTGCGGCGTCGCCCGGCGCCCGTAGCGGCTACCAGGCAGCCGAGGGCCGCCTGGCCGGCAAAGGGTAGCTCAGCGAGTCCGGCCGGCTGCGCGCTGAAAGCCCGGCAGAAAAGCCTGGCCAGCCCTTGGCAGAGCCAGGGGGCAAGCTCCATTGCGGGTGCCGGCTGAACCGTGGTACAACGAGCCGAATGATCGCCGTTCCGAGTTCCGCGCAGCCTGCCGCTGCAGGTGATCCGGCCGTCGCAGCGGCGGCCGTGCGTGTTACTGGCCTGCGAAAGAGGTACGGCGACGTGCTCGCCGTAGCCGACGTCGAGCTCGTCGTGCGGCCTGGCGAGTTCTTCACGCTTCTCGGCCCGTCCGGATCGGGCAAGACCACCCTGCTGCGGCTCATCGCGGGCTTCGAACGCCCCGACGCGGGCCGGATCGAGCTGGGCGGGCGCGACGTCACCCGGGTCCCCCCGTACGACAGGGACGTCAACACGGTCTTCCAGGACTATGCGCTGTTCCCGCACATGACGGTCGCGCAGAACATCGAGTACGGCCTGCGCGTGCGCCGGGTGCCAAAACCGGAACGGCGGGAGAAGGTGGGCCAGGCTCTGGAGATGGTCCGGCTGCCCGGGCTGGGGAGCCGCAAGCCGGCCCAGCTCTCCGGCGGCCAGCGGCAGCGGGTCGCCCTGGCCCGCGCGCTGGTAAACCAGCCCCAGGTGCTGCTGCTCGACGAGCCGCTCGGCGCGCTCGACCTCAAGCTCCGCCAGGAGATGCAGCTGGAGTTGCTGCGGGTGCAGCGCGAAGCGGGCATCACGTTTATCTACGTCACCCACGACCAGGAAGAGGCGCTGACGATGAGCGACCGCATCGCGGTCCTCAGCAAGGGCAGCATCGAGCAGATCGGCGAGCCGCTGGAGGTGTACGAGCGGCCACGGACGGCGTTCGTGGCCGGGTTCATCGGCGTCTCCAACCTGATCGAGCGCGACGGCCGCCGGATCACCGTGCGGCCGGAGAAGATAACCCTGCTCGAAGACGGCCAGCAGGAGCCGTCAGACACGCGGGTGGAGTCCGGCCAGATCCGCGACGTGATCTACGCGGGGGTGCTCACCCGCTACGTCGTGGACCTGGACGCCGGCGGCGAACTCGTCGTCAGCCAGCAGAACGCGGAGGCCCCGGTGCTCTCGCACGACGCGAGGGGCAGCCGGGTGCGCATCGCCTGGCGGGCCGACCAGGCATTCACGATTGGCCCCAGTCAGGGGGAGGAAAAGCAATGACCACATCAAGGCTGCGGCGCATGCCGCGCCCCGCGAAGATAGCCATCGGGCTGGCCGCCGCGTCCCTCGTCGCCGCGGGCTGCGGCAGCAGCGGCAGCACCGGCGGCGGCGGCCAGACCGGAAACAGCCTGGCCGGGCAGACCGTGCCGACCGCGAACCTCCCGGTGCTCAAGAAGATCGGCAAGGGTGAGGGCCAGCTCAACCTGATCGCCTGGGAGGGCTACCTGAACCCGATCTGGGTGAAGCCGTTCGAGCAGCAGACCGGCTGCCAGGTGAACGCGAAGTACGCCGGCAGCTCCGACGAGATGGTCGCGCTCATGAAGAACGGCGGCGGCGGCCAGTACGACATGGTGTCCTCATCGGGCGATGCGGACCTGCGCATCCTCTACGCGGGCGACGCGCACCCGGTGAACATCAACCTGATCCCGAGCTGGAAGGACTTCTTCCCCGCCTTCAAGTCGCCGCCGTTCAATACCATCAACGGCGTGCATTACGGCGTCTCGCTGCAGTGGGGCCCGAACGTACTCATGTACAACAGGAAGGACTTCCCGACGGCCCCGCCGTCCTGGGATGTCATCTACAACCCGAAGTACAAGGGACAGGTCACCGTCCCCGACAACCCGATCCAGATCGCCGATGCGGCGCTCTACCTGGAGACGCACAAGCCGTCGCTGCACATCACCGACCCGTACGAGCTGACCCAGCCGCAGTTCCAGGCTGCGGTGAACCTGCTCGCCGGGCAGCGCCCGCTGATCGAGAAGTACTGGGCCCTCGCCTCACAGGAGATCTTCGACTTCAAGAACGGCAACGCGGTTGTCGGCGCGGGCTGGCCCTACCAGGTCAGCACGCTCAAGGCGGACCACTTCCCGATCGGTGACACGATCCCCAGCGAGGGCGCGACCGGCTGGGCGGACACGTGGATGCTCGCCGCGAAGGCCCCGCACCCGAACTGCGCCTACCTGTGGATGCGCTACATCAGCACCCCGAAGGTCCAGGCCGAGCAGGCGGTCAACTACGGCGAAACTCCGGACAACAGCCTGGCCTGCCCGATCATGAACCAGCTGCAGCCCGGCTCCTGCGCTCAGTACCACGCGAACGCGCCGATCAGCTACTTCAACACCATCAAGCTGTGGAAGACGCCGCTCGCCACCTGCGACAACGGCAAGCCCGATTGTGTGCCTTACGCCCAGTGGGTGAGCGCCTGGAATACCCAGGTCAAATGACGGTGCCGGGCGGATCAGCCGGGGCTGGTGAACCGTGTCGGTGACCGTGGCGCCGGCCCCGGCGGCCGAACAGGTGCGTGGCGGCCTGTGGTCCCGCGTCGGCGCGGCGCTGTGGCGCCGGCCGTGGGCGCGGGCCACCCTGCTGCTCACCCCGCCGCTGGCCTGGTTTCTCCTGATCTACGTCGCCGCGCTTGTGGTCCTGCTGATCACGGCGTTCTGGCAGATCAACCCGTTCACGACCAACATCGAGCGGGTCTGGAGCCTGACCAACTTCCAGACGATTTTCACCAGCCCGGCCTACCGGGACATCATCCTGCGGACGGTGGGGATGGCGGCGGCCGTCACGGTCGCGGACACGCTCGTCGCCTTTCCGTTCGCCTACTACATGGCCCGGATCGCCGCGCCGCGGACCAGGACCGTCCTGTTCGTGGCGATCCTGCTGCCGCTGTGGGCAAGCTATCTGGCCAAGGTGTACTCCTGGCTGCTGGTCTTCACCCACAGCGGGCTGCTCGACTGGGGCCTCGGCAAGATCGGCCTAGACCAGGTGCACCTGATCTACACGAACTGGGCCGTGTTCATCGTCTTCTGTTACCTCTGGCTGCCGTTCATGATCATTCCGGTGTACGCGGCCCTGGAGCGCATCCCCGCGTCACAGCTGGAGGCGTCGCAGGACCTGGGCGCGCGCACCTGGCGGACCACCCGCTCGGTGCTGATCCCTCTCGCCCTGCCGGGCATCGTGGCCGGGTCGATCTTCACGTTCTCGCTGACCCTCGGCGATTACATCACCCCGCTGCTGGTCGGCGGCACAAGCGCGAACTTCATGGGCAACATCATCTACACGAACATCGGCATCGCGAACAACGTGCCGTTCGCCGCCGCCATGGGCATGATCCCCATCGCCATCATGGCCGTCTACCTGCTCGCCGCACGGGCGCTCGGCGCGTTCGAGGAGATCTAGATGGAGTCCAGGGGCCTGCGCGTGGCGCTGCGGATCTGGGTCGGGCTCGTGCTGGCCTTCTTGTTCCTCCCGATCGTGCTCATCGTGTTGTACTCGTTCAACTCCTCCAACATCGAGAGCTGGCCCATCGCCGGGTTCACGCTGCACTGGTTCAGCGTGGCCTTTCACGACGCGCAGGTACGCAGCGCCTTCTTGCTGTCGGTCAAGGTGGCCCTGATCGCGACCACGCTGGCGTTGCTGCTCGGCTCGGCCGTGGCCTACGCGCTGCGCCAGTTCAGGTTCTTCGGGCGGGAGGCAATCTCGTTCTTGTTGGTGCTTCCGCTCGCCCTGCCGGGCATCATCACCGGCATCGCGCTGAACTCCTTCTTCTCCTTCACCGGGATCCGGCTCGGCACCCTGACGATCGTCATCGGGCACGCGACGTTCTGCATCGTGGTGGTGTTCAACAACGTGATCGCCAGGCTCCGGCGCACGCCTGGATCCTTGGCCGAGGCGTCCATGGATCTCGGTGCGCGCGGCCCGCAGACGCTGCGGTTCGTCACGTTGCCGCTCACCGCGACGGCGCTGGTATCCGGCGCGCTGCTCGCGTTCGCCCTGTCGTTCGACGAGGTCATCGTCACGGTGTTTACCGCGGGCGCGCAGAACACCCTGCCGTTGTGGATCTTCGGCGCGATCCGGCTCGGCCAGCAGTTGCCCGAGGTGAACGCCGTGGTGACCGTCGTCATCCTGCTGACGCTCATCCCGGTGATCATCGCCGCCCGCGTGGCCGCGCGCCGGCGCGGTCGGCAGATCGGCGCTCTAGGACGGGTCGCCGGGGATGACGATGCCGGTCTCGTAGGCCAGGATCACCGCTTGCACCCGGTCCCGCAGGCTCAGCTTGGCCAGCAGGTTGCCGACATGGGTCTTGACGGTCGCCTCGCTGACGAACAGGACCGACGCGATCTCGGCATTGCTGCGGCCCCGCGCGAGCAGCAGGAGCACGTCGCGCTCCCGGGCGGTCAGCGAGGCGAGCTGCGACGGCGACGGGGAGGTCTCCGGCGGCCTGCGCGCGAACTGCTCGATCAGGCGGCGGGTCACCGACGGCGCGAGCAGGGCGTCACCCGCTGCGGCGGCGCGCACGGCGGCGATGAGGTCGTGCCGCGGCGAGTCCTTCAGCAGGAACCCGCTGGCCCCGGCCCGCAACGCCTCATAGACGTAGTCGTCGAGGTCGAAGGTGGTGAGCATGACGACCTTGGGTGTGGCCTCAGGGCCGCCGGTGATCTGCCGCGTTGCCTCGAGCCCGTCCATTCCTGGCATGCGGATGTCCATGAGCACCACGTCGGGCCCGTGCGCGGCCACCTGCGACACCGCTGCCTCGCCGTTGGCGGCCTCACCGACCACGGTGATGCCGTCGGCGGCGTCGAGGATGACGCAGAACCCGGATCGGACCAGTTCCTGGTCGTCGACGACGAGGACCCGGATCGGGTTGGGCGGGGTGGTGGGGTCGGGGCTAGCGGAGCGCGGGGTGGTGGGGTCGGGGCTAGCAGAGCCCGGGGCGATCATAGCGCGGGCAGCCGGGCGGTGACGGCAAAGCCGCCCGCCGGGGTGGGGCCGACCGTCAGGTTCCCGCCGCACGAGGCCACCCGCTCGGCGATCCCGGCGAGGCCGAGCCCGGACCCGGCGAGCGTAGCACCCACCCCGTTCCTGGCCACCCCGTCCGGGTGCGGCCCGGAGTCGGCGACGCGCACGGTGACGTAGCCGGGCTCGTACGACAGCGTGACGGCGGCGCGGGCCGCGTGGGCGTGCCTGATCGTGTTCGTCAAGGCCTCCTGCACGATGCGGTACGCGGTCAGGTCTACGCCCGGTGCCAGTGGGCACGGGGTACCGACCACCTCGAAGTCGACGGGGAGCCCGGCGCCGCGTACCTGATCGAGCACGCCGTCGATCTCACCGAGCGATGCCGATGGGGCCGTTTCCAGGCGCTCGGACGGACCGCGCAGCACGCCGAGCAGCCTGCGTAGCTCGGTCAGCGCCAGCCGGGCGGTGTCCCCGATGATCTCTACGGATTTCCGGGCCTGTACGGGCTTGTCCGGGAGCAGCGACGTGGCCGCTTCCGCCTGGACCGCCATCAGGCTGACGTGGTGGGCCACCACGTCGTGCAGTTCGCGGGCGATTTTGGCCCGCTCCGCGGCCGCCTGCTGCGAGACCTGACGGTCAAGCTCGGCCTCGGCGAGGTCGGCCCGGTTCTCGGCCGCCTCCAGGTTCGCCCGCTTGGCCCTGTTGAGCGTGCCGGCCGCCCACGCCGTGAGGAAGATCATCCCCTGGAAGATGGCCTCGTAGGGCTCGCTGTGGCCGGGCGTGGCCAGGGAGGTGCTGATGCCCGCCACCGAAGCGGCGATCGTGATCCAGCGCCAGACGGGACCGCAGCGGTCGATGACCGTGTAGAACGCGATCGCCGGCCCGAGCGGGAACGGCGCGAACCCGAATCCGATCTGGTCGTAGGCGACCCGCACGCCGCCCACGATGATGATGACCAGGATGGGCCAGGACCGGCGCCAGGCAAGGGGACCGCCCTGGGCGGCGACCAGCACGAGGGCGAGCCACAGCGGGTTCAGCTGGGACCGGTAGGGCAGCAGCGAGATCAGGTTGACCGCCGCGATCGCAACCGCGAGCACGGCGTCCTGGATCTGTTCCTGGCGCCGCTGTGGCAGCGCGGCCACGTATGCCGCCAGGCCCTTCGGGAGCCCGGTCATCCGGGCCGCCAGCCTCGTCACGACCCGATGGTATGACTTGATGGCACGGCGGCGGATCGTCCGCGTGGCTGAACCCACGGCTCCCCCCTGGGGTGGAAGGAAAGGGCCCGGCCGGGGGCTTCCTCGGGCCTGCAGCGGAGCCCGGGAATTCGCCTTGGCGCCCGATGTGGTGGCACCCCCCGTACCGGCACGCTGATCCTATGGATATGAGGATCGGGGCCCAGCGCCCATCAGCACTGCCAGCCACCGCGACCAGCGCCACAACGGACCCACCGCCCACCACGGCTGCCCCGCACCGGACCCCGAGGCTGGGCATTGGCATCATCGCGGCGGCTGCGTTCGGCATTGAAATGGCCGTCAGCGGCCGCTACGGCTACGTGCGGGACGAGTTGTACTTCCTCTCCGCCGGGCATCACCTGGCCTGGGGCTATGTGGACCAGCCCGCGCTCACCCCGCTGCTGGCCCGGCTGTCCGCGGTGCTGTCCGGCAACACCCTGGCCGGGCTCAGGCTGATCCCCGCGCTCGGCCTCGCCGCCCTGGTGGTGCTCACCGCGGCCATGGGCCGCCTGCTGGGCGCGGGCCGGACCGGCCAGTTGCTGGCCGCGCTCGCGACGGCGACGTGCGGTGAGTACCTGGGAGCGATGCACGAACTGACCACGACCGTGCCCGACTTCGTGTTCTGGGCGGTCACGCTGTACCTGGTGCTACGGCTGCTCACCAGCCAGGATCCGCGCTGGTGGGTGCCGATCGGCGGATGTGTGGGGGTGGCCAGCGAGGCCAAGTGGAACATCGGCTTCCTGGCTGCCGCGCTGGCGGCCGGCTTCCTCCTCACCGATGCCCGCCACCTGCTGCGCAGCCGCTACCTGCTGGCTGGCTGCTTGATCACCGCCGCCCTGGCCGCGCCAGATCTCATCTGGCAGGCCGCGCACGGCTGGCCCAGCATGGACGTGTTCCGCGCCCTGCAGACCGAGGCCGGGCACAACCGGGCCACCTACTGGATCGGCCAGGTTCTGTTCACCGGCCCGCTGCTCACCCCGGTGTGGGTGACCGGTGCGGTCTGGTCGGTGCGCAGCCGGACCCCGTTCCGCGCGGTCGGTATCGCCTGCGTGATCGTGATCGCGCTGCAGTTCGTGCTCGGCGGCAAGCCGTACTACCCGGGCGGGGTGTACACGTTCCTGTTCGCGGCCGGCTGCGTACCGCTGGAGCGCTGGCTGGCGGCGCGCAAGGCGCAGGCGTCCCGCTTCAGCCCGGCTGCCAGGGTGGGTGCGGCAATGCTGGTGGGCGCCGTGATCGCCGCCCCGGTGACGCTGTCGGTGCTGCCGGCCCGGGCGCTGCACACGGTGCCGCTGCAGAAGATCAACTACGACCTCGGCGAGGAGATCGCCTGGCCGAAGCTGGTGGCCCTGGTCTCCCGCGAGTACCATGCGCTCCCCGTTGCGCAGCGCCAGCAGACGACGATCCTCACCGGGAACTACGGCGAGGCGGGCGCGATCGACCGGTACGGCGCCGGGTTCGGGCTGCCGCAGGTCTACAGCGGCGCGAACAACTTCTGGCTGTGGGGCCCGCCGCCCGCCGCGGACTCCGCCGCCATCGCGGTAAACCTCGACCCGGCGTTCCTGCGCCGGGAGTTCGCGCACGTCCGGCTCGTGGCCACGTTCTGGAACGGCCTGGGCGTCAGCGACGACGAGCAGGGCGTGCCGGTCTACCTCGTCACCGGCTTGAGGTCATCCTGGTCGCGGTCCTGGCCCGCCTTCCGCAACTTCTCCTAGCCGTACTTCCTCGATCCTGAAGGATTTTCCGTCATAGCGATGGAGATCCTTCAGGATCATGAGCGGCGGCCCTTACCCCTGGGTCAGTGGCTGGATGGCCGGTGGCCGAACGGCTCTGGCTCGCCCGGCGGCCCAGGCGCGCCCGGCACCGTAGGACAGCGCGCCGAGGGCGCCGACGAAGAAACCGATCGGCCAGTTGTACAGGTAGGACGCGGCGATCGAGGCCCATACGGTGACGAGCGCGATGGCAACCGACAGCAGCATGGCGGCCCAAGGGCGGCTGGTGATGGACCGCGCCGCGGCGGGCGGGCCGATCATCAGGCTGAAGATCAGCAAAGCGCCCACCACAGGCACTGTCATGGCGGTGGCCAGCGCGACCACGACGAGGAAGCACATCTCGATTCGATGGCTGCGGACGCCCTTGGCCTCCCCGATCTCGGGGACGACCGAGGAGAGCATGAGCGGCCGGTACAGCACCATCACCGCCGCGATGCAGACGACGCCCAGGACGGCGACGGGCAGCAGCTCGGTAGCTGCTCACCCCGAGGACCTCGCCGAACAGCAGCGAGTAGATCTGCGGCTCGTACTCGGTGGTCCTGGACAGGAACGCCGCCCCCAGGGCGAGCATCATGACCAGCGCGAGGGCGGTCGCGACGTCCTGGCGGGCGCGGCGGCCGAGCGCACCGATGCCCAGGGCACCAAGCAGCGAGAACACGGCCAGGCCGATGAGGGTGCTGATGCCGAGCAGGCTGGCCCCGGCGGCGCCGGCGAAGGCGCCCTTGGGGATGGCGTGGGCGGGGAAGGCGGAGCCGCGCAGCACCACGAAGAACCCGACGACCCCGGCGACCGGCGCGACGATCGTGGCCACGATCCACGTGTTCATCATGAACGCGGCGAACACGCAGCCTCCTTCCCTGCCTCCGGCGGCCGGGTCATACGGCGACCCGCTCGCTGGCAGGCGCCGCGGCGGGCGGCGCGACCGGCGGGCAGCGCCGCGCCGCCGGCCGTGCCGCGAGCAATCCGGAGAGCAGGTAGCCGGCGAAGATCACGGCGACGATGAAGAAGCTGACCGGCAGGCCCTGGTGACTGGCTCCCCAGTAGTAGCTGTCGTAGGCGAGCAGGATGCCCAGCCAGGTAGCGCCCACGCCGATCAGGCACGCGGCAACGACAGCCCAGGCCGACCGTCCTGGTCAGCCGCAGCGCTGTGGCGGCGGGGCCGATCAGCAGGGCGGTGGACAGGATGGCCCCGACGGCCAGCGACGACAGCCCCACCGAGACGGCCAGGGCCAGCATGAACAGCAAGCCGGTCAGCCGGACCCGCGTGCCGCGTGCGGCGGCGATGTCGGTGCTCACCGTGGTCAGCAGCAGCGGGCGCCAGGCAACGGCGATGCCGGCGAGCGCGACCGCGCTCAAGGCGATGACGGCAGGGATGGTGCCGCTGGTGACGGTGAAGATCGAGCCGAACAGGATCTGCGCGGGAGCGCCGGTGGTCGCCCCCGAGGAAGCCTCCAGGTAGAGGAACAAGAGCGGACAGGCCGATCGCGGCGCCGAGCACGATGCCGGTGGCCAGGTCCCGGCCGCGAACCCGCCGGACGCCGATCATGTCCATCACGCCGGCCCCGGCGATACCCAGGCCCACGAACCCCACCAGCGGGTTCAGCCCGGCCAGCAGTGCCCCCGAGCCGCCAGCGGCGGACACGTCGCCGAGCGCGTGCCCGCCGAACGACTGGCCGCGCATGACGGTGAACACGCCGGTCACGGCGGAGACGATGGCGACTACGCCACCGATCACCGCCGCCACCCGGACGGGTGTGCTGGAGAAGAGGCCGGGCTCGAACACCCACGTCCAAACCTGGTGCATGTGCGTCAGCCCACTTCCACCGCATGGCCGGCGGTGAGGTCCGCGCCCGGGCCGGGCTCGGCGCCGGCGACGACCAGGATGCGCCCGTGCACGTGCAGGACGTCCACGTGATGGCCGTACAGCTTGGTCAGCACATCCGCCTGGATGACCTGCTCCGTGGTACCGCTGGCGGCGCGGCCACCGGCCAGGTAGACGACCCGGTCCATCACCGGCAGCAGCGGATTCACCTCGTGCGCGGACAGCAGTACCGCGACATGTTGCTCGGTCGCGAGCCGGGCGAGCAGGCTGACGATCTCCTGCCCGCTGCGCAGGTCCAGATTGGCCAGCGGCTCATCCAGCAGGAGGAGCTGGGGCCGGCTGATCAGGGCATGGGCGATCAGGACCCGCTGCTGCTCGCCGCCGGAGAGGTTTCCGACGCGTGCGTCGGCGAACCGCTCGGCGTCGACCGCGTGCAGCATCTCGCGTACGGCCTCGCTGCGCCGCTTGGAGGGCAGCGGCATCCCGAAGCGGTTCCCGTCGATCCCCAGGGCGACCAGGTCCTTGGCCCGCATCGGCAGGTCGCTGTCGAGCAGGACCTTCTGCGGGACGTACCCGACGGCGGGACCCCGCCGGGTCCGGGGAACCTCGACTGTGCCAGTGGTGGGCCGCTGGAGGCCGAGGATCACCCGCAGCAGCGTCGTCTTGCCCGCCCCGTTCGGCCCGATCAGCCCGGTGAACTGGCCGGCACCGACCGCGAAGCTGACGTCCTGAAGGATCTGCCGTCCCGACAGCGGACACGCTGACTTCCTCGACGGTCGAGGACCTCCGCGGTGGCTGCCTTGGCGGTCTGGGCCGACATCACGGTCACAGCTTCTGGGTTGAGATCTTGGTCGTTACCGCCTTCTGGATGGCGTGCACTTCGGCGAGCATCCACGACTGGTAGCGGTATCCCGGGGTCGGCATCGTTTCGTACACGCCGACCACCGGGAATCCCCGCCCGCTGGGCCGCCTGACGAATCGAGGTGGTCAGCGCGTCGACCACCTGCTGGTTGTACACGAAGACCTTGACCTTGTGCTGGGTGAAGAAGCTGTTCACCAGAGAGATGTCCTGGGGGGAGGGATCAACGCCGTTCATGATGTCGGCCTGGAAGCGTGAACGGGGTGAGGTTGGTGATCCCCATGGCCTGCAGCAGGTAGTCGGCGACCGGCTCGGTCGTGGCGACTACCGTGTGCCGGGTACTTCGCCTTGAACGCCGCGATGGCGCTGCAGCCAGGGAGCGAGCGAGCGGTCGAAGGCCGCCAGGTTCGGCCCGGAAATACGCCTTATGCGCCGGCACCAGATCCGACAGGTCGGCCGCCATCGCCTTGGCCACCGCAGGCATCGTCTTCGGGTCGTACCACAGATGCGGGTTCGGGGTGCTGTCGGGCAGGCCGAGCACGGACTGGGCGACGATCACCTTGCGCTGGGGGTTCGGCGAGGCCGCCTCCATCTTGCTGATCCAGGAGTCGTACCCCACCCCGTTCTGCACGATCAGGGAGGCGGAGCTGACCTTCTGCGCTACCGCCGGGCTCGCCTCGAACGTGTGCGGGTCGGTGTTGGGGTTGTCCAGAATCGAGGACACGCGCACGTACCGGCCGCCGATCTGGGCCAGGACGTTGGCGTACTCGTTCTCGGCGCCGATGGCGGTGATCACCGTGCTGGAGTCCGCCGAGTTCGAAGCGGTGGTGCTGGCGCAGCCAGCGGCCGTCAGTGCCAGCGCTACCACCGCGCCGGCCAGTGGCGGCCGTGCGCTTGCCAGGCGAACCAGCGTGTCCTGTGAGCCATGGCCTAACATAGTCTGAGACTGAGTCTCAATGCAAACCGGACGGTAGCCTGCTACCGAGGCGCGCGAGCGAAGGGACATCGCGGAAGCAGATGGGCATGATTGTCGCTGACGCCGTCCGTCACAGCGGGGAGGAACGATGACCACCGGTGACCTGCATGGCGTGGTCGAGGATCGGCTGCGCGGGGTCGACCAGCGCTACACCGCCGGACGGCGGGCCATCATCGGCCTGCTCGTCAGCGCCGGCCACCCGGTCAGCATCGGCGACATCGCTGAGCGCCTCCCCGACCTGCCGCGAAGCTCGGCCTACCGGCACCTGACCGACCTCGAGGCGGCCGGCATCGTCAGGCGCGTGACCGCGAACGACGAGTTCACCCGCTTCGAGCTCGCCGAGGACCTCACCGAGCACCACCACCACCTGCTGTGCATAACCTGCGGCAAGGTCATCGACGTCACCCTGCCCGCTGGCTTCGAGCAGGCCGTGGCCACGACCATCGGCCAGCTCGCCGACGCCGAAGGCTTCCAGCCGCAGAGCCATCGCCTCGACGTCCTGGGCGTCTGCGCCGCCTGCCGGTGACCTCAGCCAGGGACGCCCGCCTCCGGGCGGCGCTGGCGCCCCAGGCATGAGCGTCAGCAGTTGACGAGCGCGCCTATGGGCGATCGTTGATCGTCAGGTTCTGTCTGGCCAGCAGTCGGCGGCGATCGCCGCCGCGACGTCGTAGGGCAGGTACCGCGGGATGGACCAGCAGCGCCCTGGCCACCTGGCGGATCGCCAGCCGCAGCGGCGTCAGCGTCCGCTCGCTGTAGCGCCATGCGGCACATTCATCGGCGCCGAAGCGCGCGCCGATGGCGCGGCGAAAGTGCCGGGCATCCCCGCCGTCGCCGGTCCAGGCCGCCAGCCACGCGCTCAGCTCGTCGTCGCGCGTCGAGCATGGTCCAGTCCATCAGCCGCTCGGCGATCTGCCCGGCAGCGTCGATGACGAACGCCAGCTCGGTCGCTCCCCTGATGCCGTGCACCCGGCCCTCGCCACGGCGGCCGTGGTGGATGCTCGCGGAACTGAAGCGCGCCCCCACCGCCAGCGCGGCCACCGCATGCCCGGCTTCGTGCCAGGCCGTCTGGACGGTCGCCCTCCGGGCGGGCCCGTAGCTGGCATAGCAGCCGCAGTCATAGCGCTGCCTGACCCATGTGCCGGCCACGATGGACTCGTCGTCGTACCGGGCGGCCCGCCTCAGCTCGGCCCGAATCCGGGCCAGGTCACGCTGCTGTGATGGCGTCATGCGCCGTCCCGATCCGCAGCCCGGGGCGGGGAGAGGAGGAGGAGTGCATCGTCGCTGCCAGGCACGCACGCAAGGATAGTGCGGCAACAGGTCAGCGGAGCGTGAGGTACAGCAGATAGAGGTTCAGAACGATGATCAGCCCGGCTGCGCTCCCGGCGGCGGCCGTGGTCAGCGGGCGGTTGACCAGTGGGCCCATCACGTCGGCACGCCGGGTCAGCAGCACCAGCGGCACCAGCGCGAACGGGATGCCGAACGACAGCACGACCTGGGAGATGACCAGGCTGCCCGTGGGGGACAGGCCGAGGCCAAGCACCACCAGGGCCGGCAGCATGGTCAGCCCGCGGCGCACGAACACCGGAATGCGCCGCCCGACGAAGCCCTGCATGACCACCTGGCCCGCGTAGGTGCCGACGCTGGAGGAGGACAAGCCGGACGCGAGCAGCGCCACGGCGAACGCCAGCGCCGCCCCGCCGCCGACCAGCCGGCCGAGCGAGGCGTGCGCGGCGGCGATCGAGCCGTCGCCCGGCAGGCCATGGTTGCTGAACAGCGATGCGGCCACGAACAGCATGGCCAGGTTGATCAGCCCGGCGGCGCCGAGCGCGATCAGCACGTCCAGCCGCCCGAACCGCAGCAGCTCCCGGCGCTCGGCATCGTTGCTGCACCTGACCCGGGACTTGGTCAGCGCGGAATGCAGGTAGACCACGTGTGGCATCACGGTGGCGCCGATGATGCCCGCCACCAGCAGCAGGCGGCCGCTGCCGCCAAGATCG
The DNA here is from genome assembly GCA_963813395.1 of uncultured Actinomycetes bacterium. Lineage (GTDB taxonomy): Bacteria > Actinomycetota > Actinomycetes > Streptosporangiales > Streptosporangiaceae > DASXKD01. The sequence goes on from CAWEYV010000018.1 coordinate 112,802, forward strand.
GGGACCAGGCCCGCCGCGACGCCGGCCGGGCTGGCCCCCACGGTGGCCAGATCGTAGGCGAACCCGAGGAAGACCAGGCCGAGCAGGGCCGCGATGGCCAGCTCGAACCGCCGGTAACCGCGCTGCTCCATGGCCAGGATGCCGAACGCGACCACGGCGGTAACCAGCCCGGCGGCCAGCAGCGGCAGCCGGAACAGCAGATTGAGCCCGATCGCGGCGCCCGACGAACTCGGCCAGGTCGGTGGCCATCGCGACCAGCTCGGCCTGGACCCACAGCCCCCGCGACACCGCCCGCGGCAGCCGGTCCCGGCACAGCTCGGGCAGGTCCCGGCCGGTCGCCACGCCGACCTTCGCCGACAGGTACTGCACCAGCATGGCTATCAGGTTGGCCACCACGACGACCCAGGCCAGGCCGTAACCGAACTGGGCGCCCGCCGAGAAGTTGGTGGCGAAGTTGCCGGGGTCCACGTACGCGACCGCGGCCACGAATGCCGGGCCCAGCAAGGCGACCACGCCCCGCAGGCGCCCGCGCGCACGCAGCGAGCTGAGGCCATTGTGGGCGGCGGGCGCAGCCACCGCACCAGCACCGGGAGCTGCGCCGGCCGAGCCGGAGCGAGGAGGTCCCAGCCCGGCCGGCAGCTCCAGGGCGGGGTCTGCCGCCACCAGCCGCGCGCCTAGCCGACCGACGGGCCGAGACCGAGGGATTGCGGCGTGCTGGCGTCGGGCGAGGGCTGGTTCAGCCCCTCATCCAGGGGACCGAACTCGGTCATCAGTGCGCGGCTGCCACCCCACGGCGTCTGTTCCTCGGCCACCAGGGTGTTGGTGGTGAGCAGCAGGCCGGCCACGGACGCCCCGTTCTGCAGCGCGGAGCGGGCCACCCGCAGCGGATCGACGATGCCCATCTCGATCATGTTCCCGAAGCGGCCCTGCAGCGCGTCGAAGCCCTCGTCGGGGCCCAGCTTGGCAAGCCTGGCCACCACCTCCTCGCCGGAGTAGCCGGCGTTCGTGGCGATGAGATAAGCGGGCGCGGGCAGCACCCGGCGCACGATCTCCACCCCGGCGGCGTAGTCGTCCTTGACCTCCAGATCCTCCAGCGCGGGCTCAGCGTGCAGCAGCGCGGCGCCGCCGCCCGCGACGATGCCCTCCGCCATCGCCGCCCGGACCGCCGCCAGCGCGTCCTCGACCCGGTGCTGCAGTTCCTTCAGCTCGGCCGGTGTGGGCGCGCCCACCCTGATCACCGCGACCTTGCCGGACAGGGCGCCGATCCGCTCGGTCAGCACGTCCTCGTCCACGCCGAAGGTGGCCCGCTCCAGCTCGGCACGGAGCTGGCCGAGCCGGAACTCCACGTCGGCGGACGACCCGCCGCCGTCGATGATCGTGGTCCGGTCGGCGGTGGCCCGTACCTGTTTGGCCCGGCCGAGCTGGTCCAGCGTCATCGTCTCCAGCGTGAACCCGGAGTGCTTGCTGTAGACGGCGCCGCCGGTGATCGCGGCGATGTCCTCCAGCTTGTGCAGGCGGCGGTCGCCGAAGCCGGGCGCGCGCACGGCCAGGGCCTGGAACACCTTGTTCACGTGGTTGTGCACCAGCATGCTGAGCGCGGTGCCCTCGACGGTCTCCGCCATGATCACCAGCGGCCTGGGGTCCCGCATGACCTTGTCCAGGATCGGCATGAGCTGCTGGACCTTGGTGATCTTCTCGCTGCACAGCAGGATGTACGGATCGTCGACGACCGCCTCCAGGCTGGCCGGGTTGGTCACCAGGTACGGCGACAGGTAGCCGTTGTCGAGCTCGAAGCCCTCCACGAAATCGACGGTCATCCCGTTCACGGCGGACTCTTCCACCGTGACGACGCCACCGTCGCCGACGGTGTGCAGCGCCTTGCCGATGACCGCGCCGACGGCATCGTCGTCGTTCGCGGAGATCGCGGCGACCCGCGCGTAATCCTGTTCGGTCTCGACGAGGTGCGCGACGCTCTGCAGATGGTCGACAAGGCGTGCGACGGCCAGGTCTATGCCACGCTTGACCAGCACGGGATTGGCGCCTGCCGAGATGGCTTTCATGCCTTCGGTGACAATCGCCTGGGCGATGACCGTGGCGGTCGTGGTCCCGTCACCGACGATGTCGTTGGTCTTGATCGCCGCCTCTTTGACCAGTTGCGCGCCCATGTTTTCGAACTGGTCCTTCAGGTGGATCTCGCGGGCGATCGTGACGCCGTCGTTGGTGACCACCGGCGAACCGGTGATCTTCTCCAGGATCGCGTTGCGGCCCTTGGGCCCGAGCGTCGACTTGACCGCCTCGGCGAGCTGGTCGACGCCGGCCAGCAGCAGGGCGCGCGCGTCAGCGCCAAAACGGAGTTCCTTGGCCATGGGTCCTCCCCGGGGTCGGGTCTGTCGCAGGGAACGCGCTGGCGGTGCGCGATGGTCAGTTGTTGGGGGTTAAGGAACCAGGATCGCCCGGCCGCGCACCCGCCCGGCGTCCAGGTCGGCGAACGCCTCGGCGGCCTCGGCCATCGGGTAGGTCCGGGTGTGCAGGGTCACCCGGCCGCCCTCGGCCAGCGCCATCAGCTCGGCGAGGTCGTTGTAGGTGCCGACGATGTTCCCGATGACGTTCCGCTCGGTCGAGATGACGTCGAGGGTGGGGATGTGCAGCTCGCCACCGTAGCCGATGACGAAGTAGGAGCCGGCCTCGCCGGTCATCGCCCAGCCGTCGTTCTCGGCGCCCTGCTCGGCCACGAAGTCGAGGACGACGTTGGCGCCGCGCCCGCTGGTCAGCTCCCGAACCGCGGCGACCTGGCCGCCGTCGGCGACCACGGTGTGGTGCGCTCCGATCTGCGCGGCCAGCTTGAGCGCGTCGGGGTTGCGGTCCACCACGACGATCGTGGTGGCGGTAAGCGCGGCCAGGCACTGGACGCCGATGTGGCCAAGGCCGCCAGCCCCGATCACGACGGCGGTGGTGCCGGGGTAGAGCAGCGGGATGGCCTTGCGCACCGCGTGGTAGGCGGTGATCCCGGCGTCGGCGAGCGCCGCGACGTCGGCGGGCTGGGTCTGCGGGTCGAGCTTGACGCAGGCGCGGGCCGAGGTCAGCAGGTATTCGGCCATGCCGCCGTCGTGCGAAAGCCCCGGGAACGATGCATTGACGCAGTGCATGTCGTCGCCGGCCCGGCAGGCCCGGCACACCCCATCAGTGATCAGCGGGTGCAGGATGACGGTGTCGCCGACGGCCAGGTTGGTGACGGCCGGGCCTACCTCGTGCACCCAGCCGGCGTTCTCGTGGCCGAGCGTGTACGGCAGGCTGGGGTGCATGGCCTCGTCCCACTGGCCTTCGATGATGTGCAGGTCGGTCCGGCATACACCGGCCCCGCCGATCTTCACGACAACGTCGAGCGGGCCCTTGATGCTCGGTTCGGGCACCTCGTCGACGACGGGTTGCTGATGATAGGCATGCAGCCGGACCGCCTTCACTGTCTTCCTCCTCGCTTGGGTCCTGCTGATTGAGTCCTGTTGCGTCGTACCGGTGCCGCAGCATGCCACGGCAGATGCCGCTGTTCGCCTCGATGCTGATCCGGGTGGTGCGCGCCCGGCGCAGGTGCAGCGGCATCGCGTCGCCGGCGACCGGTGCCCCCGTGGCCGGGTCGATCAGCAGCGGTGCAGCGTCGTCGCTGGGCAGGCCCAGCTCGGCCCGGCGCTGCCGCAGCCGGTCCAGCGCGGGCGAGGGCGGCACGTCGCCCAGCGCTCAGGCCGGGCAGGTCGGCCGGGCTGGTGCCCGCGGCGAGGAGCGGCCGGCACACTTGATCCGTGCCGGCCATCACCGCCTTCCGCAGGAAGTCGGCACGCAAGCCGTGTAGCTCGCTGACCGCCTCCCCGTCGAACGAATGGACGAAACCCGCCCGGGCGGCGACACCGCCGTTGATCGCGTCGGAGGCGAAGTGTTCCTCCAGCATCACCTCGGTGCTGCGCACGCCCGGTACCGCGCTGACCGCGTCGTAGGCGTCGGCCACCATGAGGAAGGCGAAGTTGGGCGCGCAGAAGTAGGTGGGCAGGCGCAGCCGGACCTGTGCGTCCCCGGCGGCGGACACGGTGCACGACGCGACAAAGCCGAGTGAGGTGATCGGCTCGTCCAGTTCGGGATCCCGCACCGCCTCAAGCGCCGTGAGCAGGGTGTCAACCCCGGGAGTCGATCCCTCCGCTACGGGAGGAGGCCATGGGCGCACCCACGGTGCTGGCCCGGGGGGGCGCCTCCCCGGAACCCCGCGGTGCGGGGAGACCGAGTCAGCCCGAGGGGACGGTCCCCCGGGACTTCCCGGTAGGCCGCCGCCACGACCTTTCGCGTGGCTAGCTTTGGGAGGGATCGTGTTGCGTGTCATGCCCCCGCGACCGGCTGCTGCTGCGATTCGCCCAGCACCTCATGCGCGCCGGGAGTGCCCGGCTTGCGCCGGAAGCTGGAACTCGTCGGGCACCTTGATGTCGTACAGCGCGGCCGCGTTCAGGCCGAGGATCTTCTTCTTGCCCGCGGTGTTCAGCCGCGGGTAGTCGGCGAAGTCCGCGGAGTCCGGGAAGTCCCAGTCCACGAAGCCCTCGACCTGCCACTTGGGTTCCCAGATGGCGTAGTCGCTGCCGAAGAGCATCTTGTCCTCGCCGACCCAGAACAGCAGCTCACCCATGACCCTGGCGAAGAACCTGGGCCGCGCGTGCATCAGCGCACCGATGGCCACGGCCAGGCCCGCGTACACGTTGGGCTCCTGCGTCGCCATGTAGCAGAAGTCGTCGATCCTGGGCAGCCCCACGTGCTCGACGATGAAGTTCAGGCCGGGAAAGTCGGTCGCTACGTGGTCCACGTCGGCCACGTCGAACGCGTCCTTGTCCAGCGGCCAGATCGTCGGGCCCTTGTGCACGTGGATGTTCTTGATGCCGAGTTCCTGGCAGGCCTCCAGGTACCGGTACGCCCCTGGATCGGTGAGCTTCCAGCCGCGTGAGCCGTTGTTCCACTCGGCGGTGTAGAGCTTGCAGCCCTTGGAGCCGAACCGCTCGACGTTCTGCCGGAGCACCCTGAGCCCTTCGTCGCCGTCCCGCGGGTCCCAGCGGGTGTTGTAGACGAACTTGCCCGGGTGCTTCTCGCCCATCAGCGCGTTGCGCTCGGTGGTGTTGAAGCCTTCCTTGTACCACTCCTTCAGGTAGGTCGGCTGGAAGACCGCCACGTCCACGTACCCGTCCTCGAAGACGTCCTTCATCAGGTCGTCTTCGGAGTACTTCTGGAAGTGCTCGATCGTCCAGTGGGTTTCCGGCGGGCCAAGTCCCATGTAGGCGTGGAAGCATTCGATCCAGCCCTTGGCGTATTGCTCGGCTCCCGGTACCCAGTTGTCGGGGGCGGCGTTCCAGTAGTGCATGTGGCCGTCAACCACGAAGTACTTCTCGCCGTTCTTCTCGTACATCGTGCCTCCTCGCTAGGCCTTGTATGGGGACGATCCGTGGCTCAGCCTTCGTCGCTACGCCGATACCGGCTGCAAGTCAAAGCCGAGATAGTCCGCGGCGTCCTCGGGGTTGGCGAACATGATCGTCCGGTCGTCGGTGTGGATCATCCGGCCGTAGTGGGTGGACATGTCCTCCTCGAACTCGGCGGCGTCAAAGGAGCCGGGCTCGTCGCCCAGCGCCTCGGCGACCTCGTCGTAGACGACCTCCATCCGGCCGACCGCGTCGACCCGGATCATGGACGGCAGGTGCGTCACCTTCACGTTCGGCTTCGTCCCCATGACCATGGCGATCACGGCCCCGACCTGGTTGTTCATGAGCGTGAAGCCACACATGTTGGACGCGGTGTTGTCGGCCTTGAACGGGCTTTCCGCCGTCTTGAACGTGGTCACTGTGCCAACTCCTTCGGTACTTCCAGATTGAGCGCGGACACGATTCCGGTGAAGCGGCTCTTGGCCGCGTCGAGGCCGTCCTCGAAACGCGGCGGTTTGGCGTCGGGCTGCGACCACAGCGGCTGCAGCGCCCGGTCGGCGGCGATGGCCCGCGGTACCCAGGTAGCCAGCCAGCCGTTCATGATCGACTTGTTGTGGTCGGCGAACTCGCGGTCGTCGGTGAGCAGTTCGAACATGGCTGTGGTGTAGCGCAGGTCCCGCTCGGCGAAGTCGTACTCGGCGGCGCCGACGATCGTCGGCGTGACGAAGTCGCCGTTGCGCGGCGCCGCGTGCTGTACCAGGTGGCTGCGGAACAGCTCACCGACCAGCGGCTCGAACACTACGTTGGCGGCGAAGATGGCCTCACACCAGTCGTCGATGGCGGTGAGCTGCTCGGCCGTCTCGCGCACGCCCTGCCAGGCCGGGTCGGTGTTCCAGGTCTCGATGTGCGCGGCGCCGTTGAAGCCCTCGATCTCCTCGCTCAGCGTCAGGTTGTACAGGGCGAGGTCCTGGGCCGCCCGGATCCGGTGCATGCTGTTCACCGAGATCGCGTTGTTGTGCATGTTGGTGGGCGCGCGCCGGTTGGCGTTCGCGTACAGGTACAGCCCGAGCCCGTGGTCCACGTGCATCCACGCGCCGATGTTGCGTTCGACAAAACGCACCCAGTTGCGGTTCCACAGCCCGAACGCCTTGGCCTGGCGCGCGTTGTCGACGTTCTGGTTGACCTGGCGCACGACGTTGGCGTTGTAGCGGTAGAGGGTGAGCTCCCACTCCTCGTTCGGGTCCCGGAACTCGTGCCAGCCAAGCGCTGGCCAGTCGTACCCCTTGCCGCCGGAGCCGGGGTAGCGTTCCGGCTCGGGCCGGTCCGAGCCCCACGCCTTGAGGACGGTCCAGTCGAGCGGGTATCCGCCGCGGCCGTCGGAGAACCCGTACAGCCAGCCCTGGCTGAGGTAGTGCCTGGGGTCCGGCTGGACCTCGACAGTCACGTCCTCGTAGTGCGACTGCTTGCGCTTGGCCGGGGTGAAGTAGTTGAACCTGCGGCTGTCGGAGTCCGGGAACTCCTTGGCGCCCGCCTCGGCATCGGTGAAGGTCGGCTTCGGGACGCTGCGTTCTTGCTGCGTGGTTGTCATGGGTCCCCTCACTGTCCTGGTTCGCCGGTGGTGGTGAATTTGTCGTAGTAGATCCGCTTCTCCGCCACGCCGAGCGTGGCGAGCAGCGGCAGCGCGGCCTCCACCATCGGCGGGGGGCCGCAGACGTAGGCGTGCACTCTGGCCAGCCCGTCGGCGTGCCGTTTCACGACGTCTGTGATCAGGCCGGTCTCCCCGTCCCAGTCCTGATCCGGGGCCGGCTCGGACAGCGCGGGGATGTACCGGAAGCCGGGCAGCGTGTCTTCCAGCGCCCGCAACTCGTCTTCGAAGCACAGGTCCCGGCGGCCGCGGGCGCCGTAGTAGTAGGTGGCCTTGCGGGTCAGGCCGCGTTCGGCCATCGAGCGCAGCAGCGACAGGATCGGCGCCATGCCTGCCCCGCCGCCGATGAACACCAGGTCGTCCTCACCCTCGCGCAGCGTGAACACACCGTACGGCCCGGTGAGCTGCAGCTGGTCGCCCACAGCCAGCGTGGTGTCGAGGAAATGGGAGAACAGCCCGTCCGGGTAGACCTTGATGACGAACTCAAGGCGGCCGTCCCGGCTTGAGGTGTTGGCCATCGAAAACGACCTGGTCTCATCGGTGCCTGGGATGGTGACGTCGACGTACTGGCCGGGGAAGAACTTGATCTCACCGGGCTCGATGAGCCGCAGCACCAGGTGCCGCATGTCGTGCGTGACGGGGTCCTTGGACACCACCTCGGCGACCGCGTCCTGGATCGGCAGGCCGGACCGGATCATGTCCTCGTCGTAGTGGAGCAGCTCGATGACGACGTCCTCGTAGGCGTGCGCCCGGCAGAGCAGCGTGTAGCCCTCCTCCTTCTCGAAGTCGGGCAGCGCGAACGTGGAGTACCGGTCGAGCTCGATATCGTCGCCTTCGAGGATGAACGACTTGCAGGAGGAGCACTGTCCCTCCTTGCAACCGTGCATCAGCATGACGCCCTGCTCGAACGCGGCGCGCAGGATCGTCTGTTCCTCGCCGACCTCGATCTCGATGCCGACCGGCTCGAACCGCACGACATGCTTGTCTGCCATGACCCCCTCACGGGCTTCCTGGGATGGAGCTTCGCCACGCCGGGTACGGCGAACCGCACTCGCCTCCCGGCGGGGGATGCGCTCGCCTCCTGGCGTTATGCATAAAAAGCGGGGTGGACCGGAGGGGGGGCCGCAGCTGTGGGCCTGCGGCCCGCCCTCCTGGCTAGGGGCCGGTCAGTCGTCCTTGGCGAACCGCCCGGCGGGGCCGCCGCGGATGTACTTCGCGTGGTAGGCCGCCCGGTCGTCCGGCGTCATCTCGTTGAACAAGACGTTCGGGCTCTGCAGCTCAGGGCACCGGCGCAGGTGGTCCAGCGTCCACATCTTCTTCTGGTCACCGAGCTCCAGGTGCGGCTGCGCGGTCATCGTCTTGCCGTCGTCGCGCACGTAGCCCATGTCCGACACCACGTCGGCCCAGTTCCAGCCGTGGTAGAGGGTCTCCCACTCGCGGTGCCCGATGAGCTGGCCCATGTTGGGCGTCTCCCGGCCCATGTAGGTCGGCCGGAACGCGGTGACGTCGGTCCACTTGCACTCTTCGTGGCAGTAGGTGCGCACCACGCCGTCGACCTCGGCGTACACCATGTCCTCGCGGACCAGGCAGGGGACCATGCAGGTCCAGCAGCGGTTGGGGTACTGGTAGTCGACGTCCTCGAACACGATCGGGTTGTGCCCGTTCGGCCTCGACAGGCGGTTGTAGTTCTCCCACCACTTGCCGTACCGGTCGTACCAGCCCGGGTACTTGTACTCGAACCACTCGAAGTCGGCGTCGGTCATCGGGTCGATCCGCCAGTAGTTCGCCAGCCAGCCGGTGGCGAAGAACTGCGCGACCTCGTGCACGTACCCCTTGTTCCAGATCTGGTTCCACGCCTCTTCGATCAGGTCGTGGGGGATGACCAGGCCGTACTTCTCCAGCGGGACGAGGTAGCTGCGGTAGTAGTCGTCGTAGATCCACCGCCGCCACATCTCGGCGTAGGACTCACGGTCCTTGCGCCGGTCCTTGGTGCCGTACTCGATGAACGTGCCGATGGCGGCGTCCACCACGCGGTGGTTGTTCCACCAGGCGTACCGCAGGTCGCGCTGCAGCAGCTGGTGGTTGCTCTCGTCGGCCAGCGCCATCAGCAGCGTGGCGTAGCCGTTGCTGATGTGCCGCGACTCGTCGGACTGCACCGAGTGGAACACCGTGGGCAGCAGGTAGTCGCCGTTCGCGGCCGCCTCGGCCGGCATGGCCACGAACAGGGTGTTCGTGAACGCGGTCTCGGCCACGATCGTGAGGTAGATGCTCGCCGCGGTGATGGCGTCACCGGTGATGAAGCCCTCGGCGAACTGGCGGCCGATCGTGCCGCAGTAGTCGTTCTGGAAGTTACGCAGGCTGTTGTTGAAGCCGGCCGGGTCGATGTAGTTGTTCATGTACAGGCGCTTGAGGTTCTGCTGGATCGTCGAGTGCCGTACCTCGTCGATCATCTGGATCGCCTGGCCGTTGTGCAGTTCCGGGTTGGGGACCGTGCGGAACAGCAGCGGCATGGCCCGCGCCGCCGAGATCTCGGGCAGCGGGATGATGGACAGGAACAGCTTCTGCCACTCCAGCCAGCGCTCCTGTACCTGCCGGAACATGTTGCCCCGGATGGCGCCGTCCTGGGCGCCGTAGACGCGGTGGTCCTTCTCTTCCTGCATCGGGAAGTAGGAGCGCAGCACCTGCTTGAGCGGGTCCTTCTTCTGCGCCTTCTGGAACGTGTAGTCGGTTCCGTACTGGGAGACCGGCTCGTGATACATCGGTTCCCAGGCCAGCTCCTGGATCTTCTGGTGTGCCCTTGCGACGCTCTGGCGACTCATGTGTCACCCCTTGCCCTTCCGCGAGTCGATTGCGGGTGGCTGCCAGCCTCCGTCGTCCCCTTCTGCGCCAGCCCATGACCCAGCCAGCGAGCGCGCGAGCGCAGCAGCCCGAAACGTCTCATGGGAGGAATCACAACCCGCTGACGTGGCGTTGCGGCTCTCAACATGAGACAACCGCGGCGCGGCAGGCCGCCCGCCAGGTGCTCTGGGCCTCAGCTTTCGTCGGGATCGCCGAGCACCGCGGCACGGATTTCGCCAAGGTGGTCCCGCACAGCCGCCATAACCTGCCGGTTGCCTTCCGCGGCTGGCTCGATCCCGAGGGCCCGCAGCAGTGCCGCGGCGGGCTCGCCCGGGTCTCCCGCCTCCCCGAGCGTGGGGTGCAGCCCTTGGTCGGCCAGGTGGTGAAAGACCAGGTTAACTACGCTCCAGGGATTGAAAGTCTCGGCCTGCTGATGGCTGGATTCGGACATCAGGCCATCCTCTTCCCTGCATCGCGAACAGTTGCCACCCGGGGGGACGCCCCCCGGACCCCTCCGATGCCGCTCAGGCATCCAACGCCGGTAAACAAACAGTGGCGGTCTCAACATGAGACATAGCACCGGATGGGTGAGGTTATGGTGTGAAACAGGCCGCACCTGGAGAACAAACGCCTCAAGACCCGGTCTCCGCGGACTTTGGTGGGCCCCGCGGGGGCGGGAGGCAGGAGGCGCCATGTCATCCCGCTTTTGGCGCGTGCCGGATGGCGACCAGCTGGCACAGACCAGGGAAAGGTTCCTGACCAAGGAACCGGTAGACCCGCATAGGGTTCGGGACCCCATCCTGGCGTCATGGTGGCGGTCCCGGGAGTGGAACGTGCCCGCGGACCGCATCGAGCTGTCCTATGTCCGCGACCCGGACCTGGATACCCCGCTGACCCGCAGTGCCATGCCGGTGCTCCGGCACCTGCGCGAGAACGTCGACGGGCAGCCGATCAGCGTCATCCTGACCGACTCCGCCGGAATCGTTCTGGCCAGGCTGACCGCGGACAGCGATCTGGAACGGCACCTCGACGGCGTGAAGCTGGCCCCCGGATTCAGCTATGCCGAGGATCAGGTCGGCACCAACGGCATCGGTACCGCCCTGGAGGGCGGCCAGCCAGCACACGTCTTCGGCCACGAGCATTACGCGGAGAACCTGGAGGACCTCGCCTGCGCCGGGGTGCCGATCCACCACCCCATCACCGGCAAGGTCGTTGGCGCGGTGGACCTGACCTGCTGGCGCAAGGACGCCGACCCGTTGCTTGTCGCGCTGGTCAAGACGACCGCAGACCAGATCACCCAGGCGCTGCTGACCGACTCCAGCGCCCAGGAACTCGAACTGCTGCAGGAATACCTGCGGGCCTGCCGCCGGACCAACGGAATCGTGCTCGCGCTCAACGACGACGTGGTGATGATGAACGACCACGCCCGTCAGGTCCTGGATCCCGGCGACCAGGCGGTCCTGCTCGGGCAGGCCGGTGAGGCGTTGTCGGCGGGCCGGGGCGGCGCCGTCGAGGTGGAACTTCCCACCGGCATCACCGCGCGGATGTACTGCCGGCCCACTCCCAGCGTGGTCGCCCGTTCCGGTGGCCAGCGCCGCACGACCGGTGGCGTCGTGCACGTCAAGCTGATCGAGCCGTCCCGGCGCCCGGCCGCGGACGCGCACCAGGCCAGGATGTACCTGCCCGGCCTGGTTGGCTCGGGGGCGCTCTGGCTGCGCGGCTGCCAGCAGGCGCAGGAGATCTACGAGTCGGGGGATTGGCTGGTGCTGGAAGGCGAGCCGGGCGTGGGCAAGCTTGCCCTGCTGCGCGCGATGCACCAGCGGCGCAACCCGGCCGCGCGGTTCAGCGTGCTTGACGCCGCGGAGACCGCCTCGGGCGACTGGCTGGCACGGGCCCGCCGGGCCTTGATCGACAGCGAGGGCGACCTGGTGATCCGGCACGTCGACCGGCTCACCGCCCGGCAGGCACGGGGCCTGGTGAATGCGATGCAAGAGGCCCGGGCCGCCGGGCATCAGCATTCTCCCTGGGTGGCGGTCACGCTGAGCCGGGGCACCAGCCCCGCGGCCGACCTGACCGAGCTGCTGCGGTTGTTCCCGCGCACGGTCGAGCTGCCACCGCTGCGGCATCACATCGAAGACCTCCCCGAACTGGTGCGGTTCTTCCTGGGCAAGCTCAGCCAGCACGGCAGGCTGGCCTGCTCGCCCGAAGCGATGCAGTTGCTGGCCAGGTCCAGCTGGCCGGGCAACACCGAGCAGCTCTGGCAGGTCATGCGGCGCATCGTGCAGCGCAGGCGGGTCGGCTCGATCCTGCCGATGGACCTGCCGCCGGAATGCTGGACGGTCAGCCGCAGGCTGCTCAGCCCGCTCGAAGCGCTGGAACGCGACGCGATCGTGCAGGCCCTGCTGGACACCGATGGCAACAAGGTCAAGGCGGCGGAGTCGCTCGGCATGTCCAGGGCGACGATCTACCGCAAGATCCACGAGTACGGGATCGTCATCCCGGCCAGCTGACCTGCCTGCCGCTATCCCCCCGGCCGGGCGGTGATCCGGCGGACCCGCTCGTTGGTCGTGTCGGCCACGATGAGATCGCCGCGCCGGTCCAGCACCACTACCTCGGGGGCGAGCCAGGCCTTGGTGGCCAGTCCGCCGTCGCCGGAAAAACCAGGGGGGCCGTCACCGGCGATCGTGTAGATGTCCCCGTCAGTCATGTGCTGCCCGTAGAACGTGCCGGTGCTGGCCGCCACCACCCGCACCCGGTTGTTGAGGGTGTCGCCGATGACCAGGTTGCCCGCATGGTCCACGGCCACCCCGTCGCAGGCGTTGAGTTCGGCCTTGGCCGCCGGGCCGCCGTCGCCCGAGAACCCCTCTGTCCCGTCACCCGCGACGGGGTAGAGGTGCCCGGTGATCATGTGTTTCCCGTAGAACGTGCCGGTGCTGGCGGCCACCACCCGCACCTGGTTCTCGAACTCGTCGGCGACCACCACGTTGCCGGCCCGGTCCAGCGCCAGTTCCTGGGGGTCCAGCAGCCCGCTCCTGGCGACGGTGTACACGTCCCCGGCGGTCATGCGCTGTCCGTAGAACGTGCCGGTCTTGACCGCGACGACCTGCACCCGGTGGTCGTCGATGGTCGAGATCACCAGGTTCCCCGTGCGGTCCACCGCGATCCCCCTGGGGACGTCGAGATGCGTCTTGGTGGCCGGCCTGCCGTTGCCCGGCTGGCCGGCGACGCCGTCGCCGGCCACCGTATAGATGTCCCCCGCAGTCATGCGCCGTCCGTAGAACGTGCCGGTGCTGGCCGCCACGACCCGCACCCGCAGGTTGGCGACATCGGTCATGAGCACGTTCCCGGCATGGTCCACGGCCAGATTCCAGGGGCTGTCGAGCCGCGCGCTGATGGCCGGGCCGCCATCACCGGAGAACCCGCGAGTGCCGTCACCCGCGATGGAGTAGACGTCCCCGGCGGTCATGTGCTGCCCGTAGAACGTGCCGGTCCTGGCCGCCTTGGCCCACACCATGTTGCTTTGGGTGTCGGACACCAGCAGGTTGCCGTTGTGGTCTACCGCTACCCCGTTGGGGAGGTTGAGCACCGCCTTGGCGGCGGGATCGCCGATGCCGGACGACCGGTTCAAGCCGACGCCGGCGATCGTGTAGATGTCCCCCGCCGTCATCGGGACGCCGTAGAACGTGCCAGCCCTGGCCGCCACCACCCGCACCCGGCCGTTGAAGGTGTCGGCCAGCACCAGGTTGCCGGCGCCGTCGGCGAGTACCCCGAAGGGGTGGTTGACTTTGGCCTCGGCCGCCGGGCCGCCGTCACCGGAGAACCCGGCCTTGCCATCACCGGCAACCGTGTAGATGTCCCCCGCCTTCATCGCCACGCCGTAGAACGTCCCGGCCCTGGCCGCCACCACCCGCACCCGGTCGTTGCGCGTATCGGACACCACCAGGTTGCCCGCCCCATCCACGGCGGCGGCTTCGGGCCGGTCGAGTTCGGCGCGGATGGCCGGGCCGCCGTCACCGGAGAACCCGGCCTTGCCATCACCGGCAACCGTGTAGATGTCCCCCGCCTTCATCGCCACGCCGTAGAACGTCCCGGCCCTCGCCGCCACCACCCGCACCCGGTCGTTGCGCCTGTCGGCAAGCACCAGGTTGCCCGCCCCATCCACGGCAACATCCGACGGCACCTGCAGTTCGGCGCGGGTGGCCGGGCCGCCGTCACCGGAGAACCCGGCCTTGCCATCACCGGCAACCGTGTAGATGTCCCCCGCCTTCATCGCCACGCCGTAGAACGTGCCGGCCCTGGCCGCCACCACCCGGATCCGGTTGTTGTGCGAGTCGGCGAACACCAGGTTGCCCGCCTGATCCGCGGCCACCGCCATCGGGAGGTTGACCCGGGCCTTCCTGGCTGGGCCGCCGTCGCCGGAGAACCCGGTGCTGCCGTTGCCGGCAACCGTGTAGATGTCCCCCGCCTTCATCGCCACGCCGTAGAACGTGCCGCCCTTGGCCGCGACCACCCGCACCCGGCCGTTGAAGGTGTCGGCCACCAGCAGGTTGTGATCGGCGGCCACGTCGACGCCATCCGGGCTCGTGTTGGCGTCGACGGCAGGGTGACCGTCGCGCACCGGGATGTGCGGGAAGCCGAGCGAGGGAAGGGAGTAGGCACCGACGGGGGTGGTCAGCCCGCCGGTCCGCATGCTGATCGCCCGCACGTACGCGTCGGTGACGTACAGGTGGCCGCCGGCGTAGGCCAGGCCGGTGGGCCCGTTGGCGAACGCCACCGTCCGGGCCGGGGCGGGCCCGCCGACTCCGCCCGCGATGGTCGAGATGGTCCCGGGTGCGGCGCTACCCAGCTGGCGCCCGGGTACCGGGCTAGCGGCACCGAGCGCAGGGCTGCCGCTCCAGGCCAGTTGCGCGGCGATCACCAGCGACACTACGACGGCTGCAGGCGCACCCCCGATGGTGAACCGGCTGGTGATCATCACATCTCCCTCGCGGCGCTCACCGCGGGTGCGCTTGCCCACGGCCGTTGCGGTGTGGTCCCAAACCTATGGTCCCGGCACAACGGCAGCCGCGCGGCGAAACACCCCAAACCAGGAGAGTTGTCAGTCGTGACTCAGCAGACCTGCTGGAGCACACAGCCCGGGCCCGGGCGGGCCCGGGCGTTCTCGCTGTCTGCCCGCTCAGCTTCCGGCTGGCTCGTCGGCGAGGTAAGGCGGCGCGGGGTCGTACTGGATGTAGCGGCGGACCGCGCGGGCGTGATCGCGGCCGTGGAGCCGCCCGACCAGCCACAGCGCCATGTCTATTCCCGCGGATACGCCCTGGCTGGTGACCAGGGTGCCATCGACGACATAGCGGGCGTCGCGAACCACGGTGACGTTGCCGCGGGCCTGGAGGGCGTCTTCGAACGCGTGGTGGGTGGCCACGTTGCGGTCGCGGGCCGGGCCGGCCTCGTGCAGGAGCAGGGCTCCGGTGCAGACGCTGGTGGTCCACGCGGCGCCCGAGGATGTCTTGCGGATCCAGTCGGTGATCGCGGGGTTGGATACCTCGCGGCGGGTGCCCTGGCCGCCGGGGACCAGGAGCACGTCCACCGGCGGATGGTCGTCCAGGGTGTGGTCCGGCAGGACCCGCATGCCCTTGTTGCAGCGGACAGCGCCGGGGCGTTCAGCAAGGAGCATCACGGTGTCGGCACCGTTCCGCAGCATGCTGGAGGTGGTGAACACCTCCCACGGACCGGCAAAGTCCAGCTCCTCGGCCCCGTCGAAGATCAGCAGTCCATAGGTTGTCATACCTGCTCCCTGGTGGACCGGAACCGGTCCCGGTAGTCCGATGGTGCGACGCTGGTGTTCCGGTGAAACGCGCGGCGCAGGGTCTCGGCGGTGCCGAAGCCGTACCGGCGGGCGACGGTCGCGACCGGGTCGTCGGTTTCGGTGAGCGCTCGCTGCGCCGCCTCGATGCGTATGCGCTCTACGTAGGCCGCGGGTGGGCTGCCGATCTCCGCGGTGAACCGCCGCTGCAGATGCCGGGCGCTCAGCCCGGCGTGCCCGGCCAGGTCTGCGATGCTGTGCCGGGCACCCGGATCGGTGTGGATCGCCGACAGCACGGCACGGATCGGGTCGGTTCGCGGCTGCGCTGACCACAACGGCAGGCTGAACTGCGACTGGCCGCCGGGCCGGCGCAGGAACAGGACCAGCTGCTGGGCGACGGCGTGCGCGACCTCCCGGCCCAGGTCGTCCTCGACCAGGGCGAGCGCGAGATCCATGCCCGCGGTCACCCCCGCCGACGTCCATACCCGCCCGTCCCTGGTGAAGATCGGATCGCAGTCGACGGTCAGTTCGGGATGCTCGCGCACAAGCTGCTCCGCCCGGCCCCAGTGCGTGGTGACCGTGCGGCCGGTGACGAGCCCGGCGGCGGCCAGCAGGAACACCCCGCTGCAGACCGAGGTAAGGCGCCGCACGCCGGCCCCCGCGGTGGCGATCCAGCCGACCAGCGCCGGATCGTGACAGGCCCGATCGACGCCACCGCCGCCGGTCACCACCAGCGTGTCGATCCCGCTGGAGTCCAGGCCAGGCAACCCCGTACTCGGCGTGCACGACAAGCTCGCTGCCCGCCCGGACCGGGCCAGGGCGGGGCGCCACGATCTGGCAGCAGTAGCCGCCGGACATCCTGCCCGCGCACGTGAACACCTCAAGCGGGCCGGTCAGGTCCAGCGACTGGAAACCATCGAAGATCACGAAGACGATGCGGCGCTGGTGCACCCAACAACAGTGCGCCCGGCACCAAGACGGCGTCAACGACACGCACCCCACGATTTACGCCAGCGCAGAACGGCCCGATTGTCACGGTCGTGGCGACCGCGCCCGACAGAATCCCACCTGCGCCACGACCCGATGTCCTTGCTTAAGAAAATAGATATCAGTATGATAGATAGGCGGGGATCAAGTCCGCAAGTCGAGGAGACGCGATGGTAATGGCTCCAAGCACCGCAGGCACGGAGGCCCCTGCCGTCCAGGCCACCGTGACCGAGCGCAAGGCATCGTTCGTGCCCGGCGTCGGCGTCCTGGTGTTCAGCAATATCGGGCTGGTCGTTGCGATCGTGCTACTGCTGGTGGGGATCTTCAACAGCAACCTCGCAGGCTTGACCCTCCCCGGCTCACTGCTGTTGATTCCGGTCATCTTCGGCTTTCAGGGGCTCACCCCGGTCATCGCCGGCGAAGCCAGGGTGGTGCAGCTGTTCGGCAACTATCAGGGCACCGTCCGGGACCCTGGCCTGCAATGGGTCAACCCGTTCACGAAAAGGCGCCGGGTGTCCACCCGGATCCGCAACCACGAGACGCCGCTGGCCAAGGTCAACGACGCGGACGGCAACCCGATAGAGATCTCGGCGGTGGTCGTCTGGCAGGTCGAGGACACCGCCAAGGCGCTCTACGCGGTGGACGACTTCGTGCAGTTCGTGGCCACTCAGGCCGAGACCGCGGTCCGGCACATCGCCACCAGCTACGCCTACGAGGTCCATGGCAGCGGCACGCTGTCGCTGCGGGACAACGCGGACGAGATCACCGGGCAACTCAGCACCGAGATCCAGGCGCGGGTCGCGTCGGCCGGCGTCAAGATCATCGAGTCACGGCTTACCCGGCTCTCCTACGCCTCCGAGATCGCGCAGGCCATGCTGCGGCGGCAGGCGGCTTCGGCCGTGGTCGGCGCGCGGCAGGTCATCGTGGCGGGGGCGGTCGGCATGGTCAAGCTGGCGCTGACCCAGCTCGAGGAGGAGGGCGTCGTGGAACTCGACGAGGAACGCAAGGCCGCGATGGTGTCCAACCTGCTGGTGGTGCTCTGCAGCGAACAGGCCACTCAGCAGGTCGTCAACACGGGATCCCTGTACCAGTAGTGGCTGAGCGCAAGAGCATACTGCTGCGGCTGGACCCTGCCGTGCACGACGCCCTGGCCAGGTGGGCGTCGGATGAGCTGCGCAGCACCAATGCCCAGATCGAGTTCCTGCTGCGCCGGGCGCTCGCCGACGCCGGGCGGATGCCCGATCGCGCCACCAGGATGCGCGGCCGCGGCCGGCCGCGCAAGGACGATGTCCCTTCCGGGGACGTGCCGACCGGGGAAGTCCGGGCCGCCGAGGAGGTCCCGGCCGAGTGAGACGCCGGGCCGGACCGCGCAGGCAGGTGAGGACGGCCGGCGGCCGGACAGCCGCGGCACCCGCCGGCGAGGTTCCGCGGATCAGCCGCCGAGCAGGTCAGGCTCGGCGGGACCGACGGTGACGCCGCGGGCCAGGGCCTGGGCGCCGGCCAGGTCGGGGCAGCCCGCGGTGCCGCCGGGTGCCTGGGTCGAGGCGGCGCCCGCGGCGCAGCCAAGGGCGACCGCCCCGGCCAGGTCGAGGCCGCCGAGCAGGCCGGCGATGACCCCGGCGTTGAAGCAGTCGCCCGCGCCCGTCGCGTCGGCGGGCGTCACCGGTGGCGGCATGGCGCGACAGCGCCGGGTCCCCTGCGCCCACAGCGCGCCACGCGCGCCGAGCTTGATCACCAGCCCGGGGCCGAGCACGGCCATGGCTTCCGCCAGCGTCGCCGCGCCGGACAGCCGCAACGCCTCGGTCTCGTTGGGCAGCAGCAGATCGGTGGCGGCGAGTGCGGCACGGAGACTGCCGTCGCCCCACCGCTGCGCCGGGTCCCAGTTGGTGTCCAGCGAGGTCCTGGCCCCGCTCGCCCGCGCGGCCTCCAGCAGGGCAGCCAGCCCGGGCCCGAGCGAACGCTCCACCAGGAAATAGGAGCTGACATGGACGTGCCGGGCCGCGGTGAGCAGGCTGGCGGGCACGTCCCGCGCGGTCAGCGTGGCCATGGCCCCGGTCGCGGTAAGGATCGCCCGGTCCTTGCCCTCCGACAGGGCCACCGTCATGCCGGTGGGCATGTCCCGCCGCACCGCCACCGCGCTGGTGTCGACCCCCTCCTGGGCCAGTTGCCCGAGCATGAACCGCCCGGCCGGGTCGTCACCGATCGCGGCGGCCAGCGCCACCCGTAGCCCGAGCCGGGCCGCGGCCACGGCGGTGATCGCGGCGGACCCGCCGATCACCAGGGAAATAACGTCCACCAGCTTTTCCTGCTGGCCGAACTCGGGCGTGACGTCGTCGCCGAGTACCAGCACGTCGGGATTGCAGTCGCCGATGACCAGCAGGTCTACCTCAGGCGGTGACAATCTTGACCCCTGCGTCGGCGAGCCTGGCCGCGTCGGCCGGCGCGATGCCCGCGTCGGTGACCAGCATGTCCACCTCGGCGGCGGTGCAGATGCGGGCGAACGCGCGGCGGCCCACCTTGGAGCTGTCGGCGGCCACCACGACCTGGGTCGCCCGCTCGGCCATCAGCCGGTTGGTGCTCGCCTCGCCCTCGTGGTGGGCGGTGGCACCGGCGGCCGCGTCGATCCCGTCCACCCCGAGGAACGCGATGTCCAGGATGACCTGCTCCAGCACCCCGGTGGCCAGCGGGCCGGTGAGCTCGTAGGACTGCGGCCGGGCAACGCCGCCAGTGGCGACGATCTTGATGTGCTGACGGACGGCCAGTTCGGTGGCGATGTTGAGCGCGTTGGTGACGATCGTGACGGCGGGCGAGGGCGCGCCCGAGTTCAGGTCGGCGCGGACGGCCAGTGCCCGGGCCACTTCCGTGGTCGTGGTGCCGCCGTTCAGGCCGACGATCTGGCCGGGCAGCACCAGGCCCGCGGCCACCGCGGCGATGCGCTGCTTCTCGGAGGGATGACGTTCGCTCTTGTACCGCAGCGGCAGGTCGTAGCTGACGCCCTGGGCCAGCGCACCGCCCCGGATCCGGGTGAGCATCTGCTGCCGGGCCAGCTCGTCGAAGTCACGGCGGACGGTCGCGGCCGACACACCGAGCACCTCGGCTGCCCGGTCCACCTGGAGCTGGCCGTCGGCGGCCAGCAGTTCGAGCAGCTCGTTCCAGCGGCGGTAACGGCTCACCGGCACCTCCCCGCTCTCCATCCTCCGGCCAGATCCTACTGACTGATCGAACTTGCTTCATTCCGAGCAACATCGAGCATCCCGACGGTGGCCGGGCTGGCCATAAGCGCCTTGCTAACAGGTCCAGGCGGGTCGCTCCCCGGGGCTGGCACGCAGCACCCCGAGCAACCGCGTCACCTCCCCCGCGATGGCATCCCGGCCGGCGGCGTTGTATCTCCTCGGGTCGACCAGCACCGGGTCGGCGGCGAGGCTGCCCCGCACCGCGGCGGTGAACGCCTTGTTGAGCTGCGTCGCGATATTGATCTTCGTCATTCCGGCGGCCACCGCGGCGGCGAGTCCCTCGTCAGGCACCCCCGATGAGCCGTGCAGCACCAGCGGAACGGGCACGGCCCGGTGGATCCGCGCGATCAGGCCCAGGTCGAGGACGGCGTCCCTGGTGAGCATCGCGTGCGAGCTGCCGACCGCGACGGCCAGCGCATCCACCCCGGTCGCGGCGGCGTACCCGGCCGCCTCGTCCGGCTTGGTCCTGGCCCGCGGGCTGTGCACACCGTCCTTGCCGCCGATCTCGCCGAGTTCGGCCTCGGTCCAGATGCCGCGATCGTGGCACCACCGGGTGACCCGTGCGGTGGCCGCGACGTTTTCCGGATACGGCAGGCCGGACGCGTCGTACATGACCGAGCCGATCCCGGCGGCCGCCGCCGCGCGCACCAGATCCTCGCCGGTGGCGTGATCGAGGTGCACCGCGGCCGGTACCGCGGCCGCCCCGGCAACGGCGAGCACCGCGGCCGCGATCGGCTCGAGCGCCCCGTGGTAGGCGACGCAGTTCTGGCTGATCGCCAGCACGACCGGCGCGCGGGCGGCCTCCGCCCCGGTCACGATCGCCTCGGCGTGCTCGATCCCGATGACGTTGAACGCTCCGACGCCGCGGCCCGCCGCGCTGGCAGCCCCGACGATCTCGCTCATCCGGGTGGCGGGCATCAGCCGTCCGCCCAGCGTGCGACGCTGACCCCGGCGAGCGCCCGCGCGTAGTCCGCCGGGTCGAACTGCCCGGCGGCCGGTGCGGCGACCGCGGCGGCGCCGAGCGCCGTCGCCTGCCGCAGCCGCTCCGGCCAGGGCATGCCGAGCGCAAGCCCGTGGGCCAGCCCGGCGACCACGGCGTCCCCCGCGCCCGTCGGGTTCCCGGCCACCCGGCCCGGCGGTACCGCGTACCAGGTGCCGTCGCCGGTGACCGCGAACAGGCCGTCGCCGCCGAGCGACACCACCACCGCGTCCGCCCCGGCGGCCCGCAGTTCCCCGGCGGCCGCCGCGGTGGCGGCCAGGTCGGGCCCGGACAAGGACCGGCCCACGGTCCGTTCCAGCTCGGCAAGGTTCGGCTTGACGATCGCCGGGCCCCCGGCCGCGCCGCGCAGCAGCGCCGGGCCCTCGGCGTCCAGCACCACCGGCACCCCGGCGGCCGCCGCGCGCGCGGCCAGCCCGGCGTAGCTGTCGGCGGCAAGGCCCTGCGGCAGGCTCCCCGACAAGACCACCGCTGAGCTTCCGGCAAGCGATTCTTCATACAGAACGCTGAGTGCGGCCCACTCTGCTGCCGAGACCGGCGGCCCCGGCTCGTTGAACAGCGCGGTCTCGTGGCGGGCCGTGTCGACGACCGCGAAGGTCCGCCGGGTCTCGCCGGCGATGCTCGCGAACCTGGCGGGCACCCCGGCCTCGGCCAGCCCGGCGCGGACCGCGTCGCCGGTGATCCCGCCGGCCAGGCCGATGACCAGGGTGTCGCTGCCCAGGGCCTGCAACGTCCGCGCCACGTTGAGTCCCTTGCCGCCGGGCCCGGCCCTGACCTGCCGGGGGCGGTTCACCCCGGACCAGTCAACCCCCGGCACGTGATAGGTCACGTCCAGGGCCGGGTTGAGCGCAACGACGAGGATCATGTGCGGCGGCCGCGCCCTC
Source organism: uncultured Actinomycetes bacterium (assembly GCA_963813395.1). Taxonomy (GTDB): domain Bacteria; phylum Actinomycetota; class Actinomycetes; order Streptosporangiales; family Streptosporangiaceae; genus DASXKD01. The sequence continues at coordinate 134,624 of CAWEYV010000018.1, forward strand.
AGTTACCGCGGGGCCAGGATGACCGACCGGGTCAGGTTCCGCGGCCGGTCCGGGTCGAAGCCGCGGGCGCGCGCCAGCGCGGCGGCCAGCCGCTGCACACCGACCAGTTCGGCCAGCGGATCCGCCCGGCTCTGCCAGGCCAGGCCGCCCGCGGCGGCCACCTCGTCGGCGAGCCCGTCCGGGGCGGGCCCGAGCAGCCACACCACGCTGCCCGGGCCGGTCACCGCGACCGGGCCGTGCCGGTACTCCATGGCGGGGTAGGCCTCCGTCCACATCCCGGCGGCTTCGCGCAGCTTGAGCGCTGCCTCGTTGGCCAGCCCATAGGTCCAGCCGGTGCCCAGGAAGGTGAACTGCCGGGCACTGGTCAGCACTTCGGGCAGCGGGCTGGCCAGGATCTCCTCCGCCGCCCGCGCCACCGGGGTCATGTCGTGACCCAGGCTGGCCCGCAGCAGGGCCAGCTCGGTGGTGGCGAAGCGGGTCTGCACCACCGACAGCTCGTCGGCGAACTCCAGGGCGATCACCGCGCTGGCCGCCGCCGCGACCGGGGCCTGTGCGCTGGCGGTGATCGCCAGGGTGGGCACGGTGCCGTCGAGCTGGGCCAGCAACTGGAGGATCTCGGTGGTGGTGCCCGACCGGGATAGCGCCACGACCCGGTCATACCGCCGGCCCGCCGGCATCTCCGAGGCCGCGAACGCGTCGGTCTCGCCGTGCCCCGACGCCTCGCGCAGCGCGGCGTACGACTGCGCGATGAACCAGGAGGTACCGCAACCCACGACCGCGACGCGCTCCCCGCGGGCCGGCAGCACCCCGGCGACGTCCCCCGCCAGGCCGGCCGCCCGCAGCCAGCAAGCCGGCTGCGAGGCGATCTCGGCCTCGGTGCTGCCCACCCTCTTCACGTCGTCCACCACTGCCAAGGCCTCCTCATGTGCCCGCCAGCCCGGTCGCGGCGACCGACCTGATGAAGTACCGCTGTGCCACGAAGAAGATCAGCAGCATCGGGGCCAGGCTCATCACGTTGCCCGCCATCAGCAGCGTCCACTCGGTGGAGTGCGCGCCCTGGAACGTCGCGAGCCCGAGCGGGAGCGTCATCTGGTTCGTGGAGGTGATGGCGATCAGCGGCCACAAGAAGTTGTTCCACGAGTCCAGGAACGTCAGCGCGGCGAGCGTGGCCAGGGCGGGCAAGGACAGCGGCAGCACGATGCGCCACAGCACCTTGAGCCGGTTGGCGCCGTCGACCCGCGCCGACTCCTCGTACTCGACCGGCAGCGTCCGGAAGAACTGCCGCAGGAAGAAGATGCCGAACGCGGTCGCCGCGTTCGGCAGGATCAGCGCGCCGAGATGATTGATCCCGACCTGCGCCAGCACATGCACCCCGAGCCACTTGGTGATGATGAACTGCGGGATCATCGTCACCTGGAACGGCACCATGAGCGTCGTCATGATCACGGCGAACAGCAGGCCCCGGCCCAGGAAGCGCAGCCGGGCGAACGCGTACCCGGCCAGCGAGCACAGCACCAGGTTGGCCAGCACGGTGCTCACCGCGACGACCGCGCTGTTGAGGAAGAACCGGCCGAACGGGGCGGCCGCCAGAGCGTTCGGGTAGTTGGCGAAATGGAGTTGGCGGGGGATGAGGACGGGCGGGAAGTGCAGCGCCTCGGCCGGCGTCTCGATCGACGTCACGATCAGCCACACGAACGGGAAGATCAGCACGATGGTGGCGGGCACCAGCACGAGGTGCCACGGGCTGAACGGCAGGCGGAACCGCCGCCGCTCGATCGCACCGGATGAGGCAGCCATATCAGGACCTGTAGTAGGTGAATCGCCGGCCGACCCGGAACTGGATCGCGGTGACCACGAGGATGATCAGGAACAGGAAGTAGGCGATGGCGGACGCGTAGCCGAAGTTGAAATCCTGGAAAGCCTGCACGTAGAGGTAGTAGACGAGGACGGTGGTCGCGTTCAGCGGGCCGCCCATGGTACTCAGGTAGACCTCGTCGAAGAGCTGCAGCGCGTTGATGGTCAGCCACACGGCGAGGAACAGCGAGGCGGGGCTGAGCAGCGGCAGCGTGACCTTGCGGAACGTGGTCCAGGGGCTGGCCCCGTCCACGGCCGCCGCGTCCGTCAGCACCTGCGGCACGCCCTGCAGCGCCGCGAGGTAGATCACCACGGCGAAGCCGGTCCAGCCCCAGATCGTCATGATCACGATCACGTACAGCGCCTGAGACGGCGAGTTCAGGAACTGCTGGGGAGAGATGTGCAGCAAGCTGAGGAAGTAGTTCACGACGCCGTAGGACGGGTCGAACAGCCAGATGAAGACCAGCGCCTCGCCGATCGTGGAGATGGCCATCGTGGCGTAGGCGGCGGTCCGGTACAGCCAGATGAAGCGGATCTGCCGGTTCATCGCGACCGCGAGGAACAGCCCGACGATCATCGCGCCGGGCACGAATAGCGCCGTGTACACGAGGGTGTGCTGGACCGCCTGGCCGACTATCGGGTCGTGCAGCATCGTGCGGTAGTTGTGCAGCCCCACGTACGGGGTGTTCGGTGAGAGCAGGTTGTTCTTCTGGAAGGACATGATCGCCGACCAGACGATCGGCACCGCGCCGAAGAGCATGATGATCGCTATCCCGGGCGTCACGAAGGCCCAGCCGGCCAGTTGCTCCGACATGCCCGGCCTGGTCCGTCTGGCCCGCACGGCCCGGGCAGGCTCCGGCCGCCTGCGGCCCGGCTCCACGCGCCTGCGGCGAAGCAGGGCAGAAGGCGCTGTCACGTCAGCCGTTGTTCGGGTTGGCCAGGTCCTGGTTGACCTGCTGGGCGGCGCTGGCCAGCGCGGCCGAGGGCTGGCTCTTGCCCAGCAGCACCGAGACGATCATGTTGCCGAGTACCTGGGACACCTTGGGGTAGACCGGGGTCTGCGGCCGCGCCTGGCGGACGTTGCCCAGGTTGGTGACGAAGGTGTCCACGCCGGGCAGGGCCTTGTTCATCTGCTGCAGGAAGCCGGGCGTGGTCTCTACCGACCGCCTGGTCGGCAGGTCCCCGGTGGCCAGCGACCAGTACTTCACCTGGGCCGGGGCGGTCAGCCAGAGCAGGAATTTCTCCGCCGCCGCGGTCTGGGTGGCGCCGTTGTTGAAGATCACCCAGTTATCCGGGCCGGAGATGGTTTGGTGGCCGCCGCTCGTGCCGGGGAACGACGGCATGATCTGCACGCCATAGTGCACGCTCGGGAACGCCGACAAGTCCCACGGGCCGGTCACCAGCATCCCGATCCGGCCGGAGTTGAACAGGTTGGCGTAGGCCGAGTCGGTCGGGTCGAGGTACATCGAGTGGTTGGTGACCGCCATGTCCCGCAGGGTGGTGAGCGCCTGGAGGCCGGCCGGTGAGTCGAAGGCGGCCTTCTTGTTGCCGGGGGCGAGGATGGTGCCGCCCGCCTCCCACAGCAGCGCCTCCCAGTGCCACACGGTGTCCTCGGTACCGGGGGTGACGTACGCGGTCCCGAACTGCTTCTTCGCCGGGTTGGTGAGCTTGGCGGCGTCGGCCACGAACTGCTGCCAGGTCCAGCCCGGTCCCGGCGGGGTCAGGCCGGCCTGGGCGAACAGCGACTTGTTGTAGACCACGGCGAGGTTGTCCACCAGCGCCGGAATGCCGATGACCTTGCCGTTGACGGTCGCCACGTCGCGCTCGCCGACCCAGAAGTCGGACCAGTTCACGCCCGGCTGCTGGACCACCTTGGTCAGGTTCACGACCTGGGGGATCTGCGCCACGTTGGGCGCCCACGAGCCGTACAGGTAGGCGATGTCCGGCGGGCTGCCGCCGCGTACCGCGGTGAGCACCTTCTGCAGCGTGTTGTCGTTGTTGACGTACAGGCTGTTCACCGTCGTGCCCGGGTGCTGCTTCTGGTACACGCTGACCAGGTGGGCGAACGCCTTCGCCTCGGCCCCGGTCCAGCCCTCCCAGATCGAGATGGCGGTCCCGCCGCCGCTCGAGTTACCGCTGGCATCAGAGCCGCAGGCCGTCAGGCCGAGCCCGATGGCACAGCACGCGGCGGCCATCCGCAGCCAGTGACTTCTCATGCTGCCCTCTGTTTCCGGTGACACCGCCCGGCGGTCTGCGTCGCCTGGCGGGCAGCCGATCGGGGGATGAGCCCACGCCGTGTCCGACGAGTCTTGCCCGAAGAGCGGATGTTTGAGACATCATCGCGCGAGGTCAAGGGCCGGTGTCAACCCTTCCGGAGATGTTTTGCAGCGATTCATGCGCGGTCTTGCTCGAAGTAGGGCTCAATGCAACACTGTTGAGCGTGCTCAAGGTCACATTCATCGGCGCCGGCAGCGTCGAGTTCACCCGCAATGTGGTGACGGACCTGTGCGGTCACGCCGAGCTTAGCGGCGAGCTGCACCTCGCCCTGCACGACGTCAGCGCCGAGCGGCTCGGGCACGCGGAAACCCTCGCCCGCCGGATCGCCGAGCAGACCGGGTCAGGCGCCACGGTGACGGCGTCACTCGACCGGCGGGACGCGCTCGCCGGTGCCCGGTACGTGATCAACGAGATCCAGGTCGGCGGCTACGACGCCACCCGCCTTGACTTCGACATCCCGGCGCGCTACGGGGTCCGGCAGACGATCGGGGACACGCTCGGCATCGGCGGAATCTTCCGCGGCCTGCGCACGATCCCGGTAGTCACCGGGATCGCCGGCGACATGGTCCAGGTGTGCCCGGACGCCTATCTGCTGAACTACACCAACCCGATGGCGATGCTTCCCTGGGCCGTATACGAGGGCACCGCGTTCCGCAACGTGTTCGGCCTGTGCCACTCGGTCCGGGACACCCACAGCTTCCTCGCCGGGCTCGTCGGCCTCGACCCGGCCGAGGTGGACTTCGTTACCGCGGGCTTCAACCACCAGGCGTTCGTGTTGCGTTTCGAGGCCGGTGGCCGCTCCCTGTACCCACGGCTCGCCGAGATCATCGACGCCTCACCGGAGTTGCAGCGGCGGGTCAGGGTGGAGCTGTTCCGCCGGTTCGGCTACTTCCCCACCGAGTCCAGCGAGCACTCCGCTGAGTACGTGCCGTGGTTCATGCGGCACGACGGCGAGATCGAGCGGTTCCGCATCTTCGTGGGCGACTACCTGGCCCGGTCCGAAGAGAACCTGCGCGAGTACGAGTTGCTGCAGCGCCAGCTCGACGCGGGCACGCCGCTCGACCTGGAGCCCACCGACGAACTCGCCTCCCAGTTCATCCATTCGCTGGAGACCGGAACCGAGCGCGAGATCTATGTGAATGTCCGCAACGGCGACCTGATCACCAGCCTGCCCGCCCAGTGCTGCGTCGAGGTGCCGTGCGACGTGGGCGCCGCCGGTGCCCGGCCCCGCTCCATTGGGGCGCTCCCGCCGCAGCTCGCGGCGCTGAACCGGACCTTCCTCAACGTCGTCGAGCTGACCGTGCGCGCCGCGCTCGACGGCAGCAGGGAGCACGTGTACCAGGCGGCGCTGCTGGATCCGAACGCGGCCGCCACGCTGACCACCACGCAGATCGTGGCGATGTGCGACGACCTGCTCGACGCGCACAAAGCATCGCTGCCTGCTGGCCTTATCCGCTAGTCCGCTGACAACACGTGAGGGCCTGATGCGCCGACCTTGTGTAGTCACCGCATTCGCCCTGGCCATAGCGGCCAGCGGCGCCGTAACCCCGGCCGACGCCGGGGCCGGGGTTACGGCAAGCAGCCGCCCGCCCACCGCCGCGGGAGCGCCTAGTACCCAGCTGCTACCGCCGGGGCATCACGGCACGCTGCGAGTGACCGGCGACCTGCGGGACGGCGGCACGGTGCGCGCGGCCGGGCTGTCCTGGCGCCCGTCCCGCCTGCCGCGCGGCGACCGGCTGCTCAGCTTCGAGGTCGGGTACTACTGGCACGCGTGCCCGGCACACGGCGGCTGCGCCGTCGCGGCGGACAGCACAGCCACCCCGTTCGCCGCCCGGCGCTACGTGGTGGGCCACGCCGATACCGGCCGGCATTTGCAGATCACCGAGACAGCCACCGAGGTGGTGCAGACGAGTTCGGCGGCGTTCTCGTTCAGTGTCAAGAGTGCGTCGGTGAGCCGTACCACCCGCGCGGCCGTGCGCGCCTACCCGGCCGGGCGGCCGCCGGCGACCGAGTTCGTGAACGGGACCCCCGAGCGCCGCACCGGATCGGCGGAGGAGTACTTCTCGGTCGACCCGCCGCACTTCAACGCCGCCGGCGGGCCGGTCACCCAGCGGTACCGGGTGGACTCGGGGCCGTGGCGGCCGCTGCCCCGCAGTCACGTCTTCTATACCGGCAAGCTCCGCACCGGCCGGCACCGGGTTCTGGTGCGGACCGGCGGACCGGGCCGGAGCCACGACCGCCAGGTTCGGCTGGCGGATCGTGCCGCTGCCAGCACCGCTGGCATGCCGGCCGGCCGCGCACCGGCAGTGCTGGTATCCGCCGCACCTGGCGGCCAACCGCCGCCCGATGCGCTGGGACTGGCAGATCGGCCGGACCTTCCCGCTGCAGCGCACGGGCGCGCGGGCGGTGGACATCTACGACATCGACGGCTTCCTGACCACCCGCGCCGAGGTGCACCGGATTCACACCACCTGGCAGGCGGCCACGCTGCCGCACCCGAAGACGGTCTGCTATTTCGACCTGGCCTGGGAGGATTACCGGCCGGACGGGACCCCTGGCAAGTACTTCCCCGCCAGCACGCTGGGCAACATCTACTTCGGCTACCCGCAGGAGCGCTGGGTGGACTTCCGTCAGCTCAACGCGCTCAAGCCGATGCTGGACGAGCGGATCGCCCGGTGCGCGGCCAAGGGGTTCGACGCGGTCGAACTCGACGACATCGACAGCTTCGACCCGCCGTCCACGACCGGCTTCCACCTGACGCCTGGTGATGCGCAGAACTACCTCGCCTACGCCTTCAATGAGATCCACCGGTACGGGATGACCGCCCTGTGGAAGAACTCCCCGCTGCTGTCCTGGTGGGGGCGCCGCTACACCGACGGTGCGGTCGTCGAGGAGTGCTACCGCTACCACCAGTGCTTCGCGTCGTCGTTGCGCGGCAGCAGCCAGTACGGGATCACCTGCACCGCCCTGTCCGGCCGCACTCCGTGCGGGTGGGATGACTTCACCACCGACAAAACGCCACACCAGCCAACCGGCAAGTGGGTGGGCGAGGCCGAGTACGGAGCGGACCACTACGTCTGCAACCCGGGGCAGCCCTGCCCGGGCAAGCGGCGTTTTGCCACGTTCTGCCGCGTCGTCTACGCCCCGTCCTACGGCTTCGCCGCCGTCAAGTTCGACGTCAACCTGGACGGCAAGACGTTCTACCCCTGCCCGCGCGGCACCTGACCCGATGCCCAAGGTTTCTCACAGGGAAGGGTCAGGAGTTTGCAAGGTGACGGGTCCACCGTTGGGTTATGAGGTCGGCACCAGCGAAAACTGAGGCCCGGCTGCTGGTCGTGGACGACGAGCCGACGATCCTGGAGCTGCTGGCCGCGACGTTGCGGTTCGCTGGCTTCGACGTGACCACCGCGGTCAGCGGAGCGGAGGCGCTGCGGACCGCCGCGGCGGGCAAGCCCGACCTGATCCTGCTCGACGTCATGATGCCCGACTGCGACGGCTTCGAGGTGGTCCGCAGGATCCGGGCGGGCGGGCCCCGGATCCCGGTGATCTTCCTGACCGCCCGCGACGCCCTGCACGAGCGGGTGACCGGGCTGACCCTCGGCGGTGATGACTACGTCACCAAGCCGTTCAGCCTGGACGAGGTGCTGGCCCGGATCCGGGCGGTGCTGCGGCGCAGCAGAGGGGAACCGGAGCATGGGGCCCGGCTCGCCGTCGCCGACCTGGAACTTGATGAGGACAGCCACGAGGTATGGCGGGCGGGCAGCCTGGTCGCCCTGTCGCCGAACGAGTTCAAGCTGCTGCGTTACCTGATGATCAACGCCGGCCGGGTGCTGAGCAAGGCGCAGATCCTCGACCACGTGTGGGATTACAGCTTCGACGGCGACGGCAACATCGTCGAGTCCTACATCTGCTACCTGCGGCGCAAGCTCGACCACGGCGAGCCGCGGCTGATCCACACGATCCGCGGCATCGGCTACGTCATGCGGATCCCGCCCCCGTGAAACGGCGGCTACCTCACCCGGTGCGGGCGCTGGCCAACGCGTCACTGCGGGTGCGGGTCATGGCCGCCGCCGCGATCCTGGTCACGATCACTTCCGCGGTGATGGGCCTGCTCGGGGTCACGTTGCTGCGCGGCTACCTGATGAACCGGATAGACACCCAGCTAGGCAGCTTCGGCTCGGCTGTCACCCGGATCCTGGCCCACCCGCCGCCCAGGGCACGGCCCCGCCCCGACCGGCCGCAGCTGCCTACCTCGCTTCCTGCTGGAGGTCGTCGATGCCAACGGCCAGGTGCACGTGAACCCCGGGTCGGTGCACAACATCCGGCCGCCGCAGCTCACCGCCGCGCAGTTGCACGGTTCGTCCGGCCCGTTCACCGCTCCCGCCGCTGGCGACCCAGGGCATTCGTGGCGAGTCGTGGTGCGGGCGCTGCCGGGCGGGCGTCACGCGGTCGTCGCGATCAGCCTTGACGACGTACAGAGCACAGTGGGCCAGCTCGAGATAGCCGAGGCGGTCGCGGGAGCGGCGGCCGTCGTGCTCCTGGCGGGCGTCGCCTTGCCGCTCATCCGGGCCAGCCTGGCCCCGCTCACCAGGATCGAGGACACCGCGGCAGCGATCGCCGCCGGTGACCTGTCCCGGCGGATCCCCCATCCGCCCGAAAACACCGAGGTAGGCAGGCTGGCCTCCGCCCTCAACGCGATGCTCGGCCGGATCGAGTCGGCGTACCGGGCCAGGGAAGACGGCGAAGCCCGCGCCCTGGATTCCGAGGCCCGGGCGCTGGACTCCGAGGACCGGATGCGCCGGTTCGTCGCCGATGCCAGCCACGAACTGCGTACGCCGCTGACCTCGGTCAAGGGCCTCGCCGAGTTCTACCTGCAGCAGGGAGAAACGGCATCCCTCGCCGAGGTGAGCCCGGCTGATGACCGGCATCCAGCGGGAGGCGGCCCGGATGGGACGGCTGGTCGATGATCTGCTGCTGCTCGCCAGGTTCGATGAGGATCGCCCGCTGGATACCCATCCGGTCGACCTGGCCAGCCTCGCCGCCGAGGCGGTTCGCGGCACCCTGACGGTCCAGCCCGAACGGCCGCTGACCTTGCTCGCCGCGCCGGAGCCGGTCATCGTCAGCGCCGACGCCGCCCGGCTGCGCCAGGTCATCGACAACCTCATCAGCAATGCCCTGCAGCACACCCCGGCAGGCACGCCGGTCACCATAACGGTGGCCGTCGCGGCTGACCACGGCCAGCTCACCGTGGCCGACGCCGGGCCCGGCCTGTCCGCCGAGCAGGCCTCCCGTGTCTTCGAACGGTTCTACCGCACCGACCGGGCCCGCAGCCGGGCCAGCGGCGGCACCGGGCTCGGCCTGTCCATCGTGGCCGCGCTCGTCGCCGCACACGGGGGCACGGTCACCGTGGACACGGAGCCGGGACACGGGGCGGCCTTCGGTGTCCGGCTTCCCCTGGCGACCGCCGCCACCGGGGCCGACGATAGCGCGCCGCAACCGGGTGCGGACGATCCCGTTTCGCTGGTGCCGGGCCTGCCTGGCGGCTGACGGTCCTCAAGCTGCCACTCACCACATCACAAGGAACCTCGCGGCCTGGCACAAGGAAACCGGCGGGCGATCTCAACGGGCTTTCAAGCCAGAGGCGATGGGCTGGAGGCGGTGGGCATCCGCAAGGCCCTCAAGGCGTGCGGGGTTTCGTTCCGCCGGGGTCCCTGGCTGACCGACCGCGTACCTACCCAAGGAGAAACACCGTGTTCTTTACCTATCTCGGGCGTGAGCTGCGCCGCCGAATGCGGCAGGCCGTCTTCATCGCCCTGGGCCTGGCCGTGGGCATCGGGCTGGTCATCACCGTGACGGCGGCGGCGTCCGGGGTGAAGGACGCCCAGGGCAAGGTCCTGCACTCGCTGTACGGGGTCGGCACCGACATCACGGTCACCAAGGCGCCGTCCCGGGGCTCCGGCGGGCCGTTCGGGTTCCGTGTGCGGGGCCGCCCGACGGGGAACAGGCCCAAGGCGGGCCAGAAGTTCACCCGGGACGTCCTGGTGGCCGGCTCGCTCGGCACGATGAGTTCCTCGTCGGTGACGCAGATCGGGCAAATCAAGGATGTGGCGGCGGCGGCCGGCGCGCTGTCGGCCACGGACCTGACTATCTCCGGCACCATCCCGTCCAGCAGTAGCGGCGGGGGCGGCGGCTTCGGTGGCGGTGGCGGTAGTAGTAGCGGTGGCAGCGGCGGCCGGCCTCGTTCAAGACGAACTCGTTCGCGGTCCTCGGCGTGGACACCTCGGCCAACCGGGTCGGCCCGCTCAGCTCGGACAAGATCGCGTCGGGCAAGACGTTCACCTCGGCCCAGGCGAATTCTGACGTCGCGCTCCTCGACGCGAACTACGCCCGGCAGAACAAGCTGTCGGTGGGCTCGGCCGTCACGGTGGGCGGCACCAAGTTCACGGTGATCGGCACCGTGGCCGAGCCGCAGGGCGGCACCACCACGGACGTCTACATCCCGCTGGCCCGGGCGCAAAATCTGGCCGGGATGAAGAACCAGGTGAACACCATCTACGTGGCGGCGGCCAGCGCGGCGGACATCTCGGCCGTGCAACAGTCGATCTCCGCGCAGTTGCCCAAGGTGACGGTGACCACCTCCAGCGATCTGGCCAGCCAGATCACCGGATCCCTGGCCAGTGCGTCCAGCCTGGCCAGCAGCCTGGGCAAGTGGCTGGCGATCGCGGTGCTCATCGCCGCCTTCACAGTGGCGAGCCTGCTGACGATGTCGGCGGTGTCCCGCCGGGTCAGGGAGTTCGGCACGCTGAAGGCCCTGGGCTGGCGGAGCAGGCGGATCACTGGCCAGGTCATGGGCGAAACGCTGGCCATTGGCGTGGCCGGTGGCATCATCGGCGTCGCGCTCGGGCTGGCCGGGGCCGCGCTGGTGTCCGCGCTGGTGCCGCCGCTGTCGGCCACGGTCGGCCAGAGCACGGGTTCAGCCGCCCCCGGCGGCGGCGGAGGCCCGGGGTTCGGGCCGCCCGGCGGCGGGGCGTTCAGCAGGCTGAACAGCGCCGCCAACACCATCTCGGTCCACCTCAATGCGCAGGTGACGGCCAGCGCCATCCTGCTCGCCGTGCTGCTCGCCGTGGCCGGCGGGCTGATCGCAGGCACATTCGGCGGCTGGCGGGCGGCCCGGCTGCGCCCAGCGGACGCTCTGGCCCAGGTCCGATAACTCGCAAAGGAAGGTCATGTACTCACTCAGCGGGGTCACCAAAACGTATAAGAAGGGCCGCGAAATCGTTCAGGCGCTACGCGGCGTGGATTTGACCATCGAGGACCGTGAGTGGCTGGCCATCCAGGGCCCGACCGGCCACGGCAAGAGCACGCTGCTGCAGATCCTCGGGGCCCTGGACCGGCCCACCTCCGGCAGCGTGGTGTTCGACGGCCAGGACCTTGCCACGATGTCAGAGCACCGGGCCACCAGGGTGCGCGCGGTGTCGATCGGGTTCATCTTCCAGACGTTCAACCTGATCCCTACGCTGAGCGCGCAGGAGAACGTCGAGGCCGCGCTGGTGCCGCTGCGGATCCACGCGGCCCGGCGCCGGACCCGGGCGGCCGAGTCGCTCAGCCAGGTCGGCCTCGGCGACCGGCTACGGCACCTGCCCTCGGAACTGTCCGGCGGTCAGCAGCAGCGCGTCGCCATCGCCCGGGCGCTGGTCAAGGAGCCGACGGTGCTGCTTGCAGACGAGCCAACCGGCAACCTCGACGAGGGCACCCGGGACGAGATCATCGTGCTGCTCGAGAAACTCTGGCGCGAACTCGGCCTGACGCTCATCCTGGTCACGCACGACAGCGCGGTCGCCCGCCGGGCGCAGCGGATCGGTCTGATGCAGGACGGCCGCCTGTCCGTCCAGCAGGAAACCAGCCCCGGCCCGGCCGGAAAGGATCCGATCTCGCCAGCGAGCGCGTGATCATGGCGACCTGGCTGTTTCCAGGTTTTGCCTGGCCACCCTAGGTAGCTGCTGGTGAACGGGGCGCTACTATTTGTGCAGGGCTGGGGTGGAGGTTAGCCCCCGGGGGGTAGCGCGCCGTGGAAGGGGCGCGAAGGTGGCTGTTGGGTGAACGCCGGCGTCGCAGGTGATCAGAGTTGCCAGGCAGGAATCGCGATGGAATAGTTACAGGAAATTGCTGAATACGCTGCTCCAGACCCCGGCAGTGGTCAGAACCACTGACAGGTGAGTTGAAATGAGCAGCGCGGATCTGCACGACGTCAACGGCAATCGTCTGGGTAACCGTGAGAGTGGCGTGCCCGTACCGCCCGAGGTCACCTCTCAGGATGAGCCGGAACAGGCGTCTCATGCGATGCACCCTGGGCTAACGAACGTGGAAGCGGTTTTGCGGACCGTGGCGGAGCTGACAGGGATGCCGCTCGTTCCTGTTGATCACAACGGGCAGACCGCCCCGTCGTTCCTGCGGCGCCAGCCGGTCCGCATCGTTGAGGGCAGAAGCGAACGCGGCTACACCAGCATGTTCGAGGTCATCTGCTGTGACTGCGGCGACAATCCCTATCTGGACTACTCCGAGGTCTCGGCCCGACTTCAGCGGCTTCGCGGGCCTTACACGTTGCGCGAGAGGTCTCGCAGCGTATGAGGCGCACCTGGCCGAGGACTACCTGACGGCGAGGGCCAGGTAGTCCTCGGCCAGGTGCTGCGGGGCTAGATACCGCTCATGCCGTTGGACTGAGGGCTGGCCGTACAGTGCGCGAACAACTCGAAGCGACACCAGGCCAGCTGTCCACTCGAGGATCAGGCGGGGAGCCTCGTCGGCGGGGCCGGGGTTTCGGATTTGTTCTGCCATGCCCCAGCGACCAACTCCCCATGATCACAAGAGGGCCCGGGCTGGGCCGGCGAAGGTCGTTAGAACTCGGTCTTGAGCCGTTCGATCTCGCGGGCTCGCTCCCGCAGCTGCGCGTAGGCTGGCCGCTCGCGAATGCGGGCCAGCGCCCAGCGGACGGCCTCCGCGCGGCTGCTCGCGATGCCCGCGGTGATCAGCGCGTCGAGGGTTTCCAGGTCTGCCGGGCCGAGTCGCGCCATTACCGGGGTCGCCTCGCCGGTGCCGCCCAGCGCGCGCTCGGCGATCGAACCGCGCCGCCCGCCACCCAGCATCATCCGGGGGCCTTGTCCCTCGTCGCCGCTGACACAGAACTCAAGCCGCCCCGCCTCGGGAAGCTGGGCGTTCAGATCCTTCCGGAACTGTTTGATCGCCGGGCCGTGCTCGTGCTCGAACGCATGCAGTGCCTCTTCCCGTGCCTCCTGTCCCTCCCCTGCCTCAAGAATCACCCGCACCATGAGCTCCCCTGGCTCAATGACCGGGTCGTCGCCGTACTGCAGTACCGCGACCCGCTGCGCCACGCCGGGGAAGCGCTTGTTCACTTCGTCGCCGATCTGCCGTTCAAGCTGGTCAAGCGCCACCCGTTCCATGTCCGCCTCCAGGAGTTACGCCAGTAACAAGCGTAACACCACGTTTCTCAGCGAGCCAAGGTCCCCGCTTGAACGGCGAGCTATGGCTGCCGCGGGGGAGGGTGCCCGGCCTGGTGGCCGAGAGCAAGCGGGCTCCGCCCCCCTTTCCGGGGGCGGAGCCCGCCTCTGCATTGCCTGCGCAGGGTTCAGGGCCACTGACGTGGCCCCGGGGATGTACCCCCCGCGCGCTAGCTGCTGTAGGTGATCGTGACCGCCGACCTGGTACCGGCCTTGTTGAGGTTCTTAGCCTTGATCGTTCCAGTGGCCCCGGCAAAGCTGCCGGTACCGCCGGTCACCTTGCCGTTGCTGAGCACGCCGGTCTTGGTGTTGATGGTGCCCGTGCCGTACAGGAACCCGCCGCTGGTGTCGACCGTGACGTTTATCGCGCCGGTGGTCGGCGAGGCAACCTTGAAGTAGATCATGTCGAACCCGACGGTCTTGCCCGCCGCGTTGACATCGGTGTCCTGATTGGCGCCTGCCGTCTTGCCGAGCCGGACCGACTTCTGCTGCACCGAGATGAACTTCAGCGTGTGTGTAGTGCTGTGCGCGCTGGCCACCGCCGGGAGCAGGATCGCGCCTGCCCCGGCGAGAACGACAGCCGTGCCGGCAGCCGCGATGGACGTGCGGATCGTCATGGATTACCTCCGTGTCTCGTGGGTATCCCGTCCGGGATCGCCCGCTCTGCTGGGGGTACTCAGCTCCGGCGCCCTCGCATTGTCGCCATATCGCTACGCTAAGTAAGCAGCACCGGCCAGCCCAGTGGCATGTCCGTAACGCTTTGCCCCCCCGGTCCCCGGGTAGTCCTAGCCGTGATCTGCACGTTTAACTAGGCATGGGGGCAAGCTTACCTAGCCATCGGACTTGTTCAGCCCGAGGTGTGCCCGGGCGGCGCCGCGCTGGCGAACGGTGGTGAGGACCGGCCGGGCGTACTGCAAGAGATCCGGGCTACCGACCGGCCGGATTTTTCCGCAGAACGCGGGTACCGACCTCACATTTCCCGGACCTGACGCGTCTACGTGGTCAGACACCCCGGAACCTGGGAGGCCGCGATGCCCGTCACCCACACCATCATCGATTCGCCGATCGGTGAACTGACCCTCGTGGCGCAGGACGGCAGGCTGACCGGCGTGTACTTCCCGCACCACTGGTACCGCCCCGATCCCGCCACCTTCGGTGACCGGGACGACGCCGGGTTCGGAGCGGCGAGACGCCAGCTTGACGAGTACTTCGCCGGCGACAGGGAACGGTTCGACCTGCCCCTCGGCCCGCAGGGGGACGCGTTTCAGCACCGGGTCTGGGAGCTGATCAGCCGCATCCCGTACGGGCAGACGACAACGTACAGCGACCTGGCCAAGGAGCTTGGCGAAGGGACGCTGGCCAAGGACGTGGGCGCGGCGGTGGGGCGCAACCCGCTGTCGGTGATCGTGCCTTGCCACCGGGTCGTCGGCAAGGATGGCAGCCTCACCGGATATGCCGGCGGGCTGGCGCGCAAGCGGTTCCTGCTGCGCCTGGAGGAGCCGGCCCCGGCGGAATCTGGGAAGCTGTTCTGACTGGCCAAGGCGGGGGCGTACCCGTGATGGGCAAACCACCATTCGAGGCCGTCGTCGCCAACCACGGCCCGACGGTGCTGCGGGTATGCCGGGCCGTGCTGGGCGAGGCCGACGCCGAGGACGCGTGGTCCGAGACTTTCCTGGCCGCGCTCAAGGCGTACCCGGATCTGCCCGGCGACGCGAACGTCGAGGCGTGGCTGGTGACGATCGCGCACCGTAAGGCGATCGACATCACCCGCGCGGCGGGGCGGCGCGCGGTTCCGGTGGCCGATGTTCCGGAGCGCCGCTCCGGCGCGGCGGCGGATGGCCGCGACCTCGACCTCACTGCCGCGCTCGCCGCGCTGCCGCGCAAGCAACGGGAGGCGGTGGCCTACCACTACCTGGCGGGGCTGCCTTACCAGGAGGTCGCGGCGATCATCGGCGGCTCGGCCGCCGCGGCGCGCCGGGCGGCCGCCGACGGCATCGCCACGCTGCGAAAGAGACGCAGCCTGCTGGTGAGGTGAGGTTCACCCGCAAGCCGTCGTGAGTTCCGGGAGATGTCTCCCGCTGGTGCTTGGCTTTGCTCCGGGTATAGGCCGCCTTTGCCGACCGACCGCCAGAATGGATGCGCCGCGTACGCCACGCGGCCACGCTGTAGGGCAGCGCTCGGAGGTGGGGAGTATGGGCGGCAGGAGCTTTTCCAGGACACTTCTCGCGGTGCCGGCCGCGGTCGCGCTCACCCTGGGCGTAACGGCGGCGGCAACAGCCGGTGCGGGGCGTGCCTCGCTGGGTGCCGGGGCCTCGTCGCACGCCGGGTGCACGCTTGGCCCGGACGGCTCGATCAAACACGTCATCTATCTCCAGTTCGACAACGTTCATTACATGCGGGATAACCCGAACGTGCCCAGCGACCTGCAGCAACTGCCGAACCTGCTGCGCTTCATCACCGGCAACGGCACGATGATCACCCATGAGCACACGCCGCTGATCGCGCACACGGCGGACGACATCGTCACCTCGGAATCCGGCCTCTACGGCAGCGACCAGGGCATCCCAATAGCCAACGAGTACCGCTACTACACGCCGTCAGGGAGCACCGACACGGCCGGCTCGTTCGCGGCCTGGAACGACCCGATCGTCGACTACGACACCCCCAACAGCAAGCCGGTGGGCGACAGCACCCCCACGATGGTGGGACAGGACGGCAAGATGGCTCCCGCGCCGTGGGTGCCCTACACCAGGGCTGGCTGCAACTTCGGTTCCGTCGCGGCAGCCAACACCGACCTGGAGAACACCGTCCCGGACGTGCCGCTGGTGTACGGCGCCCACTCGCCGGAGGCAAAGGAGGCGGAGAACCCCAAGCTGCAGAACAAGGCGGCCGCCGACTTCGAGGGCCTGATCATCCACTGCGCACGCGGCTCGGCGGTCTGTGCGACCTCGCACGGCGGTCGTCCCGACCGGCTGCCCGACGAGCCGAACGGTTACCACGGCTATCAGGGGCTGTTCGGCAACAAGTTCGTCCAGCCGGCGATCAGCCCGTCCGGCCCGGTCCGCAACCTGAACGGCCAGGTTATGAAGGACTCCAGCGGCGACATTGGCTTTCCCGGATACAACGGCATGATCGGCACAAACGCGCTCGCCTACACCTTGGACATGCAGGCGCATGGCGTCCCTGTCACCATGACGTACTTGAGCGACCTGCACGAATCGTGGAAGACCGGGAACCCGTTCGGCCCGGGCCAGGCCGCTTACGTGCGGCAGGCGCGGCTGGAGAACGCGGCGTTCGGCAAATTCTTCGCCGGCCTCGCCGCGCATGGGATCACCCGCGCGAACACCCTGTTCGTGATCACCGCCGACGAGGGCGACCACTTCGTCGGCAGCCCGCCGAGCCCGGCCAACTGCAATGGCGTGACGGTGCCTTGCACGTACAAGAAGATCGGCGAGGTAACCGGTAACCTGACCGGGCTGCTGGCGGCCAAGGGCATCACGACGCCGTTCGATGTGAACGCGGATTCCGCGCCGGTCATCTACGTGCATGGCCAGCCGGGCCGGTCCAGCTCCCCGGTCCGGTCACTCGAGCGCGCGGCCGCCAGGCTCACCGGAAGCGACCTTGTCACCGGGCATACGGTCTGGCTCACCAGATACCTGGCCGATCCGGTTGAGCTAAAGATCCTGCACATGATCACCGGTGATCCCAAGCGAACCCCGACGGTGATCGACTTCGCCAACACCGACTTCTTCCTGTCCAGCGGCAGCGCGACGTGTGGCAAGTCCTGTTTCGGCGAGGACCCGACCGAGGCCTGGAACCACGGCGACGTCGGTTCCCAGATCAATACCACTTGGCTGGGCATGATCGGCCCGGGGGTGGCGCACCTCGGCATCGACAACTCGGTCTGGTCCGACCACACCAACATCCAGCCGACCATGATGGCGCTGCTGCGGCTCCGCGACGACTACACGCCGGACGGCCGGGCGCTCGGTGAGATCTTCAACCCCGCGGACCTGCCGAGCGGGATGCGGGCGCACCGCGCCGCGCTGCTGCGGCTCGGCCAGGTGTACACCCAGCTCGAAGCCCCGGTGGGCGCCTTTGGCAAGGACACGCTGCGGGCGTCTACCCGGGCGCTGGCCAGCAACTCGGCCCGGGATGCCAGGTACACCAGGATCGAGAACGAACTGCAGCGGCTCGGTGCGCAGCGTGACGCCGTCGCCGCGCGGATCGACGCCCTGCTGCTCGGTGCGGCGTTCGACGGCCGGACGCTGAACGTGCCGCAGGCCCGGGCGCTGATCCGGCGGGGTGACCGGGTGCTGGGCGCGGCGGCGGTCCTCGGCGCGTAACCGCGGTCCGTACGGCTCCGGCCCGGCCGCCTCCGGCCGGGCCGGGCTCGGCTAAGGCGGGACTACATTCAGGTCCCGCCTGTCCAGCCCGCGGTGGGTCCGTTAGCTCGCGTGACTCTCCACGCGGCGGCTGCTGCCTTGCAGCAGTACGTCGGCGACCAGGGCGGGGTCGTCGGTCATCGGCACGTGCCCGCAGCCGCGCAGCGGCAGAAACCTGGCCTGCGGCAAAGCCGCCTTGGCCACAAGGATCTGGCGTGGCGGCAGCAGCCGGTCCTTGGTCCCCCAGGCAATCGTGACCGGGATATCGGCCGGCACGCTGCCGCTGAACTGGGTCATCTGCGCCAGGACGAGGTCCAGGGCCGGGCGGGCGGCCAGGAACGCGGCCATGTCACCGCGCGCCTGCCCTGCGCTCATCCGGGACGGCCGGCTGACCACGGCGCTGTACACCAGGGCACGGCCCGCGGCGGACCGCGACAGCGTGGTGGCCAGCGGCTGCAGGATCTCCCCGAGAGCTTCCATGACCCGGAAGACCGCGCGGGCGTACCGGGCGTCCCTGTCGCTGCGCCAGAACCCGGCCGGGGATAGCGCGGTCGCCGACGCGGCACGGCCGGCCACGGCAGCCTCCAGGGCCAGCCTGCCGCCCAGGGAGTTCCCCGCCACGTGCGGCCGGTCCAGCCCGAGGTCGTCGAACAGCGCGGTCACCTGGTCGAGCATCACGGTCAGCACCGGCGCCGCGGTGCCGGGCAAGGGCGGCGACTCGCCGTGCCCGGGCAGGTCGACGGCGATCACGTCCCGGTGGGGGGTGAGCCGGTCGAGCACGGCCCCCCACGCCTGCCGCCGGTGCCCGACACCGTGCAGCAGTACCAGAGGCGGGCCCGAGCCAAGTCGTTCGTAGGCCAATCCCACGGCAAGCTCCCTACTCACGGGTAGCTCTGGATCGTACCTCGCCCCGGTCCCGCTGAATAGCGGCCGGATGCCGCGGTCAGGTAGGCATGACGGTATGGCAGCCGAGGTGGCCCGCTACTGGCGGCATGCCGGGGTACCCGGCGTCGACCTGCTGCGCGCCAGGTTCGTCACGCACCGGTACAGCAGGCACGCACACGAGACGTACACCTTCGCGCTCATCGAGGCGGGGACCGAGGTGTTCGAGTACGGCGGCAGCCTGTTGCGCGCCGAAACGGGTGCGGTGGCGCTGCTGAACCCCGAGGTCGTGCACACCGGCCAGGCGGAAACACCGGCCGGCTGGGCCTACCGGGTGCTCTACCCGGCGGCGGACGTGGTGGCCGGCGTCGCCGCCGACCTGGGCTGGCGGACGGGCACCCCGTCGTTTCCCGAGACAGTGGTCCATGACGCACACGGCGCCCGGCTGCTGCGCGCGGCCCATATCGCCGCGGAGCACGGTGACCGGCTCGCCTCATCGAGCCTGCTGCGCGGCGCGCTGGCCGGGCTGCTCCGCGCCCATGCTGGGCCAGGCCGCCTGGCCGGGTCACCGGGCCGCCTGCTGCGCTCTCCGGCTGCGGTGAGCATGGTCCGCGACCTGCTGACCGACCGCCTGGCCGATCCGCCCAGCCTGGACGATCTAGCGCTGGCCACCGGGATGAGCCCGTTCACCCTGCTGCGGGCGTTTCGCGGCGAGACCGGCCTGCCGCCGCACGCCTATCTCAACCAGGTGCGGGTGCGGCTCGCCCGCCGGCTCCTGGACGGCGGCATGGCTCCTGCCGAGGTCGCCGCGGAGGTGGGCTTCGCCGACCAGGCGCATCTGAGCAGGCACTTCAAGCGGGTCATGGGCGTACCGCCGGGGGCCTACCAGCGCGAGCGCGAGCCTGCGGCAAGAACGTACAAGACCGCGCCTGCCTGGCCACCTAGCCTTCCAGCGTGACGAGAAATACCAGCGGGCCCGCGGCAACGAGCAGCGGGCCCGAGGCACAGGCCTGCCCGCCTACCGCTCGTGGCGGGTCCGCGGCGAGCAGCCGGGCCGCCGCCCGGCCGGTGCGTGATGGCATGGCCCTCGGGCTCGCGGTGGGCACCTCCGGGCTTGCCTTCGGCGCGGCGGCCGCAGGCTCGGGGCTGAGCGTCACCCAAGCCTGTGTGCTCAGCCTGCTCGCGTTCACCGGGGCGTCGCAGTTTGCCCTGGCCGGGTCCGTCGCGGTCGGCGGCAGCCTGATCGGCGGGGTCGCCGGGGCGATCCTGCTCGGCAGCAGGAACGCGCTGTACGGACTGCGGATGACCGGCGTGCTGCAGGCGCGCGGCGCCCGGAAACTGCTCACGGCGCACGGCGTGATCGACGAGACCACGGCGGTCTCGCTGGCCCAGCCCGACGCGGCGTCGGCCCGGCTGGCCTTTCGCGCGACGTTCGCGACGCTCTATGTCACCTGGAATATCAGCACGCTGCTCGGCGCGTACGGCGCGGGCAGGCTCGGGTCACCGCAGTCACTCGGCATCGATGTGGTCGGGCCCGCCGCGTTCCTCGCCCTGATCTGGCCCCAGTTGCGCGCGGGCCGGACCGAGCGCGCCGTGGGCCTGCTCGGCGCGGCCATAGCCCTGACCGCGACACCGTTTCTGCCACCAGGAGTGCCGGTGATCCTAGCGGCCACCGCGGCGCTGGCCGGGGCCCTGGCCACGCCGACCGCGAAGCCGCCGGACCCGGTGCCGCCGGCGCAGGGTCCGGCGGCACCGGGGCCCGGGGCGGCCGGGTCCGCACCGGTGGGGCCGGCATGACGGGGGTCTGGGTGGCGGTGCTGGCGACGGCCGCCGGCTGTTACGCGCTGAAGCTGACCGGGCTGACCGTTCCGCGCGGCATGCTCAACAACCCACGGGTCCGCCGGTTCGCCGAGCTTGTCCCCGTCGCCCTGCTCGCCGCGCTGGTCGCGGTGCAGACGTTCGGCGCCGGGCAGTCGCTGGCCGTCGACCCGGCCCGGCTGGCCGGCCTGGGCGCGGCGGTGGTCGCACTGCTGCTGCGGGCACCGTTTCTCGTGGTCATTGTCGTGGCCGCCGCCGTCGCGGCGGGCCTGCGGGCACTGGGCGTCGCATGATGGGGCCGTCCGGTGCTCAGCGAGGCTGCCGCGAGAGGGGCCGCTGCTGCGGGGCCGGGGTGCTGGCCGGTGCCTTGGCCGGGGCGAGCGCGGCCGCTATCACCCCGGTGGCGGCCACCGCGGCGGCAACCCACTCGGCCGGCCGGAAGCCCGCGATGAACGACGCGGGCGACGCGTAGCTGCCGTGCGCGGCGAACACGGCCGCGAGAATCGCGACCCCGAACACGCCGCCCAGCGCGTTCAGCGCGTTGTTCGTGCCCGCGGCCACACCGACGTCGGCGAGCGGGACCGATCCAGTCACCGCGTTGGCGACAGTGGGGAAACACATCGAGATGCCGACGCCCGCCACGATCAGCGGCGCGACCAGCGTGCCGTAGCTCACCCCCGGCGTGGTGACCGCCGCCAGCCAGCCGAGCCCGGTTGCCTGGAGGATGAGGCCACCGACCATGAACGGCTTGTTGCCGATCCTGTCGGCAAGCGCGCCTGCCGCCGGGGCGACCAGCATGGGCGTGGCCATCCACACGAGGATCCGCAGGCCAGCTTGGAGCGGGGAGTAGCCGAGCCCGATCTGGAACAGCTGGGTGATGAAGAACAGCGACCCGATGAGGGAGATGAACTGGAAGAAGATCACTGCGTTGGCGGTGGAGAAGGCCCGCCGCCGGAAGTAGGCCAGCGGCAGCATGGGGTACCGGGCCCGCCGTTCCCAGGCCAGGAACCCGGCCATCAGCAGGACGCCGGCGACGAGCGCGCCGATCACCTCCGGGCTGCGCCAGCCGACCGACGGCGCCCGTATCGGGGCCCAGGTCAGGGCGAACAGGCCGGCTCCGGCCAGGATCAGCCCGGTGATGTCCAGTTGCGGCCGGGGGCCGCGGCTTTCGGTCAGCCGTGACCAGGACAGCGCCGCGGTGACCAGCCCCACCGGCACGTTGATCCAGAAGATCCATTGCCAGGAGATGCCCTGTACGATCGCGCCGCCGACAACCGGGCCGGCGGCCACCCCGAGCCCGGTGATTCCGCCCCAGATCCCGATCGCGGTGCCGCGTTTCTCGGCCGGGAATGCGTCGCTGATCAGGATCAGGGTCAGCGGCACCACGGCGGCGCCCCCGGCGCCCTGGACCACGCGCGCCACGATGAGCACGCCGGCGCTCGGCGACAACGCCGCCATGGCTGAGCCAAGGACGAACACGGCCAGCCCGAGCACGTACATGCGGCGCCGCCCGAACCGGTCACCCAGCGCGGCACCGGTCAGCATCAGGCAGCCGAAGACGAGGTTGTAGGCGTTGATCGTCCACTCCAGGTCCGGCAGGCTCGCCCCCAGCTGCGCACGAAGCGTCGGCAGGGCGGTCGCCACGACCACCACG
The DNA here is from genome assembly GCA_963813395.1 of uncultured Actinomycetes bacterium. GTDB lineage: Bacteria > Actinomycetota > Actinomycetes > Streptosporangiales > Streptosporangiaceae > DASXKD01. Next base: position 157,009 of record CAWEYV010000018.1, read on the forward strand.
TCCAGTGCGGACATGAATGCCCCGAGCGACGCCAGCGCAAGCGTCCACCTCCGGCGAGACGACCCGCTCCCGGGACTGGCGCTCGTGCTGGCCGGGCTATCGCCGGCCCGGCTCCCGCCGCCGGCCCAGCCGGCCTTGGCCCCGCCCCGGCTGCTCCCGGCTCGGCCATCCCCGGCCCAGCCTCCTTCGATTCCACCCCGGCCACCGTCGGTCCGGGTAGCAGACTTTTCTGGCATGCTGATTGCCCTTCTCGCGTCGTGATCCGGCCCACGGGCCGGCACTCGGTCCGGGGTGAACCCGGGCGTGAGGTGCCCGATGGGCTCTCCCTCGGCCCGCTCACCCGAAGAGATCCGGGTGGCCAGGAAAACTCACTGGCCGGCGCCTGGCCGATGACTTCGGCACCGCTCGCGGATCTGTACTAATGAGCACTGCGGCCTACGCGCACGACGCAGTCACGCGGCAACCACGGGAGCAGCCATGACAGCAGCGGCGAATGGGCAGCCGGGTAACCCGGCACCGGACGGCGGTAACCACGGCCGGCTCGCTGCCACCGGGACGGTGGCGGGCATGCCGGGCAGCGACGAGTTCGCCCGGCTCACCGAGCCGTTCCGGCCCGAGTTGCTGGCCCATTGTTACCGGATGCTCGGCTCGGTCTACGACGCCGAGGACCAGGTCCAGGAGACGCTGGTCCGGGCTTGGCGGTCCTACGGTGAGTTCGAGGGCCGGGCATCGCTGCGGACCTGGCTGTACCGGATCGCCACCAACGCATGTTTGCGGGCCATCGAAAACCGCGGCCGCCGGCCGCTGCCCTCGGGCCTGACCAGCGCCAGCGAGACCACGGACGGATCGCTGCCCCCGGTCCGGCCGGAGGTTTCCTGGCTGCAGCCCTTTCCCGATGCGCTGTTGCCGGGTGGGCCAGCCGACCCGGCCGCGATCGCGGTATCCCGGGAGGGCGTTCGGCTGGCGCTGATCGCGGCGCTGCAGTACCTGCCCGCGCGGCAGCGGGCGGTCCTGATCTTGCGCGACGTGCTGGGCTGGCGGGCGGCCGAGGTCGCCGGCCTGCTCGGTACCTCGACCGCCGCGGCGAACAGCGTGCTGCAGCGTGCCCGCGCCCAGCTTCGGCAGGCAGCCCCGGCATGGGACGAGATACGCGAGCCGGGCGACGCCGGCGAACGCGCGCTGCTCGACCGGTACGCCGCCGCCTTCGAGCAGGCCGACGTCGCTGCCCTGATGGAGTTGCTGCGCGCGGACGCGGTGCTGGAGATGCCGCCGCAGCCGATGTGGTTCGCTGGCCGGGACCTGGTGGGACGGTTCATGGCCGCCCGGGTTCTCACCGAGCGCGAGGCCTTCAAGATGATCCCCACCGCCGCCAACGGCCAGCCCGCGTTCGTGGCCTACCTGCGCGAAAGCGATGGCGTGCACCGCGCGCACGCGATTCAGGTCCTCACGATCAGCGCGGGACGTATCGCCCGGATCGTGTCGTTCAATGATGCCGCGCTGTTCCCCGCGTTCGGAATGCCGGATGTGCTGCCCGTGACCGCGGCTGCGGCGCCGGGACCGGGCTGATGCCCCGGACCGGACCTGAGCAGTGGCCCGGGCTGCTGGAACCGGCCATCGGTTACGCCCTGGCCGTGGTCCAGGCCGTCACCCCGGAGTTGCTGCCGCACCCGACGCCGTGCCGGGGCTGGGATGTGAGCATGCTGCTGCGGCACGCCACCGAGTCGCTGACTGCGCTGCAGGAGGGCATCGATGCCGGGCGGATCGGCCTGAATCCTGGGCCGGACGACCCGGCGGGTGACCCCGCTCAGCTCTTCCGCGACCGGGCCAGCCGGTTCCTCAGCGTCTGGACCCGCGCCATGCGGCCGGGAGCAGCCGAGACCGGCACAGCCGAGACCGGCGCGGCCCGCATCGAGACCGCCGGTACCGAATGCGAGCAGACCGGCGCCGACGCCTGGGCTGAGATCATCGCGATCGCCGATCGCCGCCTCACGCTCGGCGTGATGACCGGCGTGGGCGCGCTCGAAATGGCCGTCCACGGCTGGGATCTCTCCCGGGCGTGCGGGCACTGTCAGCCCATCCCCGGCGCCCTGGCGGTCGGCCTGCTGGATATCTCGCCACTGCTGGTACCCCACACCGGCCGGGCTCCGCTGTTCGGGCCACCGGTCGCCGTGCCGCCGATGGCCGCCCCCAGCGACCAGCTCGTCGCCTACCTGGGCCGCAATCCCGGGTAACGCGCCTTCGCGGGTACAGATGACTACGGGCGCATCCGTTCGTCTGAATTGGCGGCACTATCAGCAGCAGCTCCTTATCGGGCCATCTCGGCAGCGCGGCACGCGTGCCCGCCAGCGATCGGAACGAGGTACTTCGATGACCACTCCAGTGACCACCCTGGACCAGCGATTCAGCGCTCCGGATGCGGTCGCCACCGGCTGGGACGAGACCCGCGAGGTGCTCGAAACGGCCCAGCTCTTCTGGATCACCACGGTCCGGGCCGACGGGCGCCCGCACGTGACCCCGCTCGTGGCCGTGTGGTCCGCCGGGGCCATCCACTTCAGCACCGGCACCGCCGAGCAGAAGACCGTCAATCTCCGGAGCAACCCGCACGTGATCCTGCTGACTGGGCGAAACGACTGGGACGCTGGGCTCGACGTCGTGGTCGAAGGGGACGCAGTCCAGGTCACCGACGCCGCCGCGCTCGACCGCCTCGCCAAGGCGTGGACCACGAAATGGGACGGGCAATGGCAATACCAGGTGGGCGACGGCTGCTTCCAAAACCCCGGCAGCACAGAACGGGTCCTGGTCTTTGCCGTCGCCCCCACCAAGGTTCTCGCGTTCCGCAAAGGCAACTTCAGTCACACCAGCCACAAGTTCTAGCTGGTTAGGAGAGGGCGGTGCGGATGGTGAGGACGGTCCAGGCGCCGACGCAGATCCGGTCGCCGTCGTGCAGCGGTACCCGGACGCCACCTGGTATCTCACCGCCGTTGACCATCGTGCCGTTCGCCGAGCCCGGGTCGAGCACGACCCAGCTGCCGTCTGGTTCCGCCATGAGGACGGCATGGAGATGGGAGACGCCCGGGTCGGCCGGCGGTCCGGTCAGGTCGATCTCCGGCTCGAGCCCGCGGGACACGCTGCGCCGGCCGATGCGCATTTCCTGGCCCGACAGCCGGAACCTGCGCTCAGGGCAGTACCCGGGGAACTCGATCGAGGCGGCATCCGGCCCGCCTTCCGTGATCACGCTGTCGTAGTAGGCGCGGTCGGCGGTCACCACCGCCGTCCACACCGGCGCCCGGGAGCCCGGCTGGCCGCCCGCAACGGGCCCCGTGCCCACGTCGCCGGAACCTCCGTCGCCGCCCAGCGCCGCCGCCGGTCCCGGCGCGGGAGCCGGTCCCGGCGTGGCAGCCGGTCCCGGCGCGAGGTCAGGCTGGCCTGGGCGGGTGACGGTCGCCGCCGAAGCGGGCGCCCCGGCAGGCGCGGGCGGCCCAGCAGGCGGCACTGTGGGCTTGCCCGAGGCGAAGTCGTACTCGCAGGTCTCACAGAACTGCCCGGACCGGATGGTCCCGCACTGCGGGCAGGGCTCCGCCGGGGCATCGGCCCCGGCTGGCGCCGGGGCGGGGCCCCGAGGCCGGGGCCGAAACGCTTGACCCGGGATCCGGCTGCGGCGGAGCAGCCCCGCCGATGCGCATCCCGCAGATGTCACAGAAATCCGGGTCGGTGCTGTCGTGGCCGGCTGGACAGGTCGGCATGCCCGCCTCGCTTACTTCTTGGTCCGGACCGTCTTGGTTGACCTGGTATCGAGCGCCATCTCGTCGGCGTCATCGACCTTCTTCGTCAGGTGCACCGTCCCCGTCGCGGCGTCAACCACGTCGACGACCTTGGCCAGTAGCTTGGCGGTGTCCTCGTTGCCCGACCGCTCGGCCAGCGCCACCGCCCGGCCGAGCTTGGCCGTCGCGGTGTCCTCGTCGCCCTGCTTGCGCGCCTCCAGTCCCTCCTGGATCGCCTGGGCGAGCTCGGCCTGGCCGGTGTAGTGGGCCACATTCGTGTTGATGCGCGTGGACAGCGCCTCATCGTCGGTCCAGATCGCCCGGACCAGTCCCTGGCCGACCACGTCGGCGCCGACCATCAGGCTGACCCGGGCGGCCAGCATCTCCTGCCCGATGGCGGCCGGGCTGACCCGCACACACAGGTGATAGTCGCGGCTCTCGCCAGCACCCCACGCGCCGGTCGGGTAGTCGCCTGCCTGCGGGCCGGACTGGGTGCGCCTGCCGGTCAGGTCCTCGACGGCCGGCGAGACCTGCTTCATGAACCGGACGGTCGCGTGCTGCGGCGACCACACCCGCAGCGACACGTCGGCGACCTGCTTGCCCATGGCGTTTTCCATCATGGCGGCGAAGTCGGCGGCCAGGCCCGCGGGGTCGGGCACGATGTCGACGGTGCCGAGCAGCGCGGAGGAGATCCGGCGCAGCTCGCTGACCTCCCAGTCGGTGCCGACGCCCCGGCAGTCGCAGCTGAACACCCCCTCGCACAGCGCGATCGCCTCGCCGAGCTGCTCCGGGGTTTCGTGCGCGTTCTGCCCGTCGGTGAGCAGGATGGCGTGCCGCAGCTCAGCCGGATGGGTGCCGAACATCGTGTTGGCCAGGCGCAGCCACTGCCCGATCGCGGTTCCGCCGCGGGGGAGCACGCTGGAGACGGCTTGCTTGGCCAGGTACCTGGTCTGGTCGTCGGCGATGGCCAGGCCGTAGTCAAGCGGGAAGATCGGCACCGCCTTCTCGGTGCCCGCGATCACCGCGAAGGCCACGCCGTCCCTGATCACATCCACGGCAGCCGCGGTCGCGGCGCGGGCCTGCTCGATCTTGGTCCGCGGCGATCTCATCGATCCGGAGCAGTCAATGATGATGATTTCCGCGCTGGCGGCGTTTGCGGCGGGCGCCGCGAGACCGGCGTCGGGGGCCGTCACCGTGATGATGGCGTCGACGTCGTCGCCACCTTCGGGCAGGTACTCGTTCTGGGAGATATCAACGGTGAAGTCACTCGTCGGGAGGTTTCTCCTGGGAGTCGGGTTGAGCGGCCGGCGCGGGGCGCTCGCGCGGACCGGGCGTGAGCGGAAGCGGGACAAGGACCACGGTCACGTTGTCCACGCCGCCCGCGTCAATGGCGAACTTGACCAGCGCCTGCGCGGCGCCTAGCGGATCGGCCAGCGCCTGCGGCAGCGCCAGTTCTGCCAGCTTGGCGGCCTCGGGCCGGTAGTTCCACAGCCCATCCGAGCACAGCAGCAGCACGCCGGGCCCGGGCGGCTCGAACGTCGTCACGTGCGGCGCTGCGTGGCCTCCATCCGCGCCGATCCAGCCGGTCACCACGTGCGCCTGCGGCAGCGCCAGCGCGTCTTCCTCGGATATCAGGCCCGCCGCGACCATCTCCGCGGCCAGCGAGTCGTCCGTGGTCAGCCGCTTGGCACCCGTCCCGGAGCCGTCGCCCAGCCAGTAGGCTCGGCTGTCACCCAGCCAGCACAACGTCACGCTGTCGCCGGATATGGCGGCGGAGACGAACGTGGCCGAGGGTGGGTCCTGCTCCCCCGCCTCCTCTTTCAGGCCGGCCACCGCTTCCTGGGCGGCGGAAATCGCGTCCCGGGACGCTTCCATCAGATCCGCGCCGGTCCGCGTGCCCGCCAGCAGCACCTGCACCGCCGCCTGCGCCGCCGCCAGCGACGCCTCGTTCGGGCGCTGGGAGCTGGAGACTCCATCGCACACCACCGCGACCGCGGCCGGGCCGCTCGCCAGCTCGGCGGTGGCCAGCGCCATCGCGTCCTCGTTGCGGTGGTGCCGCAGGCCGCGGTCGGTCACGCCGGCCAGCATGCCGAGGTCGAGTTCGGTGTGGTCCCGGCTGGAGGGCACCTTGTGGCCGCACGACTCGCAGTAACCATCGGAGGTGATGCGCGCCGACTGGCACTCCGGGCACGTGGTGACGGCCCCCGGGACCTCGCCGCTCACCACCGCCGGGGCGAGTTCCGCCCGGCATGCCTCGCAGAAGTTGTCCTGCGGGCCGACTCCCCGGCCGCATGACGGGCAGGTCATCGCGGCGGGCTGCGCCGGGACTTCGCCCGGTTCCACCGGGCCGCCTTCGGCGGGTGCCGGGCCGGTCACGACCATGTCCTGGGACGGACGCCGTTGGCCTGGTCAACCAGCTCGATCCGGCGGCTCCGGTCCGGCGCCAGCTGCGCCTGAGCCCGGTAGCTGCGCTCCAGGCCGAACCGCAGCGCGCGCTCGGTGAAGTCGCAGCCGAGCAACTGGCTGCCGTGCACCGGCCCCGTGGCCAGCACACAATCCAGTGCGGCCCGGAGCACCTCGGCCGCGAGCTGCTGCTGGATGGCATCGAGCTTCAGCAGGTCCAGCCGGTGGCCGGCCTGATGCAGATCATCCGGCGACACCTGCCCCGGACTGGGCCCCGCCAACACCTGGATGCGCACCGCGGCTACCTCGCCGCCAGGTAGTGGCTGGACGTGTCGGGCACCGCGGCGAGCGCCGCGATCGCGCCGGCCCGGTCACCCGCCCGGAGCCGGGTCCTGGCCAGCCCGAACGCCGCGCTTACGTAGCCCGGATCCACCGTCCACACGAGCTGGAAGTAGCGGCCCGCGGCGGCGGGATCCCCGGCTGCTTCGGCGGCTATCCCTTTGCCCGAGCCAATGGGTGCGGTCTTGATGTGCACGTTCGGGTAGCGCCGCTGGTACGCCGCAGCCCAGGTGCTCATGACGGGGGCCAGCAATGTGCTTCCCGCTTCGGACAGTGCCTGTGACCCCGGCGCCGGCCCGGCAGGAATCCCCCCGCCGGGGCGGCCAGTACGGCCGGGGAACCGGCGGTCCCGCTGCCGCTGCACGCGGTGGCCAGGGCCAGCGGAACGACGATGCCCGCGGCAAGCAGTACGCGGGATCTCAGCGGCACCGGCCACTCCTCACCGTGCCCGAGCCTGCCTGCACTCGGGCTTCACCACGCTCTGGCCTCGCGCGCCGTGGGCTCGCTGCGCCTGGGGGTCCAACTATGCCTGGCCTCATTGTGCTCTGGGCCTCGCAGTGCTCGCGCCGTGCCGTGCCGACCGCGCGGAAAGCGGGTTCTCGGCTGCGGCTGCGGCCCATGCGGTGGTCCTGGTCTTTGGCTGACGGCGAACCCCGGGACCGCCCAGCCGGAAGGTCCGCCCGGGCCCCCGAGGCAATCTATGCATAGACAGTGAAGATAAACATTGGCGGACTTTTAGGCCATTGGCACGTGATTGAAAGATGACTAGTAAGAAAACTGCGCCCGTGCGGGACTTCGCCCGGAAGGAGTGGCCCTTCGGGCAGTTCGGCTGACGGGCCGCGAAGAGCCCGGCACCCTCGGTGCGTGGCCGGTGACTTCTCCGATTTCGTGATCAGGCGTGGTCTCTGCGGCCCTGCCCGGCCCAGGTTGCCATCACCGGGGCGGCGCTGGAGAGCGCCGAGCACCGGCCATACCGGGCCCTGCCTGCGGCGACAGGTTACTCTCGGGTAGGGTCGCCTAAACGGTCTTATTGGCGGATGCTCTGGAGTGCCTGGCAATAGGACGCTGGATCAGGCAGTTCTGTTGCCCGCTGCTCTTGCCCGGAGGGAGGCCGGATGGGTGCTTACCGGACCGTGCTGGTTGGCACGGACGGATCGGAGTCCTCCTACCGTGCGGTCGATCGCGCCGCCGAGCTTGCGCGCGACAGCGCGGCGAGGCTCGTCATCGTGTGCGCGTACCACCCGGCCACCAGGCGCGAGGTGGCGCACGCCGAGGACGTGCTCCGTGACGATGCGTACCAGGTGGTGGGCTCGACTCCGGCGGACGAAACGCTGCGCACCGCCGCCGAGCGGGCGGCGGTGAACGGCGCGGGTGCCGTCGAACGCGTCGCCGTCGAGGGCGAGCCGGTGAAGTCGCTGCTGACCACGCTGGACAAGTACCAGGCCGACGTTCTGGTTGTCGGCAACCGGGGGCTGAACACGCTGGCGGGGCGGCTGCTCGGCTCGGTACCCGCAGATGTATCCAGGCGCGCTCCGTGCGACGTGCTGATCGTGCACACCGTGCCGTAGGCCCGCTGGCGAGAGCGCTATGGACGAAGCCGCCGAGCGGGCCTACTCCCAGCCCGCCGAGGCCGTGGCACGGCGGATCGAGCAGGTCGTGCTCGGCGGCCAGCGCCGGTACAACCGGGTCCAGGTCAGCGAGGCCACCGGGGTAGACCGCGACCGGGCCAGCCGGCTCTGGCTGGCCATGGGGTTCGCCGAGGTGGGCGACGACGAACTGGTGTTCACCGACAGCGACATCGAGGCGCTGCGCATCTGGGATGGGCTGGTGACGAGCGGCACGATCGCGCTCGAGGACGAGGTGCCGCACGCCCGCGCGATGGGGCAGACCCTGTCCCGGCTCGCCGACTGGCAGACCAGGGAGATCGTGGCCCGCGCCGACGAACCGGCCCCGGCCCGGGATGGTGCACAGCGGGCGGGCAAGGCCGTGGACATGGCCGGTGCGCTGCTGCCCGTTGTCGAACGGCTGCAGTCCTACGTGTGGCGGCGGCATCTCGCGGCGGCGGCCGACCGCATTCTGCTGGCCGCCACCACCGAGTCACCCGCGGCGACCATGGTGGTCGGGTTCGCCGACATCGTCGGGTACACCAGCCTGGCCCGGCACTACGACTCGGCCGAACTGGCCGCGCTGCTTGAATCGTTCGAGGAGGACACCTCGGAAATCGTGGTGAGCCAGCACGGGCGGGTGGTGAAGACGCTCGGTGACGAAGTGCTGTTCGTCGCCGATACCCCGCGGGACGCCGCCGAAATCTCGCTGCGGCTGACCGCCCCCGGACGGGCCGAGAAGGACCTGCCCGCGCTTCGCGTGGGCATGGCCACGGGCCAGGTACTGAGCAGGTTCGGCGACGTCTACGGCCCGGTTGTCAACCTGGCCGCCCGGCTGACGTCGCTGGCCAGGCCGGAGACCGTGCTGGTGGACCGGGAACTCGCCGCGGCGCTGCGCCAGGACCGGAGGTACGAGCTGCGGGCCCGGCGGCCCACCGCCGTCCGCGGCTACCACCACCTCCGCTCCTGGTCCCTTCGCCCCCGCGAATAACACACCGCCACGTGTCAAACGCAAGCCAGCGGCGACCGTCTCCGGCAGCCACATCGGGGGGATGGCTGCTCTTTTCACTGCGACGGTGGCCGAATACCGGGACAAACCGGGCAGTCAAGCCCGCGCCAGCGTGAAAAGTGGGCGTGCGGGCCTCGGGGGAGGATGCGCGCGGGCCCTAGGGGGAGGGTGTGCGCGGGCCCTCCGGGGAAGATGTGCGCGGGCCCTCCGGGGAAGATGTGCGCGGGCCCGTCCGGGGAGGACGGAGGCGGGCACTGAGGATGTCTTTCAGCCACTGCTCATAACGTTGGTGGGCTTTCGGCGAGGTTTCCGGTGGCGGCCCGCGCTGCGGCAACGGCGACGGCAACGGCCTGGGCTGCCTGGCGCGAGACCTCGCTGCCGAGGCCGCCCAGCGCGACGTTGATGTCTACCAGGCAGGCGGCGCTGCGGGCGGACGCCTCGGCAAGCAGCGCCGCGGTCACGCTGTCGCCGCGCAGGTTGGGGTTGCCCGCACGGGCGACCCGCGCCGCCATCTCGGCCACCTGTGCGGCGATCTGCGCCATCTCCCGCGGCTTGGCGGCGGCGACCTGCAGCGCCTCCCGAATCTCCCGGTCCCGCTGGCCGGTCCCGTCACCGGGCAGCGCGAACGCGTCGAGGACGCGCCGGTAGGCATGCGCGTCCTCGTCCGCCAGTTCGGCGGCCCGCTGCCGGAGTTGATCAGCCCGGGCGGCGAGGTCGGCGGCGTCGGGCAACTGCGCGGCGGAGAACCGTGCGGCCATGGCGGCCAGCCCGGCGGCCAGCGCCCCGGTCAGCGCGGCGGCGCCACCGCCGCCCGGCGCGGGAGACCGGGCGGCAACCTGGTCCAGGAACTGCCGTACCGGCTGATCCAGGGACGAGGTCAAGACAAGCCCACGACCTGGCCATCCTCGTCGAGGTCGATGCGGGCGGCCGCCGGGTTCTTGCTGAGCCCGGGCATGGTCCGCACCTCCCCGCAGATCGGGTAGACGAACCCGGCACCGACCGAGGCCCGCACCTCCCGGACGGGGAGCGTCCAGCCGGTTGGGGCACCCTTGAGCGAGGGATCCGAGGAGATGGACAGGTGGGTCTTGGCGATGCAGACCGGCAGGTTCCCGAAGCCCGCCCGCTCGTAGGTGTCGAGTTGCTTGGTGGCCTCCGCGGAGTACTCGACGCCGTCCGCGCCGTACACCTTGGTGGCCACGGTCTCGATTTTCTCACGAAGGCTCGCCGAGTCCGGGTAGAGGACCGCGAAGTTCGACGGCTCGTCGGCGGCCTCGGCCACCGCCTCGGCCAGCTCGATGGCCCCCCGGCCGCCGTCGGCGAAATGGGTGCACAGCGCAGACCGGGCGCCCATCTCTGCGGCGATGTCCCGGATCATCTGGTGCTCGCTGGGGTGATCGGTGGGGAAGGCGTTGATGGCCACCACCGGTGGCACGCCGTGGAGCCGGATGTTCTCGATCTGCTTGCGCAGGTTGGCCGCCCCGGCGGCCACGTCATCCGGGTTCTCGGCGAGGAGTTCTTCGGGAAGGGGCTTGCCGGCGACGATCTTGTACTTGCCCGAGTGCGCCTTGAGCGCCCGGACCGTGGCGACCACGACGGCGGCGTTCGGGATCAGCCCGGAGGTGCGGCACTTGATGTTGAAGAACCGCTCCGCGCCCATGTCGGCGCCGAAGCCCGCCTCGGTGACCAGGAAATCGCCCGCGTGGATGCCGATAAGGTCGGCGATCACCGACGAGTTGCCGGTGGCGATGTTGCCGAACGGGCCCGCGTGCACGAGGACCGGGGTGTTCTCCAGCGTCTGCAGCAGGTTCGGCTTGACCGCGTCCCTGAGGATGACGGCCATCGCGCCGGCCGCGTCCAGCTGGTCGGCGGTGACCGGCGTCCCGTCCCGCTTGTAGCCGATTACGATCCGGGCCAGCCGGGCCCGCAGGTCCTTCAGCGAGTGGCACAGGGCCAGGGTGGCCATGACCTCCGAGGCCGCGGTGATGTCGAACCCGGTCTGCCGCGGCACGCCGTCGCCCCGGCCGCCGAGCCCGATGACGATGTTGCGCAGCGCCCGGTCGTTGACATCGAGCACCCGCCGCCAGGTGATGTTGTGCATGTCGATGCCCAGCGCGTTGCCCTGGAAAAGGTGGTTGTCGATCATCGCGGCCAGCATGTTGTGCGCCGCGGTCACCGCGTGCATATCCCCGGTCAGGTGCAGGTTGAGCACCTCCATGGGCACCACCTGGCTGTAGCCGCCGCCGGCCGCGCCGCCTTTGATGCCGAACGTGGGCCCCATGGACGGCTGCCGGATCGCGACCGTCGCCCGCTTGCCGATGTGCCGGAACCCCTGCCCGAGCCCGACCGTGGTCGTGGTCTTGCCCTCACCCAGCGGCGTCGGCGTGATCGCGCTCACCACTACGTACTTGGCGGTGGGACGGTCGGCCAGCTCCTCGATCGCGTCGAGCTTGATCTTCATCACCTGCTCGCCGTAAGGCTCCAGCAGGTGGGTGGGGATGCCCATCTCGCTCGCGAGGTCTTCGAGTGGCTTGAGGGCTGCGCCCCGGGCAATCTCCAGGTCTGTTGGGAATGCCATGGCGTCGACTCCTTCGTCGCAGGTCCTTCGTCGCTGGGTGGGTGACGGGTGGGTAACGGTGGGCGGGTTGCTCAGATTCCAGGGGCGGTGAAGCCGTCAACGCCGATGCCAAGGGACTCGCCCGCACTGAGCAGCGAGTCGAACAGGTACTGGCCCGACGAACGTTCACAATGCATCAGGTAGGACCGTCTCCCGGCCCGGTCGTCGCGAATGAAGTCAGTGGCGACTCCGGCCAGCGCCGACCGGAAGGCCGCTCCGTCCGGGGTCATGTCGCCGTCGAGGTCCACGCCGCACAGCAGCGCCAGCAGGTCCGGTGCCTGCTCGCCGGTGACCCGGACCAGCGCTCGCCCGTGGGTGAGGTCGATGACGCTGACGAACTCCTCCGGCGCCGATTCGGCGGCGGTCTGGGTCAGCCGGCTGACCACCGGCTCGGCAGCGCCGGGCGGGGCGAGCACCAGCCATTCACCGGGGCCGGATCCGGCAACGAGCCAGCCAGCGTCCCGGCTGGCCCGGCCGAAGGGCACACCGAGCGCCTTGGCCATCGCCCCGTTCCACGGCGCGCGCACGAGCACCTTGGCCAGCGGGGTGCAGTCGGTGATCGTCAGGGCGGCGTTGGTGCGGCAGCCGCTCACCTGCCAGCCGGCCTCGATCCGGGCCGGCGGCGCGGGAGCGATCGGGCTCCGGGCAACTACGGGATCGTCAGACACGCATCCGGCTCCCTTCAGGATCGACGTGGGCGAGGTGCTCGCAGACCCGGGCGGTCACCAGCTGCCTGCCGGGGAGCCGGACGGTGACCTGCGTGCCAGCGGCGGACAGGCGGGGCTCGACCTGGGCCAGGCAGACCGAGCGGCCGAGTGTGGGCGACATCCTGCTGGAGGTGATGCGGCCCACGATCTGCTGGCCCTCGACGATCTGGCTCGCCTCGGGCGGCACCACCGAGCCGTCTTCGGGCTGCAACCCGACCAGGCGCAACCCGCCGCCGTCCGCGTTCTGCCAGGCGAGTTCCGGCTTGCCGACGAAGTCCGCCTTGTCCAGCTTGATCGCCCAGTCCAGGGCGGCGCTGAAGCCGCGGGTCAGGCCGTCGGTGTCCTGGCCGACGATGAAGTGCCCCTTCTCCAGCCGCAGGATGCGCTGCGCCTCCACCCCGAACGGGACGATCCCGAGGTCGGCGCCGCGCGCCATCAGCGTCTCCCACACGTGCAGCCCGTAGCCGGCCGGGACGTGCAGTTCGTAGCTGAGCTCGCCGGTGAAGCCGATCCGCCAGAGCACGCACCCGTCGGCACCGGCCACGCGCCCGGTACGAACCTGCATGTACGGGAACGCCTCGTTGGCCAGGTCGACTCCCTCGGTGACCCGTTCGAGCAGCGTGCGCGAGGCCGGCCCGGCCACGTTCATGCTGGCGTACGCGGTCGTCACCGGCGTGACGTGCACCGACCAGTCCGGGTGCGTGGTCTGCAGCCAGTTCTCCAGCCACTCCCAGACCGCCGCCGCACCCGACGAGGTAGTGCTCATCAGGTAGTGGTCGGGGCCGAGGTGACCGGTGACGCCGTCGTCGAAGACCACGCCGTCCTCGGTGCACATCACCCCGTACCGGACCCGGCCGATCTCCAGCTTGGACCACTTGTTGACGTACAGCAGGTTGAGCAGCTTCGGCACGTCCGGGCCGCGCAGGTCGAGCTTGCCGATCGGGGTGACGTCGATGACCGCGACCTTCGTCCGCACCGCCGTAGCCTCAGCCGCCGGGTCACCGTAGTGGTCGGGACGGATCCAGGCCCCGGCGATGAGCGGGCGGGCGTGATGCGCCTCGTGCCACGGCTGCATCGGGGAGTACCGCACCGGCTCCCACGGCCTGCCTGCCAGGGCGCCGAGCGTGACCGGGGCGTACGGCGGGCGCCAGGTGGTCGTGCCCGTTTCGGCGATCGTCTTGCCGGTAGCCTGCGCCGCGACCGCGACCGCGTTGACCACTTCGAGCTTGCCCTGGGTGGGGCCCATTGTGGCGGTGGTGTAGCGCTTGGCCAGCTCGATCGAGTCGTAGCCCTCGCCGATCGCGGTGACGATGTCCTTCGATGACACGTCTTCGCAGAAGTCCACCATGCCGTGAGTGCTGGCGCGGAACAGTTCCGGGTGCGGGTCGACCGGCAGTTCGGGCAGCGGAACCGGCTGGTCGTCCACGGGCGCCTCGCGGCCGGCGTGACCGTTCGCATGCGCGGGCAGCGCGGCGCGCCACTCCCGGCGTAGCCGCGCCGCGCGCCGGGCCGCCTCCCGGCCGACCGCCTCGGCGTGGCCGATCAGCTCCTCGCGGGTGCCGTCGCCAGCGATTCCGCCGGTCGCGAGCACGTTCGGCGGCAGGTCGCCCGGGAAGAACCGGGCCGCGCGCGGGTTGTAGCTGGGCTGGTCGCCGGACATGTTGAGCAGGGATGTTGGCGCGGTCCAGCCGACCGCGGTCACCACCAGGTCGCAGTCGGCCGTGCCGCCGCCGGCCAGCTCGACCGCCCGGACGCCCCGGTGACCGCGGACCCGGACGAGGTCTCCGCCCGCGCGGGCATCGATGACCCGGGCGACCTCGACCCCAGCCTGGCTGAGATCGGCGGCCGCCGCGTCCCCTTCGGCGTTGGCGGCCAGCACGACCGCCCGCTGGCCCGGCTTGACCGAGTAAAGGTTGATCAGCCGCCGGGCCGCGGTCGCCAGCATGACCCCGGGAACGTCGTTGCCCGCGAAGACGTAGGGCCGCTCGATCAGCCCGGGTGCGACCACGAGCACCTTGGCGCGTGCCTTGATCAGCTGCTCGGCACCGCCCGGCAGCCCACGGCGGACGACGGCGATCCAGTTGTCGTCGTAGCGCCCGGCCACGACCGCATTGGTGTGCACCTCGATGCCGGGTGTCGCGGCCACGAGCGCGCGCAGCTCCGCCAGGGCGGCAAGGTCGGCGGCGTCACCCCAGCGCAGATGACCACCGAGCCGGTGCTCCTCCTCCACCAGCAGGACCGACGCTCCGGCCGCGGCGGCGGCCGCGGCGGCCGCCATGCCGGCGGGCCCGCCCCCGGCGACGAGCACATCGGGGTGGGCATAACGCTTGTCCAGGACGGTCCGCGGCGTGTCCGGCGAGATCTGGCCCGCGTGCACGAATCGCTGCAGAACGCGCTCGTACAGCGGCCACAAGCGCTGCGGCTTGATGAAGGTCTTGTAGTAGAACCCGGGACCAAGGAAGCGGCCGGCCAGCTGGTTGACCGCTTTCGCGTCGAACTTGAGCGACGGCCAGGTGTTCTGGCTGCGCACGTCCATGCCCGGCTCGGCCTGCCGGTGCGCGCCGCGCACGTTGGGTTCGTCGCCGACCTGGACGAAACAGCCGGGATCGTGGTAGCTCGCGGTCAGCAGGCCACGTGGCCGGTGGTACTTATAGCTGCGGGAGAAGACCCGCTCCCCGGCGGCGGCCAGCGCCGACGCGATCGTATCGCCCGCAAAAGCTGGGACGGAACGGCCGTTCCAGCTGAACGTGAACGAGCGCGTGCGGTCGATCTCCTCACCCGGGCGCGGAGCGAGCCGCATCGGCCCGCTCACCTGATGCCTTCTTCCACGGGCTGGCTCTCGTCCGTGGCGGTGTCCCGTTCGAGGTTGAAGAACCGGCGGCAGCCCATCCGGTGGTACCAGGTCTCGGTGACCAGGCCGCGCGGGTTGGCGGGCACGTACAGGTAGTCACGCCAGTCATCCGGCGTCGCCGACTCGGGGTCCGGGCGGGGCTTGAACTCACCGGTGTAGTGGAACTCCGCCGCATCCCGCGGACCACACCAGGGGCACCGGATGAGCATCATGATCGCAGCTTTCTCTCGTCAGTGGCCGACCGCGGCCGCGCCTTTCTCGCCTACCAGCTGGCCCGCGCCGAACCTGTCGAGCCCGAAGGACGCGATGATTTCCGGGGTGCGGCCTGTGGCGATGCACTCGGCCATCGCCTCCCCGGAGACCGGGCCAGCCTTGAACCCGTAGGTGCCCCACCCGACATCCACGTAGAACCCGCCGACCGGGGTGCCGCCCATAATCGGCGAGAAGTCGGGGGTCATGTCACACAGGCCGCTCCACTGGCGCAGCAAGCGCATCTTCGACAGCGCGGGCATGAGCTCGATGACGTGCGTGGCCAGGCCTTCGGCGAATTCAAGCGACCCGCGCGTTGAGTACGAGGCGAACGGGTCGACGCTCGCGCCGAACACCAGCTCGCCGCGGTCGGTCTGGCTCACATACACGTGCAGCGTGCCCGACACCACCACGCTGTGCAGGAACGGCCGGACCGGTTCGGTGACGGCGGCCTGGAGCGGGAAGGTCTGGATGGGCAGCTGGACACCGGCCAGCGCGGCTACGAGGGTGGACCAGCCGGCCGTGCAGTTGAGCACCACCGGGGTGGTGATGTCGCCACGGTTGGTACGCACGCCGCGCACCTGGCCGTCCACTACGTCGATGCCGGTGACCTCGGTGCCCTGGTGGATCTGCACGCCGTACACGTCGGCCGCCCGCGCGTACCCCCAGTTGACCGCGTCATGCCGGATGATCCCGCCGGGCGGGTGGTAGAGGGCGCCCAGGACCGGGTACCGGGTTTCCGCCGAGGTGTCGAGGTAGGGCACCAGCTTCTTGATCTCGGCGGGGCCAATGACCTCGGAGTCGATGCCCTGCAGCTTGTTGACTTCGGCCCGCCAGCGCATGGTGCGCAGGGACGAGTCGTTGTGCGCAAGCGTGAGGTGGCCGCGCCGGGAGAACATCACGTTGTAATCCAGGTCGGCGGCGAGCGTCCGGTACAGCTCCATCGAGCGGTCGTAGAACCTGACCCCTTCCGGGGTGAGGTAGTTCGAGCGCAGGATGGCGGTGCTGCGGCCCGAGCCGCCGCCGCCCAGATAGCTCTTGTCGAGCACCGCGACGTTGGTGATTCCATGATTGGCCGCGAGGTAGTAGGCGGCCGCCAGGCCATGGACGCCGGCGCCGATGATGACCACGTCGTAGCTGGCTGCCAGCGGGTGGTCGCGCCAGGCGCGCGGCCACGGCCTTCCGGACAGCCCGTGGCGCAGCAGCGCCAGCGCGGAATACTTGGGCGGTCGGCGGGACGCTTGGCGGGTCACCCTGCGGCCGGTCGCGCGGGCTGGTTCCACGACGTTCCTCCTGGGATGCGGCGACCGCCGGCCGGACGATCGCCTGCATCGCACAGCATAGGCCCAGGATGAAACCATGTCCACTGACAGTGGACATATTGTGCGGGC
>CAWEYV010000019.1:0-361442 GCA_963813395.1 uncultured Actinomycetes bacterium
TCCCCGCCAGTTCAGCCAGCGCCGCGGCCGAGATGCTGGCCGAGCCGGCCGGCCAGACGCGTCGCGAGTACCAGCCGGCCGAGCCGCGTCAGCTCAGGAGATCGCCGCGCTGGGTGCTCACGAACCGGTGGTGTCGGTGATGATCTTCCCGGCCAGCGGCTAGGGGTGGCCAGCCGATGTCTGGGTCGCCGATCGCTAGGCCTGTGGGTCCGCCTGCCCGAGGCTGGCCAGGGCCTGCCGCAGCTCTCGGCGTGAGCCGACTCCGAGCTTGGTGTAGACCTTGCTGAGATGCCATTCGACGGTCCGGGTGCTGAGGAATAGCTGGGCCCCGATCTCCACGTTGGTGCGGCCGTCGGCGGCGAGCCGGGCGATGTACGCCTCCTGGGCGGTGAGCTCGCTGACCGTCTCGACCGTTCGCTTGCGTACCGTATCGCCGGTGGCCAGCAGCTCATGCCGGGCCCGTTCGGCGAACGCCTCGATGCCCATCGTGGTGAACAGGCCATGGGCGGTCCGCAGCTCGGTGCGGGCGTCCCGGCGCCGGTTCTCGCGGCGCAGCCATTCGCCGTACAGGAGGTGGGCGCGGGCGACGGCCGGGCGCATGCGGGTCCGGCCGAGCCGCTCGATCGCCTCGCGATAGCAATTCTCGGCGGTCTCACCCTCAGTCAGCAGGGCACGCGAGCGCGCCTCGGTACCAAGCGCCCAGTCGGTGCCGCTGGCGCGGGTCGTCTCGGAGAGCCGCTGCAGAGCGTCGGATGCGCGCGCGGGCTGGCCGCTGCGGACGGCCGCCTCGACCAGCTCGGCCAGCGACCAGCCGAGGACGCCTATGTCGTCGTACTCGCACACCAGCTCGGCGGCGGCGAGGGCCTTGTCGTACTGGCCGAGGCCGTTATACAGCAAGGCGGCGGCGTACCCGGTGGTCACTCCCCTCCCCTCGCCACGGCTGGTCACACCGTCCATGGTGGCCTGGATGAGCTCGGTGGTCTCGGCCTCATGCCCCGGAACGCGGCGACGCCCAGGGCACCGTAGGGCCCGAGCTGGCTCCCGGTCGCGTCGGCGACCGCCTGCGCCTCCGCGATGAGCGCCGCGCCCTCCGCCAGCTCGCCCTCGTGTGAGTGCAGGAGGATGCGGGACCGGACCGCGAGGGGGAGCTCAGTGAGTGCCCCCGCGTCACGCGCGAGCTTGATGTGACGGCTGGCCAGGATGTGCCACGTCTCGTCGTCCCACACCGCCATGGCCGCCCGTTCGGCGAGCCACAGCCAGCTCAGCCCCTCCTGCGCCGAGATGTCCTGGCCGCGGAAGGCGAGCAGCGCCCGTCTCAGGGTGGGCGTCCCGGCCGCATAGCCCTCCGTGACCAGCAGCGCCAGGCCGTCCAGGAGCAGATCGAGGGCGCGCGCCGGGCCCGGTGGCGCAGGCGCCATACGTGCGGCTCTGGCCGCGTCCCCGACCGCCGCAGACAGGCGGCCGACGAACAGCGCGGCCGTGAACGCCTCCAGGTAGGTCTCGCGGGCCAGGCTGACGTCCAGCTTCTCGAGCTGCTTAGCCGCGCTGAGCAGAAGCGGGGGCGCGTCACGGCCATGACTGGAGGTGAACGCTATCTGCGCGCGCAGCAGGTCGCCGCGGGCACGCTGCAGTTCATCCAGCGGCCCGGCCTGTGCCATGGCCAGCAGGCCGAGCGCGGCGTCGAGGGCGCCAGCCTTGTGTTTGGCTTGCGCTGCGGCCAGCGCTCGCTGTGCGCGGCGCGCCGGGTCGAGCGTCAGCCCGGCGGATCGCTCCAGGAACGCGGCCGCCGCCACGAGACCACCGCGGCGCTGTGCCCGGTCTGCGGACTGCTCAAGTTCGGCAGCAACTTCCTCATCTGGGCCCGGCGTGGCCCCGGCCCGGTGCCAGGCCCGCCGGTCAGGATCGACAGCCGGGTCGGTGGCCTCGGCCAGCGCGCCGTGCAGCTCCTGCCTCGTCTGGACCGATGCCGACCGGTAGGCCGCCGAGCGCACCAGCGGATGCCGGAACCGCACCCGCGCGCCGAACTCTGCCAGCCCCGCCTCCGCCGCCGGCTTCGCCGCCCCGGGCCCGATCGCGAGCCGCCCGGCCGCCCGCCACACCAGCACCGGATCGCCGGTCGGATCGGCCGCCGCGAGCTGCACGAGCCGCTGAGTCTGCGCTGGCAACGTCTCCAGCTGCCGCCCGAAGCTCTCCTCGATCCGCCCGTCCAGCGGTACCGCGGCGCTGACTCCGAACCCGCCCGTCAGCTGCGTCGGCGTCAGCCCCCGCGGCAGCTCAAGGAGCGCCAGCGGGTTCCCGCCCGTCTCGGCGATGACCCGGTCCCGGACCCGCGCGTCCAGCGGCCCGGTCAGCACCGACTCCAGCAGCACCCGCGCATCATCCTCGGGCAGGCCCTCCACCACCAGCTCCGGCAGCCCGGCCACGTCTTCACCGGGAACCCGCGCCGCGAACACCAGGCCCACCGGGTCGGCCGCCAGCCGCCGGGCTGCGAACCCCAGCGCCTGTGCCGAGGCATGGTCCAGCCACTGCTGGTCATCCACCACGCACACCAGCGGGCGTTCCCCCGCCGTCTCGGACAGCAAGCTCAGCACGGCCAGGCCTACCAGGAACTTGTCCGGCACCGGGCCAGCGCTGAGACCGAACGCGGTCCGCAGCGCCTCACGCTGCGGACCCGGAAGAGACTCAGCATGATCCAGCATCGGCGCGCACAGCTGATGCAGTGCCGCGAAGGCCAGCTCCATTTCCGACTGCACTCCCGCTGCCCGCGCTACCCGGCACCCCGAGGCCCGCCCGGCCAGGTAGTCAAGCAGAGCGGTCTTGCCCACGCCGGGCTCACCGCGCACCACCAGGGCCCGGCCCTCACCGGCCCGCACCCCGGCAACGAACCGGTCAAGTACGCCACGTTCCCTGGGACGGCCGGTTAGCCCTGCTGCGGGCCCGCGGATGCCAGAATGTGCCGTCATCGGCCCGGCGCTACACCGCAACCATGACGGCGGCACCGCCTACTGCGACAAAGCGACACCGGCACCGCACTGCGGTCGCCCGGCGAGGCATGAGCGCTCACACGGCCTCCCTGCCGGACACCACTAACGCCCGCCAGCCTACCCGGGGGCGAAGCCGGAAACCAGGCGCCCAGCCGCTGGGTGACGGGGTCTGCGCCATTGCCCCGGCATCGGTGTCTGGCGGCGTGGTGCAGATGAACGCTCAACAGATGGTCCCGAGCGAGTACTGGCGTGGCCCGGACCGCGGACCGGAGCACCGGCCAGTGACCACCACGGGCGCAGCACGCCCCCCCGGAGCGCGACGCTGGGGCAAGTACTACCCCGCGGATCAAAGAGGCCGGCCCCTCGCCCCGCAGGCGCCGGCCATGCCCCCAGCGAAAGGAAGCCCCATGCCCGCAGTCACCGTCGGCCAGGAGAACAACGCCGACATCGAGATCTACTACGAAGATCACGGCGCTGGCCAGCCGGTCGTGCTGATCCACGGCTATCCGCTCAGCGGCCGCGCCTGGGACAAGCAGGTCCCGGTCCTGCTCGACGCCGGCCATCGGGTCATCACCTACGACCGGCGCGGGTTCGGCAAGTCCAGCCAGCCCGACCGTCGGCTATGACTACGACACCTTCGCCGCCGACCTGCACGCTGCTCCTGGAGTACCTCGACCTGTCCGACGCCGTCTGGTCGGCCACTCGATGGGCACCGGCGAGGTGACCCGCTACCTCGGCCGCTACGGGCCGGCGCGGGTCGCCAAGGGCGTGCTGGTCTCGCCGATCCCGCCGTACCTGCTGCAGGCCGGCCGACAATCCCGACGGGGTACCGGCAAGCGCTGTTCGACGGTTTCATCGAGGCCGCCCGGCACGACACCCCGGCCTGGATGAAGGGGTTCCTCGACAACTTCTACAACTTCGACACGTTGCGCGGCACGCTGGTCAGCGACCAGGCGTACCAGGCCAGCTGGAACCTCGGCACGTACCGCGTCGGCGATCGCCGCGGTGGCCTGCATCTGCGACGTGGGACGACCGACTTCCGCGCCGACCTGCCCAAGATCGACGTGCCGATGCTGGTCATCCACGGCGACGACGACCAGGTCCTGCCGCTCGACAAGACCAGCCAGACGCTTGCCCGGCCTGATCAAGGACATGCAGCTGGTCGTCATCGAGGGCGGTCCGCACGCCATCCCCTGGACGCACGCCGACCAGGTGAACAGCCGCTCCTGAAGTTCCTCGCCTGAAAGGAGCCCCCATGTCCAACCACTTCAGTGCCGCCAACCTCAAGTCCCCCGGCGACGATGCCCGCCTGGACCTGACCGACCTGTTCGTCTTCACGGCGCCCGACAACCCCGGACCGGACCGTGTTGATCATGAACGCGAACCCCTTCACGAAAGGCAACGGGTTCCACCCCGACGCGGTCTACCGGTTCAACATCGACAACGACGGGGACGCGCTGGCGGACGTGGCGTTCAGCTTCACCTTCTCCGAGCCCACAGACGGCCAGCAAACCGCCACCGCCTACTACGCCACCGGCGCCGACGCCCAGACCCGTGAACCGCGCGGTGAAGTGCTCATCGAGGCCACCCCGGTGAGCTTCGACGCCATGGCCACGCCCGTCCAGGCCGGCCCGTGCCGGCTGTTCATCGGCAAACGCAGCGACCCCTTCTTCGCCGACGCCGACGGTGTCCTGCACTGGTTGATCGACGGCGCAACCAGGAATCTTCGAGTGGACCGGGAGCCGACATCTTCGGCGACGCCAACATCTTCTCCATCGCCGTGGAGGCACCCAACGACATGCTCGGCCCCGGGCCGGACATCGGAGCATGGATCACCATCAGCCTGCGCCGCGACGGCACGCTCGTGCAGATGGACCGCGAGGGAAACCCGTCGTTCAACCCGATCCTCAACCCCGACGACATCAAAGACGAGTTCAACGCCACCGACCCGGTCGACGACGTAAGCAACTACCTGAAGCCGCTCTCGGAGATGCTGCAACGGCACGGCTACGCACCGGACGAAGCCGACGCCGCCGCCCTCACCCTGCTGCCCGACATCCTGCACTACGACCGCACCAGGCCGGCCCACTACCCCAACGGCCGGGTCATGACCGACGACGTCTTCTCCACCCGCATGATCTTCATGATCCACGGGCAGGCCACTCCCCAAGACGTCAAACCCCACGACGACCTGACCGCCGACTTCCCGTTCCTCGGAGTACCGCACCCCTAGCGGCCAGGGCCGATCTTCTCTGCGCCAGCTGCTAGGCCGTAGTTCCCCCCGGATGCTCCGACACCACTGTTGACCTGGGAAAACGTGGACGAACATGACTACCGTAGACATGTAGGTCCGCTCCCCGGAACTCCCTGACCAGGGAAACATGGTGAGCCTTATGAGCCTGGGGGGAACTTCGGGCTAGGGCACCCAAGTTCGGCGCGCTGCGCAAGCT
This sequence comes from uncultured Actinomycetes bacterium, assembly GCA_963813395.1. Classification (GTDB taxonomy): domain Bacteria; phylum Actinomycetota; class Actinomycetes; order Streptosporangiales; family Streptosporangiaceae; genus DASXKD01. The sequence goes on from CAWEYV010000019.1 coordinate 5,435, forward strand.
AACCGTGTAACGCCCGGCAACTGAAGGCTGCCGCCCATGTTCACCAACCTGCTCATCGTCGTGGCCGTCGGCCTGCTCGCCCCGTTGGCGCTTGGCTTCTTCCCACGCGTCCGGCTGCCGTGCCGCTGTTCCTGCTCGCGATCCTCCTCGCGCGCGGCCTCCCCGCGCTGGTCTATGTGCGTACGCTTGGCCTCTCGCGCTCGTTGATCGCGGGCATCCTGCAGGCCACGTCGCTGCCGTTCATCGTTGCCGCGACCCAAATCGGCCTCCAGCTCGGCGTCGTCTCCCCCGCCAGCGCCGCAGGCCTGGTGGCCGCCGGGCTGCTGTCCGTAGTGATCTCCCCGGCGCTCGGGCTCGTGCTGCTCCGCCGCCAGCGCCCGGAAACCGCCACCCCCCGCGCGCTGCCGACTCCCATGATGCCCGTGCTGACCGCTGAAGACCGCGCGCTCTGTCGCGCCAGCGACGTCGAGTCGGCGGCATGAGGCGCCCGGCATGCCCCTGATCAGTCGCGGCTTTGGCGGTCAGTGCCCGGCGATCTGGCCACCGTCGATGTGCAGGATCTCCCCCGTGATGTACGGTGACGCCTCCAGGAACAAGATGCCGTCGACGACGTCGCTGACCTGGCCGACGCGCCCGAGAGGAGGAAGCTGGTCACCGAGTTCCTCGTAGCTGTCCGCCGGGTGCACCGGCGTCTGGATGATGCCCGGCGAGACGGCGTTGACCCGGATGCCACGCGAGGCGTACTCGACGGCAAGTGACCGGGTGGCCGAGGCCAGGCCGCCCTTGGTCAGGGCGGCCAGGACCGAAGGCACACTGGAGTTCGCGACCTCGGCCAGAGTGGCCGAGATGTTGACCACGTGGCCGCCGTACCGCTGCAGCATCTCGGCGATGGCCCGCTGGGTCAGCCAGAAGAATCCGGTGAGGTTGACGCCGACCACCAAGGCGTAATCCTCGGCGGTGTAGTCGGTGAACGGCTTGGAGATGTAGACGCCGGCGTTGTTGATGAGCGTGTCGATGCGGCCGAAGCGCCCGAGTGCTCCGCTGACGATCCGGTCGGCGGTGGCGGGATCGGTGAGGTCGCCGTCGACGGTGAGCACGTCCGGGTCCTCGGTCGGCTTCATTGCGCGGGCGGTAGCTACCACGCTCCAGCCTCGCTGACGGTAGGCCGTGACCAGGCTGGCGCCGATGCCCTGGGAGCCGCCGGTGATGACGGCGACCTTCTGGCCCCGGTCTTTCATGGCGTTCCCGTCGGCGCCGTGGTCGCCGGGTACATGATCGCCGGGTCGCTGGGGTGCGGCGACAGCGGCGTCGTGTCTACGGTCATCCAGGGGGCCAGCGGCAGTGCCTCCAGGATCGCCTGCATCTGGGCGGCGTCGCGGGCTTGGTACAGGCCCAGCGCGCGCCCGTCTGGCAGGGTCCACAGCCGGAGCAGGTGTCCCTGGCCGGCCAGGTCATGCGCGGCCTGGGCTTCACGGGCCCTGGTGTCCTCCACCGTCTGGTCGGTCGTGCCCGGCGGAACGGCCAGGGTGAAGGTCACCAGGAACTCCGTGGCCGTGACGGCGCTGCTCGTGGGCGTGGGGGGCGGATCGTTCGGGTGCGGCGAGAGCGGGGTGACCTCATCGGTGCGCCACACCCGCAGCGGCATCGAGGCGAGGACCTCCTCAAGCCGGTCGCCGTCGGCGGCGGCGAACAGCCCGAGGGTGCGCCATTCGCCTGGTTGCAGCGGCGGGCGCCACAGGCGCAGCAGGTGTCCCTGGGCCGCGAGCTCGCGCGAGTGGGCGGCCTCGCGGGCGCGGATGTCCTGGACCGCTTCTTCCGGCGTTCCGTCCGGAACGTGGGTGGTCATGCTGACGAGGAATTCCATGGTCAGGCACCTCCTGGATTGTTGTCAACGCTATAGATGACAAGCCCCGCCTGAGCACGAGCGTGTACGGGAACATCGGATTGATCCCTGGCAGTTCGCTCAGCGGGCGCTGGGTCCTGGTGTGATCGGTCAGCTCGCAGTCGGGGAAGATCCGCCTTCGGCGGCATCACCGGCCCTGCCTTCTTCGACCATGTGCGCCGCAGCCGCCGCCCCGTCGTCAACTCGCCCAAGGGCCAGGCCGCGTCGCTGCCGCCCGGCCTGGTCCGGCGCCCGGTGATCGCGCCACAGGTCTACTGGACCTGGTCCCTGGTCCGTCGCCGCGGCGAGGAACGCGCCGCCGTCCTGGCCGTCGTGGATTCCCTTACCGACGGGGTCGGCGACGTCGGAATCCACCGGCCGGACGCCTGGCTGCCCGGCAGCGACCCGCACAAGCAGTAGCTATCCCGCACGCTGGCAACCCGATGCCAGGCTTCGCCCACCTCCAGGGAGAAAGCCGGTCGTGGCGTCAGCCCGGCCGGCAGATGCACCGCAGAACCATGGACACAAGGTCGGGAGGGTGAGGCAACTGCCCCGAGGACGGCCGCCGACCGCAACGGCGCTAGGTGCCCACCGGCCTCAATGGGTGGTGTTCTCAAGTACGCGCTCAAGGCCCGGCAGGCCGGAGTCTCCCGCCTGCCACACGGGGATCGGCGCCAACCCGAACATCGCAAGCTGGCCGCCGTGCAGGCGCGCTTCCCAGGTGGTATCTGCGAGCACCTCCTGCGCTTCCGGCGACCACGACAGCAGCCCGGCGAAGTCGACCAGGATGTCCGGCTGCGGGCGGGACGCCAGTCCTGACAGGACAGCCCGGAACTCCGCAAGGGTGCTCCAGTCGATGATCCCCGTGACAACCAGCAGCGTGGCAGACGATCCAACGAGGCTGCTTTCCAGATTCAGGCGCATGGCCTGACCTCAAGACTGCCGGCCTACCAGGACCAGCGCAGAAGCCGCGAGATACAGCTATCAGCACCGTAACACCCACCCATACGGACGTCACCGGACAGATCGGCACGAAAGGGGCACGCCAGGGAACGGAAATCCAGGCGGCATCTTGTCGGCTCCTACCTGCGCGTGGTCGCGGTGCCGTCAGCCGCCTATGCGGGGGAGTTAGCTGTCCTTACCACAGTTGGTGCCGGTTAGTGCGCTCTTCCGGTGTTTCGCTGCGCCTCCCATCAGGCCGCCAGTAGGTTCCCCGGGACAGGCGTTGCCCGCGCCACCTGACGTCAGCAGGCGTCAGCTCGCCGGGTGAACGCGGGGCCCCGGGGACAGGAGCGTGATGCCCGCAGCACCCCGTCATGCCAAGCCCAGCAAACCCGCCACCAGGCGCGGAGCACCGGTAGTGGCCGCAGCAACGCTCGTAGGCGTGGCTGCGGCCTTCGTGTTCTTGCACGGCGGATCCGCCGCCGCAAAGCCCGCTCACGACGCGATGCCGGTGACGACTACAGCGTCGGGTTTCACCAGCGACTATGTGACGGCCGACGTGCACCGTGTGGTCATTGCCCGGATGATTCGTGAGTCCGCTAGGGCGGCCCGGCACAAGCACCTCGCCAGGCTCGCTGCCGCCCGCCGCGCGCGGAGGCAGGCAGCTCAGCAACCGGTGGTAGCGCAGCCGACCCCGAGTACGGCCCCGAGCGCGGCACCCGCGCCATCCAGCGGCGGTGGGGATGCCGCCAGTTCACCGCTTGGAGTCTGCATCCGCAACGCCGAAGAGGGCGGCAGCTACGCCTGGGGACCTGGTAATGGCGGCGGGGCTTACCAGTTCCTGCTGGGCACCTGGGAAAAGTACGGCGGCGCGGCCAGCGAGTACGGTGTCGCCGGCCCCGCTTACCAGGATCAGATCTTCGATAACGCCATCGCCGCGGGCGGCGCGTCGAACTGGACGAGTTACGACGGGTGCTAACGATGCGCTGCCTCCCGCGGCTCCGGCGCTGAGCGTCCCCGTGCCTAACCGATATATCTGATCATCCCCTTGTCGGATATACTGGGCATGGAGGAGGTGGAAATGGCGAAGACCCTGATTGATGTGGATGAGGAATACCTCGCAGCCGCTCAGGAGGCGCTGCGTACCAAGACGAAGAAAGACACGGTGAACGCGGCCCTTCGAGAGGTGGCCGCGCTGGCGGCGCGCCGGCGGGATCTGCAGCGACTGGCTTCGGGTGGCCTGCCTGATCTGGAGGACGAAGGGGTGATGCGGGGGGCATGGCGGCAGTAGCCAGCTACCTGGCCGACACCAGCGCTCTGGCCCGGCTGCGCCATCGCCCTGTCGCCGCTGTGCTGGGCCCACTGATCGAGGCGGGACTGGTCGCCACTTGCGGGGTCATCGAATTCGAACTCGGGTGGGCCGCCAGGAGCGGTAAGGAGTTCGATGAACTGCGCGCCGATCGAGACGCTGGGTATGAGTGGCTGCCCACCCATGATGAGGACTGGCGGCGGGCCCTTGAGGTGCAGGCGGCCCTGCGGCACGGTGGGCAGGTCCGGGCAGTCGGCTTCCCGGACTTGCTGATCGCAGCCGTGGCAGAGCGGGAACGCGTGACCGTGCTCCATTACGACAGCGACTATGACCTCATCACAGATGCCACAGGTCAGCCACTGCAGTGGGTAGTTCCCCGCGGGACCGTGCGCTGACCCAGGCCTCCTGCGGGCCTCCATGCAGACGCCGCGGCCTACACTGGCCACGACGAATGCTGGTCGCTCTGCCCGCATGGCCACGGGGAATGCGCGATGCCGTCGGTCCGCCACTGCCGCCACTGCTGGGGCGACTGCTCTGGTAACTGCCTGCTGCCGGGCGACCAGGGGCTGTGCATCCACAAACCCGTACCGCGGCGGTCGGCGCGCGAGTGGCGGTTCCTGCTACGGACGCGGCGATTCTGGCACCGCGTGCTATGGGGCCGGTAAGCGGGCGAAGCCGTAAGGCCCGGCGTAGGGCTGGCCTATCGGAAGGATGGCTCAAAGTGGGCTACCCACGACAGTCAGCTACGGCTGGTTCAGGCGGCCAAAAACACTTGCCTACCTCGCTGTCGAAACACTGCGATTAGCGTGCGGCCTTTGGCGGGCCCGCTACTTGACTGGAAGGTCCCGACATGACCAGTAAGCTCACCGAGCTTGCGATCGACTGTGCCGATCCCAGCGGTCTGGCCCGGTTCTGGTGCTCGGTCCTTGACTACGAGGTGCAAGACGAAGACGACGGAGTTGTCACCATTGGCTCCCCTATGGTGCCTGAAGGCAAGAACCGCCTCGGCCCAGTGCCACCGGTGCTGACATTCGCACGCGTGCCTGAGGGCAAGACCGTCAAGAACAGGCTCCACCTCGACGTCAACCCAACCGACAGGGAGCAAGCCGAAGAGGTCCGTCGCCTGCTCGGCCTAGGTGCCCGGCACGCCGACGTCGGCCAAACGGGCAATGAGAGCTGGGTCACACTTGCCGATCCAGAGGGGAACGAGTTCGACGTCCTTGCGGGCCGCCGACCCTGATCGGAGGCCGTACACCACGCCGGGCCTACTTCCGGTCGCCTACCCACAGTCTGGCTGGGCTGACAGGATGCCGGTAGTTATCCGAGCGGTCTGAGGAGGAAACCGGTGCCTGTCCGCTATCAGTTGGTCATCGACTGCGCCGACCCGGACCGGCTGGCTCGGTTCTGGGCCGCCGCGCTGGGCTATGAGCTCGCGCCGGCCCCGGCTGGATTCGCTACCTGGAACGACTTCTACCGAGAGCTGGGGTTGCCCGAGGAGGAGCTGGTCGACGGGGCGGACAGGATCAGCGACCCGGAGGGCCACGGGCCGAGCATCTGGTTCAATGTCGTCGCGGATGCCAAGGTGATCAAGAACCGGCTGCACCTCGACATCCACGCCAGCGGCGAGTGGACGGACCCGATCGAGACTCGCCGGAAGCGAGTCGACGCGGAGGCCAGCCGGCTGGCCGGCCTGGGCGCCACCATCACTGGCGCATTGTCCGAGGAAGGGCTCGACCACTACGCGGTCGGGATGAAGGATCCGGAAGGCAACGAGTTCGATATCAACTGATCGCAGCAGTCACCAGCGGACCGGTACCTGGCCATCATCCAGGACTGCCGCCAGGATTACCGCACGCTCCAGCCGCACTTTGGCGCCTGGGTCGTGCGCATCGCGATTCATCCGCCGGTGGCTGAGTAGCTGACGAGCAAGTTGGCCAGCTCCTTCGGACGGCTTAGCGCAACGGCATGGCCAGCGGCTATCTCATCCGGAACGACGCCCAGCCGATCGGCCACGACCCGGCGCATGAACTCGGGCGGGAAGAATCGGTCCTCGGTGCAGAGCACGAACCGGGTCGGCACCGGCGGCCATCTATCCAGCGGCCACGGGGCGTGGCCGGGAGTGTCTGACTGGTCGCGCGCGTTGCGGCGGGCTTGCCCGGCCAGGGCCGGGGGAACGTCGTGGTAGATCAGATCCGCACCGGAGTATCGCTGCGCCTGCTGACGCATGACCTCATCGAAGCCGGTGTTCGCGGGCCAGTCCCCGGGAGCCTCTCCCGGGGCCGGAATCATCCCGGCCACCAGGACCAGCACGTCGACGGGAACCCGGGCGGCTACCAGCGGCGCGGTGAACCCGCCGAAGGACTGCGCGGCTACGACCAGGCCGCGGCGGCCGCCGATCGCCTTGACTACGACGTCGGCGTACTCGGCCAGCCCGGCCGAATCGTCATCGCAGGGCAGGTCGGGCGCGAGGGTGTCATGGCCGCGCTGGCGCAGCTCCTGCTCGACCAGGTGCCAGTACCATCCGACATCTCCGCCGCCGTGAATCAGCACGAAGGTGGCCACCGTCATCTCCCTCCCCCGCGGGTCGTCGTCTCTTTCCGGACGGCACCAGCATGCCGGATGCCGCATAGGTACCTGCGGACCTGAGGATGGCCGACTTGACGGCTGCCGCGTTACGCTTTCGGTGCATCGTGCTCGGGGGAGGTGGCAGGCGATGGCAGGGCCGGGAGATGAGATAGCGGCGGGGGCAGGAGGCCGCGGTCACCTGCGAGCCTCACACGCTGACCGTGAGCAGGTGATCGGCACCCTCAAGGCCGCGTTCGTGCAGGGGCGGCTGGACAAGGACGAGTTCGACCTGCGGGTGGGCCAGGCGTTCGCGTCGCGGACCTACGCGGAGCTGGCCGCAGTCACCGCGGACATTCCCGCCGGGCTGACCACAGCAAACCCGCCCACGCCCGCCCGGGCGCATGGCGAGGCGCGAATTCCGCGGCCCGGCCGCGTGCTCACGGTGGCCACCGTGCTTTATGCAGGCATGTGGGCGTTCCTCTTGCCTCAGGGGACCCTCGGCGGTCCTGGCGGGGCAGGCATGCTGACAGGTATCGCTACCGTGTTCTACTGGATCGTCGTGATCTTCGCTGGAGCGCAGCTGGCCGAGTCCCGTCGGGAGAAGCGTTCCGGCGGGCAGTCACCACGGCGGCCAGCACTGGGTGCGGGCGGTCAAGCAGTCCAGCGTCCGCCATCAGCGGACCCCGGCAGGCAGCTCCCGCCGGGCCAGCGCGCTCACTGGCACACCGCCAAAGCAGCACGAAGGCGCGCTACCCCGCCCACCCTTGCCGGTCCGCGGCTAGTCCTGCCCCTCGGGCCCGAGGGCGTGCCATGACCCAGATCTGCAGCCGCCCGGAGTGTGCGGGAGCCTCAGGCGGAAGTTCGTCCACCCGGTCAAGCCGGTAGCGCAGCCGGCGCGGGATGGCAGCGCCTAGGCCGAGTCCACCTCGGCGACCAGCTCCAGGATGCGAGCCGGCGGTAGGTGCTGCTCGTAAATCCGCACGCCAAAGGGTGAGAGCGCGTCCTCAATTGCGTTCACTATCGTGGGCGGCGCGACGATCATGCCGCCCTCGCCCACGCCGCGGAAGTTGACGTCGGCGTCGAGCGGCACGGTCTCGAGATGCTCTATCTCGATGCGGGGAATATCACAGGCGGTCGGCACCAAATAGTCCATGAACGTGGCTGACTGGCAGTTGCCGTCCTCGTCATACGCCGATCGTTCAAGCAGCACCGCACCGATGCCCTGAGCGACGCCGCCCCGGATCTGACCATCGACGATGGCAGGGTTGATGAGCGCGCCGCAATCCTCAGCGACGACGTACCGTTCCACCGTCACAATGCCGGTCTCGACATCGACTTCGACGATGGCGCAGTGACTGCCGCCGGACCACCCTCCTTCGCCGCCGTCGAACGCGGCCTCGACTTCGAGGCTAGCGTCCACGCCGGCGCTGAACTGGCCCGCTGCCGCACGCCGTGCGACCTCGCCCACCGCGATGGCGCTCGCTGGGTCACCGCGCGCCCAGAGAACCGCTCTACCCGACCACGGAAGCGGGCGATGGCTGGCAGCCGGGCGGGCCTACTCGACCTCCTTGAGGATCTTCTGCAGTGACGCGGTCTGTTCACGCAGGTAATCGAGTTGTGCGCTGACTTGACCGAGCTTGAGGTCGGTGTGCTCCTGGGCTGTGATGGCCAGGTCGGCGAGCCGGCGGTACTCGTCGGCCAGCTGGCGGTATTGCTCCCCGCCGGTCAGCTCGGCCTGTGCCCTTTTCTGGGTAGTGAGGTACCGGGACATGACCATGCGGCCGTCCCGACCACGAGCGACAGGCCCAGGACCAGCAACGCCGCCGCTTTGCCATGGGGCAGTGAGCCGTGGACCCCGTAGAGCACCATGGCCAGCGCGATCAGGCCGGTTGCGCAGACAATCGCCAGTTGGGCTGTCGACCTGGGCTTCATCGCACGTCCACCCCCACTGCGCTCTCCGTGCCCAGGGTCCGCGCCGCGATCATGATCGCCTTTGGCGTCAGGCACAGCGCGAAGGGCGCCACCTCGTAGAACTTCATCGCCTTGCCGTCCTCTGAGACTTCGATGGTGGCAGACACCAGCCCGGCCGCCTCCAGCTTCCGCAGGTGGACCTGGAGCAGCGCCCGGCTGATACCCAGCTCGCGGGCCAGCCGGCTCACGTAGTTGCGCTCTGCGGCCAGAGCGGCCACGACCCGGAGCCGGTGCGGGTTGCCCAGCGTCGCCAGCACCTGCAGCAGGCCGTCTCCAGTCATGTCCTCGATTTGCATGAACTCCTGTCCTTGCATCTGCCAAGAAAAGCTAGCAGGTGCCCTTAAAGGGGTCAAACTGAAACCGGAAAGCCTGGCCCCGAGCGCGCCGCCGGCCGGGAGCCGGAGCAGGACCTGGCGTTCGCCTGCCCAGAAGCAGCCTCGGCCAGGTAGCCACCCGACGACCGGGCTAGCGGGTCCAGGATGGCTGCGGGATATCGCGTCCAAGCCCGGCGGGCGGGCCGGTCAGCGCGCCGCGTAACGGATGAAGATGGACCCGTCCGGGCGGCTTTCCGCTGATATGAGCCGAAGGTCACAGAAACCGCTCGCAGCGCTGAAGTCATAACCCTCGAAAATGGCGGGAGCCTCGGCGCGGCCGACGACAGCGGGAAGGAACTGGATGTCGATCTCGTCGACCAGGCCAGCCCGGAGGAACGCACCGTTGAGAACGCCGCCCGCGGTGGAGACGATACGGTCCACGCCGAATGCCTCACCCACCCGGCCGAGCGCTTGGCGCAGATCGACGCGGCCGTCGCCGGTCTCCAGGTACGGCACGTCGTGCTCGCGGAGGAACTGGCGGTACGCCGCAGGTGTCGCGCTCGATATCAGGACGGCCAGTTTGGTGCCGTCCTGCTCGACGGAACTCCACCTGACCCTCGCGCGGCTGTCGATGACGACGAGCCACTGGCCGGAATGAGTACGCAGCTTCTCCGGCAAGAAGTCACCCGCCGGGACCTCGGCTGCTGCCTTGCCGAATATTGCTTCCGGCGCATCGCGCGCGGTAAAGGAGTTGCTGCCTTCGAGATAGACGCGAGCGCCGTGCAGGGACATGACATCGACCGGTTCGTACCGGTCGAGCGGCTTCCACCGGGCATCGAGCCACGACGGCGTCGATCGGGACACGGCGATACGGGCATCGATGGAAGCGATATTGAAGGTAATCAGACGCAACAGCGGCCTCCCTCGACTGGAAAGAGCAGCATCCCGCCGGCCCGGCGGCACGATGCTGGCCGGGTCACTGGAATCCACTGGGCAGGCGCGGCGACGCCGCCGAACGTGATCACATAGACCGGTGAGACCGGCGGAAAGCGGGCCTCCAGGCCAAGCCGCGCCACGGTGGCGCGGTGTCCCTGCTGCCTAGGGGGGAGCTGCCCGATGCCTGTCGTGGTCGCGCTCGGTTCGTTCATCACCACGCTGCTCGGCGGCGTGGCCGCACTACGTATCGGTGATCGCAAGCACCTGGTGCTCGGCCTGGCCGCGGGGCTGATGCTCGGCGTGGTGTTGTTCGATTTGCTGCCCGAGGCTCTCGGCGAGCAGCCGGGGCATCTGTTCGGCGTGCCGGCGGTCATGCTCACTGCCATGGCGGGTTTCCTGACGCTGCACGTGATCGAACGCTCGGCACCGGTGCACCGCGGTCACGAGCGCGAGTACGCCGGCCACCAGCATCATCCTGGCATCGGGCTGCTCGCCGCCTCCGGCCTGGTCGGGCACAGCCTGATGGACGGCTTCGCCATCGGCGCCGCCTTCCAGGCCGGCACCACCGTGGCGGCGGTCGTGGCCATCGCCGTCATCAGCCACGATTTCGCCGACGGCTTCAACACCTACACGATCACCTCGTTGTACGGCAACAACCGCCGCCGGGCGCTGACCCTGCTGGCCTGCGACGCGGTAGCGCCCGTCATCGGGGCCGCGATCACCTTGGCCTTCACCATCCCGCACCACATACTCGGGCTCTACCTGGGGTTCTTCGCCGGGATCCTGCTCTACCTGGCCACCTCCGACATCCTGCCCGAGGCGCACACCAGCCACCCCAGCCGCCTCACCCTCCTGTGCACCATCGCCGGAGCGGGCTTCATGTGGCTGGTAATAGGTCTGGCCACCTGACCGCCAGCCAGCAATCCGGCCGGTAGCAGCGGCGACAATGGCTTGATGCGGGCACATGGTGGCGAGGCGGGCCACGCTGGGCGGGGAGCAGCGGGCCGGCATCCGGTCGTTCGCGTCGTGGTGGTCTTGCTGGTTACCGCTGCGGTGGTGCTCCTGCTCGGCTGGCTGCTGCCGGGCTTCGAGGTGACTGGTGCCTGGCGCCGCGCTGGCGGCCGTCGCCCTGCTGGGAGTGATCAACGCGCTGGTATGGCCGGTCTTCGCTTATCTCGCGTTGCCGCTTGCCGTCGTGACGCTTGGCATCGCCGTCATCGTGCTCAACGGGGCGGCGGTGGCTTTGGTCGCGTACCTCATACCCGGGATAGAGGTGCGCGACCTGTGGACCGCAATCGGCGTCGCACTGGTGCTCACCCTGGTCAACACCGGCCTGACCGCCCTGCTGACACTGGACGATGAGGATGTCTACTACCGTCAGGTGATCCGCCGGGCGGCTCGCCGTATGCGGCCGGATGGCGTTAGTGACGTCCCGGGTGTGCTCTTCGTTCAGATCGACGGGCTCGGGCTGGCCGTACTGCGGCGGGCGCTCCGTGATGGCAACGCCCCGACGCTTAACCGCTGGCTGGCATCGGGCAGTCACCGGCTGCTCGGGTGGGAGACCGGATGGTCCTCCCAGACAGGTGCCAGCCAGTGCGGGATCTTGCACGGCAGTACGTTTGACATCCCCGCGTTCCGGTGGCTGGAGAAGGAGAGCGGCGCGAGGCTGGTGTCGAACCATCCGCGCTCGGCGGCCGAAATCGAGCGGCGGCATTCGGACGGGCGGGGCCTGTTGCACGCCGACGGAGCCGGCCGGGGGAACCTCTACACCGGCGACGCCGAACAGAACATTTTGACCATGAGCGTTGCTGGCCGCAAGCGAGGCAGGGTCGGCCAGGGCTACTACGCGTACTTCGCGGTTCCTTATAACGCCATGCGCACGTTCGCCGGGTTCATCGCGGAAGTCGTGCGGGAACTTGCCCAGGCATCCAGGCAGCGCCGCAACGACGTCCGCCCGCGGGTGCGCCGCGGCGGGCTGTATCCGTTCCTGCGGGCCTTCGCCACGGTGATCACCCGGGACGTCACGACCCAGACGCTCATCGGCGACCTGTACACCGGGCGCTCGGTCATCTATGCCGACTTCGTCGGATACGACGAGGTCGCGCACCATTCCGGCCCCGAACGTTACGACGCTCTCGACGCCCTGCGCCGGCTCGACCGGGATATCGGCCGGCTGGAGCGCGCTGCGGAGAACGCTCCACGCCCGTACCGGTTCGTGGTGCTGTCCGACCACGGCCAAAGCCAGGGGACCACGTTCGAGGACCGGTACGGGTGCAGCCTGGGCGACCTGGTCCGGTCCGCGATGCATGCGGGACGGGTGAGCGAAATTGGCGCCGCCCGGGTCGCAGGGGAGGAGTCCTGGGGATACGCGAGCGCCGCGGCAGCCGACGTGGCGTCGGAGGACGGCCGCGTCGGAAGGGCGCTACAGCGAGCGCTGCGCGACCGGCGGGAGACGGGCCACCGTCGTGCCGCGCTCAGCGAAGGCAGTGCGCCGGGCCCTGAGCGGCGCCGCCGGGAGCATGACACGGCGCTGGCCAACGAGCCGGAGGAGGCAGTCGTACTCGCCTCGGGCAACCTGGGCCTGGTTTACCTGACCGAGCAGGCTGAGCGGTTGTCCTTGGAGATGATCAGCACGCGGTACCCAGACCTCGTGCCCGCACTCACCGGCCATCCCGGAATCGGATTCGTCCTCGTGCGTTCGGACGAACTAGGCCCGGTCGTGATCGGCCGCGACGGGTTCCAGGCACTGCAAACACAGGACGTGAGCGGTAAAGATCCGCTGCGGCCGTTCGGTGCATCGGCCCGATGGCAGGTTCTGCAGACAGACTCCTACCCGCACTGCGCCGACATCATGGTCAACTCGATGTGGGACCCGCAAACGGAGGAGGTGGCGGCCTTCGAGCACCTGGTGGGTTCGCATGGCGGCCTCGGCGGGGAGCAGACCCATCCCTTCGTCCTCTACCCGTCGGACCTGCCTGCCCCGGCCGGCCCCATCCGGGGCGCGGACGAACTCCACAAGGTGCTCCGTGGGTGGCTGGCCCACCTCGGCCACGACGCCTTCGCCGAGCACAGCCCAGACCCGGGCACCTTCGCGGTGCCGTAGCGGTACGCAAGAGCAAACGACGGCCGCTGGCCTCCTGCCGGATGCCGAACGGCAGACGGGTGTGCACGTCAGAAGATTCAGGCTGGCCCGCGACCAGGCAATCCCACTATTCTCGGGATATCCCCGTGTTCGTTGGCGGAGGAGGCGGTAATGGCAGAACCGCCGGGCCAGATGCGAGCAGCCGCAGGCCGCGGTCACCTGCGGGCCTCGCACGCCGATCGCGAGCGGGTGATCGGCACACTCAAGACCGCGTTCGTACAAGGCATGCTGGCCAAGGACGAATTCGACCAGCGGGTGAGCCAGGCGCTGGCGTCGCGGACCTACGCGGAACTGGCCGCTCTCACCGCCGACCTGCCCGCCCGGCTTGCCGTAGCAAAACCGCCCCAGCCCGCCCGGCCGCCGGGCGAGCCGCGAATTCCGCGGCCAGGGAGGGTGCTCGCGGTGGCCACCGTGGTGTACGCGGCCGTGTGGTCCGTGGCGTTCGTCGTGCCCACCAACATCGAGGGCGACCCCCAGGGAGTGGTCTGGCTGATCCCTTGGACCACAGTGTTCTACTTTCTCCTTTTGCTCATGATTGGGACGCCGATCCTCGCCGACTGGCTGAACAAGCATTGGTGAGGTCCCACCGTCACCGCGGCGGCCCGCGTCTTTCATCCCGTCGGGGTGGTGTGCTGCAACGGATGCCGGCCTGATACTGCGGGCGGATGGCCCGCATGGGCCGGGCTACCGCACGTTCAGGTCCACGGTGGGGCGCTCCCGCCGGAGCTGGCCTGCGGAACAGGCAAAGGGGTCACGATGGCGATCGGACCAGTACAGCTCATCGTTTTGGGGTTCAGCCACCCCGACTTCCACGGTGAGATCATCGAGGAACTTGAGCGGCTCCATGACAGCGGCACCGTGCGCGTTATCGATGCGCTGGCCGTCTACAAAGACGCCAACGGCGAACTGGAGGCCGAGCATCTGAGCAACCTGACCGAGCAGGAGGCCATCGAGGCTGGCAGCAAGATCGGTGCTCTCATCGGCCTCGGCTTCGAGGGGGAAGAGGGAGCCGAGGCCGGCGCGGTGGCCGGCGCGCAGGAGGCCGCGGACGAGGGCATCAACATCTTCGGCGGCGTGGAGGAATGGGACGTGCTGGAGGACATCCCCAACGATTCCGCGGCCGCCTTGATCTTGCTGGAGCACCATTGGGCGGTGCCGCTGCGGGACGCGATCGCCCGCGCCGGAGGGTTCCGTCTGGCCGACGGCTTCATCAGCCCGCTCGACCTGATCGAGATCGGCCTGCTGTCGGCCGAAGAAGCCAAGGAGCTTCACGACTTGGAAACCTCGGCCGCCACGGGCGAACGGTGACTGCCGGGACCGGCTCAGAAAATTAGGGAGCGGGACCGGAAAGGTAGGTAATGCCTCCCCATGTCCCGCGGCATCACCCTCTCCTAAGGTCGCGGTGACATCACCAGCGCGACGGGGCGGGGCCTCTCTGTCGCATTGCGGAGAGGGCGACTCCTGTGAAGATCGTCAAGCTGGCCGGCGCAGCAGCCGTGGTTGCCGGTGTGGCTGCCATGGGCGGCACGGCCAGCGCCGGACCACTGCCGGCTGCCCGGACGACGGCGCACGGCCGGCCGGCCACGCGGCGGCGACCACCGGTGCCTGGGGCAAGGCACATCGGGTGCCTGGTCTTGCGGCTCTCAACATGGGCCACAGCGCCGGGGTGAACCAGGTGTCCTGCGCGTCGCCGGGCAACTGCGCCGCCACCGGGAACTACAGCGACGCGCAGGGCAACAACCAGCCGTTCGTCGCCAACGAGAAAAACGGCACCTGGGGGGTGGCCATCCGGGTGCCCGGCATCGCCGCCCTCAGCAAGGGCGGCGGCGGCCTGGCGTCGGCAGTGTCGTGCGCGCCGGCGGGCAACTGCGCCGTGACCGGGGTTTACTTCGATGCACACGGCGACCAGCACGCGTTCGTCGCCGACCAGAAGAACGGCACCTGGCACACCGCACATGCCGTTCCGGGCCTCGGCAAACTCAACCCCGGCGGAACCTCATCCGCCGACACCGTGTCGTGCGCGTCCCCGGGCAACTGCGCGGTCGGCGGGTCTCTACGAAACCGTCGACAGCATCGATCAGGCGTTCGTCGCCGACGAGAGGAACGGCACCTGGGGGCAGGCCATCGAGGTGCCGGGCAGCGGCGCCCTCAACGGCGGTGCCCGCGCGAACGTCCTATCCATCTCGTGCCCGTCGGCGGGCAACTGCACCGCTGGCGGCTTCTATGAGGACGCCACGATCAGCTTCCACGCGTTCGTGGCCGGTGAGACGAGCGGCCAGTGGGGCCAGATCCACACCATAGATATCTCGGTCACCGGCGTCACGCCCATCAACGAGGAGCGGATCACGGCGGTGTCCTGCGCGTCGGCGGGCAACTGCGCGGCCACGGGGAACGCCGGCAACGCCACCGGACATTCGCAGGTGTTCGTCGTGGACGAAGTCGGCGGCACCTGGGGCCCGCCGCACGAGATTCCCGGCTTTGACAGCCTCGACGTGGGCGTGCTGTCGGATGCCCAGTCGATCTGGTGCGGGTCGCCGGGCAACTGCGCCACCGGCGGGCAACTCAACAACCTGGATGGTCCCGTGGCGTACGTTGCCGACGAGCGCAGCGGCAGCTGGGACCAAGTGCAGCAGGTCTTCGGAGGCAATGTCGCCTTCAATACCGCGTCCGCCGATATCGAATCCGTGTCGTGCGGTTCACCGGGCAACTGCGCCGCCGGCGGGTCCTACATCACCACCGGCAACGTCAGGCTGGCGTTCGTGGTCAACGAGGTGAACGGCACCTGGGGAAATGCCCACAACGTGCCGGGCATCGCCGGCCTGGCACAGGGCGGGCTCTCAGACGTTACCTCGGTGTCGTGCGCGTCGGCGGGCAACTGCGCGGCCGGCGGGTTCTTCTTCGGTGCTCACGGCGGCGGGGCATTCCTCGCCGACCAGGCCACGGCCACGTCCGCCCGGTAGGTCAGGCCATCTCGTCCCGGGCGGCGGCGAACGCGGCCACCGCGGCCTGGAGGTCCTCGCGGCTGTGCGCGGCGGAGACCTGGGTCCGGATCCGCGCCTTGCCGACGGGGACCACCGGATAACTGAAGCCGATCACGTACACGCCCTTGCCCAGCAGCCGGTCGGCCATCTGGGTAGCACGCGCGGCGTCGCCGATCATGACGGGCACGATCGGATGGTCTCCGGGCAGAACGTCAAAGCCCTGGCCGGTCATCTGCTGCCGGAACCAGGCGGTGTTATCCCGCAGCCGGGCCCGCAGATCATCGCTGGTCTCCAGCAGGTCGAGGACCTTCAGCGAGGCGCCCACCACCGCGGGCGCCACGGAATTCGAGAACAGATACGGGCGTGACCGCTGGCGGAGCAGGTCAATGATCTCCCTGCCGCCCGCTCGTGTAGCCGCCGCTGGCCCCGCCCAGGGCCTTGCCCAGGGTTCCGGTCACGATGTCAACGCGGTCCGTCACCCCGTGCAGCTCGGGCGTGCCGCGGCCGCGTGCGCCGACGAACCCCACCGCGTGCGAGTCGTCGACCATGACCATCGCCTGGTAGCGCTCGGCCAGGTCGCAGATTTCGCCGAGCGGCGCGACGTAGCCGTCCATGGAGAACACGCCGTCGGTGGCGATAAGCCGGCGCCGCGCATCCGCGCTGGCCCTGAGCTGGCCTTCGAGGTCAGCCATGTCGCGGTTGCGGTAGCGCAACCGCCTGGCCTTGCTCAGCCGGATCCCGTCGATGATCGAGGCGTGGTTCAGTTCGTCGCTGATGACCGCGTCCTGATCACCGAGCAGCGTTTCGAACAGGCCGCCGTTGGCGTCGAAGCAGGACGAGTACAAGATGGTGTCCTCGGTGCCGAGGAAGGCCGAGATCCGTTCCTCAAGCTGTTTGTGCACGTCCTGCGTGCCGCAGATGAACCTGACGCTGGCCAGGCCGTATCCCCAGCGGTCCAGGGCCTCCTTGGCCGCCGCCACGATCCGCGGGTCATCGGCCAGGCCCAGGTAGTTGTTGGCGCAGAGGTTGAGCACCTCGGCACCGTCCGCGACGCGGATGACCGACCCCTGCGGGCTGACGATGACCCGCTCGGCCTTGAACAGGCCAGCCGAGCGAATCTCGTCGAGCTCGCCGCTGATCTCCTGCCGGACGCTGGTAAACACCTGCCGGACCTCACAATCTCCGCTAGCGCCGAGCCCAGTTGAGCACCACCTTGCCGCAGCGGCCGCTGCGCACCGTAGCAAACGCCTCCTCGAAATCGGCGGCATCGAACCTGTGCGTGATGACCGGCGAAATGTCCAGGCCCGACTGAATCAGCACGGACATCTCGTACCAGGTTTCGAACATCTGGCGGCCGTAGATGCCCTTGATCGTGATCATGTTGGTGACGAGGTGCGCCCAGTCGATCCCGAAGTCGTCCGTGGGCAGGCCGAGCATGGCGATCTTGCCGCCATGGGTCATGCTGGACAGCATCTCCCGCAGCGCGGCCGGCTTGCCGGACATCTCCAGCCCGATGTCGAAGCCCTCCCGCATGCCCAGCTTGGCCATGACCTCGGTCATCGTCGTCTCGTTGACGTTGGCGGCCAGCGTGACACCGATCCGTTCCGCGAGGGCCAGCCGGTACTCCGACACGTCACTGATGGCGATGTACCGGGCGCCGGCGTGCCTGGCCACGATCGCTGCCATCAGGCCGATCGGGCCAGCGCCGGTGATCAGGATGTCCTCACCGAGGACCGGGAAGGTGAGCACCGTGTGCACGGCGTTGCCGAAGGGGTCGAAGATGGCCGCGACGTCAAGGTCGATATCCGGCGGGTGCCGCCAGACGTTCGCGGCGGGCAGCGCGATGTACTCGGCGAAGGCGCCTGGATAGTTGACGCCCACCCCCTTGGTGTGCGCGCACTGAACGCGCCGCCCGGCCATGCAGTTGCGGCAGCGGCCGCACACCAGATGGCCCTCGCCGCTCACCAGGTCACCCGCGTGCAGTTCCCGCACGTCGGACCCGGCGTCCACGACCTCACCGACGAACTCATGGCCGATCACGAGCGGCACCGGCACGTTCGCCTGCGCCCAGCCGTCCCACTCGTAGATGTGCAGATCGGTACCGCAGACGCCGGTCCTGAGCACCCGGATCAGCACATCGTCCCTGCCCAGCGAGGGGACTGGGACGTCCTCAAGCGTGAGACCGGGCTCCGCCCGCGCCTTGACCAGCGCTTTCATTCTGCTCCTGGTAAGTCACCCGTTGCCGGGACGAAACATTACGCCGACCAACTCAGACTAGTTCTTGTGCTTTCCCCGCCCGCACGGGAGATTCACGCCATCCGATGGCCCGTCCAGCAGGCGCACGAGCCAGCGCGGATCGAGGTCTGGTAGGGCGCGGCGCTCGCGCAGGCGGCGAGCATGACCCCCGCCAGGCCGATGACCGGCACCCTCACAGGAATTGGCCCGCCGAGGTCTCTGGCTCGCTGTCCCACACCACGGCAACAACTTGATCCGGGTCGAGCACGGCCCATCCCGTCTCGCGCTCAAGACGCACCAGGCCGTCCGGGAGAACCGCCACGCTGGTCAGCTTCTTGTTCCCGGTTGCGACGAACCCGATGTGGCCGGCCCTGCTGACAACCATGGAAATCGACCCGGACTTACCGACAAGGGGTTCGAGCAGGCCGCGGATCGTCTCGCCGGTCATCGGCCACCACCTCCAGGTATCGCTATCAACAGGATGCCCCCGGCGGGCCGTTCGCACCGGGGGGTCAGCCCAAGACCATTTACTCGGCTATGGATCCCTCACTCGGTGCGGGGGAGGTGTCAGGCTTGGCTGTGTGTGATCGTGGAAGCGGCATGACAGGCGGCCCGGCGCCGCCAACTAGGCGAGGTAGCGCGCCCGGCGCGCGGGATGAGCGGATGAGCGCTTCCGATCTGGCGATTGTTGCCGCGCTGATCTTCATGTGGGCGACGTTGTCGGCGCGGCTGGAGCGTTTTGACGTCACGGCTCCCATTACCTTCGTGCTTGCTGGCTTGCTGCTGACTCACGGGCCGCTCGCCCCGCTGGGGTTCGCGCCTTCTCCTGAGCTGGTCAAGACGCTGGCAGAGATCACCCTCGTGTTGGTGCTGTTCTGTGACGCGTCGCGGGTCGGGCTGCGGGATCTGCGAGCGGACATGGGACTGTGCGTTCGCCTGCTGGCGATTGGGCTACCGCTGACGATCGGCCTGGGCACCCTGCTCGCGCTGGTCATGGTAGGGGGAATCAGTCCCTGGCTCGCGTTGCTGGTGGGAGCGGCCCTGGCGCCCACAGACGCCGCTCTGGGCGCGGGCATGATGGTCAATCCTGCCGTCCCCGAACGGATACGCCGGCTGATCAACGTCGAAAGCGGCCTCAACGACGGGATCGCCACGCCGTTCGTGCTGATCGCGCTCGCTGGGGCGCAGCCCGCTGGGCACGCCGCGGGCATCGGACCGGCCGGGGCCGCCGCCGAGTTGGTGCTGGGCGTGGCCATCGGCGTAGCGGTGGGGGGTGTCGGCGGGTACGTGGTCAAGGTTGCCAGTGGCCGCGGCTGGGTCGCCGGGAGCTTCGCCGGCTCGGCGGTGCTGGCGCTGGCGGTATGCGCCTACGCGTGCTCGCTTGCGCTCCACGGCAACGGTTTTATCGCCGCGTTCACCGGGGGCCTCGCGTTCCGGGCGGCCGGCGGCCCGCGCGGTGAGCGGCTGGTTCCGTTTGTGGAGGAAACGAGCGCCCTGGTATCGCTGCTGGTGTGGCTTGCGTTCGGGGCTGTCGCCATCGTGCCGGCACTCGAGAGCCTGACGTGGCCGGATGTGGCGTATGCCGTGCTCAGCCTCACCTTGATCCGGATGGTGCCAGTGGCGCTTGCGCTGGCGGGGGCACGGCTCGGCCGGACAGCAGTTGCGTTCGTCGGATGGTTCGGCCCCCGCGGCCTTGCGTCCGTTGTCTTCGCCCTTCTGGCGCTGGAGGAGATAGGCGAGCGTGCCGCCGGGTCCGCCGTCGCGGTC
The DNA here is from genome assembly GCA_963813395.1 of uncultured Actinomycetes bacterium. Taxonomy (GTDB): domain Bacteria; phylum Actinomycetota; class Actinomycetes; order Streptosporangiales; family Streptosporangiaceae; genus DASXKD01. The sequence continues at coordinate 25,479 of CAWEYV010000019.1, forward strand.
ATCAGCTTCACCGTGCTGCTCAGCGTGGTCGCGCATGGCCTGACCGCCGATCCGCTGGCCCGCCGCTACGGACCGTCGATAGCGCGGGCCATGACCCCAGGTGAGGATCAGGGAATCCCGCCGCTGCCCGAGCGCAGGCTCATCCGCCGTGCCTCCTGACGGGTCACGCCCGCGGGCGGGAGAGGGCTGGTCCCTCTGCCCACACCCGCCTAAGGTGTCACCAAGGTCACCATCGGTCTGCGCGGTCGTGACTGTGGTCGCACGCGGCCCGATGCACCCCGGGTCCTGACTGCGCCTACAGCAGGCTGCCTGCTTGGGCAATCAGGAGGGATCAATGAAGACCAGGGCCGCGGTCCTGCGCGGAGTGGGCCAGGACTTCGAGATCACTGAGCTGGAACTCGATCCCCCCAAGGCCGGGGAAGTGCTCATCCGGTACGTGGCGGCCGGTCTCTGCCACTCGGACGAGCACCTCCGTCATGGCGATATCGTGCCGCGCTTCCCGATCGTCGGCGGTCACGAGGGCGCCGGGATCATCGAAGAGGTCGGTCCTGGCGTCACCCGGCTCAGCCCCGGTGATCACGTCATTTGCTCGTTCCTGCCGGTCTGCGGCCACTGCCGGTGGTGCTCGACCGGAAAGTCGAACCTCTGCGACCTGGGCATCACCATCCTCGATGGCTGCCTGCCCGACGGCACCTACCGGTTCCACGGCGGCGGCGAGGACTTCGGCGGCATGTGCATGCTCGGCACGTTCGCCGAGCGCGCGGTCATTTCCGAGTTTTCCGCCGTCAAGGTGGACCCGGACCTGCCGCTGGACAAGGTCGTCCTCATCGGCTGCGGGGTGCCGACCGGGTTCGGCTCGGCGGTGCACGCCGCCGCCACCGAGCCGGGCGACACCATCGCCATCTACGGCGTCGGCGGCATCGGCATCAACGCCGTCCAGGGTGCCGCCCTGGCCGGTGCCCGGAACGTCGTAGCGATAGACCCGCTGGCCAACAAGCGCGAGGCGGCCGAACAGTTCGGCGCCACGCACAGCTGCGAGACCGCCGAACAGGCGCAGGAACTGATCACCCAGCTGACCCGCGGCGTTGGCGCCGACAAGGCGATCATCACGGTGGGGGTCGTGACCTCCGAGGTCGTCACGCACGCGTTCAACGCGATCCGCAAGGGCGGCACAGTGGTGGTGACCGGGCTGGCCGACCCGACCAAAACCACGATCGAGCTGCCCGGCGCGATCCTGACCCTGTTCGAAAAGCGCATCCAGGGGAGCCTGTTCGGTTCCGGCGACCCATTCCACGACATCCCGCGGATGGTGGAGCTGTACCAGGCCGGCGATCTGAAGCTGGACGAGCTGATCACCACCACCTACACGCTCGACCAGATCAACCAGGGGTACCAGGACCTGCTCGACGGTAAGAACATCCGCGGTGTAATCCTGCATGCCGGCGGGTGAACGATCCCGCATGACAGCAGGTGAGTCATCCCGGTCGCCGGGCCAGGCCCCGCCCATCGTGGGCCTGCGGCGGGAGCGTGAGGTGCTCACCGTTGCGCTGGAAGCCGGCCGGCACGTGGTGATCGAAGGCCCGCCCGGCACCGGCAAGTCAACGCTGCTGCGGGACATCGCCCGCCACGCGGGCAAGGCGGTCGTCTTCGCCGAAGGCAACGCCGAGCTCACGCCGGCCCGGCTGATCGGGCAGTACGACCCCGCGCAGGTGCTGGCCGAAGGGTACGTGCCCGCCAGCTTCACCGACGGGCCGCTGCTGCGGGCCATGCGGTCCGGTGCCCTGCTGTACCTGGAGGAGTTCAACCGGGTGCCGGAGGAGACGCTCAACGTCCTGATCACCGTGCTCACCGAGGGCGAGATCATGGTGCCCCGGCTCGGCGTCGTGCGGGCCGACGCCGGGTTCCGGCTGGTCGCCGCCATGAACCCGTTCGACGCGATCGGGACCGCGCGGGTCAGCCAGGCCATCGCCGACCGGATCTGCCGGGTCGTGCTCGGCTACCAGGACGCAGCCGCCGAACGCGAGATCACCACCGCGCTCACCGGGGCGAACGGCCAGGTCGTGGGGTTCGCGGTGGCTCTGACCCGGGCCACCAGGGAGCACCGCGACGTGCGGATGGGCTCCTCGGTCCGTGGTTCGATCGACCTGGTCCTGCTGCTGACCGGCCTGGCGCGGCTGCGCGGCGAGAACGGCATGGCGAGGGCAACGGCCCGCGACGCCGCGCACGCCGCCCTCTCCGGGCGGATCCGGCTGGCCGACGGGTGTGACCGGACCCCGGAGTCGGTGGTTGACGAACTCCTTGGCCTGCTCTGGCCAGCGGACTCACCGGCGCCAGTCCCCCCGGACGACGGCATCGCAGACAATGGAGCGCCGGACGGCCGGGGAAAAGCTGACGGCCTGCCGCGAGATGCGGCAGGCACCGGTCACCGCCGCGCGCCAGCCGCCGCGGTCCGCCGCGATCGCCGCGCGGCCGGCGCCCGGCGGACCATAAGCCGTGCCGAGCTGGCCGCCAGGTACTCATCCTTCGGCGCCGTATCACCCGAGGCCGGCCAGCTCGACGAGGACATGATCAACCGATTGCTGGCCGCCGACCCCGACGCCGCGGTGACGCTCCTTGCCGACCTTGCCCGGGCCACCGACCGCGACCTGCGCGCCGCCGCACAGCGGCTGGCGGCGCGCGTCTTCTTCCGGCTGGGCCGGGCTGGCCAGCGGCCGGCCCGGGGTGTCCGCCGGCTCAGTGCCAGCCGCTCCGAGGGAGACCTGGACCTGGAGGCGACCCTCGACCGCTGGTCGCCGCCCTGGCCCCCGGAGTCCGGCGATCTGGTGACCCAGGCCTGGCGCGGTCACCGCCGCGCGTTGTGCCTGCTCATCGACCGCAGCGGCTCCATGTCTGGCCTCGCCGTAGCGATCGCCGCCGTGGCCGCGGCCAGCGTGGTCCTTGCGGCCGACGGGCGCCTGACCCCAGGGATCGTCGCCTTCGGCGGGGACGTCACCGTGCTGCAGGCCCAGGGCACCCGCCGCGATCCCGGGGAGCTCGTCGGCGATCTGGTGGCGTTGCGCGGGCACGGGATGACCGATCTGGCGGCCGCGCTCCGCGTGACCGCGGCGCAGCTGGCCGGCGCCGCTGCCGATGAGCGGGTGGCGGTGCTGCTGTCGGACTGCATGCCAACCGCTGGCGGCGATCCGGCGCTGGCCCTGACCGGAATCAGCCGGCTCCACATCCTCTGCCCGCTGCCCACGGCGGAAGCGGAGCAGGCGGCCGCGGCCCTGGCCCGCCGCGGCGGCGGGATGAGCCTGCCGGTCAGGAGGCTCGCTGACGTGGCGCCGGGACTGACCCGGGTACTCTCCTGACACAATCGCGCGCCCGCGGAGACCGGCTCGGCAGGTCGCCGCGCAGCGGGTGCCAGGCGATCACCGGGCGGACCGGGGCCAGGCTGCGGGCCCGCAGCGCGCCCGTCCACACTCCCGCTCCGTACGCCGCGTCGTCGGCCAGCTGGCCGAGCAGGTACCGCACCGGGCCCAGCGACCGGCGGCGGGCAGGCCAGGTCGTCAGCGGCGGCCCCAGCAGCAGCGACGCAGCCGCGGCGCGCCGGGCCCAGCGCCGGCCCCGGCCAGCCCGGCCGGGTGCCACGAGCGCGGCGGCCAGCACCGGCGCACCGAATTGGCAGGCATAACGCCCCGTGCCCAGCCAGGTCTGGTGGGTCGCGGTGATCATTGCGGGCAGCACCCCGCGGGCGGGCAGCCCGGCCCGGTGCAGCGTGGCGCGCATGGCCAGCACCGACCCGGTGAAGCCGAGGCCAGCCACGGCCGGGCGGCCGGCCAGCAGCCCCGCGACCGTCAGTGCGGGCCACGGGTACAGCACCAGCGGTGGCACCTGGCCGGGATGCCGCAGCGCCAGCGGTGCCGCCGAGGTGCCGTAGCGGAACCGCCGCGCGAGCAGGCCCCGCCAGCTGCCTGGCTCGTGGTGGAACACCCGGACCGCCGGGTCGTAGCGGATCCGCCAGCCCGCCTCGTGCAGCCGCCAGACCAGGTCGACGTCCTCGCCGCGGCGCAGCGACGGATCGAAAACGCCGTCAGCGCCCGCACTCTGGAGAAGGGCGGCGCGCCGGGCCAGCACCGCCGCAGTGGGCACATACGCCACCCGGGTCCCTGGCACCACCCGTGCCGCAGCGCCGCCGAGGTCCAGGGGGCATGCCGCAGCGGTGTACCGGCCAGCCCAGCTTGGGTAGGGCGGCACCGGCACGATCCGCGGGGCCACCGCGGCCACCGCCGGGTCGGCCAGGTGCGTGGCGAGCCGCTCGATCCAGCCGGGCTCGGGCATGGTGTCGCTGTCAAGAAACGCCACCAGGTCTGTGGTCACCGTCAGCAGGCCGGTGTTCCGCGCGGGGCCGGCGCCGCCGTTGACCGGCCTCCGCACCAGTGCCGCGCCGTGCGCCGCGGCGATATCCGCGACCGCCGCCGGGTCCACGGATCCGTCGTCCACGACCAGCACTGGGTAGTCGCGCCCCAGCGCGGCCAGGCAGCGGTCCAGCAGGACAGGGCGGTCGCGGACCGGGATGAGGACGGTGACGTCGGGCCGGGCCGTCAGCTCAGGGGGCCGCGGCTGGGCCATCCCGGCGTCGGTGAGCTTGCGGGCCAGCCGGCCCGCCGCGGCGCTGCGCACCGGGCCGCCGCGCAGTTCCGCCAGCGCCGCGCATCCGGCCCGGGACAGTCGCAGCACCCGCGCCGGGCCGCCGCCGAACAGGATGTCCTCGCCAAGCTGTTTGGTCCCCGGGTCAATGACCACGCCGAAACCGGCCGGCAACGGCGGGTCGGCTGGCCCGCCGCTACCGGCGGCACGCCCATGATCAAGACGACTCCTCCTCAGAAACGCACGGTTCCGCGTCCGGTTTGTAGCGATTTGCGCGTGCGGAAACGAGGATATGCCGGCGGCCCTGTCCGCATTACGGGCGGGCGAGTGATCGTGGGCGGGCAGGCGCCCTTCGCCGTCCTGGTTCACAGCGCGAGGCCTCCGTCCACCGGCACGATGGCGCCGGTCATCCCGCTGCTCCCTGGGCTGGCCAGGAACGCTAGCACGGCGGCTATCTCGGCGGGATCGAGCAGCCGCCCGGCGGGCTGCTGGCCGGCGAACGCCCCTGCTCCGGGCAGCCGGTACAGCCGGGCACTCTCGGCAAGAATCGGGGTGGCGGTCGAACCGGGGCTGACCGCGTTCGCGGTGACGCCGCTGCCGGCCAGTTCGGCGGCGAGCGCACGGATCAGCCCGGTGACTCCCGCCTTGGCCGCGCAGTACGCGGCGAGCATCGGCAGCCCGCGGGTAGCCGCCGCGGACGCGACCGCAAGGAATCGCCCGGACCTGGGCGCGGGACGGCGCAGCAGCGCCGGGACGGCGGCCCGGGCCAGCGACAGCACCCCGCCCAGGTCGACGTCGAGCACGGCCTGCTGCTGGTCGAGGGGGACCTCCCAGAGCGGCACCCCGCCGGCGATCACACCGGCCGCCGCGATCGCCGCGTCCAGGCCACCCCAGCGGCGTTCCGCCTCGGCCACCGTGGCCGCGACGGCCTCCGGGTCGCGCACGTCGGCGACGAAGGACGCCACCCGGCCTGCCCCGGTGCGCTCGGCTGCCTGGCCGACCACGCCGGACAACTCGGTGGAGGTACCCATCGGATAGGGCAGCGCGGGGTCGTCGGCCGCGCTGTCCACCGCGAGGACCGACCAGCCCGCGTCGGCCAGCGCCAGCACGGTCGCCGCCCCGATACCGCGGGCCGCCCCGGTGACCACCGCCACCGGCCCGGTTGCCCCGGCACTGCCGGATGCCGGGGTGCCACCTCCCGGATCGGTACGGGTCACCCTGGCACCTCCGGATGCCAGGCGGCTACCTCGCGGATCAGCGCCGCGGACAGGGCGTCGAGCAGGCCACCGCCCGCGCCGGCCGTGGCCCCGGCCGGGTCGCCAAGGACCCCGGTTTCGCGGACCCCGTCCGCCCGCAACAGCGGCCAGGTCTCCGCCAGCGGGCGGGTGTCTCCCGGTACCGCGCTGGCCAGCCGCACCCGCGCGGGTGCCAGGTGCAGCATCATGGACGTCTCGGCGCGGCCGGCGTGTGGATCACCGTCCCAGGCCGGCCGGAACAGCAGCACGTCCCGCGACTCGGCCCGCAGCCGCGCCGTTGCGCGCGCCGCCGGTTCGGCAAGCCGCTGGCACAGCGCGACCGCGATATCGGTGTCGGTGGACAGCGGCAGGTGCGGGCCGTGCTGCTCGGTGGCGCCCAGTGGCACCGCGAGCACGCTGTCTGCGGTGACCCGGCCGCCGACGTCCGGCCATGGCAGGTCAGCCAGCCGCACGGTTGATCAGTGCCCGTTCGGGACGAACCCGGCCAGCGGGTTCGTGTTGCAGGCGGTGACCGGCGGGCGGCCGGGCACCGGCGGCCGGGCGGACAGCGTGAGCGGTACCGGGGTGCGCTCCGAAGTCCGGGGGCGCGCAAGCCGGTGCGTGTGGTCCGGCGCTGGCCGGGGCGCCGGAGCGGCGGCGGCCAGCGCCCGCTCGCCGTGGCCCTTGACACACTCGGGATCCGGGCCGTCCAGCGGCAGCCCGGTGAAGAACTTCGCGGCCATGCACCCGCCGCGGCAGGTTCCGAACGCCGAGCACGACTCGCAGGCGCCGCCGGACTGTGGGCGCCGCAGGTCGCGGAAGAGCTCCGAGTCCCGCCACACCGCGCCGAACCCGCCCGGGCCGCGGACGCTCCCGGCCAGGAAACTCGGGTGGATCGCGAACGGGCAGGCGTACACGTCGCCGACGGGGTCGATCAGGCACACGACCCGGCCAGCGCCGCACAGGTTGAGCCCGGGCAGCGCGCTGCCGTAGCCGCTGAGGTGGAAGAACGAATCGCCGGTGAGCACGTCAGTGCCATGGGCCGACAGCCAGTCGTAAAGCTCGCGCTGCTGGGCGGCGGTCGGGTGCAGCTCGTCCCACACGGCGGCGCCGCGGCCGGACGGCCGCAGCCTGGTGATCCGCAGCTGTGCGCCGAACCTGTCGGCGATGGCCTTGAACTCATCGAGCTGGCCGACGTTGTGCCGGGTCATCACCACCGAGATCTTGAAACCGGCGAACCCCGCGCCGGCCAGGTTGCGCATGGCGCGCAGCGCGACGTCGTACGAGCCCCGCCCGCGCACCGCGTCATTCACCTCGGCGGTCGCGCCGTCAAGGGAGATCTGCACGTCCACGTAGTCGTGGCCGGCCAGCCTGCGGGCCATCTCCGGCGTGATCTTCACGCCGTTGGTGGAGAATTTGACCCCCACGTCATGGCCGGCCGCATAGTCCAGCAGGGCCCAGAAGTCCGGCCGGACGGTGGGCTCACCGCCGCCGATATTGACGTAGAAAACCTGCATCCGCTGCAGCTCGTCGATGACCGCGCGGCACTCGGCGGTCGTCAGCTCCCGTGGGTCCCGCCGCCCGGAGCTGGACAGGCAGTGCACGCAGGACAGGTTGCAGGCGTAGGTCAGCTCCCAGGTCAGGCAGATGGGTGCCTGCAGCCCGTACTGGAACTGCTCTGCCAGCGGCAGCGGGGCCGCGGTCATGACCCCTCCCGCTGACAGATCATCCGTGACGCGGCCAGGGTTGCCAGGGCGTGGGCGTAATGCTCCGTATCGCTGGCTGGCACCCCTGCGGCGGCGCAGGCAGCCCGGGCGCTCGGCTGGGTGCTCAAGGAGCTGACCACCGCGAACAGGGCCGGGCTCTTCAGGAACGACAGCTGGCGGGTGCCGAAGTGGTAGAGCAGCGCGCCGAATGCTTCGGGACGGAGGCTTACCTGCGCGGCCAGCTGCCAGGGGGCGTCCAGATCGAACTGCCCGGGCCCGGGATCAGTAGACGCCGCACATGCCATCGATCGAGACCTCCTCGACGAGGACATCCTCGGCAAGCTCGTCGCCGTCCTGGGCGGCGGCTGTCTCGTCGGTGAGGTCGGCGACGGGGCTGTCGGCCATGGTGACTCCTCGCAAGAATGTGACGGCCTATATTCGTCACAGTGTGCCGAATAGAGGCAGGCTAACAGAAGCCCGTGCTGGGCGATATCCGGACGAAGGGGGACCTGCCGGTGACCACGGTTGCGCCGCCCGCAAGGGGCAGGCGCCGCGGGCGACCGCCCGGGACCAGCCGCCGCGAGCTGGAACTCATCGCGCTGCGGCTGTTCACCACCCAGGGGTTCGAGGAAACCACCGTTGGCCAGATCGCCGTCCGGGCCGGGATCAGCCGCCGGGCGTTCTTCCGCTACTTCGACTCGAAGCCGGATGTGCTGTGGGGCGAGTTCGACACCGAGGTTGCCACCATCCGCGCCCTGCTGGACAAGGCCCCGGCCGCTCTGCCCGTGATGGAGGCGGTGCGGCAGGCGGTGCTCGCGGCCAATCACTACCGGGCGGCCGACGTGCCGGAACTGCGCGCCCGGATGTCGCTGATCGGGTCGGTGCCCGGCCTGATCGCCAGCGCGGCGGTGCACTACGACGCCTGGGAGCGCGCCGTCAGCGATTTCGTAGCGCGCCGCACCGGGCAGCCGGCCGATTCGCTGTACCCGCTGGCCGTCGGCCGGGCCACGCTCGCGGCGTGCCGGGCCGCCTATGACCGGTGGGTCGTGCACGCCGATGCCAACCTCACCGTGTACCTCGACGCCGCCCTCCGTGCGCTCGCCGCCGGATTCGCCGATGGCGTGATCACGGCGGAGCCCAGAGGTCGGTTCACGTAGCAGCCGGAGGTTTCTTCAGATGGCAAGCACGAGAACGTGGTTCGAGTCCGTTGCCGAGGCCCAGCGCCGGGCCAAGCGGCGGCTGCCCCGGTCGGTATACCTGGCGGTGCTGGCCGGCGCCGAGGCGGGCGTGACGATGAACGACAACGTCCATGCGTTCTCGGAACTTCGCTTCCGGCCGCACGTGGCCGGGCTGCCCGCGGCACGTGAGCTGTCCACCGCCGTTATGGGCGTCCAGGTCAGCTTTCCAGTGCTGATCTCCCCCACGGGGGTGCAGGCCGTGCACCCGGATGGCGAGGTCGCGGTCGCGCGGGCCGCGGCCGCCGCCGGAACGGCGATGGGCCTGTCCTCGTTCGCGTCCAAGCCGGTCGAGGAGGTCAGCAGGGCCACCGACAAGCTGTTTTTCCAGTGTTACTGGGCGGGCGGCCGCGACGACATCCTGGCCCGGGCACAGCGGGCCCGGGCGGCCGGCGCCAAGGGCCTCATCGTCACCCTCGACTGGGTGTTCGATCACCGCCGCGACTGGGGCAGCCCGGCGATCCCGGAGCAACTGGATCTCCAGGCCATGCTGCGGTATGCCCCGCAGGTCGCGGTCAAGCCCGTTTACCTGGCCCGCTGGATTCACAGCCGCTCCCTGCCCGACCTGGGCGTGCCCAACTCCAGCGCCGGTGACGGGCAGGTCCCCAGCTTCTTCGGCGCCTACGGTCAGTGGATCGGCTCAGCCCCGCCCGCCTGGGAGGACCTCGCCTGGCTGCGAGAGCAATGGGACGGCCCGTTCATGATCAAAGGGATAACCCGGCCGGACGACGCACGCCGCGCCGCTGACATCGGCGCCACGGCAATCTCGGTCTCCAACCACGGCGGCAACAACCTCGACTCCACCCCCGCGGCCATCCGCTGCCTGCCGGCCGTGGCCGACGCGGTCGGGGACCGGCTCGAAGTGCTTCTCGACGGGGGCATCCGGCGCGGCGGCGACGTCGTCAAGGCCCTTGCCCTCGGTGCGCGCGCGGTCATGATCGGCCGCCCCTACCTGTGGGGCCTAGCCGCAAGCGGGGAACGCGGCGTCAGCAACGTGCTGGAGATCCTGCGCCAGGGCATCAGCGAGACGCTGTACGGGCTGGGCAAGGCGTCCATCCACGACCTGACCCGCGACGACGTCATCATGCCGGACGGGTTCACGCTCAGCCAGAAGCCCTGACCGTCGCGGCCCGCTGCGGGGATGCCGGGGATTCCGCTGGTCAGGTGCTGGGCGGCCGGGGTCGTTCCGCGGAGATTTCACGTGGCGTGACGAAGCAGGCCAGCCGGGCGCTTCCCCGGCCCAGGGCCGCCCAGCTACCGGTGACGTCCAGGGCGGCGATGGCCGCCGTCGGGAACTTCGCTCGCATGCGATCGACGGTCTCCGCCTCGGCTGCGCCGCTCGCGCCGCCTGCCAGGTCCAGCGCCAGTTCCTGGATCGCCGGGTTGTGGCCCACGATCAGCAGCGCCCGCACGGAGGAGGCCGTGTGGCGGGCCAGGCCGATCAGATCCGCCGGTGCGGCCTCGTACACGCGGTCGGAGAAGCTGACCTGGGGAGCCACGCCGAGTCCGGCCTGGGCAAGCTGCCAGGTTTCGCGGGCCCGCCGGGCGGTGGAGCACAGGACCAGGTCCGGCACGTACCCGGCAGCACGCAGCCAGCGGCCCATCACCGGCGCGTCCCGCCGGCCGCGCCGGGCCAGCGGCCGTTCGTGATCAGGCACGTCGGGCCAGGCCGACTTGGCGTGCCGCAGCAGCACCAGTATCCGGTCCGCGTTCTCGCTCATGGTCTGGCTCCGTTATCCGTCCGGCGCGCTAGCCGGATCTGCATCGGCCGGTTCCGCCGACCAGGTCAGGCTGGGTTCCCGGGCCGTCAGCCGGATCCGGGCGACGAGCTGGTGCCCGGGGCGCATGGCTTCCTCGACGAGGCGGGGATCAACCTCACCGAGCTTGAGCTTGCTGCCGCGGACCAGCCGCAGCGTGCCGTCGCCGGGAACGTCGCCCCAGGCGAGAAACAGGTTGCGATCGTCACGGGCGCCGCGCACGTACGGCCCGCCGAAGTCGAAGCCATCCGTATCCCGGCGCACGGTGACCGGTGCCTCCCAGCGCGCCGACGGCGCATTACCGGGCACCGGCTCGGCCGCCTGCCAGGGTTTGCCCGGCACGGCCAGGGTGGGCCGCTCTTTGCTCTTGGTGCACAGCGCAATATGAAAGTTGCGGTGTTCCCCGGTGCCAGCCGGTGGCCAGGTACGCCCGGGCAGGTTGGTGGCCTCGATCACCACGGTGAGCGTGCCGAGCGCCGGCGCTGGGCGGCGCGCGGGACGTCGTGCCGGTGGCGGCGCCGTGTTCTCCCGGTAGGCGCGGCGCATCCAGTCAAGGACTTCGGCGTCGACGTCCTCGGGCTGGGTCAGCGGGATCCGCACGGTGGCGGCGCCGAGATCCCTCGCGGCGAGCAGGCGGCCGCCAGGCCGCTCGTGCTCCAGCCGCAGGCCGAGGTCCACGCGGCTCTTCGTCGTCGCCTGGATCACGGCGAAGGTACGGCGGGGGGTAACGAAGCTGACCATTGTCTTGCGGGCCTGTACCGTCGCCGGGCCGACCGCCGGCAGCGCCGCCAGCACCGCGTCGAAAACCGGCCGAAGCTGCGGGCGGTCGGAGTACTGGCCGGCGATCAGCTCGTCCGCCTCGGCGGCGGCGCTGTCCTCGCCGGTGGAGTCCTGGGCGGTGCGGCTCTGGCCAGGGCGGTCCCCGCCGGTGGACGGTGACATGGCGTGTCTCCTCATCGAGCCGGGGGCGGCGCGGTGCCGCACGGCTATGGCATGGTGGTGGGGTCGAGAGGCGCTGCGACGGATCAGGTCCGCCACGCTCGACACCCGCCGCATCGGCAAGGGCGCCTTCGAGTTTATGGAGGCGGTCATGACCGTGGTGGGTCGCGTCGCCGGGTTGTGGCGATATCCGGTGAAATCCATGGCGGGCGAGGAACTGCGTGGCGCCGAGGTGTCGTGGCACGGCCTGGCGGGCGATCGCCGGTGGGCGTTCATCCGTGCCGGGCAGGTACGCAGCGGCTTTCCGTGGCTGACGATCCGGGAACGGCCCGAGCTAGCGCATCACCGGCCCCGTTTCGCTGACCCGGACCGGCCCAACGCCTCCCCGGTGCTGGTGCGGACGCCCTGCGGCGGCGAGCTTGACGTGGCTGATCCCGCGCTCGCGGCCGGGTTCGGGCCGGGCGTCCGCGTCATCAAGTGCGACCGTGGCGTCTTCGACACGATGCCCCTGTCGCTGCTGACCACGCAGTCCATAGCCGGCCTCGGCCGGCTGGCCGGCGCTGACCTCGCGCCCGGGCGGTTCCGGCCGAACCTCCTGGTGGATGCCTGCGCGCGGGACTTCCCCGAGGATGCCTGGGTCGGCCGGGTGCTGCGTATCGGCGGGCTACGGATGCGGGTGGACAAGCGCGACCAGCGGTGTGTGGTGGTCACCGTGGATCCGGTGACGCTGTGCCGGGACCCGGCGATCCTGCGCGCCATAGCGCGCGAGCGCGACGCCCGGTTTGGGGTCTACGGCACGACCGTGGAACCGGGCCAGGTCGCGGTGGGCGATCCGGTCGAACTCGAAACCTAGATCAGGCCGAGCTGGCGGGCCCGGCGGATCGCCTCGCCGCGGTGCGCCGCCGCGAGCTTCCGGAAGATGCTCTTGAGGTGCGACTTGACGGTGTTGACGGAGATGTACATCTCGCGGGCGACCTCAGCGGTGCTGAGCATGTCTGACAGGAGGCGCAGTACCTCTCGCTCGCGTTCGGTGAGCGACTCGACTACCAGCGGGCCCGGCGCCTGAACCGGGGCATTCAGCGGGGCCGGACGCTGCTCGCGGCGCGCTGCCGGGGCCGGCCGACGCTGCTGGCTGTGGGCAGGTGCCCCGGCCGTCTCCGGCTGGGCCAGGCTCAGTCTTTGGTCGAGCCACGCCGGGACCGACCAGCCGGATCGCGCCTTGGCCAGGTACGGGGCGGCCAGCGCCGCTTGCCCGTCGGCCAGGTATCCGCGCGCCGCTGCCAGGCAGGTCACCGCGCCCAGCAGCTTGTCCGGGCTTACCCTCAGGGCGGCGGTGGCCTGCTTGAGCAGGCCGCCCGCCTTGCGTGGCTCGTTACGTTCCAGGTGTACCCAGGCAAGGGCGGCCAGCGCGGGCGGGTTCGGCCGGTGGGCACGCGGCGGCTGCCCGCCTGCCGCGGAGTGACCCATCGCCCCGGCGGCCAGTTCGGCGGCCTGGCTCAGCCGGCCGCGCAGCGCTTCGACCAGCGCGAGGTGCCCGAGGCAGTCGGCTCGCACGGGGTCACCGCCCGGGGCAGCCGCAGCGGCCACGGCGGATTCGAGAATGCGGGCGGCCTGGTCGAGGTGGCCCGACCACAACGCGACGGCCCCCTGGCCGCAGAGTACCCGTGGCTGGATCTCCGGATGCCGGGCCAGCGTGTCCGCGGGCACCGTGCGGACCAGTGTCTCGGCACTGGCGGCGGCCGCCGCGGCTTCGGTGAGGTTCCCGGTCTGGCGAGCAGCGGCGAGGCGGATCACCGAAGCGGCGAGGCGGCAGGCGGCGTCCTGTTCGGCGGGCAGCCGCCGCAGGACCCCTTCGGCCGCGGCGAGCGCTGCCGAGGCCGACTCAGGCCCGTCGGTGGCCAATGCAACCGCGGCGGAAACAAGGGCAAGCTGAGGGGTGCCCGGGGTTTCCCGGAGCGGCATGGCCGCGAACTCCTGGGCCAGGGACTGGCCATGGCCCGGTTCGATGATCTCGCTGACCGCTAGCTCGTCGATGACGATGCTCGCGGCCAGCGGCCAGCCGCCAGCCTGGACGGCATGCCGGACCGCGTCAATGAGCGCGCCGCGCCGCTGATACCACCTGGCGGCGCGGCGGTGCAGGTCGGTCACCCGGCCCGGGCACTCGCGCCTGAGCTTGAGGCGCAATACCTCGGCGAACATGGCGTGGTACCGGTACCGGCCGCCGCCTACCGGCTGGACGAACGAGTTCGTGTGCGCCAAGGCGGCGAGGATCGGCCGGCCTGGTCATCACCGGCCACTTCGCTGGCGGCTTCCGGGGTGACCTGCTCCAGGATGCACGTGCTCAACAGCAGCCTTTGCACCTCAGGCGGCTGGGCCTGCAGAACCTCTTCGACCAGGTAGGTGGTGAGGGCGCTGTCTTCGGCGGTCAGTTCCTTGATGAACTGGTCCGGGTCGGGGTGGCCATCCATGGAGAGCGCGACCAGGCGCAGGCCCGCCGCCCACCCCTCGATCCGCTGCATGAGCAGTTCCAGTGAGTACCCGGTCAGCGCGCAGCCGTGCTGGGCCAGCAGCAGGCCCGCTTCGGCGGTGGTGAAGGCGAGGTCAGCCGCCCGGATATCGGCCAGGTCCCCGGCCAGCCGGTAACGGTGCAGCGGCAGCAGCGGGTCTGACCGCGAGCAGACCACCAGGCGGAGGCCGGGCCCCACGTTCCGCAGCAGGAAGTCAAGGCCAGCCAGCACCTTCGGCTCAGTCAGCAGGTGGACATCATCAAGCACGAGCATCACCGGCGGGCTCTGGGCAGCTAGCACCGAGGCGAGACGCAGCAAGAACGCATGCTCGCCCGGCCGTCCCCGCGCCGCCGACAGCGCCTTCGGCACAGCAACGCCAGATTCGCGCAACGCAGCGATCACGTTTGCCCAGAAGATCCCCGGCCTGTTGTCAAACTCATCCAGGCTGACCCAGGCAACCGGCCCGGCCTGCGCCGCCGCCCACAACGTCAGGGCCATCGTCTTGCCCGCGCCGACAGGACCGGTGACGACGGTCAGCGGGCACCACCGTGTCCCCTCGGCGATGAGCTTGGTGATCCGGGGGCGCTGCAGCGCCCAGTCCGGTACGCCCGGCGCGGTGATCTTGGCGGTCAAGATCGGGTCGCCGCCGGGAGCCGCTGCCCGGCGGGCCCGGGCTGTTTCCTGTTTCGCTGAGTGGGTCACCATCGAAACTTCGCCGTTCTTCCCTGCTCGCCGAGTTAAGGCCGATCCCGATCATGGGTGAGGCGCGCAGAACAGTCGCCGGCCATCTGAGGGTGATATCCGGTTCGGCGGGTTCAGAGAATGCGCAGGTCCGCTGCCCGTTCGATGGCCTGCGCGCGTGAGGTCACGCCGAGCTTGTGGTAGATCGAGTGCAGGTGAGTTTTCACCGTGTTGCGGGAGATGTAGAGGGTGGCCGCGATCTGCAGGTAGGTGCTGGTCGGCAGCAGCTGGAGAATGCGCTGCTCGGCCGCGGTCAGGGGCTCGATGAGCGCGTGGCCTGGCTGGGCGGCTTCGGGTCGCGTGGCGCGCACGTCAAGGGCCGCGGCGATCAGCTGCTTGGTGAACGGCCCGGGCCGTGACTGCGGGGTATGACCGGCCAGGTAGCTGGTCAGCTGCGGGGCGGTGGCCACCACGGTGTTGACGAAGCCGTCCCGGCGGGCAGTGTCGATCACGTTGCCAACGATGCCGGCGGTCGCGGGGTCGTTGCGGGCGATGGCGACGGCGGCCAGCAGGATCTCCCGCACCAGCGCCAGACGGGGGGGCAGGTTTTCCAGGCACGGCGCGTGCAACTGCTCCCCGGCGGCTTGATGATCGCCGGCGGCCAGGGCGACTCTGGCCAGCACGAGGGCCCGGCGGGCAACGGGCAGTCCGCCGGCAAGTTCCACAGGGGAACCCAGGTCACCCAGTGACAGGCGCAGTACCGCCTCCAGTTCGTCAGCCCGGGTGAGGAGCACTGACCCGGTTCCGGGCAGAAGCTCTCGGGCGTGGCCGATGGCGGCCAGGCCGTCGCGGACCTGCCCGCGGGCGGCCCAGATCGCGGCCCGCTCCAGCAGCACGAGAAACTCGAAGGAGGGCCGCCCCTGCTCGGCTATCCAGAGCGCTCGCTCACAGAGTTGCTCGGCCTCGTCCAGGTCACGCCGTTCCAGGGCAAGACCGGAGAGTGCGCGCAGGTGGTCGATGGCGAAGAAATGCCGGTCGAACCCCAGCCGCTGCGCCTGCGCACCGGCGGTCTGGGCCGCGTCGGCGGCCTTGCTGAGGTAGCCAGCTTCAACCCAGGCCAGCGCCTGCGCCCCGGGCACCAGCACCAGCTTGACCGGCTCGCCCATCTCTGACGTTGCCAGGGCCGTGGATGCCTCCCGGTCCACCGCGTCGTAGTCCTCGAGCCACGTATAACCACGCAAGAGCACTATCGGCAGAGCGGCGATCCAGTCATCATGCAGCCCGGCTCGCTCGACGATGGCACGCGCGGCCACGGCATGACGTACCGCTTCGTGAACCTGCCCGGTCATCATCTGGTGCGCGGCCCGGGATCCAGCCAGCCGGGCGGCCAGCCTGGACTCGGGCGGGATGGCTGCCCCGGCACGTTCCAGCAGGTCCAGGTATTCACCAGAACGCGCTATCGCCCCCGACAGCCCTAGGTCCAGAGCGAGGGCCAGTAGCCGGTCCGGCGCTTCGGCGGCGAGCGCAGGGTCGATCGTGCCCAGGTCCGGTGGTGGGGACAGCGCCGGATCACGAAGGTAGTCCGCCACCACCTGATCCTGCAGCAGGGCCAGCGCCCGGTCGGCCTGCCGGGCGGCCAGGAAGTGGCGGGCCGCGCGCCGGGCGTCGCCGGCGGACTCGAACCACTCGGCGGCGCGCAGTTGCAGCGCTCGCTCGCGACCGGGATCCCGGGCCCGCAGTTCGGTGTGCAGCATCTGGCGCACCAGGTGGTGGTAGCGGAAGCTTGTCCGCTCCTCATCGAGGGCCACCGCGAACAGGTTGGCCGCGTCAATCGCCCGAAGCAGCGCCGCGGCATCACCCCGCCCGGTCACCGCCGCGCACGCCTCGGCGGTCAGCTCGCTCAGGATCGAGGTGTCCAGCATGAACCAGGAGATCTCCGGTGGCTGCAGGTCGAGGACCTCGGTGACGAAATACTCAGCGATCGCGTGACCGCGGATCTCCAGCGCCCGGGCGGCTCGCCCTCGATCGCCGGCGCTGCGCAGCGACAGCGCCGCCATCTGCAGCGCCGCGGCCCATCCCTCGCTGCGCTGCTGCAGTAGCGTCAGCTCGGCCGCGGTAACTTCCACGCCGAAACCGGCCAGCAGGTCACGGCTTTCGGATACCGAGAATTGCAGGTCATGGTCGCGTAGCTCGCATAGCTGACCCGCCAGCCGCAGCCGGTGCAGCCGCAGGGCGGGATCCACGCGGCTGGCCAGCACCAGCTGGGCTGCATCAGCGGGCCAGCGCTCGACCAGATCCCGCATGCTCCCCGACACCGACGGCGCCGCGTAATGGAAGTCATCCACCACAACCGCTGACCCGGGCCGCAGCATAGTTGCATCGTTGGCGATCGACGCGGTGACATCGGCCGATATGGCGCCGTCCATCGCCAGCAACTCCGCGGCCTCGGCGCCGAACCGCGGCTCCGACAGCCGGGGAGCCTCGATGAACCCGGTCCAAAACCGCACCGGGTCCGTGTCCGCCTCATCGCACGACAGCCACGCGGTAACCTGCGGCGCCCGCGCCGCAGCCCAGCTGGACAACAGCACGCTCTTGCCCGCGCCCGCCGATCCCACGACCACCGTCAGCCGCTGGGCTGACCCCGCCAGCAGCCGGTCTTGCAGCGGCGGTCTGGTGACCATGATCGGAGGAAGCGGCGGCGGGCGGAACTTTGCCCGCGCGAACCGCGCATTATTCGTGCCACTGCGCACAGCTGGCCCGCTCTCGATCACAAGCCTCCCCCAGGAGTGTTCTCGCGCCCGCGAAGGCCACGGTACTGCGACGCCCTGACTTAGGCCGCACGACCGCTGGCCATCACTTCAAGCCCAATATCACCCTCTAATGTACGAGGACACAGCGCCAGTGCCCTGGCATGCTGACCGCACGCGAACCATGCTGAAAGGGCACCTCCCTTGATGGGATCACGAACCTATGAGATCTCCTTCGCCGGGCGGGCCGGTCCCGCGGTCACCGCGGAGTTCGACGACTGCCAGGTCACCTGCGGCCCGAACGTGACCACCCTGCGCGCCGAGCTGCCCGACCAGTGTGCGCTGTCCGGGCTCATCCAGCGCATCATCGACCTCCGGCTCGAAATCACCTACCTGCTGCTCATCTCCCCGCCCACGCCGTGATGCGGCACGCCGATCACGCGCGATATCACCCGCTCCGAGTGGGGCGCGGCCGGCCGGGCCGTAGGACCGTGGAGAGTGATGGTCTTCTCCGAGATTTCTTGGAGGTCTGGCGATGGCATCCCCGCGCTATGAGATCCGGGTATCGGGCGTTCTTCCCCCCGAGGCATTGCTTGACTTCGAGAGGCTCACCGCGTTCGTGCGGCCGGTCGCGACCGTGCTGCACGGCCCGCTTGCCGATCAGGCGGCGCTGCACGGCCTCCTCGCACGGCTCGAGGTATTCGGCGTAGAGGTGCTCGAGGTACGCCGGTTCCGGGACCACGGCGGGGCGCCCGCGTAGCAGACCTGGCGGCTCCAGGAGCCGCCCCTCCAGGGCCAGCTGGCTCAGCTACCGCTGTGCTGCCCAGCCGCCTGTGGTTCGGCCGGGGACCGGGCGATCAGCTCGATGAGGCCGAGCACTACCAGCAGCACGATGGCGATGATCAGGGCTACCTGCCAGGTTGGCTGGCCCCAGAACACAAAGACCAGGCCGGCGATCGCTACCGCGGTCACCCGCAGTCCGCGACGGTGGGCGTGGACCCACCGGCCCGCCGATCCGGTGCGCAGGCCAGCGCGCTCACCACCGGCGCGGGCTATGCCCAGTGCGGAGGAGAACGCGTGCCTGGTGCTGACCGCGGCCGCCGATGGCCCGCTGAAGAACGCCGCGATCGCGATGATCAAGCCCACCACCAGCAGCAGCCGAAGCGCGTCCCTGATGAACCGCACCAGGTCGTCGTACAAGACCGCGGCGGCGTCAGGGGGCAGCACGCTGGACGGCACGCTGGACAGGTACACGCTGCGGAATACCGCCAGCCCCGCACCGAGGATCAGCATGGACGCGGCGAAGCCGAGCCCCGCGCCGATCAGGGCACGGCGGTGGTTGCGTGCCGCCCATATGCCCAGGCCCAGCAGCACCACGGTGAGGATTGGCAGGACGATCTTGACGGCGTTCAGCAGCCGGTATCCGCTCTGGGCCTTGACCAGGTACTTGGCGGAAAAGAGCGCCACCGTCGGGTGGATCTCGGGGATCTGGTTGACCAGCGTGAACCCCCGGGCGCTCAGCTGCGACTTGACCTCGTCGACGAGGGGCCCAAGGTCCACGACCACCTGACCGTTACGAACGCTGACCGACTTGCTGCCCCGCCCGGACAGGGCCTTCACCAGCTCGTCGTGGACATGTCGGTTCAGCTGCGGCCACAGCCGGGCGACTTGCGGGCTGGCGACTACCTTGGCGACCTCGGAGTGGATGAACCCGTCCACGCCACTGGCCAGCGACCCCGACGCACCATGCAGCAGCGTTCCTACCTGGGCTAGGCCGAGCTTGGTGAGGTCGGCGCTGATCTGGTCGGCCAGCGCCTGCACCTTGAGCCGGCTGGTGATCTCGGTGGCGATCTTGTCTGTGAGCGCACGCTGGATGGCGGGCTCATGAATGAGCGGCTCCATGTTGGCCACGAAACGGCCGGTGTCAGAGACCTGGTTGGCGGTCCACACCGCTACCACCGACAACGGAGCGAATACACACCCAAAAACAATGAGAACGACGGCGACCGGTGTCCGCCAGCTGAACCGGCGCCCTGGCGCAGACCGGCCGGGCGGCTCCGGATGGCCCGTGCCCGGCGGCGCGGCCCCGGTCCGTTCGGCTTCACCCAGTTCGCCAGAGCCTGCCTCGCCGGCGGCCCAGCCGGCTCCAGCCCACTGTCCGCTCCCAGGCCGGGGGTGCCCTCGTCCTGCGGGGCCGGTGTTCCGGTAGTCATGGACCTCCCCCGGCTGTTGTGCACGGTGGGGCTGCTCGCCTCGGACGATATGCCATCAGTGCATCAGCGCGCCCGGCTGGCCACATCACCCCGCAGGGATGAGCTATCACGCCGCCATCAGCCACGCCGGACGGCAGATCCCCCGCGAAATCATGCCGTCGGGGTGATGATCGGACCGCTGCGGCGGCGCATCATGGGCAGTCAGGAGCGCGGATAAGGAGTGCCATGTCGTGAGACCCGGTCACGGTGGCTTGGCGCGCAAGCACGGCCACTCGCGGCCTGGCATTCCTCAAGTGGCGCCCTGATCGGTGGAGGAGGTGGGCTGGATGCCCGTGGAGCAGGTCGCACATCCCAGCATCGACGAACGCAAGGCCATGGGCAGGGAAGCCGGGGACCGGACGCCCCCGTCGAGCCATGCCAAGTGGCGCCCGGCGACTGACCGCCCGGATCCGGTGGCCCTGCTGGAGGAGCAGAACGTGACCCGGGAGCCGGATCTGGTGCCGGTACGGCACGGCCGGATGATGGTCTCGCCCTTCACGTTCTACCGGGGCGCGGCCAGGATCATGGCCGCGGATCTGAAGGACACGCCGGTGGCCGGCCTGAGCGCCCAGCTGTGTGGGGATGCCCACCTGTCGAACTTCGGCGCGTTCGCCTCACCCGAGCGGAAGCTCCTGTTCGACCTGAACGACTTCGACGAGACGCTGCGAGGGCCGTTCGAGTACGACGTGAAGCGTATGGCGGCGAGCTTCACCATCGCGGCCCGCAACAACGGGTTCAGCAAGGCTGACGCCCGCGCGGCGACGGCGGAGTCGGTGAAGGCCTACCGGGAGGCCATGGCCGAGTTCGCGCAGATGCGGACAATGGACATCTGGTACTCGCACCTGGACGAGGACGAGTTGATGGCCGCGGCCCACGTTGCCATTTCGGAGCTGACCGGCGACACGGCGGCCGCCAAGAAGAAGGAGAAGACGGACAAGCAGGCGGGACAGGCAAAGGCAGTAAAGAAGGAGGCCAAGCAGGCGAAGCGGGACACGCAAGAGGAGAAGCAGGCCAAGCGGGCCGAGAAGACGGCGCAGAAGACCCTGGCGAAGGCGCACACCCGCGACAGCCTGCAGGCCCTGTCCAAGCTCTGCGAGCCGGTCGATGGCCAGTACCGGATCGTGTCCCAGCCGCCGGTCATCGTCCCGGCCCGCGACCTGGCCGCCACCTACGGCATGTCCCCCGAAGAGGTCGTGCCGACGATCCATGATCGGTTCCGCGCCTACCGTGCCACGCTGCAAGACGACCGGCGGCGCCTGCTGGAGAAGTTCCAGATCGTGGACGCGGCGCGCAAGGTCGTCGGCGTCGGCAGCGTCGGCACGAGGGCGTTCATCGTGCTGCTGGAAGGCCGCGACGAGCAGGACCCACTCTTCCTGCAGATCAAGGAAGCGACGTCGTCCGTGCTGGAGGCATACCTGCCGAAGAGCCGCTACCGGCAGCACGGTCAGCGCGTCGTGGCCGGGCAGCGGATGATGCAGGCTGCCAGCGACATCTACCTGGGCTGGACCAAGGGAGCGGACGTGAACCGTCACTTCTACTGGCGCCAGTTGCGCGACATGAAGGGCTCCGCGGTGGTCGAGGCCATGAGACCGCTCGGACTGACGTTCTACGCTCGCATCTGCGGGTGGACGCTGGCCCGGGCCCACGCCCGCTCCGGTGACCCCGTCGCCATCGCCGAATACCTGGGCGGTGGTGATGAGTTCGACAAGTCGATCACGGACTTCTCCGAGCGCTACGCCGGCCAGAACGAACAGGACTACCAGGACTTCGTCAAGGCGGTCCGGTCTGGGCGGCTGGAAGCCGTCGAAGGCGTCTAAGCCTCGCGGCGGATGGCAGTCCCGGGTAATGAACGCCGAATTCTTCGCGCTGGCGTTCGCCGCCGCGCTGAACCCCAAGCTGCTGGCCATCGACCTGCTACTGATCGAGAACCGGCGGCCGAGGGCGATGTTCTTGTGCCTCCTGCTCGGCGGCCTGACGGTGAGCATCACGGTCGGCCTGCTGGATGTGCTTGTGTTTCACGTCGATGCGATCAGTTCGCAGAAGACGGTGAGCGCGGGCGTCGACCTGGCTCTGGGCCTGCTGTTGCTTGCCGTCGGCGCCTTGGTGGCGACCGGCCGCCTGCACGCCCGGCGCAAGGTGGCGGTCCCGGCCGGGGCGGCCCAGCCAGCCGAGCCGGACAAGCCGAAGAAGGAGAAAAAGGATGGCTGGGCACGGTTGCTGGCCGAGCCCAGGCTCGGGTCACCACGGCGGCGCCGGCGGGCCAGGGTACTAGCCAGGGATGTCACGGGCGCGATGCGCCCGCCCGGCGCCCGACGATAAGCGGTACCGGCTCTGCCGTTGCGCGGATGAAGGCCACTGACGTACCACGCCGGGCCGAAGCCGCTGGCCCGTCCCTGCCGCTGCCATGTCAGCCAATCCAGGAAGAGGGAGCAGATCCTGTGCCTAGCGAAGCTGAAATCCGTCAGTTCACAGTGGGGTTTCCGGAAGCCGAACTCACCGACCTGCGAAGGCGCATCAACGCGACCAGGTGGCCGGAGCGGGAGACGGTCACCGACGACACGCAGGGCGTGCGGCTGGCGATGATGCAGGAACTGGCGCGGTACTGGGAAGCTGACTACGACTGGCGCAAGTGTGAAGAGAACCTGAACGCCCTGCCGAACTTCATGACCGAGATCGACGGGCTGGACATCCACTTCCTCCACGTACGCTCCCAGCATTCCGGCGCGCTGCCACTGATCGTCACGCACGGGTGGCCCGGCTCGATCATCGAGCAGCTGAAAATCATCGGGCCACTCACCAACCCCACGGCGCATGGCGCGAGCGCGGCGGACGCGTTCCATCTGGTGATTCCGTCGCTGCCCGGTCACGGGTTCTCCGCCAAGCCGACCGCCACCGGGTGGGATCCGGTCCGCACCGCCCGTGCCTGGGTGGTGCTGATGAAACGGCTGGGCTACACCCGGTTCGTGGCCCAAGGCGGCGACTGGGGCGCGGCGGTCACGCAGCAGATGGGCATACAGGCAGCACCGGAACTGGCCGGCATTCACTCCAACATGCCCGGCACCGCTCCAGCCGATATCAACAAGGCAGTCCAGCGCGGCGACCCGCCGCCACCCGGCCTGTCAGCCGAGGAGAAACGCGCATTCGAGCAGCTGAGTACCTTCTTTGCCAAGCACGTGGCCTACGCACAGATCATGTCCACCCGCCCGCAAACGCTGTACGGGCTGGCCGACTCACCCGCCGACCTGGCTGCGTTCATGCTGGACCACGGCGACGCTAGCGGCCAGCCAGGGCTGGTCGAAAAGGCCCTCCAGGGAACCCTGGACAGCGCCCTGACCCGAGATGACATCCTCGACAACGTCACGCTGTACTGGCTGACCAACACCGGGGTGTCCGCAGCCCGGCTGTACTGGGAGAACAAGGCCGACTTCTTCGACGCCAAGCCCATTACGATCCCGTACGCAATCAGCGTCTTCCCCGACGAGCTGTACCAAGCGCCGCGTAGCTGGGCAGAGCGCGCCTACCCCAACAACCTCATCCACTACAACAAGCTCGACAAAGGCGGCCACTTCGCCGCGTGGGAGCAGCCGGAACTGTTCTGCGCCGAGATGCGCGCGTCGTTCAGGTCGCTGCGCTAGCCAGACACCGGCGGGCGGCGCGCCACCCGCGCCGCCCGACGCACACGCGACGGCACCGGCCGGGCCCAGGACACCGAACCACAGAAAGGGCATTGTCATGAACCTACGCTGGCGCGCACCGGCCGGGCTGCACGTGGCCGCGGCCCGGCTGCCCGTCGAGGGTGAGCTGCCCTCCTTTGAGGGTGCGACCGGTTGGCTCAACTCACCGCCGCTGACACCGGCAGGCCTGCGCGGCAAGGTCGTCCTGACCGGCTTCTGGACCTATACCTGCGTCAACTGGCTACGCCAGCTTCCCTACCTCCGTGCCTGGGCCGGGAAATACTCCGATCACGGGCTGGTGGTGATCGGAGTACACACGCCCGAGTTCCCGTTCGAGCACAACATCGACAACGTCCGCTGGGCCGTCCAGGACAGGCAGATCGCCTACCCGGTCGCGACCGATAACGACTATGCGGTGTGGCGCGCCTTCGACAACTACTACTGGCCCGCCCTCTACTTCGCCGACGCCCAGGGAAACATCCGGCATCACCACTATGGCGAAGGTGAGTACCAGCAGTCGGAGATGGTCATCCAGCAACTACTGGCCGAGGCCGGCTTCAGCGGCTTCGGCATGGGCATGGTGTCGGTCGACGCCCCCGGCGTGGAAGCCCCGGCCGACTGGGACAGCCTGCGATCAGCGGAGAACTACACCGGCTATGAGCGGACCGAGAACTTCGCGTCGCCCGGCGGCGCCCTGCCGGGCAAGCCGCACCTCTACACCTTCCCGGCGGAGCTGAGGCTCAACGAGTGGGCCCTGTCCGGGGACTGGACGATGGAGGAAGGGGCCGCCACGCTCAACGCAGTCGACGGGCAGATCGCCAACCGCTTCCATGCCCGCGACCTCAACCTCGTCATGGGTCCTACCGCCCCAGGAACCGCCGTCCGGTTCCGCGTGCTCATCGATGGGCAGCCACCGGGCGAGAATCATGGCACCGACGTGGACCACGAGGGCGACGGCACGGTCCGCGAACAGCGGCTGTACCAGCTCATCCGCCAGGAGGAACCCATCACCGACCACATCGCCGAGATCACCTTCCTAGACCCAGGCGCTCAGGCCTACTCGTTCACTTTCGGCTAGTAGACGAGGCGCTCCCAGACCCCCAGCCGGCCCTTCCGGCCGATACCTGGCCGGCGGGCGCCGGCGGGGACAGGGGCGGTTAGCGCGGCACGAGCTTGAGCGTCGCGTCGCGTGCCTGGGCGCTGAGGACGCTGCCGACGATGCTGGCCGCGTAGCGGTGGTACTTGTCGCGGTAGGCCGCATCCAAGTCGTCGCCGATGTCGTCGCCGGGATCGGCGAACGTGACGTCTTTGCTGACACCACCGGCTTGGATGTGGCCTTCATGGCGTGCCTGGGTGCCACGGAACCAGGCTGAGGTGCGCCCGTTCACCGACCGGACGTACAGGTCGTCGCCGTGGCGGACGACCCAGATCGTCCGCGGCCGGGCCAGCGAGCCGTCAGCCCGCCGTGGGGTGATCTCCAGTTCCTCCGCCGACCCGATCCTGGTGAGTTCATCGCTGGTCCACGTCGTCATCGCCATGACTCCTCTGGTAGCTAAGCGGCGGATCCTGACTGCGGGCCGCGCTATTGCTGCCTGCAGAACGCTATCTCGGTGGCCCTCTTGACGTCGCGCTAGGCGACGTCTTCGGGTGCACCAAGGTACACCCGTTTCAGAGAATAATAGATTATCGGCATTGCGAAACTTACATCCATACCATCCAGCAGATGGAGTGGTTCAAGGCCGCGTTCCCGGCACGCGCCGGCCCGGTAACCGTTGTGGGTGGCAGGGGAGGCAGCCGCGCTGACGCTGGTCAGCGCCGGGTGAAGATCGGCACGAACGACCGGTTGGATGTCAGTAAATGCGAACAGGCATGTCTTCATGAGCTGGCGCATATCGTGACCCCTGATTATGGGCCGGGAAAGGAATTGCGCGAGCCCGTGTACGGCAGGGGCAGCAGCAGAGGCCATCATCACGCGTGGCGAGCCAACTTCGTTCTCATCGTAAGAAAGACGCTGGGAAAGCAGGCCGCACGACGCCTGAGAGATGAATTCAACCAGTGGGGACTGCCAACACACAAGTAAATGATTCAGCCTGGAGGCCTTTTCATGAGGCACCCAGTCATCCAGTAACAGATCGGGCCGGCCGGGCATGGCCGTGACGTTCTGCTGGCCGTCCCGGCGCTGCCGCACTCCGGCATGCGGCAGTCACGGCGGCCCGGCTGTCGGCTCAGCCGATACCGGGCTGCCCGGCCTTGGCCGTGCGGATGAACTCCCGCCAGTTGTTACGGCCGAAGATCAGCACCGGTCCGTCGCTGTCCCTGGAGTCGCGGACAGCGACGATGCCTGGCAGGTTGCCGCACTAGCGGGACCTTACCAGCGGCCACTCCTGGCCTTGCTCGCCTTCTGGGCGGGTGGCCAGGACGTATCGCAGCAGGGGCAGCCGGCCGGTGGATTCGATCCGGTATCCGGCGGTGGCGGCCAGTTGTTCCAGGGGGCCGACTGTGGCCGAGGCGCGCCGCATTCGCTGTCCGCCGGGATGTAGCGGGAGCGGCCGCCGTGATGGGTCGAAGTCCGCAGCAAGCAGCCGCCCGCCTGGTTTGGTGACCCGGTACATCTCGCGGAAGGCCGCCTCGCGTTTCCGGGCAGGAATGTGGTGTATCGCGAGCGTGCAGGTGACGACGTCGAACTCCGCGTCCGGCAGGTCCAGATCCTGGGCGGCACCGACCGTGAACGTCATCGTGGGAAGCGCGCGCCGGCGGGCGTAGGCGATCGCCGCCTCCGATGGATCCACGCCGGTGACGTGGCCGGCCGGTCCCGTTGCGGCGGCGAGCTTGTACGCGAGATACCCGCTGCTCGACCCGACGTCGAGGACGGAATCTCCGGGCCGTACGCCGGCCAGCGAGACGATTTGCCGGTACACGCGGCCGCGGCGCCCGCCGAACGCGATCTGGCTGACCATCTCGTTCAGCCGGAAGCGCTCGATCGTCGTGCCCTTGCCGCGCGGTCCTGCGTGCATCCGCTTGAGCGTGTCGTGCACCCGAACCTCCCAGATCAGTTAACTTAGTTGTGACTAAGATTAGTCATGACTAAGTTGTGAGGCAAGATGATTACTACGGCGGGCATGGATAACTCCGAAGATGGCACAAGCGCTAGAAGAACTCGCCTGCCAGCGGCCGAGCGGCGGGAAACGATCCTGCGGGCCGCGGCCGAGGTGTTCGCCCAGGCCGGTTACCGGGCCGGGAAGGTCTCCGACGTCGCGGCCCGGGTCGGTGTCACCGAGCCGGTGATCTTTCAGAACTTCGGCTCGAAGGCCGCGCTGTTCGCCGCCGTCCTGGACCGTGCCGCCGCCGAGGTCCGGGCGTCGCTGGACGATCTGGCCGCCGGCCCCGGCTCGGCGTCCGGGCTGCCAGCCCACGTGCTTACCGCCTCCGCGCACGGACAGCCGGGCCGGGCAGCGACGGATGCCGGTGCATGGCACGAAGGCCCCGGGCACGTGGGCACCGCCTACGGTGTGCTCTTCGCCGACGCGGCCGCGCTGGCCACCGAGCCCGAACTGACCGAGCCAGCGATGACCGCGCTACGGGTGGTTGCTGCTCACCTGGC
This sequence comes from uncultured Actinomycetes bacterium, assembly GCA_963813395.1. GTDB lineage: Bacteria > Actinomycetota > Actinomycetes > Streptosporangiales > Streptosporangiaceae > DASXKD01. Next base: position 52,442 of record CAWEYV010000019.1, read on the forward strand.
TGACCTGATCCGGCGTGCCCAGGCCGACGGCGGCGTCCGCTCCGCCGCCGACCCGGAGGCCGCCGCCTGGCTGCTCCTGTCGGTGCTGTCCGCTCGCCGGCTGCGCGCGGCGGCCATGCCGGCCGGGCTTGAGCCCGCGGTCACCGCCCTCGCACTCGGGGCACTCACGCCCGCATGACGGCCCCGCCACCGGCCCAAGCCGGTGGAACCGCCTGCGAGCGATCGACTACCGGCAGGCTTTCGCTGGCAACCAGCGAACCCCACCCGGCACCTTCGGCTAGTCAGCCGGGGTCAGCCTTCGCCGGCGAATTCCGCCTCAAGGGCGGCGCGCTGCTTGGCGCCGAGACCACGGATCCGCCGCGATTCCGCGATGCCGAGCCGCTCCATGATCTGCTGTGCCCGCACCTTGCCGACCCCGGGCATGGATTCCAGCAGCGCCGAGACCTTCATCTTGCCTGCCGTGTCGTCGGTCTGTCCCCGGTCCAGCACGGCCGCCAGGGTGGTCTCGCCACGTTTCAGGTTGTCCTTGATCTCAGCACGATCCTTGCGCGCCTGGGCCGCCTTCTCCAGGGCGGCTGTGCGCTGCTCGGGAGTGAGTGGAGGAAGAGCCACTTTGTGTCACCTCGGATTTCTCTGATCGGACAAACCGGCCTGGGATGGGAAGGTAGCGACTCCAGCCCCACCGGACAACGCGAACACCAGTTTTAACGGAACATCTAGTTTTGCCGGTCCCAGCACCATTGTGCGATGAGTCTGCTGCCTGGAGACCGTCTGACCGTCTAAGGATTGTGATAGCTCCGGCTGGCGATGCACCCTGCCCGGCCGGCGCGCAGTACATGCAAAAGCACGTGGACGTCATGCGCAACGACGATGGCAGCGAGTCCTGGCATGAGGTCAGCGGCAACCTGCCGATCGTCGGCGCGATGGCTGGTGGCTAGCCGGCCACTCCTTAACCGGGCTAGTGCTGGCCGCCGCCTCTTTAGTCCACAGGGCTCAGTGGTTCCCGGCGTGCGTGGCGGGCGCGCAGCACGGCGCGGGCGGTGATCGGTACTCCGATCGCTGAGGGGAGCAGCCAGAAGGTCAGTGATGGCAGCCGGTCCCACAGTGGGAGGTGGGGGCCGTTGTCGACGTAGAAGGCGGTGAGCATGGCGATGTAGCCGGCGCCCATGCCCACGATGTGGCCGGTGTCGCCGGGGCGATGGCGGCGCCGGTGCTGGTAGCCGATGGTGGCCGCGATGAACGCCACCGCGCCGATGAGGAACAGCTGGTAGTCCTGGCGCCAGCGCATCGCCGCCAGGATCGTGGCGGTGGCGAACACCACGGTGATCGCCGCGTAGAACCACCGGCCCATACGGATATGCCGGGAACTGCCCTTGCGGGTCAGTGCGGCAGCCGCGCCGGTGATCACCGCGGTCAGGCCCGCGGCCACGTGGATGGCCAGGAACGCCAGGAACACCGGCGCGATGGAGCCGATTTCGGTGCCCAGGATGTGGCTGGCGATCGGCATGCCAGGCTCCCCGCTATGTGCGTTCATTATAAGTAGCATTGCTACCTATAAGCTCACGGTACGTTCCCGGATTGCCTGGTGACAAGGCCTAGAGTAGCGTTCCTACGTATGCGGGCGGAGGAGCTGAAGGGGCACCTGGACGCGCTGCTGCTGGCGGCGCTGGAAGACGGCCCGCGGCACGGCTACGCGGTGATGGAGGCGCTGCGGCAGGCAACGGATGGCCGGCTGGACCTGCCGACCGGGACGATCTACCCGGCGCTGCACCGGCTGGCTGACGCCGGGCTGATCAGCGGCTCATGGTCGGTGGTGGCTGGCCGCCGCCGCCGCGTGTATCAGCTCACCGCCGCCGGGAGGCGGGCGCTGGCCGGCAAGCGTGCGGACTGGCGGGCCTTTGCCGCCACTGTCACTGCTGCGCTGGAGGGCAGGCCATGCCCGGACCCAGCCTGATCGAGGACTATCGCGCGGCGGTGTCGGGGCAGCTTCCGGCATCGGTTGTCGATGAGCTGGCCGATGGGCTCGCCGAGACCTACCGCAGCTACCTCGATCGGGGCCTGGGTCCCGATGCCGCGGCCCGCACGGCCGTGGCCGAGTTCGGCGAGCCCGCCCTGGTGGTGGCCGCCTTCACCCGTGCCAGCCCAGCTCGCCGCACCGCACGCAGACTGCTGATGACCGGGCCGGTGGTGGGCGCCTGCTGGAGCGCCGTGCTGATCGCTGGCCGGGCGTGGATGTGGCCGGTCCCGGTCGCCGCGCGCGCTCCTGCTCGGCATGACCCTGGCCGGTGCCATTGCCCTGCTGGCGGTCGCGGCAGTGCTGCCGAGGTACCGCCCGGCCCGCCGCGCCGCCACGGCCGCCTGCGCCGGGCTCGCGGCGGTGGACGTCGCCGCCATCGCTGCGGTGACGGTGCTGGCCCGGCACGCGCCTTGGCCGGTTCTGCTGGCCGTCCCGGCCAGCGCATCACGGGTAGCGTTCACCACCAGCGCAATGCGAGCGGTGCTTAGGCCCTGACAGTCCTGTCAACGCACACGGAGCCGTCAATGCCTGCTGGTTTGCCGCACCCAGGCCTGGGCGCCCATCTGGACCGCTTCCCAGGGGCTGCCCAGCGGGGGTGTGTAGGACAGGTCGAGGTCGCTGACCGCGTCCACGGTCATGTGGTGGAAGATCGCGGTGGCGGCGATGTCGATGCGCTTGGCGATCTCGGCGTTCTTGTGCCCGAACAGTTGCATGCCCAGCAGGCGGCCGGTGGCGCGGTCGCCGGTGACCCGCATGGTGATGCGGTGGCTGCCGGGATAGTAGGCCTTGTGATCATCGGCCGCCGATTCGATCGTGACAGGGTCGAATCCGGCCGTTTCGGCTTCGTGATCACGCAGCCCGGTGCGGGCAGCTGCCTGGTCGAAGATCTTCACTACCTGGGTGCCGAGGCTGCCGGCGAACAGCCGGTTCCCGCCGAGGGCGTTCTCCCCGGCGACCCGGCCCTGCTTGTGCGCGGTGGTGCCCAGCGGGAGGTAGGTCTTGCCGAGCAGCCGGTGGTGGGTGATGACGCAGTCCCCGGCGGCGAACACATCCGGCAGGTTGGTGCGCATCTGGTTGTCGACGGCGATCGCGCGCTTGAGGCCCAGCGTCGCCCCGGCCTCGGCCGCCAGGGCGGTGTCCGGGCGGACACCGACGACGACCAGGACCATGTCCGCCAGGCGGGTCACGGCGCGCCGTCGGCCGCGGTCGCCTGGACGGCCAGCCGTCCTGCCTGGCCCGGTGCGGCGCGGCTGATCTGCCGGACGGTGGTGCCGCTCAGTACCTCGACGCCGTGGGTGGCGAGTTCGGCGTGGACCAGCGCGCCCAGCGACGGGTCGACGGTGGGCAGCACTTCGGGTAGTTGTTCCATCTGGGTGACCGCCAGCCCGCGGACCGTCAGGGCGTCGGCCATCTCCAGGCCGATGTACCCTCCGCCGACGATGACCGCGCTGGCCGGGGCGGCGTTTTCGAGGGTGCGCACGACGGCGAAGGTGTCGCCCATCGAGTGCAGCAAGTGCACTCCGTCGTCAGGGCCGAGCGCATCCGCGCCGTCCAGTCCGGCGATCGGGGGCCGGACCGGGACCGCGCCGGTACCGACGATCAGCCGGTCGTAGGCGAGCAGTTCCTCTTTGCCGTCGGCGTCGGTGACCAGGAGCTTGCGGGCGGGCACGTCGATGCGGCGGGCGGTGGTGTCCAGCCGCAGCCACATCCCGGCCGCTTCCAGGTCGGCGATGGTCCGGTGGGCCAGGTTGCGCCAGTGCGTCACCTCGCCGGAGACGTAGTAGGGGATGCCGCAGATGGAGAAGTTCGGGAAGGCGTCCGCGACCACCACGGTGACATCCGCGGCCGGGTTCAGTTCGCGGGCCCGCAGCGCGGCGCTGATGCCGGCGTCGCTGCCGCCGATCATGACCAGGTGCATGGCAGCTCCCCTCGTGTGGTGGCTTACCGGGGCTGGTGCGGGGCGGACCGGCCGGGCGGGGCCGGCCGGCGGAGCGGGGCGGTGCTCCGTCGCCGGCCGCACGCCCGGCGGCCTGCTCATCCCCGTCCTGATGATGGGGGACGATGATCTCGGCCGCGTCGGCCGGGCTGAGGCGCGGATACAGCGCCCTGATCACCACCACGGCCAGCGCACCGCCGATGATCTGCGGCGGCGATGAACGCCGGGACCGACGAGGGGCGATGCCGGCGAAGGTGTTCGAGAACATCCGGCCAACGCGATCGCCGGGTTGGCGAAACTGGTGGAGGAGGTGAAGAAGTACGCCGCACCGATGTAGGCCCCGACGGCCGCTGCCGCGGACCGGGACCGCCCCGACCGGGCCAGCGCGAAGATCACCACGATCAGCCCCAGCGTGGCCACGATCTCGGACAGGAAGTGGGCAGGGGTCGCCCGGTGCTTGGCCGAGATGCTGACCGCCGGCAGGGCGAACATCAGGTTCGCCACGACCGCGCCGCCGATACAGCCGGCCACCTGCACCGGAAGGTAGGCGGCGGCGTCGCGCCACGACAGCCCGCCGAACACGGCGTCCACAAACGACACCACCGGGTTGAAGTGACCACCAGAGACCGGCCCGAACATCAAGATGATGGCGAACAGTCCCGCCGCGGTCGCGGCCGCATTCTCCAGCAACTCCAGCCCGGTTGCACCGGGCGAGTAGCGCTGGGCCGCGATACCCGAGCCAATCACCACCGCGGCCAGGAACGCGCTGCCCAGCAACTCGGCCAGCAGCCGCCGCCACAATGCGACCTCGCTCACCGCTCAGCCCCGCCCGTCCCAGAGACCCTGGAGGACCGGTCCGGCAATCCCTCTGGCACACCCGCCTCGGCTATCATCGCCGCCCTCATCGATAAATGTCGATGCAGACTAGTCTCAGCTTGCCAGCCTGGATAGATGGACGTCAAGATAGAGCCATGTCCATACAGGCAGGCCGGAAGACCCTCGACCTCGTCCCCGCCGGCAGGTCTCAGGCTGCGGCGGAGGCGTGCGCCATACCGTTGGTCCGCGAGCCGATGGATGAGATCGGCGGCTGCCGGGCTGGCACTGGTGTTCAAGGCCCTCGGCGACCCAGTCCGGTTGCGGCTGGTCTCCCTGATCGGGGCGCACCAGGGTGGCGAGGTGTGCGTCTGCGAGCTGACCGAGGCGTTCGAGCTGACCCAGCCCACCATCAGCCACCACCTGAAGGTGCTTGCGGGAAGCCGGGATCATCACCAGCGAGCGCCGGGGCACCTGGGTTTACTACCGCCTGGAACCCGCCGCGCTGGACCGGATGGGTGCCCTGCTGATAGCCCCGGTCAGCTGACCAATTGCCGGACAGCAGTTCTTGCCCAGCCGGGCTCGGCGGAGGCCGGGCGGGTATCTGCGGGTTGGTCAGACCGATGGTGCGAGGGGCATCACGGATCCACGCCACCAGCGGGGCGATAACGGCCGAGGCGTCGGCCCCGACGCCGCGGAGGGTGTTGGAGGCGAATGAGCGCTGGAATTCCAGCCCGAGGTAGACCAGCCCAAGGTGGGTGGTTGAGATCCCGCCTGCGTGCAGCGGTGCGCCTCCTGGATCCAGGGCGCCGAGTTCGTGGAGGTAGCCGAGGCTGGGGCGATAGCCGGTCGCCAGGATGACCGCATCGACCCGCTCGCGCTCGTCGTGGTTCCAGACGACGTGATCGCCGTCGAGACCGGTGAACACCGGGCGGACGTCCAGCAGGCCGTCGGCGAGCGTCCGCTGAAAGCCCACGCTGTCGGTGATCACACTCCCTCCGGTGATCTTGCTCAGCCATTCGGCGGGGAGCGAGTCAAAGCCGGTCTCACGCAGCCAGTAGTGCACGTCCTTCGCACCGATCCGCTGCGGAATGAACCGGAGGGGATGCCGTGTAGCAAGCGTGACCCGAGCGAGAGGGGCCAGCTCGTTGGCTACCTGGGCGGCGGAGTCGCCCGCACCCGACCACGATGACCCGCTTCCCGGCGTAGGGAGCGGGGTTACGGTAATCGGCGACATGGGTGAGTTCGCTGGTGAAGCCGTGCTGACCGGGGAAGGTGGGACGATGGGGGCTGGAGAACGATCCGCTGGCCGCGACGATCCCCGTGGCCCGCAGACTGCTGCCCGTCAGCAGTGACAACTACGAACTCACGGCCTTCGGAGCGGACGGTCGCCACCCGGGTGCTGGTGTGGATCTCGACGCCGAGCGCGGCTGCGTAGCTGTCGAGGTAATCGGCTACCTCGTCACGGGCCGGGTAGCGGTCCGGGTCGCCAGGGAAGGGCATTCCGGGCATGGAGTTGAACCCTGCGGGCGAAAACGCCTTCAGGCTGTCGTAGTAGCACGGCCATGATCCCGCCGCGCGATCCCTGGCCTCCAGGACCAGCGGGCTGATGCCGTGCGCCTGGAGCGCCTTGGTAGCGGCCAGGCCGGACTGGCCTGCGCCGATGACAACGACATCGGTCACCGAGGTCATGGGTATTGCTCCCTTCTGCACAGATTCGGGTACGGCATGGCCCGGCGCACCTGCTAGCAGCACGTCGCGGCTGAGCCGGTCGCTTCCCCGGTGTGGACGTTGGCGTTGCCGCAGCACTGCTCCCCGTGGCCTTCGGCGTAGAAGGTCTGGCTGTCGGCTAGCACGGTATAGATCTCCCAGGGCTCGCCGTCGGGTGCGCCCTGGACCCAGAACTTGTCCTGTTTGGCGTAGCAGCAGGTGGTCTCGCCCGCGGCCGCCGGGGCAAGCCCGACCTCGGCCAAGCGGGCCTGCTCGGCTTCGACGGCGCTGGTGTCGGAGACTTCAACGCCGAGGTGGTTAAGGCTGCCGCCCTGACCGGGGTTTTCCAGCAGCACCAGCTTGAGCGGGGGTCGGCGATGGCGAAGTTGGCGTAGCCCGGCCGGACGCTTGGCCGGCTCGGCACCGAACAGCCTGCTGTAGAAGGCTGACGGCCTGGTCGATGTCGTTGACGTTAAGGGCGAGCTGAAGACGGCTGGACATGACGGACCTCCGTAAGACTTCGATGACTGTCTATGTCTGCTCTGCGGCCGAGCTTGCCATAAGACATCGGGCTCTGTCAATATAGATGTATGTCGAAGTCCTTGATGGTGCTGGCCCCGGCTGAGACGGCGGTGTGCTGCCCGCCGCTGTCGGCCGAGCCGTTGTCGCAGGCACAGGCCGAACAGGTCGCGCCGATGCTCAAAGCCCTGGCCGAGCCGGTGCGGCTGCGGCTGATGTCGCTGGTGGCCTCGCACCCGGGCGGCGAGGCCTGCGTGTGTGATCTGAACGAGGCGTTCGATCTGAGCCAGCCGACGATCAGCCATCACCTGAAGGTCTTGCACGAGGCGGGCCTGCTGGACCGGGAGAAGCGCGGCGTCTGGGTCTACTACCGGGCTCGTACGCAGGCGCTGGCCAGCCTGGGCACCCTGATCGGGACCCCGGTCTCCTGACAGGCCCGGCGTGACCCGCCACACCGGACGACAGCGGACGGCTCCGGCGGGCCCGGCGATGGAGCGTGGCGTAGCTGGGGCGGGTAGCCCTGCAGCCCAGCGTGCGGCGGCTGGCACTGACCCGTGCGAGGTCACTGGGCAGGTGCCGCTGCCAGCGGACTGGCTGCGTCTTGCCCGCGTAGCCCGAGCGCTGTCGTGGATCACGCTGGCCTGGATGGGTGTCGAAGGCGGGATAGCGATTGGCGCCGCGGTGCTCGCCGGGTCGGTTGCCTTGCTCGGGTTCGGCCTGGACAGCGGTATCGAGGCGATGGCCAGCGTCATCGTCATCTGGCGGTTCACCGGGACCCGCCTGGCCAGCGCCACCTCCGAACGGCGCGCCCAGCGCCTAGTCGCGATCAGCTTCTTCCTGCTGGCCCCCTACATCGCCGTGGAGGCGTTGCACGGCCTGGTGGCCGGTGACAGGGCCGAGACCAGCATCGCCGGGCTGATCCTCACCGCGGGCACCGCCATCTTCGAGCCTGCCCTCGGGGTGGCCAAGCGGCGGATCGGTGCCCGGCTGGGCTCCCCGGCCACCGCCGGTGAGGGAACTCAGAACCTGCTATGCGCCTACCTGGCGATGGCGGTGTTCGCCGGACTAGCCGCCAACACGCTGTGGGGCGCCTGGTGGCTCGATGACGTGGTCGCGCTCGGGATCGCCGCCTGGGCCACAGTCGAAGGGCGCCGGGCGTGGGCCGGGCGATCATGCGGCTGCGGATCCCAGCCCGGGCTGCCGTGCTGACGCTTCCGGTCAATAAATGACTTTCCATCCTCCATCTTCATCGGTTATCGTCGATGGACGATGAAAGAGCTCCCTGGCCCGCTCGACCGGGCCACGGCCGCCGAGTACGCCACCTGGTTCAAGGCGCTCGCCGACCCCACCCGGATCCAGATCGTCTCCCTGCTCGCCCGCCGGGGGACGCCGATGAACGTCGGCGAGATCGTCGCCGCGGTGGACGTCGTTCAGTCCACCGTCTCCGCCCACCTCAGAGTGCTGGCGGAGGTACGGTTCCTGCTGTTCGAGCACCGGGGCACCGCTACCTACTACCGGATCAACGACGCCTGCGTCGACCGTTTTCCCACCGCCGCCGATATCGTCATGGGCCGTCCCAGTCCCCGCCCAGCCAGCCCCAGCAACCCAGTCACCAGGAGCGCGCCCATGACCGGCAATCCACGGCCAACCCGCGAGGCCGTCATCGGCCGTTACTCCGGCCTCGCCCGGGCCGCACGATCCGGGGAGCAAGTGATCGACTCCGGCCCGGAGACATCCGCCGAGGGCTGCTTCGGCGCCGCCGGCGTACGGCGACACCAGCGAACTGCCCGACGGCGCGGTGCGCGCCAGCCTCGGCTGCGGGAACCCGGTCGCCGTCGCCCAGCTGCACCCGGGCGAGACGGTGCTGGACCTTGGCTCCGGCGGCGGCATCGACGTGCTGCTGTCGGCCAGCCGGGTCACCCCGGGCGGCAAAGCCTACGGCCTGGACGGCTCACCGGACATGATCGCCCTGGCCCGTGACAACGCCGCCCAGGCCGGTGTCACCAACGCCGAGTTCCTGCACGGCCACATCGAGGACATCCCGCTGCCCGACGACGCCGTGGACGTCATCATCTCCAACTGTGTGATCAACCTGTCCGCCGACAAGGCCCGCACCCTCGCCGAGGCGTTCCGCGTGCTGCGCCCCGGTGGCCGCCTGGGGATCAGCGACGTCATCGCCGACGAAGGCCTCGATCCCGCGCGGCGCGCCCAGGCCGAACAGCGGATCGGCTGCTGCAACGGCGCCCTCACCCAGCGCCAGTACGCTGAGCTGCTCCAGGCCGCCGGATTCGCCGCCATCAGCATCACGCCTGCCCACCAGGCCGAGCCAGGGCTGCACTCCGCGATCATCCAGGCCGCCAAGCCAGGCGACTAGCCGATCACCGGAAGGCACGGTGACCCCATGTACCACGTGAACGCCAGTAACCTGCCGGGCAATGACGTTTCCCGTACCTTTGAGGGCGGCAAGCACGGCCCGGCGTCAGTATCGTTCTTCCTCGTGCACAACCGGCCCGGCCAGGGGCCCAAGCTGCATCACCACCCCTACGACGAGACCTTCGTCATCCTCGAGGGCACGGTGCTGGTCCAGGTCGGTGACGAGACCCTCGAAGGCGGCCCCGGCGACATCGTCACCGGGCCCGCCCGGCGTCCCGCACGGCTTCACCAACAGCGGCCCGGGCCCGGCCAGGCTGGTGTGCATCCACGGGGCGCCCGCGATGACGACCGAATGGGACTGAACCGCAGGTAACCCACGCGGGAACCGGCTACGGGCAATCCCAGACTTTGCCGTCCCAGGCCCGTTCGACCACGGGCAGGTAAGGGCGGATGTCGATGCCTTGTCCGGCGAGCCAGGCGTCATCGTCGTAGGTGGTGGTGTACCGGGCGCCGCTGTCACACATCAGCGTGACGATCGAGCCGGCTGCCTGACCCGCACACATCTCGCAGGCGAGCCGCAGGGCGCCGAAGACGTTGGTGCCGGTTGACGGCCCGGCGGAGATGCCCAGGCGATGGCGCAGGAAACGCATCGTCGCTACGGAGGCGCCGTCGGGGACTCCCAGCATCCGGTCGACGACGGCCGGGACGAAGGACGGCTCTACCCGCGGCCGGCCGATGCCTTCGATACGCGAGGCGGCACAGTCCGCCGGCCGTCCCTGGTATGACGGGAGAAACGCCGACCGTTCGGGGTCCACGACGCACAGCCTGGTGGAGGTGCCGCGCAACCGCAGGTACCGGCCGAACGTGGCAGCGGTACCTCCGGTTCCGGCGCCAACGACGATCCATGACGGTATGGCGTGCGGTTCGAGGGCCATCTGGGCGAGCGTTGATTCGGCGATGTTGTTGTTGCCGCGCCAGTCCGTGGCCCGCTCGGCGTAGGTGAACTGGTCGAGGAAGTGCCCATCCAGCTCATGGGCGAGCCGGGCTGCGACATCGGAGACTGCCGCGGGGTCGTCGATGAGGTGGCAGCGGCCGCCCTCGCGCTCGATGAGCGCGATCTTGGCTGGGCTGGTCGCGCGGGCCATGACGGCTATGAACGGCACCCCGATCAGCCGCGCGAAGTAGGCCTCGGACACCGCGGTGGATCCGCTGGACGCTTCGACCACCGTTGTCGCGGGGCCGATCCATCCGTTGCAGAGTGCGTACAGGAACAGCGACCTGGCGAGCCGGTGCTTCAGTGAGCCGGTGGGATGGGTGGACTCATCTTTGAGATAGAGGTCGACGGGCCCGGACAGCGGCAGTTTCACCAGGTGCGTGTCGGCGCTCCGGCGCGAGTCGGCCTCCAGCCGCTGGACCGCCAGCGCGGTCCAGCCCCGGTCGATGGTGGTCGCTGGATGGTGGTCAATCAGGTGCCCGGCGGTGCCAGAGCGGGACATAGCCGGGATTGTAGACGAGATAGCGGAACCCGCTTGAGCTCCCATCGGTTAGGCCAGCCGGCGAAACCCCAGGTCGGCTGTGGGCAATTGTGCCGGCATGGCGCTGTCGGCGATAAATGGGTAATACGGCCGCTGCCCCGCGGATCGCTGGTCCGGCAACCTGTGAGTCACGGAGAAATTCCAGCCCGAACAGACAGGGGGCAGTTCATGTTCACGAATCCTCACTTCAGCGCCCAGCTTGCCAGCGACCGCCAGCGTGACCTGCTCGCCGAAGCCGAGCAGCACCGCCGGGCCGCCCAGTTCCGTGACCGGTCGCGAGCGTCACACCAGGTGGCCGTGGGTGGCCGGGGCATACGCCAGGTGCTGCGCAGAATCCCCGTTCTCCGCACCGTAAGGCCCGCATGAGGCAACCACAGCGGCAAGTCCGCTGATCTCTTGGCCCGGCGCCGCGGCGGCGCCGGGCCAAGCCGCGTGGCTGCGGCGTCTGTTCCGCGGCGGTGACCTGCAGGTATGGTACGGGCGTGGGGGAGGGTGCAGCGGTCACAGCGGCGACGGGTACGCGCCGCTTTCCGGCGGCGCTGACGAGCTTCGTCGGGCGCGCGGCCGAGGTGGCCGAGGTCGCGGAGCTGCTGGGTGAGTACCGGCTGGTGACGGTGACCGGGCCGGGCGGGATGGGGAAGACCCGCCTTGCCGGTGAGGTGGCGCGGCACGTGGCGGCCCGGTTCGCCGACGGTGTGCGGCTGGTGGAGCTGGCCAGCGTGCAGGACCCGGCACTGGTGGCCGCGGCGGTCAGCGTGGCGCTGGGAGTGGGCCAGGCTCCGGGGGAGTCGCTGGCGGATTCGCTGGCTGCGGCGCTGAGCCGCCAGCAGGTGCTGCTTGTGCTCGATAACTGCGAGCACTTGATCGTGGCGGTGGCCGAGTTGTGCGCGGCGCTGTTGCCGGTGGCCGACGATATGCGGATCCTGGCGACGAGCCGCGAACCGGTGGGGATAGCGGGTGAGGCGCGGTTCCGCCTTGGATCACTGGGTCTGTCCACGCCGGGGGATGGTGCCGGGGCCACGGTGTCTGAGGCGGCGGTGCTGTTCGCTGACCGGGCCCGCCGGGTGGACCCGCACTTCGCGCTGAGCGAGGAATCGGGCCCGGTGGTGGAACGGCTGGTGCAGCGGCTGGACGGGATGCCGCTGGCCATTGAACTGGCCGCGGCCCGGGTGGAGGTGCTTGGCGTGGCCCAGCTGCTGGGCCGGCTGGATGACCGGTTCGGGCTGCTGGTCGGGACCGACCGGCTGGCCGCGGCCCGGCAGCGATCGCTGGCGGCGACCGCGCAGTGGAGTTATGAGCTGCTGACCGAGCCGGCGCGGCAGGTGTTCCGGCGGCTGTCGGTGTTCCCCGGGCCGTTCACGCTTGAGGCGGCTGAGGCGGTTGCCGGGGCCGGGGCGGCGAACGAGGTGCTGCGCCTGGTCGAGTGCTCTCTTGTGGTCCCGCCCAGCCCGGGCGCCGACGGCCGGGCCCGGTACCTGATGCTGGAGACCTTGCGCACCTACGGGGCGGAACGGCTCGCGGAAGCCGGTCGAACAGGAGGAGGCGGCTGCCATGCTGGCCAGGTACGCCCTCCTGGTGGCTGAGCAGGCCGGGGCCGGTGTGGAAACGCACGCCGGGGAGCTGGCCGCCACCAGGTGGCTGGATGCCGAGGATGCGACCGTGCACCAGGCGCTGGCCTGGGTGCTGGAGCATGACCCGCAGATCGCGTCGCGGCTGGCGATCGCCCTGGCCCCCTGGTGGCGACTGTGCGGACGGCACACCGAGGGATACACCTGGTTGCGGGAGGCCGCCGCACTCTGCCCTCCGGGCGGAAGGGAGTGGGGCGCTGGCCAGGTCCAGCTCGGCTTGCTTGCTTCGCCCGCCGGCGAAACCGTCGGGCTGGGCCACTTCACCGCAGCGAGGGACGCACTGGCGCCGTTTGGCCCTTCGCCGATGCTGGTCCAGGCGCTGAACGGACGGGCGAGCACGTTGCGGAACACCGGTAACACGCCCGAGGCGGACGAGGAAGCGCACCGCGCCCTGGCCATGGCCCGCGACCTCGACGACGCCCCCGGCGAGGCATACGCCCTGTACAACCTCTCGGCCACGGCCAACTACGCCGGTGACTTCGAGGCCGAACTGGCCTGGCTCCAGCAGGCCCAGCAGGTCGACCCGGCCAGGCTGCCCCCCGTGGGAGCCCGGCGGATCGGCGCCGCCTTGGCCGCCTGCCTGACCGAGCAGGGGGATATCGCCCGGCACGACCGGACGTGCCTCGAGGTGCTCACCTCGGCGCGGGAGGCAGACGACACGAAACGCAGGCGGATTGCCTGACGAACGTGGTCGATCTCGAACTGCGAGCAGGCCAGGTGACGGAGGCCACCGCGCTGGCTCCGGGAAGCGCTCGCGCTGTCCTCGCGAGGCCGGCAGCCTCGTGCATTGATCGACTGCCTGGACATGTGCGGGCAGCTATGCGCCCAGCACCGAGCGCTGGGCCGGGGCACTGACCCTGTGGGCGGCCAGGCCGCCACCGAGCGGGAGACCGGGCTGCCCGAGATACCGACAGGACGTCGCTCACCGCGCGGAGCCACTCAGCAAAGCCAGGCGGACGCTGGGACCGGCCAGCGCCCAGGCGGCCGAAGAACGCGGCGCGGCCATGACCGTGACCACGGCCGTCGAGTTCGCCACGCTGCTGGCCGCCGAAGATCCGCGGCAGCCCCTGCCAGCCCCGGATCAGCTGCCACTCAGCGCCCGGGAACGGCAGCTGGTCACCCTGGTCGCCCAGGGCCATACCGACGCCCAGATCGCCGCCCAGCTCCACATCAGCGTGCGCACCGTCCGTACCCATCTCGACCGGATCCGGGACAAGACCGGGTGCCGGCGCCGCGCTGACCTCACCCGCCTCGCCTTGGGCGCGGGACTTGTGTGACCCAGCCGGGGCGCGATTACGCTCCTTGGCACCGATTCTCTAATTCCCTGTTTGGCCAGTGAGGGAGGAACGGTGGGAGTTAATGAGAGTGATCCGGCTGGTGCCGCCAACCTGGAGAAGGTCGACCACGTTGTGATCTTGATGCTGGAGAACCGGTCCTTTGATCACATGCTCGGGTATCTGTCTCTCACCGGCGCGCGCCCCGAGATCGACGGACTGCGCCCGGGACTGGCCAACCAGTACCAGGGCCGCACCTACCCGGTGCACCATCTCGCCACGACGGCGCTGGAGCTGGATCCAGACCATTCCGCGAGCGCGATCGACCAGCAGGTCGCTGACGGGGACATGAGCGGGTTCGTCGCCAGCGCGGCCGCGACCCTGGCCGGGCGCGGGGCTGACGACGGCGACCCGGGCTGTGTCATGGGCTACTACGACGGTGCCGACGTGCCCGTCTACGATCACCTGGCCGGTGAGTTCGCGGTCTGCGACCGCTGGTTCAGCTCGGTGCGTGGCGCCACGCTGCCCAACCGGCTGTACGCGCTATGCGGAGCGGCCGCCGGAAGCCGGGACGACCGGCCGTCCCATCTGCCGCCCCTGTACCACCAGCCCTCCTTCATCCGGCACCTCGACGCCAGCCACTGCTCCTGGCGCTGGTACTCCTTCGACCCAGGAACGCTGCGCCTGGCCGACTTCCACTACCGGCTGGGGCACCACGACCGGTTCGGCTACTTCAGCAAGACCGGCCTGCCGTGGAAGACCGTTTTCGACATCACCGTGCAACCCGAAGATCCCCAGCTTCCTCGAGGACGCCGCGGCTGGCACGCTGCGATCGGTGTCCTGGATCGACCCGGCGTTCACGAACTTCAACCCACTTGGCTTCCCCGTCAACGACGACCATCCGCCGGCCGATATCAAAGACGGCCAGGACCTGGTGCTGGCCGTCTACGACGCGCTGGCCGCAAGCCCGCAGTGGGACCGTTCGCTGCTGGTCATCGTCTACGACGAAAACGGTGGCTTCTACGACCACGTCCCGCCGCCGCAGGCCGCAGACGATGACCCCGAGATGTTCGGCAGCTACGGCGTGCGCGTGCCGGCGATCATCGTCTCGCCATGGATCGAACCGGGCGCCGTGTCGCACACCCTGTTCGATCACACCTCGATCATCAAGACGGTCCTCGCGCGCTTCTGCCCGGGGGCCCTGCGGCAGCCACAGCAAGCCGAGGGAAAGCGGGCCAGATCTGGGCCTCAGCCCGCAGTACCCCGGCTTGCGCGTAGCGCAGGCCAACCATCTGGGGGAATTGCTCACCCGCAGCACGCCGCGGCCCGCCCCGTCACGGGACGCCCTCGTGCGGCAAGCCGCGGTCAGGGCCGCGCGGACCGGAACCGGCCAGGCGCGGCCGGGACGTCCGGACGAAGCCGAGGATCAGCTCAACGACCTGCAGAAGAGCATTCTTGCCGCGACCCGCCAGCTCAGGGGCGACGGGCATCCAGCGGACGCGCCATAGCAGCGGCCCGCGAGGTGCGGCGCCTGCCTGGACGGTGAGCGGGCTGCCTGGACGGTGAGCGGCTCGCTCATGGGGACGGCGGGCCTGGCCCGGCGCGGGCCCGGAGTTCTAGGGTGGGCGGTGAGGCTTGTCCCACAGGGGCCAGCGGACGGCTGATGGATCCAGAGGGAGTCGGGCATGACGGCAGCCCAGCCGGGCTCGGATGGCGACGAACTGGCGCCGGTCGATTTCCTGGCGATCGAGTTTCCTGGCGGCCGGCTGACCACTGCGGGCTTTGAGCAGTTGCTTTCCCTGGTTGATCAGGGTGTGGTGGACATCTTGGATATGGAGTTCATCACCAAGGACGCCGACGGCCAGAGCAAGAAGGTCGATGTCTGGGAGTTCGCCGTTCCCGAGGGCGTCGATCTGAGCGCCTGGGCCGGGGCATCGTCCGGTTTGCTCGATGACTCCGACGTCGCCGAGATCTCGGCGGTGATGCAGCCTGGCAGCGTCGCCGTTGTGGTGATCTACGAGAACCGGTGGGTGCTCGGCCTGGTAGACGCCTGGCGGCGCGAGGGGGCGCGGCTGATCGCCGATGGCGGGCTGTCCGCGGACGAGATCGTCGCCGCCCTTGATGCGGCCGAGTCCTCCTGACCCGGCGGCTCTTCTGACTGACCAGCGACGAGGAGGTCACTGTGGGCATATTGAAGACCGCCGCCACTGTTGCGGTTGCCAGTTCCGTGCACGGCCGGGTGCAGCGCCGGCAGCAAAACCGGTGGGCTGCACAGGACCAGGCCAGCGGGGCACCTGTGCCCGCCCCACCACCGCAGTACCCGGCTCAGGCACAGCCGCAGCAGTCCTACGCCGAGCCCGTCCCGCCGCCACCGCCGCCACCCGGCCCAGCGCAGCCAACCGAAATGAATGACCGGCTGGCCCAGCTCAGACAGCTCGGCGAGCTGCTGTCGTCTGGCGTGCTGACCCAGGCCGAGTTCGAACAGCAGAAGGCCCGCATTCTGAACGGCTAAACCCCTTGCCTGATCACGGTGCCGCGGCGCGGGCCGCGGTGCTTGCCGGGTTCACGCGTGCCGCTGGCCTGAGTGCGTGAGTGCGGCCGGTGGACTGGTCACCGGGCCTGTCATGCTGGCCCGGGTTCGCTGCGGGAAGAACAAGCTGAGCGCCACGGCGAAGGCCAGGAGCTTCGACACCACGTTCAGCGCGGTGGGGAGCGGGGTCGCAGGGTAGGCGAACCCGGACAGGCCCCATACCGCGAAAACCCCGAGCATCGACGCGAACAAGAAGAAGCTTGCCCTGGACAGCCGCACCATCGGTGACAACGTCAGCAGCGACAGCGTGGTGAGTTCGACAAGGAACAGGGGCGCGAAGAACAGGACCCGGTACAAGGCAGGATCGGGCGGAATCGGGGGGTAGGTCCTGGCCATCACGATGAGGTCGAACGGAAACTCGAAGATCATTGGTGCGGCCAGGGCGCCGGCAACGGCGCTCGTCACCGCGACCCGCCCGCCCTGCGAGTTGCTGATGACGATGACGAAGAAGATGACACCTACGCCAATGAAGGTAACAGGCGTGATGGGATCCGCGGCCGGGGTGTGAAACAGGTGCTCCTGGCGCATGTGCTTGACGTAGGCAGCTACACAAACCAGCAGCGCAGCAATCGCAAACAGCCAGGTCACGACCATAATGGTCCTGGCCTTCTCGCTGGGTCCTGGTGGCCAAGCGGGGAGCGGCAGCCGGATTCCGGCGTATGCCACGCCGCCCGCGGCGGCCAGCAGGACAATGGCGAGCACTATTCTGGCGGTGCCGCCATAACTGAGCCATGTGCCGTAATGATGAGCCATATGAGTAGTCATGGCTTCATGTTCGCGGCAGCCAGGCCGGACAGCCATCGTGCCGCCACCCGAAACCGGGGTACGGCTAGTACGACCGCGCAGTCGAACGTGCTGGCTATGCACGCGGGCAAGCGCGGACCAGCTCTCTGGGAGCTGCCGCGTGTGGTTGGCTTGGCCCATGTCTGCGGCTTCGACGTTCCGTGCGCAACTGGTGGCCAGGGAAACCCTCTACGGCGCCTGGTCCACGATTCCCTCGCCGCTCAGCGTCCGGCTGCTGGCCGCCGCCGGACTCGACTACGTGGTGGTGGACCTGCAGCACGGTGGGGCAACCGAGCACGACCTGCCCGCCCTCACCACCGCGATCAGGCTCGCTGGCGCGACCCCGGTCGGCCGGGTCCGGCACGCACATCCGGCCGATATCGGGCGGGCGCTGGATCTGGGCTGTGAGGGAGTCATCGTGCCCAACGTCAACTCCGCCGCCCAGGCTCATGAGGCCGCCGGTGCCTGCCGTTACCCACCGGCCGGGTACCGGTCCGGCGGCGGGGCCATGACCGGCGTGGGAGAACCGTTCTGCCTCATCATGGTCGAGTCGGTGCAGGCCGTCGAGGAGCTGGAAGCGACCCTGACGGACGAGGGCGTGGACGGCATCTACGTCGGGCCCAGGGACCTGTCCTACTCGCTCGGCTGCCCGCCTCGACCCGGACGATCCGGTGCTGGGCCGCAGCCCTCGGTCAGATCCGCGCCGCATGCGCCGCGGCCGGTAAGCCGGTCGGCATTCACGCCACTGAGGGCACCACCGCCCGGCGGTACCGCGACGAGGGGTGCAGCCTGATCACGGTCGCCGCGGATGCGCTCGGAATCTCCCGCCACACCGCGGCCGAACTGGCCATCGCGCAGGGCTCGTAGCCCTGCCCACCGACGGGCACTAGCTTGACTTTTCACGCGCGGGGCCAGGTGTATGGGCGTGGGCGGCCGCGGTGGATGTCCGGTGGAAGACGGATGAACCTCCGCTGGACCGGCCTGCCCCGGGTAGACCGACGTCGGGGCGTGAGGCAGACTGGTGCGGACGACGGTTGCCGCCCACCGTGGTCGTCGGGGTTGGCTCGCTGCCGTCGAGGCGCCTCCTCCCGCAGAGGATGTTCAAAGATGGTTTCAGCTCAGGGGCAGCAGGATCTGCACTGGCATCTCGAGATCAACGACGGCGAGCGCACGGTCGCGGTAGCCGACGTGACGACCTCGTACGGCGTCGACCGGACCGCATGGGCGTCGCTGCGTACCGTGTCGGGGCACATTCCACCGGGCATCCGGGTGAGCCTTGTCGATGCCGTGCTGGACCTGCCGCAGGTACAGGACAGCGCGCGGTTGAAGGCTGCCTTCCCGCTCGGTGACAGCGAATCGCTGCGCCGGCTTCAGCAGCGCTGTGAGAACGTCACGGTCCACCCGGCTGGCGCCAGCGCGATCCTGGAAGCGAGCATCCGGCCTGGCGGGGCGGGGCCCGCTGGATGGCGCAGGCATAGCCCGCGACCACCGCCGGAACAGCCTAGCCGTCGCCGGGACTCGACCCCCGGTCGTGCCGCGATCAGGCGACGGCTCTGAAATCAGGCCCAGGACGAGGCGCGATTTCACGTGTTCTAGATCATCGGTCGCCCAGTAGGGCGTGCCGCTGTCCGGCTGGTCCTCGCAACCGTTCGGCACCTGCGGTCGGGCGGCAGTACGGGCATCCTGGGCCGAAGGCGTTGTGCAGGTAGGCGCAGTCCACGGGCTGGGTGCGGATGGTGTCCCCGGGCGTCTGGCCGCTGACGGTGGTTGTCATGTCAGGCATGGGGTCTTCTTCCAGCAGATCTATCCCGTCACCCTGCTGCCCCAGGCACGGTAAGTATGCGCAGCATGGCTCGGTGCCGAGCTTCCCCTCCGGGCCTTGTGAATCCATTGACAAACGGTTAATCCCGCGGTCGGTCCAGTTGAGTCCATCACAGGTTGGCCAGGCAAGCCACGCGCCGCGCCGCACCGGCGGTCATCCGGCCGCTGCCCGGAGCAGCGCCAGCGCAGACCATGGGAGACACAGCGACTGGTTCGATTGCGCGACGCGTTCCGCGGGGCGCACGGCGGGCAGCCATGTCCAGCAGGCCGCCCGTCCGGCGCCTCGCGGAGGCCGGAGCTGGGCTACCCTGCCGCGGGGCTACGCCGCGGCTCTCTTCTTGGCTCCGTATGCCCGCAGTTCGTAGTACCGGGTCTCCCGCCGCGGCACCCGGTGAAATAGCCGTCGCAGGCGCCGGACGGGGTACTTGCCGGCCAGCTCGACAGCAGCCGTGCTGACCTCCTCGCCGGCCAGCAGCCGCGCGGTCGCGTCGAGCGGCAGACCGTAGCGGATGAGGCCAAGGGCGCTGCACGGCGCCACCTGTACCCAGCCGCCGTGCCGGAGACGCCTGGACTGGCCCGTCGGGTGCCCGGCCCGGAAGTAGGCCAGGTCGCCGTCGACGACTACGCGCACCGAGGTGGCCACCGGTTTGCCATCCCGGGTAAACGTGGTGAGCAGCACGTACCTGGCCGGTGCCAGCGAAGCGAAGTAGCCATCGCCGGTGGCCTCCTGCCGGGCTCGGCTCTTGGTCAATGGGCCGGTTGACACGTCTCCTCCTTCATCAGCGGGTACGGCTCTAGCGAAGGCGGCGGGTGTGGAGGCCGTGTCCTGGGCCGGTGCAGGGAGGATGGAGACCTGCCACCGCGGTACGGCGCAAGAAGGGAAAGCACAATGACGCAGCCGTCACTTTCCGTGATCGACCTCACGCCCTGGTTCAGCGGTGACGAGGCGGCCCGCGCGAGGGTCGCCGCCGAGGTCGACGCGGCGCTGCAGAGCGTGGGTTTCTTCCTGATCACCGGCCATGGCGTGCCGGGCGAGCTAAGCGCACGGGTCCGTGCGCGAGGCCCGTGGGTTCTTCGCGCTGCCGCGCGAGACCAAGCAGCGCTACGCCGTCACCGTCGGCGGCCGGGGCTGGCTGCCGCCCGGGGTTGAGGCGAACGCCTATGCGGAAGGGACGGAGACCCCGCCGGACCTGAAGGAGTCCTTCGCGGTCGGCGCCGACCAGCCGACCGGGGACGCGGAGGTTGACGGGTACTGGTTCCAGCCCAACGTCTACCCGGCCGAGGCGCCGGCCCTGGAACCGGCGGTCGTCGCCTACCTGGCCCGGATGCGCGGGCTCGCCGACGAACTGCTGCGTCCTGTGCGCGGTGGCGCTAGGCTTGAACGCGACTTCTTCACCCGGTACACCGGGCACGCCACGCACACGATGAACATCAACTGGTACCCACCGATAGCGGCTGGCCGGTGAACCCGAGCCCGGCCAGTTCCGGATCGGCCCGCACACCGACTTCGGCACCGTCACGATCCTCGACCGTGAGCCGGGCCGCGGCGGCCTGCAGGTATGGACCGAACAGGACGGCTGGCAGGACGCACCGTACGAACCGGGTGCCTTCACGATCAACTCCGGTGACCTGCTGGCCCGCTGGAGCGGCGGCCGATGGAAGTCAAACCGGCACCGGGTGCTTCCGCCGCAGGCCGAGGCACCGGATGAGGATCTCGTCTCGCTCGTCTACTTCTACGAGGCCAACCACGACGCCGTGATCGAGTCGCTGCAGCCGCCGATCGGCAAGCCGAACGACTACCGGCCGGTCGTATCGGCACAGTTCCTGAAGAAACGCCTGGACGCGATCACGATGGGCGTAGCCACGGAGGCCACCGGTGGCCATTGTGGCCTGGACGCTACGCCTCGCTATCGTTGATGCGTTCTGAGCGACGGCTGCGACGTGGGTCCATGCCTACCGAGGTGGGCCTATGCCCACCATCGTGCAGCCGTCCTTTCTTGCGGCCAGGTCAGGTAGTCACGCAAGAGAGCGGGTGGAGTACCAAAATGCGGCAGACTCACGCCCAGGCCAGGTGGGCCGGCGAGCGGTCTTGCCGGGGTAGCCGCCGCGGTCCTGCTGGCCGTGGTGGCGTGCACGCCCGCCCACGCCAGCAAGACCACCGATCGGCCACGTCGGCCTCGCCGACAGCCCGCCGGGTACCAGCCGCTCCCGGCGCGCCCGCAACTCCCGCCGGACCGGGCGGGCTCGTGCGTGGTCGCGACCGACACTTTCTCCTGCTTCATGCAGCACCGGATCAGCGAGGTGAAGCGCTACATCGCCCACCAGCCGGGACAGATCGGCGTCGAACTGACCGATCGCGACACCGGGGCACGCTGGGGCAGCAAGGACGCCGACACCGATTTCCCCGCCGCGTCCACGATCAAGCTCGCGATCATCACCGATCTGATGCGGCGCCAGGTCACCGGCCGTCTCTCCCTCGGCCCCGGCGACTGGAGCCTGATCAACCAGATCCTCTACAACAGCGACGATGCGGCCGGCGACCAGTTGTGGTTCGCCTACGAGGATGGCAGCTTCGTGCAGCGCATCCGTGGTTACGGCATGCGCAGCGCGTACTTCTCCGGCAGCCCGCCGTACTGGGGCTTCATGTACTGCTCCCCGCGCGACCTGGACAACCTGATGGACTATGTGCTCGACCGACCTCCCGGCCCACGACCGGAACTACATCGTGTACCGGATGAGACGGGTCGGCCCGATCGAGCAGTGGGGGGTCTGGGGAGCGGGCCGCGACGACGATCCCGGCGACAAGGACGGCTGGGAGAACGAGGGAAGCGTCTGGATCACGAACACCGTCGGCTTCGCTGGCCCACACGAGAGATACACCCTGGCGATCATGGACAACCTGGATGGCGCGGGCGACTTCCACCAGGGCAGCACAGCGCTGAGCGAGATCTCTTCGCTGCTGTTCCGCGGGCATCTGGGCCCCGCCCCCACGGCCGAAGCCACACCCAACGCCGGCTCACCAGTCGACTACTGACGCAGCCCCGCCCGCCGGGCGGCGCCCGGCGGGCCAGCCTGGCCCGCGGGCGCCGCTACCGGTCCCCCCGT
The DNA here is from genome assembly GCA_963813395.1 of uncultured Actinomycetes bacterium. Classification (GTDB taxonomy): domain Bacteria; phylum Actinomycetota; class Actinomycetes; order Streptosporangiales; family Streptosporangiaceae; genus DASXKD01. The sequence goes on from CAWEYV010000019.1 coordinate 74,546, forward strand.
CGTGGTCACGGGCGCGCTTCGTATACCAGGTTGAACGGTGTCTCGGCGGCCCGGCGGAATCGGGTGAAGCCGGCCGCCTTGACGACGTCTCCGATCCTCGCCTCACCGGCCTGTGCCCCGAGCGCGAGCCCGACCTCCTGGGACAGCGATGCTGGCGTGCACAGCAGCGTGGAGAACGCGTAATAGGCGCGCCCCACCGGGTTGAGGTTGTCCTCGATCCGGTCGCCGGCCTGCGGCTCCACGATCATCCAGCTGCCATCGGGCTTGATCGTGCTGCGGACGTGACGGGCGGCCCCCACCGGATCGCCCATGTCGTGCAGGCAGTCGAACATCGTGACAAGGTCGTAGCCGGTGCCGTTGTAGGCCGCCGCCGGGTCGGTTTCAAAGCGGACCCGCCCGGCAACGCCCGCCTCCTCCGCGCGGCGACGCGCCGTCTCGATCGAGCCGGCGTGGTAGTCCGAGCCGGTGAAGGTCGAGTTCGGGAACGCCTGGGCCATCAGGATCGTCGACGCGCCGTGGCCGCAGCCGACATCGGCGACGGCCGCCCCCCGCTCCAGCTTGGCCACGACTCCGTCGAGTGCGGGCAGCCACCCGGAGATCAGGTTCGCGTTGTAGCCGGTCCGGAAGAAGCGCTCACAGCCTTCGAAGACATCCTGCACGTGCTCGTGCCAGCCGAATCCGGCGCCGCTTTGGGCCGCTTCAACGATCTTCGGTGAGTCGAGTACCGCGCCGAAGGCGGTCTGGAAGAACCCGGGCAGGTATGCCGGGCTGTCCGGATCGGTGAGCGCCGCGGCCTGCTCCGGCGGCAGGGTGTAGCGGCCGCTGTCCGGGTCGTATTCGACGAAACCGCCCGCTGCCTGGGCGTTCAGCCACTCGCGGACGTAGCGCGCCGCGGTCCCGGTACGCTCGGCCAGCTCGACGGGCGACAGCGGGCCCGCACCGGCGAGCGCCCGGTAGAGGCCGAGTTTGTCGCCCATCACCACCAGCGCCGTGTTCAGGGTGGCGCCGACTTCGTCAACCGCGCGGAATACGAACTGCATGAGCTTGTCGGGGTCGATGTCGGAGGCTTGCTCGACAGTAGTCATGATGTCCCTCCCTGGAACCGATCTTGAGCGACCGTAAGTTCGGAGCGGCCGGTCTCGCTTCCGGGGGGCCACCTAGTCCTGGGCGCATCTGGCCCGCGTCGCACCAGGTGCCTAGAATCGCGCCATGCTGCTTGGCCGCGATCAAGAGCGGCAACAGATCGAGCAGGCCCTCGCCCTGGCGCGGACCGGCACCAGCGCGACGCTCGCGCTGGCCGGGGAGCCAGGCATCGGCAAGACGGCGCTGCTCGGCTACGCCGCCGAGCACGCCGCCGGGATGCAGCTACTGCGGGCGCGCGGCATCGAGTCGGAGGCGCAGATCCCGTTCGGGTCGCTGCTCGAGCTGATCCGCCCCGCCCTGATGATGCTGGAACGGATCCCGGAACCCCAGGCGGTCGCGCTGGAAGGTGCGCTGGCGTTGCGGCCAGGAGCGGGGCATGACCGTTTTGCGGTCGGCGCCGCGACGCTGAGCCTGCTCGCCGCCTACGCCGAGCAGGCGCCGGTGGCGGTGCTGGTCGACGATGCTCAGTGGCTTGATGGGTCGAGTGCGCAGGCACTGCTTTTCGCCTTCCGCCGGCTGGTCGCCGACCCGATCGCCGTCCTCGTCACCGTGCGCGAGGATGAGCCGTCGCTGCTCGACGGCGCCGATCTGCCAACATTGCGAATCAGCGGCCTGACCAGCGACGAGGCGGCCATGCTCGTGGGCGGGCTGGCACCGGAGGCGGCCCGGCGGCTGCACGGCGCAACGGCCGGCAACCCCCTGGCCCTGCTCGAGCTCGCATCGGATACGCAGGACCTGGCGCTCGCTCCCGAGGGTGCGCCGGTCCTTGTCTCCGCCAGGATCTCGCGTGCGTTTCTGCACCGGGTCGGCCAGCTGGACCAGGCGGCCCGGCAGGCCCTGGTGCTGTCCGCGACCAGCGACACGGGGGATCTGCCGGTGATCGAGCGGGCCGCGGCCCGGCTCGGCATCGACCTGTCGGCGCTGTCCGCCGCGGAGAGCGCGGGGCTGGTCACCTTGCACGCGGGTGTGGTGGAGTTCCGTCATCCGCTGGCCCGCTCGGCGATCTACGCGGACGCACCCGCCGGTCAGCGCCGCGACGCTCACCGCGCGCTCGCCGCGGCGCTGCCCGACCGGGACGTTGACCGTCGCGCCTGGCATCTTGCCGCGGCGGCGACTGGCACGGACGACAAGGCCTCGGCAGCGCTCGAGCAGGCAGGCGCCCGCAGCCGGGACCGCAGCGCGTACGCGATAGCGGCCGCGGCGTTCGAGCGGGCCGGGCGGCTGACCGCCAGCGGCGAGCGGCGCGCGCGGCTGTTCCTGGAGTCGGCCGAAGCGGGGTGGCTCGCCGGCTTTACCGACCGTGCCGCCGCCCTGCTCGGTGAGGCCCGCGCGTCGGCCAGCGACCCCGTGACGCTGGTCGAGATCGATGAGCTCACCGGCTACATCGCGACCCGCTGCGGTCCGGTGATGCGCGGCCACGCGATCCTGACGGCGGCTGCCGGGAGAGCCGATCCCGAGCGGGCCGTCGCGATGCTCGCCGACGCCGCCTTCGCCTGCTTGCCCGCTGGCGAACCGGTGGAGATGCTCGCGGTCGCCGAGCGGGCACAAGCTGCGCTGTCGGCCGATCCTTCGCCGCGCGCCCGTTTCCTGGCCGCGATGGCGGCGGGGATGGCCCGCATTCTCGGCGGCGACGCGGCCGCAGGCGCGGAAGCGGTCCACGAGGCGGTCACGCTCGCCGAGCACTCGGCCGATCTGCGCGAGGATTTCCGGCTGATCCCGTGGCTGGCGCTCGGGCCGCTGTTCCTGCGGGAGGCCGGCGCCGGACGCCCGCTGGTCGACCAGGCGCTGCAGGCCGCCCGGGCACGTGCCGCGGACGGTGCCCTGCCGTTCGTGCTCAACCTGATCGCCCGCGACGATGCCGGCACCGACCGCTGGGCGGCCGCCGGCGCCATCTATCAAGAGGCGATCGACCTGGCCCGCGAAAGCGGCCAGCGGACCGAGCTGGCGTTTGGCCTGGCCGGGCTCGCCTGGCTGCAGGCGCGCCGCGGGCGGGAGCAGGAATGCCAGGCCCATGCCGCCGAAGCGGTCAGCCTCTCCCGTGACCTCGGGACCGGGCTCTACGAGATCTGGGCAACGGCGGCGCTGGGCGAACTCCGGCTCGGCCTCGGCGACGCGGCCGCCGCCGCCGGGCACTTCGAGCGCCAGCAGCAGCTACTGCGCGACCGTGCGATCACCGACGCCGATCTGTCGCCAGCGGCCGAGCTGGCCGACGCCTACTCCCGGCTCGGGCGCACCGGCGAAGCGCAGCAGGTCACGGCCGAGTTCATGACCTCCGCCAGCGCCAAGGGACAGCCGTGGCCGCTCGCCCGCGCGCTGCGGTGCCAGGGCCTGCTCGCCGCGGACAACGGCTTCTCCGCACATTTCGAGCAAGCAATACGCCTCCACGAACAGACCCCTGATGCGTTCGAAGCGGCGCGTACCCGGCTGGCGTACGGCGAGCGGTTGCGGCGAGCCCGGGACAGGGTTCTCGCCCGTGAGCAGCTCCGTGCGGCCGCCGATACCTTCGAGCGACTCGGCGCCCGCCCCTGGGCCGAGCGTGCCCGCACCGAACTCGCGGCGACGGGCGAGACACGCCGCCGCCGGGACCCAAGCACGGTTGACGAACTGACCCCGCAAGAACTGCAGATCGCGCTCCTGCTCATAACCGGAAGGACGACGCGGGAGACCGCGGCCGCGCTGTTTCTCAGCCCGAAAACCGTCGAATACCACCTTCGCCACGTCTACCAGAAGCTCGGCATCAACTCCCGCGATCAGCTCGCACAGATCCTCGCCACGCAGACGATCGCCACGCGAACATCCCAGCAGAGCGATCTCAGCGGTTAGGCGGGCGGGTCGATAACGTCGGCTGCCTGCCGGAGCGCGCGGCCCACCCGGGTCCGCAGCCTCAGCTTCCCAAGCTCCTCCGCCAGCTCACCGAGCAGCTCGCGGAGCGGTGTCAGGTCAAGCACCCCCGGTTCGTCGGCGCCGTTCACCACCCGCCTTGCCTTGGCGGCGCTGGCGGTCTGCCGCGCCTGCTCAGAGACGCGGCCGACGAACGATTGGGCCAGGCGTGCCCCGTCAGGAAGCGCGGCGCCGTTCTGGCCGGGGTCGGTAGCCGGGCCCGTCGGCCCGTCGGGGGTGATGGGCGGGAGCGGATCCTCGGACACGGCTATCAATCCTCCCCGGAAAGGGCCGCTGCACGGTTGGTCGTTATCGGCGTCATAGTGGCCTCCTCTGCCCGGACCGTCACGCCGCTCCATGATCCCGCTCGGCGCCTAGCCAATCGTGGTTGAGGGCCCCGGAGGGTGTCGTCACCCGGCGAGGGTGAATCCAGAGTGCTTACTAGCGCATCCTAGGTGTCCGGGCGGCCCGCGCGGCGCCTTCGTCAGGAGGTCTGGACCGGCGGGGGGAACGCCCGGGTCTGGTTTGCCGGTGACGGGTCGGTGAGCTCCGCGACCTGGCCGTCGGCGGTGAGGTGGCGCCAGCTCGTCTGCCAGTCCGGCAGGTCCGGGCTGTCCTGGTCCCAGTCGACAAAGGTCGCCTCGTCGCAGTAATGGTCCAGGCGGGACTGGATGCTCTGGTGCGGCTCGCTGCCCACGAAGGCCCGCATCGGGTCGCGTCCTTGCCAGGCGCTAACACTCCACCAGGCGTTGTTCGCGTCGGCGAGTGCGTCGGCGCCGAGGTTGCCTGTCGACTTCTGCGCCTGCTCTATCGCGGCGACGGCGTCGACAAAGAATTCATTGAGGAGTGCTGGATCCTTCAGCCGGAGCCGGGTCACGACGATAACTGGCATTGGGACCTCCTCAGGTCTTTGCGTGGGCGTCTTCCATCGCCCACCTGAGCTCGAACGAGGACGGCAGGAAGAGCCCGCTGAGCTACGTGCCACCCGGGGAACCGGGACCCCCGGGGAGCTGCCCAGGTCCTAGCGGCAGAACAGGCTCACCCTATGCCTGACCGCAGGTAGAAGATTCCGATGGCCATGACCAGGACGCCCACCAGGCGGCGGATCACAGCATCAGGTAGCCGGGACTGGATGCGGGCACCGGTGTAGGCGCCAGCCAGGCCGCCGATGCCCAGGGCGATGCCGGTGGGCCAGTCGGGAGCCACGCTGCCGGGTTCGTGAACTGACAAGATCGTGAAGGTGAGGACGCCTGCGACCGAGGTGACGAACGTGGAGGCCAGGGCGGCGGGGGCGACCTCGGATGCGGGCCGGCCGGAGCCGATCAGTATCGGCGCCAAGATCACGCCGCCGCCGATTCCGTAGATCCCGCCGACACAACCCACCGCGGCGGCCAGGATGATCAGTATCGGCGCCGGGATCGTCCGGGCTAGGCGAGCCGGGTTGTCCGGCCCCGGTGGCCGGGTGAGTGCCAGCCATCCGCCCAGCGGAATCATGACAGCGGCGATCACCAGGTCGAAAACACGCGGTCCAGGCAGCAGTTCGACGCGGATGACCGATCCGGCGACAACGCCCGGCAAGGTCCCGGTGATGAGCACCAGGGCCAAGCGCCCGCCGGTCTGTTTCTGCCGCCAGTACCGGTACAGCGCGCCAGGAGTCGCGACGACGTTATAGAGCAGGTTGGTCGGCGTCACGGTGGGGCTCGGCGTGCCTAGGACGCTGACCTGGAAGGGCAGCAGCAAGACAGCGCCAGAGATGCCCGCCGGCGTGGTGAAGACCGCGATGACGTAAGCAGCGATTAGGGCGACAATCTCTGTCCAGCCCTGCCCAAGCACTCATCCACGCTAACCAGCTCCGGGCCAGGTCAGAGGTCAATGACCAGGCTAATTGCGGAGAGCAACTGCTATTGGACGGCGCCGTGCTGCCCGTGTAATTATCAAGAGATCGGTTAGCGTCCGAAAAGGGAGTAATGCAGGAGTCATAAATGAAGCCCTATAAAATTGCCGCGGCGGATAGCGCTTGGTGTTGTGCCGGTGACTGGTAGCGCATGAGGCTGCGGCTTGCCCGGCAGGCACGCGGGCTGACCCAGCAGCAGTTGGCTGGGATGGCCGGGATGGCGCGGCAGACTCTGTCCGCGATTGAGTCAGGCCTGTCCGATCCATCGCTGCGGAACGCACTGGCGCTGGCCCGGGCACTGGGCGTGGAAGTAGAGCAGCTTTTCGAACCGGTTACTCCCGCTCCATCAGTCGTGGTTAGGCCGGTAGCGCCACTGGGCAGCCAGGGGGCCAGGGTCGCGCTCGCGCCTATGGGTGATGACTTCGTCGCGCTGCCGCTGCGTGGCGACACGGTGAGCCACGCCGGATTCTTGCCGGCAAGCGGGCTGACTGGCCGGGATGGGATAACGGACGAGGAAAGACAGGTTGCGCCTATCGAGCCACTGCGGCCGACCCTGGTCGCAGCGGGCTGCGACCCGGCGCTGCCGCTCCTGCGACACCCGCTTGGCCTGCTCGATCCACCTGTCGCCTTCAACTGGTGGCCGTGCCCGAGCGGGGCAGCGCTGGGGCTTGCCGCAGATGGGCGCGTGCATGTGGCCGGGACGCACCTGCGTGGGCTCGATGATGATTTCAACACCGGCCCGGCGGCTGAACTGCTGCCCCAGGGTGGTGAGGTGATCGGGTTCTGCTCCTGGCGCGAAGGGCTGGTCCTGCGGCCAGACCTGGCCAGCAGCATCGGCGGCGTCGGTGACGTGGCCCGGCGGGGGCTGCGGCTGGTGAATCGGGAGCCGGGTGCCGAAGCCCGCAGCGTTCTCGACCGTGAACTGGCTGGGCTAGGAGTCGAGGCCGGCCAGTTGCCCGGGTATGACACACAGGCGACCGGGCACCTGCAGGTGGCCTCGGCCATCGCCGCAGGCCTGGCCGACGCGGGAGTCGCCAGCGAGCCCGCGGCCGCTGCCTATGGCCTGGCCTTCATCCCGATAGCTGCCGAGCGTTTCGACCTGGTCATCCCCGCTCGCCAGATCGACTGCCCCGAGGTGCAGGGCCTGCTGAAGGTCCTCTCCTCGCGGTGGCTGCACGATCAGCTGGCAAGCCTGCCCGGTTACGACACGGCCCGGTGCGGCGAGCACATCGCGACCCTGTCACCGGCCCGGCGAGATGGTCGCAGAACTACATAAGGCATTCGACAGTGCCCATCGCGGGGTTCTCGGCAGCTCAGCTAGCCGCCGAAGTCGACATCCTTGGTCTCGACCGTCCCGGCTGTCCGCCCAGGTGCCGTCTGGAAGGTCCAGTACAGGTTGGTGTGCGCGATGACCTGGTCCGGCGGCGGCGCGCCCCACTGCGTCTGGTCCCCGGTCGTGTGGGCATCGCTGACCAGGGTTGCGTCGTACCCCCGGACGAGCGCGCCGTGGAGCGTCGAGCGGATGCATGCATCGGTCTCCGCGCCGGTGACCAGCAGCCGCCCGACTCCCAGGCCCGACAGCACGGCCTCCAGCGTCGTGTCCTCGAAGGAGTCGCCGTAGCTCTTCTCGACCAGCGGCTCGGCGTCGTCCGGGGTCAGTTCGGGGACGATCCGCCACTCGTCGCTTCCCCTCGGCAGACCCTCGTCGGAGTGCTGGACCCAGACAACCGGGATCCGTTCCTGCCGCGCCTTGCCGACCAGGCTGCCGATATTCGCGACCACCGCGTCGCGCTGGTGCGCCCCGCCGACGACGCCGTTCTGCACGTCGACGACGAGCAGTGCGGTGTTCGGCCGGTTCTCGAACGTGGTCATGACTCCCCTAACTGCTGTGTACTCCACGCTAGACCAGCCCACCGACACCGGCACGGGGCCCGGTGCCGCCCGTCCGTTCCGGCGTCACGGCGTGGTCACAGTTGGTGCCGTCGGCCGGCCCGCGCGGCTATCCCCCGGCCAGGGTGATGCGGGCCGGGCCCGCCCGGGTGGATGCTGGCGGCATTCGCCCACCATCGGCGTGAGGTACGGGAAGCGGACGGGGCCAAGGCATGTTCGGCAGGAGAAGGCGTGAGGAGCGGCGCTTTGACCAGGCCGCCACGCGCTACCAGATGCGGCAGCGGATGATCTCCGTCGGAGACGACTACACGATCGACAACGACCGTGGCGAGCACGTGTTCAAGCTGGACGGCAAGGCGCTGCGGGTCCGCAAGACCATCCTGTTCAAGGACATGGACGGGCGCGAGCTGGTCAAGATTCAGGAACGGATGCTGCACGTCAGGGACAGCATGGAGATCGAGGGCCCCGACGGCAACCGCCTTGCCATGGTCCACAAAGCCATGATCACGCCGCTGCGCGAACGGTGGGTGATCGACGTCGAAGGCGGCCCGGACCTGCACGCCCAGGGCAACTTTGTCGACCACGAGTACACCATCGAGCGCGACGGGGCGAGGGTCGCCGAGGTGTCCAAGCGGTGGTTCCGGGTCAGGGACACCTACGGGGTCGAGGTGGCCCCCGGCGAGAACGACGTCCTGATCCTGGCCAGCACCGCGGTGATCGACACCATGGCCCATCCGGCCAGGTAGCGCGGCCACCCGAGCCGCGCCGGGGTGCCGGCAACCAGGCCGCGGCGGGTATGCCGTTCTGGCATGCATTTGAGAGGCTGTGACCGTGGCTTTGCCAAGCGTTGAACCCGTGGTCCCGCCTGGCCGTGCCTTAGGCGGGTCCTCGCAGGGGAGGAAACATGCGGCTGACATCGAGATTGATCGCCCTGGCCGGGATCGCCGCACTCGCCGCGCCGTTGGGCCCGGCGGCCGTGGTGGCGCCCGCAGGCGCGGCGGCCAGCACCCAGCGGGCGGCAGGCATCCGGCCGGCGGCCAGCGCTCCGAGCGAGTGGCCGCAGTTCGGCCATTCTCCCCGTCACCTCAACACCAACCCCGCCGAGAAGACATTCACCAGGAGTAACGTCAAGCGGCTGCGCACCGTGTTCACCGCCGACTTCGGCAGCAACACAGGCAGCGAAGGCGGCCCCGCGGTCACCAACGGGGTGCTGTACCAGGCCGGCTTCGACGGCAACCTGAACGCCTACCCGGCCGGCGGGTGTGGCCAGCCGTCGTGCCAGCCGCTGTGGCGCGGGATGGCCACCGGCGACTTCACCAGCACCCCGGCGGTCTCCGGGGGCCTGGTGTTCATCGCCTCGGCCGATCACTTCCTGTACGCGTTCCCGGCCGCGGGCTGCGGCGCCGCCGTGTGTGCGCCACGCTGGAAGGCGCACCTGCGCGACGCGGTCGTCGACTCGTCGGTCTCGGTCGCGGGTGGCGTCGCCTACGTCGGGGACTTCAGCGGTCACCTGTACGCGTTCACCGCCGCTGGCTGCGGTAAACCGGTGTGCCAGCCGCTGTGGACCGGGCACGGCCTGAAGACCGAGCTGATCGGCGCACCGGCGGTCGGCAACGGCTTCGTCTACGTGACCACCTTCAACAGCACGCCGAACCTGGTCAACGGCCGCCTGCTGGTCTTCCCCGCGGCCGGTTGCGGACACGGCGAGCTGCACGCCGTCCTGGACGGCCGGTATCGGCGGGCCCGCCGGGTCCACCGCCGCGCCCGCGGTGACCAGCACTACCGTCTACACCACCTCGGGAACGCTGTTCGGCAACGGGGTCAACACCAACTTCCATCTCCGTGCCTTCCCCGCCGCCGGGTGCGGGTCGAAGACCTGCAAGCCGCTGCGGACCTACGACACCGGAGACGGGGGCGCCGAGGGCGCGCCCGCGGTCTCCGGCAGCACGGTGTTCGCCACGACCCAGGCCTCGCCCGATCCGAACAGCCTCGGCGTCGTGGCCGCCTACCCCGCCGCTGGGTGCGGAAAGCCGCAGTGCGAGCCGCGGTGGACCGGGATCAACTTCGAGTCCGGGTTCGCCTCACCGCCATCGGTGATCAACGGGGTCGTGTTCGTCGGCAAGGGACCCGCGACCAGCGTTCCGCCGGACGCGGGCCTTTACGCCTTCAGCGCCGCTGGCTGCGGCGCGGCCACCTGTATGCCGATCAAGTTCGTCCGGCTCAGCAGCGACCAGAACTACCTCGGCGCGCCGCTGGCCGTGGCCGAAGGCAAGGTGTTCATGGCCTCCGACGACAACGTCAGCGGGCGCAGCCTGGTGTACGCCATAGGGCTTCCCGCCACGGGGCGCGGCGCCGGGTCCCGTTAGGGGCGCTTGCTAGCGGTCGGGCAGCCAGCTCCCGTGGAAGCCGAGCGGGATCCTGACGGGCAGGTGGACGGTGGCCACCGGCTCGCCAGTGAAGTCCTGCGCGGCGAGGATCACCAGGTCCGCGGCGCCCCGGCCGGGATTGTGCACGAACGCCATGACGTAGCCGTCGTCTTCCGCGGCGTCCGGCGACGAGGGAGCGAACACGGCCTCGCCAACGGTGGCATCGCGCCCGAACTCACGTGCTTGGACGGTGCCGGCCGTTAGGTCGTGCTTGAGCGGAGTGGCCGGGTCAGCGGATACGCAGCGGGAGCGTGCGCGGCCCGCGGATCTGGCCCGCGGACCAGGTGACCGCCGAGGGGTCATCAAGGGTGAAGCGGGGAATCCGGCCGAGCCAGGCTTCGAGGGCGACCCGAAGCTCCATCCGCGCCAGGTGTGAGCCTACGCAGCGGTGGACGCCGAGGCCGAACGCGGCGTGCCGGTTGACCGCGCGGTCGATGACGACCTCGCCGGCCCGGTCGAACTGCGCCGGGTCACGGTTGGCCGCGGGGAACGACAGCAGGATCCAGTCCTCGGCCTTCATGTCGACGCCGTGCCAGTGCATGTCCTCCTTCACCAGCCGCGCCATGGTGACCGGCGCGTACGCGCGAAGGAACTCCTCTATCGCGGTCGGCAGCAATTCCGGCTCGGCGATCAGCCGCTCGCGGTCGCCCGGGGTCTTCGCCAGATGCCACAACGAGGCGCCGATCGCGCTCCAGGTCGTGTCGATGCCTGCGATGAGCAGCAGCGCCATCGCGCCGATCACGACGTCCGGGGCGAGCTTCTGGCCGTAGAGCTCCGCGTTGATCAGGTAGTTCGTGAGGTCGTCGCGCGGCTGATCCAGGTGGTCGTGGACCTGCACCATCAGGTAGTCGAACAGGCGCGACACCCGCGCGATGCGCTCGTCCGGCGGCAGGTTGATGCCTTCGAGCAAGTCCTCGACGAACTCGCGGAACCGCGGGCCGTCTTCGGGCGGGAAGCCGAGCATGTCGGCGATGACGCGTATCGGGATGTGCTGCGCGTAGTCGGCGGCGGCGTCGACGACGTCGCGCCCCTCGAACCCGTCGATGAGCGAGTCGCAGAACGCCCTCGTGGCCGGTTCCTGCCTGGTGACGATGGCCTTGGTGAATGCCGGCAGCAGCAGCTTGCGCGCGTCGTGGTGAAACGGCGGGTCGGAGGAGATCGGCGGCGCGGTGCCGACCGGCGCCAGATCGCGGGGCGGCCGGAAGTTACTCATGATGATCGACCGTGAGGAAAAGCGTTCGGTGTCGTAGGCGATCGCCGCGACATCCTCGTAGCGAGTGGGCAGCCAGCCGCCACCGAACCGGTTGGTGTGCGCGATCGGGCAGCGCTGCCGCAGGTCGTCCTGGATTGGGTACGGATCGGCGGACCATTCCTGCTCGAGATGGGAGAAGTCGGTCGCCCAGTCGGCGACCGGGCCGGTGATGACCTCGCTGCGGGTGCCGACGTACTCCTCGTCGCGCGTCTCCCGGAAGTCCTCGCTGAAGCGGTCATCGACGGCCATGTCAGCCCTCCTCGAGGAGCTCGATCGCGTGCTCGGGACAGTTGAGGACCGCCAGGCGTGCGTTGCTCTCCTCGCCTGGGGGCACAACCCCGTCGCCGAGTATCGTTCCGTAGCCTTCATCGTCCTCTCCGAACAGGCCAGGAGCGAGGTCGTAGCAGCGGCCGTGACCTTGGCAGCGCTCGGTGTCGATCTGCACTTTCATTGCGGTGTTCCTGTCTGCGCCGTGATGCCGGCCGCCGGGCGCTTCGGGGCTAGCCGGTAGCTGGCGGGGTCGAACCGGCGGACGCGGTACCGGTAGAGGAAGGTCTGGACGGGCCAGTTGTTGGTGTTGCGTCCCGATGCCGCCGTGTACCAGTTGTGGCATCCGCTCTCCCACACCGAAGTGCGGCTGGCCGCAGCCACCCAGGTGTTGTACGCCTCCTGCACGCCGGGACGGACGTCGAGCCAGTCGAGACGCTGCTCGTCCAGAGCCTGCAACGCCCCGCGGACGTAGTTGATCTGGCCTTCGAGCATGTAGATGATCGAATTGCCGCCGAGGTTGGTATTGGGCCCGTAGAGCATGAAGAAGTTCGGGAACCCCGAGACCGTGATCCCGAGATACGCCTCCGCCCCGCCCCGCCACATCTCCCGCAACTGGCACCCGCCCAGGCCGGTCACCGACATCGGCGCCAGAAAGTCCAGCGTTTTGAACCCGGTGCCGTAGATGATCACGTCCGCCGGGCGGGTGGTGCCGTCGGCCGTGACCACGCCGCCGGGCGTGATGCGCTCGATCGGCTGGGTGACAAGCTCGACGTTCGGCCGGTTCAGCGTCGGATACCAGTCGTTGGAGAACAGTACCCGCTTGCAGCCCATCACGTAGTCCGGGATGCACTTCGCCCGCAGCCACGGGTCGGTGATCACCCGGAGTTGGCGGCCGCCACATCGCCATCGGCGCGGCCAGCAGCTTCTGCGACACGACGAAACCGCTGGTGAGCAGCTCACCGTACAGGAAGATGCGCAGCCGGTCGGCCTTGCGCGCGACCGGGAACCGGTCGAAGAGGGCCTGCTGGGTCGGGCCATAGGGGTGGTCGAACTTGGGCAGTATGTACGGGGCGCTGCGCTGGTAGACGTCGAGGTGGGCGGCGGTCTTGGCGACCTCGGGCACGAACTGGATGGCGCTTGCCCCGGTGCCGACCACGGCCACCCGCAGGCCGGTCGAGGTCGACGTCGTGGTTCCAGCGGGCGGAGTGCCACGACGGGCCGGCGAAGTCGTCCCGGCCCGCGATGTCGGGCAGAGCGGGCCGGTTGAGCTGCCCGACCGCGGAGACCACGGCGGTGGCCTGGAGCGTGCCACCGTCCTCGAACGTGAGGTTCCACACGGCGTCGCGTTCGTCGAACTCGGCGGCGGCGACGCCCGAACCGAAGCGCAGATGCGGTCCGAGCCCACTCTCGCTGACCAGCGCGTGCAGGTAGGCCAGGATCTCTTGCCGCGGCGGAAAGCGGCGGCTCCACCGGCCCGGCCGGAACGAGAACGAGTACAGGTTCGACGGCACGTCGCAGGCGAGGCCGGGGTAGGTGTTGTCCCGCCAGGTCCCGCCGAGGTCGCCGGCCCTGTCGACCACGAGGAAAGTCCTCGATGCCCGCCTGCTTGAGCGCCAGGGCCATGCCGATCCCGCCGAAACCAGCGCCGACAATGACCACGCGATACGCCGACTGTCCGGGCATAGGCCCTCCTCGTCCTCGGTAGACCAGATCACCACGGCATGCCGGGCCCAGCAATCCCCGGGACCGTACGTCCCCCCGCGCAGGGTGATGTGCTGCCGGCCGGGCGGCCAGATCATGACATAGGCGTGGCCAGCCGATCGGGCGAGGGAGGCAGGAAATGGCAAAGAGCCCGCACTGGTGGAGGATCGCCGTGGTCACCGCCGCAGCCGGGCTGCTGTCGGCTGCCTGCGGTTCCAGCACCACCTCGCCGTCTGGCAGCGGCGCGTCTCTCAGCCATAGCCCTCCCGCTGCCACCTCGCCGGCGGCAAGCCCGGCTTCTGCCACGTCGCCGGCGGCAAGCCCGGCTTCGCCCGTGTGCCAGGATGTCGCCGCCCTGCGCACTTCGCTGAACACGCTGACTCACGTCAAGATCGGGAAGGGCACGGTAGACGAGATCAAGTCCGACCTGGCCGACGTCGAGGCGAAGCTGGCCGCCCTCACGGCGACGGCGAAGGGCGAATGGCAGGCCCAGACCAGCGCGCTGAAGTCGGCGCTCGACAAGTTCAAGACCGCGCTCTCGGACCTGAAGGACCATCCCAGCACAAGCACCGTGACGGGCGCGGCGACCGCGCTGGCCGGGGTCAGCGCGGCGGGCGGCAGCCTGCTGACGGCGGCGGGCCCGCAATGCGGGTCTGCGTCCGCCTCACCCAGCGCCTGAACCGCTGCCGGGACACCGGCGTTACGGCCGGACCGCGCGGAGCAGCACGTAGTCGATGATCCGGCGGCGCCAGAGCAGGCCGACCTGCCACAGCAGCACGCGGGCTGCGGCCTGCTGGCCAGCCGGCGCGGTCATCGGGGTGGCCAGCCGCGCTGCGGTGAGCCGGAGCGCGGGAGCGATGACGCGCTCGCCGCACGAGGTGACCGTCACCTCGGCCAGGCCCGCCGCGCGGGCTGCGGCCGCGATCTGCCCGGCGGTCATCGCCATGCTGGGCCGCAGCCCGAACACCCGCAGCTGAGTCAGGCCAGCGAGCAGCTCAGCGGGCCGGCCGGCCATCGCTGGACGGAGATGTCGGAGGTGCTCAGCACCCCGCCGGGCCGCAGCACGCGGTAGCACTCGTCGAAAAACGCCCGCCGGGACCGGAAATGAAACGCCGCCTCCACACTGATGATCCCATCGACCGTCCCGGCGGCGATCGGTAGCCGCGCGGCATCGCCCACCACGGGAGTGGCTGCCGCCTCCTGCAGCCGGTCCCGGCCGGCCGCCAGTTGCCACTCGGTGATGTTCACCGCGACCAGCCGCCGGGGGCGGATCGTCTCGGCGATGACCGGATCCTGGGTGCCAAGCCCATTGCCCACATCGGCTACCACCCCACCGGCGGGCAGCCTGGACGCGACCGTGGCCACCAGCCGGCGGCAGGCCGCCTCGGCCTCGTCCTCCGAGCCGGGCCCGTTCCACAGTCCGAGGTTCAGCCAGCCGGGCGCCACCGCCAGGAAGAAGTCAGACCCGATGCTCTCGTAAACTCGCGCCGCCGGGTTTGCGCCCCGGATGACCATCGCAGCAGCGTGCCGCGCATGCGGGCTCGTCCATCCGGTGAACCACGCTGGCTTGGCTGTCATCCCAGGGCCACCTTACGAGACACCTCCGCCGCCCTGGTAGGCGTTCTGCTGCTGCATAGCGGGGACGTGCCTGTGCCCGCCACGGTGGCTGCCGCTGGACCGTAGTTCGTGGTGAGAGGCAAGATTGAGCTGACAGGCTATCGAGCCAGCCGCGGTCCCTTGGCCGATAGCTCCCGCCGCGTGGTTCTGAGGGATCGCAGATCCCCTCCGGGAGGTGAGCGGCGTGGACAACGACCGGAACGACCCGGTACAGCAGTTCATCGCTGCCTGGGATACCGCCTCAGCCGCGGTAACCAAGTGGGCAGAGCGGACGGCGGCAGCGTTCCTCGACGCGGTCGGCAAGCTCGACCCGGCCATCCGCACGACGCTGGAGAACTGGGGCCTCGTGCCGCGCAACCTCGGGAGCTGCGAATGCCCCTGCGCTACGAAACACCCCGACGACGTCGGCGTGTGTGACGGCCAAGCGGTGATCACGCGCCGGGTCACCACGGACTCCGACGGAGACATGGACGTGCCGTTGTGCGCTCCCTGTGCGACCGCCCAGGGCTTTGCGGAGATGGCCAGCTAGATCTGCCTGATCGGCCGGCGTAGTGGCCAGGGACCCGGTATCCGGTCCGCCGGCCGCCTAGCCTGATGGCGTGAACGAGCCGAGGCAGACGTGAGCTGGTCGAAGTACGGAGAGTTCCTGGTATTCGCGATGCTGCTGGTCCTGGTCCCAGGACCTGATTTCGCGGTGGTGACAAAGAACTCCCTGGCCGGGGGCCGCCGGCGGGGAAGCTGGACGTCGGCCGGGGTCGCTACCTCCAACGTCGTGCAGGGCACCGCCGCCGCGTGCGGGCTCAGCACCGTGATCGTGCGGGCCCAGCCGGTGTTCGAGGCGATCAAATGGACAGGGGTGGCCTACCTCGCCTTCCTTGGCGCACAGGCGATTCGCTCGGCCATCCGCGGCAGGTATGGGCCGGCCGAGGGCGGTCCGCCGGCTACCGCGGCCCGCCCGATGGCCGGCTGGCGCCAGGGATTCCTGTCCAACATCACCAACCCGAAGGTGCTGGTGTTCTATCTTGCGGTGCTGCCGCAGTTCCTTGTCCCAGGCGCGAACACCGGCTGGCTGCTCGCTCTCGCCTGGAGCCACGCCGCGCTGTCCCTGGCCTGGCTGCTCGCGCTGACCGCCTGCTTGCACCGCCTCCGCGGGCTGCTGCGGCGGCGCGGGGTCCGCCGTGGTCTCGACGCCACCACGGGTGCGGTACTCCTCGGCTTCAGCGCCCGGCTGGCGGCCGACCGGGTCTGAGGAATCGGGCCACTGACGCGGCCGGCCCTCCGCGGCGCGCCGTCGGACCGCTCGTGTCCGTGCCGGGCTCGCGCATGACATCACTGGTAGCGCAGTGCCGTGCCCGGCTGGATCCGGGTAGCGCGGCGCAGCGGCCCGCGGATGACGATGAGCGTGAGCACCAGAACGCCAGCGAGCGTGGCCAGCGGGATGACCGGCGGGAACTCGTCCGGCAGGCTCAGGTCGGCGTTGTGCAGGATGAGCGCCCGCAGTCCTTGGAACATCAGCCAGCCGAGCGGGACGGCCACAACCCAGCCGACGCCGGCCAGGACCACCGCCTCGGCGCTGAAGACCCGCCGGATGTTGCGGGCCCGGGCGCCGACGCAGCGCAGGATTCCGATCTCCCTGGTCCGCTCGATGACGCCCATGCTGAGGGCGCTGACCAGGCCCATCAGCATGATGGCGACCACCAGAAGCCCCAGGAGCTGGACGATGGTGAGGACTGTGTGCTCGCTGGCAGTGTCCTGGGCCACCACGACGTAGAGCTCCGCGGTGCTGACCCGGTACCCCGCGGCGGTCAGCCGGCTCGCGGCGGCGGCTGCCGCCCGTTTGATGGCGGCGTGGCTGGAACTGGCCGTGGTGACCCAGATCGAGTCCGCGGTGCCCGGCCCGCCGTCCAGGCGTTCCAGCGCGGCGCGCGGGAAGTAGACGGTGTCGCCGTTGTTGGCGGCGCCGGAGTCCAGGCCGATGACGCGGACGTGGATGTAGCCCGCGGGAGTGTCGAGGGTGAGGATCTGGCCGACGCTCGCGTGGGCGCTCCGCGCGACGGCGGGGCCGACCACCACCGGCGTGATAGGGGTGCGGGCGCCCGCCGCGGTCTGCGCGGCGGCGAACCAGTGGCCCGCGCTCAGCCGGTAAGCGTACAGCGGATGCGCACTCAGGCCCCACGCAACGTAGCTCTGCCCGTTGTACTGCACGGAGCTGGTCTCGACCGGCTGGGCCGTGGTGACCCCCGGTGTCCCAGCGGCGATCGCGACTGCCTGGCTGCCGAACGGCCGCGAGCCGCTGCTCATCCCCACCGCGAAGCTGAAGCGGAGCTGGTCGACGGTGTGGCTGATCAGGGTCGAGATCGACTGCCCGAGGGTGAGGAATGTGATGGCCAGCCCGGCTGCCACGGCGACCTGGGCGATCGCGGCCGCGCTGCGGCGTTTCTGCCGGAGCGCGTTGCGGACCCCTATCCGTAGGCTGCCGGGAATCGCGGCCTCCGACAGCAGGCCGCTGCGGGCGATCAGCCGGTCCAGCCTGCTGGCACCGTATCCTCCTGCGGTGTCCGCGCCGGCCAGGGTGTCGGCAACGGGACTGCGCAGCGCGCGCCGCAGGGCGGGCAGCGACGCGGCAACGGCGAGCACCGGGCCGAGCAGGAGGCTTACCACGACGATCTCGGCGGCAATCCCGAAGCCGACGGACACGTTGAGGATCGTCTCGGCGAAGTAGTGCGCTACCAGGTAGGCGACGCCGATGCCGATGATCGTGCCCAGGATCGCGCCCGCCGCGCCGAGCATCGCCGCGGTGCGCAGGACGATGCCGCGGATCTGCCGCCGCCGGCCGCCGAGCGTCTTGAGGATGGCGATCTCCTGGGCCTGCTCGGCGACGAGGGCGTTCATCGTGGCGGAGATGAGGAACAGCGCGGACAGGAACGCGAGGATCGTGATGATGTACAGCAGCGCCATGACGCGGCCGAACGAGGCCTGCCCGGGCCACTGGTCGGCGGCCCTGGAGGCGGGGTACCCGCTGATCGGGTCGGATCCGGTGTGCGCGGTCAGGTAGGCCCGTACCTCGGCGATCGCCCGGGACTGCGCGGCCTTGGTGTCGTCGCGGAGCCGGAACCCCAGACCGTTGAACCCGTGGACGCCGCGTAGCGAATCCACGGTGGCCTGGGTGGTGTAGAAGACGGGCGTGGTGGAGCCGTTCGCGCCGGGGGTCGCGGCCAGGTTCATCCCGGTGCCGCTGATCCGCAGCGGTACCAGCGCGCCGCTGGCGGCCCGGACCTTCAGCGTGCCGCCGTTGGGGATGGCGTAGTCGGTGGCCCTGGCGTTGGCCCCGTCGGCCAGCGCTTCGCCCGGCCCGGGCATCCGGCCGGTGAGCAGCGGGACGGTATCGACCGGGGCGGTGGCCAGGCGGGTTCCGATGATCTCGACGTTCTCGGTGCCGGCCGTCGACGTTGCCTTGGTGACATAGGCCAGGACGGGGCTGACCGCGGTGATCCCGGGCAGGTGGCCGAGCGCGGTGAGCTGTGCCGGGGTCAGGTCGAGGATGCGGGTGGGCACCCCGACGTCGGCCAGGTGGCTGTGCTGGACCTGGCGGGCCATGGCCGCATTCAGCAGGCTCGGCACGGCGAGGAAACCCAGGCTCGCGGTGGCGATGCAGAGCGTGAACACGGCCAGCAGCGTGCGGGTGCGGTGCCGGGTCAGGTCACCCCAGGCCTTGCGGTTCAGCGTGCTCAACTCAGTGCCTCCCCGCTGGCCGTCCGGTGTCGGCAACGATCAGGCCGTCCCGGACCGACACGATCCGGGATGCCAGCGCGGCCAGGGCCTGGTCGTGGGTGACGTACACGACCGTGGTTCCGGTGCCGTTCAGGCCCTTGAGCAGGTCGAACATGTCCTGGGACAGCTTGGTGTCGAGGTTGCCGGTGAGCTCGTCGCCGAGCAGGATTGGCGGCCCGCAGGCCATGGCCCTGGCAATAGCGACGCGCTGCTGCTCCCCGCCGGACAGCTCCAGCGGCAGCCGGTCACCGCGATCGGCCAGGCCCACCGTGGCGAGGTTCCGGCTCGCGACGCCCCTGCGTTCGCGGGCCGCGCCGATGTGGGCGAGGTCCAGCGGGAGCGTGGCGTTCTCCACCGCGGTGAGCGTGGGCATGAGCTGGAAGAACTGGAAGACGATGCCGATGGTGTGGCCGCGCCAGACGGCGAGCTGCTCCTCGGTCATCTGGTCCAGGCGGCGGCCGTTGACGGTCACCGAGCCGGCGGTGGGCCGGTCGATGCCCGCGATCAGGTTGATGATGGTCGTTTTGCCGCTGCCCGACGGGCCGGTGATCGCGACCATCTCGCCCTTGGCAATGGCCAGGTCCACGCCGCTCAGTGCCCGGAACCCGACGCTCCGGCTACCTCGCCGGCCCGCTACCCCGTAGGTCTTCTCCACCCCGGCCAGCTCGATGATGGTCTGGCCGTCCGCGGTGCCGGTCATCGCGTCTGCCCCGTTCCCAGCAGGCATTCCGGGCCCGGCCGCCGGGCCTGCCTCACCGGCCAGCCGCCCGTCGTTCAGGAAACACCACCCGGTCGGCCCAGGCGGCGTGCCTGACGTTGTGCGTGACCAGCACGACCGCGCAGCCGGTCGCGCACCGGTGCCGCAGGAGGGCCATCACCGATTCGCCGGTGAGCGCGTCGAGGGCGCCGGTCGGCTCGTCGGCCAGCAGCAGCGACCTGCCGCCGGCAACCGCCCGGGCGATCGCCACCCGCTGCTGTTCGCCTCCGGACAGCTGGCCGGGGAACCGGCCCGCGACGGCGGCCAGGCCCAGCGAGTCCAGCAGGCCGCGCGCGCCCGCCATTGCCGCCCTGGGCTTGATGCCGTCCAGTTCCAGCGCGAGCGCCACGTTCTCGGCGGCGGTCAGCGACGCCAGCAGGTTGGCTTCCTGGAAGACGAAGCCCACGTCCCGCCGCCGCGCCTTGGCGAGGTCGGCCTCGCCGAGGCTGGCCAGGTCGGTGCCGGCCAGCAGGACCCGGCCGGAGGTCGGCCGGTCCAGCCCGCCCGCCAGCCGGAGCAAGGTCGACTTGCCCGAGCCGCTGGGCCCCATGATGGCCACGAATTCGCCGGTGCCGACCCGCAATGACACGCTGTCCAGCGCGACCACCCGCAAGTGCCCGGATCCGTAGACCCGTCCCGCCTGGTCTATGTCGAGGACCGTCATCAGGTGCTCCGTTTCGCCGCTTGTTCGGCCGGAATCTCCGTCTGCCGCTGGGCCAGGCCAGCGGCGATGTTCCCTCGTGCGAGCCGCGCCTCGCACATGTCGAGCCAGCGCACCTCGGCCTCGGCCTGGAAGACCAGCGCGTCGAGCATCAGCAGCCAGGCCACGTCGCCGCCGGCTTCGGCGTCGGCCTTGAGCCGGGTGACGTCTTGCAGCGCCCGCACGGTCGCCACCCGCTGTCGCTGGACGACCGCGGTGACATCGGCCACGCCCGAACGCATCGCGAAGACCAGCTTGATCGCCAGTTCCTGGCGGGGAATCACCTCGCGTGGCACCGGCGTATCGAACCAGCGGCTCAGCTCATCGCGCCCGGCCTCGGTGATCTCGTACAGCTTCTGGCCGTCGGCCTCGGTCTCGGCAGTCACCATCCGGTCGCGTTCCAGCCGCCCCAAGGTGGTGTACACCTGGCCAACGTTGAGCGGCCAGACGTCCCCGGTCGCGGCCTCGAACTCGGTCTTCAGCCCATAGCCGTGCATCGGCCCAGCGGACAGCAGGGCCAGCAGACTGTGACGAACCGACACCCGTACCTCCATACTCGGTATTGCATACCGAGTATGGCATCGGCCTCACGATGGGTCAACCGGCGGGTGCGGCTCGCTGCGTCAGCTCGAGTGCCGGCCTCGCGCGCGGCTCGGGGTCAGCCCTCTGCGGACTTGGCGTCGGCTTCCATCTCGGCGGTGTCGACCTTCAGCTCCTTGGCCTCCACCTTCTCTGCCTTCTTCATGGCCTTCTCGATCTTCGCCCCCATGTCGGACACGCCGACGACTACCAGGCCGGCCTGTCCGGCGTCGAGGTGCTCGCCGAGTTCCTTGAGGTCGTGCCGGCTCATCCCGGCGGCCGCGTGACCGGCAACCGCGCCGAGGACCGCGCCGCCAGCGGTCGTGGCCAGCAGCAGGCCCCCACCGATGGCCGCGAACGGGAACAAGACCACGACCAGGCCGGTGGCCAGGCCCACCCCGCCACCCAGCACGCCGCCGACCCGGGTCGGCGTCTCGTGCTTCTTGGTGATCTTGACCTTTCCGTCGGCCCGGCGCTCGATCACGGCGGCGTCGTAGGAGTCGATCAGCCCCGCCTTGGTGTGCAGGTCCTTGACCAGCTGGTAATCGTCGTCAGCGTCGCTGGCGTTGTTGTACACACCGACATAGGCGATGAACGTGTCGATTGCCATCGTGAAACCTCCCGTGCCCTGCCTGACCGTCAGTAGCTAGGACGCTATGACCAGCCATCCCGACCCGGACCACCCACAACGGGTGATCTCCACAGGCTCCGCAATGGCCCTGCATACCCCGCCCGCGGTCATCCTTCTGCGGCGTTGATCAATGCCCGGCACAGGTCGACGATGTCAGCTATTCCGAGGAGGCCGGCGCCGCCAGCGACCGGTAGGTGACGGAACTGCCTGGCCGTCATGATCGTGGCTGCGTCACGGATGCTTGTCGTGGTGCTGACGGCGGGGCGGGTGCTCATGACGGCATCGACCCGGACGTCGTTGACGTCTTTCCCGTCCGCGATGGCGTGGGCAATGTCTGTCTCGGTAATGATGCCGGCCGGCTGACCGGTCTGCGCATCCACGACGAGGAGAGCTGTCGTGGCCGCGTGTTTCATCAGGTAGGCGGCCGCAGCCGCGTGGTCATGCCGGGTGACCGTTGTCGGCGGTAGCTGCATGACGTCTGCGACGGTCGCCGAGGCCGCTCGCGCCTGAGACGACGGTTTCTTCACGGGGACGCTTGTCATGATCTGCTGCATTTCCGGTCTCCTCACTTGTCGGATGGCGATCACGTTGTGCTCGGTGGGCGTGGGCATGTTCACCGGGTCGCTGGCGGTGTTCTGGTCGTGGGTGTGCTGGCCGGTGCGGGGGTTGCCGGCTCGGCGTGGGTGGCGTGGCGGCGGTGGTGGTGTGCAGGTAGCGGTGTACCAGGGGGATGGTGGCGGCGCCTTCGCCGACGGCGGAGGCGACCCGTTTGACCGATCCGTGGCGCGCGTCACCGGCGGCGAACACTCCGGGCAGGCTGGTTTCGAGTGGCATTGGCGGGCGGGCGGGGCGCCAGCGGTGGCCGTCGGCGGCTGGCAGGTCTCCTCCGGTGAGGATGAATCCCTGCTGGTCGCGTGCGACGGCGCCGCTGAGCCATTGTGTGCGTGGCTGTGCGCCGATGAGGGCGAACAAGGCGTCAGCGGCGACGGTCCGCTGGGCGCCGGAGGTGGTGTCGGCCAGGACCAGCGAGTGCAGGTGGCCGGTGCCGGTGCCGGTGCCTGCGGCGACCTGGACGCGGTAGCGGACGTTGATGTTGGGGGCGGCGCCGATCTGGCGGATGAGGTAGTCGGACATGGTGTCGGCCAGCGAATCGGTGCGGGCCAGGATTGTCACCTGGTGCGCCCATTTGGCCAGGTGCAGCGCGGCCTGCCCGGCGGAGTTGCCGCCGCCGGCGACGAACACCGTCCGGCCGGCCATGGCCGGTGCCTCGCTGACCGCGGCGCCGTAGAAGACGCCCCGGCCCTGCAGGTCCTCCAGGGCCGGGATGCCCAGCCGCCGGTAGGCGGCGCCGGTCGCGATGATCACGGTGCGCGTGGTCAGCACGCCGCCGTCGGACAGCCGCAGCCGGTAGTGGCCGTTCTTACTCGTCAAGCCCTCGACCTGGCGCATGTACAGGAACGTGGTGCCGAAGGCCCAGGCCTGCTGCCAGCTCTCCTGGGTCAGTTTGGCGCCGCTGATGCCCTGGGAGAAGCCGGGGTAGTTGCGGATCATCGAGCTGGTCCCGGCCTGGCCGCCGATGGCCTCATGCTCGATCACCACGGTCGACAGGCCTTCGGAGGACGCGCCGACCGCGGCGGCGAGCCCGGCCGGGCCCGCGCCGGCCACCGCCACATCGAAGACCTGTCCGGGCGGGATCGGTGTCATGACGCCGAAGGCGTCGGCGATCTGGCGGTTGGACGGGTTGGCCAGCGCTGCCTGCTTGGCGGCGAACCGGAGCAGGACCACCGGCAGCTCCGCCGACTCCAGGCCAACCTCGCGCAGCATCTGCCGGGCCTGCCCGGAGGTGGCGTCGTAAAAGCCGGCCGGGACGCGGTGGCGGGAGAACAGGTCACGCAGCTCCTGCGACCGCGCCGACCATTGCTGGCCAATCAGCTGCACCGGCTCGAAACCGCCGCCACGCTGGGCGCTCCACTCCCGCAAGAACTCGGTGATGGAGCGGTGGAACTCTTCGGCCGGGGCCTGCACCGGAACATTTACCCAGTGGTCGACCGTGCCCCGCCTGACCGCGCCGAAGACCGAGCGCACGCATTGCCAGTCCCCCCAGTCAACCGCGGCCACCCGAAGCGCCGTCGGCTCGACGGCGCGGACCGCGGACAGCACCTCGACGCCATCGGGGTCTTGCGCCCCCACCCCGCCAATGACCAGCGCCACCGGCAGGCCAGCGGCTCGCAGGTCCCGCATCCACGGCGCCAGCTCCGCAGGCCGGCCGCAGACGACAATCCGGTAGTCCGCGCCATACCGCTTGGACAGTTCCCGGTACAGGATCTCCCGGGCGCCAGGGTCGCGGCCGACGATGACGATGGCCGCCTGCGCGCTGGCAGTATCACCACGTACGGCGATAGCCGGCCCCTCATTCGTAGCAGTGGCAGTGCCAGCTGATGCCGTCATGTTGTCCCCCATGGTTGGCTGGTTCAGATGAGCGCCCGTCGGGACGCTGCGGTGACTCGGTCACCGGGCGGGGTTCCCGCCGTCCTTTACCATGTTGTGGGGCATGCTTTGCGATCACCACACATGCCCGCCCACAGGAGACCCACAGGATCGGCGTGCGGCTCGGGGCGCCGCCGGAAGCCGGGCGGCCGGCGGGCCTGGTTACTGTGGGTATAGGTCCTTCCGTGCCCGGCCCGGTTACGGTGCGGGCGGGGTGAGGGCCTGCGGAGGGGATATCGGGACCATGGCGGAGCAGCCTGCGCTGGGGTTTGCCGGGTTGCTGCGGCAGTTGCGGGCCGAGGCCGGGCTGACGCAGGAAGAGCTGGCAGAGGCGGCGGGGCTGAGCCCGCGGTCGGTCAGTGACCTGGAGCGGGGCATCAACCGCACTGCCCGCAAGGACACCGCTGTGTTGCTGGGCGGCGCGCTGGGCCTGGCCGAGCCGGTGCGCACGCTGTTCGTGGCGGCGGCCCGCGGGCTGGTCCCAGCTGCGGAGGTGCTGGGGGCCGTGCGGGGAGCGAGGCCGCGGGTGTGGAATATCCCCGCCCGTAATCCGGGGTTCACCGGTCGGGACGATCTGCTGGCTGAGGTGCGGGAGCAGCTGCTGGCCGGGGACAAGGCGGTGGTGCAGGCGCTGCGCGGAATGGGTGGGGTGGGCAAGACCCAACTGGCAGCCGAGTACGCGCACCGGTTCGCCGGTACCTATGACCTGGCCTGGTGGATCGATGCCGAGCAGGGCGGGCTGATCGGGGACCAGGTCGCCACCCTTGGCCTTGCCTTGGAATGCGTGCAGCCCGGGGCGGGGACCGAGGCGGTGTGGGCGGCGGTGCTGGCCGAGTTGCGGCAACGCGGGCGGTGGCTGCTGGTCTTCGACAATGCCGAGGACCCCACGGACGTAGCACGTTGGCTGCCTGGCGGCGGCGGGCACGTGCTGATCACCTCCCGGCAGCGGGCCTGGGACGAGGTCGCCACGCCGGTCGAGGTAGACGTGCTCGCCCGGGCCGAGTCGGTGGCGATCTTGCAGACCCGGGTCACCGTGCTCTCCGGAGCCGACGCGGACCGGCTCGCCGCCGAACTCGGGGACCTGCCACTGGCCGTCGCCCAGGCGGCGGGGTTTATGGCGGATACCGGCATGACAGCCGATGAGTTCCTGGTACTGCTGCGTACCCGGGCCGGGCAGCTGCTGGCCCAGGGGGCGCCCGGGTCTTACCCTCAGTCACTGGCGGCCGCCACAGATCTGATTGCGGACCGGCTCGCCCGCCAGGATCCGGCCGCGGCCGAGCTGGCCAGCGTGTGTGCGTTTCTGGCGCCCGAGCCGATCCCGCAGAGCCTGTTCACCGGTGCCGTCGGCGTGTTGCCCAGTGAACTGGCGGCCCGGGCCGCGGACCCGCTGGCCTGGCGGCAGACCCTCGCGCAGATGACGAGGCAGTCGCTGGCCCGTATCGATCACCGGGGGCTGCAGATGCACCGGCTCACCCAGGCCATCCTGCGCGAACGGCTCACCCCCGCCCAGGCCGCCGCCACCCGCAAATACGCTGAGGCGCTGCTGGCGGCCAGCGACCCTGGCGACGCGCCGAATCCGGTCACCTGGCCCCGGTGGGCCCAGCTGACGCCGCACGTGCTGGCCGCCGATCTGGCCGCCACCGACAGCCCCGCCCTGCGCGAGCTAGCCAGCCACACCTGCTGGTACCTGATCGAGCGGGGCGATGTCCGTACCGCCCATGACCTCGCCAGCCGTCTTCACCAGCAGTGGCGCGACCGGCTCGGCGAGGACCACGAGCACACACTGGCGGCCGCGCACTATCTCGCCTGGACGCTGCACGAAATGGGCCGCTACACCGAATCACGCGACCTGAACCAGGACACCCTTGCCCGCCGCCGCCGCGTCCTGGGCCAAGACCACCCCGACACCCTCTACTCCGCCCACAACCTGGCCCATGCCCTGCGCAAGCTGGGCGACGTAGAGGCGGCCCGCGACCTGAACCAGAACACCCTCGACCGGCACCGCCGCGTCCTGGGCCAAGACCACCGCAGCACTTTGCGCTCCGCCACCCTCCTGGCCCACGACCTGCGCGCGCTGGGCGAGGTACAAGCCGCCCGCGACCTGAACCGAGACACCCTCGACCGCCGCCGCCGCATCCTGGGCCAGGACCACCCCGACACCCTGACCTCCGCCGCTAACCTGGCCACCGACCTGCGCGCGCTGGGCGAGGTACAAGCCGCCCGCGACCTGAACCGAGACACCCTCGACCGCCGCCGCCGCGTCCTGGGCCAAGACCACCCCGACACCCTGACCTCCGCCGCTAACCTGGCCACCGACCTGCGCGCGCTCGGCGACGTAGCAGCCGCCCGCGACCTGGACCAAGACACCCTCGACCGCCGCCGCCGCGTCCTGGGCCAAGACCACCCCGACACCCTGGCCTCCGCCGCCGACCTGGCCACCGACCTGCGCGCGCTGGGCGAGACAGATGATGCCCCATGAATAAAGGGGAGCTGACGGGGTCAGCAACGCCTGCCTGACGATATTGACCAGAACGGGCCGGCCCGGCCTGCCCGATCACGCGTACCGGAGCCGTTGCCCGGCCCCGGCCGAGGCGGCTTTGGCCAGGATCGCGTGGCCGAGCGCGATGTCAGAGAGCGACAGACCGCGGTGCCAGAACAGGATCGTCTCCTCTTCGCGCTCCCGGCCGGGCCTGAGCCCCGCGACGATCTGGCCAAGTTCGGCGTGCAGCGTGTCCTCGGTCAGCTTGCCCGTCTCGACGTGGGCGCGCAGTGCGCCGAACTTGCCGCTGCGGCACTGGCCCCAGTCATCGACCACGATCTTGGACATGATGTCGGTAAGGGACAGTTCCACGGCGCTCATGGTCCCGTACGGGATCACCAGCGCGCCTGATTTGATCCAGTCGGTGCGCAGCAACGGTTCTGGTGCGCTGAGCCGGGAGGCCTCGACCACGATGTCCGCGCCCTCGACGCAGGACCGCCAGTCGGCGGTGGCGACCACCTGTTTGCCGAGTTCACGGGTGAGCCGCCGGGCGAACTCGTCGCGGCTGGCGGCACGGCGCGAGTGCACCCGGATCTCCGCGAAGCCGAACAGCCGGTCCAGCAGCCGCACGTTCCAGTAGGCGGTGCCGCGCGCCCCGATGTGGCCGAGGATCTTCGGTCTGCCCGGGGCCAGGTACTTGGCACCGACGGCGGTGACCGCCCCGGTACGCATGTCGGTGATGCCGCTGGCGTCGATGACCGCCACAGGCGCCCCGGTGCCGGGATCGAACAGGCACAGCAGCCCGAGTTCGGACGGCAGGTCCTGGGTGTAGTTGCCGACGAAATCCCCGACCACCTTGACGCCGGCCAGGCCGATCGCGCCGCCGATGGCACCGCGCAGCACGTTGAAATGGCCCTCGGCACCGGCATCCGGCTCCAGGTGCACCCGCGGCTCGATGACCGTCTCGCCGCGACCCTGCATGGCCAGCGCCGCCTCGATCGCGGCGATGATCTCGTCGTCGGCCAGCGCCGCGGCGTCGACGTCGAGCCGGTTGAGATACGTCAGATGAAGCTCCCGCACGGCCTACCTCGATCCTCGCGCGACACTAGGAACCCGGCGACAGTGAACACCAGGAGCCAGGCATGACCGAGCGAACCACACCCGATGACATCACGGCGGCGGTGCTTGCCAGCTTTGACCAGTGCCCGGACGAACGGCTCCGCGCGGTGATGCGGTCGCTCACCACTCATCTCCATGCGTTCGTCAAGGAGACCGGGCTGACCGAGGAGGAGTGGCGGGCGGCGATCGGCGTGCTGACCGCCACCGGTCACATCACTACGGGCAAGCGCCAGGAGTGGATCTTGTGGTCCGACGCGCTCGGGGTGTCGATGCTGGTGGACGCCCTGTCGAACCGCACTCCGGACGGCGCGACAGAGTCGACCGTGCAGGGCCCGTTCTACGTCCCCGGCGCCCCCCGGCGCGGCTACGGCGAGCGGATCGACGAGATACCAGCCGGCGAGGCGCTCTGGGTGCACGGCAGCGTCCGGTCGCTGGATGGCCGGCCGCTGCCGGGCGCGGAACTCGACGTCTGGCAGAACGGCGACAACGAGCTCTACGCCGTCCAGGACGCCGAGGCGCCAGAGGATCACCTGCGCGGGCGGTTCACCGCGCGCCACGACGGTAGCTACGGGTTCGTGACGGTCCGGCCCACCCCCTACCCGATCCCCTATGACGGCCCGGTCGGCCACATGCTGTCCGCGACCGGGCGGCATCCCTGGCGGCCGGCGCACATCCATGTGATCGTGCGCGCCCCCGGCTACCGGCCGCTGACCACGCACGTGTTCGATCGCACGAGCAAGCACATCGACGGCGACGCGGTGTTCGCGGTCAAGCCATCCCTGCTGCGGGAACTCGTCCCCCATCCGGACGGCGATCCGCAGCAGCCGCCGGGCATCACCGGGAGGTGGTGGTCGCTGGCCAGCGACTTCGTCCTGGTCCCGGAGAGCTAGCGGCTGCAGCGGCGGGCCGGGATGCCTACCGGGCGGTCGGCGGTGCCGTAGTGGTCGTGGACCGGTGCGGCGGGGCGGTGGCGGTCACCGGGTGGGCCGTAGCGACGCGGCTGCCGCCGGTCAGCGCGAGGCCGCCGACGGGAGCGTCCATGGCCTGGTGGAAGGTGCTGCCGGTGGGCGCGCTGGAAACCGGGAAGACCGGGTACGCCTTACCGCCGGCCACCACGGCGGTGGCGATGTAGTCGCCGAACATGATGCCTTCCGAGGTGTTCGGCAGCCAGGACAGCTTCATCGGCCCGGCGAGCTGAGTCGCCGCGCTCCAGCTGGCGCCGCCGTTCACCGAGGAGATGAAGCCGGCATCGAGCCGGCAGGTCGATCCCGTACAGGACGCCTGTCGGGTAGTAGTAATAGGTCAGGCCGAGGCGGGCACCGCTACCCGAGGTGCTGGAATCCACGGCCAGGCCAGGGACGAAGTGGTCGACCGTGCTCGAGGTCGCGTCGACCGGCACCCGGACCGGTGCCGCCCAGGTGGTTTCGCTGGTGGACTTGGCAATGACGATGTCGTTGCTGCGGCAGCCGGTCCGGAACCGGCAGTCGGCCCACGCCACATAGACGGTGCCACCGGCGTCGGCGGCGGCCGACGGCAGCGGCGACTCGCGCAGCGACCCGGCCACGGTGTGGTGCTGGACGTTGGCGACCGCCGTGGTGGCACTCCAGGAACCCCCGCCGCTGGTGCTTCGGAACGAGCGGATCGCGGGGTTCCCGTTGGTGAAGCCCAGATAGGGAACGACCACATCGCCGTTGGGCAGTACGACGGGCTGGCCGCCCAGCCCCTGGCTTCCACCGGCGGGCTGGCGGGCCGGGCCCCAGTGGGCGCCGCCATCGGTGGAGGTGCGCATCTGCAGCGAGTCACCCGCGCCGGGGATGTCGTACTCGCCGTAGCAGTTCCCGTAGTGCGGGCTGGCCTTGTTGTCGTCGCAGATGATCCAGTCCTTGTCGTTGGACCCGGACGCGACCGTGACCGGTTTGCCCCAGGTCAGGCCCCCATTGGTGGACCGGTTCACCAGCACGTGTACGGACGCGCCGCTGATGCCGAGGGAGGAGATCAGCCACACCTTGCGTTTGGCGTCGTAGGCCACCGAGGCATCGCTGGCCTGCCCGAACGGGCCACCGCCGTTGCCGGTGATACCGGGCAGGTAGCCATGCTTCCAGGTAGCGCCCCGGTTGGTGGAGGTGGCCCAGCCGATGTTGGACGCGCCTCCGCCGAACACCCGGCCAACCTGGAATGCCGACACGATCGTTGTGCCGAACGCGAACTCGCCGGGCTCGACCTCGGTTTTGTGCTGGGCCTGCGCATCGGAGTAGATGTCGTGGCTCACCCGGATCAGGTGTACCCCGGCGTGGGCCGCGGCGGCGGAGGCCGTGGCGCTGGCGCCGGCTGTCGCGGGGGCCAGCAGGGCGAGGCTGATGGCCGTGGGGATCGTTACAGCGGCAGTACCGACGGATCGCGCCCGAGTCACAGACCGCAGTGAATGCATGGGTGGGGTCACCTTCCGGAGGGGCTGACAAGGACGGCCGCGCCCGAACAGTCCATCATCCGCCCTTTAGTCGGGGGAACGGGGTTGGCTTCTGGGACAGATGTGACTACTGGGGTGGCTGCGCCCGATTCGCATTTGCCGTGGTTGTGACAATGACAACAAACTTATGTCGTGATTGTCGTGACCAGCACTTTTGCTGACCGCTGATTGCCAACGGCACGCATTCGGCTACTCTGTGCGACATAAATTTCATATTACGGGCCTTACCTGCCCGATGCAGCATATAGGGTGCCGCCGGACATGCCCGCGCCATATACCGGCCTTCGCCACGCACAAATTCCAGGAAATGATCGCATTTCGGTTACGCGCGGGTTATGGTGCTCGGGACGTGCCGGTTTCTGCGACACCTGGCCCTGACCTTGCCTTGTGTTGGCCGGTGAGTCGCCCTATTCCCTGTGACAAGGAACGCTTCGTGCGCCCCCATCTCACCGGAAGATTTACCCTGCTCACCCACTGGATCCCCCGCAAGACGCCGACATCGACGTCACCGAAACTAAAACTCCTAGCTAGGTTGGCGCTACCGCTAGTAGCGGTATTCACCGTGATCGGATTGATAGCGGCCCCGGCCAGTGCCAACCGGCGTCAAGACGCAATGTCCTGGGCTCTGCGCCAGGTCGGCTGCCCGTACGTGTGGGGTGGCTCCGGCCCCTGCCACAGTCACGGCTTTGACTGCTCCGGGCTGGTGGTCGCCGCCTATGCCAAGGTGGGCATGAGGCTGCCGCGCACCACGGAAGAGATGCTCAGCAGCTCGCAGATCGTGCCGCAGAGGCACCACCCGCATCCTGGGAACCTGGTCTTCTTCGGCTCCGGCCACGTCACCCTCTACTACTGGAGGCACGTGGTGCTCCATGCGCCGCAGCCCGGCGAGAACGTCCAGCTCACCCGCTGGTACCCGGGCTCGAGCTGGGTGCCAACCGGCTACTACCGTGTCCGCGACGCGGGTGCCGGGCCGATGGCCGGGCTGGCCAGGTGGGCGCATCGCATGATCGCCCGCTACCACCTGCGGATACACCAGCACACCAACCTGCGGGACGTCTTCCCGCACCGGTAAATGCCCGGGGGTACCGGGAGCTGGTCCGGGGCCGCTTCGCCGCATCACCTCGTCACCACTCCCGGTACCCCCGAATACCCCTGCGCGGACCGGCCATCACCTGCCCACCGCGCCGGAACAGGCCGTGCCCATCGGTAATCTTGACGCCGGCTGGCCTGAGTCCGCGCTCGGGATGCCGGGCAGCAGCCGGGAATGCTGGATATCAGCCCAGGCTCAGCCACAGGTAGTGGCCGCCGATGACGATGACAAGAACGCCGACCAGCCTGCGAATCAGCAGCTCGGGCAGCCTGGGCTGGATCCGCGCCCCGGCGTATCCGCCCGCCGCACCGCCCACGCCGAGCGCGATGCCGGTGGGCCAGTTGGGGGCCACGGGAATGGACTGGTGCACCGACAGGATCATGAACGTCACCACCCCGGCCCAATGACCGACTAATTGCGCAGGTCAACTACGACGAGCGGCCCAGCGGCCCAGGCTCCGGCCCACTCGTCAGGCTGCGCACCGGGTCCGGCGGGCGTCCCGCTCCGGACCTGGCGGTCCCTGCCAGAACCCGCGACCGGGTCACCTGGACGGCGGGGGCTTCATCGGTACCGCCAAAAGTGGGAGGCTGGGGGTTATGGGAATCGTGTCACCTGGCTTTCATGGCCGCAGACAGGTCGGCGAGAAGCTTCCCCCGGGCCAGTATCTGGTCACCGATTTCCCGGTGCTGTCGGCGGGACCGACGCCCCGGGTGAAAACAGACTCCTGGCAGCTGCGCATCACGACCGAGACCGGGCAGGTGCACTCGTGGGACTGGGCCGCGTTCCGCGCGCTGCCCAGCGAGGACATCACGGTCGACATCCACTGCGTGACCAAGTGGTCCAAGCTGCATACCGGCTGGCAAGGCGTATCGCTGGATACGCTGCTGGCCAGGGTGGAGACCAGCGCCGGGTTCGCGCTCGCGCGTTCCTACGGTGGCTACACCACCAACCTGCCGCTGCCGGACCTGCGGGACGGACAGGCCTGGATCGCCTACGAGTTCGACGGCAGCCCGCTGGCCGCCGAGCATGGCGGCCCGGCCCGGCTGCTCGTCCCGCACCTGTACTTCTGGAAGTCGGCCAAGTGGGTGTCGGGCATCGATCTGCGGACCAAGGACGAGCCGGGATTCTGGGAATCGCTGGGATATCACAACTATGGGGATCCATGGCGGGAACAGCGGTACTGGGGCGACTGACCTGGGAGGTCGGCACGGTCACGGCCGTGCGGAAGGAGACGTCCACCGCCCGCACGATCGTGCTCGACGTGCCGCACTGGTCCGGTCACCTCGCCGGCCAGCACGTGGACGTGCGGCTGACCGCGGAGGACGGGTACTCCGCCCAGCGGTCGTACTCGATCGCCTCGGCACCCGGCGCGGACCTCCTTGAACTGACCGTGCAGCGGCTGCCCGACGGTGAGGTGTCCTCCTACCTGGACGACGTCCTCGAGGTCGGCTACCCGCTGGAGTTGCGCGGGCCGATCGGCGGCTGGTTCGTCTGGGAGCCGGATGACGCAGTGCCGGTGCTGCTGGTAGCCGGCGGCAGCGGCGTCGTGCCGCTCATGGCGATGATCCGCACCCGCGCGGCCGCCGGGGGTAAGGCGCCGTTCCGGCTGGTGTACTCGGTCCGCAGCCCCGACACCGAGCTCTACAAGGATGAATTGGCAGAACGGCAGCACCGTGGCGATGGGCTGGACGTGACCTACGTGTACACCCGCACCACCCCGCCGGGGTGGCCGGTACCGCCTGGCCGGATCAACGCCGGGGTGCTCGCATCGGCGGGCTGGCCGCCGGACCGTCATCCAGCGGTGTTCGTCTGCGGGCCGACGCCGTTCGTGGAGGCCGTCGCGAACCTGCTCGTCAACGCGGGTCACGACGCCCGCTTCATCAAGACCGAACGCTTCGGGCCGACCGGAGGCAAGTCATGAGTCACATGGACGGGAACATGCTCGGCGGGGACCTCGGGGAACTGTTCACGATGGACATGACGATGGCGGTGGGGCAGTGCACCTCTTGTAGCGCCACCATGACCATCGCCCAGACCATGGTGTACGCGGACGCTCCCGGCCTGGTCGCGCGCTGCCCGTCCTGTGACGCGGTGATGCTCCGGCTCGCCCGCGGTCCCGGCCGGGCCTGGCTCGACCTGCGCGGCGTCAGCTACCTCCAGCTGCCCGTCCCGGCCGAGCCGTAACCGGGGCTCGCCCCGGAGCTGGACCGCCGCCGGGAATTGGGCGGTGCCACCCGGCCGAGTTCTCGCGCGCCATATCCTGCAGCCGAGGGGGTGCTGTGGTGCGAGCCGTGGTGCAGCGAGTGAGCCAGGCTAGCGTGGCCGTCGATCAGCGGGTCGTGGGCGCGATCAGCGAGCCGGGGTTGCTGGTCCTGGTTGGCGTCACCCATGACGACACCCCGGCGGTGGCCGCGAAGCTGGCCGCCAAGATCTGGGGGCTGCGCATCCTGGACGGCGAGAAGTCCTGCTCCGACGTGGCCGCGCCGCTGCTGGTCATCAGCCAGTTCACGCTCTACGCCGACACCCGCAAGGGCCGCCGCCCCACCTGGCAGGCCGCCGCTCCCGGCCCGATCGCGGAACCGCTCGTGGACGCGGTGATCTCATCCTTGCGGGGGCTGGGCGCGCACGTGGAGACCGGGATATTCGGCGCCCACATGGAGGTCAGCCTGGTCAACGACGGCCCGGTCACCATCATCCTGGAGATGTAAGCCCGCACCACACCAGCCGCAGCGGATCCGGTGCCGGGCCAGCGGCCGGCCCCGCCCATGGCGCAGGCATGCGATGGCGGAGTGGCGGCCGGCAGCGTTCTGCTAGAAAAAGTGTGGCTGCAGAGCGCTACGGGGCGACGAGCGCGTCGGTGAGCGGGCCGATGACCGCCAGCTTGGCCGCCAGGTCGGCGCTGAGATGGTGCCGGGCGGCGAGCGTGGCCGGCGCGTAGTAGGTGACCTTCGTCTGCTCCTCGTCGTCCCAGATCAGCACCTTGAGCGGCAGGTCTAGCGCGGACAGTGGCGCGGCCACCATGACCGGCGTGCCCGCGGCCGGGTTGCCGAAAATCACCAGCACGGTTTCCCGCAGGTCAAGGCCCACCTCGCGGGCTGCGGCGCGCTGATCGATCGTGTCGAACAACTTGACGCCCTTCGCGGCGAGGATGCCGGTCAGCCGCGTGACCGTGTCACCGACCGACCGTGGGCTGAGCTTGGTCACGACACCGGGTTCGTCTGCAGACATCTCGTCGGTCATCGCCTGGCCTCCAGTAGCAGGGCTCGTGCAGTCCATCCGATCACGGCCGGAGTCCATCCGATCACGGTGCCGCGCGCATCTCGACCCTGGGACCGGCGTGCGTCTGGCTGTGCTCGACGGACTGGGCGGGCCGTTGGCGGCGCTTGCCGTCGACCGGAGCGGGGCGCTTGGCGCGGGGGACTCGCTCCGCGCGGTGGAACACGGCCCACAGGACGGCCAGCATCGCCGCAAAGGCGGGGAGCCAGGCGAGCCGTTCGGCGACCCACAACGGGCTCGACGGGGCGGTGTGCAGGCCGGGCAGCCGGCCGATGAGCAAGCCGCCCATGGTGACCGCCAGGAACGCGGTCTGGTGCCAGAGGAACAGCGTCATCGCGGACAGGTTGGCGGTCGCGACCGCTGCCCACGCCAGGGGGCGGCGCATCCACCGGGCCAGCAGTGGCCTCAGCAGCAGCGCGAGACCGGCCTGGGCGATACCGAAGGTCACCACGGCAAGGGTTGGCGGGTTCAGGTTCGAGATCTTGGCGCCGTTCACGCCGACCATGCTGGCGGGGTACCCCGCCCACAGGACCAGCGCCACCGTGGCCGCGACACCGCCGGCGAGCATCACGGCCGGGACCTTGGCGCCCTTGAACGAGCCCCGGGCCCACGCGATGCCCAGCAGATAGGGGACCAGCCAGCCGGCCACGACGTTGACCCAGCCGACCCACGAGGGCCCGCCGAGGCCGAACCGGACCAGGTCGGTGACCGCGACGACGGACAGGGGGATCGCCGCCGCCCAGGCGCCGATGCGGCGCACCAGCGCCACAGCCAGCGGGGTCAGCGCGGTCAGCACGGTGAACACGCCCAGGAACCACAACGGGTCGAGCACCAGCGTCAGCACGGTGTGCAGCGTCGGCCAGGAGACGCCGGCCAGGTACAGCCCGGTCGCCAGCAGTGCCCAGAAGGCGGCGAGCACCGCCACCGGGCGAGACAGCCGGGCCAGGCGCTTGCGCAGCCAGGCCCAGTAGCCACCGGTGTAGCTGCGGGCCGCCGCGTAGCCGCCGACCAGGAAGAAGACCGCGAGCGTCTGGAAGATCCAGGACACGGGGGTGAGGTAGGACATGGTGTGCAGCGGGCTCTTGTCGGCCACCGTGGTACCGCTGTGGCCGTGGGTGACCACCAGCGCGGTGACCAGCCAATGCCCGAGGATGACGCCGACGATCGCCAGGGCGCGCAGCGCGTCAACGGTGCGGTCGCGGTGCGCCGGGGTGGCGGCGTCGATCCGCGCGGCGAACCGCCCGACCTTGGTGGTAGTGCCGGGGCGGGTCACCGGGTCACCGCCGTGGCGTCGCCAAGGGCGATGTATGCCAGATTGCGCAGCGAGGTGCCGCCCGGCTTGAAGTAGCCGCTGTGACCGCCGGAGCCAGTGGCGAAGATCTGGGCGCCGAAGGCCGGGCTCATCGGGTCCTGGCCGAAGCCGAGCCCGAGGAAGTGGATGTGCGGCACATGACTGATCCAGTCGCTGGCCCCCCGGCCCGCCCACACGCGGGCGGTGGTGTGCAGCGCACCGACCGAGGAGGCGTCCATCCCTGGGCTGCCGACCACAGCGATGTCGGTGACCGGCAGGTGCGACGCGGCCAGGCCGCACACCACCGAGCCGTAGCTGTGGCAGATCAGGGCGACCTGGTGGCCGTGCTTGGCGAGGTCGTCCACCAGCGGCCGCAGCGCGCTGGCGCCCTGCCCGGCGTCGCCGGACGTCAGCACGGCCGGGCTGATCGTGCTCGGCGTGTTGTAGCCGAGCCAGGCGATGACCGCCAGGTGGTTGCCCGGGTCCAGGCGGTGCGCCTCCGCCGCCAGGGCGAGGGCGCCGCCCTGCGGCGAGGCCGTGCCCCGTGAGTCGAATGTCGTCATCGAGGTGTCGGAGCCGGGCACGAGGATGGCCACCCGGTTGGCCGTGGCCAGGTTGCCGATCACCTCGACCGCCAGGCCCTGCCCGCGGGGGTTGAAGTCGATGAAGTGCTGGCGGTGCATGCCGTCAAGGGCGCGGGCGAGATCGGTGTTGCCCTCCCTGCTGGCGGTAGTCGCGGCCCGCGTGACCAGACGCGAGTCGGCCGCGTAGCGTGCGTTCAGCGCCTTGGTGGCGAGGGCGGGGAGTGGCTGTGGCCGGTCAACCGGACTGCGCGGGAGCACGGCGGCGGTCGTCGCGAGCACAACGGCGCTGGCGGCCGCCCCGATGGCGGCCATGCGGCGGAGTCTCATGGGAGCGTCCTTTCTGCCTAGCGAGGTGCAGTTACTAGGCAGGAAGTTACGGTCGCGCTCCGTTAACCTGCGTCACCCTGCGGAGCCCATTGCTGGCCTGCTCCGCGGGTACCACGAGGGTCAGCCGGCCGGGCCCGGCCGGTGAGTTCCCCTAGGCCGGCCCCTACTCAAGTACGACAGCAAAGATGCATCTCACGGGTCACGCAATGCCCCGCGCAGCCGCCCTACGCTGAGTGCTATGGTCGTCGGCCTCAAGAGTCAGATCAGGGCAACGGTCGCGGCGGGTGTCACGGAACCGCCAGCGCCGCGCTCGCCCCGGCTGCGGCGCGGGCGGGTCGACCTTGTTTTCGTCGCGGACGTGATAACCGCCGTCATCTTGTTCGCCATCACCAGCAACGTGCTCGGGCACGCGGGCGTCCCGCATGGCAGCACGGCCGGCCCGGTGCGGACCCTGCTGCTCCCGCTCGTGCTCTGCGGGCCGCTTGTCCTCCGCACTCGGTACCCGCTGACGTCCTGGGCGGTGTGTGCGCTCGCCGCGCTCTGGGGCAGCAAGGTCCTCGCATCGCTGTCGATCAACGGAAGCGGGTACATCGCGCCGCTCATCGTCTACGGCTTGTGCCTTTACGCGGTCGCGGTCCGCTGCAAGACGTGGGCGGTGATCAGCGCGGGCGCTGTCACGGTTGTCGGCGCCGCCTTCCTCGAAGGGGAGAACTTCGCGACCGTTCTGTTCATCGCCGCGATCCCGGTGGCCGCCGGCCTCATCGTCCGCACCCGGCGCGGCGGCCGCGAGCAGCTGGAAGTCCAGGAGCGCCGGCATGAGGGGGAGCGGGCGCTGCTTCAGGAACGCCAGCGCATCGCCCGGGAACTGCACGACGTCGTCGCCCACCACATGTCGGTCATCGCGATCCAGGCAGAGGCCGCGCCCTACAAGGTCGCTGATCCGCCGCCGGAACTGGCGGAGAGCTTTGCTGAGATCCGTATCAGCGCGCTGAGCGGCCTCAGCGAACTGCGCCGCGTGCTGGGCGTGCTGCGCAGCGAGACGCCGGAAACCGCGCCGCAGCCCGGCCTCGACGACCTGGCTGGCCTGCTCGAATCGGCGCACAGCGGCGGGGTGACGATCACCAGCGCCGTCACCGGCACCCCCCGGCCCATTCCGGAGGGCGTGAACCTGTCCGCCTACCGGATCGTGCAGGAGTCGCTGAGCAACGCCATGCGGCACGCGCCCGGATCGGCGGTTCAGGTGAAGCTGTACTACGGCGACGCCGCCCTGGTCATCGAGGTACGTAACAACGGCTTGCCGCTGGACGGCCAAGCCGTCGCTGCCGAGGGGACCGGCGGTTCCGGATTCACCCACGGCAGCGGGCATGGCATCATCGGCATGCGCGAACGTGCCACCATGCTTGGCGGGAACCTGCAAGCCGGCCCGACGGGGAAGGGTGAGTTCCTAGTGACAGCGGCCCTGCCGCTGGACGACAGCGAGCCAAAGGATGAGCCGTGACCATCCGCGTCGTGATAGCCGATGACCAGGGGATGGTGCGGTCCGGCTTCTCGGTCCTGCTGAACGCCCAGCCCGACGTCGAGGTCATCGGCGAGGCCGTGAACGGCCAGGAGGCGGTCGCGCAGGCCGCCAGCCTGCACCCTGACGTGATACTCATGGACGTCCGCATGCCGGTGCTCGACGGTCTGCAGGCCACCCGGCAGATCACGGCGATGCCCAGCCCACCGAAGATCCTCGTGTTGACCACCTTCGACCTCGACGACTACGTATACGAGGCGTTGCGCTCGGGCGCCAGCGGCTTCCTGCTCAAGGACGCCTCCGCCCGTGAGCTTGCCGAGGCGGTGCGGCTGGTGGCCGCCGGTGACGCCCTCCTCGCCCCAGGCGTCACGCGGCGGCTCATCGCCGAGTTCGCCCGGATGGGCGGGCCGCGCACCCCGACCCGCAAGCAACTCGAGGGTCTTACCGAACGGGAGTCCGAGGTACTCGCCCTCGTGGCCCACGGCATGTCGAACGGGGAAATAGCCGGCCACCTGGTCGTCGCCGAACAGACCGTGAAGACCCACGTCAGCCGGATCCTGATGAAGCTCGGGCTGCGCGACCGCACTCAGGCCGTTGTCCTCGCCTACGAGAGCGGCCTCGTGCATCCGGGCGGCTGACCGGTGCCGGGCGCGAGATGAAGGGCCGCGGCACGCCGAAAACCCCTGCCCGCAGTTCCCGGCCCCGGGACATAGGGTTCGCGCTCGCGTCGTGTGCCGTACTCGGCGCCTACAACAACGTGATCAACAGGCACCCGTGGCATCACCAGCGGTACGTGGCGCTCAACGCCTGTGCCACCGGCGCCACGCTGGCGGCCGCGGCCGCCAGCGGCCTGACGGCCGCGGATATGGGCTTCGGGCGGGCGGAATGGTCGCCGGGGCGGCTCGGCATCGGGGCCGCTGCCCTGGTGGGCGTCGGGTGGCTCGCCGTCGCCGCGGTGCCGGTCACCCGCCCGGTCCTGAACGACAAGCGGATCACCACCCTCGACGGGCGCGCCGTCGCCTATCAGGCGGTGGTGCGCATCCCCATCGGCACCGTGCTGTGGGAAGAAACCGCGTTCCGCGGCGTGCTTCAGGCGGCGCTGCGCCGGGTCATGCCCGAGACCGCTGCCATCGCGGCGACCAGTGCCGTGTTCGGCGTGTGGCACATCCGTCCCACCCTCCAGGCGCTGCGTGTCAACGGCCTCGCCGGCGACCGCAGGCAGGCCACGGCCCGGGTGGCCGCGGGCGTCGCGGCGACAACCGCGGGCGGTGCGTTGCTGTCCTGGCTGCGGGCACGTTCGGGCAGTTTGACCGCGCCGGTGCTGCTGCACCTGGCCACCAACTCCGGGGGCCAGGTCGCTGCGTGGGCGGTCGCGAGCCTGGCGCGGGCACCGGATGAGTGAGGCAGGCGCGGAGGCGGCGGATCCGGACGCCGGACGGCTCCTCAGCGCTGGCCAGGTGCGGGCCTACCGTGGGCCGTCGCTGGTGCTCTTTCTCGGCATAAGCACGGCCGGGTCGCTTGCCCACCAGACCTTTCCCGGCTGGTCGCGGCTGTTCTGCCCGGGTGCCGTCATGCGCGGCGTCGACCTGCCCGACGGTGCCAGCCCGGCCGAGTTCCGGGAACTGGTCACCGCGATGACCGCCAACCCTCGCGTGCTCGGTGCCGTGGTGACCAGCCACAAGCTGCGTCTCTTCCGTGCCTGCCAGGACCTGCTCGACTATGCGGAGCCGCTGGTGGCCCTGACCCAGGAGATCGCCGCCATCAACACCCGCGATGGTGTGCGGGCGTTCGCCCGGGATCCGCAGTCCCTCGACATCATCCTCGACGGCATCGGCGGCCCGGGGGTACAGAACGGCGGCGGTCCGCGTGAGCCCATCGGCGGCGGCGGTCCGCGCGGGGTGGGCCCCAGACCGGTGCTCTGCATCGGCGCCGGTGGCTCGGCGATCGCGCTCATGCTCGCGATGCGGCTGGATATCGCCGGGACGCTCGCGGCCGAGCGGCCCGTCCTTCGCACCGTGCAGGCCGCCCGCGGACAGCTGACCATTATGGGCCGCGACCAGGAGGCGCTCGGCAACATCCGGGCCGTCCAGGACCGGTGCGGGATGCCACGTGACGCCGTCGGCCTGCTGCTCGCTCCCGGCCAGGACGCCGCCGCCCGCCACGTCGGATCGGCGCCGCCGCGCACCGTGGTCATCAACGCCACCGGGCTCGGCAAGATCGCGCCCGGCTCGCCGCTGCCGGACCGGGCCGGCTTCCGCCGGGCGCGGTGGCCTGGGATTTCAACTACCGCGGGCCGCTCACGTTCCTGGACCAGGCACGGCACGCGGGGGTGGCCAGCGAGGACGGCTGGGGCTACTTCGTGGCCGGCTGGTCCGCGGCGCTGGCCGCCATCACCGGCCGGGAGCTGACCCCCGAGTTGCTCAGCCGCGCCGCGCAATCGGCCCGCCCATTCCGGCCGGCCAGCGCGTCCGGCGGTCACCCGGACAGCGCATTAACCGCCTAGCCCAGGGGCGTACCTGGCCCCGCCGGGAAGCGCATCTGCCTCTGCCGGACGGCGCACCTGGCCAGGCACGCCGCCGCTAGGCGGATCTTTCAGCTGGAAAAGACTCCGTTCCGGATGTGACCGAGCTGGCCGAAGAAGCTTGTCGTGGGGGACGGATTTGATTTGAAGCTGAATCCGGAGCCGTTGGTCGCCGACCACCTCATCGTGACCGGGCTCTTGAACACGTGACCGGAGGAGCCTTGCGGCTTGGTTACCAGCGAACGATGTGTTGGCGGACCCATCCACCGGATGTCGAAGGACACGGTCGCGGGGACCGATACGGGTTTCTGGAGGTGCAGGAAGGCGTTGGGGATGTTGAAGAAGTCCCTGACATGAAGGTTCGTCGCCTTCATCCGCGCCTTGCCGTCGTGTAGGTCGACCGTCACACCGTCGTCTTCATGGCCGGGCCGAAGCGGGTCCGTCCAGAACAAGCCACCGGGATAGGGATGGATCCCCGGGTTGAAGTCGTGAACCTGGGTGGAGAAGTTTTTGAAGTCGAACCGACCCCGGTAGAGGTCCAGTCAAACGAACCCGAACGTTCCCCGGTAAGTGTGGCCGTCCTGAGCGACGTAGACACCCTTCATAAAGCGCATATCGGTGTCGAACAGCAGCGTCTCGACGCGGCCGTCGGGATGCTTGGCGATGCCCTTTCCCCGTACGTCTGCGACACCGACAAAGCCCTTGAAGTCGGTGATCGACGACGGATCCATTCCACGCCCGAACGAGGTGACATGGAAAGTGATCCCGTTGACCTTGAATTTTGCGGTTGTCGGCTTCGGCGCACGGTTGCGGCGCGCGGTCGCCGACCCAGCGGCAGGCCAGAGTAGCCCGCTGCCCACCGTGACCCCGGTAGCGGCCGCCGCGCCACCGATAAAGGCGCGACGCGAGAGCCGGTGCCGAGCGTAATGCGCCGATGACGGTGAGAAAGACAGGCCTGACCACCCGCTGCTGTCTATGTCAAACGATTGCATGGGTCCCCCCAAAAACTAGTTCAGACCCAGCTTTACCGTAACATTGCACTGCCGGATTGCTCAATAGTTACAAAAGCACTAGCCCTCCTGGCGTTAGCGGATGATGAGCACGCTGCCGCGGCGCGGGACCAGTTCCCCGATGACCGCCGCTCCGGGCAGCTCTCCGGCCACGAGCAGCCCACCTGACGTCTGCGCGTCGGCGAGCAGGAGCAGGTCCTCCTCGCTCACCGCGCCCGCGTCCGTGTGCGGGCGCACCCAGTCGAGGTTTCGCCGGCTCCCCCCAGGCAGGTAGCCGGCCTGCATCGCCGCCCGGGTGCCCTCGATCAGCGGCACCGCCGCGTGGTCGACTATCGCGGTGACCTCGCTCGCCCTGGCCAGCTTGTACAAGTGGCCGAGCAGGCCGAATCCGGTCACATCGGTCGCGCACCTGATCCCGGCGGCGAGCGCCCGCCGGCTGGCGTCGGCGTTGAGAGTCGTCATCACGTCGATCGCGGCCTCGCTGACCTCGCCCGTTGCCTTGTGCCAGGCATTGAGCACCCCCGTGCCGATCGGCTTGGTCAAGCTGAGCGGGAGGCCGGGCCGGCCGGTGTCGATCCGCAGCAGCGTGGCCGGATTCGCGGTGCCGGTCACCGCCATGCCGTACTTCGGCTCGGGATCGTCGATGCTGTGCCCCCCGGCCACATGGCACCTAGCTGCGTGGCCCACATCGAAGCCACCGCGCAGCACCTCCGCCGCCAGTTCCATCGGCAGCTTGTCGCGTGGCCAGCCGAGCAGGTTCAGGGCCACCAGCGGCTCGCCGCCCATCGCGTAGATGTCGGACAGGGCGTTGGTCGCCGCGATCCGGCCGAACGTATAGGCGTCGTCCACCACGGGGGTGAAGAAGTCGGCGGTCACCACCACGGCCGTGTCCGGGCTGAGCTGCACCACGGCGCCGTCGTCACCGTGCTCGACGCCCACCATCAGCCCCGTGGTATCGGTGCCCGGGCCATCGGGGATCAGCCTGCTTATCGTTTCCTCCAGCTCACCTGGCGGTATCTTGCAGGCGCAGCCGCCGCCGTGCGCGTACTGGGTAAGCCGGACAGCCAGATTGGTCACCTGCCCAAATCTAATGCCGGCGTGTCCACCCCGAAGACCAGCCACGGATCCGGCAGGACCGCCTCCAGGCACCGGGCGATTCCGGACTTCCCCGAGCTGGAGCCCCCTTGAGCACGATCACCTGAGTTGCCACCACGCCAACAAGCGCACTGGCCTGGGCATGGCCGCCGGCGGCGACTAGGGTCCCGGTCATGGACCCGCGCCGCCAGGTGCCAAGAACGGACGTCGTGCTCGCCGATCCGCGGCTGGTCGCGGCGCGGGACCGGCTCGGCGGAATCCCTGGTCAAGGCGGCCGTCGCCCGTGCGCAGGAGCTGGCCAGGGCCGGGGAAATCAGCCCGGCGGCGGTCGCCGACGCCGCGGCGGAGTCGCTGCCGCCGGTCGCCGCCACCCTCACCCCGGTGATCAACGCCACCGGCGTCCTGGTGCACACCAACCTTGGCCGCGCGCCGCTGTCGGCCGCCGCGCGGGACGCGGTCCAGGCCGCGGCCGGCAGCACGGACGTGGAGTTCGACCTGGCGTCGGGCAGGCGCGGCAGGCGCGGCGTGGGCGCGCTTGCGGCTCTGGCCCGGGCGGTGCCAGCGGCCGGAGCGGTGCACGTGGTCAACAACAACGCCGCCGCGCTGGTCCTGGCCGCCACGGCGCTGGCTGCCGGGCGCCAGATCATCGTCAGCCGCGGCGAGCTGATCGAGATCGGCGACGGATTCCGGCTGCCTGACCTGCTGCAGTCCACCGGAGCCAGGATCTGTGAGGTAGGTACCACCAACCGGACCGTGCTGGCCGACTACCAGCAGGCGATCGGCCCGGACACGGCGTTCATCTTGAAGGTGCACCCGTCCAACTACCTGATCGAAGGCTTCACGGCCTCGGTCGGCGTCAGGGAGCTGGCCGGCCTCGGCGTGCCGGTAGTCGGCGATATCGGGTCCGGGCTGCTGCGGCGCAGCCCGGTGCTTCCCGATGAGCCCGACGCGGAGTCCTGGCTGCGGGCCGGTGCCGACCTGGTCACCGCCAGCGGTGACAAGCTGCTCGGCGGTCCGCAAGCAGGCCTGTTGCTGGGCAGCCCGGATACGGTCACCCGCCTCGCACGCCATCCGCTGGCCCGGGCACTGCGGGTGGACAAGCTGACCCTCGCCGCCCTCGAGGCGACCCTCACCGGCC
Source organism: uncultured Actinomycetes bacterium (assembly GCA_963813395.1). Classification (GTDB taxonomy): domain Bacteria; phylum Actinomycetota; class Actinomycetes; order Streptosporangiales; family Streptosporangiaceae; genus DASXKD01. Next base: position 118,457 of record CAWEYV010000019.1, read on the forward strand.
CGGCCGCGCCCGTCGCGCAGGCCCTGGCGGCCAGCCCTGCGGAAATCCGCGAGCGCGCCGAGGTTCAGGCCGAACGGCTGACGGCGGCCGGGGTCGATTGCCGGGTGGTGGCGACGGACGCCGCGGTGGGCGGAGGCGGAGCGCCCGGCGTGAGCCTGCCCAGCGCCGCGCTCTCCCTTCCCGAAGGGTTTGCGGCCGGCCTGCGGTCCGGCCCAGTGGCGCGGCGCGGCGAGGTACCCGCGGTGGTCGGCCGGATCGAGGGTGGGCGGCTGCTCCTTGACCTGCGCGCCGTCGCGCCCGATGACGACGAGCGGCTGGCCGCAGCCGTGCTCGCCGTCGCGGCTCCCGGCCACGCCGCGGGCCTTTCCGCGCGGGACGGCGAGTAGCGGTGCACGTCATCGCGACCGCAGGTCACGTCGACCACGGGAAATCGACGCTGGTCCGCGCGCTCACCGGGATGGAGCCGGACCGCTGGGCGGAGGAGCAGCGCCGGGGCATGACCATCGACCTCGGGTACGCCTGGATGACGCTGCCCTCCGGGGAACAGATCGCGTTCGTCGATGTGCCGGGGCACGAGCGTTTTGTATCCAACATGCTTGCCGGGGCGGGGCCGGCGCCTGCGGTGATGTTCATCGTGGCCGCCGATGAGGGCTGGATGCCGCAGTCTGCTGAGCACCTCGCGGCGATCGACGCGCTCGGCGTCCGCCATGGGGTCCTGGTGGTCACCAGGGCCGATCTCGCCGATCCGGCACCGGCGCTGCGCGAGGCCGGCGAGCAGATCGCCGCCACCAGCCTCGGCCCGGACACCGAAGCCGTCGCGGTCAGCGCGCTGGATGGCCGGGGCCTACCCGAACTGATCGCCGCGCTGACCAGGCTGGCCGGGCGGCTCCCACAGCCTGATCCGCGCAGCGGCGTCCGGCTGTGGCTGGACCGGGTGTTCGCGATCAAGGGCAGCGGGACCGTGGTCACCGGCACGTTGCAGGCCGGGACCGTGCGGACCGGCGATGAGCTGATGCTGGCCCCGGTCATGCGCCCGGTGCGGATCCGGGGTGTGCAGTCGCTCGGAGCGGCCGCCGGGCAGGTCAGCGGCGTCGCCCGGGTGGCGCTGAACCTGCGCGGCGTCAGCACCAGGCAGCTGAGCCGGGGCATGGCCCTCATCCAGCCCGGAGCGTGGACGCTCACCAGCCTGATCGACGTCCGGCTGAGCCCACCGCCACGGCCGGACGCCGAGGGGCCGCGCCTGCCGCCTGAGCTTTCGCTGCATATGGCGCGGCCCGTACCGTGGCCCGGGTCCGGATGCTGGGCAGCAGCATCGCCAGGCTGAGCCTCGCCGACCCGCTGCCGTTGCATGTCGGCGACCGGGTGCTGCTGCGTGATCCGGGGGCGGCGGCCGGCCGCGCCAGCGGTCAGCCGGTATACGGGGCCACCGTGCTGGACGTCATGCCACCGCGGCTGCGCGGCACCGGCACGGCCGCGGCCGCAGAGCGGGAACTGGCGTCCTGGCCCGAGCCGCCGGCCGCCACTGACCTGCTGCGCCGGCACCGGCTGCTGCGGGCCAGCACCGCGTCGGCCATGGGCCTGGGCGACCTGCCACCGCCGGTCAGCGGGGAGTGGCTGGCCGACCCGGAGCACTGGCAGCGGCTGCGCCGGCTCCTGGTGCGGGCGGTGGCCGCGCACGCGGCCCGCGATCCGCTGGCGGCGGGCCTTCCGGTGGATGCGGCCCGTGCCGAGCTTGGCCTGCCCGACCGTGGCCTGGTCGAAGCTCTCGCCGTCGGCCGGCCGGGCGACAATCCCGGCGATGCTGTGCAGGTCAGCGGCGGATATCTGCGCCCCGGGCCGGCTACTGCGCCGCCGGATGGTGGCCCGCCCACCGCGCGGCCGCCTAGCGGCGCTCCCGTCGCGCCGCACGGCCGTGCCCAGACAGGGCCGCACGGTGGGGCCCGGACCGCACCGCATGGTGCGGCGGAGACCGCGCCGCGCCGCGGCCCCGGCACGCCGCGGCCGCCGGATCCCCGCCGCGCCCACCCGTCCGGGCAGTCAGGCCTGCCAGCCCAGGTGGCCGGCGCCGTCCAGGCGATACTCGCCGACCTGGCGGACGCGCCGTTCCGCGCGCCCGACGCGGACCGGCTCAAGGAACTGGGCCTGGACAACCGGGCGGCAGCGGCGGCGGAACGCGCCGGCCTGCTGCTCCGGCTGCCCGGCAACGTGGTCCTGGCCGCCGGCGCGACCGAGCAGGCGGCCCGGATTCTGGCCCGGCTGCCCCAGCCTTTTACCGCGGCGGAAGCCAGGCAGGCACTGGACACAACGCGGCGGGTAGCGATCCCGCTGCTCGAACAGCTGGACCGGGCCGGAATCACCCGGCGGCTACCCGACGATCGCCGGGTCATGCGCGAGCCACCCGGTTCCCACCACTGAATGGAGGACGATGAGCACGCTTGATGACTGGACCGAGGCGCTATGCGCCGAACTCGGCCTCGACCCGGCAGAGGACACCCAGAAAACGGTGCTTAACCTGGCCAGGGTCGTGGCTCATACGGTCGACCGGCCGGCCGCGCCGCTGACCGCCTACCTCTTCGGCCTCGCGGTCGGCGGTGGGGCACCGCTGGCGGAAACGGCCGCCAAGGTCCAGCAGCTTGCCCGCGGCTGGCCCGCCTCCGACGAACCCCGTAAGGAGCGGCCCCGCCGCGGCGGCCCTCGCGACGACCACCCCCGTGACGACGGCCTCCGCGACGACTAGTCCGGGTACCCGCTATCGGCAGGACGTCTATCTCCTCGCTATGACCTCACCCATGGCCACTTGTGCGTGAAGGGCCGGTTCGGCTTCGAGTACGTCCAGCGCCGGGCCAGGGAGTCCTGAACACTGCGCTCATAGCTGCGGCCTGAGGCTAGCCCTACCCCCGATTCGGCGGCCAGCAGGATGCCCTCGGGCGGGCCATTTACCGGATGCTTTTCCGGTACCCGAATTCTCGCCCGCAGTGAGGTCACCATGCGTCAGCCGTTCAGTCCACCGGTACAGGAAGCCAGGAGCGCCGAGCCGGCGGTCGCGCTCCGCGCGGTCACCAAGGTGTACGGATCGGGCGGCGGCGCGGTGACCGCCCTGCGCGAGGTCACGGCCGACTTCGCCCCCGGCAGCTTCACCGCGGTGATGGGGCCGTCCGGCTCGGGCAAGAGCACCCTGCTGCAGTGCGCGGCCGGGCTCGACCGGCCCACCTCCGGCGAGGTCCAGCTGGCCGGGCAGTCGCTGCGCGGCCTGAGCGAGACGAAGCTGACCAGGCTGCGCCGGGACCGGATCGGGTTTGTCTTCCAGTCGTTCAACCTGCTGCCGTCGCTGACCGCGGAACTGAACGTGGCCCTGCCGCTGCGGCTGGCGGGCGCAAGCCGGCCAAGGGGGAAGTGCGCGAGATGCTCGCGGTCGTCGGGCTTGCCGACCGCGCCAGGCACCGGCCCTCGGAGCTGTCGGGCGGGCAGCAGCAGCGGGTGGCGATCGCCCGGGCCCTGGTCACCAAGCCGAGCGTGGTCTTCGCCGACGAGCCGACCGGAGCGCTGGATTCCGTGACCGGCCGCGAGGTGCTCAGCCTGCTCCGCGAGCTTGCCAACGCGCGGCAGACGGTCGTCATGGTCACCCACGACCCGGTCGCCGCCGCCTACGCCGACCGGGTGGTGTTCCTGGCCGACGGCCGGATCGCCGGCGAGCTGCGTGACCCCACCGTGCAGTCGGTCGCCGCCCGGATGACCGGCCTGGAGCTCGCCGGGGACCCGTCATGATCGCGCTGGCGTGGCACACCGTGCGGGCCCGCTGGGCCAGCCTGGCCGGCAGCTTCATCGCGGTGGCGCTCGGCGTGGCGCTGCTGGCCTCGATGGCGCTGATCATGGCCAGCACCGTGGGCGCGCCCCGTCATCCGCGCTGGTTCACCAAGCCGGACGTGGTGGTCGCCGGGACCAACTCGGTCAGCATCACCACCGGCTCGGGCGACAACCGGGACACCTCAACACAGACCACCGATGACGCCCGCGCGGTCCCGGCCGCCCTGGCCCGGCGACTGGCCGGGCTCGGCGCGGGCATGGTGGTGGACTACGCCGCTTCCGCCGTCGCGGCCGGCGTGCCGGGCGACACCGTGCACCCATGGTCAGCGGCCCGGCTGCACGGCTACACCTGGGTCTCCGGCGGGCCGCCACGCGCGGCTGGCCAGATCGTGCTCACCGCCCCGGTGCGGCTCCGGCCCGGCGCTGCGGTGGTCGTGCAGACCGCGGCCGGGCCCCGCCGGTTCACGGTCAGCGGAGTGATCCGCACCGGGGCGCAGGCCGCGATGTATGCGAGTGACGCGGTCGCCGCCGGGCTGGCGCACGGCCGGATCGACGCGCTCGCGCTGACCGCACGGCCCGGCGAGGCGGCCGGGACACTGGCCGCTCAGGTCCGGGCGGCCACCCGGGGCCAGGCCGTGCGCGTGCTCACCGGCGACCAGCGCCGCGCCGCCGAGCCCAACCCGGATGCCGGGTTGTTCGTCGTCGCGATTTCCCTGCTCGGCGTCACCGGCGGGCTGGCCGGGTTCGTGTCGATCTTCGTGGTCGCGGGCACCTTCGCCTACGCGGTGGCGGCCCGGCGCCGGGAGCTTGGCCTGCTGCGCACCGTCGGTGCCACCCCCCGGCAGGCGCGCAGGCTGGTGCTGGGCGAGGCGCTGGCCGTGGCGGTCGCCGCCGCGCTAGCCGGCAGTGCGCTGGGGAGCGTGATCGCCGGGCCGTTCGCCCGCTGGCTGGGGCGGGCCGGATTCGCCCCGCGCGACTTCACCGCGCACTTCATCCTCTGGCCGCTGCTGGCCGCGTCCGGTGCCGGTCTGCTGATCGCGCTGTCCGGCGCGTTCATCGCCGCCCGCCGGGCGGGCCGGGTCCGGCCGGCCGAGGCGCTGCGGGAGGCGGCCGTGGACCGCGGGACCATGCCGCTGACCCGCTGGCTCGTCGCCCTGGCCGCGCTCGGCGGCTCGGTGCCCCTGTTCGGGGTGCTTGCCGGGTCCCACTCGCCGGATGCCGCCGCGCTCATCCTGCCGGTCACGATGCTGCTGGTCGTGGGGTTCGCGATGCTGGCGCCGGTGCTCATCCCGCCGCTGGCCTGGCTCCTCAGCGCGCCGCTGGCCGCCACGCCGGTCACCGGGATGCTGGCCCGCCGCAGCGCCATGACCGCGATCCGGCGGACCGCCGCCACCGCCGCACCGGTCCTGGTAACCGTCGGGATCGCCGGGTCGCTGCTGGCCGGAACCGACACGCTGATCACCACGCAGCAAGCCGCCGCGCGGGCCCGGATCAGCGCTCCCGTCATGATCACCCCGGGCCCTGGCTCGGCCGGCCTGGCCGACACCACGGTTGCCGCCGTGCGTGCCGCGCCGGGCGTCACGGCCGCGCTGCCCGTCACGAACACGATGGTCTACGTGCCCTCGGGCGGCGACCCGGACCAATGGACCGGCCAGTACGTCAGCGGGCCTGGCCTGTCCAGCGTGACCCGCTTCCCCGTGGTGGCCGGCCGTCTCAGCAACCTCACCGGCACCGGCACCGTGGCGGTCCCGGCGGGAAGCTGGCGACTGGGCCAGACCGCCAGGCTGTGGCTTGACGACTCCGCGCCGGTCAGGTTGCGCGTGGTCGCGGTGCTCGCCGACCAGATCGACACCGAGCAGACCGTGCTGCTGCCCTGGGCGCTGCGCGATGCGCACACCGCTACCCCGCTGGCCAGCGCCATCTATCTGCGCCTGGCGCCGGGAGCCCGGCTCGCCGGGGTGCGCGCGGCCGCCGCCGCCGGGGGCGGAACCCTCAGCAGGACCTCCGCCTACCTGACCGCCAGCGACGCCCAGAACAACCACGCCAACACGCTGGCGCTGATCGCCATACTCGGCATGGCCCTGATCTACACCGGAATCGCGATCGCCAACACGCTCGTCATGGCGACCGCGGCCCGCAGCCGCGAACTGGCCGCGCTGCGGCTGTCCGGCGCCCTGCCGCGCCAGGTGCTCCGCGTGATCGGCGTGGAAGCGCTCCTGGTCAGCGGGATCGGGATACTGTTCGCTGCCGCGGTCACCGCGGTGACCGTCATCGGCCTGCGGCACGGCCTGGCCCCGTTCGCCCCGTCGGTCCGGCTGGTCGTTCCCTGGCTTCCGCTCACCGGGATCGCCCTTGCCTGCCTGGTGACCGCCCTGCTGGCCAGCCTGATCCCGGCAGCGCTTGCGATGCGCCGCCCGCCACTGGAACTGGCCGGGGCACTGGAGTAGGCGGTGACCGGCGGGCGGTGCCGGTACTGACCGGCAGGCGGGCGGGGCCGCGGATCGTCGTGGTGTTGCGCCGCCGGACGGTTCCGGTGCGGGACAGCCCGGGCATCCGCTCGGCCAGCATTTGCAGGGCGATGGTGGCCTCGAGGCGGGCCAGCGGCTGCCCGATGCAGTAGTGGATGCCGCTGGAGAACGCGAGGTGGTCGGCTGCGCTGACGCGGTGGATGTCGAACGTGCCGGGGCTGTCGTAGACCGCCGGGTCGCGGTTCGCGCCGCCGATCAAGGTATCTACCCACTGGCCCGGCCGGATGGCTTTCCCGGCAACCTCCAGCGGTTCGAGGGCGACCCGGCTGGTGAGCTGGACGGGTGGGTCGTACCGAAGGGTCTCCTCGACCGCCTTGGGCGCCATCGCCGCCGGGTCGGCGCACAGCGCGTGCCACTGATCCGGGTGGCCGAGCAGCGCCAGGACGGCGTTGCCGATCAGATTGACCGTGGTTTCGAACCCGGCGATCAACAGCAGCACGCACATCGGCCGGATCTCGTCCGGCCGCACCTGGTCTTCGCCAGCGGCGACCAGACGGCTGATGATGTCGTCCCGGGGCTCGCGGCGGCGCAGTTCGAAGAGCCCCGCGAAGACCCGCCGCAGCGCCTCGCCGTTGTCTTGCAGTTGCCGGGCGTGCCGGAGGGACTTGATGCCGTCCAGTGCGCTGCCAATGACCGCCCCGTAGCGGGCGAACTCGCCGGAGTCGGCATCGGGGATGCCGAGCAGGTCGGTGATGACCGCGATGGGCAGGGGCGCCGCGAACCCGGAAACCAGGTCGAACTCGCCCGCGGCATCGGCCCGGTCCAGGAGGTCATTGACGGTGCGGGCGATCCGGTCGTGGTAGGCCGCGACCGCCTTCGGGCTGAACGACGGCAGCGCGAGCCGGCGCAGCCGGGTGTGGTCCGGCGGGTTCATCTCCAGGAAGGACAGGCCGGACTCGGCCGGTTCGGCGGGGACGCCGGCCTCGGCGGGGCGTACCCCGAAGCGCCGGTTACGCAGCACCGAGTCGCACTCGCGGTGGCTGGCGCTCATCCAGTTGCCCGAGGGTGTGGGCACCAGTGCGCCGTCCGCGCGGATCCGGTCGTAGACCGGGTACGGGTTGGCCCGTCCCGAGGGCAGCCGGAGCAGCGCCAGCGGATCCCGGTGGACGTAGCCTGCGTAGGCGGTGCTGGCCCGCTGGCAGTAGAGGCTCGCGGCGAACGCGACGGCCGCTTTGACGTCGCTCATGATCCCTCCTTGGTCTCCTGGGGCGCCGGGGATGGCTCGGGTAGCACTGCGCCGTGGGGCACAGGCTCATGTGAGGGCACCGTCGCCGGTGCCCCGACGCCGTGCAGGAACGTGCGAAGTGCCAGATCAGGTGCGTCGAGCGGGGCCAGCTGGCCGTTGCGGACCGACTCGGCGGCGACGTAGATGACCGAGTAGAACGCCTGCAGCAGCCACCAGTCCGGCAGGCCGGCCGCGAGCACGCCGCGGTCCTGCGCCCGCTTGAGCACGGCCAGGGTGTGGGCCTGCGCCCCGTACCACCGCTCGTCGAGGTCCGGAATGTGATCGAAGGCCGGGGTGCGCCACAGGAAGGCCAGTTGCGGCCCTAGCGGGATCATTGCCGCGGTGATGGCCCGCAGCCCGCCGTCGGGATCGCCGGAGTCGGCGATCCCGTCTATCGCCTGCTCGCAGAGGTCGATCGCCCGGTGCCCGACCGCGCAGAGCAGATCGTCCCTGGTGGCGTACTGCTTGTGCAGCGTGGTCCGGCCGATCCCGGCCGCCGCAGCGACTTCTGCCAGCGACGCCGCCGGGTCGGCGACCAGCACCTCCGCCACCACGTCAAGCAGCGACGGTCGGCCCGCGGGCCGCGAGGCCACGCCCAGGGTGTGAACACTCATGTTCGGTAGAATACATGATTGTTCGAGACTGAGCATCTGTGTTCGTGGTTACCGGCCCGGGACATCGGGCGGCTGCGCTCTCCCGATGCGCGGCAGACGCGGCGAGACGATGAAGTAAAGCTGGACGGCGGCCAGCGCGATCACGCTTGCCTGGGTGCTTACGAAGCAGATCGCCGCCGCGAGGGCGTACAGGGTTTGCGCGATCAGGATCCGCTGCCGGAACGTGGCCAGCCTGGCGGCGGCCGGGGCATCGTCGGACAGGAAGGCTTTGCGCCCGTACCGCGCGCCCCACTCCAGCATCACGCCGAGCAGGAGGATGTTCAGCCAGTACGCGCCCACCGCCAGCCGCAGGTGGACGTAGTGGGCGAGCAGTGCCGCAGAGAACGGCAGCAGCGAGACCACGAAGAGGAACCCGAGATGGATCCAGGTGAGGGTCCGGTCGCAGCGTTCGAAGATGCTCAGCAGCGTGTGCTGCGCAAGCCAGAACGTACCGAGCATCGTGAAGCTGAGCAGGTACGCCGCGAAGCTCGGGCCCAGCTTCAGCAGGGCATCCCACAGCCCGTGCTCGGAGGCCGTGGAGGCGGCGAGGCCGACGGGCACGCGCAGATCGAGGACAAGCAGGGTCATCGCGACGGCGAACACCCCGTCACTCAGCGAGGTCAGGCGGTCCAGGCTCTGGCCCGAGAAGCGGTTGTATGGCTCAGTCATGCCCACATGATGACCGTCCCGCCCGATCCAGACCGCCGGTAACTGTGGCCAGCGGGCTATCTGGAGGGTAACCTCCGGAACAGGCGGTGCGCCGCCTATGGCCAAACTGCGATCGTCTACGGCGATTGGGCCACGGCGATTGCGGTATGACGACTCCGGTATGGTGGCCGGCCATTCGGTGGCCGCGCCCCAGAATGATGACGCGAGCATGGAGGTCCACTATGGGCAACTGGCAGCTTGACCCTTACCACACGCAGGTCGAATTCGCCGCCAAGCACCTCGGGATGATGACCGTCCGGGGTTACTTTGACGAGGTCAGTACCGTCGCCGATATCGACCCCGAGCATCCGGAGACGTCCTCGGTCGAGGCGACCATCTCGGTCGGCAGCCTCCGCACCAACAACGCCATCCGGGACAAGGACATCCTCTCGTCCAACTTCCTCGAGGTGGAGAAGTACCCGGTCATCACGTTCAAGAGCACCGGCGTCCAGGCGGCCGGCCCGGACCACTACACGCTGACCGGGGATCTGACCATCAAAGGCAACACCCGCCCGGTGTCCCTCGACCTGACGAAGTACGGCGAGTTCAACGACGCCGGGATGATGGGGCACCGGATCTCTTACGGCGCCACCACCAAGATCAACAGGAAGGAATTCGGCCTGAGCTTCAACGCCATCCTGGACGGCAGGCTCGTCGTTAGCGAGGAAATCCAGATCGCGATCGAGGGCGAACTCGTCGAGCAAAAAGAGGACGCCGCAGCCGCCAGCAGCTAGCGGACGCCGCAGCCGCCAGCAGCAGCGGACGCCGCAGCCGCCAGCAGCAGCGGACGCCGCAGCCGCCAGCAGCGAACTCGCCAACCCCGGCAGCCCCCGCGGCCCCTCATGGCGTCCGCCTGGCTGGTGCTTCGCCCTTCGTGATCATGGGATTCTGGCGGTCCGAACAGCCAAAATCCCACGATCACGTCCGGCGGGCTTACAAAATGTCAAGTGAGCCTGCGGCAGCTTGGCACTTTGCAAGTCGGCCCAGGCGTATCCGGGGCGTTGCGAGTCAGTGCAGGCGGACTCAGCGTCAGGGGGGGTAGCGGGCGCCAGTGAAGTTGACGAGGATCGCGTACAGCGAGCTCGTCGCGCAGATGAACAGGTGGTTGCGCTTCGCGCCGCCGAAGGTGAAGTTGGCCACGACCTCGGGAATATGGAGCTTTCCGAGCAGCGTGCCGTCCGGGTCGAAGCAGTGCAGCCCATCCGCGGCCGCCGCCCAGATCCGGCCGCTGGCGTCGAGGCGGATGCCATCGAAGTTACCGGCGTCGCAGGTCGCGAAGACCTCGCCACCGGCGAGCGCGGAGTCATCGGTCACCCGGAAGATCCGCATGTGCTGACGTCGGCTGTCGACGATGTACAGCGTGCGCTCGTCTGCCGAGAACGCCAGCCCGTTGGGCCGGTCGAAGTCGTCGGCCACCACCCGCAACTCTCCCCTGCCCGGGTCGAGCCGGTACACGTGACAGGCGCCGATCTCGCTGTCGGCCTGGTTGCCCTCGTAGTTGGTGTCGATACCGTAGCTCGGGTCAGTGAACCACAGCGACCCATCCGCCCGCTCGACGATGTCGTTGGGACTGTTCAGCCGCTTGCCGCCCCAGTTGTCGGCGAGCGCCGTGACCGATCCGTCATGCTCGGTCCGGGTCACCCGGCGCGGGCCCTGCTCGCAGCTGACCAGGCGGCCCTGGCGGTCGACGGTGTGGCCGTTGGCATACGCCGGCTGGCTGGCGGAAGACGCCCACCGTGCTGGTGGTCTCGTCCCAGCGCAGGATCCGGTCGTTCGGGATGTCGCTGAAGACGAGATAGCGCCCGGCCGGGAAGTAGGCGGGTCCCTCGGTCCACCGGCACCCGGTATGCAGGCACTCCACCCAGTCATCCCCACCACAAGACCGGAACCGTTCGTCGAGCACCTCGAACTGCGCCTTGAAAGAGTCCCGCATCGCATCCTCGCTGTCATTGCGCCCGCCCGGAGCCGCCGCTGCGCGGCCCCGGGCAGGCTAACCGATCGCGGCCCCTCCCACGTTGCCGCCGCCGCCGACATATCCTCGTTTCCGCACGCGCAAATCGGTACAAGCCGGGCGCCAAACCGTGCGTTTCTGAGGATAAGTCAAGTTGATCATGGAAGCGGCGACGGCGGGATCGCCACCTTCCCATGATCACGATTGCCGGGTGCGGATTCTGACGGTGGGCGGGGCTGGGCGCGCTTGGGCGGCGCAGGGATCGGCGGGTTAGAGGTGGATGGGCGGCCAGAGGTTGTGCTGGGACGCGATCGGGTCGCCGGCCCACTCGTTCATGGCGGCCAGGTTGTCGTGGGCCGGGTACTTCGCCGCGGCCGGGCCTTCGGCGAAGGCGTGCAGCACGTTGCTGGTCACCTTCTGGGTGAAGCGGGCCGTGTGCCGGTTCAGGCCGTAGTGGTACCACCCACCGAACGACGCCACCCAGCGCATCGTCCCCGTGTTGAACACGCCGGCGCCGCTGGAGTGCGTGTAGTAGGCCGAGTCCGAGTAGCTGTTCACGCCACGGCAGGTCAGCGGCGAGTGGGACAGGATCTCGATGGGCCGCTCGACCGGCGAGTCCGGGTTGACCCGGTCGTACTCGATGCCCACCAGGCCGCGGAACCTGGTTCCCTTCCGCACCCCCGTCCCGGCGAACAGCCAGGCGCCCGGGGAAGCGATCACGTAGTCGGCCGTGGTCGGGTTGGACTCATACAGCGTGCCGGTCATCGACGACTCGGGGTCCGGGTTCGGCGGCTCCCGCCAGTCGCTGGTGACCAGCGCGTTGTTCTTCCCGTACTCCGGGTCCTGCAGGTAACTGGTCTTGTAGCAGATGACCAGCCGCCGCGGGCCGAGTCTCGTGCTGGCCAGCCGGGTCCGCCGGAAACAGCAGTTCGCGCCAAGGAAGGCGAGGTTCACGCCCTTATTCCTGGCCGCCGTGACGTTGGCGCGTTCCGGCGGCGACCAGTACTCGTCGTGCCCCAGCGAGAACAGTGCGCTGGCCCCGTCCAGCAGGCCCGGCTCGTGCTCGATGTCCATGCTGGTCACGTAGGCGAGGGGCAGGCCAAGCCGTTCCGCGAGCGCGATCAGTTTGCGCTCGTGGAACAGGAACATGTAGGCGCCCATCTGGTCGTACGGCCGGTCGAGGCTGACCGCCAGCGAGCGGTTGTTGTAGTCGGTGATCCCGCCGGGGCCGTTGTACAGGTCGTAGCCGCCCCAGGTGTTGTACGCCTGCCAGGTCGCGACTCCGTTCTTGATCACCGTCTTCCCGGCGGTCTTGGCCGACCGGACCGTGACCGGGACGAACCGCTGCGGGCCATCCTCGGAGTCAAGGCGCAGCAGGTAGGAGCCTTCCGGCCAGTCGTCGGTGGGCACCGTGAGCGCCGGTGCCCAGTGCGTTTCCACCGTGTTGGCCGGCTTGATCAGGGTGGGCTTGCTCTGCTTGTGCCCGGCCACGCTCTTCGACCGCCACACCAGCCGGGCCAGATCGCCGGAGTACCAGCCCATCCGGAACGCCTTCACGGTGAACGACCGCGACTTCGTCGACACGTACAGCGTGATCGGCTCGCCGGGAAGCACGCTGGCCTGCCCGGCGTAGCCCATGATCGCGTCGGGCCCACCAACGTGCTTGATGTCCCAGTCCCGGTAGCCGGGCAGGGAGTTCTCGCTCACCGGCCCATGGTGGGACGCGGCCGAGGAGGCGCCGGGCTGCTGCGCACTGCCCTGGCCGGGCGACTGGCAGCCGGCCGTGACGGCCGGGATCGCGGCTGCGCCAGCGGCCATGCCGATGAACGCTCGCCGCGAATGACGGGGGGGCGAACCCATGCGATCAATAATGCCCCAGGTAGTGGGCTGAAACGGGGTTCCCTGGTACGGGTGGCGCGGGTAAGCGGGTCAAATCTCGGCCAGCAACGAATAAACTCCTCGGCACACTCCCCGGCGATCCGGCGAAAAGGGGGATAAGTCGCCGCTGACCCGGCCAGCCAGGCACAATGGTGACCTCACGACCTCCAGCAAGGAGCCAGGAATGCTGCCCTGCGCAGCCCAGGGTCCCGTCGTCCGTCCGTTGGACGCATGACCGCGCCGAACCGCGCCACGCCCGCCGTAGCGCCGGACGCCACGCGGGCCGAGGCCGGTGGCAAGTCCGCTGAGGCAGCCCACGCGCCGGCCGAGGCGCCGAGCGCGCCGTCTGACGCGCACCCAGCGCGCCGACCCGCCGAGGCACCCGCCACGCCCGCCGAGGCACCCGGCCACGCCGTGCCGAGGCACCCGCCACGCCGGCCGAGGCACTCCCCGCGCCCGCCGAGGCGTCCGGTGCGCCGTCCGAGGCACCAGCAGACGCCGCGCCAGCCGGAGTACCCGTTTCCACGGAGGCCGGGCCGGCTGAGGCCGAGGATACGCCTGCGCCGCCGGAGGCTACCGCGGCCGGGCCAACGCCACCCCGGCGCACCGCCCGGGCCCTGGCGGTACTGCGCCGCCACTGGCTGTTCTCCGCGCTGCTGGCTGCTGGGCTGGTGCTGCGGGTGCTGGTCCAGGCCGGCTACCAGCCCGCGCTGATCTACGTCGACACGCTCAAGTATCTGTACGGAGCGTCGCCCGGTTCCGAGCCACTCGGGTACACCGCGATACTCCGGGTCATCCTGACGGTCGGCAACCTGAACACCGTCGCGGGGCTCCAGCATCTGCTCGGCCTGGCGATGGCCGTCGTCCTGTACGCCGTGCTGCTGCGCCGCGGCGCGCCCCGCTGGCTGGCGGCGCTGGCCACCGCGCCAGTACTGCTGGATGCCTACCAGCTGCAGATGGAACACACGATCATGCCCGACGTGTGGTTCGAGGCGCTGGTCGTGGCGGGCCTGGCCGTGCTGCTCTGGCGGCCCAGGGTGAGCCTGCCGGCCGCGGTGGCGGCGGGTGTGATCCTCGCAGTGGCCGCGACCGTCATGCAACTGGGCGCGGTGCTCGTAGTGCCCGCGGTGATCTTTCTGCTGGCGGCCGGCGGCGGATGGCGCCAGACGCTCAGCAGGTCAGCGGCCCTCGCCCTGGCCTTCGTACTGGTGATCCTCGGCTACTGCGGCATCTCCTACGCCCGGAACGGGTTCTTCGGGCTGGCCCACCACCAGAGCCTCACCGGGCGCCTGGCCTACTCGGCCGACTGCGCCACGCTCACCCTGCCCGCGGCCGCCCGGCCGCTGTGCCCGACGCCCGCCGAGCAGGCGAACGGCCCCGACTGGCTCGAACACTCCGGCCAGTCGCCCCTGTACTCCGTGAGCGTCAAGCCAGGCACCAGGGGCGCGCTGATCGGGGACATCAACAGCGCGGTGATGAGCCAGCAGCCGCTGCGCGTGGTTGGCTCCATCGTCGGCGACGCGGCCCGCCTGTTCGCGCTGACCCGCGACCCGGTCCAGAGCGTCACGCCCATCTCGCGCTGGCAGTTCCAGACCGGCTACCCGACCTACCCGCCGTGGACCAGCGTCTGCCCGCCCGGGCCGATCGGCGCCCAGGCCTGCCTGGTGCAGCAGAAAACCATCCAGAAGCAGGTGGCCCCGGCCAGCGGCCTGCTGGTCCGGCCCGGCGGCACCATCGTGGTGGGTGTGCAGAAGCAGGCATTCGGGAAGTTCTACGGCAGCAAGCTCAGGCTGTCCTACGGCCGAACCGCGCAGGTCAACCAGCCCATCACCGGATTCCTGCGGGCTTACCAGCTACGCGGCGGCTACACTCCGGGCCCGCTGCTCGCCCTGTTCTGCCTGACCGGCCTGGCTGGCTCGCTGCTCCTGCTGTCCCGCCGCCTGACCGACCGCACCCGGCAGCTCGCCCTGGGCTGCCTCCTGTTCACCGCCACCGCGGCCGTCGTCCTGCTCTCGCCGGACGTCTACGAGTTCTCCTGGCGCTACGAGCTGCCCGCCGTGATCACCCTGGTACCCGCGGGCCTGCTGGGCATCGGGGCCCTGGTGAGCATGCGTAAAGGACAAAAGAAGCCGCGGGACGCACCCGCCGGCGGCTAGTCCTGATCGCCGGCCGGAACCTTCGGGCCGATGTCGGCGAGCACCTCTTCGGTTGGCCGCGGGCTGGTGCGCACACCCGCGGCGATGCCCTTGACCAGGGATGAGCCGAGCGCGCGGCGGTCGTGGGAGGCCGCGAACGTGCGCGCCCAGCGGCGCAGCGTCGAGCCGCCGTAAGCCAGGCGCTCCAGCGGGGCGAGCGGCGCGCGGGTCTTGAGCATCCAGATCTTGTTCCGGACCTCGTAAAAGAACCGCTGCGGCCCCGGGTCCACGTTCGTGCCGCCGAACGCCGCGGTCTTGTGCACGGCGACGCTCGCCGGGCAGAGCAGGCCGACGTTGCCGCGCAGCAGCCGCGTCGTGAACTCGAAGTCGTCGTTCCACAGGAAATAGTCCGCTTGAGGCAGGCCACGGAGCCTGCACTCGCCGGCGTCCACAAGGATTGACACAAATGATGCAGAACGGATCGGCGTGCACCCCGCGGCCGCGGCGGTGAGCCGTTCTGCCTTGCTGGCGAAGGGCTTTGCCCGGGGGGTGTTCATCGGGTGCGCGCGCCCATCGGTCCAGACGACGCGGCTGGCGACAAGCACGGGCGGCGGGGTGGGATACCGGTCACGGGCCGCGAGCAATGCTTCCAGCGCGCCGGGTTCGGGCACGGTGTCGTCGTCCATGAGCCAGATGAGGTCCGCGTGGCCGGCCAGGGCCTGGGCGATTCCGTAGGCAAACCCGCCCGCCCCGCCGGAGTTCCGGGTGAGCTCGGCGAGTTGCGCGGCCGGGAACTTGGCGCGCACCGCCGCGGCGGTTCCGTCGCTGGAGGCGTTGTCCACCACGATCACCGCGTCCGGAGCCCGGGTCTGCGCCGATACCGCGGCGAGCGCCTCCAGTAGCAGGTCCCGCCGGTTGTAGGTCACCACGACGGCGATCACGCGAGGCTGGTCCACCTAGGACCGTCCCCGGGTCCGGGACCGCTCAAGGACCCGCCACACCAGGATGCGGAGCCGGCGCACGGCCGCGGACCGGCTGCTGATCTCGCGTACCGTCCGCTTGAGCCGCGGGGACGCCGCGACAGCCGACTCGACCCGGCTGGCGAGCCCGCCCCGGCTCCCGTCTTTGCGCGGCCTCGCCGGGTACTCCTTGCGGTACTGGTTGGCCACCAGTGCCGCCGCGGCCTGTACCGCGGCGTCGAGCATCTGCTCGGCCGGCTGGTCGGCGGGAGCGGCACCGGGGCCGGCGGGTTGCCCGGGCCTGAGCTCGTTCAGGTCGCCGACCAGGTCATAGCCGGAGTCCTGCAGCCCGGCGATGAGGATCTCGGCCTGGTCCTTGGCCCAGGTCTCCCGGTCAGCGGGCAGCATCAGGCGCCCGCCCGCCGGGCGGTCGGCGAGGGCCTTGTGCGCGACCGCTTCCTTGACGTTCCACATGTAGAACCAGTCGGGGACCTCGGCGGGGATCGCCTGGTTCAGCCGCCGCAGGAACTCGATCTCGGCCAGCCCGAGCGAGGCGTTGGGCCGGGCGCGGCTGATGTCCACGCTGCCGGGGTCGATGCCGAGCAACGACGCGAACCGCTGCCACAACAGGCTGGTGCCAGCGCCCCGCGGCGCCATCGTGATCACGTGGATCCGCTCCGGCGGCACGAACTCCGACCAGAGGCGGCCGATCGCCAGCGTGTCGTGCACCCGCCAGAACCACCACTGCCGCCGGTCTTCGGCGACCGACTCGATGTCGATCACGTCGCCGAGCCAGTCCTCCCAGGCCCGGGCGTTGCGATGCTTCACGGTCTCCTGCCACTCGGCGGGCAGCAGCGACGCCATGTCCCGCACGGTGATCACGATGTGCACCTCGGCGGGCCGCAGCGCGGCCACGGCCCGCCCGGCCTGCTGCCCGTCGGCTGCCGAGAACAGCTCGTGCGAGATGACCGCGGTCTTCCCCGCCCGCGCCGCCTGTACGGCCTGGCGGGCGAGGATCTCCCACTCCCCGGTCCAGGACCCGGCCGGGTCGCTGGCCAGCTTCTGGAGGCCGCGCAGGTCCTGGCTGGCGCGAAAGTGGTCCTGGGCGTGATGGCCGGGCAGGACGACCCCCTGGGCAGCGAGTTCGGCCCGGTTGGACCACATGACCTGCTGGAGGAAGGTCGTTCCGGTCTTCGGCTCGCCGATGTGCAGGAACACCCGGGACTCAGGAGCGTCGTGCGCTGCCAAGCGGACACCTCGCGGGTTCTTCTCTGGCGCCTCATGGTTGCCGATCGTGCGCCTCGTAGCCCCGGTCGAGGCTCGCCGCCGACTGTAACCAGGGAAATCGGCTCACATGCTACCGTAAGACAGCGATCACCCAATAGTTCTCAAGGCTTGGGGAGAAAGCCTGCACGCTGCCGAAAGGTCCCTCTAGGGTCGGTTTGGTGCACCCGCGGGCCGCTGGCTGTGTGTCCCTCACCTTGCTGCACCGCGCATTTCTCCCAGGATGGAAGGCGAGTTCTGCATATGCGCGAGCCGTTCTCGCTCCTGGTGCCGGTATACCACGGTGACCGGCCCGACTACCTTCGGCGGGCGTTCCGCAGTGCGGTCGATGACCAGACCGTGCGCCCGGACGAGGTGATCATCGTCCGGGACGGGCCGGTGGGGGACGAGCTGGCGCGGTGCCTGTCCGAACTGCAGGCCAGCAGCCCGGCGCCGGTGACGCTGGTCCCGCTGGAGCGCAACGGCGGCCTCGGGCCAGCGCTCGACCATGGGCTGGCCGCGAGCCGGTTCGACATCATCGCCCGCCAGGATGCCGACGATGTGTCGATGCCGCACCGCTTCGAAGTCGAACTGCCGCTCATGGAGAACGCGGACATCGTCGGCTCCGGGCTACTGGAGTTCGTCACGGACACCGGCGAGACCGTCGGCCAGCGGGTGCCGCCCACGGATCCCGCGCAGATCCAGCGTTACGCCCGGATGCACGACCCGTTCAACCACCCCACGGTCGTTTACCGGAAGACGGCCGTTCTCGCCGCGGGCGGCTACGGCGATCTGCCGCTCATGGAGGACTACGCGCTGTTCGCCCGGATGCTCATGGGCGGCGCCCGGGCGGTCAACGTGCCCGAGCCGCTGGTCTTCTACCGCGTCGGCGAGGCCGCCTTCAAGCGCCGCGGCGGCCGCGAACTGCTTCGCTCCGAACTGCGCTTGCAGCGCGAGTTCCGGCGGATGGGGTTCACCTCGCGGCCCCAGTACGTGCGCAACGTGCTGATCCGCGGCGGCTACCGGCTGGTCCCGTGGTGGTGCCGCCGCGCGGTGTACCGGCCGGTCCTGTCCCGCCGCCGCGGCCGGCCCGGGCAGGAGCAGGCGAAGCCGCCGCTGTCGGTGGGCCCATGAACGTCGACCTCGTGATCGCCGGTTCCGGCTTCTTCGGGCTGACGATCGCGGAGCGCTGTGCCACCGATCTGGGCCTGCGGGTGCTGATCGTGGAGCGCCGCCACCACATCGGCGGGAACGCCTACAGCGAGGCGGAGCCGCAAACCGGGATCGAGATCCACCGCTACGGCGCGCACCTGTTCCACACTTCGAACACCAGGGTCTGGGAGTACGCCAACCGGTTCACCGCCTTCACCGGCTACCAGCACCGGGTGTTCACGGTCTACAAGGGCCGGGTGTACCCGATGCCGATCAACCTGGCCACGATCTGCGAGTACTTCGGCGCGGTCATGTCCCCGGACGAGGCGCGGGCACTGGTTGCCGAGCAGGCCGCCGAGGTGACGGCCGAGAGCGCCGCCAACCTGGAACAGAAGGCCATATCGCTCATCGGGCGGCCGCTCTACGAGGCGTTCATCCGCGGCTACACGTACAAGCAGTGGCAGACCGACCCGGTCAAGCTGCCCGCGGAGATCATCACCCGGCTGCCGGTGCGGTACACGTTCAACAACCGCTACTTCAATGACACCTACGAGGGGCTGCCGGTCGACGGGTACACCGCCTGGCTGGAGCGGATGGCCGATCAGCCGAACATCGAGGTGCAGCTGAATACCGAGTTTTCGTCGCTACGATCGGACACTGTGGGGCGGATACCGGTCGTATACACTGGCCCGCTCGACGCGTACTTCGACTACGCGGCGGGCGACCTGGGCTGGCGCACCCTGGACTTCGAGACGGAGGTCCTCGCCACGGGCGACTTCCAGGGCACGCCGGTGATGAACTACGCGGACGAGGACGTTCCGTTCACCCGGATCCATGAGTTCCGGCACTTCCACCCCGAGCGCGACTGGTATCCGAAGGACAAGACAGTGATCATGCGTGAGTACGCGCGCTTTGCCGACCGTGGCGATGAGCCTTACTACCCGATCAACACGGTGGAGGACCGGGCCCGCCTGCTGACCTATCGGGAAATGGCGGGCAGAGAGCCTGGCGTGCTTTTCGGCGGGCGCCTCGGCACATATAAGTACCTCGACATGCACATGGCGATCGGTTCTGCGCTGAGCATGTACGATAATCGCTTGCGGCCATTCTTCACCGGCAATACGCCCCTTGCCGAGCTAGGTGCCGGACATGACTGAGCCGGTGCCCGCGGGCGCGGGCCTGCCAGGAAGCGGCGCGCTGGGAGGCGATGTGGCGCAGGAAGCCGACCGCGGGGCGCGGGAGCCCGGCGCGGGGGGCAGCCTGCGGGTCTTGCAGCGGGTGGTGTTCCCCGGCGCCGACCTTGACGTGGTCCCGCTGTACGTCGAGACCAACCCCGAACGCGGCGCCGCCGAACTCGCCGCCGAACTGCTGGCCGAGTCGCTGGGCAACCGAGACCCGGTCCCGCCCGCCCCTACCGCGATGGGCGTGGCGACCGGGGAGACCCAGTCGGTCATCCGCTTCGGCGTCGGCCTGCCGGCCCATCCGGCCGAGGAAATCCTGCCCCGGCGCAGCGCGGCGATCAGCGAGGGTGGCCGGGTCTCGTTCGCCACCTACTTCAACGCCTTCCCGGCCAGCTACTGGCGCCGGTGGACCACGCTGGACTCGGTGACGCTGCGCATCCGCGTCGCCGGTGAGTGCACGATCATCCTGTACCGTTCCGCGGCCAAGGGGCACAGCTTCCCCGTCGAGACGATCTACGTCGAGACCGACGAGCCGGAGACGGTCGAGCGGAAGCTGCCGCTGGCCCCGTTCATCGACGGCGGCTGGTACTGGTTCGACATCGTGGCAGGCTCGCAGGGGACGACGCTGATCAAGGCGGACTGGGCCGCACTGTCCGATGCCCCGGCGGGCCGGCTCAGCATCGGCTTCACCACGTTCAACCGGCCCGACTTCATGGTGGAGCACCTGCGCACGCTCGGCGCGGCAACCGAGGTCTTCGACCTGCTCGACGCCGTTTACGTCATCGACCAGGGCACGAACCACGTGGCCGACTACCCGGACTATGCCGACGCGGCGAAGAAACTCGCCGACAAGCTGCGGATCATCCCGCAGGGCAATATCGGTGGATCCGGCGGGTTCTCCCGGTCCATGGACGAGACGCTGCGCGCGGGCGACAGCGATTACCTGCTGATTCTCGACGACGACATCACGCTCGAGCCGGAGAGCATCCTGCGCGCGGCCACCTTCGCCGACCTGGCCCGCAAGCCGACGATCGTGGGCGGGCACATGTTCAGCCTGTACGACCGGTCGGTGCTGCACGCGTTCGCGGAATCCATCGCGCCCGGCAAGTGGTGGTGGGAATCCTCGCCGAACACCAAGGCCCGGCACGACTTCGGCCGCCGGAACCTGCGGAATACCCCGTGGCTGCACCGCCGCGCCGAAGCCGACTACAACGGCTGGTGGATGTGCCTGATCCCGACGAAGATCATCAGGGAGATCGGCCTCGCCATACCCGTCTTCATCAAATGGGACGACGCGGAATACGCGGTCCGGGCCGGCCGGGAGGGATTTCCGACCGTGTCAATGCCCGGCGTCGCCGCGTGGCACATTCCGTGGCTGGACAAGAACGACGCCCTGGACTGGCAGGCGTACTATCACATCCGCAACCGGGTCATCGTCGCGCTGCTGCACTCGCCGCACAAACGCGGCGGCCGCCTCGCCGCGGAGAGCGGGGAACGGCAGTTGCAGAACCTGCTGTCAATGCAGTACTCGACGGCTGCGCTGCGGCTCCTGGCGATCGAGGATGTACTGTCCGGGCCGGGCCACCTGCACCGCGACCTGGGCGTCAAAATGGCTGAGCTGCGGGAGCTTCGGCGGCCGTACACCGACGCGCAAGGGTCGGCCGACCTGGAGAGCTTCCCCCCGGCGCGGCGGAAGGTGCCGGACCAGCTGAAGACGAAAAACACCCCGACCAACAGGGTCAACCTGCTGAACAAGGTCGCGGCCGGGACGCTGCACCAGTTCCGGAAGCCACGCAGGTTCCAGCGGCCGCAGATGACGCTGCCGTACCAGGACGCGGCCTGGTGGGTGCTGTCCAAGCTGGACAGCGCCGTGGTGTCCGCACCCGACGGCATGACCGCCGCGTGGTACAAGCGGGACCGGAAGCTGTTCCGCTCGCTCGGGTGGCGCAGCGCGGTCCTGCACGCCCGGCTGGTCATGCGGTGGCCACGGCTGGCCGACGAGTACCGCGCCGCGGCGGCGGAGTTCACCTCGCCCGAACAGTGGCGGGAGACCTTCGCGGCGTCGCTCCATGACCTGCCTGGTGGGCCGTGAGTCCCGCATCCACGGGGCAGGACTCGGCCGGATCAGGCCCGGCGGCGGGGCAGAGCGGCACCACGGCCGCGCCTCCTGGGCCGGAGAACACGTCCGTGCCGTCGGCTCCCGGGTCCGCCTGGCCCGGCGGCTGGGACTGCAGGGGTGCCTGCTGGTGCCCCCACGCCCGCCGCCGAGGCTGCCGTGGCGCCGGCTGGGCCAGCCGTGCCGCCGGCCGGCGCCGCGGAGCGGCACGGGCGCGGCTGGGCGGTGGCCGCCGGGAAATACGCCCCGGTCGGCATCGCCGCCGCGGCCATGGCGGTGCTCGGGCTGTGGGGGCTGGCCCGCGACTCCTCCATGGGCAACGACGAGGTGGCGACCCGCTGGGCCGCGCTGCTCGGCCTGCGTGACCTCGCCCACCTGCTGAATACCGTTGACGCCGTACACGGCCTGTACTACCTGGTCATGCACGTCTGGGTGGCGGTCGGCAGCAGCCCCACGGTGCTGCGGATCCCCTCGGTGCTCGCCATGATCGTCGCCGTTGCGCTCACGGTGGTTCTCGCCAGGCGTCTCACCGGCTCCGGCTGGGTCGCGTTGTTCTCCGGCCTGATCATGGCGCTGACGCCGGTCATCACCTACTACGCGCAGACCGCGCGCTCCTACGCGATGGTGGTCGCGTGCGTCCTTGGTGCGACGCTGGTCCTGCTGCACGCCCTGAACGCCGAGGTGAGCGGGGCCACCGGCCGCGTGGTCGCCCGCCGGTGGATTGCCTACGGCGCCCTGGTCACCCTCGGCGGCTACCTGAACGAATTGTCGCTGCTGGTCCTGGCGGCGCACGCGGTCACGGTCCTGCTGGCCAGGTACGGCCGCCGGGCGGTGTTGCACTGGGCGGCCGCGGCGGCCGCGGGAGCGGGGCTGGTCCTCCCCCTCGTGGTGATCAGCATCCGGGAGAACGGCGCGGTGCACTGGATCCCCCGCCCGGGCCTGACCGACCTGCGGATCCTGTTCCAGGACTACTTCGGGGTGACGCTCGCGGCCGCCGTGCTTGTGCTGGCGTGTGCCATCATCGCCGTCCTGCCCCCGGCCGGATGGTGGGGACGCCGGGGATGGCTCAGGCAGCATCGCGCCACGCGCACTGGCTCATTTGATGGCACCGTCGCCGGGCGCCGGGCCAGCGCTGCCGCCGGGCAGTCCGGAGCCGGTGCGGGGCCTGAGACTGGTACCGCGAAGCCCGAGTCTCCCTGGTGGGGCGGCGGGATCAATCTGCCCTCGGTCGCGGCGCCGTTGCTCGTGGTCCCGGCCGCGCTCCTGTTCGTTGGGTCCCTGGTCGCGACGCCGCTCTACGTCGACCGGTATGTCCTGTACGGCGAGGCGGGGGCGGCCCTGCTCGCGGGCGCCGGGATGTACCGGATCGGGTGCTGGCTGCGCGGCGCGACGAACCGGCGAGCGCTGCTCTGGGTGCCGGGCGTGATCGTCTGTGTGCTTGCGCTGCTGTTGCAGATCGGGCCGCAGCAGCGCGTCCGGACCCCCGACAGCCGCTCGTACGACTTCGGCGGCCCGTCCCGCTTCGTGGCAGCGCACGCGCAGACCGGCGACGGGGTGCTCTTCTTCGGCACGTTCTACCGCAAGGCCAGGCTGGGCTACCCGGAGGACTTCACCAAGATCAGCGACTTCGCGATGGCCGTGTCGCCGCAGCAGGCGGGCACGTTCCGGGGCCACGACAAGCCCTTCGCGCTGACCGAGCCGCTCATGCTCGCCCATCGGCGGATCTGGGTGATCGGTAGGGAACCATCGGACCGGCTGCCCCCCGGCGAATACCGGGACGAGAGCCTGGCGCTGAAGACCAACTTCGTCCTGGTACTCAGGCACCGGTTCCGCGGCATGATCGTCACGCTCTGGCAACGTCGCTGACCAGGCCGCAATGACCGCCCGCACCAACTCCCTGGCCAGTCCGGGGCCCGGCCACGGAGCGGGACTCCGGTCCGCTGGCCCGCTGCCCGACGTGACCGCCTTGCGAATGCTCCGCCGGGCCAAGGACCGGATCGACCGTGACTACGCTGAGCCGGTCGGCATCGACTCGCTGGCCGCCGAGGCCAGCTACTCGCTTGCCCATTTCATCCGCGCGTTCCGGGCGGCGTACGGGGAGACCCCAGGCGCGTACCGGACCCGCCGCCGGGTCGAGCGCGCCTGCGAGCTGCTGCGGTCGGTCAACCTGTCCGTGACCGAGATCTGCTACCTGGTCGGGTTCACCAGCCTGGGCTCGTTCAGCACCCGGTTCTCCGAACTAGTGGGGGTCTCCCCGTCCGCCTACCGGCAGGAAGCCGCCCGCCGTGGCGGCCCGGCACCGATCCCCGGCTGCTTCGCCCTTATGTGGCGCACCGGCCTCCCCGCCCCGGACCCTAACGTTACGGCGACCGGATCCTGACGTTACGGCGAATGACTGGGCGCGCAGGAGCGCAATTTCGGAGAAGCCTGGGTGACCTCGCGGGCCCTAGCGTAGAGCCTGATCAACAGCGGTCATGATCAGGGAGGTCACCATGATTACGGGCATGTCGTTCGTGTCGGTCTGGGTGCTGGACCAGGACTCGGCCAAGGACTTCTACACCACCAAGCTGGGCTGCGAGCTCACCAACGATTTTCAGCTGGACAACGGGATGCGCTGGCTGACCGTGCGCCCCGAGGGCAGCAAGGGCCAGGAGCTGCTGCTGATGGACCCGGCGCACTCGATGCTCGACGCGACGACGGCGGAGCAGGTCCGCGCCCTGGTGGCCAAGGGCGCGCTGAGCCCGGGGGTGATGGCGACCTCCGACTGCCGTGCCGACCACCGGGCCCTGTCGGCCGCGGGCGTCCAGTTCCTCCAGGAGCCGGCCGTGCGGCCCTACGGGATCGAGGCGGTCCTCCGCGACGACTCGGGGAACTGGTACAGCTTCACCCAGCGCACCGCTTGACGCCGCCCGTCGGCAAATCGTGTTCCCAGGGCCGCCTCCGTTTCTATGACCCTGGAGCCCTGTACTGCACAGTGCGGGACAAAGCTTCAGGATCATGGAAGTACATGAACTAGGTACCCGATAACATCCCCGAGCCGAACGGCGACTGGCCGCCGATTCCGCGGCCGCCTGTCTAGGCGGGCGCTGCCTTGGCGTTGACGCAGCGGAGCGTGATCCGCCTCTCGTGCGTGTAGTCGCCGAAGTCCTCCGCTGTGGGGTTGTCGCGCAGTAGCCCGGCCCAATCCGAAAGCCGCTCGACCCGGTAGCCGTACGCCCCCAGCATGGTCTGGATCGCTGCCAGGTTCGGGAGCCCGACGAGGACCGACGGGCCGCGGGTGTAGGTGTCGGCCACAGCACTTCCCTCCTGGTCGGCATACTCGGTGATGACGTTCACGTTCGGCACGGGCCCCATCATGTGCGGGCTGAACGTGTCGATGATCAGATACCGGGCGTTGGTCCGGCGGATTCCGTTCAGTAGCTCGTTGTAGCGCAGCGTGTGATACAGAAACCCCAGGCACAGCACGATATCCGCGTCGAAATCCTGCGTGTTGAGCACCTGGTGCACATCGCCGGTGACAAAGCGGGCGCGATCCGCCCCGTAACCGTACTCGCCGAGGTTCTTCGTCGCCGCTTTTACCAGCTCCGGCCGTGCCTCGATGCCGGTCACCGACCGCGCTCCAGTCGCAAGCGCCGCCAGTGACCAGCGGCCATCGTGACTGGCGAGGTCCAAGACCGACGCGCCCGCAAAGATGTCCCGGTTCTCACCGAATATTGCTTCATAGCGCAAGTTCAGCCGCTCGGTAGTCGGAGCGGTGCTGCTCGTCCGGTAGAAGCGCGGGAACTGTTCGAAGAACCACGAGGCCGCGCGGGACCCCGGCGCCGAATCGGTACCAACAAGCGCACCCACGTCCTGCGGCGGGGCGGCTTGCTGTCGGCGGCTTCTCGGAGGGCGTTCGATGCGCCACGCAACGCCGCGCAACGCCCGTGCCGACTGCTGTTTAAGCGCCATGCGCGCCCATGGTAGCGAGCGTCCGGCGGATAAGTACCCCCAACGGGCGAACGCGTAATCGGCAGGTAAAGCCAATGCGTCAACGACCAGTCGGAGTCGGACACCCTGTCGTGTCCTTGCCAGGCAGGCGTCGTGTGCCCGCGGCCCGTGCTCTACGACTGCGTTATACGGCTGTGTGCCTAGCCTCACTTGATCCTTGACGGGCGGATTCAGGTGATGCTTGACGGTTTCTAGGGCCTCAGGCGAGCAGGTAGGACTTCCGCCACCAGTACATTCCCGGCGCTCCTACCAGGCCGGCCTCGGTCAGGAAGGCAACGATCTTTTCTCCGCCATAACGGATGGTCGCCTGGTGAGCGGGATTCGCCAGCGCGACCCGGTGCGCGTAGTCGGGGTCAAGGCCGACGGACCGGTACACCTCGGGGCTGATCAGGTTCCGGGCCACGATGTAGGCGGTACGGCCTATCAGGGCGCGGTGGTAGGGCAGCTCGGCCCGGGACAGCTTCACTGCGCTGCCGGCCAGTTCGGCGCGGGCGAATCCGATGTGGCGGGCCTCCTCCATGATGTGGATCCGGTTCACCATCCGGATGAGAGGCTGAACGGACTCATCGGTCACCATCTCGCGCTGGTAGCGGTCGGTGAGTTCCTCGCCTATCAGGATCGCGCCCCACATGGCTGGGCCATAGGCGACGGTGGGCAGCATCTTCCCGAGCCGCTGGACCAGCCGGGGTGGCCGGTAACACGGGGTCCCCATCCACTCGATCAGGCGCGCGAACATCGTGGAATGGCGGCACTCCTCGGCCATCTCCGCGAGCGCGTACTGCACATGCCGGCTGGCCGGGTCGCTTTGATAGGCGAGCTTGGCCAGCAGGCGCAGCAGTATGAACTCCAGCCAGATGCCGGTACCCGCCACGCTCGCGGCCTCGTGCTTGCCGAGTTCCCTGCGCTGCTGCGGGCTCAGCCGTTCATACAGGGAGGTCCCATACAAGGAGGACCGGTGCTCGGAGAGGAACACCTTGTCCGGCTCGGGCGGCGCGGCCCAGTTGACGTCCAGTTCGGGGTCGTAGGACCGGGCCGCGGTAGAGCGCAGCAGCCGGTCAGCGATCCGCTCCTGGTCGGTGACTCGGTTCATGTGAACCATCCCGGGCTCTCATATATGTGACTTGAAGTAACAGTTACTTCTGGTATCATGCCGCGCATGGGTGGAACTGTCAAGGACGGCGGGGCGGGCGATGCCCGCAGGGACCGGTGGAGCAGCCACCGGGCCCAGCGCCGCCGCGAGTTCGTGGACGCCGCGTTGCGGGTGCTCAACGCCCATGGGCCTGAGTTGCTCATGGACGCGGTCGCGGCCGAGGCCGGGGTCACCAAGCCGGTGCTGTACCGGTACTTCAGCGACAAGGCGGAGCTGGTCGAGGCGCTGGCCGAGCGCGGTTCCGAGATACTCGCCGAGCGCCTGCTGCCCGCCATCAACGCCGGCACCCCGGCCCTGGAGAGCGTCCGCGACGGGGTGGGCGCCTACTTCGCGGTGATCGACGAGTACCCGAACCTCTACTGGCTGCTCGCGCGGCATGTGTCCATCGAAGGCGGGCACCTGTCCGGCCCGGTCCAGCGCAACAAGGAGTCGATCGCCAGCGCGCTCACGGCCGTGTTCAGCGACTACCTCTGGGCCTATGGCCTGGACTCCGGCGGGGCGGAGGCGTGGGCGTACGGCGTCACCGGGCTGGTGCAGAGCACCGGCGAGTGGTGGCTCCAGCGGCGCTCGATGAGCCGTGCCCACGTGGTCGACCTGGTCACCCAGCTGATCTGGGCGGCGCTGTCCGGGATGCTCCGCGAGGCGGGGATCACGGTCGATCCGGATAAGCCGCTGCCGGGGATGCAGCCCAGCCTGATGAGACTCATCGGTGGCCCGGGGGGACAGGGAGCGTCCGGGTGAACCAGCCAGCGATGAGTCAGCCAGCAGGAGGACCGATGGCAGAACCCGGTCACGATGACGGCTACGAAGGCTCCGCCACGCTCGTGGCCGGCCCGGCGCAGGTGGACGTCCAGGTGCGGCTGCGCGGCTACTTCCAGCCGATCGACGGCCGTTATCACTGGTACGGGCGCATTGAGCCGCACGAGGGCCTGACGGAGGTGGTCCGGTCCGGCCGGGTCCGGGCCGTGCTGATCACCCCCGAGGGCTCGGCACCCTGTGAGCTTTCGGATCCGGACCCGTGGCAGCGCTACCGGGTCACCGGCGTGTCCACGCCGCCCTTCGCCACCCAGACCGCCCTCGCCGGGGAGCCACGGGACGACGCCGGTGCGGCAGCCCCGGAACCGCGGCGCGAGGGCAGCGGCGCGCCCGGCCGCGCCGTTGCCCGGCCACGTGCGGGTGGCCATCATCGGCGCGGGCTTCGGCGGCATCGGCGCCGCGATCGCCCTGCGCAAGGCCGGCCACACCGACTTCGTGGTGCTCGAACAGGCCAGGGCGGTCGGCGGCACCTGGCGGGACAACTCCTATCCCGGCTGCACCTGCGATGTCCCTTCGCACCTGTACTCGTTCTCGTTCGCGCCGAACCCGGACTGGACCCGCAGCTTCTCCCGCCAGGCCGAGATCTGGGACTACCTGGAACGGGTCACCGATCGGTATGGACTGCGCGGGAACATCCGTTTTGAAGCCACAATGACCGAAGCCCGCTGGGACGCGGGCCGTGCCCACTGGCGGATCCGGACATCCCGCGGGGACCTGACAGCCGACATGCTCGTCTCGGCGGCCGGGTCGCTGTCGGCGCCGGCCCTGCCGGACGTCCCGGGGCTGGCGAGCTTCCCCGGCCCGGTGTTTCACTCCGCCCAGTGGAACCACGACTTCGACCTGACCGGCAAGCGCGTGGCGGTGGTCGGCACCGGTGCCTCGGCGATCCAGATCGTGCCGGAGATCCAGCCGAAGGCCGGCCGTCTGGTGCTGTTCCAGCGCACCCCGGCCTGGGTGATGCCGCGCCGCGATCGCAAGATCAGCGAGGCGGAGAAGTGGCTCTACCGGCGCGTTCCGCTGACCCAGCGGGCCGCGCGCCTTGGCCTTTACCTATCCCGCGAGCCGCTGGTGGGTGCGTTCGTCAAACGCCCGCAGATACTGCGGGCGGCGCAGCGGATCGCGCTGGGCAACATGACGAAGTCGATCACCGACCCGGACCTGCGGGCCAAGCTGACCCCGGACTACGTCATGGGGTGCAAGCGGATCCTGCTCTCCAATGACTACTATCCGGCGCTGGCCCAGCCGAACGTGGATGTCGTCGCGGCCGGCCTCGCCAAGGTCGGCGGCAGCACGCTGACCGCGCAGGACGGCACGTCGCATGATGTGGACGCGATCGCGTTCGCCACCGGGTTCCGGGCCACCGACGCGCCCATCGCGCAGCACATCTACGGGGCAGCGGGCGTGAGCCTCGCCGAGGCATGGGACCGCGACATGCGCGCGCTGCGCGGGACCACCGTGCCCGGGTTCCCGAACATGTGCCTGGTCATCGGGCCAAACACCGGCCTTGGCCACAACTCGATGATCCACATCATCGAGTCCCAGCTCAGCTACATCACCGACTACCTGGCCACGCTGGAGGCGACCGGCGCCGCCGCCCTCGACGCCCGCCCCGCGGCCGAGGAACGCTGGTGCGCCGATATCGAGCGGCGGATGGCGTCCACCGTCTGGGCCACCGGCGGCTGCGTGAGCTGGTACCTCAACGCCGCGGGACGGAACCCGACCCTGTGGCCGGCCTCCACGCTGCGGTTCCGGCGCGCGACCCGCCGCCTGGACCCGGCCGAGTACGACCTCATCCCGGCGCCGGGTGCCTGACGGCCGCGCCGGGCGGGCACCCGCGCGGAACCCGCTGCCGGGCCGCGCTGCCAGGATGAGACGGTGACCCACAAGCACCTGACGTCGAGCGTGTTCGTGTTCGGCCGAAACCAGCAGGGCTGGCGGCTTGGGCTGATCCGGCATCCCCGTTTTGACCTGATGATGATTCCAGGCGGCCATGTCGAGCAGGAAGAATCCCAGGCCGAGGCCGCCCTGCGAGAGGTGGCCGAGGAAACCGGCCTGACCGTCCAGCTGGTGAGCCCGCCCGCCGCGCCGGTGCCGGGCGGCTACCGGCCGCCGCGGGTCGCCCAGCCGTGGTGGATCGTCGAGTACCAGGTTCCGCCGGACAACCACCTCGGCACGGACCACGTCCACATCGATCACTTGTACGTCGCGCTGGCCGACGGCGAGCAGCCGGTGGGCGAGCCTGCCCACCCGTTTGGCTGGTACGCCGCCGCGGATCTTCCCGGCCTGGACATGTTCGAGAGCGCCAGGACCATGGCACTCGCGCTGCTGTCCGGGCTGTCCACACTGCCGGATGAGGGCGCGGATGGCGCTGCCGCCGGGCTCGGCGCCGCGCTGCTGTCCCGGCTGGGCTGACCCGGCCTTAGCCGGATTCCCCGGCCCACAGGGCGCGAACGGCGTCGATGGTGTCCGCCTCGGACGCTGGCTTGTCCGGCCGGTGCCGCAGTACCCGGGCAAAACGCAGCGCCACCCCACCCGGATACCTGGGGCTGCCCTGGACCCCGTCGAAAGCGACCTCCACCACAAGCTCCGGCCGCACCCACAGCACACCGTAGGCGTCCCGCAGTTCGCCGGTGGGGCGGCCGCTAGGCGGGTCGGCGAGTTCCAGGAGCCGGTTCGTCTGCCAGGTCAGCATCTCATCGGTGAGTCCCTTGAAGGTCTTGCCGAGCATCACCAGGCCACCGGTGGCCGGATCCCGGGCGCCAAGGTGCAGGTTGGACAGCCAGCCGCGGCGCCGTCCGTGGCCCCACTCGGCGGCCAGTACCACCAGGTCGAGCGTGTGCCGGGGCTTCACCTTGATCCACTCGCTGCCCCGCCGCCCGGCGGCGTACCGGCCGGTCAGGGACTTGACCACCACCCCCTCGTGGCCGCGCGCGACCGCGTCGGCGAAGAACTCCTCGGCCGCCGCGACGTCGCCGGTGACCAGGCGCGGGATGATCAGTGCGGCGGGCAGCACGGCGGCCAGCCTGGCCTGCCTGGTATCCGCGGGCTCGTCGATGAGATCCGTCCCGTCCAGGTGGAGCAGGTCGAAGAAGAACGGGGTCAGCGGGGTGTCGGCGCGCTGCCGGGCGACGTCCATGTGGCTGCCGGTACGGCTCGCGGTGACCTGGAACGGCCGGGCCCGTCCGTCGGGACCCAGCGCCACCGCCTCCCCGTCGAGCACGGCCGACCGCACGTCCAGCGCCAGCATCGCCTCGACGATCTCGGGTACCCGGATGGTGATGTCATCGAGGGTCCTGGTGAAGACCTTGACCTCGGTGCCATCCCGGTGCACCTGGATCCGGATCCCGTCGATCTTCCACTCCAGCGCCGCGGGCGACAATCGCGCGAGCGCCGCGGTGACGGTGGCCGCCGAGGACGCGAGCATCGGCCGCAGCGGCCGCCCCACGGTGAGGCGGAACGCCCGAAGGGCAGCCAGTGCCGCGTCCGTACCTGCGGCCCCGTCCGGGGCGGGCGCTTCAGTGGCCGGGGCCCCGCGCCGGCTGCCGCTGGGGCGTGCGCTGCCGCGGCGCCGAGAGCGGCCTGGGCGACTTCCGGCAGGGACCCGGCCAGCAGGCAGGCCCGGCGTACCTCCTCGGCCGCTACCTTGGCCGCGCGGGCAACCGCCTCGATCATCACTCCTTCCAGGGCACCCTGGTGCAGCTCACCGGCAAGCAGACGGATGAGGAACTGGCGTTCCGCCATCGTGGCGCGCTCGAACATCGCTGCCAGCAGGCGTTTGCGCTCCGCCTGGGCGCCCGCGCCGCCGACCTCGCCGATCGCCTCGAATACCGCGTCGGTCTCGGCGACGGTCAGCGGGGCGACGGCCGGCGAGGCAAGGCCCGGGCCGGTACCGGCCGGGCCGGTACCCGCCGGGACGCCAGCAGCTGCTCCGGCGGCTGACAGGGCCGTCGCCGGCTGTCCAGCCGGCCATGAGCCGGGCAGGTCACCGAGCGCCGCATACCCCACGCCGATCTGGCGCTGGCGCAGTTCCCCGGAGAGAAAGGCGACCACGACCGGGACCTCGTCCGGGCTGGCCCGCCGCAGCAGCGCGGAGATCTCCTCGATCTTGGCCCGGCGCCCGGACGTGGCCGCCACCGCTTCCGACGTCTGAACCAGTTCTCGCAGCAGCACAACCGCATTGTGCCTGAAGATCCCGACAGCTCCCGACGACGGCTCAGCGGGTCTGGACGCGCCCGTTGACCTCGCTGGAGGCGTCTTCCTGCGCCGCATCGGGCGCTGCCGGAGCGCCGGTGGCCTCCGGTACCTCGCCCCACTGCCTGGCCGCGCGCCGGTTCACCAGATAGGCGGCGGTACCGCACAGCCCGGCGGCCAGCATCAGCCCGGCGGCCACGAGCGGCCAGCGACGCCGCTTGGCGGGTGCTGGGTCGATCCGCTGGGCCGCCGAACTGAGCATCGCCGCCATCCTGGGAGCTACCTGCTGCTCCAGGGTCTGGCCGGTGCGCTCGAGGCGCGGGGCGGCCCAGACCCGGGCGCTGTATGTGCCCTGGCGAGCGGCCGCGGCGACAGCGGCGGCCTTGTCCTTGGCCTGCGTCTGCGTCATAAGGGACACTGTGAACCTCCCCGATTGTGTTTCCGCCTGACTCAGTTCCCCTGACGGGTGTGCTCAACCATCGGCCCCCGCCTCGCCGCGATGGTTCCAAGGGCATATCTCACAGGTCATCCAGCCTGCTGCGACGGCATAGACCCATGAGACACGCCCTATGCGGGTAAGCTCGGGCGACGCTACTACGGGAAGGGATTGTCCCTGGCCGCGGTAAATTCGTGCCAGGATTTCAGCTATGACTACGCTCACCGCAACGATGCAGACCAGCGAAGGCACCATAGTCCTGCGCCTGTTTCCCGACCAGGCCCCAAAGACCGTCAGCAATTTCGTCGAACTGGCGGAGGGAACCCGGGAGTGGACCAACCCACAGACCAGGCAAACCACCAGGGGAAAGCTCTACGACGGAACCATTTTCCACCGGGTGATCCCCGATTTCATGATCCAGGGCGGGGACCCGCTCGGCACCGGCACCGGCGGGCCCGGCTACAAGTTCGGCGACGAGTTCCACCCGGAGTTGTCGTTCGATCGGCCGTACCTGCTCGCGATGGCGAATGCCGGGCCCGGCACCAACGGCTCCCAGTTCTTCATCACCACCGTCCCCACCCCCTGGCTGAACCGCAAGCACACCATCTTCGGGGAAGTCATCGACGGCGCCGACCTCGTGGACCGGATCAGCCACGTCAAGACCCACGCGGGCGACCGGCCGGTGACCGATGTCGTGCTGGAGTCCGTCACGGTCACCCGGTCTGACGACGCGCCGGCATAGCTAGGCTGAATTGGTGGATACCCAGCAGACCCCCGGCGCTGGGAGTGAGCCCGACCGGCCTACCTGTTACCGCCACCCCGGGCGGGAGACCTACCTGTCCTGCGTCCGGTGTGGCAAACCGGCCTGCCCGGAGTGCCTGAGATCAGCGCCGGTCGGCCATCAGTGCGTCGAATGCATCAAGGGGGGCAGTGAGACCGTCCGGCAGCCGACCGGTGTGTTCGGCGGCCGCGTGGTCTCCAGCGCGCTGGTTACCTGGGTGCTGGTCGGCCTCAACGTGGCGTTCTACCTTGTTGAGTGGGTCTATCCGAAGATCGAGGACTACTGGGCCATGGTTGGCCGGGTCTACGATCCCGCCCTCAACCAGGTGATCGGCGTCGCGGCAGGGCAGGAATACCGGCTGCTCACCTCGGCCTTCCTGCACGAGGAAGGGTTCAGCGGGTTCGGCCCGGCGCACATCATCTTCAACATGTGGGCCCTGATCATCGTGGGGCCGCCGTTGGAGCGCCTGCTGGGGCGGGTGCGTTACCTGGCCGTATACCTGCTGAGCGCGCTCGGCGGCTCGGTGTTCTTCTACTTCATCGCGCCCGTGACCTCGGTGGCCCTGGGCGCCTCGGGTGCCATCTTCGGCCTCTTCGGCGCGTGGTTCGTGGTGTCCCGGAAACTGCAGGTGGATGTCCGGGCGATCGTTTTCCTGATCGCGCTCAACCTCGCGCTGCCGTTCGTAGTCGGCGGCATCGCCTGGCAGGCGCACGTGGGTGGCCTGATCACCGGGGGACTTATCACGGCCGCCTACGCCTACGCGCCGAAGAACAACCGGATGCTATTCCAGGTCGGCGCGACGGTCCTGATAGTGGCCGTGATGGTCATCGCCGTGCTGGCCCGCAACCACCAGATCCTGACGGGTTAGCGCCGCC
This sequence comes from uncultured Actinomycetes bacterium, assembly GCA_963813395.1. Classification (GTDB taxonomy): domain Bacteria; phylum Actinomycetota; class Actinomycetes; order Streptosporangiales; family Streptosporangiaceae; genus DASXKD01. The sequence goes on from CAWEYV010000019.1 coordinate 152,249, forward strand.
GCCACTGGCGCCCTAGCGCCACTTGGTGGATAGCCCGACGCCCGCGATGATGAGCCCGAATCCGACGAGCAGGTTCCATGCCCCGAGCGCGGATATGGGCAGGCTGCCGCCGGTGATGTAGTAAAGGGCGATCCAGGCCAGCCCGAGGATCAGGCACGCGAGCATGGTGGGAACCAGCCAGCGCGGGCTGACCTTCGGCTTGGCCTTGCTAGGCGGCGGCGTGTAGACCGCCTTGCTTCTGACGCGAGACTTGGGCACGGTCGTCTCCTGTGAGGGCTCCTGCAACACGTCAGCGTACCCAAGCCATAACCCGGGCGACACCCGGGAGTTACACACTGAGCCGCTTCCTGTCAGAGCCAGCCTAGGGCACCCGGCCACGGACCTGCCCGGCTCACGTCCTGCGCAGGCGCGCAAGGCAGCGGAGCCAGCGTCCATCACTGGGCATCCCGGCTGGCTTCCCGCGGTGCGGGCCGCCACCGCTCCCTTACTGCTTGTTTCCGCCGCCGGGCGGAGGCGACGGTGAGCTTGGCGTCGGCGACGGTGAGCTTGGCGTCGGCGACGGTGAGCTTGGCGTGGGCGACGGGCTGGGCTGGTTCTTCACCACGGTGAGCGTGATCTTCGCGTTTGGTGAGACATGCTGCCCGGCGCGCGGGCTCTGAGCGACCACGGTTCCGTTGGCCACCTGCGGGTTCTGGACGTACACCGGGGTGATGTTCGTGAGGCCCGCGTTGCCCAGCTTGCCGATCGCGACCTGGTAGTTGTCGCCGACCACGTCCGGCACGGCCGTGCCGCCCTGCGAAACGAAGATGGTGACCAGCGTGCCAAACTTGACCGACTCACCAGGGTCCGGCGACTGCTTGACGACGGTCCCGTTGGGTTTCGACGAGTTGCTGTCCTGTTGCTCGGTGACCTGGAAGCCCTTACTTCGCAGCAGGTTCTCGGCGGACGTCTGCGACTGCCCCTTGACGTCGGGGACCTTGACCATCTTCGGCCCGCTGGAGACGATCAGCTTCACCAGGGTGCCGGCCGCCACGACGTTCCCGTTCTGCGGGCTGGTATTGATCACAATGCCCTTGGGGACCGTGGCGCTGGGCTGCTTCACGACCGTGGATTTCAGCCCGGCCTTGGTGATCTCCTGTTCGGCCTGCTTGACCGTGCAGGCCGTTCACGGTCGGCACCGCGTTGCCGGAATTGCCGCCGCCCAGGATGGCGTAGGCCACCCCGCCCACGACCGCCAGTACGAGCGCGGCGCCGGCGATCCACAGCCACATGGTCAGCCGCCGCCTGCGGCGGTCGGGCGGGTAGCCGTCATCCCCGTCGCCGTACTGGTAGTCGGACATGGCACCGGTGGGCATTGCCCCCATCGCCGTCGCCGGGCCCACCCGCTGGGTGGTGGCTCCGTAGGCGCTGGTGCGTGGCCCGGCGACGGGCACGCCCTGCAGGGCACGCTGGATATCGGTGCGCATCTCCGCGGCGGACTGGTACCGCTCCCGCGGATCTTTGGCCATCGCCCGCAGCACGATGGCGTCCGCCCACGCGGGGACTTCCGGGTCGATCCGCGAGGGCGGTATCGGGTTCTCCCGCACGTGCTGGTAGGCGATCGCGACCGGCGAATCCCCCAGGAACGGCGGCCGGCCGGTGAGCAGTTCGTACAGCAGGCAGCCGGTCGAGTACAGGTCGCTGCGGGCGTCGACCCGCTCACCGCGGGCCTGTTCGGGGGACAGGTACTGCGCCGTCCCGATGACCTGCGCCGTCTGCGTCATCGTGGCCTGGGCGTCGCTCACCGCCCTGGCGATGCCGAAGTCCATGACCTTGACCTGCCCGGTGCGGGTCAGCATGACGTTGCCCGGCTTGATGTCGCGGTGGACGATCCCGTTGCGGTGGCTGTAATCCAGGGCACGCAGCACGCCGTCGGTGATCTCCAGGGCCCGCTCCGGCAGCAGCCGGCGGTCGTCGCGCAGCAGGTCGCGCAGCGTACGCCCGTCTACGTACTCCATCACGATGTAGGGGACGTGCGAGCCGCCGGTGTTGTCCTCGCCGGTGTCATACACCGCGACGATCGAGGGGTGGTTCAGCGAGGCGGCCGACTGGGCCTCGCGCCGGAACCTTGCCTGGAAGGTCTGGTCCCTGGCCAGATCCTCGCGGAGGGTCTTCACCGCAACCACGCGGTCGAGGCGGATATCGCGCGCCCGGTACACCTCAGCCATGCCACCCCGCCCGACGATGCCGTCGAGTTCATAGCGGCCGCCGAGGAGGCGGGGCTGTGTCATGTCTCGCACTTGTCGTATCCGTCCTGGGTCGTAGTCAGCCACCGAGCGGACATTCGGCAGGCGGCGTCTTCCTGGTCCGCGCGCTCATCGCTTCGCCTGCGAGGCCAGGTACCGCATGTACGCCTTGACGATCTTCACTGCTATCGGGGCGGACGCGTCTGCACCGAGACCACCGCCCTTTACCACGACGCCGACGGCTATCTGTGGGTTGCCAACCGGGGCAAAACAGCTGAAGACCGCATCATCGAGGCCGGTGTTGTTGATCCCGTTCTGCGCCGTCCCCGTCTTCGCCGCGATCGGCAGGCCCGGGATGTAGGCGCTTTCGTGCGCGGTACCGATCGGGTTGCTGACCACGGATGCCATCATCTGCCCCACCTGGCCCGCCACCCGCGGGCTTACCGCCTGGCTCAGCGACGGTTGGCTGGGCGGTCACCAGCGCGGAGAGGTTCGGGGCGATCACCCGCTGCACCATGTAGGGCCGCATAAGCGTGCCATTGTTTGCGATCGCGGCGGAGAACATCGCCTCCTGGAGCGGCGTCACCGTGTCGTTGTACTGGCCGATCGCCGAGTACGCCGTGAAGGCGGGGGCGGATACCGGCGGGAAGTTGCTCGGCGAGACCGTGAGCGGGATCCGCAGGCTGCGGTTCATCCCGAACTTGTTCGCCTGGTGCCGCAGCGCCCGGCCGCCGAGCTGCATGCCAAGGCCACCGAACACCGTGTTGCAGGACACGGTGAACGCGTAGATGAGCGGCACCTTCCCGCCGCCGCCGCACGGCTCGTTGTCGAAGTTGATGAGCTGGTTCGTGGTGCCCGGCAGCTTGAGGTTGGTCGGCGCGTTGTACGGAGTCTGCGGGGAGAACTTGCCGGTGGAGAACGCCGTCGAACTGGTCACGATCTTGAACGTGGACCCGGGCGGGAAGGTCTCGTTGATCGCCCGGTTGAGCAGCGGCTGCTGCGGAGAGTCGAGGTACTTCTGGTCGGCCCGCTTCAGCGCGTTGCCGTTGAACGTGGCGAGCTTGTTGGGATTGAAGGTCGGGTAGGAGGCCAGCGCGAGGATGGCGCCGGTGCGCGGGTCGATGGCAACCGCGCCAGCGGGCAGCCCGGTGGCCTTGAGCGCGGAGTAGGCGGCCTGCTGGGCGACGGAGTTGATGGTGAGCTGGACCGTCGCGCCCTTCTTCGGCTTCCCCGTGATCAGGTCGATGAGGTTGCGCACGGTCAGCCGCGGGATCGGTGCCGGCCAGCAGCTTGTTCTCGGCCCGCTCGATACCGGTCGCGCTGTACGGCGTGTCATAGCCCGTCACCGGCGCGTACGGCAGTGGATCCGGGTATACCCGCTGATAGCTGTAGATGCCGCTGACGTGCCGTGACTCCGCGATCGTCTTGTTGTCCGAGGTGATGATCGAGCCCCGCTGGTACTGGTACTGCTGGGCGAACGTACGGCCGTTTCCCGGGTCGCTGACGAGCTTGCCTGCCTCGAACGCCTGCACGTAGTTGGCGTTCACCAGTAGCAGCAGGAACAACACCAGGCAGGCGAGCGAGATCCGGCGGAGCGCTTGGTTCATCCGCCCCTCACCACCTGCGTCATCCCCTCGTCCTGGATCGGCTGCGGCGCGGGCCGCCGGGCCGTGTCGCTGATCCGCATCAGCACGGCAATCAGGATCCAGCTCGCCACAAGTGACGAGCCGCCCTGGGACAGGAACGGGGTGGTGATTCCGGTCAGCGGGATGAGCCTGGTGGCCCCGCCGACGATCACGAATACCTGGAGGGCCACGGTGAACGCGAGACCGCCCGCCAGCAGCTTGGAGAAGGGATCCTTGACCGCCATCGCGGCCCGGAGCCCCCGCTGCACGATCAGCCCGTAGACCAGCAGCAGTGCCATCAGCCCGGTGAGGCCGAGTTCCTCGCCGAACGCGGTGATGATGAAGTCGCTCTGGACCAGCGGTGTGAGGTACGGCTGGCCGTGCCCGAGGCCCGTGCCGAAGATGCCGCCGAAACCAAGCCCGTACATGCCCTGCGCCAGCTGGTACGAGTTCACACAGGTGCCGTGCACGTTCGGCGAGCCGCAGAACACGTTGCTGTACAGGAACGGATGCAGCCAGATCGTGAACCGCTGGCCCACGTGCCCGAACAGCTTGGCGGCCGCCAGGGCTCCGCCCACGAACAGGGTGACGCCGATGAGCAGCCAGGACGTGCGCTGCGTAGCGATGTAGAGCATGACCACGAACAGGCCGAAGAACAGCGCGGACTGGCCGATGTCGGTCTCGAACACCAGGATGAGCAGGCTCACGCCCCAGGCGACGAGCACCGGGCCCAGATCCCGTGCCCGGGGCAGGTCGATGCCGAGTATCCGGCGGCCGGCCAGCGAGAGCACGTCCCGCTTGGTGACCAGGTAGCCGGCGAAGAACACGGCGAGTGCGAGCTTGGCGAACTCACCTGGCTGCAGCGACAGCCCGCCCACGCTGATCCACACCTTGGCGCCGTTGACCTCGCTCATCGAGTTGGGCAGCAGGGCCGGAATGGCGAGCAGCACCAGGCCGATCACACCGAAGGTGTAGGTGTAGCGCTGCAGCATGCGCGGCTGCCTGACCACGGCGAGCACCGCGATGAACGCCGCTATACCGACCGCGCTCCACAGCACCTGGACCGCCGTGGTCGACGAGGTGATGGTGGAGATCTGGTTGCCGGCGTTGCCGTTGCGGCCGGACTCCTGCAGCCGGTAGATCATCACGATGCCCAGGCCGTTGAGCAGGGCGGCAAGCGGCAGCAGCAGCGGATCCGCCCACGGGGCCAGCCGCCGGACGGCCAGGTGCGCGATACCGACGATGGCCGTGAACGCGATGCCGTAGGTGAGCATCCCGCTGGGCAGCTTGCCGTTCAGCCCGAAGCCCACGCTGGCGTAGGCGAACAGCACCACGGCGATGGCGAACACAAGCATGATCAGCTCGGCGCCCCGCCGCCCGCGCGGCAGCGGCACCAGGCCGCCGAGGGCCGGGCGGCCCGCCATCGACCCGGTGTGGGTGGTGTCGCCGGAACCAGGGGTCGCGATCGCGCTCACGACGATCCCCCGGAACTGGAAGCCGAGGTCGGGCAGTTGGCCGGGATCGGGGCCGGTGCCTTCGGGCGGCGGGCAGCTTGTCGATGACCTTGCCCTTCTTTACCACCGGCCGGTAGTTGCCGTGCGCCTTCTTGTAGGCGGCCCGCTTGGCGTTGTAGACGGTCACGGCCTGTTCGTAGGCGACGTGGTTGTGGATGGCCGTCTGGCAGGCCTCGAAGCTGTTCCTGATGTTGTTCAGGATCGCCCGCGCGCCGGCCAGGCCGCTGGTGCTGTCGATGGTGGCCCGGATCGTCGCCTGGTCCGTGGTGGGCACCCCGGCCAGCGGGATGTCCGTGTGCTCGTACACATGCGACAGGCGGACCCCGGCAACGGTCTCGTTGACCCCCTGGAAGATGGCGACGTTGCTGCCGTCGGTCCCCACGTAGTACTGGTCCTGGGTATACCGCCAGCCGGCGTAGGCGCCGCCGATGATCACGGCGGCCAGGAGCACCAGGACGGACGTGACAATCGGCCACCTGCGGCGCGGGTGCGCGGGGGGCTCCGGCTCGGACCTGGGCGGGAGCGGAGCGGGGTCGTCGTGGTCGACCACGATCGCCGCCTGCGGCGCGGTCTGGCTGAGGGCATGAGCGCGGCCAGCCGGGCTGTTGGTGCCCACCGGCACCGTCGGCCTGCCCCCGTTGGACGCCGCGCCGGCGAGCACAGAGATCCGGGTGGGCGGGCGCAGCGCCGACGCGCTGTCCACGACATCAGCGACGATGCAGGTGATGTTGTCCGGCCCGCCGCCCTTGATGGCCAGCTCAACGAGCTGCAGCACCGCGTCTTCGGGGTCGGGCACCGTGGCCAGTATCCGGTGCAGGGTCTCCTCGCTCACCACGCTGGACAGGCCGTCGGAGCAGAGCAGGTAACGGTCGCCGGCCTTGGCCTCATACACCGACAGGTCCGGCTCGGCCTCCGACGTCCCGTCCAGCGCCCGTAGCAGCAGCGACCGCTGCGGGTGGGTGGCGGCCTCGTCCGGGCTGATCCGGCCGTCGTCCACCAGGGACTGGACCAGCGTGTGATCGTGAGTGATCTGCCGGAACTCTCCGCCGGAGAGCACGTAGGCGCGAGAGTCACCGATGTGGCACAGCGCCACCTTGCTGCCCGACCAGAGCATGGCGGTGAGCGTGGTGCCCATCCCCCCGATGGACGGGTCCGCCACGACCATGTCGTGCAGGGTCCGGTTGGCGCGGGTTACCGCATCGGCCAGGGCGAGTTGCAGTTCGTTGGCGGGCATGTCGCCGTCGAGGTCGGTCAGTGCGGAGATGGCCACCGCGCTGGCGACCTCGCCCGCCGCATGGCCGCCCATGCCGTCGGCCACCGCGAGCAAGCGCGGGCCCGCGTACGCCGAATCCTCGTTCCCCTCACGGAGGAGACCGACGTCGGAGCGAACCGCGTAGCGGAGTGCGAGTGTCATCTGCGAAGTTCCAGAACGGTCTTGCCGATACGGATCGGCACGCCCGGAGGCACCGGCGTTGGCTGGGTCACCTTCTGCCGGTCGAGGTAGGTACCGTTGGTCGATCCGAGATCCTCAACAATCCACTGACCGTCCTGCGGGAACAGCCGGGCATGTCGGCTCGAAGCGTAGTCGTCGTTCAGCACTAGCGTGGCATCATTAGCCCGCCCAATGGTGATTTGCTCGTTACTCAGCCCGATTGTCGTGCCTGCCAGGCCGCCCGCGGTCACCAGAAGCCGCTGTGGCGTACCCCGCGCCGTGCGCCCGCTGCGGGGGGCACGAGGCGGCTTGGGCTGTTGTGGCTTGCGCTGGCGCCGTCGCTGCCGCCCCGCCCGCGAGGGACCGAACATGTCCGTGCGCACCACGCCCACGGCTGCAATGACAAACAGCCACAGGACCGCCAGGAAGGCGAGCCTGATCAGAAGGAGCGTTAGTGGATTCATCGGGTCATGTGTCCTCAGGTGGCGCAGACCGCGGTTTGCCTTTCAGTGTCGTCGCCAGCGTTAGTAAACGGCGTCCCGCCGGAAAACCAGGGTGGTCCGCCCGAGCGTGACCCGTGTTCCGTCGGTGAGGGCAACCCGCCGGACCGGCTCACCATTGACGAAGGTGCCATTGGTGGAACCCGAGGTCCACCAGCACCACCTCATCGTCCTCAACGCGCAATTCGGCGTGGTGGCGGGAGACGCCGGGGTCCACCAGCCGAAGGTCGCAATCGGTTCCGCGGCCAAGCATGGTCACCGGTGAGGTTAGCTCGTAGGTGCGCTGCATGCTGCCATCCGAGCCCGGCTCGGGACCCGACACGAGCAGCCTGGGCCGTCCGGCGAAGGCGCCGGGTGGCCGGGGCAGGTCGCTCACGGGCCGGCGGATCTCTCCACCCTCCACCGTGGTCCCGCGGATGACCCCCGACCGGATGCGAAACGTCCCGGTCGTCAGGTCGGGCACGCCCTCGAAGCGCATCCGCACCGGGCCGACGAAGGAGTAGCCCTGCTCCTTGGCATGCTCCCGGGCCAAAGTGGCCAGTTCGATGCCAAGGTTGTCCGCATAAACCTCCAGCCGGTCGTGGTCTGCGCTGGACAGTTCCACGACGAAATCGTTCGGCACCAGGGTCCTGCCCTGCGCGACGATCGCGGCGCGGTCGTCCATCTCACGCTGTACGGCGCTGGCGATCTCTACCGGCTCGACCTCGGATTTGAACGCCCGCGCGAAGGCACCCTCAACCATGCCTTCGAGCCTTCGCTCGAAGCGCTGCAGCACTCCCACCCGGGTACCTCCTTCCCCTGCTCGCATCCGATCGTATCGGCGGTGAGGGTACACATGAGGTCGTGCTAACCTGACTCGTTGCCCGGGCGGGTGGCGGAACGGCAGACGCGCACGGTTCAGGTCCGTGTGTCCGCGAGGACGTGAGGGTTCAAATCCCTCCTCGCCCACGAGTTGGGTAGGCATGCTTGGTGGCCGTTGGCCACCTTCGCCGGAGACCGCGATTCCTTCCGGGGGGCGACCCCCCGGACCCCCGCGGGCCCGCTTCAGGGCCTGCTCGGACCCGTTTGGGCCTTCACTGGCTTGGCTTTCACGGCCTGCCCGGGCCCGTTTGGGCCTTCACTGGCTTGGCTTTCAGGGCCTGCCCGGGCCCGTTTGGGCCTTCACTGGCTTGGCTTTCGCGGCCTGCCCGGGCCCGCTTGGGGCCTTCACTGGCTTGGCTTCACGGCCTGCCCGGGCCGTTTGGGCCTTCACTGGCTTGGCTTTTGGGCATCACCGCAACTCAGGGTGGTCGGCCTCCGCGCCTGCACGGACCCATCTTCGGGCTTCACCGGGTTGGCTCCTGGGGTCCGGTGGCGGGCTCCTGCCCCACGGGCCCCGTAGGACGGGTGCCGGGGGGCGGCTCCGGGTCGGTATGGCGGCGTGAGGGGCGGGTTTTGCGGAATCCAGATTCCTGGAATCTTGGGGGCTGGTGCTCAGGTAGGCGCGGATCCGGGCCGCGTGGACGCTGCGCCATGGATCCATTGGGTCTCCTGTCCCGGGTCTGGTGCGGTTCCCGTCTGGTGGGGTCCCGGCCATGGTGGCGGGCGCATGGGATCTTCCCCGGAAGTTCGGGACCATGCGTAACGGCAGCCTTACTCCAGAGTGCATAGCGGTCTTACCTGGAGGTGAGCGTGCCGCCCCGGGGTCAGGGGACCACGATGACGGGGCAGTGCGCGTGGCGGGCCAGCCAGCCGGGCACCGAACCCGCTAGCTGGTGCCAGCGGTGACCGGGAGCGCCGATGACGAGAGCGTCCGCGCTGAAATGATCGGCCACCGCGGCGAGTTCGCGGGCCGGGTTGCCGCGCCGGGTGACCACGCACACCTCGATGCCGGACCGATCGCATACCTGTTCAAGCTCAGCGAGCAGCCAGCGTTCGGTCTCGGCCCGGGCCCGGGGCAGCCCGATGACCTGGCCGGTCAGCGGCTCGCAGTAGACGCCTGGGGTGACGTGAACCACCATCAGCGGCCGGGCGAGCCGCCGCGACACGCCAGCGGCGTAGGCCAGCGCGTTACGGCTCGACGGCGACCCGTCGTACCCGGCAACGACCGGGTGGTCAATGTGGCCGCCGGTCCGCGGGGCACTCTGCGGCTCCTCACCTGGGTCCTGCCGCTGCGGTCTCCCCGGCTGGCCCGGGAGGGGCGAAGGCTCTGCCTGATCCATGGCCTCTCGTCCTTGTCAGGTCCATGGTCCGCTCACTTTGGCGCGCTCGCAACGCTTACGCGAACGTTATGTCTAACTATAAGTTAGTTTTCATTAACCAACTATCCTGCGAGGTCGCCGCCCGGCAGGTTTGCGGCGCGGCTGCCGGGCAGGTCGCGGCACGGCTGGTCAGGCCGGTGACCAGGGCACGGCAGAATCTATGGTGTGCCGGAACTACCAGAAGTCGAGTCGCTCGCCATCTTCCTGCGCGAGCACGCGGCAGGGCGGGTCATCGACTGGGCCGCCAGCACTGCTATCTCCGTGCTCAAGACCTACCAGCCGGATCTCTCCGCCCTGTCGGGCCAGCGGATCGCCGGAGCGGACCGGCACGGAAAGTTCCTCGACCTGATCACCGAGCCAGCCCAGCTGCACCTCGTCATTCACCTTGCCCGGGCTGGCTGGCTCCGCTGGCGGGACAGCCTGCCGCCTGAGCCACCGCGGCCGGGCAAGAGCGCGCTCGCGTTCCGGCTGAGGTTCACCGACGAGAGCGGCTTCGACCTGACCGAGGCGGGCACCAAGAAACGGCTCGCGGTGTACCTGGTGACCGACCCGGAGCAGGTGCCGGGCATCGCCTCGCTAGGTCCCGACCCTCTTGCCGACTCCTTCACCCCGGAGGTGCTCGCTGGCCTGCTAGCCGGGCGCCGCACCCAGATCAAGGGAGTCCTGCGCGACCAGAAGGTCATCGCGGGGGTTGGGAACGCCTACTCGGACGAGGTGCTGCACGCCGCGAAGATGTCGCCGTTCAAGCTCGCGTCCAGTCTCACCCCCGATGAGGTGGCCACGCTGCATGCGGCCATGACCGGCGCACTCCGGGAGGCCGTCATCAGATCGGCGGGCCTTGCCGCTGGTGAGCTGAAAGCGGAGAAAAAGGCCGGCCTGCGAGTCCACGGCCGGGCCGGGCAGCCCTGCTCGGTTTGCGGCGACACGGTGCGAGAGGTGTCGTTCGCCGACTCCGCCTTGCAGTACTGCCCGACCTGCCAGACCGGAGGCAAGCCGCTCGCCGACCGCCGGATGTCCCGCCTGCTGAAGTAACTCCCGCCCCTTCTGGCTCAAGTAACCCCCGCGCCTCTGGCACGCCCGCATCTCCGCAGTCGGCTCGTCCGTCGCCGAAGGCCACTTGCCCCCACCATGCGGACGCCGCCGCCGACATATCCTCGTAACCGCACGCGCAAATAGGTACAAGCCGGGCGCCAGGCCGTGCGTTTCTGAGGAAAAGTCGCGTTGATCATGGAAGTGGCGCCAGTGGGGCATGGCGCGCCAAGCCCGGCACCTTCCGCCCGCTCGCCGTTGCCTGCCCGGCTGGAACCAGGTGTCTGTCCTGGCGGTGGGTCAGGCTGAGGTCAGTAGCTGTTCGGGGGCCTCGGCAGGAGTCACATGCATGACGGCCAAGGTGGTTTCCCAGCCGGGGGTGACGTCGCCGATGACGCGGATCGCCGCCCGGAGGGTCGCCAGCGCCTTGACCATGGCCGCGGCCGGGTCAGCGGCTTCCACCATCATCTCGACGTCCACGCTGCACGAGGTCAGGTCCGCGGTGAGGTCTGGATCCTCGATCGCGCTGTCGGCGGCCTCCAGGCTGAGCAGCGCTTCCATCAGAGCGTCGAGCCGGGCCCCGAAGGCGGGTGCGCCCGGGAAGGTGACTTCCTGGACGGTCAGGTATTTCACAGGTGACCTGCTTCCCGGGGCCTCAGAGTTCTTTGCGCTGGTCACTGCGCTGCGCATCTGTCATCGAGTCTAGGTCGGGGGATATTGGCGCGACTAGGGCAGGACACTGTGACCTAGCGCTCGGGACTTACCTGCGCCATCGGTCCCCCGGGGCCGGTTTTGCGGGCCAGGACGGCCGCGTGATGGGACGATGCAGGGGTGAGACCAGAAGCGGTGGTAGCCGGACAAGACCGCATCGACGCGACGTCGCGTGCCGTCGTGGAGTGCGCGGCCGACCCCATCATCGCGTTCAGCACCGAGCGGACGGTGCTGTTGTGGAATCCGGCGGCTGAGCGCATGTTCGGCTGGAGCTGCGGCGGAGGTGCTCGGCCAGGAGCCGCCGCTGATCCCCGAAGAGCTGCGAGGCCGAGCACAACGCGGCGCTGGAGCGGGTGCGTTCCGGCGGGCAGATCTCGTTCGTGACCCGTCGCTCGCGCAAGGACGGCGCGCTGCTGGACCTGCGCATCGACACCAGTGCGCTGCGCGACCGCGCGGGCGAGGTGATCGGCTGGGTGAACGTGTGCCACCGGACCGGGGAGGACGCCGTGGCCAGGCACCATGCGGCCGAGCGGGCCCGGGTGGTGCGCAAGCTCGGCGACGTGGTGGCCGACATGAACGCCCAGCGCGACCTGGAGGCCGTGCTTGACCAGATCGCCGCCAGCGTGTGCGAACTGACCGGTGCCGACGCCGGTGGGGTTGTCCTCATCGACGGGGACAAGGCGCGCCTGGTCAGCATGGAAGGACTGCCGGCCCGGCTCCGGGGCCGCACCTCTGACCTGCCCACCAGCCTGGTGGGCGAGCTGATGCGGTCCGAGCCGCACGGTGATGATGCGGACCGGGGAGTCAGGCGAGTTCGACGACCTGATCTGGTCCGCCCTGCCCGGGCTGCACACGATCGCGCTGGCCCTGTCGCACGTGCGGGACCGTCCCTACGGTGCGCTGTACGCCCTCTACAGCGGCGGGAAGGTCGGGCACATCGAGCTCGAACTGCTCGAGCTGCTGGCCGGGCACGCCGGGGTCGCCATCACCAACGCGACGGCGTTCGAGGAACTCGTCCGGCAGCGGGCCCATGAGCGGGCGGTGATCGACGCCAGCGCCGACGGAATCGCCGTGCTCGACGGGAGACGGCCTGATCCAGCAGTGGAACCCGGCCGCGCACAAGCTCACCGGGATGTCGGCGGCCGAGGTGACCGGCAAGCCACCGCCGTTCCCCGTGCCCGAGCCGGGCGCACCCCGGCTGACCCACCGGATGCCGACCGGCCGGTGGCTGGACGTTCTGTGCAACGTTCTCAACGGCAGGGACGAGCAGGTCGTGGACTTCCGCGACGTCACCGCCGCCAAGGAGCTTGAAGAGGCCAAGGACCTGTTTCTCGCCACGACCAGCCACGAGCTGCGCACGCCCATCACGGTGGTGCAGGGGTTCGCGAGCACGCTCACCAGACGGTGGGACAAGCTGACCGACGACGAACGCCGCAGCGCGGTGCAGACGATCGCGGAGCGGGCCGGTTCTCTGGGCCATCTGGTCGAGCAGTTGCTGCTTGGCGCCCGCGCCGGAGCGGACCAGCTCGCCGTCCGCAACGGGCCGTTCGACCTCGCGGCGCTGCTGCGCGGGACGGTGGCGGGGTTCCGGTCGCTGTCGGAGAAGCACACGCTGATCGCCGACATTCCGGAGCAGCTCCCCGAGGCCGACGGCGACCCGATCGCCACCGACATCATGGTCGGCCAGTTGCTGGAGAACGCCTTCAAGTACTCGCCGAACGGCGGCGCGGTCACCGTCCACGTCCGCCAGGTCAGGGAAGCGGATCGAGGTCACGGTCGATGACGAGGGCGTCGGCATCTCTCCGGGCGATCACGAGCGGATCTTTGAGCGGTTCGTGCAGGGCGAGACCGGTGACCGCCGCCGGTTCGGCGGCATCGGCCTGGGGCTGTACATCGTGCAGCAGCTCGCGATGGCGCAAGGACGGTTCGGTGTCGGCGAGCTCCCGGCCGAGCGGCGGCACCCGGATGAAGCTGCGGCTGCGTCTGGCCGACGCCATGCCCGAGGCTGGCGCCGCGCCGAGCCCGCGCCGTGCCCGAGCCCGGGGCCGTGTCAGGGGCAGACCCCCGTGCCCGAGGCTGACGCCGCGCGTCAGGGCTTGGCAGGCTGGCGGACGCGGGGCTCGCCGCCGGTCGCCTCGAGGTAGGCGTCGATGATCTCGGCGACGTTGGAGCCGGCCTGGACGATCTGGCCCTTCTCCAGCCAGATGACGCGGTTACAGGTCTCCTCGATCTCGCCGAGGTTGTGCGCCACCAGGAACACCGTGCCTGCCTGCTCGCGCAGCTCGTCGATCCGCCGGTGGCTCTTGACCCGGAACTCGGCGTCCCCGGTGGCCAGCGCCTCGTCGACCAGCAGGATGTCCTGGCTCTTCGCGGACGCGATGGCGAACCGCAGCCGGGAGCCCATGCCGGTGGAATAGGTCTTCATCGCCAGGTTGATGAAGTCGCCCACGCCGGAGAAGTCCACGATCGACGGGTAGCGCTCCTTCACCAGCTGGGGGCTCATCCCCATCGCCAGGCAGCCGAGCACGACGTTCTTCTCGCCGGTGAGGTTCTCCAGCAGCGCGGCGTTCACGCCCAGCAGGGCCGCGTGCCCCTGGGTGTACACCATGCCCTGCTCGGCGGGCAGCAGACCGGCGATGGCGCGCAGCAGGGTGGACTTGCCCGACCCGTTGCGCCCGATAACGCCGATGGCGTCGCCCTTGTAGGCGACGAAGGAGATGCCGCGGATGGCGTGGACCTCCCGGATCGACGGCCGCCGCTGGCGCCTGATCATGCGCAGCAGCGCGGTCGCCGCGGTCCCCCGGTCGGCCCCCGAGCCGTAGACCCGGTACACGACGTGCAGGTCGTCCACGACCACCATCGGGTCAGCCACGGCCATACCTCGTCTCCGCCCGCCAGAAGAACACGAAGCCGGCCACCACCGCCAGCAGCGCCCAGCCCACCGCGTACAGCCACAGGGCGGACTGGCTGACTATCGGATGGCAGTAGGAGCTGTAGTAAATGACCTCGTTCTTGAATTGCGCCGCGGAGACATGGAATTTCGCTGGGCTGCCGTACATCGCACACCGCAGCGCGTTGTAGGGGTGATAGCCCGGCATGCTGATGCGCTGCCCCGTGCAGCAGGGAGTTCCTGATCAGCGTGATGTAGACGGCGGCGGGGTTGATCTGCAGCAGATAGGCCAGGTGCTTGTGGTTGTACAGCGACTGGCCCGGGACCAGCGCGAGCGAGGTCGAGATGCTGAAGATGACGCCTGAGGCGTACATCCAGGTGCGGATGATGAACGGCAGCAACTGGCTGACGTCGTCGAAGCCCGATCCCCAGCGGGCCAGGATGAAGGCGCACCCGACGTTGAACAGGTCTGGAAGACCAGTACCAGCGGGGTGAGGAGCCAGTACCAGGTGAGCGGCTCGCCGTAGGCGAGGATGATCACGAAGAGCACCGTGAACGAGAGCAGCAGCTGCTGCAGCTCGATGATCACGTAGCCGAGTGGCAGGCAGCCGCGCGGGAACGGAAGCGCCCTGATCAGCGGCAGGTTTTCCCGCATCACCGTCGAGGAGGTGATGCAGGAGCGCTGGGTGAAGTTGAACACGAAGATGCCGGTGACCAGGAACGGGATGTAGTCCGGCACTCCGCGGTTGACGTGCAGGAGCACACCGAAGATGAAGAAGTACACCGCCGCGTTCAGCAGCGGGGTCAGCACCTGCCAGAGCTGGCCAAGCCGCGCCTCGCTGTACATCGCCACATTGCTCGCGGTCGCGAACCCGGTGATGAACTGCCGCCGCTGCCAGAGCAGCCGCAGGTACTTCAGGATGGGCGGCCGGGCGGAGGCAGGCTCGAGGTTGTAGCGCCGCGGCGAAAGCGGCCAGCGGCTCGCCGGGCGGTATGCCAGCGCCGGCCGGATCAGGTGCGGTCGGCTCAGTGCCCTGGCTGGGCTCGGTAGCGGTGGCCGGGCTGCCCGGGCCGCCGTTGGCCTCCAGACCGCCCGGACCGCTGAGGCTGCCTGGCTTGCCCAGGTCACCGGGCGCGCTCAGTCGTCCTCGGTTACTCACAGCGGTGAGCCTATGAGGTCGGGCCTGGCAGGTCGGGCCGAACGGCAGTTGTATGAGGCAACTCTCACGTCTTGACCGTACCACCGAGAGGGTTGTGCGGTACAACTGTTCATGTGGATTCCTCGCTGGCCGGCCCGGACCTGGAACAGCTACTCGCGCAACTGTTGCGCCTGCTGAGCCGGGATGCGCTGACGGGCGCCCAGGGCTCCCGGGCAACCGCCAAGGAGAATACCGGCGAGCACGCCGCGCCGCTTCCCGCTGTGTCGGCTTCGGAGGCGCGTGCCCTGATCGCCTTGCTGGCGGCGCGTGGCATCGCTCAGGGCCAGCTGGCTGAGGCGCTGGGCCTGGAGAAGAGCACGGTGAGCCGTCTGGCGGCGGGTCTGGAGCGCAAGGGATGGATCAGGAGGGGCCGGGACGAGGGCAACCACCGATACGTCCGGCTGTACCTCACCCCGCAAGGCGGGCTTGTTGCCGACCGGGTGTGGCAGGCGCTCCAGTCGCTTCAGGCGCGGATTCTGGCTGGCCTGTCCGCTGAGGAGCGGGAAGGCCTCGCCA
Organism: uncultured Actinomycetes bacterium; assembly: GCA_963813395.1. Taxonomy (GTDB): domain Bacteria; phylum Actinomycetota; class Actinomycetes; order Streptosporangiales; family Streptosporangiaceae; genus DASXKD01. Next base: position 168,130 of record CAWEYV010000019.1, read on the forward strand.
TCGGCCTGCGCGGCCTGGTCCGGGAGCTAGTAGCCGAGGGCATCCTAGATGGCGCCCCCACCGCCCCGTCTGCGCGCGCGGCCCCGGCCACACATCCTCGTTTCCGCACGCGCAAACCGGGACAATCCGGGCGTCGAACCGTGCGGAAGTGAGGATAAGTCGCGGTGATCATGGAGGTGGCGCTGACGGTGATTGGGTCAGTGCACGCAGGTGTTGGCGGCTGGGAGCGGCTTGGCTGAGCGTTTGTACACCAGCACGCTGTCTTTCCCGCAGGTCCGGTAGGCGAAGCGGAAGCCGGTCGCGCGCAGGTAGGGCAGGACGAAGTTGGAGACGCTGCCGTTGCGCTTCCACACCACGGCCCAGCCGATGTTCATCCGGGCCGCGTCCTGCCGGGCCTCGGCCAGCTCCGCCGGGGGTGCTGAGCGCGGCCTACGCGTGGCGGCACGGCCCAGGCTCCGGGAACCGACCACCCCGTACGGGTGCAGGCAGCCCATGACCGACTGCGGCCGGCTCGGGAAGCCGCCATGGGCAGGTCAGCGGGACCTCGTGCTGGATCGCGATCAGGTCCGCGTAGAACGGGTGCGCGTTGATGGCGCTCTTGGTTTGGACGGGCAGCCGGGACGTGTAGGCAATCGACCGCGGATGGCCATCGGCGGTCGCCATGACGAGCGCCTTGGAGAAGAACGGCACACCGTCGACGGGGATCCCGCCGCGCAGGCCGAAGGGCAGGTCGAGCACGATCGAGTTGGTGTGGTCGGCCGCGATTTCCTTGTCCACCGCCGGGTAACTGGTCGGCATCACGCCCACCTTGGCATTTCCCGCGTAACCGGCTTCCAGCACCGCGGCCGCCGCCACCACGGCGATCAGCGGCCTGGCGTGGTAGCGCAGCCAGTCCACCGCCGCCCCGGCCAGCAGCGCCGCGGGCAACAGCCCCAGGATCGCCAGCCGGTCCGCCTCCCGGAAGCTGGACAGGCCCGGGATGCGGACGAACCAGGTGTAGGGCATCAGGTCGGACACCCGCACCCCGTGCCACACCGACGACAGCGGAAGGTACTGGATCTTGCCGATCCATAGCGAGGTGCCCAGGGCCAGCGCGGCGCATCCGGCCCACAAGGCGCCCAGCAGCCAGGCGCTGCGGCGCCGGTACGACGCGATGAGCCCGCATATCGCCAGCACGGTGAGCACTGTGCCGAACATCGGCATGCCCTCGTTGTCCCGGCCGTGCAGGAACGGGCCAGCCAGCGTGCCGAGCCCGAAGTTGGCCACTCGCGGCGTCGGGGTGAACATGCCGGGCAGACCGATCCCGTACTGCTTGTACGACACGGCCAGCAACTGCGGCGCGATCGTCAGGCCGCCGTGGCTGATCTCCTGCAGCATGGCCACGATCTGCGGGCTGGCCACCACGGCACCGATCACGGTGGCCAGCGCGACCGGCCACAGCCTTGCCCAGCTGGGCCGCCGCAGCAGCCAGGGCAGCAGTACCAGGCCGGTCACGATCGCTGCCAGCACCGAGGACTCCTGGTCGGTGAGCACGGCCGCGCCCATGACCAGCCCGAGGATGATCGCCTGCCGGCTCCCCGGGTTGCGCCGCAGCCGTACGGACGCCTCAAGGGCGATCGGCAGGAACAGCGCGCCCAGGGCGATGTTCAGGTGGTACCAGGTCTGCTGGGTGAGCATGCTGGACAGGCCGAAGAACAGCCCGGCCGCGACGGCACCGGTTGCCGAGCGCAGCCACAGCCGCGCCGCCCGGTACATCGCGTAACACAGCAGCCCGGGCAGGAGCGTCACCAAGAGGTTGTACGAGAAGCTCGGGCCGAATGCCAGCGTCAGCGGGGTGAATAGCACGCCGGGCAGCGGCATCAGGGTGTGGAAGCCGAGTTCCACGCCGACCGGCGCGGCCATGTAGCTGGTGAACCACGGGTTACCCAGGTGCGTCACCTGGTGGGCTACCCAGAAGAAGCCCCACACGTAGCTCGCGGTGTCCCGGGTATTCCGGCAGGGAGCCGGTCAGGTACGTCGCCAGCGGCCAGGTGACCGCGACCCCGGCACCCAGGAAGCACAGCAGGAGGACCGCGTGCCGGGCGAGTGGGCTGCGAGCAGCGCGCCGCCAGGACGGCCCGCTGCCCGGCGGCCGGGATCGGGTCCGGTCGTAGCGGCGGGCCGGTCGGCTACCGCACCAGCGGGGGCGTTCCTGGGCTGGCTGGCGGCCTCATCGGCGGAGCGCTCCCCGGCTGACCAGCAGGCCCGCCGCGCCTGGCCGCGGTGTCCCCGGCCGTTTCTGGAGCCTGCTCCCCGGCGTCCAGTGTCCCCGCTGTCGCCGGCGCAGGGCGGCCAGACCGGTCCCGGTCCGCCGTGTCCATTACGTCACCTCGTCCAGCATGCCAATAGATTGAGTGCCCGTCCCTGGGCCCGCGTGATTAACTGCCCTTCCGTGGGCCCGCGCGTTCCCGTAACGTGCCCTGGCGCACCGGCGGCGGCCCCTGCCGACGGCCGCAGAGCGAACCCCAGCCTAGCCGGATTGCCGTGTCCAGCCTCCGGACACCGACTATTTCTGTTACGTAGTGGATCCCAGAGACTCCGTTTGGTAATGGCCTTGGTAAACGCCTGTGCATCGTGATGCAAACGGGGCAGGTGTGCGTTTCCGGGATGAAATCTCGGGGCATCTCCGGTTCATCAGGCCGGTCTACGGGGCGGGGCACGGGGAGGTGAGGGCAGCGAGCGTCGTCCTGCTCCCGTACGCGCCGTCCAGCGTTGCGAACGCCCGCGGGCGACTCGCCACCGACCTGCACGAAGCCGGCATGGTGACCGCCGCGATCGGCGATGCGGCCCTGGTCCTGAGCGAGTTGCTGAGCAATGCGATCCGGCACGCCGGGCCGTTGCCCGGCTGCACGGTCCGGGTGGCCTGGGCGCTCTCGGACGGCTCGTTGCGAGTATCGGTGAGTGACGGCGGGGGACCGACCCGGCCGCGCGCCGAATTGCTGTCCGTCTCCGCGCTCGGCGGGCGCGGCCTGACCATCGTCGATCACCTGTCCAGCGGACTGGGGAATCCGGTCCAGCGGCGGCCGGATAACCGTCTGGGCGGTGCTGCCCGCGCCGCGGGGCCGACAGCGGAACCGGGAGAAGATCATGCTTCTCCGCATGGTGAGGCGTAATCCGCCCACGAAACGGTGATACTCCCTGCGACAGGTCGTCGGAGCTGGGGAACTCGGCACCTAGAACGGGGATGAGTCGTGAGCCACACCCACGGCGCCGACAGCGAAGTCGGGCGACTGCGGACGGTCCTGGCGCACCGTCCCGGAGCCGAGCTCTTGCGGATCACTCCACGGACCAGAGACCAGCTGCTCGTCTCCAGGGTGCCCTGGGCCGGCCGGGTCCAGCAGGAGCACGACATCCTGGCCCAGTGCCTGCGCGACCACGGGGTCGAGGTGCTCTACGTCATGGAATTGCTCCAGGACGTGATGGAGTACCCGTCGGCCCGGGCCGAAGCGATCGCATCGGTGCTCAGCGATCCGCGGCTTGGTGAGCAGCTACGGACCGATCTGAGCAACCACCTGGGCGGCCTGGACCCGGAGGCGCTGGCACAGATGCTGGTGGCCGGCCTGGCCCCGGAGGAGTTCCGGCCCGGGCGCGGCATCGTCTTCGGCCTGCTCGACCGGCACGACTTCGTCATCGCCCCGCTGCCCAACCTGGCGTTTCAGCGTGACTCCAGCGTGTGGATAGGCCCGGCGGTCGCGGTGACCTGCCCGGCGAACGCCCGGTGCCGCGAGGCTGCGCTGATGCGGATCCTGTACCGGCACCATCCGCGGTTCGCGGGCGCCACCTGCGTTTACGGCCCGGAGCTCGAGCCCCTCGACGGCGGCGATGTGCTCCAGCTGGCACCTGGAGTGATCGCCGTCGGGCTGACCGAGCGGACGACCGCTGCGGGCGCGGAGCGCCTGGCCGGCCGCCTGTTCGAGGCGGGACTCGCCCAGACGGTCCTGGTGGTGCCGCTGCGGCAACTGCCTGCGGGAACGCGTCTCGACACGGTGTGCACGGTGGTCGACTCCGACACGGTCCTGATGTTCCCCGCACTCGGCTACGTTCTCCAGGCCCACGCCATCACGCTCCGGCGCGGGTGGGCTTCGGCTGTCCCGGCCCATGCCGCTGCTTGAGTCCATGGCCCAGGCGATGGGGAGTCGACGCGCTCACCGTGATCAGCACCGGGATGGATCCGCCCGCCGCATCGCAGCAGCAGTGGGACGACGGCGGCAACGCGCTGGCCATCGACCGGCGGCTGATGGTCTGTTACGAGCGGAACGTGGACACCAACGCTCGGCTCGAAGCGTCCGGAGTCGAGGTGATCAGGGTCCCCGGGAGCGAGCTTGCCAGCGGCAGGGGCGGCCCGCGGGCCATGTCGTGCCCGGTCACCCGCGACCACGCCGCGGCCGGTGCCGGCGTGACCACTGCCGTCGCCAGCGTTCCTGACCTGCTCACCGCCCCTGCTCGCGCGCTCGCCGCGAGTGTCGCCGATCTCGCCCAGACGGGCTGACTGCGCCGAGCTATGGTCGCCGGAGGCCGGGACCCGGTAGGGTGCGGACGTGGAGTTGCGGGTTACGAGCCGGTCCCAGGGTGACCACATGGTCCTTGCCCTTGCTGGCGAGATCGATCTTTATACGGCGCCGCGGTTGCAGACCGAGCTGACGGCTGCGCTGGCCGGGTCGAAGTCGGCGCAGATCGTGGTGGACATGTCCGCGGTTGAGTTCTGCGACTCCACCGGCATGAACGTGCTGCTGGCAGCGCACCGGCTGGCCAGCGAGAAGGGCGGGAGCCTGACGCTGGCCGCGCCGCGCCCGCCGGTTCGCAAGATCCTGGAGGTGACCGGCCTGCAGTCCGTGTTCACCATCCACGACGACCTTGCGGCGGTCACCGGCCAGTAGGTCCGCGCATGCCGCCGCCCGGCGACCTCGCCGTCGTCATTCCCGCCAGGAACGAGTCCGACCGCATCCGCGCGACCGTCGCCGCAGCGTCCACGCTGGACGGCGTGGACCTCGTGATCGTGGTCGACGACGGCTCCACCGACAGCACCGCCGCCTTGGCTGAAGGCGCCGGGGCGAAGGTCGTCCGGCACGGGCGCAACCGCGGTAAGGCGGCGGCGATGGAGACCGGGGCCGAAGCGGTGCGGCTGCTGGAACAGGCCAATGGCCGGCCCGGCCCACGGCACCTGCTGTTCCTCGACGCAGACCTCGGCACCACCGCGGGTGACGCGGGCCCGCTCGCCGGGCCAGTGCGCGCCGGGGACGCGGACATGACCATTGCGGTGTTCACCGACCGGGTCAAACGAGGCGGGCATGGCCTGGTCGTGGGGCTGTCGGGCGCGGGCATCGAGCGGGCCACCGGATGGCGCCCGGCGCAGCCGCTCAACGGGCAGCGCTGCCTCACCCGGGCCGCGTTCGAGGCCGCCCGGCCGCTCGCGCCCGGCTTCGGCGTCGAGACCGCGCTGACCATCGACCTGCTCCGGCTCGGCATGCGGGTGAGCGAGGTCGAGGTGCCGCTCGCGCACCGGGCCACCGGTAACGACTGGCAGGCCCAGCTGCACCGGGCGCGCCAGCTCGCCGATGTGGCCAGGGCCCTGGCGGTCCGCGCGGGCAGACGCAGCCAGCGGCGGTCTCGGCCTCTGGCACCGGTCCCAGGCTGGCAAGATGAGGCCATGCCAGAGACGAACGCCGGCACCGGCCGGTACGCCTACCTGGGGCCCAAGGGCACGTTCTCCGAGGCCGCACTCGCGGCCCTCGACCCCGCCGCCCTGCCGGAGGCTGTTCCCTACTCGAGCATCCAGGCCACCCTGGACGCGGTGCGCGCCGGAGCGGCGGACCGGGCGATCGTCCCCATCGAGAGCTCGGTAGAGGGCGCGGTCACCGCCACCCTGGACGAGCTTGCCACCGGCCCGGACCTGGCCATCTGCGCGGAGCTGCTGCTGCCGGTGACGTTCGCCCTGCTGGCCAGGCAGGGAGCGGTGCTGGCGGATGTGAAGAAGGTCGGCGGCCACCCGCAGGCGCAGGCGCAGTGCCGCCGCTGGCTGGCCGAGCACCTGCCCGACGCCGAATGGCTGCCCGCATCGTCCAACGCCGAAGCGGCGCGGCAGGCCGCCGAAGGGGCGATCGACGGCGCGCTGGCCGGGGCGTTCGCCGCCGACCGGTACGGGCTTGCGGTCCTGGCCAGCGAGGTCAACGACGTGCCGGACGCGGTCACCAGGTTCGTGGTGGTCGGCCGCCCCGGGCCGGTGCCCGGTGCCACCGGCGCGGACCGGACCTCGCTGGTCGCCTTCCTGCGCGAGGATCACCCCGGTGCGCTGATGGAACTGCTCACCGAGTTCGCGGTGCGAGGCATCAACCTCACCCGGATCGAGTCCCGCCCGACCGGCGACGGGCTCGGCAAGTACTGTTTCTCGATCGACTGTGAGGGCCACCTCGACGACGCGCGGGTGGGCGAGGCGCTGATGGGCCTGCGCCGGGTCTGCGCGGACGTGAAGTTCCTCGGCAGCTACCCGCGCCACGACGGCGGCCAGACCCAGGTACGCCCGGGCACCTCCGATGCCGAGTTCGCCCAGGCAGCAGCCTGGCTGGGCCGCCTGAGGTACGGCCGGGTATAGGCGCGGGCTTGCCGTCCCGGCACCATCGCGCTCCCCGGAGCTAACCGCGATGATGGATCACTGATACGTCCTCGGCACCCAGGGCCTCCTCGGCATCCACATCGACCACGATGGGCCTGACGAAAAGCTGGGCGATCAGCGTCGGCACGAAGGCCGACAGGAGCACCACGGTGGCGAGCTCGGTGTACTGGCGCTCGTCGATGAGGCCATGGCTCAGCCCGAACAACGCAGCGATCGAGCCGAACGTGAGTCCCGTGGCCATCAGCAGCGTTGTGTAAGCGCGTTCCCGCCTGGGCAACCGGAACGCCGCCGCCGTGGGCCAGACGCCGAGGAACTTGGCCGCGAGCTTCACGCAGAGCAGCAGCGCGATGACCCCGGCGCCGGAGACCAGCGCCGGAGCGGAGATGAGCGTGCCCGCTCGCAGGAAGAAGAACGGGGTCAGCAGCGCGAACGCGATGACCCGCAGCCGGTCGAGCAGCACCCGGTCGCGGGCGAAGACCCCGGCCACCACGAGCCCGGCGACGTAGGCAGGCAGCACCGCCTCGCTGCCCGCCTGGGTGGCCAGCCCGCCCAGGGCCAGCAGAACGACCAGGAGGAACTTGATCTCGGGCTCGCTGACCCGGTGGCCTGCCCAGTGGATCAGCGCCCGGATCAGCCGCGGTAGTGCCACCAGCGCCACGACGGTGACGACCGCGAAGACGGCCAGCAGCCAGCCGTACTGCGCGAACAGCCCGCCCAGGGCCAGCACCGTGCCAAGGTCGGTGACGAAGCAGGCAGCCAGGATCAGCTTGCCGATGTCGTGCCGGTTCAGGCCGGTCTCCACCATCACCGCGTAGACCACCGCTACCGAGGTCGTGCTGAGCGCCACGCCGCCGATCTCCGCCGCATGCAGATGCCAGCCGAGCGCCCAGTAGCAGAACGCCAGCGCCGCGCAGAACGGCAGCAAGAACGAGACGAACCCGATCGACAGGCTCGCCTTCCAATGCCGGCGCAGCGACACCGGGTCGATCTCCGCTCCGGCCAGGAACGTCAGCAACACCGAGCCCACCGAGGCCAGGAACGTGGTGTAGGGGGTCTGGATGATGTGTTCTTTGAGGCCGGGGATGTTCCCCGCCACCGCCCCGACGACGATCTCCACCAGCGCCACTGGAATCGCGATCCGGATACTGATCAGCGAGGCGGCAAACGCCATCGCCATCCAGATGGCAACCACGTAGTACAGATTCACCCGGGCCTCCCGCGCGTCATGCTGGCAGGAAGCCGCTCGGCTCCTGCCAGAACCATTGGTCCTGACAGAAGCCATCAGCCCTCAGGGCAGCCCTGGGGCGGTTTGGGTATCAGCCCGCCGGAGCTTCATCCGGCTGACTGCGATCGTATCGGACCCGGTGGCCGTTACAGGTAGGGGCCGGACCCACGAGGTGGCTGGTCGCCCGCCTCGGCCTGGGGCGCGACGCCCGGAGGAAGGGCGCGGCGCATCTGCTCGAGCTGGGCCCGCGCGGCCATCTGCTGCGCGAACAGCGTCGTCTGGATGCCGTGGAACAGTCCCTCCAGCCAGCCAACCAGCTGGGCCTGCGCGATGCGCAGCTCGGCCTCGCTGGGGGTCTGGTCCTCGGTGAACGGCAGGGAGAGCCGGTCGAGTTCCTCGACAAGCTCCGGGGCGAGCCCGGACTCTAGTTCCTTCACCGACCGCTCATGAATCTGGCGCAGCCTGGCGCGGCCCTGTTCGTCAAGCGGAGCGGCGCGGACCTCCTCGAGCAACTGGCGGATCATGCTGCCGATCCGCATGACCTTGGCGGGCTGTTCCACCATCTCGGCAAGCGGGCGTTCGCGGTCCTGGTCGCTGCTCGCCGATCGCCATGCCGTCCGGCCCGACCACCACCACTCGGCCCTGCGGCATCGGGTCCTGGCCCGCTGGCCGGGCACTGTCTCTCTGGTCAGTCATGGTCCTAGTCTGTCCCCTCCGGCGACCCGGTCGGTCCCCGGGCCGGCCGCCGGCGGGGGTCCTTTCAGTATCCGGGGCGTAGCTGATTGTGCCTTTCGGAATCCGGTGACCTAGGCTCGGCGTGAGGCAGTCGGCCTTGCCGGGGACGACATTCTCTTACGGACAAGAGCCGGGGGTGAGCCACCTTGGCCGACAACGAACAGGACTGGCCCGCCGATCCCGGGCCTGCCGGGCACGCTGGCACCCCGGCCGCCTCGTCCGGCGAGGATTCAGTCCACCGGCTCCGCCCACCCACCCAGGCCCAGGTCGGTCTGGGCTGACATGCTCATCTCCGGACCTGATGACTCCGAGCCCGGCGGCCCTGAGCCCTATGATCCCGGTCCCGGCGACTCCGGACGGCACGGCGTCGGCGATCCCGGGTGGTACGACGCCAGGTACCAGCCTGCCTACGGCAGCCCGCGCGGCGACGTACCCAGCTGGCCATCGTCCGGGTTGCCGCCCTCGTTCGGGCAGCGGCCCGTTGCGGGCGAGCGACCGGACTTCGGGGACGCGAGCCCGTCTCCGGCGCGGCCCGGCCCACGGTGGTCACCAGCCCTTAACGCCACAGCCTGGTCCGGCCGGATACGGCGTGGTAGAGCCAGATTTCTCCGAACCCCCCCAGACCGGCCTGGCAGACGCGGGCATGCCGGAATCCGGCTGGCCCGGATCACCGGCCCCGGATATGCCGCAGGCCCGGGACTGGGGCAGCACGGCGGCTGCGTTCGGCCCCTGGGAAACGTATGAGACAGAAACCAGGTACGAACCGGCCGTGGGCTACGGCGTGGTGCCGGGCCCGGAGCCCGTCCTCGGGGACAACGGCGTCGCAGAGGCCGACGACCAGCCGGGCGCGGGCGGCGCAACCTACGGCAGCTCTGGCGGGTGGCGCCGGTTGCGAGCCGTCCCCGTATGCCGAGCCGTCGCCCGGATACCCGGAAGAGCCCACGTGGCAGGGCGGGTCCGCGGACAGCCTCAGCGCGGATGTCCTCCTGCCCGGGCGGCACGCCGCGCCGCCGGCGGGCTGGCGCCGCGCGCTCTACCAGATCACCGCCGGCGGGTGCGGGCTCCGCAGTCCACGGCGGACCGGCGGCACATGGACCTGGTGCTGCGGGCACGCACCCCGGTCGCGGCCGGTCACCACCGGGTCGCGGTGCTGAGCCTCAAGGGCGGGGTGGGCAAGACGACCACCACCGTGGGGCTCGGCTCTACGCTGGCGTCGCTGCGGGGCGACCGGGTGATCGCCATCGACGCCAACCCCGATCGCGGGACGTTGTGCGACAAGCTGCGGCTGGAAACGGCGGCCACCGTCCGGGACCTGCTCAACGAGGGCGGCCAGATACGCCGCTACGCCGACGTCCGGGCCTACACCACCCAGGCGCCCAGCGGGCTCGAGGTGCTTGCCTCCGACCGCGATCCCACCGTGTCCGTGGCGTTCAGCGACGAGGACTACGAGGACGTCGCCCAGGTGCTCGAGCACTACTACTCGATCTGCATCACCGATTGCGGGACCGGCCTGCTGCACTCCGCCATGGCCGGCGTGCTCCACCTGGCCGACCAGATCGTGCTGGTCAGCTCGCCGTCGTGGACGGGGCCCGCAGCGCGAGCGCCACCCTGGACTGGCTGGCCGCCCACCAGTACGGCGACCTGGTGCGCGGCGCGGTCGTGGTGCTGTCGGCGATCCGCCCGCGCAGCAAGAGCACGGTGGATCTCGGGCGCCTGGAACAGCACTTCGCCGCGCGCTGCCGGGCGGTGGTACGGGTCCCCTACGACGCCCACCTCGAAGAGGGTGCCGAGATCGACCTTGACCAGCTCAGCCGGGCGACCGCCGATGCCTACCTGGTCCTGGCGGCCGAGGTCGGAGACGGGTTCGCCTCGCCGCGCCACTAGCCGACGCGCCATCGCCCCCGCGCCCGTGACGGCTCTCATTCCATGATCCGTTCGGATTTTGTACCTAATAGGGTCGAAAATCCGAACGGATCATCGATATACGCAGACTCGGCCCCGGCAAACGAGGGACGCGTCGGCGGGGAATGGGCGGACAGCCCGGCCCGCAGCGCTGTGGGATGACGTTTGCGCAGGTCAGCGGAGGGTGTGGGATTCGAACCCACGAGGACGCGTCAACGCCCTAGTAGTTTTCAAGACTACCGCCATCGGCCACTAGGCGAACCCTCCCGGCATTGCGTCCAGCCTCTCATATCGTGCCATCTGGTCGCGCCTGCGTGACTCCATCGCCTACAACATGTAGGAGACGTCGACGGGGGTGCAGGCCGGGACTACGGCGGTGAGTAGGCTCGGGCGCGTAGGAGGTGTCATGCTGCCCGCGTTTGGCTGGCAGGCGGTGCTCACCCACTGGGAGTTCGCGCCGGTCGTCACCGTTGCCGTCGTCGTGGCGGCAGCGGCGTACCTGTGGGGCGCCTGGCGGGTCGCCCGCCGGCATCCCGCCCGGCCCTGGCCCTGGTGGCGCACCGTGCTGTTTCTCGGCGGGCTCGCGGTGGTGGTGCTTGCCACCGAGGGTGGCATCGGCGCCTACGACGACGTGCTGTTCTGGGATCACATGGTCCAGCACCTCATGCTGCTCATGGTGGCACCACCGATGCTGGTGGCAGCCCAGCCGGTGACCCTGCTCCTGCACGCCAGCAGAAACCCGGTGCACACCTGGGCCAAGCGCGCCGTCCGCTCCCGCATCGCCGCGTTCCTCACCTGGCCGCCGTTCGGGCTCGCGGCCTACGCCGCCACGATCGTGGGCACCCACCTGACCGGCCTCACCCACGAAATCTTGATAAATCAGACGCTGCATAACGCAGAGCACGTCCTCTACCTCGTCGTCGGGTATCTGTTCTTCCTGCCACTGCTGGGGCACGAGCCCATTCGCTGGCGGCTGTCGTACCCGATGCGGCTGCTCGTCCTCGCGCTGGCCATGCCGATAGACACGTTCACCGGCCTGATTCTTGGCTACGCGGGCCGCGGCTACGTGGTGACGGTGGGCCCGCGCCCGCCCGGATCACCCGGGCCGGTCCAGGATGTGCACTGGGCCGGAGCCGCCATGTGGGTCGGCGGCGACGCGATCATGTTCGCGTACATGATGATCGTCGTCTGGATGTGGGCCCGGGACGAGCGGGCCGACTCGCTCGGCCTGGGCTGGCTGGAGGCGGCCCGCAGATCGAGGTTCGAGGACCTGGTCGGGGGGCGGCCGAGCGGCCGCCGCCGTCGCCGGAGCCGGTCATGAGAGCCAGCCAGATGCGACCGGGGAACCGCGGCCGGTGGTCAGCCGTGGCGGGATCGATGATGACGAGCATTTGGCCGCGTACAACGCTTATCTTGCCCAGCTGAACCGGTCGGCACCGCAGGCAGGCCGCCCGGAGGGCTGACCGTTTCGCCCGGCGCGGAGCTGGCCGCGGGCCGCGCCCCAGCAGAAAGTTCGCAAAACCTTTTGCGCGCCCAATGAACCTGGCCGCCCCGGCGTCCGTGAGTAGGGGCATGGCGCACGTGGGCGGACCGGTCATCTTGGGGCGCGTCGCGTCAGGCGGCTATTGCCGAGCTCGCTCACCCGGTGCCAGAGCGACCGATCGGTTTACCGATCGGCCCCTGATCTAACTACCGAGTGGGGAGAGTGGGGATAGTGCCGGTAACCCATCGCATTGCCTGGGCGTCGACCGCCCTGGTAGGCGCGGCGGCGACAGCGGTATTCGCCGTCGCTGCGCCCGCCGCCCAGGCAGGCGCATCCAAGTCCTTCATCGGACAGATTCCACAAGCTCTCGACCATCGCCTCCACGGTCCCCAGCAACGGGGACGTCAACCCCTATGGGGTGGCGGTCGTCGGGCGCAGCCAAGGCAAGCTGGTCCAGGGCAACGTCCTGATCAGCAACTTCAATAACGGCAAGAACCTGCAAGGAACAGGGACCACCATCGTCCAGGTCTCCCCGCAGGGCCAGGTAAGCGTGTTCGCAAGGATCGTGGCGTCCAAGCTCCCTGGTCCCTGCCCGGGCGGCGTGGGCCTCACCACGGCGCTTGAGATCCTCCAGGGCGGCTGGGTCGTGGTGGGCACCCTGCCTACCACGAACGGCATGGCGGCGACCGCCAAGGCTGGCTGCCTCATCGTCCTGGACAACAAGGGGCGTGTCCGGGAGACTCTCTCCGGTCACGGGATCAACGGCCCGTGGGATATGGCCGCCGCCACCTCCGGCCCGTTCGCGCAACTGTTCGTCAGCAACGTGCTGAACGGCACCGTTGCGGCGAACGGCAAGGTCGTGCACCGGGGCACCGTCCTGCGGCTCGACCTGCAGGTCGGCGGCCCGAGGCCGCCACGGTGGCTGAACACCACCACGATCGGGTCTGGGTTCCCGCAGCGGACCGATCCGGCCGCCCTGGTCATCGGCCCCACCGGGCTCGGTCTGGCCAGGAACGGCACGCTGTACGTGGCCGACAGCCTCAGCAACAGGATCGCCTCGATCGGCGCCGCGACGTGGCGGGTGACTTCGGCCGGGACCGGTAAGACGGTTACCTCGGGCGGGGCGCTCAGCACCCCGCTGGGCCTGACCATGGCGCCCAACGGCGACGTGCTTACCGTCAATGGCGGAAACGGCCTCATCGTCGAGACGACCCCAGCCGGGATGCAGGTTGCGACGAAGATGCTCGACTCCTCCGGCAGCCCGCCGGGAGCCGGGGCCCTGTTCGGCCTCGGTGTTGTACCAAACAACAAGGGCGTCTACTACGTGGACGACGCGGTGAACACTTTGAGACTGCTCCACTAGGTCTCATCTAGACCGCCGGGCGGGCGGGCGGCCCCGCACCACCGGCCGCCGTGGGCGCCTGGCCGCCCGCCCGGTGACACCAGATTGCAGTACGCGCAGGGCGTGTCTCGCAGATCCAGCGAGACACGCCCTAGCGCTTTCTAAGTCAATCTAAGGAAGTTGCTAGATCGCGCCATAGGCTTCTATGCCGTGGACCCAGTCAGGAATCCCTATGCGCCAGGCGCAGGCCAGCGGCCGCCCGAATTGGCCGGCCGCGACCGCGAACTGTCCCAGTTTGAAGTGGTACTGGAGCGGATCGCCCGCGGGCGCCCCGAGCGCAGTATGGTGCTGACCGGCCTGCGCGGTGTCGGAAAGACGGTGCTGCTGAACTCCTTCCGTTCCATGGCGCTGCAGCGGCTGTGGGGAACCGGGAAAATCGAGGCCCGCCCTGAACAGTCGATGCGCCGTCCCGTAGCTGCCGCGCTGCACATGGCGGTACGGGAACTAGCTCCCCGGCACCGTGCCCCGGATCAGATCGAGCACTTCCTCGGCGTGCTCAAGGCGTTCGCGTCCCGGGATCCGAAAGCACCCAAAGGATCGTTCACCCCTCATCTTGGTATCGACGTGCCCGCCGTCCGAGGCCGAGCCGATTCCGGTGACCTGGAGATAGACCTCACCGAGTTGTTCGCGGACGCGGCCTCGGTCGCCACGGACCTGGCCGTGGGCATCGCGTTGTTCGTCGACGAGATGCAGGATGTGCCGCCAGCGGATGTGTCCGCGCTGTGCGCGGCCACCCACGAACTGTCCCAGACCGCGGGCCCGCTGATCGTGGTGGGCGCTGGGTTGCCGCACCTTCCTTCGGTGCTGTCGGCCAGCAAGAGTTACTCCGAACGGCTGTTCCGGTACGTGCCGATCGACCGGCTGGACCGGGGCGCCGCCGATCAGGCGCTTCTGGCGCTGGCCCGCCGGGAGGGGGCCGACTTCACCCAGGAGGCGCTGGACGCCCTGTTCGAGGCCGCCGATGGCTACCCCTACTTCGTGCAGGCGTACGGCAAGGTCACCTGGGATGCTGCCGCGGCGAGCCCGGTCACCGCAGCGGACGTCAAGGTGGCTGGCCCACAGGCCGAAGCCGAGCTGGCCGTGGGCTTTTTCGGCAGCCGCTATGACCGAGCCACTCCCGCCGAGCGCGAATACATGCGGGCGATGGCCATGCTGGGCGATGAGCCGGTGCCGACGTCGCAGGTTGCCGACGAGCTCGGGCGCAAGCCGTCGAGCCTTTCCCCGTCCAGGGACGGCCTCATCAAGAAGGGGCTGATCTACAGTTCCGAGCGCGGCCTCATCGCGTTCACCGTCCCGCATTTCGGCAAGTTCCTGCGGGCGCAGCCCGCCTGAGCCGGCCGCATCCCCATGAAGCCAAGTCTCGCGAAATATCGCGCACTCTGCGTTAAGTCCTAGAGGCCCTTAGAAAACGGCAGAAAGGCTGCCCGCTGGCATCGGGGCCGCGATCGGCCGTCGTGCTGCGTCCCTGCGCGGGCAGGCGCGAAGCTGGGCCCGCCGAGCCCTCCGCACCGGCCAGAGCACGGCCAAAAAGCACTGTCTCGCGCGTGCTGGCCAAGCTCAGCATCGATGCCGTGCTGCGAAAAGGTGACGATCTGGCCCAGGCGTGGCACGATCCCCCCAAGGACACGCAGGCGCCCGGATGTTGCCGCGGCGCCGGCCCAGGGAGGTGGCCCGTGCGCAGCACGATGATGGACGTTCCGCTGACGGTGACCTCGCTCATGCGGTACGGCACCTCGATGTTTGCCGAACGAGAGGTCGTGACCTGGACCGGGAGCGAACCGCGGCGCCAGTCCTACGGGCGGACCGGGGCGCGGGCCGCCCGGCTCGCGGGCGCGCTGCGCAGCCTCGGCGCGGACTCCGACCAGCGGGTCGCAACCCTGCTGTGGAACAACTCAGAGCACCTGGAGGCGTATCTCGCCATACCCTCCATGGGCGCGGTCCTGCACACGCTCAACCTGCGGCTGGACCCGGCCCAGCTCGGCTACATCGCCAATCACGCGGCCGACTACGCGGTCATCGTCGATGACACGCTCGTGCCGCTGCTCGCCGAGGTGCTCCCGTACACCGAAACGATCCAGCACATTCTCGTGACCGGGCCGCCCGAGAAGCTAGCTGATCACGCCGGCTGGCTCGCCGGCCCGGGCCGCGAGGTGCACTCCTACGAAGAGCTGCTCGCGGCGATGCCGGAAGCGTTCGCCTGGCCGGAACTGGACGAGCGGTCCGCGGCCGCGATGTGTTACACGAGCGGCACCACCGGCATGCCCAAGGGGGTCGTGTACAGCCACCGGTCGGCGTACCTGCACTCCATGGGGGTCTGCCTCGGCAACACGCTGGGTGTATCCGAACGGGACCGCGTGCTGCCCGTTGTCCCGATGTTCCACGCCAACGCGTGGGGACTGCCCTATGCGGCCGTCATGTCGGGCGCTGACCTGATCATGCCGGACCGGTTCCTCCAGCCCGAACCGCTGGTGCGGTTGATCGAAACCGAGCGCCCGACGGTTGCAGGCGCCGTGCCGACCATCTGGAACGGCCTGCTCCAGCACATCCGTGAGCACGGCGGAGACATCTCCTCGCTCCGTCTGGTCGCCTGCGGCGGCTCGGCCGTTCCGCACGCGCTCATGGAGGCGTTCGAGAAGGAACTGGACGTGCTCATCGTCCAGGCCTGGGGGATGACCGAGACATCACCGATCGGCAGCGTGGCACACCCGCCGCCGGGCGTAACGGCCGATGAGGCGTGGGCGTACCGGGACACGCAAGGACGGCTGGTGTGCGCCGTGGAGGCGCGGCTCGTCGGGGACGGCAGCACGGTGCTGCCGCACGACGGCGAGGCCGTAGGCGAGGTCGAGGTGCGCGGCCCGTGGGTCACCGGGTCCTACTACGCCGACGACGACCCAGGCAAGTTCCACGACGGGTGGCTGCGTACCGGCGATGTCGGGACCATCGATCCGCTCGGCTACGTGACCCTCACCGACCGCGCCAAAGACGTGATCAAGTCGGGCGGGGAGTGGATCTCCTCGATGGCGCTGGAGAACGAGCTGATGGCGCACCCGCTGGTGAGTGAGGCCGCGGTCATCGGGGTTCCGGACGACAAGTGGGGCGAGCGGCCGCTGGCCTGCGTGGTGCTTCTCCCCGGCGAGTCGGTGACGGCCGAGGAGCTGCGGACCTTCCTGGCCGGGCGGGTGCCGCGCTGGCAGCTGCCCGAGCGGTGGTCGTTCATCACCGAGGTGCCCAAGACCGGCGTGGGCAAGTTCGCCAAGACCAGGATCCGGGAGGCGCATGCGCGCGGCGACTACCAGATCGTTGAGGTGCGCTGACCACCCTCGTTCCCGGCCAGCGCGGAGGTACTTTGCGGCGGCGTCGCGAGCACCGGTACGCTGATGCGGACCGCTTGGTCGTCGGGAGGCTTCGCCTAGTCCGGTCTATGGCGCCGCACTGCTAATGCGGTTAGGGTTCACGCCCTTCCGGGGTTCAAATCCCCGAGCCTCCGCACCTCACAGGCCCTCTCCCCGCACGCTCCGGGGAGAGGGCCTGATCCGTGCCAGGGCCCAAGGTTGCAGTTTGGGTTGCAGTTGGCCTCATCCCTCGCCCCATAGCGCCTGGTCTATCCGCTCGCTGGCATCCTTCATCTGAAGCGTGGCCACATGGGTATAGGCGCTCCGTTGTCGTCACCCTGGTGTGGCCAAGAACCTCCTGCACGACACGGATCTGCACGCCCTGCTCGATCGGCAGACTCGCGGCTGTATGCCGGGCGTCGTGGACCCTGGCGTCCCGGACCCGCGCCTGTCTGAGGATCGCCTTCCAGGACCGCCAGTCGTCAGTCCATGCGATCGGCCCACCGCGACGGGTAGCGAACACCAGGTCATCGGCGCCCAGTTCGTCGAGCAGGCCCAAGCCTGGTTCGACAGCATGTGGGCCACCGTCAGCCGCCCCGACCTGGGCCGATGACCGGGGCCAACCTCCGGAAGATCATCGCCAGTACCCGTCACCTGCTGCTCGATTTCGACGGGCCAGTCTGCGCGGTGTTCGCCGGAACGCCTGCCCCGCACGTGGCAAAGCAACTGCGCGACAGCCTCACCGCAGCGGGATTCACCGTGCCCGACGACGCCGAGCACCAGGACGACCGGCTGGAGGTGTTCCGTGCCGTGGCCAGGACCAGCGACGACGCGGCCATCCTCGCCCAGCATGTGCTGACCGCTTTGGAGCTGCGCGCGGTCAAGACTGCCCAGCCAACCCGGGGGTCGGCGGACCTGATCGTCACCGCCTACCGGACCGGCCGGACCGTCACGATCGTGTCCAGCAACTCCGGGGCAGCAATCACCGCCTACCTCGCCGACCACCGCCTCACCGGCTACATCCGGGCGGTAGTCGCCCGCGACGGTGACAACCAGCCTCGCCGAGATCACGACGGCACTGCGCGCCGCACCGGTCACCGCGTTGCCGAATTGAGCCGTTCCTGGATCAAGGCGGCGCCTGCGGCGCCGCTGGCCCCGGCGTCAGCGCTCGGGCTCTGCCTTTGGGAGGCCCGCCCGGCGCGCGCCGGGCCACACGACGCAGAGGACACGCAGATCAAGGCGGCTCACACGGCATGCAGGCCGGTGCGGCGAACAGTCATCGTTCTCGGCTCCCGATCGTCCCGCTCGCGGCTACCGCGTCAAGGGCGCCTACGGCGTCGCTAACGCGATCGGCTATCGCCGCCCCCTGACCCGGAAGCCACTCACACGGGAATTGGCGCCTGCGAGAACGATGGAGAGGACCAGGACCTGGCCCCAGAGCTGGCGGGTACGCGAGGTGGGAGAGCGTCCCATCGTGCATAACCCGACGTTGGGTAACGGCGGGCGTTCGGCCTGGGCGAAATGGGCATTTGACCCTAGCTCGGGCGGCCGGGAGCGGGGGACTGTGAGATGATGGCGGCGCAAAGGACACCGCGAAATCCCGCGGTACTTGGTAGCCGCCCGGGGACTCCGATGCCAGGTAAGCTCGAACCTCTTAGCAGCCGGATGCTGAAAGCGCCTGCTGCAATGGTCGCGTTGGTTGCTGTCCAAAAAGGACTGCATGTCGGCTGGAAGCTGGTCACCGGCCAGGAGCCACCGGCGGCCCCTGACGACAAGCAGGTCCCGCTAGGCCAGGCTGTCGCCTGGACGGCGCTGTTCGGGGCGGCCGTAGCCGGAGCGCGCATGATCGCCAGCAGGTACGCGTCCACCTTGTTGGTGCCTCGCCGCCAGGGGCAGCGTCCGCCGGAACCGGCGCCGGGCCAGATTGAAAGCCAAGACCATCCGCTACCTCAGGCTGAGGCGCCAGGCTTGCCTTACCTGATACTTGTTGCCGTGCTGGCGTGGCGGAGGCGGCGCTAGCGTGCGAGCCTGGTTCACGCCGTCGGGAACCGCGGCGACGTCCTCGGCGCTGATGCCGTGGAAGCGCAGGATCAGTCGCGGCCTCGCATCTAAAGCGTTTCCTTCGGTCAGCGGCGTGCTGTGAGATGATTGCGCGCAAAGACGCCGCGGATGGCCGCGGTGCGTAGCCGCTGCTCGGGGGATTCCGATGGCAGAAAAGGGCGAGGGTCGTTCCATCCGGGCGCTGAAAGAAGCAGCCGGGCTGCTTGCAGTGCTCGCCGCCCAGAAGGTAGCGCGGATCGGCTGGAGGCGGGTCACCGGCACGGAGCCACCAGCGAGCCCTGACGACCAGCGGATCCCGCTAGGCCAGGCTGTCGCCTGGACGCTGCTACTCGGGGCGGCCGCAACCACAGCGCGCATGATCGCCATCAGGTACGCGTCCTTCCTGTTGCCGCGACGCGAGCGAGAGGCAGCGGGCCAGCCAAAGAGCCCGGACACTCCCGTTACCTCAGCTTGAGCGCTGGCCACGATCGCCGTGCAATTAGCCTAGGGCTGTGCCGGTTCCCCACGGTCACTCATGGCGAGACAGCAGCGCAGGTCACCAGCATGAGCACGCCGATAGGCCCAAGTCCCAAGCTGACAGTGCAGGCTTGCAGTTTGGGCTGCAGTTCACCGCCGTGCAGTGGCGTCCACGGAGGACCGGTTGAGGGCATTGGTCCAGCTTGAACCGATCTGGACAGCTACGACCCAAGCTGCTAATGCGGTTAGGGTTCGCGCCCTTCCGGGGTTCAAATCCCCGAGCCTCCGCACCTCACAGGTCCTCTCCCTGGACAATCCGGGGAGAGGGCCTGAGGCGTCACAGGGCCAAAGGCAGTGCCTGTCATTTCGGTGGCACCCGGCAGCCTTCCCCGGCGGCCGCCGGGTCCGGAACCTGGCCACTTCCGGCTCGGGCCTGATCGCGCAGTGCCGCCTCGAAGGCATCGGCCGCCCGCTTGATCTGGCGCGTCTTTGCCTCCGGAACGATCTGGAAGAACACCACCACCACGACACCGGTCCATAGCGCCCAGCCCAGCGTATACAGCAGGTCTGCCAGCAGGCTGAGCGGCTCCGTCGTCTCCGACGACTTGAGCAAGAAGCCACTGACGTGCGCGATCAGGCCGACCACGAAGCCGATCCCCAGGCTCCAGCGCAGGGTCCGCTGCTCGGAAACCGACCGCCGCAACTCCGGCAGGTGCTCGTCTGCCCAGGCGAGGATGCGGGGATCGTGCACCCAAGGGCCGAGGTCCTCGTCCGTGGACGGGAGTGATGCGTCCTTGGCTCCCGGTTCTACGGTCATGGTCCAACCTCCTGCCAGCCAATTCTGCACCGCGGCTCATACAAGCCCTTCGGACCGGGCTGAACAACCGCCGTCAGACATGGGCACCAGGCCGCATCCCGCCGCGCTCCGAGACACCTGCCGTCAGCTCGGCCGGCCTGCACCATGCTGCCCCGTCGGCCCAGCACCTGAAAGTCCCGCCGCGTAATCTCGCCCGGTAGGGATAACAGCGGAACGCCAAGGCGCCCGGCGGGATTATTCTTCCGCCGGGCGCCCCGGCTTCGGTAAAGCCATCCGCGGGCCTGCGGCCTTGATGACAGGCCTTGATGACAGGCGAAGGAGCGCTTATTGTCGGCGGCACGTGAATACTGACCCCGGCGTGGCACCCAAGTGCCGCCAGGGGGTCAGATTTCACGCGCCGTTGACACTTATTTCTAACTAGCCAGGATCGTGACCGTTACGTACCCCTTGTGACCAGGGAGTCTGTTCTATAACGCAGGCTCCCAGTTTCGTGCAAGGTGACCGGTGACAGCTATGCCTTAACGGCGAGCGCGCGTCTGTACCATTGCCCGCGGGCCGATTCGCTCTAATTCCCGATTTTGGGCTTGCCGCGCATACGACCGTGGCAGGCTAGGCCCGCCGGCCCCAACTGGCAGGAGCGGGACCTGCGGCTGTGCGGCTCCACGGCGGGCCGATCAGCGTAGGGAGGGGTGCGTGCTTCGAGTGCCCTGACAAGGCACCCGGCGCGCTGGCCACGCCGTGACCGGCCGACCCTATTCGCTACTCTCCTTGCGCCGGGAGGTACCGGAGGTACCCGATGAGATCGACCCGCTGGTTCTCTGCCCTCGTCATCGCCCTTGCCGTGGCCTGTGCCCCGGTCGCCGCGGCTCTGGCCGCCCCGGCCTCGCTGCCCAACGCCGCCAAAGGTTGCTCCACCTCCGCCGCGCAAGGCTCCTGCGGCCCCTATGACAACTACCCGAACATCACCGGAACCACGTCCAGCACCAATATCGGAAACAACGTGTGGAACCCGATCCACGGCTGGCATCAGACCCTCAGCGCGAGCAGCCCCGGCGACTGGCAGGTGACCGCCAACATGCCCGCCGGGAATACGGCGGTGGCGTCTTACCCGAGCGTCGGTGCCAACTACGGCCGGGCCAACAACACCCCCACGCCGCTCGGGAAATTCGCGATGGTCCGTTCCTGGTTCACCGAGCGCATGAACGCGACGGCCCGGACCAGCGCGTGGGCGGCGTTTGACATCTGGCTTGGGCAGGGCACCAGCTCCAAGTGGACGAACGAGGTCATGATCCAGCATGACTTCGCCAAGAACGGCGCATGCACGGCCGTGGCGACGGCTACGTTCCCTGGGCCAGGTGGTGCCCTCCAGCACTGGCACCTGTGCAAGTTCGGGTCGGAACTGGTCTGGAAACTGGGCACCAATGACCGGAACAAGTTCAGCGAGCGGACCGGCGTCATCCACATCCTGGCCATGCTGCGGTGGCTGGTACAGCACCATTACCTACCGGCAAACGCCGGCCTGTGGGCGGTGGGTTATGGGTGGGAGATCTGCTCCACTGGAGGCCGGCCGGAGACGTTCACGGTCAGCGCGTACACGCTGCGGGCACGGTGCAAGACCCACGGTTGCCGCTGAGTCTCCGCAGGTCATCTCAGGTCCTCTCCCCGAACGCTTCGGGGAGAGGACCTGCTACTCTTATGTCATGAGCAAATTCGTGTCAGTGGTGATGATGCCCCGCTTCTGGGGCCGCTGACGCTGCGCGAATGTTCGTTTCGAGGCCCTATGACGGGGCCTCGATTTATATGGGCGGTCGGAGCCCCTGGATTCACCGGAGGTTCCGATGAAAAGTCCCCGCACTTACCTCACCACCACCATTCCCTATGTCAACGCCCGGCCGCACCTGGGCCATGCGCTGGAACTGGTCCAGGCCGACGTGCTGGCGCGCCATCACCGTCACCGTGGTGATCAAGTCCGCTTCCAGACCGGCACCGATGACAATTCGCTGAAGAACGTGCTGGCCGCTGAGGCTGCGGGCCTTCCTGTCCAGGAGTTCGTTGACCGGAATGCTGCGGCGTTCGTGGCGCTGGGCACGCCGCTCGGGCTGTCGGTTGACGATGTGATCCACACGAGCCGTGATCCCCGGCACCGGCTCGGGGTGGAACGGTTCTGGCGGGCTTGCGCCGAGGCAGGCGATCTGTACCGCAAGCATTACGGAGGGCTCTACTGCGTCGGCTGCGAACAGTTCTGCACACCGGACGAACTGTGCGACGGCCGCTGCCCTGACCATGGCACCGTGCCCGAGCACGTGGCCGAGGAGAACTGGTTCTTTCGTCTCTCCCGCTACACCGAACAGCTCCTCGACCTGATTGAGGGCGGCGAGCTGCGGATCGAGCCAGCCGAGCGGCGCAACGAAGTCCTCGGCTTCATCCGGGGCGGCCTGGCAGACTTCTCCGTCTCCAGGTCCACAGCCCGCGCGCACGGCTGGGGCATCCCGGTCCCCGGCGACCCAGACCAGGTCATTTACGTCTGGTGGGACGCGCTGGGCAACTACATCACCGCGCTTGGGTTCGGCGACGGCGCTGCCGACTACCAGCGGTGGTGGACGGGCAGCAGCCAGCGGATCCACTTGGTGGGCAAGGGCGTACTCAGGTTCCACGCGGTGTACTGGCCCGCGATGCTGCTCTCGGCTGGCCAGCCTCTGCCCACCGACATCCTGGTGCATGACTACCTCACGATCGGCGGCCGGAAGATAAGCAAATCCAGCGGAGCCACCATCGACCCAGCCGAACTGGCTACCACCTGCGGTACCGACGCCGTCCGCTGGTGGCTGCTGCGGGAGGTGCCGCGCGTCGGAGACGCCGACTTCACCATCGAACGGCTTGCCACCCGGGCAAACAATGACCTTGCCAACGGTCTGGGCAACCTCGTCAACCGGGTCATCGCCATGGTCCACCGGTACCGCGCGGGTGCCCGCCTGACGCCAGCGACATCGCGCCCGGCAGCGAGGAACTCAGCGCAGCCTGCCGCCGCGCGCCCGATCTCATCGAGATAGCCCTGACCGGATTCGACTTCCGGGCCGCCACCGCAGCCGTCTGGGCGATCGCTGAGGCAGCCAACCGCTACATCAACCACATCCAGCCATGGCAGCTTGCCAAGGCCGAACGCGGCGGCGACAACGACGCCGCGCAACGACTGGATAGCGTGCTCGCGGCCCTGGTCCGGGCCCTCAGAGCGCTCGGCGACAACCTGGCACCGTTCCTGCCAGGAACGTCAGCACGCATCGCCGGGCAATGCGCCGTCATCAACGGACGGCTCCCCGAACCTCACCGGCTCTTCGAGCGGATCGGGGTCGCCCCGCCCACCTGATCGTTACGGTGCGAGGCCCACCGCAGCGATCAGCTGGCGACCGGCGCCCGCGCCGGCCGATGTATCAGCCTTGGGGGGTCTGCCTCTACTCCTTGAGACTCCGCCGTACGGGGCGGTGGAGTAAACCAAGGGGGCACCGAAAAATGCGCCGTATCCGATCAATCGTCAAGCAGGCGCCAGCCATCGTCATCTCGCTGCTGGCCATCGTCCTCTCCCTGGGTGGTGGCGCCGCCTACGCGTCCACCCATCATCACCTGGTCCCCGGGCCTTCCCAGGGGCCCGTCCACACCTGGAAGGTCGCGGGCAGCCAGGGGGCCGCCCACAGCACCCTCGCCTCGGGCGTGAACTGGAACTCCATCGTCCTGCAGAACGGCTGGACATCGTCCAACGCCGCCTTCGGGACCGGTAACCCGAAGGTGGCGCTGCAGGGCAACGTCGTCTACCTGTCTGGGTCGATGCACCAGTCCTCAGGGACCAACGACATATTCGGCTTCCTGCCCTCGACGTTCCGCCCGGAGCACAACCTGTACATGACCGTCTACACCAACGGCGGCACTACGGGGACGGTGTACATCGGCAAAGACGGGACCATGATCGCTTTCTCCGACACCAGCTGCGGCTCGCTGAACACTGCCCAGTGCTACACCTCACTCGCGTCGGTTTCTTACCCGATCAACTCCTAGCTCGCTGACATCCGCCGGCCCGGCCCCTCGCGAGGGGCCGGGCCGGCGAGCCTGTACGGACTGGGCTGACTAGAACGGCCCAGGTCCGCTAGGACCTCCAGGCTTGGTCGGGCTCGACAGCACGCACTGGCCGGCCCGGTCTCCGCCCACCTTGTTCGGCTCGGGCTTACGGGGGAACAGGTGCTGACCGATGTCTTCACTGTCCCAGGTGCGGCTGTTCCCGCGGCAGGTCAGGTCGTGCCGGATGTGGTTGGCGAGGATCTCGATGGCGTCCGGATCGGCCAGCTTGTTGTTCCGTATCACCATGTCGCCGCGTACCTGGAGGGTCACCAGGCCCATCCAGCAGGACTTGACTCCGGTTATGCGCATGTCGCCGCCTACCGAGCCGACCTCGTAGGTGCTGTAGACGGGGCTCTTGAACAGCTTGAAGACCCCGCTCGGCTTGCAGTTACGGCCGCCTCCGCCGCCGGTCTGGAGCACGTCGCCGCCGATGCTCGAGTTATGCACGACGATGCCCAGCGGCCGTACGGAGATAAGGTCCCGGCCGACCGTGTCATGGCTGGACAGCGTGGGCTTGTTTGGATGCGGATCATCGAGGCAGGCGAAGTTCTGCGGGTTGCAGCCCATCACCAAAGTCGCGCCCGCGCCGACCCGGAGATCGCCGCGCACGCTGAGGCTCGACTTGCCCTTTCCGGTCTTGTCGTTCAGCGCGAACGCCGCGAGCACGACCGAGCCCGGGCTGAGCGTGAGATCACGCTTGAGGACCGCGGCGCCGGCGTTGACCTCGCACGCCCCCTTGACCACCACGTTCGTTCGGTAGGTGCCGGTGAGCACGCCCGGCGACGTGGGCGTGCCGGTGCAGATGGTCACCTTGTGGCCCGCGACGGCCGCGGCCGCCGCGGAGCCAGCGGCCAGCATCCCCCCGGCCAGCGCGCCCGCAGACACGAGACAGGCCAAACCACGCAGGTACGTCCTCATAAACCCCCTCCTTCTGCTGCCGGGTCCGTTGCCCGCACAGCCTGCGAACGCTAACACGGCAGGCCAGGCCGGCGGATCACCCCGCATGCGGGGATTTGCCTGGTGAAAGGGACACAAGGTAGCGAAGGCACCCGAACTTCCCTGGTGATGCACCCGCGGCTGGCCCGGCTCCGTGCGGCACGGAGCTTGCTCATATCGCGGGCGTCGCGGGCTGCCCGGCTGGCCCGATCGATCCAGCCCTGTCACAGGGGGGCCGGCGGGATGACCACCACCATGGTGAGCCGTACCGGGGTGGTCCCTTCGTTGGCGTAACCATGCGGCAGGCTGCCGGGAAAGCGGGCACACTGCCCAGGCCCGACCTGGTGCCGCACCCCGGCCACGGTCAGCGTCATCGTGCCCTCCTCCACCCAGGCCAGCTCCCTGGTGGCGGGCGCGTGCGCGTCGCCGCCGAACGATTCTCCAGGCATTACGCTCCAGCGCCACAACTCGGCGGCCCAGGGCGGATCGGTCGCGGCGATGATCGTTCCGGTCCCCCCGGATGGTCCCTGCCACAGGGTCCGTACCTGTTCGGGGCCGGTGATCCGGACACTCGGCTCGGACGGCGGGTCGATCAGCCGGGTGACCGGCAGGCCAAACGCGTCGCCGATCCTGGCCAGGGTGGCGAGGTTCGGGTTGGACCGCCCCTGCTCAAGGGAGACCAGAACTCCCTTGCTCACGCCCGACCTGGCGGCCAGCTGATCCAGGGACCAGCCCCGCTCCGCCCGCAGGGCCTGCAGGGTACGCGCCAGGACGGCGGTGAGATCGGTACCGGGCACGGTCCCCTCCTCGCGGGCGCTTCTACTCGTGATCATGGTGAGGTGGCGATCCCGCCGCCCTTGCTTCCATGATCAAGACGACTTTTCCTCGCTTACGCACGGCCTGACGCCCGGCTTGTACCGATTTGTGCGTGCGGAAACGAGGATATGTCGGCAGCTCCGTCCGCACCGGGCGGCTATAAAGACTTGCGGTCAGTCTAGTGAACCATATGGAATAGTATTCCGACCGTAACTTGGAGGAAGCCGCTCATGGTGATGGTGTTCGCGCTCGCCGCAGCCGTCCTGTACGGCAGCGCCGACTTCCTCGGCGGGGCCGCCTCCCGGCGAAGCAGGGCGCTGTCGGTGGCGGTCCTGTCGGTGCCCGCTGGCGCGGTCGTCATGCTGCTCGCCGCGGTGGTGGCCGGTGGCCCACTGCCCACTGCGGGGCTTGGCTGGGCCGTTGCCGCGGGGGCTTTCGGCGGTATCGGCTTGATGGCGTTCTATACGGGCCTTGCGGTGGGGCCGATGAGCGTCGTCGCCCCGGTTTCCGCGCTGGTGTCGACGGTGTTGCCGGTGGGCGTGGCGGTCGCTTCCGGCGAGCACCTCGGGGTGCGGGTGTACGCGGGCGTGGCCACCTGCCTGCTGGCGATCGTGCTGGTCAGCCTCGAACGGGGCAGCTGGCCGAGCCGCAATGCCGGGAGCTCGGCCCAGGACCGGTCGCTGCGGCACCATGCGGCGCTTGCGTGGTGTCGGTTACGGCGTCGTGTGCGGCGCCCTGTTCGGCATCTTCTTCGTGTTCTTGCGCAACGCCGGATCATCGGGGGTCTTCTGGCCGGTCGGTATCTCGCGGCTGGCCAACTGCGCGGTCGTGCTCATCGCCGCGGTGCTGGCCAGGGCCAGGCCGGTTGGGCGGGAGGCGGGCGGCCAGGTGCTGGCGGCCGCCATCTTCTCCGGCGTGCTCGACGCCTCCGCGAACCTTTTCTACGTTCTGGCCACCAGGGCCGGCCTGTTCGGCGTGGCGATCGTGCTCACATCGCTGTATCCGGGTATCACCGTGCTGCTGGCGCGGGTGGTACTGCGCGAACGCATGCACGCGGTGCAGCGGATCGGCCTGCTCCTCGCCGCCGCCGGCGTCATCCTCGTCACCATGTAGCTGAAGGTCGGCTGCGGCGAAGGCGGCCGGAGGCCGCCGAGCAGGGCCGAACAGGCTCGTGCGGCCGGGCGCATGGTCGTCCGGCCGCACGAACCCCGGGGAAGGGGCGAGCTAACAAGTCAGTCGTCGCTTGGATCCTTACTGGGGAAGAGCAGGCGCACACCTCAAGGTACAGCTGCTCGGGGTAGGGGATGTAGTCAACCTTGCTCAGCGCCTGGTCCTGGCCCGCCGATTCGAGGATGAACGTGCCGTAACCGAACAGGCGGCCGAGGAACGAGCGCTGGAACGTCATGTCGGTCACCTTGGCCAGCGGCATCATCGCCACCTTCCGGGTGATGAGGCCGGAGGTGAGGATAACCCGGTGTGAGGTGACCACGAAGTAGTCGACCGCCCAGGTGGCCGCCGCCGTGATCAGGCGCAGCATCAGGAAGCCCCAGGCGAGCCAGACGATCAGCAGCAGCGTGCTCTGGTGCTGGAGGAAGGTGTCACTCAGCACCGCGGCGACGATCAGCCCAGCGGCGGTCAGGGCGATGGACCCGATCAGAACGGCCGGGTGCCGCCGCACGGTGATGACCTGCTGTTCGTGTGGCAGCAGGTACTTGTCGACGTCAGCCGGGGGTGTTGCGCCCGGCGAGATCAGTCTCATGTGGGCGGCGTCTCACCCGCTTACAGCGAGTTCAGGAAGGTAGCGATAGAGCTACCCGCTTCCTTGAGCAGGTTCAGGATGTTGTGGACAAAGTTGGCTGCGCCGGTCGGCGAGGTCAGCAGGTAGTACGCGACAAAGATGATGGCCGCCCAGGTGGCGATCTTCTTTGCATTCATCGTCAGCTCCCACATGGCCAGTGCGCCGGACTGTCAACCTAGCTTAGCTCAGAGTGATTTCTTCACCAATGGTCACGACCTGTAGGTGCAACCGTATCGTCTCGCCAAGGCCGGCCGCTGTTCCCCCGCCGAGCGACCGGGGAAGCCTCTGCAGCGCCGTAGGTGACGCGCTGTCACTCCGTTACCATAAATAGTGATGAAATGCCTGGCGGTCAGGCTATTCGCCGACGGGCAACCATCCCGGCATGCACCCGATTGCCGGACATGACCGCAGCCGATCTGAGACCATTTCTTCCTGGCAGCCACACCGGACGGAGCAACGATGACGGATTCCGGCAGCGACGATGTCGCCGTCATCGTGTACCGGGAAGATGATGCCTGGGACGCGGACCTGCTGCCAACCGCCCTCACTGAGGACCTGGCCGGGCTGATCCACGTGCTCCGTCGGCAGCCAAGCATCGGCGGAACGATCGGGCTGGCCGCGGTCGGAGACGACTTCTTCGTCGCCATCAGGCTCATCGGCGGCCAGGTGTCGGTATTCCTGTCCGACCTCACCGCCGCGGTGGACTGGCCGCTCGCCCGCCAGGTACTCGACCACCTGGAACTGGTCGTTCCCGAGGACGAGGAGCTCGACCAGGTCCTCCCCGCCGGGGACCTGTCCATCTTCGCCGACCTCGGCCTGGACGAGATGGACCTGGGTATGGTGGCCGGCGACCTCGACCTGTTCCCGGACGAGGCGCTCGGCATCATCGCGCGCAAGCTCGGCTTCGGCCAGGCGCTAGAGCGGGCGCTCGGCTTGGCGACCGGCCAGGTCCCGTAGCTCTCCAGCCTGCTGCGGCATATCGACACGGCATAACGCCGCCCTGCGGCCAGGCCGGTAATCTCGCCGGGTGACCACAGGCTACGAAGCTGCCTTCGAGCCCGCTATGCGAGAAGCGCTCGCCGAAGCGGCCGCCGCCGCCCACGTGACCGCACCCGCCCAGGAGACCGGGGCGGCGGCCGGGGGACAAACCGAAGTCCGCGACGGCCCGGAACCCCTCGATGTCCCGGTCGGGGCGGTGATCCTGGACAGAGCTGGTGCCGTGGTGGCCCGGGCGCACAACCGGCGGGAGGCTGACGGCGACCCCACCGCGCACGCGGAGATCGTGGCCATGAGGGCAGCGGCTCAGGTAGCGGGCAACTGGCGGCTGGAGGGTCACACGCTCGTGGTCACGCTGGAACCGTGCACCATGTGCGCGGGCGCGATCAGCCTGGCCCGCATCTCCCGGCTGGTATACGGGGCAGCGGACCCGAAGGCGGGCGCGGTCGGGTCACTATGGGACGTGCTCCGTGACCGGAGGCTGGGGCACCGTACCGAGGTGCTGGGGGGCGTGCTGGCCGAGGAGTGCGGGGCATTGCTGCGCGATTTCTTCGCCCAGCGCAGGCACACCGGGACAGTGCCGCGGCCGGGCGACTCCACCGGGTAACTCCGGTAGGCTCAGCTGCGGTGGAGTCGCCTAGTGGCCGAGGGCGCACGCCTCGAAAGCGTGTGAAGGCGCAAGTCTTCCGTGGGTTCAAATCCCACCTCCACCGCCACTGACCTGTAAGAACACCGCCCTTGGCAGCTGATAGGGCAGCGCGTCGTGCCCCGTCGCCTCATTTGGTGGTCTCAGTTACGAGCCGCGGGCGGTCTCGCCGTGGGGATCAGCCGCAGCTGTTGTGCCTGGTCACGGATGCCCCGAACTCGCCGGAACGGACAGGCGCACGCCGCCGAAGCGGGCGCCCTACCGTTCAGGGCTGGCCGGAACCGTCCGCGACCGGCCGGATACCCGCAGTTTCCAGGGCGGCATCCGCACGGTAGTGCCCCGGGTCGCCGCCCATGAGCGGGCCGGAGTGCTGTCTTTGCTGTTCACCGTGTCCTACCTTGGCTTAGGAGTGCCGGCGGTGTCCGTCGGCTTCCTTGCGTCCACGGCCACGGCCTGATCGGTGCTGTCCGTTACTATGGCGCCGCGCTGATCGTACTGGCGGTGCTAGCGCTGCTTCGCTCGTCCGCGCGGAGCGGAAGGAAAGGAAGCGCTCATGACCACGTCTGTCATCGGCCTGAGCATCGACTGCGCCGATGCCGTCGGCCTGGCCAGGTTCTGGTCCGAGGTACTCGGCCGTCCGGTAAACCCTGGCGCCGACGCCGAGCACGCCGCGATTGACGCCACAGACCCCGCTAACGGCCCTCGGCTTTCCTTCCAGCAGGTCCCCGAGCCCAAGACGATCAAGAACCGCCTCCACCTGGACCTGCGCACCGATCAGTTCGAGGCGGAGAGCGAGCGCCTCACCGGCCTCGGTGCCACGGCCATCCGGAGCTTCGAGAGGCCGCAGATCCGGTGGACCACCTTCGCCGACCCCGAAGGCAATGAGTTCGACCTGGTAGCAGCCCAGCCCTCGGCGTCCGGGCCGCGCGAGTAAGTCCCAGCCAGATTGCCGGCGATGGTTCATTTGACCGCAAGGCCGAAATTCATACTCGGCAACGGCGCGATCAACGAGGGGCGCCAATCTGCCATGCGCTCACTGTCCGCGATGACCAAGGGCCGGGCATCGTAGCCGTCGGGAGGTCCTGCTGGTTGCCCACGATGGCTTAGCCCGGAGCCGGGGTGCCGGTTGCGGTGTTGACCTCGTCAATCTGGTGCGCTGGGAATGCCGGATTGAGGGCGGTTGGCGTTAGCTGCGGTGCCGGGGTGGCCTTTCGGCTCAAGGGCTTGGCCTGGCCGCGGGCGGGCCGCCCTGCCCGGGGGCACGGCGGCCCGCGCGCCGGCGGCTGGCTACCCGACGCTGCCGGCGGGTGCCACTTGCTCGGGGTTCCAGGTTGCGGCGCCGAAGAGCTGCCAGTAGAAGTCCAGGCTGCCGCTCGGCCCGGCGGCGGAGATGATGGCGCCGGCGCTGTTGGTGGTCAGTGACTGTGCTGAGTAGGTGGTACCGGTGCCGGCGACCTGCTCGGGGTTCCAGGTGGCGGCGCCGAGGGCCTGCCAGTAGAAGCGGAGGCTGTGGCTCGGGCCGCCTGCGGCGATGAACAGGTCGCCGCTGGTGATGGTCATCGACGGTGCTGAGTAGGCGGTGCCGGTGCCGGCGACCTGCTCGGGGTTCCAGGTGGCGGCGCCGAGGGCCTGCCAGTAGAACAGCAGGCTTTGGCTGGCGCCGGTGGCGGCGATGACCACGATGCCGCTGCCAGCGGTCATCGACGGCGCCGAGTAGGTGGTGCCGGTGCCCGCGACCTGCTCGGGGTTCCAGCCCGGGACGCCGTCGGTCGCCCAGTAGAAGCTCAGGCTGTGGCTCGGGCCGCCTGCGGCGATGAACACGTCGTTGCTGGTGGTGGTGATCGACGGCGCCGAGTAGGTGGTGCCCGCGTCGGCGACGTGCTCGGGGTGCCAGCGCGGAGAGCCGCTGGCCGCCCAGTAGAAGCGCAGGCTGTGACTGGGGCCCTCGGCGGCGATGACGAGGCCGATGCTGGTGGTGGTGATCGACGGTGCCGAGTAGGTGGTGCCCGCGCCCGCGACCCGCTGGAGGCGCCAGCCCGGGACGCCGTCGGTCGCCCAGTACAGGTCCAGGCTGTGGCCTGGGCCTTGCACGGCGATATCCACCTTGTTGCCGTTGGGGGTCATCGACGGTGCTGAGTAGGTGGTGCCGGTGCCGGCGATCTTCTCGGGGTTCCAGCCTGGGGTGCCGTTGGTGGCCCAGTAGAAGTGCAGGCTGTGCTTGGGGCCCTGTACGGCGATGTTGCTGTCGTTGCCAACGGTGTTCATCGACGGCGCGGTGCTAGCCAGGGCCGGAGCCGAGGCAGCTGCCCCGAGCGCGACCACGGCCACCGCGGACAGTGCAGCCGAAACGATCCGGGTGGTGTTGCGGAGGGAACCCCGGCCCCGGCGCCGCCTGGCTAGCTGGCCGGTCAGGGAGTTACTGTTCATCGCGGTCTCCTTCGACTCTGGGGCGAGTTGAAGGGACCGTATGGCGGCTGGCCCGCGCGCTGAATCGGCGTGATTGCCCAGTTTCCCCGCGGGATTGCCTATCTTTCTGCCGTGCCAGCCAGCCCGAGCCGGGCGGCGTGGGCGGCGGCGGCGCCGCGGGTCGGGGCGTCCAGTTTCGCCAGCACGGCCGAGACGTGATGGTCGACGGTCCTGGTGGAGAGGAACAGCTTGGCGGCGATCTCGGCGTTGCTGTGCCCGGCGCAGATCAGCTCGAGCACCTCACGCTCGCGGCGGGTCAGCCCGAGCGGATCGGCCTGGGTCGCGGTCCGTGGCCCGGCCGGGATCGACCGGATGCCAAGCGCGCGCATCTTGTGCCGGGTGAGCTGGGCGGCGGCCGGGGCGCCTAGGCCGGTGAAGAGCTCTAGCGCCTGCCGCAGTGCCGCCTGGTCGCTGGCGTCGTGCAGGGCGAGCGCCGCCTCATACGGGCAGCCCAGGCCGGCCCAGAACCGAGACGCTTCCGCCCACTCCCCTGCCGCCAGCAGACGGTAGGGCTCGGCCAGCTCCCCGCGCGGCGGGCGAGCCGACTTGGTGCGCCGCAGCCAGACGGCGATCTCGCCGCGCTCCCATCCGTCCGAGCCGACCCCTGCGTCATCGGCCCGCTCGGCCTCCTGCGCGGCTCGGTGCAGGTCGCCTTGCAGCCAGTGTGCCTCGGCGCGGGCCAGCCGCGCCACGATGATGCACTATGGCTCACCGGAGCCCTCCGCGACCGCCGCCGCCTCGTCGAGATACTGCCAGGCGCCTGGCTGGCCGCGCCTGACCCGGATCACGCCGAGCACGTGTAGCGGGCGGAGCCGGTAGGACGGATACACGTCGGCGCTGGCCAGCAGTTCGGTACTGAGTGCCACCGCCTCATCCCAGCGCCCGGCCCGCTCCAGGGCAGCCGCCCGCTCGCCCCGCATGTGGACCGCGAACGAACCGGCATCGTGCTCGTCGCAGTAGGCGATGCCCTCGGTGAAGTACGGCTCCGCCTCGGCGAATCGCCGGTGATCGGCATACACGGCGGAGAGATTGGCGTAGGCCCGCGCCGCCTGTCCGTCAAGCCCCGCCGAGAGCGCGACCTCCAGTGCCCGGCGCAGGTACCCGGTCCACTCGCCGCCCGTCATGGCAACCGAGCAGCCCTGGGCATTCAGCGCCTCGCTGAGAGCATCGAGCGCACCTACCGGCTCGGCGATCGCCTGCGCCCGCATCGCCAGCTCGATCGCCGCCTGATACTCGCAATTCAGCATCCGCACGATGGCCAAGCGAGCATACGCCCGCGCGAGCTCGGTAGAGGTTCCGAGTGGTTCCAGGACTGTCACCGCGGCCTCGGCTGCGGCCACCGAATCAGAGCCCCGGCCCAGCGGCTGCAGCGCGAAGGACAGGTGGCACAACGTGCCCCCCTCGCGCAAACGATCACCGGCCTGACGCCACAGCCTCAGCGCCTGCTCACAGGCGTCGGCGGCGCCCTGGAACCGGCCGACCAGCAGCAGCTCGTCGGCAAGCCCGTCATAAAGCCCGGCTACCACCTCCGGGTCAGCGTCGGCGGCAAACCGCAGGGCGCGCTCGAACTGTGCGGCCGCCTGTCCGCCCTGGTCAGGGACGTCCGCGGCCGGTGGCGGACGGTGCTGCCCAATTCCCGGTTGACGCGGTGACTATCACATGTCTAGCATAGTGATATCACTTTAAGGTCAAGCGGATTGAGAAGGCAGGCAGCACCATGAGTCTCAACGGCGGATGGGTCAGCTACGGCGGAGACGCCAGGATCGAACTCGCGGCCGGGCTGCTGGCCGCCGCGGGCTGCGTGGCGTATGCGGGCTTCCGGCTGCGGCGCCCGATCCGGGCCACCCGGCCACCGACCTCGGTCGTGGTCCTCATGTTCTCGCTGTGGGTCATCTCGCTCATCGCGTTCGTGATCGGGCTGGCGGTCTACGTCAAGGAATTCGTGCACGACTATCCACACATCCACTCGGGGGTCACTGATCCCATCACCCCGGTGACCTTCCTGTTGGCGGTGGCCCTCTTCTTCGTCATCTCGACCCGCACCGGATGGCCCGGCAAGACCAGGCTGGGCAGCGCCGTCGTCGGCGCGATGGCCGCGCCGATGATCTTCGAGCTGCCCTTCGACTTGATCGTGATGGCCAGGACCTACCCGCCGCTGTTCCCCCACCCGGCCCTCTACCGGGCGGCGTTCTTCACCCCCCTGTTCCTGATCGAGATCACCACGATGTGGCTGCTCACGCTGTCGCCCATGGTGCGGGTGCGGAAGTCTACGTTCTTCTGCTTCGCGCTGATGATCGGGGTGTTCGGGATCTGGGCTCTGTATGGCTTCGGCTACCCGAATGCCGCGCTGCCCATCACGATGAACGTGATCTCGAAGATCCTGGCCTTCATCACCGCCCTGACCTTGTTCCTGCCCGACCGGCTCAGGAACTGGCGGACGGACGGCCCCGGCCGCGAGCAGGCCCAGCAGCCGGAGCAGGTCCAGCAGCCGGAGCAGGTCCAGCAACCAGTCATGGCAGCACCGGCCCCGCTCGTGGTCTCCGGCGGCGGCCCGGTCCAGTCATCACTCATGGCGCCCCCGGTGCTGACCGTCCGGGACGTGGCCGTGCCCAACGGAAAGCTCAAGAACGGCAGCACGGTCGCCAAAGCCACGCATCTAGCCGTCGCGAAGGCCACGCATCCAGCCAGGGAGGCGATCATGGGCGAACCAGCGATCAAGGTTCTCGGACTGTGCAAGAGCTTTGGTGAGAAGGAGGCTGTAGCCGGGATCGACCTGGAGATCGCGGCCGGCTCTTCGCCGGGCTGGTCGGGCCGAACGGGGCCGGGAAGACCACCTCGCTATCGATGATGACCGGCCTGCTGCGGCCGGACGACGGGCAGATCCTGATCAACGGACTGGACGTGTGGGCCGACCCGCCCGCCGCCAAGGCGATCATCGGCGTAGTGCCGGCCGAAGCCCGGCTGTTCGACCGGCTCAGCGGCGAGGAACTGCTCGAATACTCCGGGCGGCTGCGCGGCCTGCCGGTCGCCGAGGCGCGATCCAGGGCGGAACAACTCCTGGACGTGCTGGACCTGACCGCCGACGCGAAGCGGCTGGTGGCGGACTACTCCACCGGCATGCGCAGGAAGGCCGCCCTCGGCTGCGCGCTAATCCACAACCCGGCGGTGCTGTTCCTCGACGAGCCGCTGGAGGGCGTAGACCCAGTTTCGGCCGACGCGATCCGCCGGATGCTGACCAACTATGTCGGCTCCGGCTCGACCGTGCTGTTCTCCAGCCACGTCATGGAACTGGTCGAGCAGGTCTGCGACCACGTCTCCGTCATCGACAAGGGCCACATCGTAGCCACCGGCACCACCGACCAGGTGCGGGACGGCAAGTCCCTGCAACGGGCGTTCATCGACCTGGTCGGTTCCAAGGCCAGTGAGAAGGGATTGTCATGGCTCGGCTCCTCGTCCAGCTGAAGCTGCGCCTGCTGGCCAACGCGCTGCGGTCGTCCAGCCGCGCCAAGGCCTCGTTCATCACCAGCACAGCCTTCGCCGTGCTCACCGCGATCGGCATGTTCGCGCTGCTCGCCTCGCTACATGGGCAGAGCAGCGCAGTGGATCTGACCTCGGCGATCTTCACCATCTTCGCCTTCGGCTGGCTGATCCTGCCGCTGCTGGCCTTCGGCCTGGACAGCACCCTGGACCCGGCCACGATGGCGCTGTACCCGCTGCGGACCCGCCCGCTCGCCACCGGGCTGCTGGCCGCCTCGGCCACCGGCGCCTGGCCGGCGGCCAACGTGATCGGCCTGCTCGGGGTGCTGATCGGGCTGGCCCGTGGCTTCGGCATCCTGATCGCGCTGGTCGCGGTGCCGCTGCAGGTGCTGTTCTGCATCACGCTGGCCCGGCTGGTAACCACCAGCATGGCCGGGCTGCTGCGCTCGCGCCGCGGCAAGGACCTGGCCGCCTTCCTGTTCATCCCGATCATCGCCGGCTACGAGTTCTTCACACAGGTGGTGCCCAAGCTGGCCGCCACCGGGAGCCTGACCACGGCGAGCTTCAACGGCTCCGACGGCTGGATACGCTGGCTGCCGCCGGGCATGGCCGCGCATGCCATCCAGGACGCCTCGGACGGGCACATCGGCCTGGCCCTGCTGCGCCTGGCGGCGCTGGCCGCCGTCATCGTGGTGCTCGGCTGGCTGTGGATCCGGTCGCTGAGCCGCGCCCTGGTCTCCCCCGACTCCTCCACCCGGTCATCCCAAGTGCGCGCCGCGGCGCTGCCACTGGCCAGGTTCGGCCTGCGCGGCGCGGTGGCCGCCCGGTTCTGGATCTACCAGCGCCGTGAGCCCATCTCGCTGGTCTACTGGGGCATGACCGCGGTCATCACGGTCGCCGCGTCCATCAGTTCCATCATCGGCCCGAAGCACCATCCCGCCGTGACGTTCCTGAGTGCGGTCCTCGGCGCGGCGATCATCGGACTCTTCCACGCGAACGCGGTCGGGCAAACCGGGCCGTCCTTCGTCCTGGAGGCCACCGCGCTGAACGACCGCACCGCGATGCGCGCCTACCTCTCCGGCCAGAACATCGTGCTCGCGGTGATCGGGGCACCGCTGCTCATCGTGCTGACCTTCGGGCTGGGGATCGCGGCCGGGTTCCCGACCTTCGGGTTCGAGACCATGCCGGTCGGCCTGGCCGCGCTCGGCGCCGCCCTGGCCCTGAGCAACATCATCACGGTCACCGGCGCCTACCCGATGGCCAAGCGGGTCGGCACCCCGATCTACACCTCGGCGCCGGGCTACGGGTCCAGCCGGGTGGCGGCCTCGATCGGCACCATGTTCGGCGTTCCCGCGCTGGTCGCCCCGGTAATCGTCGCCGCGGTGCTCACCGCGGGCGCCCCGCTGGCCATCCGGGCCCCCATTCTCACGGTCTGCGCCGCAGCCTACGGACTCGCGCTGGCCTGGGCGGGGGTGCGGATCGCGGCCAACGCCGCCGAGGGCAAGATGCCGGAGCTATGTCAGGTTGCCCTGGCTAGCCAGGTGTAACCGGGCCAGCGACAGGCGAGGCGCCAGCCGTGGGCAAGGATGCGGACGGGCAGCACGGTTTCGCCGGCTGGGAGTCGATGGTGATCGTGCCGCCGCCGGGCCTGTCAGCGCCCCCGTGGTGACAGGCCCGGCCGGCAGCCCGAATCTCATCGCCGGGTGGCGTGACCCGGGCGTCGGCTGTCTGCAAGAGACCTCGACGGTCGCGGGATCAGTGAGCGTTACCCAGCTCCGCACCAGATACGGCTGGCTGGCGACGGTGAGCCGGCCCGGCTCAGGAAGCTGCCGACCCGGAACCGGGACCATGCCGCGGCTGGGATCGCGCCGCTGATGGGAAGTGGGCCCTGCGTGCGGCCGCGGAGGCAGGCGGGGGACAGGGCGCCGGGCGCCACCGACGGGCCGGTAGCGACCTGGGTGCCCGTCCCCGCCTGGTTCCACGGCTCGACGAGGGTGAGGCTGGGGCCGTTGTTCGTGTAGCTGGCCACGGCGTAGCAGGCCGATGGGGTTGGGCAGGCCACGCCCGGGAAGCCGATGTCGTACGCCACCAGGCCTGGGGTCGGCTGGATGCGCCACCTGCCACCGCTCCACCGTTCGGCCAGGGTGAGCGGGCCGGAGCCGGTGAGGTTGAGCCCGAACGCGGTGCAGACGGTGCGGGCCGGGCAGGCGACGCCGGCGAGGAAGATATTCTGGCCGCCGCTGGGGTTGGGGGTGGCCTGGACCTGCCATCTTCTGCCGTTCCACCGCTCGGCCAGAGTCTTGACCAGGGTTTGGTTCCCGACCGCGGTGCACGCTGAGGCCGAGGTGCAGGCCACGCCGTTGAGGCCGGCGTTGGGCCCGGCGGGGGCGGGCTTGAAGGTGGGTACGATCCGCCACGTCCGGCCGTCCCACCGCTCGGCCAGCGTCCCCAGCGACTCGCCGGTGGCCGGGTCGAATTCGTTGCCGACCGCCATGCAGGACGACCGCGAGGTGCAGGCCACACCGTTCAGGATCTTGACACCGTGTCCGGACGGGCTGGGGGTGGGCTGGATGCTCCAGGTGTGACCGTTCCACCGCTCGGCCAGGGTCCCCCCCGGTGGCTTGCCTGGTGGTTCTATGCTGCCCCCGACCGCGGTGCACGCCGACGGCGAGGTGCACGATACGGCGATCAGGAACCATCCGCCGCCGCGAGGGTTCGGCGTGGGCTGGATCCGCCAGCCGCGCCCGTTCCACCGCTCGGCCAGCGTGCCAGACGGCACTTCGACGTTCGGGTTGCCGTGACCCCCGACCGCCAGGCAGGACGACCGCGACGGGCACGAGACGCCGATCAGGTTGCCGCCGTTTGCGGGGCTGGGGGTGGGCTGGGTGCTCCAGGTGTGGCCGTTCCACCGCTGCGCCAGGGTCAGCGGGGTGCCCCGGCTGTTGCTGGTGTTCCCGACCGCGATGCACGCCGAGCGGGACACGCAGGATGCGGCGTTCAGGTTACTGGCCGCCGCCCCCGGCGGATTGGGGGTCTGCTCGGCCCGCCAGGTAGAGCCGTCCCACCACTCGGCCAGTGTGGCCGGAGACTGATTGCTGGAAAGGTCCGGGCTGGAGTACCCGACGGCCAGGCAGCCGGTGGCCGAGGTGCAGGCGACGCCGATCAGCAGGCTCATCACGCCGCCCGGCAGGCGGGGGATGGGCTGGATGGCCCAACTGCTGCCGTCCCACCGCTCGGCCAGGGCCTGGAACGCGCCCGAGGAGTTGATGTACGCCCCGGCGGCGATGCAGGCCGAGGCGGACGTGCAGGCCACCGTGTTCAGGAAGGTGAACTGCGCGCCGGCCGGGTTGGGAGTGGGCTGGATCTGCCAGCTGGCGCCGTTCCACCGCTCGGCCAGGTTGCCCGCGTTGGAGTTCCCGGCCGCGGTACACGCCGATGGCGAGGTGCAGGTCACCGAGAACAGGGCGCCGCCGCCCTGCGGCGGGTTGGGAGTGGCCTGAGTGCTCCAGGTGGTGCCGTTCCACCGCTCGGCCAGCGTCCCCGCGTTGGAGCCACCGACGGCGGTGCAGGCGGCCGATGACGTGCACGCGACGCCGGACAGGAACGCGCCAGCCGGGCTCGGCGCCGACTGGATCTGCCAGCTACTGCCGTTCCACCGCTCCACCAGCACCTTGCGGGGGGTGCCAGGCGGCGTCCCGCCGACCGCGGTGCACGCCGACGGCGAGGTGCATGACACCCCGTTCAGCTGACCACCGCCCGGAAGACTGGGGGCGGCCTGGAGTTGCCACCTGCTGCCGTTCCACCCCTCGGCCAGGGCCTTCTGCGCCCCCGATCTGCTGGTCGTGACCCCGACCGCCTCGCAGGCCGACGGCGACACACAGGAGACGCCGAGCAAGTTGCTCCACGCCGCCCCCGACGGACTGGGGACCGGCTGGATGCGCCACCTGCTCCCGTCCCACCGCTCGGCCAGTACGACCCCCGCGCCCGAGGCCTTGGTGTAGGTGCCGACGGCCATGCACGAGTTGGCGGCGGGGCAGGACACCCAGAAGAGCTGGCCGGTCGGAATCACCGGGTTCGGGCTAGGCGTGACCGACCAGCCCCCTGCCGAAGCGCCTGCTGGAACCGAGGCGTTCGCCGGAATCCCGGCAGCCCCAGCAAGAACGACCGCCACCAGGAGGACGGATACCTTCACTGCGATCCGCCTGATCCCGCCATCCCGCGGGCGGGGGCGGTCGGGCGCAGGCCAAGCAGCAGACACAAGCCCGGTGCGGCTGGCCGGGAGCGCGGCCGACATGGCGGCGGCCGGCCGTCTTGTCCAGAATTTCATGGTCACTCCAATGCTTCAGTCGCAGTTCGCGGGCCCCATGCCGTGCTCAGCGGCCGGAAGGTGGAGAACGGGGTGGTACCTCTTCCTGCATGGGAAGGCCAGGGCCGAGCCAGGCCAAGTCCATGAGCCGTTCGCAGGGGATGCCGAGCCGGTCGCCGGCCTGGATGACGGCGGCCCGGGATGAGCCCCGAAACAGGCACAGCACGAGGTCGTCGTCGGCGAACAGCAGCGAGCCGAGGTAGGCGACCGTGTTGCTGCCCCGGGCCAGGCCGGCTCTGCCGGCGCGTTCGGTTACCTGCTCGAGATCGGTCTCGGTGACACCGGGCCAGTAGCACTTGGCCGCATACAGCATGAGCGCGAGCCTCGCCCAGAGGCCTCTCAAGAACCTCTCAACGCCCCTACCTGCGCGAAGAACTAGCCAAGGCCGCGCGACTTGGGGAAACTTTCAAGGGGGGTGACGTGGCCAGTCGTCTGGAGTTCCGGATCCTCGGGCCGCTCGAGGTCCGGCTCAACGGCGCTCCGGTGCGGGTCGGCGGGCCGAAGCAGCGTGCCCTGCTCGCAGTGCTGCTGTGCAATGCCAACCGCGTCGTATCCCGCGACCAGCTGATCGACGAACTGCTCAGCGATCAGCCCACCGGTTCGGCCGAACACGTGCTGCACGTTCAGGTGTCCCGCCTGCGCAAGGCGCTCGCGGACGGTGACCCCCAGTCGCGGCTGCTCGCCCGGCCGCCCGGGTATCTGCTCCGCGTCGAAGACGGCGAACTGGACCTGCACACGTTCGAGCAGCGGGTGGCCGACGGCCGTCACGCGCTGGAGCATGGTGATCCGGGCCGGGCCGCGGTGCTGCTGAGCGAGGCGGAGTCACTGTGGCGCGGCCGTCCGCTGGCCGATCTTGAGTTCGAACCATTCGCCCGGTTCGAGGTACAGCGGCTCGAAGCGTGCCGTCTGGCCGTGGTGGAGGACCGGATCGAGGCGGAGCTTGCCCTCGGCCGGCATGCCGCCCTCTGCCCCGAGCTCGAGCAGCTGGTTGCCGAGCATCCCCTGCGCGAGAGACTCCGCGGGCAGCTGATGCTCGCGCTGTACCGGTCCGGCCGCCAGGCCGAGGCGCTGGAAACCTACCACGCCGGCCGCTCGCTGCTTGCCAAGGAGCTGGCGGTCGAGCCGGGCCCGCAGCTCAAGCAGCTCCAGTTGGCGGTCCTCGGCCAGGACACGGCCCTGGACCTACGGCAGGCCGCCGCGCGGGCACAGCCCGGCGCCGCCGGCCGCCAGCCCCGCTGAAGAGGTCTCCGCCGGGTCTGCCCCCCAGGCGGCGCCGCCCACCCGGCGCCGCCGCGCCGGGTGGCCTGTCTTGGCGTTTGGTGCCGGCGTCACGCTCGCCGCGCTCGCGATCACGCTGCTGGTCAGCGACGCGAAGGCGCATGTGCCGCCGGCCGGGAATCTCCTCGCGCTGGTCTCTCCCAGCGACGGGACGGTGCAAGCGACGGTGCCGCTGCGTGCGCCGCCCACCGCAGTGGCGGCGGGACCCGGCTCGGTGTGGGTCGCCGAGCCGGCCGCGGGCCTGGTCGTCCGCGTCGATCCGGCGCGGCCCGCAGTGACCGCGACCATCCCGGTCGGCACGCGCCCCAGCCGCATCACCGTTGCCGGCGGGCAGGTGTGGGTGCTGGACCCGGCCGACCGGACCGTGTCCAGGATCGACCCGCAGACCAACACCGTGGCGCAGACCATCGCCCTGGGCGGCCAGCCCAGCGACGTTCTGGCCAGCGCGGGCAGCCTGTGGGTCGCCACCCGCGGCGGGACGGTGCTGCGGATCGACCCGGTCACCGGCCAGCTCCTGAGCGTGGCCAAGACGGGCGGGGACCCCAGCGGCCTGGCGGCCGCGGGCGGCGCGGTATGGGTGACAACCGACCAGTCGGGCGCCGTGACGCGGATCGATGCCCGGAGCGGCGCGGTCACCGGCACGATCCGCGTCGGCGACGCGCCCGCCGCCATCTCGGCGGGCGCCGCCGGGCTGTGGGTCCTTGACCCACTGGATGCGACCGTGTCGCGAGTCGACCCTAGGCGCGGCGCCGTCGCAGCGACGGTACCGCTCGGCGGCGCACCGGCGGCCGTGGCTCAATCCGGCGGTTACGTCTGGGTCGCGGACGGGCAAGACGGCACCCTGCTACGGATTGATCCCCGGGGCGATACGGTCACCAGGTTCCCTCTCGGTGGCCGCCTGAGCGCGCTCGCCGCCGCGGGAGGCGGTGTGTGGGCAGCCGCCGGTGCGGCCGGCGTCAGTCACCGCGGCGGCACGCTCACCAGCATCTCGTCCTACGCGATCATCGACACGATCGACCCGGCCGCGAGCACCTCGCCAAACGTGGCGCCGCCGCAGCTGTTCGGCCTGACCAACGACGGGCTCGTCACCCTCAACCATGTGGCCGGGCCCGCCGGCACCCGGCTGGTGCCCGACCTCGCGCTGGCGCTGCCAGTGCCCACCGGCAACGGCCGCACCTACACCTTCCGGCTCCGCCCGGGAATCCGTTACTCCACCGGCGCACTCGTCAAGCCCAGCGACGTCACCCACTCCTTCCAGCGCCTGTTCCGGCTCGGCTCGTCGGGCACGTCCTACTACCAGGCGATCACCGGCGCGACCGCGTGTTTGAAAGCCCCCCGAAGCTGTGACCTGTCGCAGGGGATCGTTGCCGACGACCGGGCCGGCACCGTCACCTTCCACCTCACCCGGCCCGACCCGGACTTCCTCTACAAGCTCACCCTCGCCTACGCCGACGTACTGCCCCCAGCCATCCCGGGGCGGGAGGCCCGGGCCCCGCTGCCGGCCACCGGTCCGTACATGATCACCCGCTATCAACCCGGGCGGGAGCTGCTCCTGAACCGCAACCCGCGCTTCCGGGAATGGTCAGCCGCCGCCCAGCCCGCCGGCAACCCGGACCGTATCGTGATCCGGCTCGGCGTCAGCGCAGC
The DNA here is from genome assembly GCA_963813395.1 of uncultured Actinomycetes bacterium. Taxonomy (GTDB): domain Bacteria; phylum Actinomycetota; class Actinomycetes; order Streptosporangiales; family Streptosporangiaceae; genus DASXKD01. The sequence goes on from CAWEYV010000019.1 coordinate 210,725, forward strand.
CCAAGGCGCCGCCGCGGTCGCCGGCGGCTCGGGCGACTTCCTGCCCAACCTCGGGCAGATCCCTGGCGACGCCGTCTACTTCCTGCACCACCGCAGCCAGCTCCGGATCAACCCGGTGATGATCACCGGCTTTATGTTCCTCAACGTCAACGCCCCGCCGTTCAACCAGCTCCGTGTCCGCCAGGCGCTCAACCTCGCCCTCGACCGCCGGCGCATCGTCAGCTCCTACGGCGGTCCTCTGGCCGCCCAGCCGACCTGCCAGATCCTGCCCCCGACCCTGCCCGGCTACCGCCGCTACTGCCCCTACACCCGCGGCCCCACCGCCGACGGCCGCTGGCACGGGCCCGGCCTCGCCCGCGCCCGGCAGCTCGTCGCCGCCTCCGGCACCCGTGGGATGACCGTCACCGTCTGGAACACCCCCCCGCCTCCGCAGGCCACGGTCGCCGAAACCCAGGCCGCCGTCGCGGCGCTCCGCCAGCTCGGCTACCACGCCTCGCTGCGGCTGCTCCCCGCCAGCACCTACTACAGCTACACCAACGACTCCCGCAACCATGCCCAGGTCATCGACGGCGGCTGGAGCGCCGACTACTCCTCCGCCGACGACTTCATCGGCAAGCTCACCTGCGACTACTTCGCCCCCGGCAACGGGCAGGACACCACCGACGCCAGCGAATTCTGCGATCCTGCCCTCGACCGGCAGACCGCCCGCGCCGCCGCCCTGCAAACCACCGACCCTCTCGCCGCTGCCGCTGCGTGGGCCCGGCTCGACCGCCAGCTCACCAGCCTTGCGATCTGGCTTCCCACCGTCACCCCCAACGAGACCGACCTCATCTCGCACCGCACCGGCAACTACCAGTACAACCCCGTCTGGGGAGCGCTCATCGACCAGCTCTGGATCCGCTAAGCCCCGCCCCCGGTAGGTGCGAGGTGCGGCCCCGGAACCCGGGCCGGGTGGATGCTCGTAGTCACGGACCGGGCCACGATGCGGTTCACGGATACCACGTGTGTATTCGCTATCGGGGTGTCTGTTCAGGAACTGCGGAGCCAACTGGCAGGATCGCGGGCAGCGAAGGGAGAACGCATGGCCGCTCCCCGGGTTGCCGTCATCGGCGTTCCTACCAGCGCCGGTGCACATCACGCAGGCCAGGACCTCGCCCCAGCCGCGCTGCGCGGGCATGGTTTCGTGGACCGTCTCGTGGCCGCCGGTGTTGACGTCGAGGACCGGGGCGACGTCGCCGGGGAAGTGTTCGCCGTGGACTACGACAGCCCGGCGCACCGGAACCTCGGCGCCGTGGTCCGAGTTGCCCGCGCGGTCGCCGATGCCGTGGCCGAGGCACGGCGCGCGGGCTCGGTGGCCGTCGTGCTTGGTGGCGACTGCACGATCACCCTCGGCGTGGTCACCGGCGTACAGCGCGCCGACCCCACCGCCGCGCTGGCGTACTTCGACGGTGACGCCGATCTGAGCACCCCGGCGCGAACGCGCAGCGGCATCCTTGACGCGATGGGGATAGCCCACCTGCTCGGCCTGGCCGATACCGAACTAGCCAGGCTGGACGGCAGATCGCCCATCCTCGACGACGATCACCTGGTTTTGCTCGGTTACGACGAGACCGACCCGGACAGCTTCGACGCCGGCGTTCTGGCGGCCAGGCCGCGGCTGCGCCACATCCCCGACTATGAACTGCGGGCCGACCCGGCCGGAACAGCCCGGCAGGCCGTGGCGGCGCTGTCCGCGGTCGCCAGGTCGCTCGTCGTGCACTTCGACGTCGACGCGGTCGACTCGGGCGACCTGCCACTGGGTAATTTCCCGCATTACGGGACCGGCGTGAAACTCGACGCCGCCGGTGACGTGCTCGGTGCGTTGTGTTCCGCGCGGGGCCTGGCCGCCGTGGTACTCACCGAGGTGAATCCGACCCATGACCCAGAGGGCACGCAGACCGCCCGTTACGTGGAGACCGTGACCCGCGCGCTCGGAGCCGCCCTGCGCTGACCCCGCGCCGACCGCTGGTGACGGACGGTTAGCGGGTGATCCAGCGCTCGGTCTGCTCCTCCCAGGTGGGGGGCTTGCCCGGCAGTGGGGCGGGCCCGCCGGAGCGCAATCCGTCGATGATGACCGCTAGGTGGCGCTGGCGCAGTTCGGCGGTACGGTCGGCATCGCCCAGCTTGACCTCGGCGAGAAGCTCGAGCAGGAACCCGATGTCCAGGAAGGTGACGTCGTCCCGGAGCAGGCCGGTGGCGCGGGCCCGCTCGAACAGCTCGTCACCCAGCGTCCGCATCTCTTCGGCCAGGATCAACTGCTCCTCTGTCGGAACGAACGTCCCGGCGAGCCGGACCGTGAGGCCGCTGGTGTTCGCGGCCACGATGCGGCGCAGGAAGCTGGTGAACGCTTCCCACGGCTCGGCGTCGGAGGCCAGGGCCTGCCTGATCTCGGCCAGATAGATCTCCTGCCCGTTGCGGCACAGGGTGCGCAGCAGGTCCTCCTTGCCCGCGTACCGGTGGTACAGGGCGCCGATGCCGACCCCGGCACGCTCGGCAACAGCGGAGATGGGGGCGGTGGGATCGGCGAGGAACACTTCCTGGGCCGCCTGCAGGATGAGCTCGTCGTTCTGCGCCGCCTGTGCCTGACGGCCCCGCAGCCGTGCTCCGCCACTCATACGCCCCTCACCTGGCTGTGCGCTACTCATGCGTCCTCACCCGCCAGCCCCCCGCACCTGATCCTCGCACCAGGGCTACGCAGCTCGCCATCCAGCCCCACTTCTACTTGAACGGATCATTCTGTTCTGTTATTCTTGAACAGAACGCTTCGTTCAGATTAGCTAGCCGCGGAGGACTTGGCAATGACCAGCCAGCCGAACCCGACCACACCAGAGATCAAGGAATTCCAGATCAACATCCCGCAGGCGGACCTGGATGATCTGGCCGACCGGCTGGCCAGGACCCGGTGGCCGGCCAGCCTGCCCGGCGCTGCGTGGGAGCGCGGCGTGCCAGTCGGCTACCTGCGTGAGCTCGCCGAGTACTGGCGCAACGGATTCGACTGGCGGGCGGCCGAAGCGCGCCTGAACTCTTATCCGCAGTACATCACCGAGATCGACGGCCAGAAGATCCACTTCCTGCACGTGAAGTCGCCGGAGCCGAACGCCACGCCGTTGCTGCTCGTCCACGGATGGCCCGGCTCGATCGTGGAGTTTCTGCGCGTCATCGGCCCGCTCAGCGATCCGCGCGGGCACGGCGACGCTACCGCTCCGGCGTTTGACCTGGTCATCCCCTCACTGCCGGGATTCGGGTTCTCCGGCCCGGTTACCGAGCCCGGCTGGAACAGCCGCCGGATAGCGGGCGCGTTCGCGGAACTGATGCGCCGGCTGGAGTACGAGCACTACGGCGCCCAGGGCGGGGACTTCGGCGCCTTCGTCGCCCCCGACCTCGGCCGCGTCGACGCTGAGCATCTGATCGGCATCCACGTCAACGCGGCGACCATGGGCTTCATCCCGTTCGGCGACATCCCCGAAGAGGACCAGGCCACCTTCACCCCAGCCGAAAAGGAGCGCGTGCAGCGGCTGCGCAACTTCCTGGGCGAGGGCAACGGCTACTTCCAGATCCAGGCCACCCGGCCGCAGACGCTGTCCTACGCGCTGACCGACTCGCCCGCCGGGCAACTGGCCTGGATCGTGGAGAAGTTCAAGGAGTGGACCAACTCAGGGCACGAGCTGCCCGAGGACGCCATCTCCCGGGACGAGATACTCACCGACGTCAGTCTCTACTGGTTCACCGGGACCGCGGGCTCCGCCGCGAACATCTACTACGAGAGCATGCACTCCAGCGACTGGCCGGCCCCGTCCGGAGTGCCGACCGGTGTGGCCGTCTTCGCCGAGGACGTCGCCATCCGCCGGTACGCGGAGCCGGTCAACAACATCGTGCACTGGAGCGACTTCGAGACCGGCGGCCACTTCGCCGCCCTGGAAACCCCGGACCTGCTGGTCCAGGACATCCGCGCCTTCTTCGCCGCGCTGTCCGCTTAGGGGAAGAACGGCGGCCAGCCACAGCCAGCCGCGCCCGGCCGGGTGAGTCCCGGCCGGGCGTTCTGTGCGGGGCCGCCCACCCGGACCGCCCGCCGCGGGCCGCCCCTCGGTCAGCCTGCGGCCGGGCTACTGGCGGGCGCCGCCCGCGGGCTGGGAGATTCGTACGGGCTGGGCGTTCCGCTCGGGCTGGGCGTTCCGTGCGGCCTGGGGGATGCAGCCGGCCTGGGGGAGCACGTCGGGTGCGGATGCGGGGTAGCGGTCCTGTGCGGGCTCGCGGAGGCGGACGGGCGCGGGCTCGCGGTGGGCGCCGTCCGCGGGCTGGGGGTTCCGTGCGGGCTGGGAGTCGCGTGCGGCCGCGGGGAGCAACTCGGATGCGGGCTCGCCGTCGGGTGCGGGCTTCCGGTCGCGGTCGCGTGCGGGCTGGATATCGCGTGCAGGCCCTTGGCGCAGGCCAGGTGCAGGGTGCTCGGGACGACCGTCACGAGAAAGCGCCAGAGGTTCGCGTGGCCCGCCTTGCCGGTCCGTGAGCCGAGGTAATAGATCGTGTGCGAGGGCCGCTGACTAGGCCTGAACGTCACCGTCCAGCTCACTCCGATCAAGCCCCGGCTGTGCGCAGTCTTCGGCGGCGACGAAACGTACCAGTAGGAATAGCCCTTCGACGGCAAGGCTTGTCCTGCTGTCCCGCAACTCTCGCCCCAGCCCACCATCGCGGGAACGCCCGCCTGGCTCAGCACGGTTTCCAGCCGGACCGGATCGGCGGCCTTCCGCACCTGCAGGGTGACCGTGCCGTCCCGGTTGGTGTTCACCGACCAGTCCGTCTCGTTCACGTGTACCTGGCGGAACCCGGCCCCGCCGAACGGCAGCGTCAGCGCGAGCGCCATGGCCGCGCTGGCCGCGGTCACGCCGGACAGGCCCCGCAGCAGCCGCCGCCGCAGGCGCAGCGTCCGGCCCCGGGCCATGACCTCCTCGGCCGGCCGCTTCATGTGTACCCCGGCCAGGTCGGCTCCCTCCGCGAGGAGGGACTCCCGCATATCGGAGACTTCGTTGTCGTCGTTCATGTGGTGACCTCCCGTCACGCTCATTTGGCTGCCCACCCCCGCCGCAGGCCGTGACCTATCGGCTCCGGGTCATGCACAGGCCCCTCAGCCGAGCCGAACTCGCTGCGCATGGCCGCAAGCCCCCGGTGCAGGTGGGCACGGACGGTCCCCGGTGAGATCCCGAGAACCCGCGCGGTGGTCTCGGTATCCAGGTCGAGCAGCACCCGTAGGGTGATCACTTCGCGCTGCCTGGCGGGCAGCCGCCGCAGCGCTGTCGTCATCGGGCGGTTCAGGCCGGTGCCGGGATCGGTGGGCGCCACCACGTCGTGACCATCCAGGCCCACCTCCCGGCGACGGCGGCGCCACCAGGACACGTGCAGGTTCAGGGCGGACCGCACCACCCAGGCCCGGGGTGCCGGGTGCTGGCGCACCTTCCGCCACGATGCCCAGGCCCGGCTGAAGCCCTCGGCCACCAGGTCCTCGGCCAGCGTCTGGTCGCCGACGTTGACCAGGACGATCCGCAAGCAGTCATCACGGGCGGATTGGTAGAACTTCGCGAACTCCGCTTGTTCGGCCTCCACGTGCCATGAACGCACGGCCGGCCCGGTTTGTTTACTACTTCCCGGCTACAAGCCGAAGGCAGGAACACCCGCGCCGAGCCGGTCTGCACAAGGCCGACCTGGTCTGCACAAGGCCGGGCCGCAACGGGCCTGCACCAGGGCCGGGCCGCAACAGGTCAGTAAGCCATCCAGCCGCCGTCGACCATCAGGTTCACCCCGCTGATGTAGCTGGCCTGATCGGACGCGAGGAACGCGACCGCCGCGGCGACATCGGTGGGCTGGCCGAGACGCCCGAACGGGGTGCGCGACCACACGTAGGCCGCGGAAACCGGGTCGGCCGCGAGGTCGCCCGGCGCCCCGGTGAGGATCTTGCCGGGAGCTACCGCGTTGCAGAGGATTCCGTCGCGCCCGTGCTCGACCGCGATCTGGCGGGTCAACTGCACCAGGCCGCCCTTGCCGACCGCGTAGGCGAAGTGACCCGGCACCCCCACCATGCCGTGCTGGGAGGTGATGTTGACGATGCGGCCGCGCACCTCGCCGTCCGGCTCCTGGCCGAGCATCTGGCGCACCGCGGCCTGGCAGAGCATGAATGGCCCGCGCAGGTTGACCGCCATCATGGCGTCCCAGTCGGCATCCAGCGTGTCCAGCAGTGGCTTGGAGTGCTGGCCGGCCAGCACCGCGTTGTTGACCAGAACCGCCAGCCGCCCATAACGCCCCGCGCCCAGCCCGACCAGGCGCTCGCAGTCCTGCCGGGAGGACACGTCCGTCCGGACGAACTCGCACCGGCCGCCCTGCGCGCCGATCACCTCGTCGGTGGGCACGCCTCCGGTCAGCGGCTCGCGGCGGATATCGGCCAGCAGCACCGGGAAGCCGTCGGCGGCCAGGCGTTCCGCGATCGCCCTGCCGATCCCCGACGATGATCCGGTGACAATGGCGCAGCCAGTCACCCGGGCATTGTCGCAGACACCGGTCAGGCCGGCACCGGGAGTCTCTGGGCAGGCGGGAACGGCCCGTGATCATGGAAGTCTAGTCGCTGGCGCAACGGCTGGCCGCTCGCTCCTTCGGAGGGCACACCGCGCGGACGGTCGGCGGGGTTGCGGCGGGTGGGGGTGCTGGGCTGGACTGTGGCATGTGAGGAACCAGGCACCGGGCCACGCGGTCAACCGTGGCGCAGAGCACGACACCGACGGTGCGGTTGCCCGCTGGGCGCGGGAGAATCCGAGATCGCAGGCGCTTAACGCCCGGGCGCGCCGGCTGCTTCCGGGCGGCGTCACGCACGACGTCCGGCTCACCGAGCCGTTCCCGGTCGCGGTCGCGCGGGCTGCGGGCGCGCGCAAATGGGATCTGGACGGCCACGAACTCATCTGCTACGCGATGGGCCACGGTGCGCTGCTGCTGGGGCACAGCCATCCCGAGGTGGTGGCGGCGGTCCGTGCGCAGGCCGGCCAGGTCTTTCTCCCCGGCGCAAGCCACGAGCTGGAGAGCGACTGGACCGAACTGGTGATCCGCCTGGTTCCCTCCGCCGAGCTGGTGCGCTTCACCGCGAGCGGGACGGAAGCGACGCTGCTGGCGCTGCGGGTCGCCCGGGCGGCCACCGGCCGGGACAGGATCGTCAAGCTGGCCGGGCACTTTCATGGCTGGCACGACCAGGTCGCCCTGGGCGCAGATCCGCCGTTCGATGGGCCAGACACGGCCGGGCTGCCCCGCGCGATCACCGACACGGTCACCGTTATTCCGGCCAGCCCGCAGGCCCTTGCCGCGGAGCTGAACGCGGGCGACGTCGCCGCGGTGATCATGGAGCCGTCGGGAGCGGCCTGGGGCACGGTGCCGCTACCGGATGGGTTCCTTGCGGCGGCCCGGCAGCTCACCGAAGCTGCTGGCACGTTGCTGGTGTTCGACGAGGTCGTGTCCGGCTTCCGCTGGGCGCCGGGCGGCGTCCAGGAGGTGGCAGGGGTGCGCCCCGATCTCACCGCGCTGGGCAAGATCCTGGCGGGTGGCATGCCGGCGGGCGCGGTCTGCGGCCGTGCCGATCTCATCGCGCATATCGGAGGACCGGGTTACGGTCCAGGACGGGTGGCACATCCCGGCACGCATAACGCGCACCCGCTGTCGGCCGCCGCCGGCGTTACGACGCTCGGCCTGGCCGCCTCGGGAGAACTCCAAGCCGGGGCTGGCCGGACGGCCGCGTCGCTGCGGGAGAGACTCGATGCCAGCTTCGCCGAAGCCGGGGTGGCCGGCTGCGCCTACGGGCACAGCTCCACGTTCCACCTGCTGTTCGGGCACGCCACGCCGGATGGGCTGGGAGTCGGAGCGCTGAAGCGCGGCGTGCCCAGTGAGCTGTCGCCCGCGCTGCACTGCGCCATGCTCAGCCGCGGGGTGCACCTGTTCCACGGCTCCGGCTTCCTGAGTTCCGCGCACGGCGACCAGGAGGTGGAACAAACCGTCAGCGCCTTCGCGGCAACCCTGAAGGAACTGCAGCAAGAGGGGCTCTTGTGAGGCCAGGAGCGAGCGGCCCATGAACGACCACGCGCTCGATGTTGCCGGCGGGAGGGTGCTCGATCCGGGCCGGGGGATCGACCAGACCGCGACGGTCAGTGTCGCTGACGGCATCATTTCCGGCGCCGGCCTGGTCCCGGATGCCAATGCGCTTCCGGGCGACGGGGGCGGGCCAGCCCGGCACCCCGCCGGCGGGCGGCACACGGTCGACGCGGCCGGGCTGCTGGTAACCCCGGGCCTGGTGGACCTGCACACGCACCTGTTCCCCGGCGTGTCCCACTACGGCATCGAGCCGGACACCTACTGCACCGGCCGGGGCGTGACCACGGCCGTGGACGCGGGCTCGGCCGGCGCGCAGACGTTCCCCGGGCTGCGCCGGTACGTCATCGAGCGGTCGGCGACCCGGATCCTGGCCTTCCTCAACATCGCCGTCCAGGGCATGATCAGCAGCCTGGTCGGCGAACTCGAGGACATCCGCTGGGGCTCGCCGGAGCAGGCCATCGCGCGGGCCAGGGAGAACCCCGACCTCATCGTCGGGATCAAGGTCCGGCTCGGCTACCAGATGGTCGGCAACGATCCCGGTCCCGCGCTCCGGCTGGCCAGAGAGGCCGCCGACACCCTCGGCCTGCCGCTCATGGTGCACGTCATCGACATCCGGCCCTCGCTGGACTGGCTGCTGCCGTACCTGGGCCGCGGCGACGTCGTCACGCACTGCTTCCACGGCAACGAAGGCGGCATCCTCGACGCGCGCGGCCGGGTGCTGCCCGCGGCGGTCCGCGCCAGGGAGCGCGGCGTGCTGTTCGACGTGGGGCACGGCGTGGGCAGCTTCGCCTACCGGGTCGCCCGGTCCGCGCTGGCCCAGGGGTTTCCCCCGGACACGATCTCCAGCGACCTGCACGCGCACAACGTCGACGGGCCGGTCTTCGACCAGGCGACCACGCTGTCGAAACTGCTGCACCTCGGGATGCCGCTGGCCGACGTCATCCGGGCGACCACGGCAACGCCGGCCGCGGCGGTGCGCCGGGAGGACCGCATTGGCGCGCTCGCGGCTGGACGGGTTGCCGACATCTCGGTCTTCGAGCTGCGGGACGGGCACTGGGCCCTCCCCGATGCGGCGGGCGCCACCGAGGTCGTCGAACAGCTGCTCATCCCGAGGATGGTGATCCGGGCGGGTGAGTTCCGCGACCTGGGGGCACCGGGGACGGCTCAGGCAGGACCGGGCCGCGCGCAGAGGCTCATGTGATGGCACCGTCGCCTCGCGGTAGCGGGCCGGTGACCATCGCGACAGTCACCGGCGGCACCGTGGTCACGCCCGCCGGCTCGGTGCGTGCCGACCTGCACATCCGCGACGGCAAGGTCGCGGCCATCGCCGATCACCCTGCCGCGGGCGGCCCGCACCTGGACGCCTCCGGGTGTTATGTCCTGCCCGGCGGCGTCGACCCGCACTGCCATCTGATGGCCGGGGCCCAGCCGGCCACGGCGGCCGCTGCGCGCGGCGGAACGACCACGGTGCTGTCGTTCACCAGCCCGGCGACCGGCGAGCGGGCCCTGGACGCGCTGCTGCGCAACCGCGCGGAACTGGACCGCGACGGCGCCGCGGTGGACGTCGGCCTGCATGCGGCGGTCTACGATCCCGATCGCCTCAGCCACGACGATCTCGTGGCGGTCAAGCGGGCGGGTGCCGCCGCCATCAAGATCTTCCTCGCCTACCCGGAACTCGGCATCATGTGCTCGACCCGGCGGCTGTACGAGCTGATGTCGGCCGCGGCCGGGCTCGGCCTGCTGGTCCAGGTGCACTGCGAGAACGCGCCGCTGATCGACGCCCTGGTGGCCGGCGCCGTGCTGACCGGATCATCCCAGGGGGCCAGGATCTTCGCCGACACCAGGCCGCCCGAGGTCGAGGAGGAGGCGGTGGCGCGCACGCTGGCGGTGGCCTCGCTGGCGGGCGCCGCCTGCTATCTGGTGCACCTGTCGTCGGCGGGAGCCGTGGATCAGGTGCGGCTGGCCCGCCGCCGGGGACAGCCAGCGGTCTTCGCTGAGGTCTGCACGCACCACCTGGTGTTCGACGACGGCCGCTACGCGGGCGGCGACGCCGAGCGCTACCTGGTTGCGCCGCCGCTGCGCGCCCGCCACCACGTCGAGGCGCTATGGGCCGGGCTGGCCGACGGCACCATCGACACCGTCGGGTCCGACCACGGCCAGGTCAAGTCCATGACCGCGGGCGGCCTGGCCGAGGCCGGCCACCGGTACTGGTATGGGCTGGCCGGGGCCGGGCCCCGCTTGCCGGTGCTGCTGTCCGCGGCCATGGCACGGGGCCTGCCCATCGAGCGCGTGGTCCAGCTTGCCGCGGAGAATCCCGCCCGGGCCTTCGGCCACTACCCGGCCAAGGGCACGCTCGCCCCCGGCTCCGACGCCGACATCGTCATCTTCGACCCACACGGCGATGCTGTGCTGCCGGACGATGGGTTCGGCGACGGAACGGGCGACAGCGTCTACGCGGGCCTGCCCGTTCAAGGCCGGATCCGGGACGTGCTCCTGCGCGGCCGGCTGATCGTCCGCGGCGGGGCGACCGCCGGCCAGGACCGGCCCGGCCGTTACCGGCCGGCCTGGTAGAACTGCTCGCGAATGCGCGCTAATCTCACCCAAAGCGGCAATTGCGGCATCGTTACCGCCCTGAGGAAGAGGGTCACCACTGTGACAGACGCCCGCTTCGCGGTTCGCCGCAACGTCGCTGTGGTGTGAGCGCACAGTGGCGGCGACTTCCGTCCCGGCACGGCCGGCCGTTTCCTACCGGGACGCCCATCCCATGCTGGACCTGGTCACCCGCCGGGTGATCATCGGCATTCTGACCCTGATCGTGGTCTCCGCGATCGTGTTCCTCGCCACCCAGGTCCTGCCGGGCAACGCCGCGTACGCCGTGCTCGGCCGGTCGGCGAACCCGGCCCGGCTGCACGCGACCGAGCGGCAGCTGCACCTGAACCGCGGCCTGGCCGACCAGTACTGGATCTGGCTGTCCGGGCTGTTCACCGGCAAGCTGGGCAACTCGCTGGCCAACGGGCAGCCGGTATGGGCTCTGGTCAAGCCGCGCCTCATCAACTCGGCCGTGCTGGTCTTCGTCACCGGGCTGATCGGCGCCGTGGCCGGGGTGGCGCTCGGGGCCGTGGCGGCGCTGCGCAAGGACGGCTGGTTCGACCACGTCACCTCGGTGGCCGCGCTGGCGGTGACCTCCCTGCCCGAGTTCGTGGTCGCGATCGGCCTGATCATCTTGCTGTCCACCGTGGTCTGGCACGTGCTGCCGGCCGTCTCGCTGCTCCCGCCGGGCACCTACGCCTGGAGCCAGCCCGAACTGCTGATCCTGCCGGTGGTGACGCTGGTGATCGTCATCGTCCCGTACATCTTCCGGATGATGCGGGCCGCGATGATCGAGGCACTGGAGTCGGACTACGTGGAGATGGCGCGGCTGAAGGGCGTGCCGGAGCGGCGGATCGTGCTGCGGCACGCGCTGCCGAACGCCATCGCGCCCACCATCCAGGTCATCGGCCTCAACTTCCTGTACCTGGCCGGCGGGGTGGTCGTGGTCGAGTTCGTGTTCAACTTCCCCGGCATCGGCCAGGGGCTGGTGTTCGCCGTCGGCAACCGGGACATCCCCGTGATCCAGTTCATCGTGGTGGTGCTCGCCGCGTTCTACGTCTTCATGAACATCCTGACCGACGTGATCGCGCTGCTCGCCACCCCGCGGCGCAGAATCGCCAGCCGGTTATGGCCGTTGCCACGCCCCCGGTGCCCGCCGCGGCCCGCAAACGCGCCCAGCGGCTGGAGCGTCACCCGTGGCTGTCGGTGCTGTGGACGGCGGCGCGCACCCCCCGCGGTGCGGTCGGCCTCGCGCTGGCCGCACTGGTCGTGCTGGTCGCCGTCGTGGGTCCGTCGGTAGCCGCCAAGTCCCCCGATGCGCTGGTGACGCTGCCGTACGCCAAGCCGTCCGGCCAGTTCCCGCTGGGCGGCGACTACCTCGGCCGCGACGTGCTGTCCCGGGTGCTGAACGGCGGGTGGATCCTGCTGCTGATGGCCGTGGCCGCCACCGTGCTCGGGGTCGCCGTCGGCGCCGCGGGCGGCATGTCCGCCGCGTACCTGCGCGGCAGGCCTGACGGGTTCATCATGCGCACGGTCGACGTGATTCTGGCGTTCCCGCAGCTGGTCTTCGCGCTGCTGCTGGTCAGCATGCTCGGCCCGAAGCCGTGGCTGATCGTCCTCGCGGTCGGCCTGTCCCACGCACCGGCCGGTCGCCCGGGTGATCAGGTCGGCGACCCTGGACATCTCCGAACGGGACTACGTCAAGGTCGCGGAGCTCCAGGGCATGCCGCCCAGCAGGGTCATGAGCAGGGAGATACTGCCGAACCTCATCAGCCCGCTGATGGTCGAGGCGGGGCTGCGGCTCACCTACTCCATCGTGATCATGGCCGGGCTGTCGTTCCTCGGGTTCGGGCAGCAGCCGCCGGCCGCCAACTGGGGCTTGATGATCAACGAGAACCGGGCCGGGCTCGCCGCTCAACCCGTGGGCGGTGATCGTCCCCGCCGCGCTGATCGCCCTGCTCACGATCGGCACCAACACGTTCACCGACGCGGTCGCGCGGGTGACCATCGGCGTCGACCGGCGGCCCGAGGAGGCGGCCCTGCTGGACGAGCTGACCCCGAGGCGGACCCGGTGACCGCCGGTCATCCGCCCAGCGCGCGCCGGGCACAGGGAACCGGTCAGGCTGGAGGTCAGCGACCTCGAAGTCCGGATCGGCGCCGCCGGCCCCGACGTCGTCAGCGAGATCAGCTTCGCGGTGCCCGCCGGAGAGGTGCTCGGCCTGGTTGGCGAGTCGGGATCCGGCAAGACCACGGTGGCGCTCGCCCTGCTCGGCCACGCCCGGCGCGGGCTGCGGATAACCGGCGGCGAAGTCCTCCTGGACGGGACCGACCTGCTCCGGCTGAGCCCCGGCGAGCTGCGCGCGGCGCGCGGCGCGAAGGTCGCCTACGTGCCCCAGGATCCGTCCGCCGCGCTCAACCCCACGCTGCGGGTGGGCAGCCAGTTGCGCGAGGCGCTGCAGGTGCACCCGGGCGCGACCGGCGACCTGGACGGCCGCGTGCTCGAGGTGATGCGGGAGGCCCGCCTCGACGCCACGCACGAGATGCTGCACCGCTATCCACACCAGCTGTCCGGGGGTCAGCAGCAGCGGGTGAGCCTGGCCATGGCGTTCTGCTGCCGGCCGTCGCTGATCGTGCTGGACGAGCCGACCACCGGGCTCGACGTGTCCACGCAGCGCCATGTCCTGGAAACGGTCCGCAGCCTGTGCCGCTCCTACGGGGTGGCGGCGGTCTACGTCAGCCACGACCTGGCCGTGGTCGGCGGGCTGGTCACCGAGGTGGCGGTCATGTACGCGGGCCGGATCATCGAGATCGGGCCCACCGCCAAGGTGTTCGGCGAGCCGCTGCACCCATACACCCGCGGGCTGCTCGCGGCCGTCCCGTCGCCGCTGCGGGCCGAGGTGCTCACCGGGATCGAGGGCCAGCCGCCGCGACCGGGCCGCCGCGGGCCGGGCTGCTCGTTCGCCGCGCGGTGCGGCTTCGCGGTCAGCGAGTGCCGCACCCAGCCGCCCGACCCGGTGCTGATCGACAGCCGCACCGTCCGGTGCATCCGGGTGACCGGGATCGCCGCGCCGAGCCCGACAGCGCCCCGCGGTGGTGCCCGGCCCGGCCCCGGCGGATCCGGCGGCGGCACTGTCGGTGCGCGCGGTGTCGGCCGGCTACGGGCGCGCGCCGGTCCTGTCCGGCATCGACCTCGACGTGCCGCCCGAGTCCTGCGTGGCGGTTGTCGGCGAGTCCGGTTCCGGCAAGACCACGCTGGCCCGCTGCATCGTCGGCCTGCACGGCAACTGGACCGGCGAGATCACCTTCGACGGCGCGACGCTGGCCCGCAGCGCCCGGGACCGGCCCAAAGACGTCCTGCGCCGGGTCCAGTACATCTTCCAGAACCCCTACACCTCGCTCAACCCGCGCAAGACCGTCGGCCAGATCGTCGCGCAGCCGCTGGAGCAGTTCCTCGGGCTGCCGTTCCGGGAACGGTCGCGCCGCGCCGCGGCGGCGCTGGCCGACGTGGGGCTCGGCGGCGACTTCACGGCCCGCTACCCGGACCAGCTGTCCGGCGGGGAACGGCAGCGGGTGGCGATCGCCCGCGCCCTGGTGGTCGAGCCCGACCTGCTGATCTGCGACGAGGTGACCTCGGCGCTCGACGTGTCGGTGCAGGCGGTCATCGTGGAGGAGCTGCGGCGGCTGCAGCGGGAACGGCACCTCGCGATGATCTTCATCACCCACAACCTCGCGCTGGTCCGCTGCATCGCCCAGACCGCCGTGGTGCTCTGCGACGGCGCGGTGGTCGAATCGGGCCCGGTCGAGCAGATACTTGAACATCCGGAGGACCCGTACACCGCCCGGCTGATGGCCGACGTGCCGAAGCTGGAGGTCAGCTCGGCGGGAACGTCGCCGCCCAGAAATCGGCTATGTCGACCCGGCGCATGAACGCCACGTCGTCGTGCCCGGTCGCGTACTCGATGAAGTCGCGCAGCGCCGAGGCCCGCCCGGGCTGGCCGGTCCACCGGGAGTGCACCCCGACCGACATGAGCCTGCCGCCCAGGCCCGCCCGCGCCTCTTCGAGCAGGTAGTCCAGGCTGAGCCGCAGGCCTTCGGTGAAATGCCGGGGCGAGGCGTAGCCAGGCAGCATCAGGTAGCGGTTGTCGTTGTGCACCTTGGTGTAGGGCACCACGAGGAAGGGCCGGCCGAGCGCCGTCACCCAGTACGGAAGCTCGTCGTTGCTGGCGTCGGAGTCGTAGCGGAAGCCGCCGTCCTCGGCCAGCAGCTCCCTGGTGTGCACGGTCGGGAACGACCGCACCATCCAGCCGCGCACCCGCTGGCCGGTGGTCCGCTCGATCGACTCGACCGCCCGGGCGATCTCGGCCCGCTCCTGCTCGCGGGTCATGGTCGCGCCCGGGCCCACGTCCGGCCCGTACCAGTGATAGCCGTGCCCCAGCACGTCGTGGTCGCGGCCGCGCAGCCAGGCGCACAGCGGGGGGTTGCGCTCCAGGGCCAGCGCGCAGGCGTTGAAGGTCGCCGGGATCTGGTAGCGGTCGATCAGGCGGCAGATCCGCCAGATGCCGACCCGGCTGCCGTACTCCATGTGCGTTTCCGTGCCGAGGTCGCGGATCTCGTGGCCCGTACTGGAACGAGGACTCGCCCCAGGTGTCGTTGATCCCGTCCTCGCGCAGCGAGTACTCGCCGCCCTCCTCGTAGTTGACCACCAGGTTGATGGCCACGAGCGCGCCGCCGGGCCAGCGGACGATGGGGGGCTGCGGCCCGTAGCCGACGAAGTCGCGTTCGGGGCCAGCGGACGGGTCTGTCTGTGCATCGGTCATGGAGTCCTCCTGTCAAGGGCCTATCCTCGGCTCATGGGTGTGGCGTTCGTGGCGCATTGCCTGCTTAACCAGAATTCCAAGGTGGGCGACGGGGCACACTGCGCCGGTGTCTACTCCCCGGTGATCGACACGCTGCGGGACAAGGGCTGGCGGATCGAGCAGATGCCGTGCCCCGAACTCGCCTTTACCGGCCTGAACCGGTTCTGGGCGGTACGGGAGCAGCTTGACACGGCCGCCTACCGGCGGCACTGCGCGCGGCTCGCCGAGGCCGTCGCCGCGGCGATCAGCGTGCGGGTCGGCCAGGGCGAGGACGTGGTACTGGTCGGCGTCGAGGGCAGCCCGTCGATGGGCGTGACGATCACCAGTTCCGATCCGCTGCGCGGCGGCCGCCCGGAGTGGCCCGACGGGACGGCCGAACACATCAGCGGCGAGGGCATCTTCGTCGAGGAGATCCGCAAGGCCCTGGCCCGGCGGGGGATCAACTTCCCCCGGGTGGCGGGCGAGACGCACGCGCTGGCCAGCCACGACGAAGCGACTCAGCGCGCCGGGATCGAGTCAGCGCTAGCCCCGACCCCGCCGCCCCGCCCAAGGCTGGACCAGCAATGAAGGCCGACGCGCGGTCGTTCCGGATCGCGCTGGTCGCGGACCGGTTCGTCAACCCGGCGCCCGGCGGGGTGGACGCCGTTGCCGCTGCCGCGCAGGCCGGCTGGGGGGTCATGCAGTTGCCCGCCGACGACTATCCGGCCGAGGTCACCGGGCCGCTGCTCGCCGAGGTGGCCGAGCAGGTGGAGGAGTTCTCCCGGCATGGTTACACCTTCGTTGTCGTCGGCGGGCACCCTGGGCTAGCGGAGGCACTGGCCCGGGCCGGCGTCGCGGTGCCGGATCAGATCACCCCGGCGACTGTCGTTCAGCTCATTGACTTCCTGAACGAGCGTCCGGCGCCGGCCACGGGCTGGGACCCCAGCCAGATCCCTGGCTGAGCCGCTTACAGGCGCCCGGGCAGCAGCGGCAGGCCGGTCGCGTCGGTCTGCACCCGCCAGAAGCTGCCGGTCCGCTGCGAGGCCTCGATGTCGGGCACCTTGGTGGCAGTCACGTACAGCACCGAGCCGTCGAAGATGCAGTTCGTGGCGTGCTCGCCGAGGTCGATCTCGGCCAGCACCACGCCCTCGGGGGAGATCACCGTGACCCCTCCGGAGACCGTCGTGGCGACGAACAGGCGGCCGTCCGCGGCGAACGCCATGCCATCGGGCACGTGGCCGTCGGAGAGCTGGCAGAACGTCTCGGGCTCACCATCGTCGCCGAGCCGGCAAACCCGGTGCACCATGGACTCGGTCCAGTACAGGCGGCCGCCGGAGTCGAAGGCGATCCCGTTGGGGTAGACGTTGGGCCGTTCGAACAGCATCCGGCCGCCGCCGCCAGCATCCACCACGAACAGCCTGCCGGGCGAACGGACATCGAACCGGAAGTCCTGTTCTGACCCGGATTCGGTGAAGTACAGGCGGCCGTCGGGGCCGAAGGCCAGGTCGTTCGGGCCGTAGAGCTGATAGCCGTCCACCTCGGAGAACAGCAGCTCGACCGACCCGTCCGGGCGGACCCGCTGGATGCCGGATATCGCGCTGGTGTCGCCGCTGCCCGGGACGTTGCCGCCCTGGGTGACGTAGATGGCGCCGTCCGTGCCGAGCACGGTGCCCCACGGGGAGCCGCCGGTGCGCGCGTACGTGGACGTGCTGCCGTCGGCGTAGGACAGCAGCTCGCCGGTGTTGCCGTCGCACAGGACGATCCGCCCGTCGCCCAGCACCGCCGGGCCCTCCGGGAAACCGAGGCCGGAGGCGAGCAAAGTGGATTCCAAGGATCAGGTCCTTTCTCCGGTCAGCTCTGCTGGTCAGACGAACGAGAAGTGCTCGAAGTCGAAGTCGGACAGCGGCTGGCCCACCTTGGCGGCCGAGTATCCGGTGATCTTGGTGCTGTAGGCGTCGAGCGCGTCGATGAACGCAGGGATGATGTACCCGCCCTCGGTGAAGTCGATCATCTGCATCTCGTGCTCGATGTCCCTGCGGGTCGCCGCGTTCGTGGTGGCGTTCGCCTGCTTGTACAGGTCGATGTAGTGCGGCTGGTTCCAGTGCGTCTCGTTGAACGGGGACGTCGGCAGCATCGACTGTGCGACCTGGGCCAGGTACGGCGAGTAGTTGTAGAAGTCCTGCGAGAACGTCCAGTGCAGGTAGTTGGGGCCGAAGAAGGTCGTCGGGTCGACCGTCTTCAGGTTGATCGTGACGCCCGCCGCCTTGGCCTGCTGCTGCAGCACGGTCGCCATCGCGACGGTGCCGGTGGCCACCGGCGAGGTGACCAGCTGCACCGTGAGGTTCTCGTGCCCCGCCTTCTTCAGCAGGGACTTGGCCTGCGCGATGTCCTGCTGCCGGTGCAGCGAGCTGTCGAAGTTCGGGTCGTACGGGGAGAACACGTCGGAGGCGGGGACCGCGTAGCCGTCCAGCGCCGAGTTGATCAGCTGCGGGCGGTCGACCAGCAGCCGCAGCGCCTGCCGGACGTTGACGTCGTTGAACGGCGCCTGGTCGACGCGCATGGTGAACGGCGTGATGGCGCCGGTGTGCGAGGCCACGGTATGCACGCCGCTGGAGGTCTTGAGCACGGCGATCTGCGGGCCCTCCAGCGCGCCGGCGCCGTGGATCACGCCGGTGGTCAGCGCGTTCTGCAGCGATGTGCTGTCGCTGAAGTCGATGATCGTCACCGAGTCGACGTACGGCAGGCCTGACTTCCAGTAGTGCGGGTTCCTGGTGAACACGCTGCGCTGGCCAGGCGTGAAGCTCTGGTAGACGAACGGCCCGGTGCCGTTGGGCTTAGCTCGGGTTGAAGCCGGTCGGCACGATGTACAGGTAGTACCAGTACGCGAGCTGGTCGAGGAAGCTGCCGTACGGGATCGTCATCGGCACCAGAACGGTCCTGCTGTCGAGCTTCTTCAGGTTCTTGACGTCGATCGGCCCGAGCGATGTGGCACCGCTCAGCTTCCCGGTGATGATCCTGTTCAGCGTGAAGATGACGTCGTCAGCGGTGAGCGGCTTGCCGTCGTGGAAGGTGATTCCGGACCGGACCCGGATGATCCACTCCGACGTTGACCCGTGCGGGCTGATCTCCTCGGCCAGCACGAGCTCGGACTGCGCCTGCGTGTTCAGCTGGAGCAGCGGCTGGTAGAGCGACTGGGCGCGGGCGGTGTCCAGGTAGGTCAGGCCCTTGTGCGGATCCAGGGTGTCCGAGCCGGAGCCGCCGGTCAGGCCTACCTTAAGTGCGCCGCCATTCTTCCTGGCCGCGGCCGCCGTCGGGGTGCTCGCCGCCGGGGTTGACGAGCCTCCTCCGCACGCCG
The DNA here is from genome assembly GCA_963813395.1 of uncultured Actinomycetes bacterium. GTDB lineage: Bacteria > Actinomycetota > Actinomycetes > Streptosporangiales > Streptosporangiaceae > DASXKD01. The sequence continues at coordinate 229,655 of CAWEYV010000019.1, forward strand.
CCAGCAGGCTTCCGGCGCCCGCGAGGGCGCCGGTCGCGGCCAGCCCGCGCAGGAACTGCCCGCCGGTCTGGTTGTGCTGCGTGCTCCCCGGACTCCCCCCAGCCGGTGCGGTGATCGTTGTCAGCCATAGATCCAGCCCTCTCGATCCAGTGAACCCGGCCGCGATATATGGCATATGTAACCAGTATTCGGTTCGGTCCCGCTGGATTCAAGGAGGCACCGCGCCGGCCATCCGCCTCCCTAGGGGCGCGGGAGCGTGCTGGGTGACCGGCCCGCCGCCTGCGCCGGTCCCCAGGCAATGTCGGCCACGCCCTTCTGGCCGGTGGCGATCAGGTGCTGCCCCGCGCCGTTCGCCCGCATCGCGAACAGGTCCTCGCAGCAGAAGTCCGAGTAGCGCCGGTCGCTGGAGAACGCGATCTGGTCCCCGCTGGGCGCGTAGACGGGACCGAAGTTGTTGTTCGGCCACTGTCGACACGGCGAGCCTGCGTACCCCGGTGCCGTTGGTCCGCATCACGTAGACGATGGACTGCGCCCGGCAGCAATTGCTGGCGAACGCGAGTCGGCTGCCGTCCGGTGACCATGACGCCGAAACTGCCTGCAGTCGCGGGGCGGTCAGCGGGTGCGCGTGCTTGCCGTTGATGTCGGCGACCCAGACCTGCGAGGTGATGCCGTGGAACCCGAACCGCTCGTAGCTGATGCGGCGGCCGTCCGGCGAGACCGCCGGGTCGAAGTTGTTGGTCTCGTAGGGCGACGTCAGGAACGGGACCAGCAGACGGCGGTGGGTGCCGTCGGCGCGCATGATCCAGATCGCGCACAGGCCGTCGCCGGGCGAGCAGCGGGTGAACACGATGCGCTTGCCGTCGGGGGTGTATTTGGGCTGGTAGTCGCGATACCCCGGGACGTCGGAGGTGAGCTGGCGCTGGCCGGTCCCGGTGGCTTTCATGATCCAGATGCGGCCCGCTCCATTCGAAGGGTTGAACCGGACGAACAGGATGCGGGACCCGTCCGGCGACCAGTTGGGCCATCGTGCCGCGAGCCCGGCCGGCTCGTGGGTGAGCTGGGCGAGCCCGGTGCCGTCCGGGTTGACCGTATAGATCTGCTGGGTCGTGAAGTCGGAGAAAGCGATCCGGCCGTCGGCGGGAAGGGTGGCGGTCACCCGGCTGGCGGCTGGCGAGTCGGCGACTGCCCGTCCTGCGGTCCGCGAGCCGGCCGCTGGTCCGCTGGCGGCCACGGCGGGCGCGGCACCGATCGTCAGACATGCCGCCGCGAGTGCGCTGGCCACCGCCAGCCCGGGGTGCGGCTACTGCTCGTTTCATGTCGGCTCTCCTTGATCTCGGCGACCTGCTAGCGGGCCGGTCCCCAGTCGGTGAGGAACGTGTTGGGCACTCCCGTGCGCACCGCGCGCAGGCCGGAGCCGTCGGCGTTCATCACGTAGAAGTACTGGCAGATCCCCCGCGCCGGGCATTTCCCGTTGTATTGCAGGACGATCCGCCGGCCGTCGGGTGAGTAGCTCGCGAAGCCGCCCTGCAGCGGCGCCGGGCCGAAGTGGGTGAGCTTGTGCAGCCTGGTCCCGTTCGGGCGCACCGTCCAGAAGTTGCTGCCGAACTGGCAGCAGTTGTCGGTGAACACGATGCGGCTGCCGTCTGGGGACCAGTCCGGCCAGAACGCCTCCAGCGACGGCCTGGTGATCCGGTGCAGGCCGGTCCCGTTGGACCGCATCACCCACAGCGCGCTCAGGAAACCGCCGCGGTCCGCCGCGACGACGATCTGCCGTCCGTCCGGGGAGTACTCCGCGCGGACCCAGGTCCAGTGGTCATCGGCCAGCCGCCGCACGCCGGTGCCGGTGGCGGTCATGACCTCCAGATCGCAGCCGGTGCCACCGGGCTGCTCGGTGCACCGGCTGAACACGATGTGGCGGCCATCCGGGGACCAGGCGGGCTCCAGGTCCATGAAGCCGGGGTCGTTGGTGAGCCGCCGCTGGCCGGAGCCGTCGGCGTTCATGACCCAGATCCGGTAGTCACCGGTCTGGTTGCTCTCGTAGACGATCTTGGTGCCGTCCGGAGACCAGTCCGGCGCGCCGGCGGCCTGCTTTGTGCCCACGTGGGTGAGCTGGCGCCGGCCGGTGCCGTTCGGGTTGATCGTGTACACGTTGGAATGACCGGACAGGTTCCCGCCGGGAAGCAGGTCCCACTGGGAGAACGCGATCCGGCCGTTGGCCGTGGCCGGTGCGGCTGCGGCCACCGTGGCTGTGGCCGCCGTGGCCCCCGAGTGCACGGCGGCTGTGCCTGCGGTGGCTGTGCCCGTGGCCGTCAGGACCGCGGCCGCGCAGCCGGCCGCCGCGAACGCCGCGAGGCTGCGAGGGCTGATGACCGCCCGATGAGGCCTATTCGAGAGCTTCATACCTTGCTCCTAGCCTTGGTGCCCGGAGCCCGATCCTGCCGCTAAGGCCTCACAAAAAGCTCACAACGCCCGGCAGGAATCCCCGCCCATGCGCTCTTGACCTGCTGGTATTTCGTACGGTTACCGGACCCAGAGCTGGTCGATGAGCAGTGTCCAGTAGGGGTTGAACTGGTAGTTGCCGACGCGCGCGGACAGCACGACCACGGCGCGCGGGTTGTACAGCGGAACCCAGGGCGCCTGATCGGCCAGCTCACGGTCGACTCGCGCCCAGAGGTTCGCGGCGACGTTGAGGTCGCGGGCTTCGAGCGTGCGGGCGCGGCCTATCTGGGCGTCGATACTCCGGTCGCAGAACTCGCTGTCGTTGAGGTTGGCCGGGTTGCCAGGGAGGAAGGAGCGGCAGCTGAACAGCGGGTCGATGAAGTCGGACGCCGAGGGGAAGTCCTGGTACCACTCGAACTCGCCGATCTGGACGTGGCCGCGGGAGTCGGCCGCGTGCTGATAGTAGGTTCCTGGGCTGAGCACGCGCAGTGATGCCCGGTACCCCAGCTGGCGCAGCACCGAGACGAGATAACGGCCGATCGGCGGGTCCGGGGCGTCGGGCGCGAACGCGCCGGCCAGCAGCGTCACACTGGCCCCGCGCGTGCCGGAGGCGCGGACGAGCTTCTCCGCCCGGGCGAGGTCAGGTGCCGTCCAGGCGCCGGCCGGGCTGGGATTGATCGTGTATGGGCAGTAGGGCTGATAGCCGGGCATCGATGGCGGGAGGACCTGGCAGGCGGGCTGCGCCGTCACGGGGCCGCCCGCCAGATCGACCATCCTGTTCCTGTCGATGGCGTAGTTGACGGCGCGGCGCGCGGCCGGAACGCTGAACGGCCACGCGCGCGTGTTCAGGAACAGCGCGAAGGTGGCTCCCAGCGGGCTGGTGTGCAGCAGGCTCGCGTAGCGGGTTGCGAGCTCGTGGATGCTGCCGGCCGGGGGAGGCGTCAGCAGCAAGTCGGCCTGCCCGTGCTCGGCCGCGCTGACCGCCGCCCCGGGCGCGACGCCGAGCCGCACGACGATCCGGTCGGGATAGCCGCCGGGCTGTGCCTGGTCCGACCACTGGCGGAACCGCGGGTTCCGGACCAGGATCCAGCCATTCCGCGCTGTGAACGACTGCGTCAGGTACGGCCCGGTGGCGGGCAGCTGCGCCGCGCTGACCTGATGGTCCGGCGTTCCGGCCGGGACCGCGTCGGCAAACGGGAGGGCGAGCTTGTCGAGAAACTCCGGGTCCGGCGCCGTGAGGTGGAAGGTCACGGTGTTCGCCTGGTCGTTGGCCACGATTCCCCGCGCGAGGTTGCAGTGTTGCGGAATCCGCTCGCAGCTGCTCGCACCGGCGATGTCCGAGTAGAAGAACGACCCGGGGTCGGCGGCGTGATTGATCATGAAGACGCGCTCGAGGGCGCGGCGGAAGTCCTCCGGCCTGACCGGGGCGCCGGTTGCGTACCTGATGCCCCAGCGGAGCTGGAACGTGTACGTGCGGCCACCGTCGGTGGGCACCGGCAGGGCAGTCGCGAGATCGGGTACGGGCACGTCGCCCGCGGGACCGCTGACGCGGCGGTAGCCGACCAGCCCGTCGTTAGTCATGCTGAGGATCTGCCAGATATAAGTGTTCCAGGCGACCGCCGTATCGGTGGGCAGACCCTGTGCCGGGAACTGCGTCATGACGGTAAGCGTGCCGCCGCGGTGGCTTGCCGGAGACGGGAGCACCGTCGCCAGGATGGTATGCCCCGCCGCGGTGAGCCCGTTCGGCTCGTTGCCCACATGGATGCGCGTGACCGCCTCGGGCCGCGGGTCGATCCTGATAACGCCGCCGGCCGGACTGTCCGCGATCCATACCGCGCCGTCCGCATAGACGACGCCAGCTGGGATGGTGCCGGCCACGGCGGGCTTGGCCCCGGTGCCGCCAGCCCTGATCATGTGCGCGTGGCCGGTCACCGGATCGAGGCGCGCCACCGTGCCGCCCGGGTAGCCGATCCACACGCTGCCTGCGCCAACCGCTACCCCACCCGGAGAGCCGCCGATCGGGAAGACCCGCGATACCCGGTCGTGCGCCGGGTCAACGAGCAGCAGCCGCCCGGTGTCCGCGCTGGTCACCCAGATGCCACCTGTCCCAGCGGCCAGGGCGGCCGGGGCGCTGCCGAGAGGAATGATGGCGGCGACCCGGCCGCTGCCTGGATCGATCCTGGACAGCGTGTTGTCGGTCACGTTGCCGACCCAGACCGACCCGTAGCCGAATGCGATGGCGTCCGGGCCGTTTCCTACCTGGGTCGTGCCCACGACCGCTCCCGCGCCCGGGTTGACCTCGGAAACGGTTCCGTCGAGTTCGTTGGCAACCCATATCTCGCCGTTCCCGGCCACCACCCCGGTGGGCCCCCGCCCGACCGGGATGCGGTCGATCACCCGGTGCGCTGAGTCGGCCCGCAGCAAGAAGTTGTTGGCGGTGTCGGTGATCCAAGCGGCGTGGGCCGCGTAGGCAACCCCGCCCGGCCGCCCGGTACCGGTCACCACTCCGCTCAGGGCGTTCTGGCTGCTATCAATGACGCCGACCGTGTTCGGCCCGGCGGTGCGCGGGGCGGATCGGCTCTCTCCGCGGGGGAGGCCGATCAGGAGAAACGCCAGCGTGATGGCGAGTGTGGTCGCGGCCGCGGCCACCAGCCGCCAGCGGCGGGTCGCGGGAGAGCGCGCAGCCGGAGAGCGTTCAGCGGGAGAGCGTTCAGCGGGCGGTGCCGCGCGGGGTGGCGGGTCAAGCCAGGCGGCCTGTTCCAGGATCGCGCGCTCGACGCGTTGCAGGGCCGGGCCCGGCTCGATGCCGAGTTCGTTCACCATGACCTGCCGGGTCGCCTGGTAGGCGGCCAGCGCTTCGGGCTGCCGGCCGCACCGGTACAGGGCCACCATCAGCTGCGCCTGCCGCCGTTCCCGCAGCGGGCAGGCGGCAACCAGCGACGCGAGTTCGCCGGCGACGTCGGCGTGGCGGCCGAGCGCCAGGTCGGCGTCGACCCGGTCCTCGATGGCGTCGGCACGCAGGTCCTCCAGCCGGGCGATCTCCGCCTGCGCGAACGCTTCGTATCTGAGGTCGGCCAGCGCCGCGCCGCGCCACAGCGCCAGGGCCTCGCGGAACAGCGCCGCGGCCTCGGCCGGCGCGCCCGCCTCCAGCGCCCGCCGCCCCTGCTCGGCCAGCAGCTCGAACCGGCGCGCATCGACCTGCCCGTCCTCGGCCCGTAGCAGATAGGCGCCTGGCCGGGTCAGCACCAGCGTGCCCCCGGCAGGCTTCGGCGAGCGCCCGGCGCAGCCGGGAGATATACACCTCCAGGGTGTGCTGCGCGCCCGGCGGTGGATGCTCGCCCCAGAGCTGATCGACGAGAACGTCCCGGGGAACGGGCTGGTTGGCCTGGAGCAGCAGCATCGCCAGCAGCGTCCGCTGCCGCAGACCGCCGATCTTGACAGCGTCCCCGTTGACGCCAACCTTGAGTGGGCCAAGAAGCCGGTACTCGATCACTGCCCGAACCCCCGGCCCCAAGTCAAGCATGGCCCTGCGGGCGGCGGATAGCGCTGGCCAGGGCGGATTGTCCTGGTGTTTCGCCAGAAGCTTCAGAACGGCGTCGGGATGTACCGCAGCGGCAGGTCCGGTCTGGTGTAGCCGCCGGGCCGCTGCCGCTTGGGCAGCGTGATGTCCCGATGGGCGAGCGGCTTGTAGGGGACCTGGCTGAGCAGGTGGCTGATGATGTTCAGCCGGCCTCGCTTCTTGTCGTCGGTGTGGGCGATGTACCAGGGCGCCCACGCGGTGTCGGTGGCGGCGAACATCGCGTCCCTGGCCCGGGAGTAGTCGTACCAGCGGCTGTAGGACTTCAGGTCCAGGTCCGACAGCTTCCAGATCTTCCGCGGGTCGTCGATGCGGCTTTCCAGCCGGCGGGTCTGCTCGTCGGGGCTGACCTCCAGCCAGTACTTCAGCAGCAGGATCCCGTTATCGGCCATCGCCTTCTCCACCCCTGGGGTCAGCTCAAGGAACCGGTCGGTCTCCTCGGGCGTGCAGAAGCCCATCACCCGCTCGACCCCGGCCCGGTTGTACCAGGAGCGGTCGAAGATGATGACCTCACCGGCCGCCGGGAAGTGCTCGACGTAGCGCTGGATGTACATCTGTGACTTTTCCCGCGGCGTCGGGGCGGGCAGGGCAACGACCCGGAACACCCGCGGGCTGACCCGCTCGGTGATCCGCTTGATCGTGCCGCCCTTCCCGGCGGTGTCGCGGCCCTCGAACACGATGCAGATCTTGGCCCCGCTCGACTTGACCCACTCCTGCATCGCGACCAGCTCGCCGTGCAGGCGTCTCATCTCCCGCTCGTACGGCTTGCGCTTCAGCTTCGGCAGCGAGCCCGCCGCCTGTTGCTGCGCCTCCGCCGACGGAGTTTGGACCATCGTGTCCTGGTGCTGCTTGTCCTTCTTCTTGGCCATGCCCGATACCTCCGGTCTTGGTTGCATGACGATACGCCATGGCTGGAATGCTGGTGGGTATGACCAGTCCCCGTGCGGGGCAGCCCGCAACCGCTGCTGATCTCGTCGACGTCGCGAAGCTGGTCACCGCCTATTTCGCGGTGCACCCGGACCCGGGTGACGTCGCCCAGCGGGTGTCCTTCGGGACGTCCGGCCATCGGGGGTCGGCCTTCACCGCAACGTTCAACGAGGACCATATCGCCGCCACGACGCAGGCGATCTGCGAGTACCGGGACGCTCAGGGCATCCGCGGGCCGCTGTACCTGGGCGCCGACACCCACGCGCTATCCGAGCCAGCCCAGGTCACCGCGCTGGAGGTGCTGGCCGCCAATGGCGTGCACGTGCTCCGTGACGCGCGCGGTGGGTACACACCGACCCCGGCGGTGTCCAGGGCGATCCTGGCGCACAACGCATCCGGGGCCGGACCGCGCGCCGACGGAATCGTGGTCACGCCGTCGCACAACCCGCCGCCCGACGGCGGGTTCAAGTACAACCCGCCAGATGGGGGCCCGGCCGATCAGGACATCACCCGGTGGATCCAGGACCGGGCCAACGCCCTGCTCGCGGACGGGCTGGCCGGTGTGCGCCGGATCCCGTACGCGCGCGCGATCACGGCCGGCACCACCGGGCAGTTCGATTTCCTCGACGCCTATGTGTCCGCCCTTGGGCAGGTGGTCGACCTGGCCGCGATCAAGGCGGCCGGGGTAAGCATCGGCGCCGACCCGCTCGGCGGGGCGAGCGTCGCCTACTGGGGTGCGGTCGGCGAGCGTTACGGCCTGGATCTCACCGTGGTCAACCCGGTCGTGGACGCCACGTTCCGGTTCATGACCCTGGACTGGGATGGCAAGATCCGGATGGACTGCTCATCGCCGTTCGCCATGGCCAGCCTGATTGCCCGCCAGCACGACTTCTCGGTCGCGACCGGCAACGACACCGACGCCGACCGGCACGGCATCGTCACGCCGGACGGTGGGCTGCTCAACCCCAACCACTACCTCGCCGTCGCCATCGACTACCTCTACCGGTACCGGTCCGGCTGGCCCGCGGCGGCGGCGGTGGGCAAGACCCTGGTCAGCTCGTCGATCATCGACCGGGTGACCGAGGGCCTGGGCCGCCCGCTGTTCGAGGTGCCGGTCGGGTTCAAGTGGTTCGTGCCGGGGCTGCTGGACGGCTCGGTCGCCTTCGGCGGCGAGGAGAGCGCCGGGGCATCGTTCCTGCAACGCGACGGCTCGGTGTGGACGACCGACAAGGACGGGATCATCCTCGCGCTGCTCGCCGCCGAGATCATCGCGGTGACCGGCACGTCGCCGTCGGAGCTTTACCGCGGTCTCACGCGCCGCCACGGAGATCCCGCGTACGCCCGCATCGACACGGCCGCCACCCGGGCGCAGAAGGCGGCGCTGGCCAAGCTGTCGCCGCAGCAGATCACGGCCGACCGGCTCGCGGGCGAGAAGATCACGGCGACGCTGACCACGGCGCCCGGCAACGGCGCGCCGATCGGCGGGCTCAAGGTGGTCAGCGAGACCGGCTGGTTCGCCGCCCGGCCGTCCGGCACGGAGGACGTCTACAAGCTCTACGCCGAGTCCTTCCGCGGCCCGGAGCAGCTTGCCGCGATCCAGGAAGAAGCGCGGGCGATTGTGGCAGCCGCCATCGGGTCGTTACCGGTTCCTGAAGATCGTGAACAGCACCCGTAGCGCCAGGATGGCCGCGACCAGAAGCAGGTTGTAGCCGATCACCTGATAGAGGGTGACGTCAGAGGTGATCTTGGGGCCGCTGGTCGTGCCGAGAAGCAGCGCGGCGGCGATGCCCGATGCGGCGCCGAGGAACGTCAGGAGGAACTGGTAGGTCAGTCCGGTGACCACGCGGCGGTCGCGTTCGTCGGCGAACAGCCGCACGTTGAGGCCGAGCCTGCCTTGTTCCAGCGCGCCGGTGACGCGGTCGAACCGCCGGGGCAGCCGGCGCAGCACCGGGAGCAGCGCGGCCAGCTCCCCGGCGGCCGTCTGTGGCACGGTCCGTGGCGACACCTTCCTGACCAGATGGTCGGCGTACTGCCGTGCTTCTGCGGTGATGTCTATCTCCGGCGTCAGCAGGGCGAGCGTGCCTTCCAGAGTGCCGAGGGCGCGAAGGACGGTGGCGATCTCGGCCGGGATCGCCAGCTCGAACCGGGAGGCCAGGAGGAACAGGTCGGTGAACATCTCCGCGGTCGCCGCGGCGCCGCCCACGAGGTGGCGCGCCATGAACTGGCCGAGCGCCCGTTCCAGCTGCAGTTCGTCGATCTCGTCCGTGCGGGTGACCAGTTCCAGCAGGGCGTCGCGAAGCGCCGCGGGATCAGCGCGGCCGAGGGCAAGCAGCAGGTCCTGCAGCGCGGACCGCTGCTGGGCGTCGAGACGGCCGACCGAGCCGAAGTCGAGCAGGGCGAGGCGGCCGTCAGTGAGCAGCAGAACGTTGCCCGGATGCGGGTCGGCGTGGAATACGCCGCCCTCGGTGATCTGGTACACCATGCTGCGCAGCAGCGCCCGGCTCAGCTCGGCCCGGTCCAGCCCGCGGTCGTCGATCAGCTGTCCTGCCGTACGCAGGTTGACCCCGTCCAGCCAGTCGATGACGAGCACGTGCTCGGTGCACAGCTCGTGGTGCAGGGCGGGAAGCACCACCGCGACGCTGCCGCCGACGGCACGCTGCTGATCCGGCCAGTTGGCCGTGACGGCCGCCATGTTGCGTGCCTCCACCCGGAAGTCGAGCTCTTCGCGCATCGCGGCGGCGAACCCCTGGGCAACGCCGACCGTGCCGACCGCACGCGCCCAGCGGGTGCGGTCCTCGAGCCGGACCGCCAGGCGCAGCAGGATGTCCAGGTCCTGTTCCACCGTGTCCCGGATCCCAGGGCGCTGTACCTTCACCGCCACCTCGGCGCCCGGACCGGTGTCGCGGCGCAGCCGGGCCTTGTGTACCTGGGCGATCGACGCCGCCGCCGCCGGATCCGGCTGCAGTTCGGCGAAGACCTGCTCCGCCGGTGCTCCGAGCGACCCGGTTATCACCTCGGCAACCTGGTCCCATGGCGCCGGTTCGGCCCGGTCCTGGAGCTGGGAGAGCTCGGCGATGAACTCCTCCGGGAGCAGATCACGGCGCGTGGAGAGCAACTGGCCCAGCTTGGTGAAGGTCACCCCGCCTTCTTCCAGGGCACGCCGCAGCGACAACGCCAGCGCTGCGCGCCCGCCCGCCGGGTCCCCGCCGCGCTGCCGCCACCCGCGCAGGTACGGGCCCAGCCCATGCCGTACCGCGATCCGGCTGATCTGCGCGTAACGCCGGGATCGCGCGAGTGCGCGCCTGGCGTCGCGGATCAGCTCCACCGGCTGCGGGAGGGTCCCGCTCGGCACCAGTACCTCTGCCGCCACGAGGAAGGCCATCGCGACGATCAGCGGAACGCCCAGCGCCACGGTGAGGAACGCGACCGTATGCCCCGGCTGGGCCGCTTGCAGCCACCTGCCCAAGATCCAGGCCGCGGCGAAGCCGAGCAGACCAGCGATCAGGGCCCGTAGCGCGCCAACCGGCACCCCGAGCAGCTGCCGCGCATGCCCACGCCAGGACGACTACCAGCACCATGCTGGTGGCCAGCACGGCCACCACAAAGACAACGCCGCTCACCTGCGACGATTGCGCAGCCAGCATCGCTCCCTCCCGGCGGCAGTCGCGGCAAACCGGCGCTGGCCCGCCGCGAGATCAGGTCCACGGGGCTTGTGGTCTGCGCTGTGGACCGGGTCTCGGTCAGGAACCGGGCGTGCCGAGCGCGGTTGTGATCTCCTGGATCGCCGCTGCCTCGGCGGGGCTCACGCTCTGCCCTTCCTCGCGGTGAGCGGCGGCGACCTTGTTGGCGAGGGTGAGGACGAACTGCCGGTAGTCATCGCGCTCCTCGGCGGTCGCCTTGCTTTCGAGCAGCGCCACAGCGTCACGGATATGCGCGAGCCCATGATCCTTGAGTTCCTCGGGGGAGTGGTACCTCGTACGGTCGGTCTTGGGCTTCTCCGCCACGATCTCGTCCAGGAGTTCGCTCTCACCGTGCTCGGCGCGCGCTTCGGTGTAGGCCTTCGCCATTGCGATCGTCTCGCGGAACGTGCCCCCGTGTGCCGCGGTGATCACGATCATGCCGGCGGTCGACGGGCCCTCCAGCACGACCGTCCATTCCTCGGGTGAAAAGGCGGCCTTCGTCGTCATGCCACGCTCCTGCGCTCGTTGGTGTGCGAATGGTGTGCCAGTCAAGGATCTCGCGGTCCCCGGTTACGCGCCTCACCCGCGCCGGGGTGAACCGCGATCATGAGGCCGGTACCAGGGCACTGGCCATCTGGTTAGCCGATGGCGGTGCCGAACAGGTGCCCGATGCCGTAGGTGAAGGCCAGGCCGAGCGCCCCGCCGATGACGAGCCGCAGGACGGCGCGGCGAATGTTACTCCCGCCCAGGCGGGCGCTCAGGGCACCGGCCAGTGCGAGAGCGATCAGGACGGCGGCAAAGGTGACCGGTACCCGCACCGCGACCGGGGGCAGCAGGATGGCCAGCAAAGGGAGCACGGCGCCGACTGTGAACGACGTCGCCGATGCGGCGGCGGCCTGGACGGGGCTGGGGATGTCAGCGGGGTCGATGTGCAGTTCAGCCTCGAGATGGGCGGCCAGGGCGCCATGATTGGTCAGTTCGGTCGCGACGGTACGGGCGGTGGCCGCGGATAGTCCCTTGGCTTCGTACAAGGCGGTCAGCTCGGTCAGTTCGGCCTCCGGGCTGGCCGCAAGTTCGCGTGACTCCTGGGCCATCAGTGCGCGCTGACTGTCGCGCTGGCTGGAGACCGACACGTACTCACCCAGCGCCATCGACACGGCCCCGGCAACCAGCCCGGCCAGCCCGGCGGTGAAGATGGGGCCGCGGGCCGATGTGGCACCCGCCACCCCGATGACGATGCCGGCCACCGACACGATCCCGTCGTTGGCCCCCAGCACCGCAGCCCGCAACCAGTTCAACCGTCCGGCGGTACCACCGGCATGCGGCTCCCTGGGGTGAGTCGCCCGCCCACCGGCGGCCGCCTGGATCTGAGCGGCGGACGGCATGGCGTCATCAGCGCTCATACCCCCCCACTAAACCAGCCGGCTCTGGCCTTGAACACCGCGCCGGCGCCCGGGCAGGCGATCTTGCGCAAAGATCACCCGGCCGGCCCGGCCGCATTAGCGGACCCAGAGCTGGTCGAGCTCCGCCCACAGCCTGACCACTGGGCCCAGCCTGATGCCGCGCGGCCTGCGGGCAGGGCGGCTCATCGGGCCAGCGCGGCCAGCAGGGTGGGCGGGTCGTAGCCGCCTCGGTGGACGATGCCGTTGATGAACAGGGTGGGGGTGCCGAGGACCTGGCCGGTGGCCAGGCCGCTGCCCGCGTCGCGGCGGATCCGGTCGGCTACCGCGGTGCTGGCCCGGTCGCGGTCGAAGGCCGCGACGTCCAGGCCGAGCTGGGCGGCGTACCCGCGCAGGTCGCCGTCGTCGAGCGCCTTTTGCCGGTGGAACAGCAGCTCGTGCATGTCCCAGAACCGGCCCTGCAGGGCGGCGGCCTCGGCCGCGGCCGCCGCGGCGAGGGCGTGCGGGTGAATGCCGGTCAGCGGGAAATGCCGGTACGCGAACCGCAGGTTCCCGCCGAGCTGTTGTCCGGCCTGCTCGATCGCGTGGAACGCCTGCCGCGAGTACGGGCACTGGTAATCGCCGTACTCGAGGATCAGGCGGCCGGCGGGCGAGCCGCGGACGTGGTCGACATTCTCCTCCAGCGGCGCCGGGGCCAGCGGGCGGTCGTCCGGCATCGCGTTGAGGGTCATGGGCTACCTCCTGGTGCTGGGACGGATTCGGCTGGCGCGGCAGTTTAGAAGCCGGTGGGGCAGATCGCGCCTGGGAACCGGGGGTCCCCGGCAGCTAACTGGCTGATCGAGTGCGCCCGAAGCTAGTGGCCGTCAAGGTGAGCGGCTGTCACCTGGTTCGGGTGATGTGTGGTCGGGGGTGAGTTTTTGGATCTCGAGCAGGTCCAGGCCGAGCGCCTCGATCTCGGCGAGCACGCCGTAGAGGGCCGACCGGTCCAGCAGGCCAGTGAGCACGGTGTGGGCGCCGTGGTGCCGCGGTGCCAGGGCCGGGAACGCGGACAGCATGGTGGCGCCGAGGTGCCCGTTGATCCGGATCGCGTACAGGGCGGGTGCCGGGTCCATGACGCCATGATCACCGGCGGGCAGGTGACCCCGGATCACCGGGATCCGGTGACCGCCGGGTTAGCGGGTGCGGCCGGCGGCCAGCAGCCGCAGTTCCCGGGCGCGCTGTACGGCCGAGGACCGGTCCTGGACCTGGAGCTTGGCGTAGATGCTGCGCAGGTGCGTGCTGACGGTGTTCAGCGAGACCGACAGTTCGCCGGCGATCTCGGGCCGGGACAGGTTGGTCGGCAGGTACCGCAGCACCCGCAGCTCGCCCGGGCTGAGTTCCTGCGCCGGCGGCAGCAAGGACTGCTGTTGGGCGGCCGGGGATGAGCCGTGGAGGACGTCGAGGATGTCGGCGAGCAGCGCGCCGTGCGCGGTCTGGTGCCGGGGCAGCGCCTCCAAAAGCTCCGCTGAGCCGGTCATCGCGAACGGCAGCACCAGCCGGTCCGACTCCGCCAGGGCCAGTGCGCGTTCCGCCGCCTGGCTGGCCGCGCGCTGGTCACCAACCTGGCGGTGGGCAAGCCCGGCGAGCAGGTGCGCCTCCACGAGGGTGACGTAACCAAGGACCGGTGCCGTGCCATCGAGAACACCGGCCACCGCGGCCAAAGCCGCAGCCGGATCGCCTTCGGCCAGGCAGATCACCGCGCGGGCATTACGGATCTCACCGGAGCTGGCCTGCTCGTCATCGAGCGCCGCGAGCAAGGCGCGGGCTTCGCCGGGCCGCCCGAGGCGGGCTTGCGTGGCGAGCAGCCAGCCGGTCACCTGGCTCGCCAGCGCCTGCGATCCCTCCAGCTGCGAGGCGAGGTCTTCGGCCGCGCCGAACTCCTCGAGCGCCTCGTGGTGGCGGCCGCGGCCGGCGTGCAGCATCCCGGCCGTCTGGTGCAGCAGCAGCCTGATGTCCGGCCCGGTGTCTGTTTCCAGGGCCTGTTCGGTGCGCCGCAACCACCGCTCGCCCTCGTCGAACTCACCCAGCAACACCATCGTGCCGGCGAGCGTCATCAGCGCGGGTGCGATCACCGGTTCCGTGCCCCAGCCGTACCGTTCGGCGAGCGCGATCGCCTCGCGGCAGCGCCGCTGGGTCGTAGCGAACGCATGGATCTTCGGCATGTCAGCACCATGGAAGATAGACGCGAACGCGAGCTGCGCGAGGCAGCCGACTTCCAGGTATGGCCGGCCGATCTCCCGCGCCAGGACGGCGCCCTCCCGGAGGTGGCGTTCAGCGTCTGGCAGCCCCAGCGTCCACGCCTCGGCTGTGCCCAGATTCATCAGCGCCACCGCCCGCAGGTCGCTGCCGAGCGCGATGTCCTCGTCGGACATCCCGGTGACCGGGGAGGCCAGGAACCGCGCCTGCTCGATGACGCCGGCCAGGTCACCGCGCCGCCGGGCCAGCGACAGCTTCAGCGACGCGATCGCCACCCGCAGGCGGTGCTGGCGATCTGGTGGCGCCGTCTCGGCGTAGGTCTCGGCGACCGCCAGGTGGGCGGCCGCCTCGTCCAGGCGCCCCTGAGCCAGGTCACCCATCGCGCGCACCAGGGCCAGGCCGGGGTCTGCGGCCGCGCCGGGCGGGAAGGCCCGCAGCAGCGCCTGCATGGTCTGCGCCTGCCCGTCGAGGGTCAGGCTGAACGCATGGTCGGCGAGCAGCCGGGCCGCCTGCGGCCAGTCGCCGGCCGCCTGGGTGTGCCGGACCGCGTCGGCCACCTGGCCGTGCTGGGTGAACCACCCGGCGGCGCGCCGGTGCAGCGCGGGTATCTCCGCGGGCAGCGTGCGGCGCAGCTCCAGCCGCAGCAGATCGGCGAACAGGTGGTGGTAGCGGAACCACGTGCGTCCGGGGCCGAGCGATTCGACGAACGCGTTGGCGTCCTCAAGGTCCAGCAGGATCTGCTCCGAGCCCGGCCGGCCGGTCAGCAGATCGCCCAGTTCGCCGTTGACCCGGTTCAGCAGCGAGGTGCGCAGCAGCAGATCCTGGACGTCTTCGGGCAGGCGGTCCAGCATCTCCGCGATCAGGTACTCCGCGACCGTGCGGTCGCTGCCGGAGAACTCCGCGACGAACCGCTCCGGGTCGGGATGGCCGGCCAGCGACAGCGCCGCCAGCCGCAGGCCCGCGGCCCACCCCTCGGTCCGCTGGTACAACAGCGCCACTCCGGCCTCCGACAGCGCGATGCCCGAGGCGTCGAGCAGCTCGCGGGTTTCCCGCTCGGAAAAGCGCAGATCCGCCGCGCGGATCTCGGCCAGCTCACCCGCCAGGCGCAGCCGGTGCAGGCCCAGCCGCACATCGTGACGCGTGGTCACGATCGCGTGCACTTTCGGGGGAAGGCTGGTCAGCAGCCGGGTGAGCTGTGTAGGGGCGTCCGGCGAGTGCAGCTCGTGGAGATCATCAACCACCAGCGTGACGCCGCCATGAGCGCCGGCGAGCTCCGATAGCACCCGGTCGACCATCGCCGGCCCGTTGAAGTCGGGTGTCGCTGCCGGCAGTTCCGCGCCGCTGTTTGTACCAGCGGCGTGACGAACCGCGTCGAGCAGGGCCAGCCAGAACTGCTGGGCGTCGTGTTCGTCGCGTTGCACCTGCACGAGGGCGAGCTGGTGCGGCTGGCCCGGCCGGCCGGCCCAGGCGCGCAGCAATGACGTCTTCCCGCTGCCGGCCGGGGCCGAGATGATCGTCACCTTGCTCGCCGCCGAGCGGTCCAGAACAGCGAGAAGATCACCCCGGTCGATCAGCCGGGGAGTTGCTGGAGCCACCGTCACAAGCCTGCCTTGATATCTACGCCTGACACCCTGGCATCGGTCAAGCGGTCCTGGCACCTTCTGTCTCGGTATCAGGCCAGCGCACCGACTGTCAACGGTGTGCGAAACCTCGGTGCTGCTGCACTGTCAAAGACGCGCCGCCGCCGCGATCCCATCCCGCCCGGCGTTGTCCCGGTGCGGCGGATCACCTGGACCCGGTGACGACCTCTCACCTGCCTGGTGGCAACCATGGGGCGGCAAGCCTGGGCCCGTCGCGAAAGCTCGCACGGCCGCCAAGGATGTGCTTCGAGATCCAAGGGAGAGGTACCGTGACCTCGCCAGCCTCCGGCGCGGGCAGCGCCCCCGACCTGCCCGGCTACCCGCCCACCACTGGGTCGGCGCAATCCGCGACCGGGCGTGCGGCCTCACCCTCCGCCACGGCCGGCGGCGGCAACCGCCGCCTCGGCCTGGCTCTGCTGGTCATCGCCACCGCCCAGCTCATGGTCGTGCTCGACGCGACCATCGTGAACGTTGCTCTCCCGCACATCCAGCAGGCACTTGGCTTTTCCGGCAGCGGCCTGGAGTGGGTGGTGAACGCCTACGCGGTCACTTTTGGCGGCCTGCTCCTGCTCGGCGGCCGCGCCGGTGACATCCTCGGCCGGCGGCGGGTGTTCGTCTTCGGGCTGCTGCTGTTCTCCGGAGCGTCGCTGCTCGGCGGGTTCGCCACCAGCCAGTGGTGGCTGCTTACCGCGAGAGCGGTCCAGGGAGTTGGCGGCGCGGTGATCGCGCCGACAGCGCTGGCGCTGATCACCACCAACTTTCCCGAAGGTGGGGAACGCAACAGGGCGTTTGGCGTCTACGCGGCGATGGCTGGCGCCGGCAGCGCGGTGGGCCTCCTGCTGGGGGGCATACTGACCACCTACGTGTCGTGGCGATGGGTGTTCTTCGTCAACGTCCCGATCGGGATCCTGGTGGCGGCCGCGGCGCCGCGCGTGCTGGCCGAATCGCCCCGCCGGCCGGGCCGGATCGACGTGGCCGGCGCGGTCACCGCCACTGGTGGCATCGCGCTGCTGGTCTACGGCCTGTCCAAGGCCGCCACCGGGCCCGACGGGGTCTCCCACTGGGGTGACCCGCAGGTGCTGGCGTCGCTGGCCGCCTCGGTGGTGCTTCTCGTCTCGTTCGTGCTGATCGAGCGGCGCAGCGCGCGGCCGCTGCTTCCGATGCGGGTCCTGGCCGACCGGAACAGGTCGGGTGCGTACCTGATCATGCTGTGCGTCTCCACCGGGCTGTTCGGCCTGTTCTTCTTCCTGACCCTCTTCATACAGAACGTCCTCGGCTACAGCGCGATACGGACGGGCATCACCTATCTGCCGTTCGCCATCGGGGTCGTGGTCGCCTCCGGGCTGGCCTCGCAGCTGGTGCCGCGGATCGGCGCCCGGCCGCTGATCGTGACCGGCGCCGCCGCGGTCGCGGGCGGGATGTTCTGGTTTTCCAGGCTGACCGAGCACGCCAGCTACGCCGGCCAGCTGCTCGGCCCGCAGCTCGTGACGTCGTGCGGGCTCGGCCTGGTGTTCGTCCCGCTGGCCCTGGTCGCCCTGCACAACGTGGCCGATCAGGACTCCGGTGTCGCCTCCAGCCTGCTCAACACCGCCCAGCAGGTCGGCGGCGCGATCGGGCTTGCACTGCTCGGTACCGTCGCCTGGACGACCGTCGCGGACAGCGTCAGGACCCAGGTCGCGCACGCGGCGGCAGCCGCCGCAAAGGCAGGCCGGCCATTGCCGAAGCCGGGCACTCCCCTGCCCGCGTCCATCTACCATCACGCCCTGACGGCCGGCTTCTCCCGTGCGTTCGTTGTCGCCGCGGGGATCGAGCTGCTCGCCCTGCTCATCGCGATCGCCACTATCCGGGTCCGCCGTCAGGAACTGTCCGGTGCCGCGCCCGCCACGCAAGAGGGGGCACCGCGGCCCGGGAGTGAGCAGCGGCATGAGGACCGAGCCGCCCTCGCCGCGGCAGCCCGCCCTTGCCGGTTCTGCTAGCCGGCACATCATCACATCACCTGAACCAGGTGGCAGCCGCGCACCGTGACGGCCACTAGCTTCGGGCGCGCCCGTTTCGCTACGAGAAGGTGCCGCTCCATGACCAGTGCCCCCGTAAGCGCCGCTGAGGGGCCAATCACCGTGATCCGGTGACGACGTCTCACCTGGCTGGCGGAGAGCCTGGATCCGTCGCAGAACCTCGTACGGCCGTCAGGGACGTGCCCGAAGATTCCAGGGAGATACCGTGACTTCACCAGCCACTGGCGCCGACACCGGCGCGGACCTGCCCGACTACGCGCCGATTCCCCGGTCCGCGCTCGGTCCGGCCCTCAACGAGCAGGGGTACTACGTCGGGCGCGTGGAGCGGAACCTGTACTGGGTCACCGACGGGGTCTACCAGTCGGCGTTCCTGACCACCCGCGACGGTGTGGTGCTGTTCGACGCTCCCCCGTCCATCGGCAACAACATACGGCGGGCGGTGGATGAGATCGCCGCCGCAAACGGGGTGACTAACCGGGTGACGCACCTGGTGTACTCCCACCACCACGACGACCACACCGGTGCGGCGTCGCTGTTCGGGGACGTGGTCCGCGTCGGGCACCAGGAGACCCGCCGGCTGCTCGCGCGCGACAACAGCCCGGCAAGGCCGGTGCCGGAGATCACCTTCGCCGACCGGTACACCCTCGAGGTCGGCGGTGAGCGGGTGGAGCTGGCCTGGCACGGCCCCAACCACTCCCCGGACAACATCTTCATCCACTTCCCCGGCCACGACACCCTGATGCTCATCGACATCGTCAACGCCGGGTGGGTGCCCATCTACAACACCAACCTCACCGAGGACGTCCCCGGGTACATGGCCGCCCCGGCCACCGCCTTGTCCTACCCGTGGACGCACTTCATCTCCGGGCACGTCGGCCGGCTCGCCACCCGCGACGACGTCGCGGTGCACCAGCAGTACATCGCCGACATCGAAGCCAGCGCGAAAGATGCACTGGCCAGCGTCGACCCGGTGCCGTTCTACATGCACTACGGAGAGAACTTCTGGGCCGGGATCCGAGGCCATCTCAACACCGTCACCGACCGCGCCGCCGCGCCGGTCATCGCCAAGTACACCGGCGTGCTGGCCGCGGCCGACATCGAGATCTACACCTGGACCACCACCTTCGCCATCATGCAGTCGCTGCGCCTCGACAGCGGGCCCAGCGGACCGGTCCACCCCTGACCCGGATGCCCCAGGGCCGACGGCGGCCCTGGGACGCTGCCCGGGGCCGGAGGTCCCGGCAGCAAATTTCAGCAGTGGATTCACATGGGCGAGCCGGCCTGGGGTGCTGCCAGGCGAATTCCGACCGAAGGGAGATCCTCCGTGAGCACCGAACAGCGGGAGAACCTCGAAGCAATCCTGCGGCAGTCAGCCTTCCCCGTCGGCAGCGACGTCAGCGAGCAGCGGCGGCTGACGCGAGAGTGGGCATCGGCGCAGCAGCTGCCCGCCGACGTGACCGTGACCGCGGCCGCACTCGGCAGCGTCCCGACCGCCGAGATCACCGTCGGCGGAGTCGAATCTCGCCATGTTGTCCTGTACTTCCACGGTGGCGTGTACGTGATAGGGGACGCCTTCCAAGCTGCTGACCTGGCCTCGCAGGTCGGCCGGCGAACCCGCGCCAAGGTCATCTCCGTCGACTACCGGCTCGCCCCCGAGCACCCGTACCCGGCAGCGGTCGACGACGCCCTGGCCGCCTACCAGGCCCTCCTGCAAGAGGGCACCGCTCCTACTGACATTGCGTTCGCGGGAGAGTCCGCCGGCGGCGGCCTCGCCATCGCCACGCTGGTCAACGCCCGCGATCATGGGTTGCCCCTGCCCGCCGCGGCCTACCTCATGTCACCGTATGCCGACCTCACGCTGACCGGGACGACGATGGAATCCAAGCGCGAGGCCGACCCGCTGCTCAGCCGGGAATTGCTCCAGCCCCGGGTCACCGACTATACGGCGGGACAAGACCCCGCTCTTGGCCTGATCAGCCCCGTCTTCGCCGACCTGTCCGGCCTGCCGCCCCTGATCATCCAGGCCGGAACCCACGAGGTTCTCCTCGACGACGCCATCCGCCTGGCCCGGCAGGCCGCCACCGCCGACGTCGGGGTAACCCTCGATATCACGCCCGACGTGCCGCACGTCTTCCAGGGCTTTTCCCCGATCCTCGAGGAAGCGGCCGCAGCGCTGGACAGAGCCGGACAGCTACTGTCGGCGCATCTCGCCAGAGCAGAACGCGTCACCGCCTAGCGAACCCCCGGGATCGTCAACGACAGGAGTTCGACATGAGCGAGCCACTCGACTGGAACGCGAAGACCATCGCGGAGTTCCGGGCGAACGAGGGCAGGGTTGGCGGGGTCTTCGAGGGCGCTCCGCTGGTCCTGGTGCATCACCGCGGCCGCAAAAGCGGGCGGGAGCACGTCAATCCGATGATGTACCTCCCGCACGACACCGAGCCGGACATCATCTACGTCTTCGCAACCAAGGGTGGAGCACCCACCAACCCGGACTGGTACCACAACTTGACCGCCGCCGCTGACGCCAGTGTCGAACGCGGAACCGAGACATACAAGGTGACCGTCCGCGAACTGACCGGCGCTGAACGCGACCGCATCTACGCCGAGCAAGCGCGGCGCTACCCAGGCTTTGCCGAGTACGCACGCCAAACCGCTGGAGTCCGTACCATTCCTGTGCTCGAACTCAGGCGGGCGTAGCCCACACTCGCCGCGTGGCCCGGAAATGAGACCAGCGCAACTCGAGGCGCTAGCTCGTCGGCGCCAATGACCGGTGTTTCTGCAGGTCACGGCTGGGCGGGGCTGAGTGCGGCGGGCAGAGTGATCATCGGACGTAGGTGGCAATTCGTGCCACGGGCGATACCAAAATCACGCCGAGCACCCATCCCGTACTTGTGCGCCGGATCTGGGCACGGTCAGCCTGGTCCTGAGCGGCAGGTCACCAGTGGTTCAGCAGCCGAAGCATTGGTCTGGGACGTTGTGCGCGATCAGGGAGTGCCGGAGGGTGATGGTGGCAGGTGGTGCCGTGTATACGCCGCCGCCCTGAAGCGTGACAGCTGGGCTGCCGGTCAGCGTGTTATGGGTGACGGTGGTGTGCTGAAGAGCGAGCTGCACGGGTGGGCCCGTGAAGGTCGCCCCGTTCCATATCCCGCCGCCCTGCGCTTCGCCCGACGGCCCGGTGGCGGTTCCCGAGTTGTGGCTGATCTGGTCGTCAATGAGTTTGAGGAGTCCGTCGTTGAACACCCCGGCGCCTTGGACGGTGGCCGACCCCGTTGTGCTGGCAGCCACGGCGGCGTTGCCGCTGATGGTGCTGTCCCGGACGGTCAGGGGGTTCGTGTTGCCGAATATTCCCAGGCCGGCGTTCAGGGCTGCGGCTGCCCCATGCGGGCTGTCCATTCTCGCGTAGTTTCCGGTGATGTGCGTGTAGCTGATCGTCCCGCCTCCGTCTGCTTCCAGCGCGGTGCCGGCGCCTCCTACGTTGGCTGATGTCGAGGACCGGGTGATCGCCCGGTTGCCGGAGATGACGCTCTTGGTCATGGTCAGCGGGCCGGAGTTGATGTTCAGGCCGGCGTCGATCGCGGACGGTTCGCCGTGCAGGTCGTCGGCGATGGCTGAGTTACCGGTCACTAGTGTGTTTGTGATCGTCGTGTCCGTGACGCCGGGTCCGGCCACCAGTCCGCCGGTGTTTGCCACCAGGTCCCGGAAGTGGCCGCCGAAAAAGCGGGGGAAATCGGTGGTGAGGATCGCGGTGTTGCCGGCGATGACACTGTGTGCCAGTGCCAGCCTGTCACCGCCCTTCCCGGGGCTGAATCCGGGGTTCCCCCCGAAGACGCCAGCGCCTTCGGCTGCCCGGCCGTCCGGCCGGGCCGCCGTCCCGGCATTGCCAGCCACGATCGTGTGGGCCAGCGTGAGGGTTCCCTGGGCACTGTAGATCCCTGCCCCGTCCGCGTCGCTAGCGATGCCTGGCAGCCCCGGTGCCGCCCCGGTGGTGTTGCCGGCGACAGCCGAATGCACCAGTGTCAGCTGGCCCCAGCTGTCTATGCCGCCGCCCAGTGCCGGGGCGAATGGGCACTGGCTCTTCGGGAAATGGAAACGGCGCGGACAAGTGATCCCGGAGGGGACGGTGGCGCTCGGGTCGGCGTGGTTGCCGGTGATCACGCTGTCGGAGATGGTGACGGTCGCGCCGTCCGAAAGGTGCTCAGCCGGCGGGATCTCGATGCCGCCGCCCGCGGCCCAGACACCAGGTTTTCCGGTAAACGGCACCGATTCGGGGCTGGATCGAGCGAGGCCGCCGGTGATTGTCACCCCGCTGATGGCCACGGTCGGCTCGGTGCGTGCGCCGAAGGCGCCGATGGTGAGGACCGGGCCGCCGCCACGGATGACCGTCGCGCGGGGCCCTGACCCGGCGAGGTGCACGCTCACGCCGACCGTGATCCCCCCGTGGTAGGTGCCCGGGCCGACCCGGATCGTGTCGCCGCTCTTGGCGGCGGCCACGGCGGGGGCGATCTGGCTGAACTGGCAGCCGTGCTTGCAGACCGTCAGCGTCGCCGCCATCGCTGGTTCCGCGCCAGCCCCCAGCATCACCGGAGCGGTGGCGGCCACTAGCACCAGCGCCGCCTGCGCGGCCCGCGCAAACCGGCGCTGCAGCGTTGGCGCCCCCAGGGAAGACCATATGCGCACGTCTGCCACCCGCCCTCTCTGATCACTCGCGCCGTGAACACCAGGCGTACCCAGCGCTGAACCGCTACCTGCGCGGCCTGGTTCGGGGTGCTGTGCCAGATTTTCGGAGCCGAGCCTCGCAAGAATCTCGCAATAGCCTTTGAGCAGTGCTTATATCGGCGGTATGCGGTTCGGCATCCTCGGTCCGATCGAGCTGCATATCGATGGCAGCCCGGTTCCGCTGGGGGGCCTCAAACAGCGCGCGCTACTCGCGTTCCTGCTCGTGCACGCGAACGAGGTCGCCTCCCGGGACCGGCTGATCGATGCACTGTGGGGGGAATCTCCGCCACCCAGCGCCAGCGACGCACTCGACACCTACGTCTACCGGCTACGCAAGCTCATCGGTCACGACCGGATAGCCCGGCATGGGAGCGGCTACCTGCTCTCGGTCGAGGCGGGGGAGCTCGATGCCGGCAGGTTCGAACTGCTTGTCTCGAGTGCTGGTGAAGCGGCCGGTGCTGGTGACAGCCGCGGGGCTGCGAGGATGCTGACTGACGCGCTCGCGCTGTGGCGCGGCCCGGCCCTGGCTGACGTGCTCTACCTGCCGTTTGCCGGCGATCCGGCCCGGCACCTGGAGGAACAGCGCCTAGGCGCGCTGGAATCGCGTATCGAGGCAAAGCTGGACTGCGGTGGCGGGGCAGCGCTCGTCCCCGAGCTTGAGCAACTCATGGCCGATCATCCGCTTCGGGAACGGCTGGTGGCGGCGCTGATGTTTGCCCTGTACCGGGCGGGGCGGCAGGCCGATGCTCTAGCGGTTTTCCAGTCAGCCCGCAGGCGGCTGGTGGAGGAACTAGGGCTGGAGCCCGGGCCCGAAGTTCGCCAGCTTCAGCAGCGGATCCTTCAGCATGACCCGGCGCTGGCAGCGCCGGGCCTTGCCGTGCGCTCGCGCAACCAGGCGGCCCGGGCCACGCGCCTGGCCGCTGCTGCCGCGCTATTTCTCGGAGTTGTCCTGGCGGTCAGCCTGCTGGCCAGTTCCGGTGCCGCTCACCCGGCGCAAGCGGAGCTGGCAGACGCCAACGGGCTGGTCGCCGTGGACACTGCCTCGGGCCGACCGGTAACCGCAACACCACTCACCGGGACACCCGGGGCGGTTGGCAGCGGTGCCGGCTCGGTGTGGACGGCCGAGACCAGCGGGGCGGTCACACGCATCGATCCGTCCTCCGGCGCGGTTATGGACCAGATCCTCGTGGACGGTGACCCGGGGAGCGTCGCCCTCGGCGCCGGCGCGATCTGGGCCGCGAGCACCGTCGGTGCGACGGTTACCCGGATCGACCCGGCGACCGAGAGCGTGACACAGACGATCTCGCTCCCGGGACCCGGCCTGGGCGCCATCGGGTTCGGCCTGGGCCGGTTGTGGGTCGCCGGGTCGGCCGCTCACGAGTTGTTCGAGATCGCCCCCGCGAGCGGGACCCTGAAGCGGACGCTGCCGCTAGGTGTGCAGCCGGGCGCGCTCGCGATAGGGGACGGGGCGGTCTGGGTGGCGGGGTATGACGACGCAACCGTCGAGAAGATCGATCCGGCCTCGGGGCGGGTGACCGGGCGCGTGCGCGTCGGCGACGGCCCGGCAGCGCTGGTGTTCGCGGCTGGGTCGCTGTGGGTCGCCAACAGTCTCGATTCCACCATTTCCCGGGTCGACCCAGCGACGCTGACGGCCAGCGCCCCGATCCCCGTCGGCAGCGGCCCCACCGCGCTGGCCGCAGGCGCGGGGTCGCTGTGGGTCGCCAACCAGTACTCCGGCACCATCTCCAGGATCGACCCGCGCCGTGACCAAGTGGTCGCCAGTGTGCACGTAGGTGGCGCCCCGACCTCGCTCACGATGAGCAGGGGCCGGCTTTGGGTGGGAGTTGCCGCGGACACCGGTGGCCACCGCGGTGGAACGCTGGTGATCGTGACACCGGTGATGCTCACCTCGTCCAACCCAGTGACGCTGACCTCGGTCGACCCAGCGTTTTATGACGGTGCCTTCAACCCGCAGTTCACCGGGCTGGCCTACGACACGCTCGTCACCTTCCAGCAAAGCCCCGGTGCCGACGGAATGCGGCTTGTCCCCGACCTCGCCTTGTCACTCCCCGCTCCGGCGAACGGCGGCAGAACCTACGCGTTCCGGATCCGCCCAGGGATCCGCTACTCCGACGGCCAGCGCCTGCGGGCCAGTGACTTTCGGCGCGGGATCGAACGGCTGTTTCGCGTCCACTCCCCTGGCACCACCTACTATGCGGGGCTCGTCGGCGCGGCGGCCTGCACGCAGCACCCGGCCAGCTGCGACCTGTCCCGGGGGATCGTCACCGACGACGTCACCGGTTCTGTGGTGTTCCACCTGGCCGCGCCCGACCCCGACTTCCTGTTCAACCTCACCCAGTTCGCCTTCGGCGCACCGATCCCGCCCGGAACCCCCGACCACGAAACCGACTCCGGCGCGGTGCCTGGCACTGCACCGTACAAGATCGCGTCCGTCAGCGACACCGAGATCCGGTTCACCCGCAACCCATACTTCCGCGAGTGGTCCCATGCGGCCCAGCCAGCCGGTAATCCTGACGCGATCGTGTGGCGGACCGTGCCGACCGCGCAAGCCGCGGTTACCGCTGTCGAGCGCGGGCGGGCCGACTGGATTTACGGCCAGGTCCCGGCCGCCCAATACCGTCTCCTCGCCCTTCAGTCCCCCGCTCAGCTGCACTCCAACCCCCAGTTCGCCGTCGAGTTCGTGCCGATAAACACACACCTCGCCCCGTTCAACGACGTCCGGGTCAGGCAGGCACTCAACTACGCGATCAACCGGCGCACGATCGCCCAGCTATACGGGGGACCGAGCTTCGCCACCCCAACCTGCCAGGTGATCGCACCCGGCCTGCCCGGTTACCACCGCTACTGCCCCTACACGCTGCACCCCCGCCCGGGCGGCGCCTGGAGCGCCCCGAACCTGGCACGCGCGCGGTACCTGGTCGCGCGATCAGGAACACTGGGGGAGCGAGTCGACGTATGGGGCAGCCCGGACGAGGGATTCATTCCCCCGGCAACAGCGGCCTACATCGCCGGCGTCCTGCGCGCCCTCGGCTACCGCGTCCGCCTGCACCTCATCCCGTTCGCCTCAATAACCGAAGCCATGGACGAACGGTTCCAGCTGTCGGTTGACGGTGACTGGCTGGCGAACTACCCCGACCCCTCGTCCTACCTGCCCAGTTTCTTCGGCTGCGGCGGCGGCACCAGCAACGGCTACTACTGCAACCCAGCGCTCGACCGCGAAATGCACCTGGCCGAGCTGGCCGAACTCAATGATCCGGCCAAAGCCGCCGTCGCGTGGGCGTCGATCGACCGCCAGATCACCAACGCCGCGGTCTGGGTGCCAACCGTGACCACGCGAGACGTCGAACTCACGTCTCGCCGACTGCACAACTACCAGTACAACCCGGTCTGGGGCTTCCTCGCTGACCAGAGCTGGATCCGATGACGCCCGCTGCAGTCCGCCGCGGTCGCCTTAGGATGAGCACGCCACCAAGGCCAGGACCAGCAGAGCCGGCCACACAAGGCCGGTCCGACCGAACCTCCGGGCTGCGGGACCCTGTGTCTTCCGTTTGGCCGTCGTCATCGCCGCCTCCGGTCTCGGGGCAGAACCAGCGTCCGGCGGCCTGGTCAACAAGCGACCGTAAGCCGATCAATGAGCAGGTCGCGGGCCGTCTCGCCGCCACGTGATCGCCTCTGGCCAGGGGTTGCGGCCAGTGCTAGCGTGCAGCCATGGTGGGGGGCGGTGACCTCCGGTTCCGCGTTCTCGGCCCGGTCGAGGTCGCTAACGGCCGGCAGAACCTCCCCCTGGGCGGGCCCAAGCAGCGGGCGCTGCTTGCTGATCTGATCCTGAACGCAGGAAGCATCGTTTCAACCGCGCAACTGATCGACGACCTGTGGGGAACCAGTTCGCCACCGACCGCCAGCCACACCGTCGAGACCTACGTCGCACGCCTTCGCCGTATTCTCCGCGACGGGTCGGCGTCCGGGATCCTGCTGACTAGGCCTCCGGGATACGTCCTGGATGTCGACCCCCGCCACGTGGACGCCTTCCGGTTCGAGGAGCTCCTGAAGGACGGCACGGCCGCCGCCGAGCGGGATCATCACCAACAGGCGTCGGCCTTGCTGCGCGCTGCCCTTGCCCTGTGGCGCGGTCAGGCGTTTGCCGACGTCGCAGACGCGCCGTTTGCCCGGGGCGCCGCGAGGCGGCTCGACGACCAGCACCTGCTCGCCCTGGAGCGGCGCATCGACTCCGATCTCATGCTCGGCCGGGCTCAGGATCTGGTCCCGGAACTGGAAACCCTGGTCACCGGCCACCAATATCATGAGCCGTTTTACCGGCAGCTCATGCTGGCCCTGTACCGGTCTGGCCGGCAGAGTGAAGGGCTGGCCGCGTTTCGCCGGGCGCGGAACCTGCTGGCTGGCGAGCTGGGGATCGAGCCCGGGCTGGATCTGCAGCGGATGGAGCAGGCGATCCTCCGCCAGGATCCGGAACTAGAGCAGCCTCTGGCAGCCAGCCCACACCGCGCCGGTCACCCGGAACCTGCGCCGCCCGGCAGCCCACCGGTCCCGGCAGCGGCGTCTCGCGACCGCCGACACCGCAGGCGAGCGCTCGTCGCAGCCGGGCTTGCGCTCGTGGCTGCAGTCGCGGTGGGTGTGCCCCTGGCGCTGCGAGCGGCGGCGGCGGGTGCAAGCGTACCGGCGGACGGTCTCGGGGTGCTATCGGCATCCGGGACCACGGTCACCTCGGCACTGGCCATGCCGTCGGCGGTGGGCAGCCTGGCCGTAGGGGGGAGGTCGGTATGGGCCACCAGCGCGGCAGGCGACGCCGTTTACCGCATTGACCCGGCCACGCGGGCCATCACCCAGACGATCGGGGTGAGCGGGGAGCCCGCAGGCATCGCCTACAGCGGCGGTGACGTGTGGGTGGCCAATTCCTCCGACGGCACCGTATCCAGGATCGACGGCTCGGCCGGCCAGGTGGTGCAGACGATCGGCGTGGGCTCCGAGCCCACCGGGGTCGCCGCCGGCCTCGGAGCGGTGTGGGTCACCGACCCGGTGGGAAGCACCGTCTCCCGGATCGACCTGTCGTCGGGCAGGCTGACCCGGGTGATCGGTCTCACCTCGCCGCCGTATGCCATCGCGCTCGGCGCCGGGTCGGTCTGGGTGACCAGCCCCGCCGATGACAGCGTCACCCGGATCGACCCGGTGGCCGGGCAGCCCGTTCAGACGATTTCGGTCGGCGCGGACCCGGACGCCATCGCCTACGGCTTCGGCTCGGTCTGGGTGGCGAACGGGCTCGACAGCACGGTGTCCCAGATCGACGCCAGCACCGGGACGGTCACCCGGACCATCCCGGTCGGCAATGGCCCGTCAGCCGTGGCGGCCGCCGCCACCAGCGTATGGGTGGCGAACGCGACGGCAGGCACGGTGGTGCGGATCAGCCCCGCTACCGGCCGCGTGGCCTCGAGCCTGCGGGTCGGTGACCCCGCGCTCGCCGTGGCTGTGGACGGGGGCGCTGCGTGGGTGGGGACAGGCGTGGGCTACGCCAGCAGGCACCGGGGCGGAACGCTCCGCCTGCTCTCGTCTGACTGGTTCGGGCCGATCGACCCGGCGCTGGTCTACCCCACTGTCCCGCCGTTCTTCACCGACGCCATCTACGACACGCTGGTGACGTTCCAGCGCACTGGCGGCAGCGGCGGCGCACAACTTGTGCCCGACCTCGCGCTCGCGCTCCCGGCGCCCCAGGCAGGCGGCACCCAGTACACCTTCGTGCTGCGTCCCGGCCTTCGCTACTCCAACGGGGCGCCGGTCCGGCCGCAGGACTTCCGCTACGCCCTCGAGCGCGTCTTCGAGCTCAATGCTACGGCGCGCTCGTTCTTCACCGGGCTCCTCGGCGCGGACACGTGCCGCAGTGGCTCCCCCTGTGACCTGTCCCGCGGCATCACCGTGGATGACCACGCCCGGACGTTGACGTTCCACCTCGCCGCACCCGACGGAGACTTTCTGGACAAGCTGACTATCCCGTTCACCGCGCCGGTTCCCGCCAGCGTGCCTGCCCGCGACATGGGGACCACGCCGGTCCCAGCGACCGGGCCCTACATGATCACGCGCGATATTCCGGGGCGGGAAATCGACCTGGCCAGGAACCCTTACTTCCGTCAGTGGTCGGCGGCGGCAGATCCAGCCGGGTTCCCGGACCGGATCATGTGGCGGTTCGGGCTTACCATCTCCCAGGAGGCCGCCGCGATCGAGGCGGGACGCGCGGACTGGATGGCCGACCCACCGCCCGATGTCGCGGGCCTGGTAGCACGGTACGACGGGCAGGTACACATCAACCCGCTGCCCGGCATCTCCTACGCCGCGTTCAACGTGACGGTGCCGCCGTTCAACGACCTGAAGGTCCGGCAGGCGGTGAGCCTGGCCGCCAACCGGAACAAGCTGGTCCAGGCCCTGGGGGGGCCTAGCGCCGCGCAGCCCACCTGCCAGATCCTCCCCGCCATCGTGCCCGGGTACCGGCCGTACTGCCCGTTCACCGTCGATCCCACCGCCAGCGGGGCGTGGACCGGTCCCGACCTCGCCAAGGCACGGCGCCTCGTGGCCGCCTCGCGCACGCGGGGGATGCGTGTGGTCGTGTGGGCACACCAATCCGATGGCCCGCTCGGGCCCTACCTGGTCTCGGTGCTCCGCGAGCTGGGGTATCGCGCGTCGCTGCGGGTCGCCGCCTCGGAAGCCGCATTCGAGCGCAACGTGAACGACACCCGGCGCCGGGTCCAGGCCTCTGTTGGAAGCTGGATTGTGGACTACCCATCCGCATCTGACTTCTTCGACCAGTTCTTCCGCTGCTCGGCATTCCGCCCGGCCGACCCCGCCGACACCAGAAGCGCCGTTTTCTTCTGCCACCCAGGCATCGACCGTCAGATGAACCGGGCCGACCAGCTCCAGATCAGCGACCCGCAAGCCGCCGCCAAGGTGTGGGCGACGGTCGACGAGGAGATCACCCGTCTCGCGCCGTGGGTGCCCTTCGTCAGCCTGAACTTCGCCGACTTCACCTCCGCCCGGGTCGGCAATTACCAGGACAACCCGATGTGGGGCATCCTGCTCGACCAGCTCTGGGTGCGGTGAGCGTGGGATCGCGGCCGGCGTCCAGGCGGTCGCTAGCTGCGATTCGATCATCTTGCGATCAGGCTTCGAGCCGGTTCTGGTTGCCTGACCGCCACCGCGGGTGACTGCGCAGCCTGGCCGCAGCGCTCGCGAGCCCGCACCTTGAGCCCGCAGGAGAGAACATGAAGCGGTCACGCTGGCCATCTCACCGGCGGTCGTATGCCCGGACGGTTGCGGCGCTGGCGGCGGCCGGCTGCGCGGCGCTTTCCTTGGTAATGGCGGGCGGCGCAGTGGCTTCTGGCTCGGCCGCGGCGGGGCCGAGCTCGGTTGCGGCAGGGGCGCCGCTGGCATCGCGGTTCGCGGCTTTGCGGCTTGAGCCGGCCGGGCTGGGCCGCGCCGGGCACTCGCTGACGGAACGTCTCAGCAATGTGGCTCATGCCGGTCCGGGCCGCCGAGGGGGGTTTGTAGTGCTCGGCGGCAGCCCAGGCGCCCCGGTAGCCGACACCAAGACAGGGACCGTGTATGTGCCGATCCAGTGCACGACCAGCTCCTGCACTATGCCCGAGCACGTCGTAGACATCGTTAACGCCGCGAAGTGCAACGCGAAGGTCCTATCGGGTTGCCGGGTAGTGGCCAGGGCGACGGCCGGTACCAGCCCCACCGCAGCCGCTATCGACCCAAGGACCGGCACCGTTTACGTGACGAACGGAGGCAGCAACACGGTCTCCGTGCTCAATGGCGCCCGGTGCAACGCCCGGGTGACCCGCAGCTGCCGGCCGGTGGCGACGGTCAAGGTGGGGAAGCTGCCGGTCGCGGCGGTCGTCAACCCGGCCACGCGCACGCTGTATGTGGCGAACCTGGCGGGCGATAGCGTCTCGGTGATCAACGTGGCCGCATGTAACGCCAGGACGACGCGGGGATGCCGGCGCCCGGCCCGGACGGTGAGGGTCAAGCCTGGCCCGGACTGGATCGATGTGGACACCGCGACCGACACCGTCTACACGGCGAACAGCGGCACCAGCGGTACCGGCGACACCGTGGCGGTGATCAACGGCGCCACCTGCAACGGCCACACCGGCCGCGGCTGCAGCCGGATCCCGCCGGCCGTCACCGTGGGCACCGGCGCGTTCGCGGTTGCCGTCGACCAGGCCAGCAACACCATCTACGTGGCCAACTTCGTCAACGAGTTCAACGGCGGGTCGGTGTCGGTCATCAATGGCGCCCGCTGCGACGCCCGCACCACGGCTGGCTGCGGCCGCATGCCTCCGGCGGTGCCCACCGGCATCGGGACCGGCTTCGTCGCGGTCGACCAGGCACTGCACACCGTGTTCGCCGCCAATGCGGGCGACGACACACTATCGGCGATCAACACCCGGACCTGCAGCGGCACCGTGACATCCGGCTGTGCGAAGCGGCCGCCGAACCAGCAGGCCACGCAGAACCAGGGCCCCGGATACAACCCGGGCCCGAGCGCTTTGACCCTCACCCCGCGGACCAGTACCGCCTACGTAGTGAACATCGGGGGCCGGAACATCCTGTCGGTGACCAGCATCCGCCGGTGCAACGCCGCCACCACCACCAGCTGCCGCGCCGAGGCGACGGCCGTGCCGCGAGGCGAGTTCCTGCTGTCAGCCGACCCGGCCACGAACACTCTCTATGGCGGTAACCTCAACCAGCCGGAGATCGACGTGATCAACGGCGCCACCTGCCACACCCGGGACCTGTCCGGGTGCGCCCCAGCCGCCGAGATCCCAGTCCCTGACCCTGGCGCCGACGTCGGCGCGATCGATGAGGCCACCCACACGCTGTACGCCGCCGATCCGCCGTCCAGCAACGTGTTCGTCATCAACACCGCCACCTGCAACGCGACCCACACCTCTGGCTGCGCGGTGGCCCCACCGACGGTGAAGATCGGCCCGTTCCCCGAGGTGCCAGCCCTCAACTCCGCCACCCAGACTATGTACGTCTCCTACGGGACCAATGCCAACAAGGTCGCGGTCGTCAACGCCGCCACCTGCAACGCGACCGACACCTCCGGCTGCGGACAGGCTCCCGCTGTGGTCAAAGTCGGGGTCGGCACGGTCATCCTGGCGGTCAGCACCGCCACCGATACCATCTACGGCCCCGCATCGGGAATGCAATTCAGTGGCGACACGGTCGCCGTGATCAACGGCGCTAGATGCAACGGCACCGAACATTCCGGCTGCGGACACCTAGCCGCCACCGCCAAGGTCGGGTCAGGGCCCTACGGGGCTGCCATCAGCGACCGCACCCACACCTTGTATGTGGCCAACAACGCTAACGGTGACTCCCCGGGCACCGTGTCGGTGATCAACACCGCCACCTGTAACGGCATGGTCACCACCGGCTGCCGCGGGCCCTTCCCCACCGCGGCCACCGGGAACTCCCCGCTGCTGATCGCGGCGGACACCCGCACCGGCATCTTCTACGTCACCGACTTCTCCAGTGCCTCGGTGACGGTCCTGAACGGGTCTCGCTGCAACGCCGCGGTCACCAGCGGCTGTAGCAAGGCCACGCGCGAGCAGGCCGTCGGCTCAGGCCCGTTCGGGCTTGCCGTCAACCCCTGCACCAGCACCGTCTATGTCGCCAACGGCTACCTGCCCGGGTCGATGTCAGTCTTCGCCGCCGACGGGGGTGAATGAGACAGAAACTGAGACAAGGGGCCAGGCGGCCCACCACGGGGCAGCACGGCCGCGGAGCGACGCCCGGTGAGGGTCGGCGATCTCATGGGCGCTGAACCTGGCCGGTCCCGGCCGACCTAGCCAACCGCGCCAGGCCGGGACGGCACGCGCCAGTCCTGCTACGCCGTTGGCTTGCACCCGTACCAGTTCATCTGCGCCACCGCTATACCGCGGTCACCGAGTGTAAAGTCACTAATCTTGCGGCGGCCATGAATCGCGCCTCCCTGCCGAATCGGAGCGGCTGAAAGCCGAGCAGGGCTCATGGGCTGCGGCGCGCGGATCTTCTGGTTCTGTATGGGGCTGGTGCACTGTCGGCCGGGGCCGGGTAAGCCCCGGGGTCACATCTTCCTGATTTTCAGGTACTGCCGTATGTCCGGCAATGACATGATCGCCAGTAGTCCGAGGGCCGCGGCGGCGGCCGCTATGGTTACTGCCGTGATGTATCCGAGTGTTCGCATCGTGTGCCTCCTGTTCTTCGGCTGATCGGTGTCAGCGGTCCCGCGCTGGAATCTCTGGGTCGCGGCGGTGGTGAGTCAGTCCGGGGGCCGGGGGATGTTGGTATGGCGGCGGTCGGCTGGGTTGTGGCTGGGGGCGGTTGCCTGCCGGTGCCGGGCCGGCTGCGCTCTTGGCGGGCCGGCCGTGGCTGTGGCCTGGTCTGGCTTGTGGCGGGACGCTCACGCCCGCTTCCGGGTGGCCGCTGCTGGGTGGCGCGCTCAGCGCCGTCGCAGCATCAGGACGACGAGCACGATGATCACGATCAGGACGATGGTTCCGACGCCGATAAACATGGGTTCCTCTCGGATGCGCGCCGGCCCTTGCGGGACGGAGCTGTATGTACCTGGTTGGCCAGGCGCTGGGCGCGTTGGCGGTCTGTCCCGGGCCGCGCTGGGCGCCGCGGCCTGGGGGGCCGCGTCCGCTACTTCTTGAAGACGTCCTTGATTTTCTCGCCGGCCTGCTTGAGGTCGCCCTTGGCCTGATCGGCGCGGCCCTCGGCCTTGAGGGACTCATTGCCCGTGGCCGTACCGACGCCTTGCTTGGCTTTGCCCTTGGCCGTCTCGGCGGTGTTCTTGACCTTGTCTTCTGCGCTCATCGTGCTGCCTCCCTTTCCTGGGGTGCCGCAGGCCTCTGGTTGAGGCCACGCGGGTGACACGTGCGGGTGGTGATGCCAGCTCGGGGCCCGCCGCGCTTACGGCCGCCTTCGGTTCGCGGGCGGTACCGCCGGTGCGGGGCGCGTCGGCGGGGATGCCGGGGCCGGGCTGGCCGCCCGCTGGCCTGCTCTTTCCCGCGACCCGCGGTAACGGGCCGCCGCCGCCGGCGGCTGATCCCTGGTGCCTGGCATTAACCTACACTCGAATCAGAAAACTAGCAACATATTTCTAGAAATTGTGTTAGTCTTTGGCGATGGAGAGGTGGAGCTTCCTGACCAACCACGCCCGGGTCCTGCTGTGCATCGCCCACGACCCGGGCGCCCAGCTGCGCGACATCGCCGCCAGCCTGGGCATCACCGACCGCAGCGTCTACGGCATCGTCACCGACCTGACCACAGCCGGGTATGTCGTCAAGCACAGGGACGGCCGCCGCAGCCTCTACCAGATCCAGGCGCACCTCCCGCTGCCCGAGCCCGCCAGCAAGGAACCCGCCATCGGCGAAGTACTGGCCCTGCTCATGGGCAGCCGCGCCAGGCAGCAGCCCAGCGAGACCCGGCCCACCTGACGCCACAGCAGCAAGCGGAGGCCGGCACCTTCGGCGCACGTGCCGCTCACCAGCTGCGGGCATTCGCCCAGCTTCCTGGCAGGCCAGCCCCCGGCACCAGAAGATCCGGGCAGGCATCTCCATCTGGGCTAGATACAACTCACCGCGGACCAGGAGTGGCGCAGAACGTCCAAGTCCGGCACTGACTGGGCGAACCCCTGTCCGGACGGTAGCGGCGAACAATAACGGGGCACGCACGGTTCTTAGGGGGCCCGGCGGGCAAACGCGCGGGACCTGGTCGGTAAACCGGCTCTCACATCCGGGCGTCTTGTAGTTATGCCTGCTGTGGCCGCAATCTTGCCCCTGGGGTGTCATGACCGGTGAGCATGTGCCGCCGTGGCTTCTTGAGATCGGCGATGTGATCCGCGTCTGCCACCATCACGACTCCCAGTGTGGCCAGTGCCTGACCCACTGGCAGACCGACGCCGTGGTCACCGAGAAGCCTGCCCCCGTGTGCGACCGGGTCGCCGTCAAGTGGGCCGGCGACGCCCGGGTGCTCGGCAGCAGGCCCGCCCTCACCGGGGTGAGCGTGTTCAGGCCGGGTGATCAAGCCCTGCGCATCGGGCGGCTTCCGGTAGGGCACGCAGCATGAGCGCCCGCTCGTTCCTGGCGCAGCCAGCGTCTTAACGTTCGCGGGTCCGCCCCGGGCGGCCCGGTACGCGGCACCTGTGCGGCATTGCACCTGTCTGCCTTCTCATCTGACCAGCGCACCGGTGGCATCTGCCCGGTGCACACGGCCAAAGCGCGGCGATGGCCGGCGGTCGTTGCTCCTGGGCGGCGAAGCGCACGGGCTGCATCTTCGGGAACGGGCCGGCGCAGCAGTGGCCAGTGAACCAGTGCCCGGCGACGGAGAGTGAGGCAGGACCGGCGGCACCCACGTAGGGTGCAGGCATGAATGCCAGGTCTGCGGCGGATGAGGCGCGGGGACCCGCCGGGGGCTCCACGGCGGGTGCGGCGGGGGGTGCCGCTGGCTTGCGCCGGCCGGGCGGGGGCACGGTCCTGGACGCGATCGGCGACACGCCGCTGGTCATGGTGGACGGGATCTGGGCCAAGCTGGAGTACCTCAACCCGTCTGGGTCCATCAAGGCGCGTATCGCCAAGTACATGATCGAGCGGGCGGAGCGGGAAGGGCTGCTGGCTGCGGGTGACACCATCGTGGAGGCGAGCAGCGGCAATACCGGAAACGCGATGAGCATGGTCGCTGCGGTCAAGGGCTACCGGATGCTGGTGGTCATGCCGGACGGGATGACCGGCGAACGGCTGGCGATCTCGCGGGCCTTCGGCGCGCAGGTGATGACGCTCGGCGACTTCCACGTCAATGACGCGCTGGCGAAGGTCGCCGAACTCGGCCGCCAGCCCGGATACTTCGCGCCGCAGCAGTTCGATTCGGAGTGGAACGTTGAGGAGAACCGCACCTGGCTCGGCCCCGAGACGCTCGCCCAGCTGCCCGACGGCGTGGTCCCGGACGCGGTGGTCGGCGGGGTCGGTACCGGCGGCACGATTGTGGGCGTGGGTCAGTGCTTCCGCGAGCGCAACCCATCGTGCCGGGTCGTCGCCGTCGAGCCCAACGAATCGTGCACGCTGATGTGC
This sequence comes from uncultured Actinomycetes bacterium, assembly GCA_963813395.1. Classification (GTDB taxonomy): domain Bacteria; phylum Actinomycetota; class Actinomycetes; order Streptosporangiales; family Streptosporangiaceae; genus DASXKD01. The sequence goes on from CAWEYV010000019.1 coordinate 265,432, forward strand.
GGCGAGGTTGGCCGGCACCTCATCGAGGGCATTGCCGACGGCTTCGTCCCCGGCATCTTCGCCAGGCACCGGCACATGATCGACGAGATAGTCCCGGTGGACAGCGACGCGGCGATCGCCGAGATGCGCCGCCTGGCCCGCGAGTTCGGGCTGTTCGTGGGCCCCAGTTCCGGTGCGCACCTGGTCGCCGCCCGCGAGCTGCGAGCGCGGTACCCGGGCCTGCGGCACGTCGTCACATTTTTTTGCGATGAGGGAGAGAAGTACATCAACGACTACTTCCTCGATGCCTGACCACGCACCAGCGGGGCCCACGGCCCTACCCCATTACCTGTGCCGCACCCGCTAGGACGAACCCAGGTCAGCCGCCACGGCTTCGGCAAGATGGAATGCTCGTCGACTCGACCGCGGCTGGCGCGAGGCCGGCACGGCGCTGGTGCAGGCGGCGATCGGCTGGGCGCGCAGCCATTCGCCGGGGCGGTCCCCACACGGCGATCAGCCCTTGGCGACGGTGGCCCCGAACCCAAAGGAAACATCCAGCGGAGCCGCTCATATAGCGCTAAACGGAGGGCTCGGCAGGCAGTACGCGTGTGCCGTGAGGTCAGGGCCGGCCAGGTCGCCATCGTGGATCGTCGTGTTGTAGCTGACGCTTTGGGCACACCGTAGGGGCACAAGTGAGGTCTGCATGGTGCCGACAGGCACCTCCAGCGGGAGCAGGTGCGAGGGCCTACGCATAGAGCCCGTCATCGCGGCGTGCTTCAAGATCCGCTGCTCCCGAACCCGAGCTCCGGTTGGGGATCGGCTCGGGATGCCCTCTGACCGTGACCAGTCACGAGTAGGTACGCCTGCTACTCAATGTGAGCGCAGTTGTGGTCCCAGAGTGCTCGCAGGCACGCCGATTCGGAGCGGGAGGCGAACTCGCTGGACTGTCGCGGCCGGGCGCGCAGATCACTCATTCTCGTGTGCCATTACCGGCCACCGGTTCGGCCTGTGCGATCTCTATCGGCCAATCGATCGGGGTCCGGTCCGGGGGCCGGCGGGTATGCCGGTGCTGAGGCGAACGCCGGTGTGGCGGCGAGGTCGGCGAGCGGGAGTTGGTTGGTGCACAGGCGTGTGCGCGTGCATGAGGGCTGTTCCCGGGCAAGTAGCCCGGGGGGCCGGACCTGGTGGTCCGGCCCCCCGGGGCTAGGGCTGCTGTTTTACAGCTGGGTGGTGACGGCTTTGACTTCGGTGTATGCCTCGAGGACCTGGTGGCCCATTTCGCGGCCCCAGCCGGACTGCTTGTATCCGCCGAACGGCAGTGCCGCGTCGAACACGTTGTAGCAGTTGATCCAGACTGTGCCGGCCCGGAGCTTCTTGGCGAGGGCGTGGGCCTTGGAGATGTCGCGGGTCCAGATGCCCGCGCCGAGGCCGTATTCGCTGTCGTTGGCGACGCCGGCGATCTCGTCCAGGTCGGTGAACGGCGAGGCGACCAGGACCGGGCCGAAGATCTCCTCGCGGACGACCTTCATGCCGGGGGTCGTGTTGGTGAGCACGGTGGGCTCGACGAAGTAGCCGCGGTCGCCGTACCGGCCGCCGCCGGTCAGGGCGGTGGCGCCGTCGGACTTCCCGGACTCCAGGTAGCCGGTCACCCGGCGGAACTGTTCGTCGGAGACCAGCGGGCCCATCTGCGTCCCCGGCTCCATTCCCGGTCCCATCTTGATCGACTTGGCGATCTCGGCGACGCCGTCGACGACCTCGTCGAAACGGCCCTGCTGCACGAACAGCCGCGAGCCCGCCACACAGCACTGCCCGTGGTTGAAGAAGATCGCGTTGGCGGCGCCCTCGATCGCGCCATCTGTGGCGTCGTCGAAGACGATGTTGGGGCTCTTGCCGCCCAGTTCCAGGGTCAGCTTCTTCAGGTTGCTGGCTCCCGAAGCCGCGACGATCAGCCTGCCGACCTCGGTGGACCCGGTGAAGGCCACCTTGTCCACGTCGTTGTGCGCGGCCAAGGCCGCGCCGGCGGTCTCGCCGAACCCGGGCACCACGTTCACCACGCCCTCGGGCACCCCGGCCTCGGCGATCAGCTCGGCCAGCCGCAGCGCGGTCAGCGGCGTCTGCTCGGCTGGCTTGAGCACCACGCAGTTGCCGGTGGCCAGCGCCGGGCCGAGCTTCCACGCGGCCATCAGCAGCGGGAAGTTCCACGGGATGATCTGCCCGACCACCCCGACCGGCTCACGCAGCGTGTAGGAGTGGAAGTTGGCGCCGGGCATATACGGCACCGAGATGCTGATCGTGTTGCCCTCGATCTTGGTAGCCCAGCCGGCCATGTAGTGGAACAGGTCGGCGGCCAGCGGGACGTCAGCGGCCTGGGCCACGGCGAACGGCTTGCCGTTGTCCAGCGACTCGAGCTGGGCGAGCTCATCGGTGTGCTCCAGGATGAGGTCGCCGATCCGCCAGATGATCCGCCCGCGCTCGGACGCGGTCATCCTGCTCCACGGGCCCTCGAACGCCCTGCGGGCGGCCCGCACGGCGCGGTCAATGTCCTCGGCGTCCCCCTCGGCGATGTTGGCCAGGGTCTCGCCGGTCGCCGGGTCGGGTGTCGCGAACGTCCTGCCCGACGCCGCGTCGGCCCACTGCCCGTCGATGAACAGTTGCCGGGGCGCGCCGATGAAGCTTTCAACATTCCGATCCAGGGTCACAGTCATGGATACTCTTCTTCCTTGGTTGCGCGGTGGGCAGCCAAGGATTGCGGCCAGCCAGCACGTCGTACTACGTCTACGTTGTAGACCTACGGGCTTAACCTACAGCGTAAGCAGAGGGATGCCAAGTTGATGGGGCCGACATCCCGGCAGGCCGGCTGCGCGGGAGCGCTGTCGGTGGCCGGGAGATGGGCAGATTCCACTTGCGGCTTGGCGCCTGGCCGCGGTGGCTCCGGCTCGAGCCCGTCACGCGGGGAATCTGGTCGTCTGGCTAGGCGCCGGTCGCGGCCAAACGCGCAGGCCCGGACCGCGAGGCGGATCGCATCTGCGACCGTAGCCGGCAACCGTGACCCCGCGGTGGACTACACCGTAGAACTACAATGCCTAGCTATCGGCACTGGTGCAAGGGAGAGAAGGTGTTACCGCGATGCCGCCACCGCTAGCTGGCCGCGCTGACGGCGACGCCAGGGGGAATCCGGATGGCAGAATCACCCGCGAGGTCGTGCTGGCCGCCGCGCTGGAGCTGATCGACCGGGACGGGGTGGACGGGCTGTCCATGCGCAGGCTCGCCCGCATCCTGGGCCGGGATCCAATGATCTTGTACCGGCATGCGCCGAATAAGGCGGCCCTGCTCGACGCCGTAGCCGAGACAGTCCTCGCCCAGCTCGAGGTGGACCCGGCCGATCCTGACTGGGCCGCGCAGCTGCGTGCCGTAGCCCACAGCTACCGAGCGCTGGCGCTGGCCCACCCGAAAGTGGTGCCGCTGCTGGTCACCCGGCCGCTGGCCACTCCGCTCGGGCTCCGCCCCCCCGGCACCCTGCGGCCGCTCGAGGACATCCTGACCCTGCTCACCCGCGCCGGGTTCAGCGGATCCGACGCCCTGCACATCTACCGGGCCCTGTTCGGATTCCTGTACGGCCACGTCCTCAACGAACTGCAGGAACTCATCGAGAACCCCGACGAGACCGACGACCTGCTGCGGCTGGGCCTGCACCGGCTGCCGATCCGCGAATTCCCCCTGCTGCGCAGCCTCGCCCCCGCCCTGGCCTCCTACGACGGCGCCACCGAACTCGAGCGCGGCCTCGACATCCTCCTCACCGGCCTAACCAACTCACTGACCCCCCATACGGCGGCGCAGGCGGGCGCCGGCCCGGTCCCGGTCCCGGCCCCGGTCCCGGTCCCGGTCCCGGTCCCGGTCCCGGTCCCGGTCCCCAGGAGTAAACCAGCGATCCCTGTTCCGCCGGCGGCTCATCCCGGCCGCCACCAAAGACCCCCGGACCAGGCAGTCAGCTTAGCTACTTCGACCTGAAAGGCCCCAGGCGTGGCCCTGGCGGTCGGCTGGGTGCGGACTGGTTATCCGGCAAGGCGTACCAACTGCCGTGCTGCGGGCCGGCGTGATCATCGTTTCCCGGTTCAGCCTCGCTCAAAGGTGCGACGGTACCCGACCGGCGGGGCCCCGGGAAGGCACTATTCAGTTACCCCCACGCAATACTCCTGCGTTTGCCGGTACTGCTGCGAAAACTGCTACGACGGCACCCACCCGCGCGCCTGCTCTCGCATGCCATGCCGGACCTGCCCAAGCCCATAACGACAGCGGCCCCGCCGAGGCGTGAGAACGCCCAGCGGGGCCTAGATCCCATCCCCCGCCAAACCGGAAGGACGAGACCATGCAAGACACCGTAGACCCGGCGGCGGCTCCGCCGCGAACCCTGGTGCAGATCATCGAGGACGCGCGCCGCGCGGACTACGATCAGCTCGGCAGCGAACGGGCCGAGCCCCTTGACCTGCTGCACGCGCTGGACGGCCTGGCCGGGCCGATAGCGCGCAGCGCCGCCCCGTCCAGCAGCCCATCGAGAGCTGCCTCGGCGACTGCCCCCCAGGTACTCACCCTTACGGCCCGGAAGATCCAGGCCGGGCCAGGGTGTGCGGCGGGGGGAACGCGCCGTCCTCGCCGCGGCGGGCGATCAGCTCAGCGCGCGGCCGAGCAGCCTGCACGATGCGTAGCCGCTGCGCCAGCACCGACCACGCCGCAGCCTCGTAGGGAGAATGGAAACCGCACGGCCGCAGCCCGGGCAGCCGCGCCTGCGCGCCGGCGATCACCGGGTCCCGGCGGCCCACCTCCGGCCAGCCACGCCCGTCGACGTCCAGCGCCAGGAACCGGCACACCTGTCGGGCGGCCGCGTCAAGATCACCGTCACCGGCCAGCACCACGCGCGGGGTATCCCCGGCCTGGGTCACCTCCGCTTCGGCGCGGCGCCAGTCACCCTCGCAACACCGTGCGCAGCCCCGGCCCGGCCGGGCTCGCCTGGCAGCGCTGCGGGAGTGAAGCCCTCCCAGAACCGCCGGCTGGTCTGCAGCGACCACGGCCCAAGACCTCGAACTCGGCCACACGTCGCGCCATCGCCTGCTCCGCCCGGTTCACCGATACCACCGCACGGCAGCGGATGGCGCTGACACCAGCACCAAGATCGATCGGGTCCGGGTGGCGTCAGATTTGTAGGTAGCCAAGATCATCTTCGCGACGAGGCAGCTCAGATGATGCCTGTCTGGTTGTGACGGTGTGGCCAGACGTGCCGCTCCGCAGCGACATGAACCGCCCGCTCCCCGCTGGATCCGCCGGCGGACTCCGAGAGGCGCTTTGAGTCCTGCCTAGCCATTCACGGTGAGGGCTTGCCCGAACTCTTGGCGGGTGAGGGCTATGGGCAGGAGGCGGCGTGTTGCGGCGTCCACTCCGGCCATCACCGGGCTCCATCGGTGCCGGCCTGGGTGAAGCGGATCACCGTGTCTACGAGCTTGAGCAGTTCGGCGGCGTTCGGGGGAGCTGCTAGGGCCTGGGCTTCGTCGCTCTCGTAGAGCTCGCGCAAGCCGGCGACGGCGGACAATGCCGCAAGACGCGGGATCAGGCTGTTTGCGGACTGGCCGAGGTCTTTGCCGATGGCCTCCGCGAGGACGCGCTCGAAGGGGTAGTAGCTGGCGCGGGCGCGGCCACGAAGCTCGGGCTCTGTGTTGATGATGTGCGCGCGCAAGGCGCGTCGTTCCCAGAAGCGTCCGTCCAGCTCGGACCCGTTGGTCTCGGCCTCGGCCATCGTGCTCGCCATCCAGTCGCGCAGTGCTTGGAGCGCCGTTTCGCTGGGTTCTCGCGTTGCGAGACGTTTGCTCAGGCTGTCGAGCGTGAATGGCTCGGCGTCGAAGAGGAGTTCTTCCTTGGCGGGGAAGTGCACCGTCACGGTTCTGGGCGCGACGTCGGCGCGTTCGGCGATGTCGTTGATGGTGGTCTCGCGGTAGCCGCGCTCGGCAAACAGCTCCAGGGCGGCCGTCTGGATCGCCTGCCGGGTGCGTCTCTTTCGTCGCTTCTGCCGATCGACCTGCTCTGTAGCCATAGACACCATCCTACTTGACAAGCAATATTGCTATACTAGCATTATTGCTGAACTAGAACCACGGAGGAACCGATGCCAGGCTTCATCTCTGACAGCCCGCTTGCCCGCGATCTGATCCGCATTGGCGATGCGGCGATCGCCCGTGAGGACGACGCCGCGCTCCGCGCCTACTTCGCGGAGGACTACGTCTTCCACGGTCCCGGCGGCGACCTGGGCTTCGATCAGCTCAGCGCGTACTTCGCCTCCTTGCGCGCCGCTTTCAGCGATCTGCGACTCGTCCGTGAGCAGATCATCACCGACGGCAACTTCCTGGCGGCGCGCACCACGTTCTCCGGCGACTTCACCGGCGTGTTCACCTACTCGCCCATCGGCCCCGTCGAGCCCACCGGCCAGCACCTCGAATGGGAGGTGATCGGCACGTTCAGATACCACGACGACGAGCGGCTAGCCGAGGAGTGGGTGCAGACCGACTACCGCAGCTTCCTGACCAAGCTCGGCGTCACCACGACGGAGCCCGCCGAGCGGAGGAGGTTGTAGCCATGCTCACATCGGCCCTCAACCGACCATCGCCGGACGGGAGCGACACCTACTTCGGTCATGCCCGCCGGACAACACGGATCTCTGCCGAGTCCGAACCGGCATGCCAGCGCCCTACCAGTATCGGGGCCGAATCGCAGCAGCCTTCGACGCCCGCTCATGGTGCTAGCCACCGGCACGTTCGCCATAGGCACGGACGCCTTCGTAATCGGCGGCGTACTGCCAGGTATGTAACGTCGCCGACTTGCCCGGTACGCATCCGCCCAGCCGCAAGCAGGCGACTTATCAAGCATGTGCGTTCGTGGCGCGAGCTAGCTGGGCGCGTACGCGCTAAGTCCTACGCTGGGCGGCCGGTGGTGTCTTGGCCTGCGCGAAGGTGGCCGAGAACAGGTAGCTGGTCGCCAGGCTGCGGTAGGGGCGCCATTTGTCGGCGATGGCGAGGACCTCCTGCTGGGTGGGGAGGTGGTCCAGCCGGTAGGCGGCCTGGACGGCCTTGCGCACCCGCAGGTCGCCCGGCACGACGACGTCTTCCCGACCGAGCAGGAGCAGGGCGCCCTGCACGGTCCACGGGCCGATCCCCGGAATCGCGATGAGCTCTGCCACGAGCTCGTCGTCGGGCAGGCTGCTCAGCACTGTCGGGTCCAGCCGCCCGTCCGACAGGCGCCCGGCGAGGTCGCGCAGCGTGCCGATCTTCCGCCACGACAGCCCGGCCGCGCGCAGGTGGGCGGGATCGACGCCCAGCAGTTCGGTGGCCGAGGGCAGATGGCCGCCGAACAGCGCCTCGATGCGGGCCAGGGTCCGGCGGGTCGCCGGGATGGACAGCTGCTGCCCGGTGATCTGAAACAGCAGGGCACCGAACAGGTCCATCGGCAGCACCAGGCCGAAGGGGTTGTCCAGCCGCGCCTCGGCGAGGTCGAAGTCCGGACGGTCGTCGATGAGCCGGGCCAGCACCGGGTCGGCGTTGCGCAGGTAGGAACGCGCTTGCCGCATGTGCCCAGCATAGCAAATATTGACTTAACTCAAAACTTAGTGCAGGCTCCAAGTTAGGGTGATATCGCGGCGGCACCTCCGGGCGGCTGCCGCCGCGGCAGGCAGGGCAACCCGATCAAGAAGGAGTGAGTGATGCCAGCAGTCGTCTTCGTGACCACGCTGGAGCCTAAGGACGGACGACGCGACGAGCTCGTCGGACTGCTGGCTGAGCTCGCGAAGCACATCCGTGGCGAACCGGGGTTCATGCAGTACTCGGTGTACCGCCCGCTCGCCGGCGATAGCGGTCCGCTTCTGGTCATCCAGATGTACGCCTCGGTCGAGGCGTATCAGGAGCACAACTCGTGGGTGCGCGGCCAGATACCGAGGATCAGCGAGCTCCTCGCAGCGCCCCCCGCCCCTCCTTCCCTATTCGAACCGGTCCCGCTCGGCGACGACGCGGCGAAGGAACCCCTTTCCGAAGGATGATCATGCCCTGCGGCGTGCCAGAACTCGCGCTGAGCATCTGACCTGGACTTCCATCCTCGGCGCCCTTGCTCTTCCGCCTCGCCTACCTGCCCGTGATCCGGTTGTCTCTCGGCCCTGCGGCATGAGGTCGCGGTCTTGCGCCGTCAGGTCGCCTGCCCGAAGTCGCGATGGGCCGGCCGGTCCGTGACAGCCGCCTTGGCGCTACTGTTGCCAGAACGCCTATGGCTGCAACGGATCGTGACGCCTGGCACCCCGCTCGCCTGGCGCCGGCGCACCGACAAGAACAAACGGGCCTACCCGAATGCCACGGGGGGCCCGCCGCCCCCGCAGGAGCTCCGCGAGCTGCTGCGCCGGCCCCAGCCGGGCACATCCCGCTCTCCGCCCCGCTGGCAGGATCTTCCCCGTAGCCGTGACTGGCCGGCCGGTCCCTATCAACCCGCCGGCCATCCGCTGCATCAACGAGCAGCTCGGCCGGGACGGGTGACGGGGAGCCAGTTGTTTTCAGGCGGGCCGCAGGTTATCCGGCACGTACCGGGCGATCTGCCGGGCGATCCCCGCAGCGGCCGCCGCCGCGGAGCTGACCGCGTCGGGAACTCCTGCATGGCTGGCGGTTTCCGCGCATTGCCGGGACAGTATGGCTGCCCGTTCGGACAGCAGTACCCAGGCGGCATCGCGCCACGGCACGAAGTTCCCTATCTGGTAGTACATCTGGAACGCCGGGCCGGCCGTGTGATCTGGGCTCGCGGGCCCGAAGGGCAGCCGCGTCAGCGTGGTGCCCAGCGGCTTCAGGACCCCGGTCATGATGCCGAACGCGGCGCCTACCAGCGCGTCGAGCTGCTCATCGGTCTCATCGGTGTGGGTGAAGAACCGGGTCAGCACGTGAAGCAGTACCTCGTATCCGAGGTTGAACAGCTCGGCGACCTCGCGGGTTAGCGGTTCGGTCGGCTGCGGCTGCGGTTGGTCGAGGTCGTAGGGCTGTTGGGTGAAGGCGGGCATGACCGGCCGGGCGGGCTCGAATGAGGGGTCCTGCTCGCGCAGCTTCTGGTATTCGTTCCAGATCCCGAAGAACCGGCCGTAATGCGCTGGCCGCCAGTCCCCGCGCGCCCCCTCGCCTTGTTCGATGACCTCGTCGATGGCGGCGTGCGCGGACGCCAGGTCAGTCACCGCGATGAGCTGCGGATAGCGGAACCTCTCCGGCGTGGCCTGCGCCCGCGGCTCACCCACGAACAACACCTCCTCGCCGAGCTGGCTGGCCAGATCGTCCAGGCCCTGCTCGATCCCCCGGTACAGGTGCCCGACGGTCAGGAAATCCTGCGGGCGGGGCATCACCTCGGCCCCGACCACCGGGGCGGGTGGCGGTGCGGCCGGGACGAATTCTGCCGCGTCCACCCGCTCCATGCCCTCCGGCCGTTCCAGGTACAGGAAATGTGTGAGGGAGTCGCCGCCGAACGGCAATAGTGCGAACTCCACGCCTGGTGGCAGGTATTCGGAGTGGCGCGGGAAGTTCGGCCGCGACAGTGTCGGCCCTGCCCCGATGGCCGTCATGACGTTCGTGATCAGAGCGAGGTGCAGCATCTCCTCGATGGCTATGCCGGTAACGGTCTTGTCCCATCGCGCGACCGCGTCGGCTTGCCCGGCGGTCAGGCCCTCATCGGGTTCGGTCTTGAGGCTGGAACAGGCGTACAGGTACTGGCACATGACCATGTGCTCGATCTGCGCTGCCTCGACCAGCAAGGTCCACAGCTGCTCGCGGTTGTCGACCACAAGCTTCGTTTCCGCCACGACGGCCTCCCGACCGGTTCGGCTTGGACGGCTTCACCTGAGGTGCAACTCCATCAAGATCCAGCCAGCAGGCCGCCTGCCGGTCGGCGGCGCAGGGCCGCCCGGAGGTGCCGCCGCGATATCGCTGTAACTTGGAGTTTGCACTAAGTTTTGAGTCAAGTCAATATTTGCTATGCTGGGCACATGACCGATCCCGGCTTGCGCGAACGCAAGAAGGCCCGCACACGCCAGGCCATCGCCGACGCGGCCGCGCGGCTGTTCGCCGAGCGCGGGTACGAGCAGGTCGCGGTCAGCGATGTCGCACGCGAGGCCGAGGTCTCCGAGCAGACCGTCTACAACTACTTCCAGACCAAGGAACAGCTGGTCACCGACCGCGATCAGCTAATCCAAGATGAGCTGAGCCGGCTGATCCGCACCCGGGCACCCGGAACCACCCCGGCCGCAGCCATCCGCGAATTCGTGCTCGACACCGTAGACGGAATCCGCCGCATTCCCGCCGGGCAGTGGCGCGGCGAACTCGGCTTCCTGGCCGCCATCAGCCCGACTGTCCACCGGCTCGCCCTGGCGGCGTCAGACCGCCAGGCCAGCGCCCTCGCCACCGCCCTCGCCGAGACCGAGGAAGTCGCGCCCGAGATCGCCAAGCTGCGGGGAATCGCGCTCGCCAGCGTCTTCCAGATCATCATCACCGAGGCCGGACGCCGCACCCGCGAGGGCCAAAGCCAGGACCAGATCGCCGACGAGCTGCGGCCAGCCATCGAAGCCGTCCTCGACGACCTCAACCGCTGGCTTACGCCTGCGAAAAAATGAGGGCCTGCCAAAGCCACAGCCTCCCTGGTGGCCGCCAGAACGCAGCGGTGAGGGCTACGAGGTGGATGATCTTCGCGTTCTTTCTGCTGCGGACTGGCCCGTGCCTTGATGACTGAGACGGATGTGATCCGCACGCCCGATCGGCGTTTGCTGGTGTTCGTGAGTTCGATGCTGGGTGAGCTGGCCGAGGAGCGGCGGGCGGTTTCGCGCTATCTCCGCGCTGCGGCTCACGCCGGTGATGTTCGAGCTGGGGCCCGGCCGTATCCTCCGCGGGAGGTGTACCAGCAGTACCTGGTGCAAAGCGACGTGTTCATCGGGCTGTGCTGGCAAAGGTACGGGCAGCCGGTCCCGGGCACGGAGGTCTCGGGCATGGAGGAGGAGTTCGAGCTGTCCGGTGAGCTGCCCCGGCTGCTGCTGTATGTGAAGGCGCCGGCCTGTATCGGTCGACGGCGACCGCGATGAGGCGGCCCGCTTCCTCAACGCCCTCAACCTCGTCTAGGCGTGAGCGCGGGCTAACACCCGACGGCCTCCCGCGCGCCGGCCCGCACGCAGCGGGAGCACCCACAGCCCGCCCACCGCGCCCAAAATCCGAGAAACCCGGAAAGGAAGAAAAGCGAATGATCGTGCTTGCGAAAGGTTCCATCACCAACCCGGACGCGCTCGGTCCCCAAGTCAACGACGAAATGCGGGCCGTGGAAGAGCTCAAAGCCGAGGGCGTCATGAAAGCTGTCTACCGGCGCGCCGCCGGGCCGGGGGTGTACCTTCTCCCCGCGGGATCCAGCATCGACGCCATACGAGACCGAGTGGACACCCTGCCGTTTGTTGCCGAGGGCCTCATGACCCTTGACTACGAGGAAATCTATGAAATCCAGATCCGCAGCATGATCATGGGAGGGGGCGGCGGCCTGGCCAGCAGGCGGGATCGGGGCTAATGGGGCGGCTGGAGCAGCGCTGGCGGCTCCGCCAGCAAGGCAACCGTTAAATCCCTGGCTGCCCGCCGCCCCTCTCACCGCAGGCCTGCCCGGGGCCGCGACGGATTCGGCTGACCGCGGTCGCGGCGCCTGCCTGGCCGGCCAGAGTCTGGGCCGCGGGCGCTCTCAGAGCGAGAACAGGCTGCGCTGTTCGCCGTCACGATCCAGGCCGCCGAGCGGCTCAGGGCGAGGAGGCACTGGATGTTTCGCCGTGTCCGGCCCCTAGGGCGCTGGTCAGCCCTTCGAGGTCGGCCACGGTCACGGTGAGCGCCGAGTGGCCGCTGCGGCGCAGCGGTGATGGCACCTTCTCCGCGAAGTGGATGCATACCCCAGCGCTGTGGTTCGTCCCGAAGCTCAGGCCATCGTCGGCCATGGATGCGCGAACACCGAATGCTGTCCACCAGCGGTAGTTCCGGGTAATGTGCGCCTCGGTGACGTTCGCCAGCGGCGTCTTGATCTTTACGAAGCCGAAGGTCGCCAGGAGGGAGCCCTCGTCGGTGAGCGTGACGCCATCTTTTGAGCCTCGCAGCCCGAAGGGCAGCAACAACGGCAGATATCGCTTGTCAATGGCGTAAGCGAAACGCTTAGACATTATTAGTCCGATCCCCTAGGCGGCGAAACCATTGAACGGGTACTGGAACTTCATCACAGTTGCTCGCTGTCCCACGATGCCGCCCATGGCGAGCTCGGTGAGGCCAACCTTGGGCTGGTGAGTGCCCAGCCGAAGAGTACTCGGAGGACGCTGGCCGGGTTACTGTCCCAGGTCGCGCTCGAGCTGGCAGAGCGGGCCGGGATGCGGCTGGCCGCTGCGCTGGGTATCGCGGTGCACCGCGGCACGCTGCTGCGGCTGGTCCTCTGCCTGCCCGACCCCGTGGCCAGTGCGGCGCCGGACATGGTCGGCGTCGATGACTTCGCGCTGCGCCACGGCCACGTCTACGCCACGGTTCTGGTCGACGCTGCCACCGGGCGAGCCATCGACGTGCTGCCTGGCGGGCGCCCACGCCGAGGGCGCCCGCGACGGAGCCCCCGCCGCGGTCCAGGTCGCTGACCGCTGGCACTTGTGGCATAACCTGGCCGAGCACACCGCCAAGGCCGTCGCCCGGCACCGGGCCTGCCTCAAGCAGATCGGCGCGGCCGCCGCGGACCCGCGACCCCGCCAGGGCCCATGCTCATGGCAGGGACACCGCCGGCATCCTTCCTGGTGGCAGACATCCAGCGACCGGCAACGAGGGGCACGAGCACACTGGATCTCAAACCGGCCGAATTTCTGCAACAGGAGGAGAAGTTATGGAGCCTGCGACAGCTAGACCGGATGCAGACGCCGCCGAGTTCCTCGAGTTCCTCGAGCGGTGTCATGACGCCCTGAGGCAGCACACCGGCGGCAACCCGCGGCCGTATCTTGAACTGTGGTCACATGCTGACGACGTTTCGCTCATGGGAGGGGTCGGCGGTCACCAGGTCGGTATTGACCAGGTGAGCGAGCTCCTGACCGCAGCAGCCAAGACGCTCAACTACGAAACCTGGAGCGCCGAGAACCTCGTCACCGGTTTCGACGATACGTTCGGTTTCACAGTCGAGCTCGAGCGGCTCACTCGGCATATCCACGGTGAGACGGAGGAAATGAGGCTGAGAGCGACGTCCGTTTACCGGCGAGAGGACGGCGCCTGGAAGGTGGTCCATCGTCACGGTGACAGTCTGATGACCGTCGAAATCGACCCAGAGGGCAGACGCTGAGACCGCCGACATGACCCCCTGAGCAATGTCCGGAAGCCTTGCCCTCCCGTATGTTCCCCCGAACTGCTGCTGGCTGGCCGGGAGCGGCCGTTTTTGGTCCTGCCTCGCCCGGCGGCAGATGTGGGGCCCCAGCGCTCCCACCGAGGACGACATCGACGAAATGGTGCGTTCGGCCGGGCAGCCGGCGCGGCAAGCGATGGCAACAGACTGTGCCGAATAATCTGTGACTAATCGGTTGCTATGCGCGCATATCGCCGATTAGGAATTCCTATTCATGGATAGGCATTCGCGAGTCGTCGTGCACAGAACACGCAATTCTGGGGCCTCGGGCCGGCTCTTCAAGCCGCTGCGCTAACCCCATGTCGCTGCCTCCTGCGGGCCAGTGGGGTTGATGTCCATAGTCTTGATCGGGGCGGGGTGATGAAGGACACAGTGAGGAGCGGACTGGGATGACGGCGTCGGATCCGGGGACAGATCCATTCCTGTCCCCACCGCTGGATGCTGAGCAGCTGGCTCTGCTGCGCCGCTACGGCCAGGAGCAGCCGACGACGGCCAGGCAGGTGCTGTTCGGTGAGGGAGACCGGGCCTACGACTTCATCGTGGTCCTGTCCGGGGCCGTCACTGTGGTCGACCACCAGGCCGGGGTGACGCGGGAGCTGGCCACTGTCGCCCCAGGCCGGTTCCTGGGCGAGCTAGGCATCTTGACCGGAGAGCGGGTGTTCGCGACCGCGGTGGTCAGCGAACCGGGGTCGGTGCTGGTGGTCCCGGTGGATCGTCTGCAGGAGGTGATCGCCCAGGATCAGGGGCTGTCTGACCTGATCGTGCAGACCGCCCTGCGGCGCAGGCAATGGCTGCTGCAGCAGCGAGCCGGCCTGCAGATCATCGGCTCGCGGTCGTCACCGGATGCCCGGCGGCTGCGGGAGTTCGCGGCCCGCAACCGCCTGCCGCACGTCTGGGTCGACCTGGACTCCGACCCGGCAGCTGACGCGGTGCTCGCCAACCACGGCCTGGGCCCGGGTGACACCCCGGTCGTGCTGATGCGCGGCGGGGAAGTCTTGTGCAATCCGCCGAATGGCCAGCTGGCACGCGCAGCGGGGCTCGGCACGGGGGCAGTGCCGCGGAAGACGGTTGACGTGGCCGTGGTCGGCGCCGGCCCGGCCGGCCTGGCCGCCTCGGTGTACGGGGCATCGGAAGGCCTGGCCACCGCGGCCATCGACGGCATGGGGGTGGGCGGGCAGATCGGCACCACCTCCCGGATCGAGAACTATCTGGGCTTCCCGGTGGGCGTCAGCGGCGAGGAGTTCGCCGAACGGTCCCTGGTCCAGGCGCTGCGGTTCGGGGCGACACTGCTGGTACCCGAGACCGCAGCCGGGCTCGCCGGACACAACGACGACTACGTCATCCGTCTCGACGACGGAGGCGAGCTCGCCGCCCGGACCGTGATCATCGCCACGGGCGTGGCCTACCGCCAGCTCGACGCGGCCGGCCTGGACCGTTTCGAGGGCGCCGGGGTGTTCTACACCCCGCTGGCCGCCCAGGACCAGATCATGCCCGGCGACCCGGTGGTCATCGTGGGCGGCGGCAACTCAGCCGGCCAGGCGGCCACGTGGCTGGCCGATCGTGGGCACCCGGTGACAATCGTCATCCGCGGCGAGGGTCTGGCCGCGAGCATGTCGCAGTACCTGCTTGACCGGATCACCCGGCACCCCGCCATCACGGTCATGTCCCGCTGCGCGGTGCGCGAGGTGGACGGCGCCGGGCGGCTCGAACGCGTCACCGTTGAAGACCTCACCACGTCAACCCGCCGCACCTTGGCCACGGCGGCCCTGTTCGTCCTGATCGGCGCCGAGGCGCGCACACAGTGGCTGGCTGAAGCAATCGAGCTGGACAGCCACGGCTTCATCGTCACCGGCCCGGATCTCAGCGGGCACGCGCGCACCACGCCAGCCTGGGAAAAGCTGGGCCGCGATCCCTACCTGCTCGAAACCAGCCTGCCGGGGGTGTTCGCGGCCGGCGACGTCCGCAGCCGCTCGGTCAAACGAGTAGCCTCGGCGGTCGGCGAGGGCTCGATCGCCATCCGCTTCGCCAGTGAGCACCTCGGCCGCCGCGCCGGCCGGGCTGCCACCGGCCCCGCGGCTCGACCTTGACAGTTCATGCGCCCAGATCGCCCAGTCGGGCGGTCTCTATAAGGCGGCTCGGCGAGCGTTCTCCTGGAGCTTCTCGGTCACTCAGTGTGATGTGGTCTGTAGTTAGCGGGTATCCGGCCGGTCGCGAACGGTCCCGGCTAGCCCTGAACGGCAGGCACACGCTTTGACGGCCGCTCACCGATGTTCTTGCAGGTCAGCGTGGCGGAGGATAGGAGATTCGAACTCCTGAGGGGTTGCCCCCAACACGCTTTCCAACAAATGCTGGCCAGCGTTCACCAGAGTTCACCACCGTCCGTGACCTGGGTTGACCGTGACGGATGGGTCTTGGCGGACACCCGCGAACCCAAGCGAATGAGACCAGATTTGAGCCCAGCCGGACCCGCGGTGTCCGGCTGATGGGAGGTGTCCGGCTGATGGGAATTGTGGGGTGTGCTGATCTGCGTCTCATGCCGTGTTGTGATGCCGTGCGGCAGTCGTTAAGGATCACGGTTCCCCACGGCTGCTGCGGCGCGCGTCACTGCTTCGGCGGCTGATGGTCTGGTGTGTCATGCACGGCCGCGTGCTGGGTGGCTGCTAAGGATCTCGGTGTGGGCGCTGGCATGGTGACGGGAGTTCGCGCGCTGGCCTGGGGTCGGGGATGGCCGCTGCTTCGCGGGGGCCCCAGCGAAGGCGTTCCAGCGCCAGGGTGATGAGGGTCGTGCCGACGGACAGGACGATCGTTGCGGCCACGATCGCCGCGATGGCCCACGGCGGGAAGTGCGCGGGCACCGTGGCGGGGGGCGGGAGTGGCGGTACCGGTGCAAAGGAGGGCTTTGGCGGTGTGGGGGTTGCCCGCGCCGCCGGGGCCAGGCTGATGACGGCGGCCAGGTCGAGCGCCAGCCAGCCGGGCCCGGCGAGCGTCCTTGGGATGCGGGATGGCTGTGCTGGTGCGGGCTGGTAGTTCATGGGGGTGGCCCCTTCGGCTGCCTGGGCGGACTTTTCTTGGATGGCCTGTTGCGTTGTCCGCACTGACACCGCAGCGCGTGACGGCCGGAATTGGCTTGGGACCGGCTTGATCGCGGCTTGGAACAGGGGTGGGTCAGGTGGTGAAATGGTCGAAAGCCGCTGGTCCGGGCGGCTACGGCAGACAACCGGGCGGGGGACATGGCTGCTGAGGCGGTGGCCAGCGCGACGAGGTCCGTGGAGTTCGGCATTCTCGGACCACTAGAGGTCCGGCGGTCCGGGCGTGCGGTGCCGCTGGGCGGCCCGCGGCAGCGGGCGGTGCTGGCGCTGCTGCTGCTGGAGGCGAACCGGGTCGTGTCGATGGACCGGCTGGCTGAGGACGTCTGGGGCGGGGACCCACCCGAGGGGTGGGCCACGACGTTGCAGACCTATGTGTTTCACCTGCGGCAGGCGCTGGAGCCGGACCGGTCCCGGGGCGCCGCGGGAGGTGTCCTGGTGACCAGGGACCGCGGTTACCTGCTGCGCGTGGACCGCGAGCACTTGGACGGAGCGCTGTTCCAGGACGGTTTTACCGCGGGGCGGGCGGCGCTGGAAGCGGGCCGGTACGCCGAAGCGGCCGAGACGCTGCGCAAGGCGCTGGATCTGTGGCGCAGCCCGGTGCTTGCCGACCTGGCCGACTACGCGTTTACCCGGCCCGAGGCGGCCCGGCTGGAGGAGCTGCGGCTGGCCGCGGTGGAGGCGCGGATCGATGCTGACCTGGCGCTTGGCGGGCACGACGCGCTCACCGCCGAACTGGAGCAGCTGGTCGCCGAACATCCGCTGCGGGAGCGATTGCACGGCCAGCTCATGCTGGCTCTGTATCGCTGCGGCCGGCAGGCCGAGGCGCTCGCCGCCTACCGGCGGGTCCGCGATCTGCTCGCTGGCGAACTCGGCATCGACCCGGGGGAGCCGCTGCGGCGCCTGCACGCATCCCTTCTCGCCCAGGACCCGGCGCTCGACTGGAACGGTGGCCGCCCGGCCCCGGCCGAAGATCACCCGCCCGCCCCGGTTCTTGCCCCGACGCCCGGATCACCAGGTCGGCGGTTCGTGGACAGCCAGGAACTCGCCTGGGCGCGACGGCGCGCCCGCCGCCTGCTGGCCCTTGGCTCGGCGCTGGCGGTCGCCGCGGCCGCGTGCATCGTCGCGGTGGCCCGGCCGTGGGCGGGGGAGCCGGCCGGCCTGCCCGCCGACAGCGTGGGCCTGATCAACTCGGACGGGGGACGGGCCGGCGCGCCGGTCATGGTGGGCAGCCCGGCGGGCCTGGCCTACGGCGACGGATCGGTCTGGGCCGTGAACAGCGCCGAGGGCACCCTGTCCCGGATCAACCCGGCCACCCACGCGGTCGTGCAGACGATCCCGGTCGGCTCCGACCCGGCCGCGGTGACCGTCACCGGCAAGGACGCGTGGGTGGCCAACAGCGGCGACGGGACGGTGTCCCAGATCAGCACCGCGGCCAACACCGTGGTACAGACGATCCCGGTCGGCAATGTCCCTGTCGCCATCGCCAGCGGGCCCAGCGGCGTATGGGTGGCCAACCAGGGCGACAACACCGTGGACCGGATCGATCCGGTCCACGGTGTCGTGACGATGAGGAATATCGAGGTCGGGGGGCTCCCGGACGGCATCGCGGCCGGCCCAGACGCCGTCTGGGTCGCCAACAGCGAGGACGGCACCGTTACCCGGATCGACCCGGTCACCGGCCAGCCCAGCGGCCCAACGCCGGTCGGTGCCGGGCCGGCCGGCATCGCGGTCACCCCGGCGGCGGTATGGGTGGCCAACTCGCTGGACCTCACCGTGTCCAAGCTCGACCCGACGACCGGCCGGGTGACCGCTACCATCGGCGTCGGGGACGGGCCTGGTGCGATCGCCGCGGCCAGAGACGGCGTGTGGGTCAGCGATCAGTTCGACGCGACCCTCCGCCGCATCGACCCGCGCACCAACCAGGTCAGCCGTGTCGTCTCGGTGGGAAGCTCGCCGCAGGGGATCGCGGTGGCCGGGTCTGGCGTCTGGGTGGCGGCGCGCCCGTTCGCGGCGGCCAGTCACCGCGGCGGCACGCTGACCGTGCTGAGTGCCGACCCGCCTCTGCCTGACCCGGTGCATGGTTACGACACTGCAACGGGTGCGCTCGCCGGCGTCTACGACGGACTGGTCGCGTTCCGCAAAGCGGGCGGCACGCAGGGGGACACGCTGGTGCCGGACCTGGCCGTTAGGCTGCCGCGGCCGGCCGACGGCGGCACGACGTACACGTTCACGCTTCGCCAGGGAATCCGGTATTCCAACGGCGCGCTCGTGCAGGCCTCTGACTTCCGCCGCGGCATCCAGCGCGAGCTTAGCTTCGGCGATTGGCCCTCCTTTTATGAGGGCATCCTCGGCGGCCAAGCGTGCCACCGGAACCCGCGCCGGTGCGACCTGGCGGCGGGGATCGTCACCAACGACGCGGCGGGCACGGTTACCTTCCGCCTGGGCCAGGCGGACCCCGACTTCCTCGAGCACATCGCCCAGCTCACTTCAGCGCCGGCCCCGCCCGGCGCTGTCGGCCATCTCATGGACCGCGCGCCGTTCCTGCCGGGAACCGGCCCTTACATGATCTCGCAATACCGGCCGAAGTCGCCGCTGACCCTGGTGCGGAACCCGTACTTCCGCCAGTGGTCGTACGCTGCACAACCGGCTGGCTACCCCGACGTGATCCGGGTCAAGCACATGGCCGACCCCCGCGAGGCGCAATCAGCGGTAGCGGCCGGGCGGGCGGATATCGCCGATCTCAGCTATAACGGCCAGTCGTACCGCTCTCTCGCCATCCAGTACCCGACCAGGGTCCACTTCGGCCTCAAGCTCTCCACCATCTTCCTGTTTCTCAACACACGGCAGCCGCCGTTCACCAGCCTCAAGGCCCGGCAGGCGATCAACTACGCCATCGACCGCGGCCAGATCATCCAGCTCCTCGGCCTCGTCTCCCCCGCCCAGGCCACCCCGACATGCCAGATCCTGCCCGCCGGGTTCCCCAGCTATCAGCGCTACTGCCCCTACACGGCCGGCGCCAAGGACGGCGCCTGGCACGGGCCCGACCTGGCCAAGGCGGTGCGGCTCGCGCGCGAGTCCGGCACCACGCACGTGCCGGTGACCGTGTGGACCTTCAAGGAGGGGGCGAACAGGGGCGTGAACGCCTACCTCGTCCGGATGCTCAGAGAACTCGGATACCGGGCAACCCTGCGCGCGGTGCCCATTGACCGGTTCTACGCCACGGCCGGCAATTCCAGCCGGAAGATCCAGCTGGGCCTCACCGGCTGGGCAGCGGACATTCCCACCGCGTCTGACTTCTTCCTTCCGGTACTGACCTGCCGCTCCTTCTACCAAGATCCCGGCAGCTACGCCAACTACGGTGGATTCTGCGATCCTCACGCCGACCAGCTGGCCCGCGAGGCGCAGACGGCGCAGCAGACCGACCCAGCCGCCGCCCGAAGACTCTGGGCACAGGTGGATCGCGTCGTCACCGACCAGGCTCCCTGGGTCCCGATCTTCAACCAGTCAGGGATTTGGTTCGTCTCCGCCCGGGTCCGAAACAGCCAGGAATCCCCGTATTACGCCGGCCCGCTGTTCGACCAGATGTGGGTCCGATAGGGCGCGCAACATCACCACCCGGGTCTGAGACTGTGCTCTGGGTCCTGACGGGCCCGAGGTGAGCAGCCACCAGAACCTTCTGATGCAGCAGCCCGTTGGTGTTCTCGTTCGAGCCGCGGTGTCAGGGCTTGTGCGCTGGCAGAAGCAGGCCGGGATGCCGGTGGCGATGGCGAAAGCCCGCGCGGCAGGCCATTTCGTTTGCCCCGGTCCCAGGCGATAGTGCGGGCCAGGCCGGCGGGCCTGGTGGTGATCGCTTGCCGCATCGCGTGCCCGGCCAGGTAGGCGTTGCGCGGGCAGGTGCAGCAGCAGGATGGAGTGGGTGGTCCGCTCGACCAAGGTGCCCACTGCTGACTTGCAGTCCTTGCCTATAAGCAGGTCACCTTCCCAGCGGCCGGGCACGGCCCGGTCGTCGGCCTCACCCAGCCCCGCGCCACGGCCTCTCACCATTCCACACCGATTCCGCCGTTCCAAGCGGCCGGTCCAAGCCCAATCCAAGCGCGCTCCGACTGGGCCGCGCTGCCCTGGTGGGGCAAGGCCCCCGGGTTGTCCGGGTGCTTCGCGACATAGCCGCGCAGGCTAGCCAACAGGTCTGGAGGAAGCATGAAACGAGCCATTAGGGGGGCACTGCTGAGCGTAGGACTCGCCAGCGTGGTCACGGCACTGACCCTCGCGGTGACCGTCGCACCTAGCTGGGCCACGCCGCCGTCCGGGCTGACGAACACCCCTTTGGCGCGTGGCACCGACACGTCACATGGGACCATCCCGCTTCAATTCGGAACCGACGTAGCCATGGCGCAGATCACGGTCGACCCGGGCGGCTCCTCCGGCTGGCATTCGCATCCGGGAGGCGCGATCATAATCGTCCAGCAGGGTTTGCTCACCGTTCACCAACCGGTCGGCAGCCAGTGCCAGACCACCACGTACAGCGCGGGGCAGGCGTTCATCGAGCGACCTGGCGAAGTGGATGACGTCACCAACACGGGCACGGTCCCATACGTCCTTTTCGTCACCTTCCCCCGTGTGCCTCAGGGCGACTCCGCAAGAACTGACCAGCCGGACCCGGGCACGTGCCCGGGTCTCTGACGACCTGACCAAGTTAACGAAGACCGCCACCGGCCGCAGACCAGGGCAGCGGCCGAGACGGTGTCACCCGTGCGCTGGACATCACTGGCGTCCAGGTGCTCGTGCGGAGTGAGAGCGGTCAGCAGGCCGGGGCGTTGCGAAAGCCAGCGATCCGCGGTGGCCCGAAATCGCCGGCCAGGCCCCGAACCTACGCCGGGCGGGCTCAGCAGTATCAACCGCGCAGTTGGCACGGCCACGAATTGGTCGCGGCCGGCCATAAGGAAACCCAGGAGGCAAGTCATCATGCAAATCTCACGCCGGGCGGCCGCGGTCGGAGCCGCCGCCGTCCTCACCGGGCTGGCGTCACTCGGCGCCGCGGGCGCCGCGTTCGCATCCCCCGCAGCCCCGCCAACACACGACACGGTGCAGGTGCTGCGGCTGCACACCGTGTTCGTCTCCCTTGCGGTCAATCACGCCGGTCACGGCGGCCCCGGCGACGTGACGGCGGTCGTCTTCGACCTCCAGACCCCCAGCGGGGCCGAGGCGGGCAAGGCCTACGTCTCGTGCACGGCAGCCACGGCATCGGTGGTACTGTGCCACGCCGCCTACGTGCTCCACGGCGGCCAGATCGACGTCCAGGTGGCGCACTCGGACACCGCGACCAGGTACACCCTCGCGGTCACCGGCGGCACCGGCACCTATGCCGGGGTCACCGGCCAGGCCCGCAGCGTCGACACCGGACCGGGCACGGGCGACCGGACGTTCTACCTGATCCGGCCAGACCAACACTGACGCACAGCCGCAGACGGGGTGCCCGGAACGTCGGTAAGCCCACGTGACTAATCGGAAGTTAAATCTGAGCAACTGAAAGCACGGCGCCCTCCCCTGCGGCGGGGGCGTCGCGCTATTCCTCATCTGCGGCTTGCTTACTGA
Source organism: uncultured Actinomycetes bacterium (assembly GCA_963813395.1). Lineage (GTDB taxonomy): Bacteria > Actinomycetota > Actinomycetes > Streptosporangiales > Streptosporangiaceae > DASXKD01. The sequence continues at coordinate 287,517 of CAWEYV010000019.1, forward strand.
GCGAATGTTGGTGGGCGAGACCTCGGCGCAGCAGCACCGGCGCCACACCCCGCAGCGACCCCAGCGAGCACTGACACCCCCACGAGGACCAACGACGAAGATCAAATAAAGGCTGCGAGCGTCTGCTCAGGCTTCGCGTGAAAGAGGGAGGCCAACGCCGGATACAGGCGCGCCTGTGACGTTGGCATGAACTCACGGACCGTGACCTAGCGGCAGCGCCGCAGCCGGGCCTCGCGGGGGATTACCCCCAACACGCTTTGGCGGCGTGCACCTGTCCGTTCAGGCGCGTTCACGACTCCTGTGACCTGGCAAAACAGCTACGGCGAATCCCCGCAGCAGCACCTCTCGAGGGTCCAAACTGAGATCAATAAATGAGAGCTGTCAGGCTTGGAGGAATGCGAGGACGGCGAGTACGCGGCGGCTGCTATCTGCGGAGTCGGGCAGGCCGAGCTTTATGAAGACGGTGCGCACGTGTGACTCGACGGTTCTGGGTGAGACGACGAGGCGGCCGCAGATCGCGTGGTTCGAATGACCTTCGGCCATCAGGCCGAGGATTTCCCGCTCACGGTCGGTGAGCTCGTCGAGGGGCCCGCGTTTCCGGCGGCGGCTGAGCAACTGGCTGATGATCGCTGGGTCGATGACGCACTCGCCTGCTTGTACCCGCCGCAGAGCGTCTCCCAGGACAGCCACGTCGTAGACCCGTTCCTTGAGCAGGTAGCCGCAGCTTGCCGGGTGGTTCTCAAGCAGTGCGGACGCATACCGCGACTCGAGGTAGCTCGACAGCAGCAGAACTGCGGTGCGGGGGTAGCGCTGGCGGATGATCGCCGCCGCCTGCAGCCCTTCGTCGGTGAAGGTAGGCGGCATCTTGATGTCGATGAGGGCGGCATCTGGCGCGGTCCTGTCGACTAGCTTGAGCAGGCCGGGCAGGTCTCCGGTCCCACCAAGAATGTCGAATCCGGCCTCGGCGAGCAGCCGGGTAAGGCCCTCGCGAAGGAGCGTCATGTCTTCGGCGATCACGATGCGCATGGGATCTTCGCCTCGATCGTGATCCCGTCGCAGGGGGAGGCGAGGGTGACTGTCCCGTGCAGGGCCTCAATACGGTCGCGGGCGCGGGTCACGATGTGCGTCCCGGCGGCCTGGCCGAGGCCGTCGGTTTTCAGCAGGATGCGCAGCGTGTCACCGGACTCTGTGAGGTGCGCGGTGACCGATGCCTGGCCGGCCCACTGCCCGGAAGTGCTCACCGAGTCGGCGATCAGGCGGTAGGCGGCCGCTTCGACCGCGGCCGGGTACCGGCGCACGTCCTGTCCGTCGACGATCAGCGGCACCGGGCTAGTCTCGGCAAGGGTGCGCAGGCCTACCTTCAGGCCCCCGTCGGTCAACGCGGCTGGGTGGATTCCGTGGGCGATATCGCGAAGCTCCATCAGGGCGATGCCCACCTCTTGGCGTGCTGCGACGTAACTGCCGGTCTCTACCGGCCGCGCGGCCTGGCCCGCCATCTGCAGCGAGACCTGCAAGGCGATCAGCCGTTGTTGTGCACCGTCGTGCAGGTCACGTTCCAGGCGCTGCCGCTCGGCGTCTCCGGCCTCGACGATCCGCTGCCGGGACTCGGCGAGTTCGGCAAGCTCGGCGAGCAACCGTGCCTGCGCCGCTACGTGCTCGATGACAAGGCCAGCGGCCCGGACCGCAGCCGCCACCTGATATGCCACACCGGTCAGCTTGGCGTTGTACCAGATCTCGGCTACGGGGCCGTCGGAGCGGGTGACGTGGACGACGGCAACTGGGAGATCCGCTGCGCGGGCTGGCCGTCCCCCGGCATCGACCGCGCCACCTTCCCGGGGGAACACGAGTGCCAGCTGCGGGTCGCCGATGCAGGAAGCCAATGCCGTGGTGAGCGCTGCGGAGTCCGGGACCGCAGCGAGGACGGCCTGGGTGACCTGCCTGGCCAGCTGCCGTGCCCGCAGCCCGCTGGCTGCGACACCGGCGGCCATCAGGCCGACCAGGCCGCATTGCACCAGCCACAGCGCTCGCAGGGTGGCATCGATCTCAGGTGTCGCCTGCATCAGCGAATGCAGCGCGGCCGCGGCGGCGAGCAGGCTGATCGCCGCGCCGCCGAGGATCAGGGGGGCATTGAACAGCCGAACGATACGCGGCGCACGCAGCCACCGCCAGCTAGCCCGTACAGCCAGGCTGAGCCCCCATGCCACCGCGAGGATCAGCCCCCAGCGTGTCAGCGCTGCATACAGGGGCAGGTCGGCGTGGACCTCGGCGAGATTGCCCGGGCAGCTGAAACAGCCGGCCGTGCGCGGGTCAAAGGCTGCCGTCGGCAGCAGTCCCCCGATGACTCCCGCGCTGATCAAGCTCAGCGTGACCACGGCCCAGTCCACACGACGCAACCGCGCGACTGGGCACGTCATGGCAGCAGAGCCCGCCAGGGCCGGCGCCAGCGACCCGCCGGCCAGGGCGGCGGTGAACAGCAACGCCGAACTGGCGTCCGGGACCGGCACCTGGGCCAGCAGGATCGCTGGCCCGGTGAGGGCAAGCAACACCCCACATGCCACGGCGCGGTGTTCGAGCACCAGGACCGCCCCGGCCGCCGCGGCGGCCACGGCCGCGCCTGCCTGCACGATGTTTTCCCACGGCGCGCCGCCGCCGATCGCCGCATCCGGGTGCGCCGCAGCCAGCCGCGACGCCTCAGCACCCAGCGCCAGAACTGGCAGCGTCATCGCCAGCAGAGCGGCGCGTCAGCCGGCTCTCATGGCAGGAGCCTGACAGGGGTTGACGGCCTGGGCAAGCGGCGGGAATCTGCTGTTTACCAGGGCGGACGAGATTCAGTGCGCGCACTGATGCACGTAAGTGTGGATCGGGGGGAGCGTGAGCCGTATGAACATGACCATACGGATGCCGGGGGCGGCAGCCGCGCTAGCTGCTGCCGTGGTCGGCCTGGCCGCATGCCAGAACATGGCGAGCCTCAACAAGGCGGGCGCCGCGCGCCAGCCCGTCACCGTCATCCGGCTGGAAATGCCCGATGACGACGAGGGTTACGGGACCTATTTCGCCCACGCCGCCGCGCGGTATTCGCACGGCACGCTGAAAGTTGTCGTCGACGTCAGCAGCTATCCCAGTAGAGTGCCCGCGAACGAGGCGCGCCTGGTTGCCGCGCTGCGGGCGGGCCGCGTTGGGTTCAGCTTCCAGCCCGCCCGGGACTGGGCAGCCGCGGGACTGCCCGGCTTCGAAGCGCTGGACATGCCGTTCCTGGTCACGACCGTCCGGGTCAGCGATCTGCTGGCAGCCAGCCCGGTAGCGGCCGCACTGCTGCGCGAGTTGTCGCCGCTGGGGCTAGTCGGTCTTGGGATGGTCCCGTCGGAACCACGCCAGATCCTGTCCACCCGGCCGCTAATTGCCGCAGGGGCGTTCCAGGGAATCCGGGTCCGGATCACCGACAACCCAGAAACGGCCGCCCTGATGAAAGCCATCGGATCCCGCCCGGTCCAGGGCCTGTCGGCACAACAGGTCGGCGTGTTGCTGAGGTCCGGATCGCTGACTGGAGTAGAGAACGGTCCCTATTACATATTGTCCAACTCCTATAACGCTGAGGCTCATTACCTCACCTCCTACGCCCCGTTCCCCAAGTTCGAGACGCTGGTCGCCACCCGTCAGGCCTGGCTGGCGCTAACCCCAGCCCAGCGCACCGCCGTCCGGCAGGCGATCGCCGCCACCCTCGTCCACGCGCGCACCGCCCTGCCAGGCAACGAAGGCCAGGATCTGGCCAGGCTCTGCACTAACGGCGTGATCCTCGACGAACCGTCATCAGCGCAACTAGCGGCACTCGCGCGCGAAGCGGGAGGCCCGACCGCCAACGCCGAAGTTGCTGCCACCATTCGGATGATCCGCGCCGACGTGCCGGGCACCGGGCCGCAGCTCAGCCCCATCTCGCTGCCCACGCCGTGCCGCACAGCCCAGACACCGGCACAAGCCGTCGCGTTGCATCGCCTCAGCGTGCCCGCCAGGTCAAGCAAAAAGGGTGCCACCATACCGCCCGGAAACTACATCACGACCGACACCGTCGCCGACCTCCGTGCAGGCGGGCAGTACGGCCCAGACTGGAACAAGGCGATCACATGGACCTACCACTTGCACCCCGACGGGAAGCTCGAGCAGACGCAGGTTCCCGACTACTCGGACCAAGGTCCCATCTACGGTCACTATGTCGTGCACGGCGATGAGGTCACCTTCATCTGGAACGCCGCTTCGGGGCTAACCCCGGAGACGGTGCGCTGGAGCTACTTCAGGGGACAACTGACCTTCAGCATCGTTTCCGTCCAGGACACCGCTGGCCGGGTCATGTACAGCGCGCATCCGTGGCACAAGGCCAGCTAGCAGCGGCGGGCGCCTGCGCCGCCCTGCTGGCCGCTGGCGCGGTTGCCGAGATCGCAGCACCGGCCCCGACGGACTTGCTGACGGCCGCCGACTACGCCGTTGGCGTCGGCTTCGCCGTCAGCGGCGCCTGGCTGTGGGCGGCCGACCGCAGCGTCAGCCTGCTCAGCCTGGCGACCGCAGCAACATGGTTCGCGGGCACGCTCGCCAGCGTGGTGCCAGGACTGCACAGTTACCCGGCCGACGTGGCCGTCTTGGCCTACCGCGGTGTCCTGGTGCACTTGCTTGTCCGCGCGCTCAGCGACCGGCAGCCCGTCGGCCTCAGCCGCTTGCTCATCGCCGCTGGTTACCTCGCGGTCCTGCTGCCGGCTCCAGCGGACGGCCTAGCCAGTGCCGTGGTGATGACCGCGGTCGCAGCCAGGACCGCCCTCGCTGCCCGTCACGCGCCAGCGGACCGCCAAGGCGCTCTTACCGCAGCCACGCTCGCTGCAGCGGTGGTATCCGCAGCCTGGTGGCTGGCAGCGGGCGGTGCCACGGGAGCAGGCGTACAGCTTGCCAACGACGCGGCGTCGCTCGCCGCGGCAGTACTGGTGGTCCTCCGATCGGATCCGGGTGCCCGGCTGCACGGCGCGATCAACGCCCTCGTGGTGGAGCTCGGCCCGTCACGGCGGCCAGGTTCCCCCGTGTCCGACCTGCTCGCGGGTGCGCTCGCCGACCCCGAGCTTGAGGTGCGTTACGCCGTTCCCGGGATGGGCTGGTTTGACGAACAAGGCAATCCAGCCAGCGCTCCGTCCGATGACGAGGGAGCAGATGGCGGACGGGTGACCAAGACAGCCGCACCGAATGGTGGCGAGGTGGCTCTCGTGCACGGCCCGACACTACGAGCGGGCCCGGCTCTGGCACAAGCGGCAGCGCAAGCCGCCGCCGTTGCCCTGGACAGCGCGCGCCTCAGCGCCGAGGCACGCCAGCAGGCGATCGCCGTCCAGCTGTCCCGGCGGCGCCTGCTCACAGCCGCCGACGCCGAGAGGCAGGCGCTTGAGTCCCGGCTGCGGGCCGGCCCGGTCCGTCGGCTCCAACGGATCGATGAAACACTGGCTGGCCTTGACGGCGAGGCCGCGGCAAACACCCGCACGCAACTCGCCGACGCGATGGATGACCTCGCCCGGCTCGCCCACGGCCTGTTCCCCGGCGTTCTCGCCACCCACCCGATACAGGAGGTCTTGCGCGAGCTTGCCGAAGGCATGCCGATAACCGTCCAGCTCGTCACCGGCGGTCCGCTGCAAGCCCTGCACGACGAGCAGCGGGCGCTGGTGTTCTTCTTTTGTTCCGAATGCCTCGCCAACGTGGCCCGGCACGCCGATGCAACAGCCACGACGATGGAGCTGCGCCTCGACGACAGCAACCTGGTGATCAGCGTGCTGGACAACGGCCGCGGCGGCGCGGCAATGACGACCTCGCGCGGCCTGCAAGGGCTCGCCGACCGAGTCGAGGTGGCGGGCGGGCGCCTGACCATAACCAGCCCGCCAGGCGGACCGACGCACATACACGCCGAGGTCCCGCTCGCCTAAGCGTCCGCCAGTAAGGCCGCGCTCGGCACGAGCGATTCCCAATCCGGATGGCAGTTGGCGAGAACAGTTCAGTGCGCACACTGATGACCTGAGACGCGCCCGTCCCTAGCGTCCCGTTCATAAGCCGTGGTGGACCGCACGGCCAGGCATGAAAGACGGGAGCTCAGACGATGAATCGATCCGTACGACACCGCCGGGCGGCCGCGAGACCGCGTCCTTTGGCGGCCGCCGCGGCGGTCTGCGCCCTCGCGGTATCCGCAGCCATCACCGGCCCATCGGCCGCTTCGGCCTCTGCCCGGCCTTCGGGCGCACTACGGGTGCACGGTTTCCTGGCGGTGCAGGTATCGACCGGCGCGAAGGTGAATCGTTCAGTTAGGCCGGTGGATCCTGGCCAGCGGGTCCAGGCAGGGTTCGGCAGCGCCTTGGTGGGGTCGGCACCGGCCGGGAAAGGCCCGTCGGCCGTCGCTGTGGATGCGGCGACGCACACGCTGTACGTGGGTAATGGCAACAATGTCAATGGCCCGAACGCGGGCGGGGACACGGTGTCGGTGATCGACGATCGGCACTGCAACGCCCAGGATGTGTCGCGTTGTAAGGGTCCCTGGCCGACCATAACGGTCGGCAACCTGCCTGCGGACGTTGCTGTCGACCAGAAGACCGACACGGTGTATGTGACCGACTTCGCCGACGACACAGTGTCAGTGTTCAACGGCGCCACGTGCAACGCGACCGACATCTCTGGCTGCGGGCAAAAGCCGGCCACGGTCCCGGTCGGGCCCGCGCCGCTGGCGCTGTTCGATGACCCGGCCAACCACACTGTGTACATCGCCAACTGCGGCAGCTCCTGCGGTCTTGGCGGCCCGGCCAGCACCGTCGTCTCGATGCTCGACACCGCCACCTGCAACGCCACCGATCTGGGCGGCTGCCCCACCACCCCGCCGCCCACCGCCGACGTCGGGGCAGCCCCGGTCAATGTGGATGTGAACCAGGCCACGCACACCGCTTATGTGACCACGATCGGGGCGCACAAGGCGCAGAACGGGTGGACGGTGTTCGACGCCAGCACCTGCAACGCGACCGTGCAATCGGGCTGCGGCACGACCGGCAAGCTCGTAGGAGACCCGAATGGCCCCAACGACGGACAGGTCGACCCCGCCAACAACACGCTCTACACGGCCAACTTCGACAACACGATCTCGGCGTTCAGCCTGCGCCACTGCAACGCCAGCGACCTGGCCAGCTGCGCCACCGACAAGCCCGGCATCGTCACACCGGTCCCGCCGCTAGGTATCGACCACGACCTGTACGTAGCGGTCGACACTCAGTTGCACAGCGTGTACGTCACCTACCAGAAGGACGACGCGCTGGTCGTGGTCGACACCCGGGTCTGCAACGGGCAACACCTGGCCGGGTGCGCGGCACTGCGCCCGCCGACGATCCACACCGGAACAGACCCCGAGGGGATCGTGCTCGACACCCACACCCAGACCCTCTACACCGCCGACGAGGTTGATAACACCGTCTCGGTAATCGACGCGGCCCGGTGCAACGCCCACGACACCAGCGGGTGCCGGCACCCCGCCCCAGCGGTGGCGATCCCCGGGCCCGGCCCGCTCGCCGCCGACCCGGCCGTGCACACCGCCTACGTCACTGCCGGCGCTAACGCCGTCGCGATGATCGACACCAGGGCTTGCAACGCCCACCACCTGGCCGGCTGCGCCCACACCCCGGCCCAGGGCACCGTCGGCGCGTTCCCCGCAGGCATCGCAGCCGACCTAGGCACACACACCGTGTACGTCGCCAACTTCGGCTCGGGCAAGACGGGCACCGTGTCGGTGCTCGACGCGGGCACCTGCAACGCCACCCACACCGCCGGCTGCACCAAGCTGCCCACGCTGGCGGTGCCTGGCGGGCACCCCGACGGCATCGCCGTCAACACCGCCACCGGCACCCTCTACGTCGCCACCATCACCGCCGAAGGGCCCAACCTGATCTCGGTGTTCAACGCCGCCACCTGCAACGCCACCACGGCCACCGGATGCGGCCAGGCACCCGCGACACTCAAGGTTGCCCGCTCCGCCCGCGGGAACTCCGCTCTCAGCCTGGCGGTCAACCAGGCCACTAACACCATCTACGCCACCAACGTCATCACCAACACCGCCCCGTTCGGCGGCCACAGCGTGTACGTGTTCAACGGCGCCACCTGTAACGCCACCAACCACACCGGCTGCGGCCAGGCACCCGCCACCGTCAACGCCGGCTTCAACCCCTGGGGCATCGCCGTCGACCCATCCACGGACACCATCTACACCGCCAACATCGCCGACGGCGAACACCCCGGCACCGCCTCGGTAATTAACGGCGCCACCTGCAACGGTACCGACCACACCGATTGCAGCCAGGTCCCGGCCAAAGTCAAGGCCGGCTTCGGCGCCGTAGCCGTCGCCATCGACCCCGCGACCAACACCGTCTACGTGACCAACATCGAAGACACCAGTGTGTCAGTGATCAACGGCAACACCTGCAACGGCACCCACCACACTGGCTGCGGCCGCACGCCACCCAAGATCGCGGTCGGCAACTACCCAGGCGCCATCACCACCGACCCCACTGCCAGCACCGCCTACGTCAGCAACGCCGACAACACCGTCTCCGTCATACCGCTCACCCACCAAAGCCGCTAACCACGCCTGCCAGCGGTGGTACTGGGCGCACCGGTGCCACCGCTGCGGTGGTGAGGGAAGGTCCGATTTAACCGTTTTATGGTGATATGTGAAAAGAATGAGACACGAATGGGACTGCGGCTGAAGCGAGAGGAATGACTCCGGACAGCCTGGCCCGCGAGATCTTGCCAGACCCTGACGCGCAGCCAGCCTGCGCGCCAGAGCCAGCCGCGCCGCGTCGAGTCCGCGGTCGGCATCAGGCTAACTCAGGTGGCATCACACGGAGGGATCGGGAGGGTTCGAGGAGAACGCGCGCCGACCCGCCGTAGGGCGCGGTCAGCGACACTCGGCGCGCATCGGCCGAGGCGCGCAGAGTAGGTCAATCTGGTGCTCCGCGAACGCCGGCTTGAGAACGCTTGGCATTAGCTGCGGTGCTGCCTATCTTCCGCCGCGCCGGCTAGCCCGAGCCGGGCGGCGTGGGCGGCGGCGGCGCCGCGGGTCGGGGCGCCTAGTTTCGCCAGCACGGCCGAGACGTGATGGTCGACGGTCCTGGTGGAGAGGAACAGCTTGGCGGCGATCTCGGCGTTGCTGTGCCCGGCGCAGATCAGCTCGAGCACCTCACGCTCCCGGCGGGTCAGCCCGAGCGGATCGGCCTGGGTCGCGGTCCGTGGCCCGGCCGGGATCGACCGGATGCCAAGCGCGCGCATCTTGTGCCGGGTGAGCTGGGCGGCGGCCGGGGCGCCTAGGCCGGTGAAGAGCTCTAGCGCCTGCCGCAGTGCCGCATGGTCGCTGGCGTCGTGCAGGGCCAGCGCCGCCTCATACGGGCAGCCCAGGCTGGCCCATTCCCGGGCGGCTTCGGCCCACTCGCCGACCACCTGCCGCCGGTAGGGCCCGGCCAGCTCACCGCGCGGTGGCCGGGGCGAACCGGTGCGCCGCAGCCAGACGGCGATCTCGCCGCGCTCCCACCCATCCGAGCCGACTTCCGCATCATCGGCCAGTTCGGCCTCGCGTGCGGCCAGGTGCTGCTCGCCGTGCAGCCAGTGCGCCTCGGCGCGGGCCAGCCGCACCGGGATGATCCACTTTGGCTGAGCGGAGGCGTCCGCGGCCGCCGCCGCTTTATCGAGATACTCCCAGGCACCCGGCTCGCCGCGCCGAGCCCGGATGACCCCGAGCACGTGCAGCGGGCAGAGCCGGTACAGCGGCGACAGGTCGGCGCTGGCCAGCAGTTCGGTGCTGAGCGTTACCGCCTCGTCCCAGCGCCCGGTCCGCCCCAACGCCATGGCCCGTGCCCCCCGCAGGAAGCCCGCATGCGAACCGACATCATGCTCGTCACAGTAGGCGACGCCATCGATGAAATACCGCTCCGCCTCGGCGAACCGCCGCTGACCGGCATACACAACGTAGAGTCTCGAGAAGGCCCGGCCCACCTCGCTGTCAAGACCCGCTGAGAGCGCAACATCCAGCGCCCGGCGCAGATACCCAGTCCACTCGCCGCCAATCATGGCAACCGAGCAGCCCTGGGCGTTAAGCGCCTCGCTGAGCGCATCGAGTGCACCCAGCGGTCCGGCCATCGCCTGCGCCCGCACCGCCAGCTCCATCGCCGCCTGATGCTCGCTGAAAAGCATCCGTACGGCGGCGAGGCGGGCATACGCCCGCGCGAGCTCGACGGTGGGCCCGAGCGGTTCCAGAACCGTCACCGCGGCCTCGGCCGCAGCGACCGCATCGGGCCCCCGGCCCATCCACAGCAGGGCGTAGGACAGGTTCCGCAACGTGCCGCCCTCGCGCAGACGGTCACCGGCCTGACGCCACAATCCCAGCGCCTGCTCGTCGGCGTCGACGGCGCCCTGGTACCGGCCGACCAGTCTCAGCTCGATGCCAAGCCCCTCATAAAGCCCGGCTGCCACACCCGGGTCAGCGCCGGAGGCAAACCGCAGGGCGCGCTCGAACTGCGCCGCCGCCTCCCGGTGTGCGCCCAGCTCAGCCGCGTGCCGCGCGGCGCGCGGCGCATGGTGCAACACCGCAGAGCGGCCGCCGGCCGCCTCGGCGTGAAACGCCATCCGCGCATCGTCACCGCATCCCAGCGAACCAAGACCGGCCAGGATCCGGGCATGGGCGGCGGCGCGGCGGCGCGCCGGGACCGCCTGCTCCACCGCCAGCCGCGCGATCTCATGCCGGAACCTCAGCCACCCGCCATCCTCAGCCAGCAGCCCAGACGCGAGGACCTCATCCACGGCGGCCGGTGGGCACCCGGTGATGGACTCCAGCAGATCCAGCTCCACGCGGGCGCCGGTCAGCGCCGCCACATCCAGCACCTCCCGGGACCCGCCGCCCAGCCGCGCGGCGCGCGCCAGCACCGCATCGCGCGCCGACGCAGGCACCACACCCAATCCCGCCGCCACCACCTCGGTGACATAGAACGGGTTCCCGCCGGTCAGCCGGTACAGTTCGGCCGCGTCCAGGCCGCTCCCTTCGGCCAGGATCCGCACCGCGTCCGCCGACAGCGGCGCTAGGTCCATCCGCCGCGTGGACCGCTGCCTGGCGATCTCCCCCAAGGCAGCCCGCAGCGGGTCGCCCGCCGCCAGGTCTTCGCCCCGGTAGGTGGCGATCAGCAGCACCAGCGCATCCCGCAGCCGCCGGCCAAGGAACCGCAGCAGATCGACGGTCGCCTCATCCGCCCAGTGGATATCCTCCACGACCAGCACATTCAGCGTGCCCGGCTCGCTGACCTGGGCCAGCAACGCGCGGAACAACTCCTCACGGGCCGCACCGGCCCGGCACAGCTCGCCGAGCTCCCCACCGAGCTGGCCGGCCACGTCGAACAGTGGCCCCAGCGGCCGCGGAGTAAACAAGCCATCACAAGCCCCCCACGACCAGCGGGCATCGGCCAGATCATTGTGCAGCTGCTCTACCAGGGCCGACTTGCCGATGCCTGCCTCCCCGGCCACCAGCACCAGCCGCCCATCGCCGTGCCGCGCCTCACGCGCATACCCAGCCAGCGCTGCCAAAGCCGCCCCCCGCTCCAGCAACTGCACGATGACAGTGTCCCCCTGCCTGCGCTTGCTTCCAACTCTTGACCCTGATGGCGCTCAGTAATGCAAGGCGGCTCCTGCCGCCCGGACTCGGCCATCCCTGGCGAATCAGCGGATCGCTGCACCGATCGCAAACCAAGGACCGAAGGACCCAACGAACCGGCGCGGGGCTCCTGCAGCTTGACGCGTCCGTGCGCCTGCCCTCCTGCCGAGAGCGGCAGAGGAATTTCCGTCCCGCGCAGAATCGGTTATTCGGTGTCAGCGGCCGCGCTACTCGTCCGGGTCAACGACACAAGCCGAATCGGCAGGACGTTGGGGGCCCGGCGTTATCGCTGCGAAGATCCTGACCCATCGTGACGGCCTCGGCGGCGAGCTGGCCTGCTCAGAGCCGGAATGTCTTGTGGGCGGCCACAACCGCGACAGCATCCAGAAGCGTACGCGCTGGTAGGGGACGATCGCCGAGATCGGGCCGGCCAGGAGGGTCGTGCGCTGGTTGGTCTGGGTGGGCGGCGCTGCAGGCACCATCGCGAGGTTGATCTCTGCTTGCGGGCCCGGTCCGGGGATCTGGCATGACGGCCACGGAGGTATCCGGTGTGTCGACGGGACCACCCGCTTGTAGCGGCCCGGACGGGCGGCTCCTGGCCCGGTGCCCATCCCGCGCGACCGTCATCGCCGGGTCATGCCAGGCCAGCCAGGCTGGCGTGGCTGGGCTCGGGGCTGGCCCCGACGAGATCGCAGGCGATGGCGAGCACAGCGGCGCAGAGCTTGTTGCGGTCGGCCACCTGGTCGGCGAAAAGCATCCAGCCGACGCTGACCCCGCCCAGCGCCATCGCCGCGCGCAGTCGGTCGTCGGCGCTCGCGCCCGGCTCGGTGAACTGCTCGATGAGCCCGCTCATCCGCTCCCGGAACAGCTCCCCGCGGCCCTTGGCGGCGGCGAGGCTGTTGACCGCGGCCTGGTTTTGCTGCAGCATCCGGAATACCTCGCTGCCCTCGGCGACGATCGCGACGTAACGGCGCATGATCTCCCGCCGGGTTGGCGCGGTGCGCGGCTGTGTTCGCGCCCAGGTGATCAGCGCGTCGATCTGGCCGAAGTAGTCCTCGACGAGGCTGCGGACGATGTCTTCCTTGGACTTGAAGTGGTAGTACAGCGCGGCCTTCGTAACGTCGAGCCGCCCGGCGATCTCGCGCAGTGACGTCTTGTCGTATCCCTGCTCGGCGAACAGTTCCAGCGCGACGTGCTGGATGCGCGTCCTGGTGTCGCCGCGGCCGCGTGAATCGCGGTGCGCGTCATCCCGCCCCAGATGCGCTGCCTCATCGGGGGCTGGCGCCGCATCGGGCTTACCGGCGCGCGCCGTGTCGCCAGGCACTGCTGGATCCTGCCATTGCTCGTCCATGCCGTTGCGCCGCAGTCTTCAATCCCGATGTTGCCAGTACCTACTTGACGGCCGGTCAGCTCAAAGCCTAGCCTGGAGCCTGGTGACATGCTAACCGGCCGGCAAGTAAGGTGCAGAAGGACCGGGCCGCGCCCGCTCCGCCCGTTCACCACAGACACCGGCCGGCACCTGGGAGAATTTGATGCCTGACAGTCCCGGTTCTGTGACCGTCACTGAGACCGGCGAGATCGGCAAGGCAGAGCACCGCAGGATCCTGGTGATCCTCGGGGCGCTGATGCTGGGCATGTTTTTGGCGGCGCTCGACCAGACGATCGTCGCCACGGCACTGCCGACGATCGCGGGCGATCTGCATGGCCTGAACCACCTGTCCTGGGTGGTGACCGCCTACATTCTCACCGCGACGATCTCGACCCCGCTGTGGGGCAAGCTCGGTGACCTCTACGGCCGGAAGAAGCTCTTCCAAGCTGCGATCGTGATCTTCCTCATCGGGTCGGCGCTGTCCGGGCTGTCGCAAAGCATGGCCCAGCTGATCGGATTCCGGGCGCTGCAGGGAGTCGGCGCCGGCGGGCTGATGGTCGGCGCCCAGGCGATCCTCGGCGACATCGTCAGCCCTCGCCAGCGTGGCCGCTATATGGGTTATTTCGGCGCGGTCTTCGGCCTCTCCAGTGTCATCGGCCCCCTCGCCGGGGGCTTCATCACCCAGCACCTGAGCTGGCGGTGGGTCTTCTACATCAACCTGCCGATCGGCGCCGTCGCGCTCGCCGTCATCGCGGTGGTGCTCCACCTGCCGCGCCACCGCGCCCATCACGCCATCGACTATCTCGGAACTGCGCTCCTGGGCGCTGGGGTCACCGTGATCATCCTGATGACGACATGGGGTGGCACGACCTATGCCTGGGGTTCTGCGCCGATCATCTCGCTCGCGGTGGCCGCGGTCGTATGCGTTGCCCTGTTCTGCTGGGCAGAGGTGCGCGCCGCCGAGCCGGTCATTCCGCTCGGGCTGTTCCGGAACTCAGTGTTCACTGTGTCGAACTCGATCGGGTTCCTCGTCGGCTTCGTGATGTTCGGCGCGATCATCTACATCCCGCTCTACCTCCAGACCGTTCACTCCGCTACGCCAACGAGCTCGGGGCTGCAACTGCTGCCGCTGGTCGCCGGGATGCTCGTCACGTTCACGATCAGCGGGCGGCTGGTGACCAAATGGGGCAGATACAAGATCTTCCCGGTCATCGGCACCGCGGTGATGTCCATCGGGCTTTTCCTGTTCTCGCTCCTGACGCCGTCGACCCCCCTGGTCATCTCATCGATTTACATGGTCGTCCTCGGCCTGGGCATCGGCTGCGTCATGCAGGTCCTCGTCGTCGCCGTGCAAAACGCCGTCCCCCAAAGCCAGCTCGGCACAGCAACCTCCTCCTCCACGTTCTTCCGCTCAATCGGCGGCGCGTTCGGCGTCGCCGTCTTCGGCGCGATCTTCAACAACCGCCTCGCCGCCAACCTGCCGAAATACCTTCCCCCCTCCGCACTGCGGGCCGTTCACGGCAGCAACATCTCCGCCAGCCCCGCCCAGCTCGACGCGCTGCCGCCCGCCATCCACCACGGCTACGTGCTGGCGTTCAGCGACTCACTCCACGCCGTCTTCCTGATCGGCGCACCCATCGCCCTGCTGGCCTTCGCCTTCACCTGGTTCCTCAAAGACCTGCCCCTGCGGGGCCACGCCTACCTGGCCGCCGACGACGCAACGCCACGCGGGAACGCACCCGACACCCCCCAGGACGCCGCCAAGGTGTAAGCCACGCCGGAGACCGGCTGCTGAAGGCCAGCACGCCGCCGCCGTCCCACGGGAAGTAGCCGATTGGGGAAGGTGTAACGGCGCCCGCTTCTGGCGCCGGTGTAGTCGAAGCAGCATCAGCCGCCGGCTGAAGCAGCGGGTACAGCCCGGATCGCGGCAGCGGCCCGACCAGCTTGTTAGCTGTCTTCAACGCGTTGGCGAATCGGGGCCGGGGTGTCCGCCAGTAAATCAAGGCCCGGCCCTGGCGGTGCCGTCTCTGGCGGCTGGGGAGGACTGGGCAGCCGCGGAGGGCTCCGCAACCGGCGAGCTGGCCTGGGCGGCACGGGCGGCGCGCGCTGCGCTTGCCATTTTGGCTAGCGAGCCTGCCGCCATGAGCCCGCCGATGGCGGCGGCCACGGTGGTGAGCGGCCGGGGCAGCGGCGGGCCGATCTTCAGCCGGCCCGGTCCGGCGGCGGCGAGAGCGGCTGCCGCGGCCAGGTTGGTCAGCGGCAGCTCGAACCCGCCCTTGGCGGCCAGCGGGCCGTTCGCCCGGTGAGTGGCGGAGGCGACGGTCATTGCCCCGATGATCGCCAGCGGCCCGGCGGGGTCGGCGATGCCAGCAGCGGTGAGCAGGCCGCCGCCGAGCTCGGTTGCCCCGGCCAGGGTGGCCATCTGCTTGCCGGGTGCCAGCCCGATCCGTTCGAAGCCGGCCGCCGCCTTATCCAGCCCGGGGCCGCCGAAGGCGCCGAACAGCTTCTGCGCGCCATGAACCGCCAGGTACCCGCCGACGACCACCCGGGCGCCGAGCAGAAGTGCGCTGCGCATGGCATGTCCTTCCTGGTAGTACGCGGCCTGTCCGCAGGCGCCCGGTCAGCCGATGGTGACCGCGAGCTTGCCGAGGGCCGGCCGTGCGATAACTGGAGGCTCTTCTCCGGTTGGTGCCCAACCCTAGCACTCAATCCGGAGGATCTATTCCGGTTGATAGCCTGATGTGGTGCCTTCCACAGCCAGGCGTGCCGCTGCGGACGAGCCACAGCCATCCGGGCCAGCACTGCCGGAGCCAGCACTGCCGGAGCCGGCCCGGCCGGCGCTGCGGGCCGACGCACAGCGCAACCGTGAGCGCATCGTCACTGCGGCCCAGGAAGTGTTCGCGCAACGGGGCCTGGACGTACCGGTCGGGGACATCGCCCGCCACGCGGGGGTCGGCGTGGCCACCCTGTACCGGCGCTTCCCCACCCGGGCCGATCTGCTCGCGGGCGCGTTCGAAGCCAAGATAGCCGCCTACGCCGACGCGGTCACCCAGGCGCTCGCCGACCCTGACCCGTGGGCCGGGTTCTGCTCCTACATCGGGCAGGTCTGCGCGATGCAGGCCGCTGACCGGGGGTTCGCGGGCGTGCTGACCATGACATTCCCGATGGCCAGGCAATTCCAGGCCGAACGCGACCGCGCCTACCACGGCTTCACCGAACTGGTCCGCCGCGCCCAGTCCGCGGGGAAGCTGCGCGCCGACTTCGTGCCCGAAGACCTGGTCATACTTCTGCTGGCCAACGCCGGCGTGATCGTCGGCACCGCCAGCGCTGCCCCCGGGACCTGGCGGCGGTTCGCCGCCTACATGGTCCAGGCCTTCAGCGCCACCAGCGCCGAGCCGCTACCGGCGCCACCCACCCCTGACGCCATCTACCGGGCCCTGCTGCGCCTGCACCAGCCTGGCCCGGACGGCCGCTGCGGCTACTGACCTGATTGCGCAGCCAGCCCGTTTACGCTGGGCAGGCCGCCGGAGGGCTCCCGGCGCTCGCCCGGGTGAACCGGGCGGTCACCGATCCAGTCGCCTGCATGGAAGTCATCCGCAACGGGCTCCACGTCATCCCGAACCGGCTCCTGTCGACAGTGACCTCGGCCTGCACCGTTACCGCGTCCGCGCTGGCGCCCACGACTTCGCCGGTGAAGCTGACTGGTTCACGCAAGCCCGCGGCCTCAAGCTCGCCTTCGGCCGCCAGCTGAACGCCGTGGGTGAGCTCCGCCCGGCTCACCGTCACCACCGCCTGGGGATGGTCAGCCGCGTCGAAGAAATCGGCGGAGCGCAGATGCCGGTCACGCTGCTTGTTCTTGGTGTTCAGCGACGCGGCGTCCATAACCAGCTGCCCGGCGACCTTCCCGTCCGGTCCCACAGCGCCCTCGCCTTCGAATCGCTCGAACCAGCCGCGCACGGTGACCGTCCCCCAGAAGTGCCTAACGCGGAACTCCACGCGGGAGGCCCGCGGATCCAGCACCCAGCGGCCCGTCAGGACCCCGTCCCGCACCAGCGCCGCCACATCGGTGCCGGCCTGCGCAGCCCGGCCTGCCTCTGCTGCCATGATGCTCCTCCTGCTCAGACGCCCGCCGGCCGTATGAGTCCTGATATCAGAGAAGTGG
Organism: uncultured Actinomycetes bacterium; assembly: GCA_963813395.1. Lineage (GTDB taxonomy): Bacteria > Actinomycetota > Actinomycetes > Streptosporangiales > Streptosporangiaceae > DASXKD01. The sequence continues at coordinate 304,725 of CAWEYV010000019.1, forward strand.
AAGAGATCCTCCGATTAACCCACCCTACCCAATTGCCCCGTCCGTCCGGACAGGGCATCCCTCGGCAACCGGGAGATCGGCCATTTCCACCCCTGGGACGGCAGCCTGCACATCGTCCTGGCCCCCGCGCTCGCCGAGGCCGCGGTCACGGCAGGATGGGCCGAAGTTCATCCCGTCGCCCTAGCCGGGCTCGCCCCCCGCAACCGGGTCATGCTCTGGGCCGCGCAACGAACCGGAAGCAGACACCATCTTCAGCCTCATCGCGGCCGCGGTCCGGCGCGCCGCCGGGCACCAGGCGCACCAGCCGGCACGGCCATAAACCATCCCGACCGCCAGCAGCCGGAGGACACCGACGCCAGCACGCACGCCATCGCCGTCGTCAGCGCCTCCGCCGACCCGGATACGGCGGTCTTGGCACGCAGAGTTGACTGATATGTGCTCCAAGCCCATCTGCGCCCTCGACACTGCCAGGCGTACAGACTCGGCGTTATACGTTGAGCACCCGGCGCTATCGCTGCGGAGATGCTCACCCATCGTGATGTCCAGTGGGCGGCCACAACCGCAACAGCACCCAAAAGCATGCGCTTGCACCAGCTATATGACTGTAAGGGCGGCTTTGGGCGATTTATACCAATATGCGTAGATAAATGAGACTACAAATGAGACTACGCAGCCTTGCAGGCCCAAGCTGAACGCATGATCGGCCTGGCGTATTGCCTGGTCAGAGGTGGCGGAGGATAGGAGATTCGAACTCCTGAGGGGTTGCCCCCAACACGCTTTCCAAGCGTGCGCCCTAGGCCACTAGGCGAATCCTCCGCGGGTCAGCTTACCGGTGCCTGGGCTTGCCGGTTACCGGTCCTAAGCCGGGACCTGGCACGTCCTGACGGTACCCGCCGCTAAACTGATCCAGACCCCTCGCACGGCGCTTATCTCGCCAACTCCCCCAGGGCCGGAAGGCAGCAAGGGTACGCGAGCTCTGGCGGGTGTGCGGGGGGTCCCTTCCCGTCCTGGCGAGGATCACATCATGGCAGGCGACGCGCCCGATACCGCCCCGCAGAGTCCGGCCAGCCCCGGCGCCCCTCCGGCCGCTGCCCAGCTCGCCCTCTACCGCCGGTACAGACCGGCCACCTTCGCCGAGGTCCGAGGCCAGGAACACGTCACAGAACCGCTTCGCCAAGCGCTGCGCAACGACCGCATCCACCACGCCTACCTGTTCAGCGGGCCCCGGGGCTGTGGCAAGACATCGAGTGCCAGGATCCTGGCCCGGTCCCTCAACTGCGTTCAAGGCCCTACGCCGGACCCATGCGGGGTATGCGAGTCCTGCGTCGCGCTGGCGCCGTCCGGCCCCGGCAGCATCGATGTGATCGAGATCGACGCGGCGTCGCACGGCGGCGTTGACGATGCCAGGGACCTGCGTGAACGGGCCTTCTACGCGCCGGTCTCCGGGCGGTTCAAGATCTACATCATCGATGAGGCGCACATGGTGACCAGGGAGGGATTCAACGCCCTCCTCAAGCTGGTCGAGGAACCGCCGCCGCACCTGAAGTTCGTGTTCGCGACCACCGAGCCGGAGAAGGTCATCCCGACCATCAGGTCGCGCACCCACCACTACCCGTTCCGGCTGGTCCCGCCCGCCGTGCTGCGCTCCCTCCTGGAGGAGATCCTGGCCGCCGAGGGAGTCAGCTACCAGCCGCAGATGCTGCCACTGGTGGTCCGGGCAGGCGCTGGCTCGGTACGTGACTCGCTGTCCGTGCTTGACCAGCTCCTCGCGGGGGCCGACGAGGAGGGGCTCACCTACGAGCGCACCGTGGCCCTGCTGGGGTACACCGACGACAGCCTGCTGGACGAGATCGTGGACGCGCTCGCCGCCGGGGACGGAGCGGCCGCGTTCGGCACCGTGGACCGGGTGGTGCAGGGCGGGCATGATCCGCGCCGGTTCGCGGCCGACCTGCTGGACCGGCTGCGCGACCTGATCATCCTGTCGGCCGTTCCCGGTGCTGGGCAGACCGGCCTGCTCGACGCGCCCGCTGACCGGCTGGAGAAGATGGCCGACCAGGCCGGGCGCTTCGGCCAGGCCGAACTCGCCCGGTCGGCGGAGATTCTCAGTGAGGGGCTCATCCAGATGCGCGGCACCACCTCGCCGCGGCTGCTGCTGGAACTGATGTGCGCCCAGGTACTCCTGCCCGGCGCGAGCACCAGCGAGAAGGCACTGCTGACCAGGCTGGAACGGCTGGAACGGCGCCTCGAAGGGATGCCCGCCGAAGGGCCGGCGGCCTCGGCAAGCCGGGCGGCCGCGGTGCCGCCCCGGCCGGCCGCCGCCCAGGAGCAGCCGGCCGCTGCCGAACGGAGTTCCGCGTCCGGCGAGCGCCCGGTGCCCGCAGACCGGCCAGCCCCGTCCAAGGACCGCCCGGCTGGCCCGGCAGAGCGTCCCGCCTCGCGAGGGCGGCCAGCTGGCCAGGAGGACTCCGCTGCCGGGGCAGCGTCGGCGGCCGAGCCGGCGGCAGCGAGCGTAATGCCTGCTCATACAGCCGCACCGGTCCGGGGCGGTGCCATCGATGCGGACGCCCTGCGCCAGCGCTGGCCAGACATCCTCGACGCGGTCCGGCGGGAACGCAAGGTTGCCTGGCTGCTCCTGTCCCCGGCCGCTGTCGAGTCGCTGGAGGGTGGCGTTCTGACGATCGCCTTCCCCAGGGAGGGCGAAGCGAAAGGGTTCACCACCAGCGGTCACGACCAGGTGCTGACCGAGGTTCTCAGCACGATGCTCGGCCTGAAGGTACGGGTGCGCGGGGTTGTCGGCGGCGGCTCGGGCGGGCCTGGCCGGTCCGCCCAGGCGCAGGGAGCCGCACGCTCCGGCGGCGGAACCACTCGTGACGCGGATGCCCCGCGGGATAGCGCGGGCGGCCCGGGCCGGCCGTGGGTGCGCCGGGCAGCTCAACGAGGCCGGGCAGCTCAGCGGGGCCGGGCAGCTCAGCGGGGCCGGGCGGCTCAACCGGGCGGGGTGACGCTCCGGACCAGGCAACGGACTCGGCGCAGGCAGACCCCCCCAAACCCGGCAACCCCAAGAGCAGGGTTTCGTCCCGGCGCGGTGCGGCGAAACCCAGGCCCGCCGCGTCCGAGGAGTGGCCCGACGATGCCGGGCCCGCCGGGGACGCGGGGGCCGTGACCGGTATGGAGCTCATCGAGCGCCAGCTGGGCGGCCGGGTCATCGAGGAAATAGAAGAACCCTGACCGGACCCGGCGGGGCATACGCCTGCGGGGCGTGGTGAACGCGGAGATGGTAAGGCCGTAGGCTCAAAACAGCAGGCGACCCATGCCGGGGAGCCGGCCGGCCCGGCGGGATCCGCACTGCCACGGCGGCGCGCGGGCGCGCCGCCGGCAGACCAGACCAAGTGAGGACATAGTGGACGCAGAGGGAGGGATGGACCTGCAGCAACTGCTCGCCGCGGCGCAGCAGATGCAGGACCATCTCATGAGCGCGCAACAGGAACTGGCCGACACCCAGGTGGAGGGCACCTCGGGCGGCGGGCTGGTCAAGGCCCGGGTCAATGGCCAGGGCGAACTGGTTGATCTCACCATCAGTGCGGCGGCGATCGACCCTTCGGATCCAGAGGACACCGCGCAGACCGTTGCCGACCTGGTACTGGCGGCGGTGCGTAACGCCTACAGCGCGGTCGCTGACCTCCAGCAGGAGAAGATGGGCCCGCTGGCGGGCGGCCTGGGCGGCGGGCCGGGCCAGCCTGGGGTGCCCGAGATACCTGGCCTGTCGGACTTCTTCGGCGGCGGTGCGCACGACGACCCGGGCGGGCAGCCAGAACTGCCAGGCACATGATCACGTCCGGCTGGCGGAGCCGGCCTGCTCGCGTGCCGCAGGCCGGCCAGCCCGCTTGGCGCCGGGAGGATGAGGGCTGACGTGTACGAGGGAGTGGTGCAGAGCCTCATCGACGAGCTTGGGCGGCTGCCCGGCGTGGGGCCGAAGGGTGCCCAGCGGATCGCGTTCTACCTGCTCGGCGCCGATCCCGTGGACGTGCGGCGGCTCGCTGCCGTCTTGGTGGAGGTGACCGAGAAGGTCCGGTTCTGCCAGATATGCGGGAACGTGGCCGAGGAGGATCAGTGCCGGATCTGCCGCGACCCGCGGCGGGATCCGTCGGTGATCTGCGTGGTCGAGGAGCCGAAAGACGTGGCGGTCATCGAGAAGATCCGCGAGTTTCGCGGTCGCTACCATGTCCTCGGCGGCGCGATCAGCCCGATCGACGGGATCGGCCCGGAGGATCTGAGGACCAGGGAACTCATGGCGCGGCTCGCAGACGGCGGCATCACCGAGGTGATACTCGCGACCGATCCGAACCTGGAAGGCGAGGCCACTGCCACCTACCTGGCCCGCCTGGTGAAGCCGCTGGGGGTGCGCGTCACCAGGCCGGCCAGCGGGCTCCCGGTCGGGGGGGACCTGGAGTACGCGGACGAGGTCACCCTTGGCCGTGCGTTCGAAGGACGGAGGCTGCTTGATGTCTAGAGCACCGGCCCGCGGGCTGCGCGAAGAGGGACCGGGAGAAGGCTGGCACCCCCTCGCCGAACGGGTTGCCGCACAGGCGCGGGACTTTCTTGACGGGGTGGGCGCGCTCGCCAACGGGCAGGGCGGCGACGAGGTCGTGCCGCTGCTGCTCCTCGAGGTGTCCCAGATCCTGCTGGCCGGCGCCCAGCTGGGCGCCAGCAAGGACGTGATCCCGCCGGGTAACTGGGAGCCCGATGTCGGCGCCGACCCCGACCTGGACCAGCTCCGTGCTGGGCTCGCCGCCCGGCTGAGCGCCTGCGACGAGTACGCCGAGCTGTTCGATCCGTATGCGGATACGCGGCCGACCGCGTTCCGTCTGTCCGACGACCTTGCGGCGGTAGCCGCCGACCTGATCCACGGGCTCCAGCACTACGAGGCGGGCAGGTCACTGGAAGCGCTGTGGTGGTGGCAGTACTCCTACGTCAACCACTGGGGGACGCACGGGGGCGCCGCGCTGCGCGCGCTGCACTCGATCGTCGCGCACGCACTGCTCGACGTGGCCGAAGAGGTCACCCCCAGCTGATTCCCAGCAAATAATCGGCCGGTGCGCCCCGGGTGGCTGGGTACACTCGACCCCGCCGAGGGCCCCAACGGGAGGAGCGGCGCACGATGGCGCTCGTCGTGCAGAAGTACGGTGGATCGTCGGTCGCCAACGCCGACGGCATCAAGCGGGTGGCGCAGCGCATCGTCGTCACCCACAAGGCCGGCCATTCGGTGGTCGTCGTCGTTTCCGCGATGGGTGACACCACCGATGAACTGCATGACCTCGCCAAACAGGTCAGCCCGCTGCCGCCAGCCCGCGAGCTGGACATGCTGCTGACCTCGGGTGAGCGGATCTCGATGGCGCTGCTGGCCATGGCGATCGCCAACCTGGGCCTGTCGGCGCGCTCGTTCACCGGGTCCCAGGCGGGCGTGATCACCGACGACGTGCACGGCAAGGCCAAGATCATTGATGTGACCCCGGGCCGTATCTCCGGGGCGCTGGCCGACGGGGCGATCCCGATCGTGGCCGGCTTCCAGGGCGTCTCGGCCACCGGCAAGGACATCACCACGCTCGGCCGGGGCGGGACGGACATCACGGCGGTTGCCCTGGCCGCGGCGCTGAAGGCCGACGTCTGCGAGATCTATACCGACGTGGACGGCGTCTTCACCGCCGACCCGCGGATCGTGCCGGCGGCCCGGCGGATCCCAGCGATCAGCTACGAGGAGATGCTGGAGATGGCCGCGTCGGGGGCCAAGGTCCTGCAGTTGCGCTGTGTGGAGTACGCCCGGCGGTACGGCATGCCGATCCACGTCAGATCGTCGTTCAGCAACAGGGAGGGGACCTGGGTGAGCGACGAACCGCGCGGAACGAAACAGGAGGCCGGCATGGAACAGGCGATCATCTCTGGCGTCGCGCACGACCGGAGCGAGGCCAAAGTCACCGTCGCGGGGGTGCCCGACGTCGTGGGCCAGGCCGCGAAGATCTTCCAGGCGATCGCGGACGCCGGCATCAACATCGACATGATCGTGCAGAACATCTCCGCCGCCACCACCGGGCTCACCGACATCTCGTTCACCCTCCCCCGCGCCGACGGGGAGGCGGCGCTGGCCGCGCTCCGCGCGGTGCAGCCGGAGATCAAGTTCGAGACCCTGCTCTACGACGACCGGATCGGCAAGGTGTCCCTGGTCGGGGCGGGGATGAAATCCCACCCGGGGGTGACCGCCACGTTCTTCGGCGCGGTGGCCGGAGCCGGGGTGAACATCGAGATGATCTCCACCTCGGAGATCAGGATCTCGATCGTGGTGGACCAGAACGACGTGGACGCCGCGGTGACCGCCGCGCATAGTGCCTTCAACTTGGACACCAGCGAGGTGGAGGCCGTCGTGTACGGGGGGACGGGCCGGTGAGGCCGCGGCGCGCCGATCGGTTGGCATGCAGTACGCACCCCGCGCTGGTGACCCGGTGACCGCGCCGCCGACCCTGGCCGTGGTGGGCGCTACCGGCGCGGTCGGGACCGTGATGCTGGACCTGCTCTCCACCAGGGACAACGTGTGGGGCGACATCCGCTTGATCGCCTCGCCCCGGTCGGCGGGACGCCGGCTGCGGGTCCGGGGCGTCCAGACCGAGGTCGTCGCGCTGGACGAAGACGTCTTTGACGGCGTGGACGTGGCCATGTTCGACGTGCCGGACGAGGTGTCCGCGAGGTGGGCTCCGGTCGCGGCGGCCCGCGGCGCCGTGGTGGTGGACAACTCGGGCGCGTTCCGCATGGATCCCGACGTGCCGCTCGTGGTGCCTGAGGTCAACGCCGGGCAGGTGGCGAAACGGCCCAAGGGCATCATCGCCAACCCGAACTGCACCACGCTCTCGCTGATCGTCGCGATGGCGGCGCTGCACCGGGTGTTCGGGCTGCGCGAGATGGTGGTGTCGTCCTACCAGGCGGCGTCCGGTGCGGGCCAGGCTGGCATCGACACCCTCTACGCCCAGCTCGACAAGGTCGCGGGCTCCCGGGTGCTGGGCCAGCGAGCCGGTGACCTGCGGGCCGCGGTCGGGGATCTCGGCCCCTTCCCCGCTCCGCTCGCGCTCAACGTGGTGCCGTGGGCGGGCTCGCTCAAGGACGATGGCTGGTCGTCCGAGGAGCTGAAGGTCCGCAACGAGTCGCGGAAGATCCTCGGGCTGCCCAACCTCAAGGTGCACGCGACGTGCGTCAGGGTGCCGGTGGTGACCACTCACTCGGTCGCCGTCCATGCGACCTTCGAGAACGAGGTGACCAGGGAGGACGCGCAGCGGGCGCTCGACGCTGCGCCCGGTGTGGTGCTCAACGACGATCCGGAGCGGGGCGAGTTCCCGACCCCGGCGGACGTCGTGGGCACCGACCCGACCTGGGTCGGCCGGGTCCGGGCCTCGCTGGACGATCCGCACGCCGTCGAGCTGTTCGTGTGCGGTGACAACCTGCGCAAGGGCGCCGCGCTCAACACCGCCCAGGTCGCCGAGCTAGTCGCCGCCGAGCTCACCGCCCGCTAGCCGGATCACGGCCCGCTAGCCGGATCACGGCCCGCTGCCGGATCACGGCCCGCTAGCCGGATCACGGCCCGCTGCCCGGATCACGGCCCGCTGCCCGGACCCGGCAGTCCCGCTATGGGCTGACCCGGCCCGCTACCGGGGGCCTTCCCGCCGCCGCGGTGATCTTGCTGACCCACTTTTCACGTCCACTGAGGGCTCAATGCCCGTTTTGTGGTTATTTGTGGCCACGGCCAGCGTGAAAAGTACCGCAGGGAGCTCCGTTGCGGCTCGTGGTGATGTCATCTTTGACCTGGACTGATGTCATGCTGACTGCTCTCCGATGTCGCTTATGACGCTAGATGACGCTTGACAGACGTCAGTTTTGGCGTCATCATGACGTCATGGACCTCAACGAGTACACCGAGATGCTGCGCCGGGAGGTCGCCTCGGTCACCAAGTTCGGTGGCGAGGACTTCGCCCGGACGGCCGAGATGCTGGCCGACGCGCTGGAGTCCTCCGTCCGGCTGACGCTGCTCGAGGTGCTCTCCGCCGCCGCCGCAGAGATCACCACCCAGCTGGATGGTGCTGCTATCGACGTGCGGCTCTCCGGCGGCGAGCCAGAGTTCGTCGTCACCACGCCGCCCGGCGAGCAGGAGGAAGCGCCCGCCGGGCCGGAACCCGGTGATGTCTCCGATGACATGACCAGGATCACCCTCCGCCTGTCCGGGCCGCTGAAGGCCAAGGTCGACGTTGCGGCCGCCGCCGCGGGCCTGTCGGTCAATGCCTGGCTGGTCCGCGCCATCTCCCGGGCGCTGGACGCGCCGGGCGGCGGTCCCTCCCGGACCCAGCGGGGCCCGGGGATCGGCTCGCGCTTCACCGGCTTCGCCCGAGGCTGAGGCACATCCCGTAACCCTTCGGATGAAACGGACACGACCATGGCTCACTGGGAATTCCCTGGTTCCGAACCGATCGACGCCTTCATCGACCTGGCCGCCGGCCGCGTGGTGCTGACCGCGCAGCCGACCGATGTCACGACCGTCGAGCTCGCGGCATCCTGGTCCGGCCGCAGCGAACGGCCGGTCCCGGACGTCCAGGTCAGCTTCGACGACGGGCGGCTCGAGATCGTCGGGCCGCGCCGGTCCGGCCTGTGGCGCGGTCACACCGGGCTCAACCTGTCGGTCACCCTGCCGGCCGGCTCACGCTGCATGGTGCGCTCCGCGTCCGCCGATCTCTCCTGCACCGGCGAGATGGCGGAACTGGATGCGCACACGGCCAGCGGCGACGTCATGGCCGCGATCATCACCGGCCACGCCGAGATCCAGACCGCCTCGGGAGACGTCCGGCTGGAGGAAGCCGGGGCGGGTGCCGACCTGCGTACCGCCGGAGGCGACATCCGGCTGGCCCGGGCCGGTGGCGAGGTCAGGGTGCGCACCGCGAGCGGAGATGTGAACATCGGCAGCACGGCCACCTCGGTGGCCGTGGTGACTTCCAGCGGCGACGTCCGGCTCAGCAGCGTCGCGGCTGGCCGCGCCGACGTGCAGACGGTCTCCGGTGACATCGTCGTCGGCGTCGCCGCGGGCGTCGGCGTCTACCTGGACCTGGCCACCGTCACCGGCTCGGCGACCAGCCAGCTTGACGAGACCGCGGCGAGCGATGACGTCCCGCTCGAAGTTGTGTGCCGCGCCGTCAGCGGCGACATCCGGATCACCAGGGCGTCGGCTACCGATTCCGGGCCGGCCCGCTCATTTTCCGCCCTGCCGGCCGTCAATACTCCGGAGACTCCGCCACCTGCTAACTGACCGGGCGCCGCGCTCGGCCCGCCACGAGAACCTGCCATCACGAAAGGACCTGGACATGAACCCGTACGAGCTTGAGCGGCTGGCGAAGCAGCACACCGGCGATCTCCGCAAGGCAGCCGCCGCCCGGCACCAGGCCGTCCGGCACCGGGCCGCCGCGACCCACCACGACCGGGACCGGTCGATCCGGCACCGGACCGGCTGGGCCCTGGTCCAGATCGGGCTGTCGCTGATCAGCTCATCGGCGAATGGCCCAGGCAAGGGCACGGCCATGCTGCCCAGCCTGTCCAGCGCCCGCACCGGCCGGTGAGGCGTCCGCCTGGCAGACATCCAGGCCGGCGCCCAGGCGCCTTGCCCCATGACCAGCGCCCCGCGGTAGGCGGCTCCTCCGCGGGGCGCTCTCATGCGCAGATAGCCCCTGGGCGGCCCGCCATCGCACCCGCCCGTACGCTGGTCAGCGGTGGTGGGGGCGTTGTCCAGGGCTGATGAGGGGACGAGAGTGAACGCTGCGGCCGGGCGGAACCAGTCCGGGCCTGCCGGGCCCGGCGAGCCGGAGGGCGGGCAGCCATGAGGGTGGCCCGGCTGCACGCGGTCGGTGACCTGAGGCTGGCCGACGAGCCAGCCCCCGAGCCAGGACCAGGTGAGAGCCTGGTCAAGGTGACCGCGGTGGGGATCTGTGGCTCCGACCTCCACTGGTGGGGCGAGGCGGGAATCGGCGATGCCAGGCTGGCGCGCCCGCTCGTGCTCGGCCACGAGGCCGCCGGCGTGATCGAGGACGGCCCGGACCGGGGCAGGCGGGTAGCCATCGACCCGGCCATCTGGTGCGGGAGCTGCCGTCCCTGCCGGGACGGCTACCGGAACCTGTGCCTGCGCATCCGGTTCGCCGGGCACGGCGACCAGGACGGGGCCATGCGCGAGTTTCTTGCCTGGCCGTCGCATCTGCTGCACCCGCTCCCCGATGCCCTCGCGGACGCGGACGGCGCGGCTCTCGAGCCGCTGGGCGTCGCCATCCACGCCCTCGATCTCGGGCACGTCCGGCTCGGCGCCTCGGTCATGGTGGTTGGCTGCGGCCCGATCGGGCTGCTGCTCATCCAGGTGCTGCGCGGGGCCGGCGCGGGCCGCGTCGCGGCGGTCGAACCGCTGGCCCACCGCCGGGCCGCGGCCGCACGCTACGGCGCCGACGCCTGTCTCGACCCGGTAGATGTCGCTGTTCCCCGCGACGTCCGTGAGGTCGCCGGAGAGGGTGCAGACGTGGTGTTCGAGATGGCGGGCACCGAGGCGGCGGTGGGCCTGGCGATGGCAGCGGCCCGTCCCGGCGGGCGGGTCGTGCTCGGCGGGATCCCGGCCGGCGACCGGATCGCGTTCCGTGCCTCCACGGCGCGGCGCAAAGGCCTCACGATCGCAATGGCCCGGCGGATGAACGATGTCTACCCAAGGGCGATCAGCCTGGTAGCCGCCAGGCGCGTTGACGTGAGCACGCTGGTGACGCACCGGCTGGATCTGGGCAGCGCGCAGAAAGCGTTCGGTGTCGCGGCCGACCGCAGCGGCCTGAAAGTCATCATCGAGCCAGCAGCCTGACCGGCCGGTAACATCCACGGGGTGGCCGAAGGTACCACTAGTAAGCTATGATCATGAACATGCCGAAGACCAGAGCGCTAGGGATCATCCGGCTCAGCAAGACGGCTGACCCAGCCAGCACGAGCATACCTCGTCAGCGCGAGATAATCGAACACTACATCGATCAGCAGGGCATGGTCCTCGTGGGCTTCGCTGAGGATAAGGCCACATCTGCCTTTCACGTTCCGCCCGAGAAGCGCAAAGAGATCAAGGTATGGCTCGATCAGCCGCACGAATACGATTGCCTCGTCTACTGGCGGCAAGACCGGCTAGTGCGCCGAGCGCGTGACTTTATGGGCATTGTATTCTGGTGCCAACAGAACGATAAAAAGCTCTATAGCGCAACTGAGGGCCTAGGCGATGTCACGCAGCATGCAGGGCTGCTTATGGGATTCATCACCGCGTGGCAGTCCGAGGGCGAATCGCTGGCCGGTTCAGCGCGAATGAAAAACACTCAGGCGAAGCTAGCACGGGAAGGTCGCTGGCGTGGTGGCCGCGCGCTTTACGGTTTCCGCGCTATCTGCATCTGTCACGAGCTAGGCAAGTGCCCGGAGGGGAAAGACTGTAAAGGCTGGAAACTCACGCCGGACGAAAAAGAAACAGCCAAAGTAGTCAGGGAAGCCGCCAGAAGGGCAATCGCTGGCGAATCTGCTAACGCAGTAGTTGCAGACTTTAACCGGCGTGGCGTTCTATCTGCCGACGGCACGCTATGGAAAGCGCTAACGCTTCGCCGGATATTGCGGAAGCCGGCGCTAATGGATGGCATCATCTCTCCCGCTGAGTGGAATCAGCTACAGGCAGCACTAGACGCGCGCAAGCGTAATCAGTACGTCCGCACGCTAGGCCGTGACGCAATAACACTTGATCTCATATTCTGTGGACGGTGCGGGAGTAAAATTTACCGCTGGCGCGATAAAAAGTACGATCGGGTTTACGGTCGGTGCCGTAACGAATTGAAGCGCGCAGAAGCGCCACAGCCTTGCTTCCTGCCACATGTCCCATATGAGATACTTGAAGACGTCGTTACCAAAGATATCCAAGCCCACGAACACGATCTTATAGAAACGCGCATTACCGACGCGACGCGCAGACTTCGTGCTGAGGAAATAGAGCACGAGCTTATAGAACTGGCAGCAGAATTGGCAGCCAGGCGCGTTGATCGCCACGAGTTTACGGCTCGCCAGACTGCGCTACTTGATGAACGCGACGCGCTAGAGACGGCAGACAGTACGCCGCAATGGAACGTGACAGGCCAGACAGTAGGACAGCGCTGGCAACGTCTTAGCGATGCTGAGCGCCGCCTATGGCTCTTGAGCATAGGCACTACATACACAGTGGACCGCGAGACGCGAGAAGATGGGAAGGCTCACCGCTGGCTTGTTACAGGGTCGTGGCGCGAGGTGGGCGATGATGCCGAATACCGGGAAAGAATCGTGCGCGCGGAAGATCTGGTCCACTAGTACTCCAGCAGCAGCTCAGCGCGCCCGGCACCGTCTCAAGGTGCCGGGCGCTCAGCGTCTCTGAGAGCGACGCTGTGACTAGCCAGCTCGCCTGCATCTCCGCACACAGGCCCGGGGCTGGCAGCTCGCCCAGCGCGCCCCTGGCGCGCTCGTCTGGCCTGGTCAGCCGGTTGTTTCCTGGGATGTCACGCCCCTAGCGTTACGATGGTACGCAAGTGTCCCGTGTGACTAGAGTGACGAGGGAGGATAGCGCCAGTGGCAGCAGCAGCCGAGGTCGCGATACCAGACCAGAAGCGCAAGGATGCGCAAGACCGCGCCGACCTGATCAGGACAGGATTGCGGTCCTACCTGGCGGCAGTCTCCGACACGATGGCTCTCATACAAGACGCCAAAGAAAACGAGGACTGGGAAGCTCTCGGATACCCGAACTACCTCGCTTACATCGTTGATGAGTTTGGCGAAGTCCTGGCGACGTTCCCAGAGAAGGAGCGCCGCCAGTGGATTGCTCCCCTACGCGCTGCCAAGCTCTCTACACGGGAGATCGCAGCAGCGGTAGGGGTGAGCCAGCCGACTGTGAGCCGTGAGCTACGGCGCGAATCAGGTGCATCACCACAGGACAGCAAACCCGCCGGGACCATCGATGGCGAAGTGATCAGCGACACTACCGAGAGCAAGGGCTTGGCCGACATTCGCGCGATGATCCAAAACATGCAAACCTCTGTCGGCTATCTCGCGACGCAAGGGACTCTGCCGGAAGACTTGACAGCACAGCAAGCGACAGAGTGGCGCGAGCTGATCTGTGGTAAGCGTGGCAAGGGCCATGCCGGGCTAGTGAAACAGCTACGCGAGTTTGCCGACAGACTGACGTAATGCCTATCAGGAACGTTGCTCGCTACCTTGCGACGATCGTTGAGAAATACCGCGACGATTGCGCCGCAGGCTTCCCTGACGAGTGGGAAGCGAAGCGCGCTCTCTGGAAAGCGGCGGTCATCGTGTGGGACACGGCCGACGATGCCGATCCGTGGATTGACGAGCTGCGCAATATCGCGCTTGATGTGCTCAAGGCGTCGCGCATTGAGACGACTATTCAGTCAGCAAGGCGCAGAGCCGGCGGCTATGGCCGCTGACTACACGGGACGCCACGACTGGCACATCGGCGGCGACGGGTCGCTCAATACCCCGACCTACTCTGCCCGTGTTGACGAAATCTGCGGCACCAACGGCGCAAGCATACCGGCCAAGCTGGGCAAGGTCAGCATGGCGTGGAATCCGCGCAAGGTGCTGCGAGCCATCTTCGGTGACAAGGCGAATGCTGCCCTCGGCGCGTGCGACAAGTGGGCTCGCGGTGCCCCGAAGAAGCTACGGCAGGAGACGCTAAAGGAAGCGGTATCGGTAGCGTGCGAGTGGGCTGTCGTCCATCACGGGCGCGAGATGCGCCACGGCCAGGATGTCTCGCTCAAGCCAGGCAACTACATTCGCGAGAGCTTGTCCAATGCTCTGCGCGAGTCCGCGCGTGACGCCGGGCCGGACAGATGGAAGTACGGCAGCGCCGGGGATCACTGCACCGAATGCGACGGCAAGGGCTCCACTGCCGGTATCCGGTGCGACTACTGCGAGGGCACTGGGACGATGCGCCGGCGCAAGAACATACACGCCTACCGCACTGAGCTACTGCGCAATTTCGAGTCAGACGATCCTGAGTCCGGCGAGCTAACTACGCCCTTGAATGACCCGAAGTACCGGCCGCCAGATTACAGCGGGCCGGGCGAGGAAGACCCAGACGCATTGATACGCGAGCAACTGGCAGCGCTCATAGAGCCATACCTGGCGGCTCAAGATGACGGTAAGGCACGCGCATTCCGGGCTATCTACATAAGCCAGGACGCTGAGGAGAACTCGCTCCGCGAGCTTGCGAAAGAGCTTGGCGTCTCCCATGAGACGGTAAGACGCTGGGCAGATGAGATATTCGGCACGCTCAGCGGCCTTTTCATGCCCTGAGCTGCGAATGTGACAGCAGTCACTAAACTACAGTAGTTGGCGTCGGCACAGCGCTGGGGACACCCCAGCATGACCCCAAACACTAGCCGGTCTAGGCGCAATGCCGCTTACCGTAAGTTGATCTTGTTTGTGTGTGGTGTTGCTGCCCCTGCCGGGTTGCTGGCCGGGATGATCTTGGCCTGTGACGCAGAATGCTGGAGTGGTTGCTGGCAGCCGGTGGACTGACCTGGTCTCGCTGGGGGTTCTTGCCTCGTCGGTGCCGCGCGATGTGATCGATGACGCGGTGGCGGCGGCGGGGCGGCAGGCGAGGCGGTCGGATGGGAAGCTGCCGCCGCAGGTGATGGTGTATTTCGCGATGGGCATGGCGCTGTTCGCGGGGGACGACTATGAGGAGGTCGCGGCCCGGCTGGCGGGCACGCTGGGGTCGTGGGGCTGCTGGGAGGCCCGGTGGGGGCCGCCGACCTCGGGCGGGATCACCCGGGCGCGGGAGCGGCTGGGCGTTGAGCCGGTGCGGGACATCTTCGCGAAGGTCGCGGTGCCGGTGGCCGACCGGCTGACCCGGGGCGCGTTTGTGGGGCCGTGGCGGCTGATGAGCATCGATGGGTTTGAGTGGGATGTCCCCGACACCCCGGGCAACGCGGAGGCGTTCGGGTACCCGCCGGGCGGGCGGGAGCGCCCGGCGTTCCCGAAGGTGCGGGTGGTGACCATCAGCGAATGCGGCTCCCACGCAGTGGTGCACGCGGAGATCGGCGGCGTCGCGGGCAAGGGCAGCGGGGAGCAGACGCTGGCCCGGCCGCTGTATCGCCGGCTGGAGCCAGAGTGGCTGCTGATCGCCGACCGCAACTTCTATGGCTGGCAGGACTGGTGCGCGGCCGCTCGCTCTGGGGCGGCGCTGCTGTGGCGGGTGAAGGCGGACCTGGCCCTGCCGGTGCTGGAGTTGCTGCCCGATGGCTCCTACCGGTCGGTGCTGATCAACCCCAGGGCCAGCGCCGCGGCGCGCCAGCGGCTCCTGCAGGCGGCCCGGGCCGGTGCGGACCTCGACCAAAGCGCGGCCCGTTACGTGCGGGTCATCGAGTATCAGGTGCCTGACCGTGACGGCGACGGCACTGGTGAGCTGATCGCGCTGATCACCACGATCACCGAGATGGCCGCGGCCCCCGCCGCGCTGCTGGCGCAGGCCTATCACGAACGCTGGGAACACGAGACCGGCAACGATCAGATCAAGACCCACCTGCGCGGGCCCGGGAAGGTGCTGCGCTCCAAGAGCCCGGACATGGTCCGCCAAGAGATCTACGGTTACCTGCTCACCCACTACGCGATCAGCGCCCTGATCTGCCGGGCTGCCACCGAAGCCGACATCGATCCCGACCGGGTCAAATTCACCCGCACCGTCCGCATCGTGCGCCGGGCCGTTGGCCCGGCCGCCTTTCCCCCCTGAGCACCGCCACGACCTCCGCGCCGCGATCATGGCCGACATCACCCGCACCCCAGCCCTCAACCCCCAGCGCCGCCACCGCGGCTACCCCCGGGTCATCAAGCGAGCGCGCCACAACTCCTACCGGGTCAAACGAGCCAGCGACCAGCAAACCCGCTATCCCCGGCCGCCAACCATCAAACTCGCCAACCTCGGCAGCCTCAGCCTCACAGCATGATCAACTTACGGTAAGTGGCATTGGGTCTAGGCGTTCCCAGCGCTATCCCTCGTTAGTCATTCAGTCGGCGTCTGTGAGCGCTAGCGGGAAGACGCCGGTTGCTCTTGCGACTTAAAAGCAATGCGGTTGCCTCCGCTTGCGCTCCAGCAACCTTGATACTCCACGGAAAAGACCGGGCTCTGTCTCTTTTCGATGCGAGCCACCGGCTCGCGTTCCTAATCTCGACTATCTCTTTGAGTGCGGTGATTACTGATGGCTAACTTGCTTTGTGGTGCTTGCACTTGCCCGGAGTTCTGGCAGGGAACTACACCGCGGCCTAAGTGTGTGGTGCATAGCCGATGAACTATCAACAGCACCGTAATCATATGACTGATGGCGATTAGCCTTGGCCGTCGTGCCCGTGGTGTATCGACTACCTAATCACCCCAAGGCGAGCGCGAGATACGCAACGAGTATAACCCGACTGGCAGTCGCGCTTACATGGACGACATAGACGAGCGACACGCCGACTGACATGGCAGGCGACACTTACGAGGTACAAGGCGAGGTAGTGCGTGCCGAGCGAGGCGGGCATTACAGAGTCAGACTGCATAATGGACACGAGATACTTGCGAAACTATCAGGCAAGATGTACCAGTCTAATGTCCGTGTCATCATTGGCGATGTTGTAACTATTGAAATGAACGCCTATTCTTTCGATCGTGGCCGGATAGTGTGGCGTGATAAGGCACCTAGTCAGGCACCTACGGATATGTATATTGGCCACGATGCTCGCCTTTAATGGCGGATGATGACGATTACTTTCTGTTCGATTTTTAGGAATCAACACACAGGCGATGCGGCTCGCCACCCAATTTTCTATAGACCCTGAGTTTCCTGCGCGTGTTTATGCAGGTCAGAGCGCTATTTAGCGGCTAAGCAAGCCAGGCGGTCGCCCATTCGAACAGAGTCACCGGAAGGCCCTTTGTTCGAATTGCATTCTTTCGCCATTGTCTTCTATCAGCTTAGGCCGGGGTGCCTTAGTTGATCCAGCTTCGGTTAATGCCAGCCTGCCACAGCTCTTTCATCGAGTTAAAGGTATGGCCAATCCCGGCCGGTTTCTTTCCGTTAAGCCGCCAGTCAGAGCGGTAAACGAAACCCGCGCATTTGCGCGATCTAATCAATAACAGCTCAAGCCGCCAGTCAAAGCGGAACAGAGCTGCGCCGGATAAACACCGGCGGAACGCAAAGATTGCCCGCCTCTCAGAGCGGGTTATCTGCACCAGTCATAGTGCTGCGTCTTTCTATTCCTTCGAGTCTTTAAGGAAAAGACGCAATGAACATTCACGAGCTTATCAGCTCCATTAATGCCGACCTAGAGTCGGCAAAGCAGCGCGAGCGGTCTGCCCGCGCTGAGGTTAATTCGATTATCGCCCAGGCGAAAGCGGAGCGGCGCGATAATCTCACCGAGGCAGAAGACATTCGCTGTGATGGTCTGCTTGCCACTGTCGAATCCGCCACGGCGGACCGAAAGCAGCTTGAGGGCAAGCTCACACGCGCCGAAGCTGCGCGCGCCGATGACGCTCGCGCGGACGAGCTGTCCAGTGAAACGCATCTCACGCCAGCGGGTAAGCGCATGTCTCGCATGTCCGGCCGCACAGCTACGCTGTCGGTCAGCCGTAATGAGCGGACTTACCACGAGGGCAACGACCCGAACGGCAGGCAATTCTTGCTGGACGTCGCCAGAGGCACGATCTTTAACGATGTGCAGGCGAATGACCGGCTTACCCGGCATATGGCAGAGGAACGAGTCGAGCGCCCTGGCGCGTGGCAGGAAAGAGCTGCCGGCGATGCCACGACTACGGCATTCGGCGTCGGCCTGGTCGTCCCGCAGTATTTGACGGACTATTACGCGCCAGCGGTCGCGAACATGCGCCCGTTCGCTGACCAGATGAACAAGCACATTCTGCCGCCTAACGGCATGACGCTCAATATGTCAGCTATCACGACTGCGAGTAGCGCGGCGCTACAGGCTACGCAGCTAACCCCGGTAAGCGCCACGAGCATCGCTGAGACTGACTTGCAGCTTAACGTGCTCACCGCGGCAGGCCAGCAGAACGTTTCTCTGCAAGCGATCCAGCGTGGCACGGGCATCGAACAGGTCACGATGGGCGACCTGCAAAAGCGAGTCGCGACGGTGCTGGAAAGCACCGTAATCAATGCGGCGACGACTGGCGCTATTGCGACTGGCCAGACGATTACTTACACGTCTGCTTCGCCGACGCAGGTTGAGGCGTATCCGTTCCTCTATCAGGCACAGTCAAAGCTAGAGCAGGCGCTTTTGGCGCAAGCGCGTGTTGACACCGTGGTAATGCACAACCGGCGCTTTAACTGGTGGTGCTCCGGCGTTGCGTCAACGTGGCCGACGCTGGGCTCGCTGAATTCCGGCGTTCCGCCGCAGCAGCAAGGATTGCAGATCACTAACGCTTATGGTGATGGCGTTCGCGCAGTGCTCGCTAACGGCCTTAAAGTCGTTGTGACGGCCAACATTCCGACTAACCTCGGCGTTGGCACTAACCAGGACCCGATTCTGGTCGTGGCTAGTGAAGAAGCCCATATTTGGGAAGACCCGAATAGCCCGCAGTTTATAAGGGCTGAGCAGCCGAACGCGCCATCTCTCGGCGTTCTGCTAGTGGTCTATGAGTATTTCGCTTACACCTTCGACCGCTACGCGAATAACCCTTCGGTGATTAACGGGACCGGCCTAGTTGCTCCTGCTGGTTTCTGATCACTTAAAACGTGGCCCGCTTTTCCGGGCTGTCCGCGCGTCCACTCCATGCGCGCAGATAGCTATCTGATCGGATCAGCGGAGCTGCACGGCGCAAGCCTGGTTTCATCAGCTCACCAGGCTTGCGCCTTTTTCATGCCCAGGAGATGCCGCCTGTAGGACTCAGGGCGCCACGCTGTAACGTCCTGGGCTGATCGTACGCCGGAGGATTCCGGGCGCTCTGAGAGTCGCTCTCAGAGCCGTCTAGAGGGTATCTAGGTATCTGGCCCAGGAAGCGCCGTCAGGACGTCTCCTGACGTGCTTGTTTTAACCACTTCTATCGCGCCGTAGGGTGATCGTACGTCCGGGGCACTTTAGGCGCTTAGCGTCGCTCTCAGAGCCGTATAGGCGCTATCTGGCGCGATGCTCCTGCAAGGCTTCATACTCGCGCAAGAGAAGGTCAATGTGATTAATCGGCACCAGCCGGGTGAAACGTGGGTCTTATGTGCAGAATGCCGATTCTCCGAGTTTCAGGGAAAAGCTCTGTCGCTAGCCCGGCAGTTAGCACACCCAACGGGTGAGTAATCGTCTTTGTCGTTGCTGTCACGCCGGCTACAGTCGCGTTACCTATGATGGCAAGCCACATCGGTCCCGCTTCCGTTTCGGTTGCGGGACTTATAATTTCGGGCTTGTGGTGACGAAGGAAAGCGTGTAGCTGTCTCTCCGAATGCTGGTCAAGGGTAAGACTGCCGGTAAACGTGCTAATTGTAACCATAATTAGTCCCTTTGGGTTAGAGAGCGTCCCGCCGTCGGCACGGCTGTTCGTCCAGTGTACGCCTTGGACTGATCGTATGCCGGGGCACTTTTCGGCGCTCAGAATCGCTTACAGAGCCGTACAGAGACTGTCTGGCGCTCTCGTCGGCGCTGAGCTTACTCCGCAATTCCGTGAGCGTAAGCGCTACGACAATATGCCGAGAGCGCTCTGTCGGCCGTCGCTCAGCGAGGAATGCGGGCAAGTCTGGATGTTCCATGATCTGCCAAGCGGTGAAGTCACGCTTTAGCTGGTCTAGCTCACTCATTATGCTTTCCCTTGCGTGAATCCCGGTATGACTGGACTTCCCCTTCCACCCATACCGGGATTTCTCATTCACGCGGATGGATCTAACTAGCTTTCGGCCATGCTGCCGGAATGCGATCCGGAATCGCGTCAAGCCTGACCGGCGCGTAGATGTGAATGCCGGTCCTCCCGAAAACGGGATGGGTGCCGTCACACTTGCCGGTGAGACTGGCTGTGTCGCTCAGGCTGACCATACGGTCGCAGCTTTCGCATACGTAGATTGTGATTGTCTTTGCCATGATTTACCTCCGTTCGGCTTATCCCGCTGCCACTTCGCCACTAAGCAGCGCATACAGTTCAAGCGCGACTTCGCTAATCTCTAGCAAGTCGGCTGTGCTGAGATCCGCCTGCCCGTTGGCCACGCGAATCCGCGCTTGCGGGTATGGGCCGTTGATGTGCGCGAAGCCGAGCTTTCCGGACAGTGCTGGCGACATATCGGCCCAGAAGGGCCGTGCGCCTGGTCCTGGTGGCGCATAGGACGCCGATCCGTCCGGTGCCCTGTTCGGCCATGTGTCGCGCCGGCGCTTCACCATGCCTGGCACCAGGCCAAGCGAGCCAGGCGCGGCTGAGTCTGGTGAATCTGGATCATGTCTGCGGTAGAGCGGGCCATCTCTGGCGGCCGGCTGAGTCATGATGCATCGCATCCTTCCGTGTCTGTCGCTCGACTCTCTAGAGCGGCCAGACTGACGATAAACCCCAAACTCTCTAGATCACAAGGAAGCGTCTCGACTTGTGCGACGATGGGAACGTGAGACGAGACCGCGCCACGACGAGAGAGGCGGCCGATGCTCTGGGCATCGGCATCAGCACCTTGCAAGCGTGGGCAGCGAAGGGACTCGTTACGCCTGTGTGGCGCACGCCGGGCGGTCATGCAAGATGGGATATTGATGATCTACAGCGCCAGCTAGACATGCCACGGACAACGGGAGATCTCGTGCCAGACGCTAGCGATACGCCGATCAAGCAACCTGTAGTCGCTGTGATAGCGACTTGTGAGCTTGGCGTGCTCGTCACGAGACGACGCGACGGGAAGCCTCCCGTATGGCTTCCTGACAGGCGAGATTGAGCCGGGCGAGAGTCCTGCCGACGCGGCAGTCAGGGAAGCCAAAGAGGAAGCCGGGCTAGCCATCGTCGCAGGTGACATGATCGCTGAGCGCATTCACGAGCGGACGAACCGGCTCATGTACTACATGGCAGCAGCGCCGGCGTTCGGCCATGACGTGCATGTCGGCGACAATGACGAGCTGTCATGGGTCGGCTGGCTGCCACTGGATGACGCAGCAGAAAAGATGCTCGCGTTCGGCGGGATGTACCAGCCGGTCTATGACTACCTCGCTCGCGTGCTGGGCGGCCAGTCGAGCTAAGTGCTCTGAGCTGCGGCGATGCGTGCTTACTAGTGGAGCGTTTGCGTGGCCGACAGTTTCTACGTCCCCATGGGCGACGGTAAGTGGCTTGCCACCGTGCACACCACCGGCCCCTGGGATGCCGCGGCCCAGCACGGCGGGCCGCCAAGCGCGCTGCTCGGCCGGGCCATGCAGCGGTGCGAGCCGCGCGATGACATGATCGTCGCCCGGTTTACCTGCGAAATCCTCTCCGCTATCCCGGTCGGCGAGATCAGCGTGCGGGCGCGCATCGCCCGACCGGGCCGCAGGGTCCAGCTGCTGGAAGGGGTGATCATCGCCGGTGGCCGGGATGTCGCGTGGGCCAGGGCCTGGCGGGTGCTCCGCGCGCGGAGCCCGTCGGCCGGGCCGGGCCTGCCGCCGCCGCCCCGGCTGCCGGACCACGGGGCGCCGCTGCCGCCAGGCGGCTGGGTGGACGGTTATCTGTCGGCCATCGAGTGGCGGACGGTTCGCGGCCAGTTCGGCGAGCGCGGCCCGGCCACCGTCTGGGCCCGGATGCGCTACCCGCTGCTGCCGGACGAGGAGCCGGGCCCGCTGGAGCGGGTGCTCGCGGTTGCCGATAGCAGCAGCGGCGTCTCCGGCGAGCTCGACCTGCGCGAGTGGCACTTCATCAACCCCGAACTCACCGTCCACCTGCACCGGGAAGCGGCCGGCGAGTGGATCTGCCTGGATGCCCAGACCACGATCTCGGCCGGTGGAGCCGGGCTCGGCACGGCCGTGCTGTCCGATCTGGACGGCCCGGTGGGCGTGTGCGCGCAATCGCTGCTGATCGCGCCCCGAAACCGCCGGCCCGGCTGACCACGCCGGCGTCCCGGGCTGCGTCAGCTGGCGCGGACACCGGCCACGATCAGGTCCACGACGCGGCGCGCGAACTGGTCGGTCAGCGGCCGGTGGCCCTGCAGCAGACGGTGGTAGGCGGCGCCGAACATCATGTCGAGTATCACGTCGGGGTCCACGTCCGGCGGGATCTCGCCGCGCTGGATAGCCCGTTCCACCATGATGGTGTTGCGGGCCCGCAGCGGCTCGATGACCTGCTCCCGCCAGGTGGCGCCCAGCGCCGGATCCCGCTGGGCCTCGGCAACCAGGCCAGACAGCATCCGCCCGGCGGCCGTCTTGGTCACTGACCGGATCCAGCCGCGGAGCGCGCCAAGCAGGTCGCCGCGGAAGGTTCCGGTGTCGGGCACCGGCTGCTGCTCCTCGAACTCGGCCAGAAACGCGTCGAGGGCCAGGGCGCCCCGTGAGGGCCAGCGCCGGTAGACGGTCGCCTTGCTTACCCCGGCGCGGGCAGCCACCTCTTCCATCGACATTCCGCCGAGCCCGCGTTCGGCCAGGAGTTCGGTGGCGGCCGCCATGATGGCGCGGTCGGCCTCCTCGCTGCGCGGACGGCCGCGCTTGACCGGCTCGCCCTGCGCCGAACCGGCGGCCGGCTCCGCCCGGGACGGGCGTGGAATCTCCCCCCGGTCGCCTGGAATACGAGCTCGCTCCATGAAGTTGTAGCGTACAGCAGAGAAACGAAACGTACCGTATCGAAAAGGTGCCGGATGTCAAGCGCGACGTCAAGGAGGGAACGGTCACACGGGACTCCGAGGTCAGCCCGGGTGACACACGAGGCCGCGGGCACGACGGCCGGGCCGGCTGGTCTCCGCGGGCTCGCGCTGGCCCTGATCCTGGCGGCATCGTTCATGGTGGTCCTGGATTTCAGCATCGTGAATGTGGCGCTGCCGTCCATCGAGGCCGAACTCGGCTTCTCCGCGTCCTCGATCCAGTGGATCGTCACGGCGTACGCGATCTCGTTCGGCGGCCTGCTGATCCTCGGCGGGCGCGCCGCGGACCTGTTCGGCCGGCGCAAGGTGTTCATCGCCGGGCTGCTGATCTTCACGGCCGCGTCGCTGGCCGGCGGCTTGGCACATGATCCGGTTCTGCTTGTCGTTTCGCGCCTCGTCCAGGGCGGCGGCTCGGCACTCGTCGCACCGGCGGCGCTGTCGCTCATCACCACCGGCTTTGCCCAGGGCCCACAGCGCAACCGCGCGCTGGGCATGTATGGCGCCACAGCATCGGTTGGCTTCGTGGCCGGGCAGGTCCTGGGCGGCGTGCTCGTCGAGTTCACCAGCTGGCGGGCGGTGTTCCTGGTGAACGTCCCGGTCGGCCTGCTCGCCGCGATCCTGGCCGCGCGGCTGCTCGGTGAGTCGCGGGCGAGCCAGCCCAGGGTCCGGCTCGACGCCGTTGGCGCGCTGCTCATCACGGTGGCCGTGGCCGCCGCGGTGTTCGCCGTGTCACAGGCCGACGTGCTCGGGTGGACGTCCCCCGCCGTGCTGGCCGCGATCGCGCTGGGCCTGCTGGCCGCGGCGGCGGTCCCGGTGGTCGAGCGGCACAGCCCGGCCCCGCTTGTCCCGGCGGACCTGCTGCGCCTGCCTGGTCTGCGCAAAGCCAGCACCCTGAACCTGCTGCTCGGCCTGTGGAACGCCGGGGAGCTGATCGTGCTCTCGCTCTACTTCCAGCAGGTCCTGCACGACTCGCCGCTGATGACCGGGCTGGCCATCGCGCCGCAGGGCATCGTCGGTTTCACCGCGGGAGCGTTCGGTGCCCGGCTGACCAGCCGCGTCGGCATCCGGCGGGTGCTTGTGCTGACCAGCGCCACGGCAACGATCGGTTTCCTCGTGCTGAGCAGGCTGCCCGCCAGCGGCGGCTACAGCCCGCTGCTCGCCGCGGTGATGCTCGTCGGCTTCGGCTCCGCCGGAACCGCGTTCGGGACCATGGTGACCGCAAGTCACGGGGTGGCCGACGGGGATCAGGGCCTGGTCGGCGGGGTGGTCAACACCAGCAGGCAGATCGGCGCGGCCATCGGCGCGGCGCTGCTGCCCGCCGTAGCCGTGGCGGCCGACCACGGAAACCGGGCGGCGGGCGCCGGCGGTGACCGGGCGGCCATGCTGGCCGGTGCCCTCGCGGCCGCGCTCGCGCTCACCGTCGCGCTGGGCGGTGTGCTGGGGCACCGTCCACTCCTTCGCCACACCTGAGCGCACGGCACCCTGGCCCGCGTATCCCCGCGGCCACGCGTACCCCGGGTGAGCAGAGACAGCCCGGCTGGATGGAACCCGTCTTGGGAGATGCTCCCCCCTCACCACTTGCTGCGCCGCTGGGCTCGCGGTCCCGCGCCCACTACGGTAATGATGCTGCGGCTGGCCCTGCTGGGCGCCGGCCTGGGCACGTATATCCCAGCGAACAACTCGAGCGTCATGGCGGCGGTCCCGCCACAGCAGGCAGCCGCCGCCGGTGGGATGGTGAGCATGGCGCGCGGTCTGGGTACCCCCCTCGGGGTGGCGGTGGTGACCCCGACGCTGCGCGCCTCGGCGCGCCTCGGTCACGCCCGTAGCGCCGGGCGGGCCGGCCGGTGACCACTCCCGCGCCGGGCGCGGGGGGCACGGGCCGCGGCGGCGATGCCCGCGCCGATGGGCTGGCCGAGGGGATCGCCAGGCTGCGCCGGGCGCTTCGGCGTGGCGCCCGGGTAGCCAGCCCCGGCAACTCCCTGGCGGTCGCTCAACTCGAACTGCTCTCCGCGCTGGCCGAACACCCGGGCGCCCGGCCGGGACAGCTGGCCCGGCTGCTGCACATGCGGCCCAATACCGTCACCACCATCGTCAATGCCCTCACCGCCCAGGGCATGATCAGCCGCTCCACCCCAGCAGGGGACCGGCGGGCCATCGAGCTGACGATCACCGACGCAGGGCAGCAGGCCGTGCACGCCTGGCAGGCCACCAACGCCGCCGTGCTGCATCTGGCCCTCTCGACGCTGTCACCTCCGCAGCGCCGGGCCCTCGCCGCGGCGGTTCCGGCGCTTGACGCCCTGGCCCAGGCGGTTGACCGGCTCGCCGACACCGCTAGCTGACCCCCTGGTTGCCTGGACTCTGCCTCGAAGGGAGGTGCCCACCAGTGGCCATGACAATCGGCTCCCTGTCCCGCCGGACCGGAGTACCGGTCGACACCCTGCGCACTGACGAGGACATGGGCCTGATCTATACGGTCGGCCGCAGCCCGGGGAACTACCGGCTGTTCGGCGAGGACGCTGAACTTCTGGCGGTGCCGCCACGCTCACTGTGTTGTCACCAGCACGGGCTGGCTGGCGCTGAGCGTGCTGGCCTTTACCGAAGCAGGTCTTGGCCGCAGCCTGATCGGTGGGGACGAACAACTGGTCTTCCTGGCCGTGCTCGCCGCCGGGCTGGATTCGAGGCTGTCTGGCGTTGCGCCCGCGGCACCAGAGCGGTTGCCCGCGGCACTACCGCCGGGGCCGGTGACAGTGCGGCCGTCCGGGTGGCAAGGCGGTAACGGGTCTGGGCGAGATGAGCGCGGGCGGTCTGGCGGTGCGCCGAGGTGCAGCCCGACGAATGGATGACGCTGCGTACCCTCCGGCTGGCGGCCCTTGCTGACGCACCGGAGGCGTTCGGCTCTACCACGGCGCGCGAGCTGGCCTTCGGCGAGTCCGAGTGGCGCGATCGGGCCGCGGGTGCGCCCAACTTCATCGCCTGGCGCGGAAACGAGCCCGTTGGCCTGGTCACCGTGATCTACCGCCCGAACGATGACGGGACGGACTCCCCGCCCGAGTGGGAGCTGGTGTCCATGTGGGTCAGCCCTGATGCACGCGGCAGCGGAGCCGCGGACCTGCTGGTTTCCGCCATCGCCGACGTCGTGCGGGGTGAATCCGGGCAGCAGGTCACGCTGTGGGTCGCCGACGGCAACGACCGCGCACGCGCCTTCTACCTGCGGGCCGGGTTCCGGCCGACGGGTGTCCGGCAGATATACCGGCGCGGCGACGGCTCGGCCTTCGACGAGGAGAAGCTCGTCATGCCGCTGCCACCCACCGGGTAGCGCGCTGCGCCCGTTCCGCTCGGGCGGCCAGCCGACTGCCATGCGGCGCCGCTGCCGACATGATCCGTCACTTCCGCACGTCCAAAACGGACAATCCGGGCGTGGAATCGTGCGTTACTGAGGAGAAGTCAGCTCGATCATGGAAGTGACGGCGCGAGGGCGGCTATCTGGCGGCGACGTGATCCGCGAGGATCGCCTCGATGAACGCCCTTTCGTGTGCGCCGCGTCTTCCGGGTCGTCCTTGAGGGCTTCGACGAGGACGATCATGGCCTTCCAGATCGCCCAGCCGCGGCCGCGGGCCCAGGTCGCCTCGTCGAACGGCAGTCGCTGCTTGAAGATCCGGCTGCTCTCGCCGGACAAGAACGTCCATGCGATCGTCGTGTCGCAGGCGGGATCCCCGACACCGCAGGTGCCGAAGTCGATGACGGCGCTCAGCTGGCCGTCGCGAAGAAGCAGGTTGCCGGGCTGTGCATCGCCGTGGAACCACACCGGCGGCCCGTGCCAGGTGGCCCGGAGCGCCGCCCGCCAGACCTCCGCCGCGAGCGCGGTATCGATCTGGCCCCGCAGCGCCCCAAGCGCATCCTGCGTCTCACCGTCGTAGGCGGCTACCGGTCCGCCGCGGAAGAAGTTGTGCGTGCCTGGCCGCGGCCCGCCTGCCGGGTCGATCTGGTACAGCGCGACGAGGAAGTCAGCCAGGTCGGCGGCGAACTTCGGCATGTCCGTGAGCCCTTCGGGGGTGGCGGGATCGCCGTCGATCCACCGGTACACGGACCAGGGCCGGGGGAAGCCGTTGCCCGGCACGCCCTTCGCAAGCGGTTCGGGGATGGGCAGGGGCAATTGCCGGGCCAGCACTGGCAGCCAGCGGTGCTCCTTATCCGACCTGCTCGACGTAGACCTCGGCGCTGGGCAGCCGGACGGACATGGTCTGGCCAAGGCGGAACGTGGTGTTGTCGACTCCGCCGGCCTCGACTGGCTGGATCGGCAGGTCAGCCCACTGCGGGAACTGTTCCGCGATCAGCCGGGAGACGAGATCGGCCGTGATGTCCGCTTTGCGCATGGCACAGGATCCTGGCACGCGAAACGTGGAGCCGGGGTCGGGAGCCTGGCCGGGCTCCCGGTTGCGGTGCCCGCGCGGTGCCCGGGCTTGCGGTGGATGAGCCCGCCCGGTGCTCCCGCTTGCGGCGGACCTTAGAAGGCCGTGCGGATGTACTAGTTGGGAGATCCGGCGCCCGGCACCGTGCGGGCTCATATCCACCGATAGCCAATCCTGGCTTCACCCGGGTCGGTGCGCCATGGGCCGGCACCTACACCACAGGTGGGCCTGGACCTACATGCGATAGCTTGCCAGGGTGAGCGACAACCGCGAACTGGTGGAGCGCTTTATCACGAGCCTGGAGGCGCGGGACTGGGACACCTGGGCCGGGCTGTTGCATCCCGACGTCGTCTACGAGATCCCGCAGTCGCGGGAACGCATTCGGGGGCGTGACCGCTACCTGCGGTTCAACCAGGAGTATCCCGGGGACTGGCATCTGCGGCCCAAGGTCATCATCGCCGATGACCGCAACGGGGTGGTGTGGTTCGACTGGCTCCTCGATGGCGGCAGAGACGACGGGATGGCGTTCTTTGAAATCGCTGACGGGCTGATCGTCCGGGTCACGGACTTCTGGCCGGAACCGTACGAACCACCGCCCGGCCGCGAGCATCTGGTGGAACGCTGGCCGCCCGGCGCGGGCCAGTCGTAGCCGGGCGTCATCGCTCCGCATTCCTGAACCGGATTCCTGGCTATTACCACCTAGGTAAACAGCACGGAAATGCTTTCCCGCTGCGCGATCCGCCGGATCGCCTCGCCGAACAGGCCCGCCACCGACACGACCTCAACCTTCGGCGGCAGTTCGACCGGCTGGTTTTCGACGCTGTTGGTGACCAAGAGCCGCTCGATCGGGCTGCTGGCCAGCCGGCCGATGGCCGCCTGGGTAAGCAAGCAGTGGCTGACCGCCGCGTACACCGCCTCGGCGCCCCGGTCCACCAGCACCTCGGCAACAGAGACAAGTGTGCCGGCCGTGATGGTGAAGTCGTCCACGACCAGCGCCGTTTTCCCTGCTACGGAGCCGATGAGCTCGACGACCTCGGCCGTCTCGGTGTGGTCCGTCCGCCGCTTGTCGGCGATCGCGGTCGGCGCCCTGAGCCGGTGCGCCCATTGTCGCGCCCGCTTCACACCTCCGGCGTCCGGGGCGACGACCACCACGTCTTCGAGGCCCTTCGCCTGGATGGCGCTGCTCAGGACCGGCATGGCCTGCAGGTCGTCGACCGGGATGTGGAAGAAGCCCTGCACCTGGGGGGCGTGCAGGTCCATGGTCACAACCCGGTCGGCGCCAGCCGCCTCGATGGCGTCCGCGCACACCCGCGCCCGGATCGACACCCGGGGCTCGTCCTTCTTGTCGCCCTTGGCGTAGCTGAAGTAGGGGATTACCGCCGTCAACGAGGCGGCGCTGGCCCGTTTGAAGGCGTCGATCCAGAAGAGCAGCTCAACGAAGTTGTCGTTCACCGGGAACGCGGTTCCCTGGATCAGGAAGGCGTCTCGGCCGCGTACGTTCTCCAGCACACGGACGAAGAGGTTGCCTTCTTGGAAGCGCAGCACCTCCGACCGGCCCAGCGGACAGCCGAGGTATGCGCCGATCTCCTGGGCGAGCTTGCGACTGCCAGAGCCCGCGAACAGCAGGAACTCCTCGTCCACGATGGTGGAGCCTAGCAGCCGGTCCAGCGCGTTACACCAATGGCTCCGCGGCTACGGGCTGGTCCGCACGGCGCGATACCAGCCGCGTGTGCAAGCCACGGCCGCGATCGCCGGACGGCTCAGCGTAGCTCCTGGATGCGGATCAGGTTGCCCGCGGGATCGCGGAAGGCGCAGTCGCGGACCCCGTACGGTTGCTCGGTCGGCTCCTGGACGACCTCGGCGTCGCTGGCCTGCAACCGCTCGAAGGTGTCGTCGAGGTCCTTGGTGGCCAGGAGGATCCAGCCGTACGTGCCCTTGGCCATCATCTCGGCGATCATGTGGCGCTCGTCGTCGGTGATGCCGGGGTCGGTGGCTGGCGGCGCCAGGAGGATGGACGTGCTGGGCTGGCCGGCCGGGCCGACCGTGATCCAGCGCATCTTGCCGGATCCGACGTCCGCGCGGACCTCGAAGCCGAGGGCGTCCCGATAGAAGACCAGGGCGGCCTCCGGGTCGTCGTGCGGGAGGAAGGTCGAGTGAATGGTGATATCCATGGCGGCCATGCTAGGCACGACCCGGTGGCCTGCGCTTCTCGATTCCTGATGGGTCCGTCGCCGGGTCAGGTACGGCCAAAGCCTGCATGATCTCACGATCCATCGCTATCCGGGCCTCCTATCACTCTGATACCCCCGAAGGTTTCGTACGCCCATCGCGCGATGGAACTATCATTGCCGAATATCGCCCCGATAATCACATTGACACCGCTAGCCAGCACGAGCACTATCAACGTCCAGATAATCCAGACAGGGATAGATATGGGAATCGCAAACCAATCCGTAGCGATAAAGCCGTGGAGCAGATGGTAGCACTTCTTTGGCACCCATGTATATGTCAGCGCTGCACCATGTTCTATCCAATGTGCGTATGCCGCTATGAAGATAGATGCCACAAGCTGGCCAACTATGAGCAGGAATTTCGGCCACCGGAAGAAGCTCAAGTCAGCGCCACCGCGGCCGGAAAGCTCATTACCGATAACCATGACAAACGAAATGCCCCACGCGGCGAGCACGGCAAGGACCAGCGGGAGGCTCAACCCCGCATCTTGGTATCCGCGATACAAGGAGTAGATCGAGAAACCGCACAGGATGATGAAAGCAGCCCAGCCTGCCCTTACAAGAATACGGCCAATTCTCATGGTCGCTGGCGAGTGTTTAGTAGTTACTTCCACCGCTCATCGCCACCTGTTTGGGGTTCCATATGATGACCAGTGCCGATCATCTATTAAGGTCCTGGGCTTGGGTCGGGCGCACAGTCCCGCCTGACCGGCTGGTTTAGCCGAAGCGTGCCCGATGGCGGTGCTTGGCCGGCCCGGCCCGCAGCGCCCAGGCCCCGACGGCCCCGGCCAGTCCTGCCCGCAGCGCCGCCGATGCCATGGTGGGCCACAGCCTGCATCCACCGCCTGAGGGAGGAGATGCTGCCCTCAGGGCGGGCTGCGGCGGGCGCCTCCCGGGCACTCGTCCGGCGGGCCGGCCCGCCCGGCGGGTGGGCCGCGGCAACGGATTCCATGGCTTTGACGACGTAGAAGACACCCAAGCGCGACATTACGCACCTTCCCCCGGACCGTTCGGCATCGCGACCGCGCTGCCACTAGGGCATCCCAGCCCGTGCCCCCATCAGCCACGGACCCGCCACCAGCGGCAGCGCAGGGAGAACCCTCTTCCAACTAGTACGGAGCAGCCGGCGCCGACCCTGATACCACCGTCGCTGCCGGATGGGGTAACCCGCCCCAATCCCAGCTCGCTGGGATTGCCTGCTCAGCCGAGGTGGACGTCTTTAACGCCATCGGCCAAGGCGGTGCACCTAACTTCACTGTTCGCGGCGCCGTTCACACGACCGTCAACGCGAACGGTGATGTCACCACCCTCGTCGGCTACTTCACCTCAACCGGGACTGCACTCCCTAACCTGCAGTCGGCGCGGGCAACTGTCCAACCGGGGTCGCTTGAGACCAGACGACCTGCCAGTGGCCGGACCGCCGTTCGTACAGATCGGTATGCCAGTTATCGCTGGCTATCCGCCCCAAACCGCGGACGACTATGTCGATGTGTGATTCATACCGCACAGCGGCAGCATCGCCCAGCAGGCGTACCTGAATGGGGGAGATAGCGCGGAACGTCAAATAGTTGAGATCTCCCGACGCGACGCTATTCAGGAAGGCTGCCCGGGACAGTACGGTTCCATCCGGCGTGATCAGCTGATAGTCACTGGCATGGATCTTTTCTAGCGCCGGCATGTCAGCATCGACCAAGGCCCGATCGCGCATGACGGCAAGGGCCCGGATCTCGGTCTGTACCGCGGATGCGTCGGCGGGCCTTGCCGCACTGGTCCCCACCACTACCGCCGCGACCGTCCCGGCGAGGAGCAATGCTCCCAGAGCCACCATCGGCCAGCGCCGTTTCCATTGTCTGGTCTTCATGACCGCTGTCCTTCCTGCACGCACCTGTTATGACAGCTGGCCCGCTGCCGGGCTCGCCGGGCCATCCATCGGTCTTGGCCGCCAGCAGCTCCGGAGGCACGGACGGCGGGCGAGGCCCTTCAGCCATGAGAGCAATCCCAATGCAAGGCCGCTGAGCAGGCAATCCCAACAACTTGGGATTCGGTTATGAGCCGCGTATCGTTCGTGCTGTGGGGGCAGGGCAGCGGCGGACGCGGTGCCGGGAACGGCTCGAGCGGCTTGCCACCTCGACTCTCGACTGGGAGTCGATTCAGCGCGAAGCGATAGCCGACCTTCAGCGCCTGGTCGGCTTTGATCGCTGGTGCTGGCCCCTCGCCGACCCGGAAACGCTGATCCCACTTAGCGGGGTTGGCGAGCATGACTACGGGCCCAGGCTCCCTCGCGCGCTTGAACTCGAGTACTCCGGCGGCGATTTCGCGGCGAAGGACGTCCTCGCCCGCCGCGCCAACTTCGCGGGAAGCCTGAGAACGGAGACCGGCGGAGACCTCGCGCGGTCACCGCGCTGGGACGAAGTCATGCGCGCGGTCGGCATCGGCGACATTGCGGTCGTTGTGTGCCGCGACGAGTTCGGGTGCTGGGGATGGATGGAGGCCTACCGCGACAGTGCCGACCGGCCATTCCATGATGACGATCTGGAGTATCTCGCGAGTCTCGGTCCGGCTCTTGGCGCCGTACTCCGGCGCGGCTTGGGGTTCACGCCGCCGCCTGACCAGGAAGCAGCCAAGTCCAGCACGACCGGAGTGATTGTGCTGAACGCGGATCTGGGTGTCGTCGATGCCACTGCCCGGGCCCGGGCCTGGATCGACGCCTTCCCGGCGGCGAGGGATGTTCGCCGCGTGGGGCATGCTCCCGGCAGCCATCTATCCCGTGGCAACGCGGGCACGAGCAGGCGGGGCCGCGACCGGAGCGCACGCGCTCGAGCGTGTGACCGACGGGCGGTGGGTAATGGTCGAGGCGGCGCTGCTGGAGGAACGAGGCGGTGGGCAAATCGCAGTCACCCTCCGCGACGCAACCCCACGCGAGATTTTCGACCGGCGCTGCCGCGTCTATGGGCTCTCGCCACGCGAGCGCGAGGTGGTTGCGGAACTCACCACTGGCCTTAACACCCGCGCGGTGTCCGAGCGCCTGTTCATCTCCCCCCATACCGTCCAGGACCACCTCAAGTCGGTATTCGAGAAGCTGAGCATCCACAGCCGCCGCGAGATGCTCGCGACATTCAATGCACCACAGGACGGGTTAAGACGCGGTCGGCGGCCCAGGAATCGTCCCGGCGGGTAACATCTGCGCTGCGCCTGTGGGGAGACAAGATGAAACTCACCGTTCATTTGCCGCTGGCCGACCGCGAGCGGGTGGAGGGCCGGCTGCGCAGCAACCTCATCGCGTGGCTGACGACCGTGCGACCGGACGGGCAGCCAGTCACCGTCCCCGTCTGGTTCTTGCTGCGCGATGACGAGACGATCCTGCTCTACAGCAGGCCGGAGAAGGACAAGCTACGCAACATCGCGGCCAACCCGAAGGTGAGCTTCGCACTCGACGTCACGGACATCGGCCGCGACATCGTGCGCCTGGAGGGTGCCGCCCGGCGCGCCCACGACCAGCCGCCGGCGAACGAGCACCCTGCCTACCTCGCCAAGTACATCGAGCGCATGGCGGCGCTGTTCGGCACTCCCGAACAGTTCGCCGCCCTCTTCTCGGCCCCGCTCATCATCACACCGGCCAAGCTGCATACCTGAGCCCACGGCGCGCGCCGCTTTCAAGGTCCCGCTCGTTTGGCGACGGTTCAAGCGCTGGGGCCGAGGGCCGCTAGTTGCTCGGCGGCGGAGTGGCGCACTTCGTCGCCGACCGCCCCGTCACGGGCGATGGCCAGGCAGGCTGGAGCAGCCGCCCCCGGATCGACCTCGGCGAGCAACTCGGCGGCGGACAGGCGCACCTCGTCGCCGACCGCTCCGTCACGGGCGATGGAAAGGCAGGCCGGGGCAGCCGTCCCCGGATCGACCTCGGCCAGTTGCTGAGCGGCGGACAGGCGCACTTCGTCGCCGACCGCCCCATCGCAGGCGATGGAAAGGCAGGCCGGGGCAGCCGTCCCCGGATCGACCTCGGCCAGTTGCTGAGCGGCGGACAGGCGCACTTCGTCGCCGACCGCCTGGTCGCAGGCGATGGCCGAGAACGCTTCGGCGGCGGCGTTGGGGTTGTCTTCGGCGAGCTGCTCGGCCGCGTCAATGCGGTCCTCGTCGGCTTCGTACATGGCAGTGTCAGCCTTCTGTGTGAGGTCAATTCCGTTATCCGGGACGGACAGCCTGGCCGGTTCAGGGCTGGGCAGGGCGGCAACCGGGCACCTGGGACGGCGGGCCACTTGATCCCGTATCGCAGCTACATGAGCCCAGTCTCGTGGCGCAGTCCAGCCCAGACCATCGGGGAAACCCCGGACTTAACCCTGACCCTTAGTCCACTCCCGTGCCTTGAGGCATAACTACGGGCAGATCCGGCAGAGCATAGGCTGCTGCCGTGACCTGGACCGCACCCGACGTCGAGCGTTCGGAGGGCTATCCGGCGCACCGCAACGAACCCGAGCGGGAGATGCTTCGCGACTGGCTCGACTGGCACCGGGCCACCCTGCTGCGCAAATGCGCGGGGCTGGATGCCACGCAGCTGGCCAAGCGCTCTGTGCCGCCGTCGAACCTCTCCCTGCTCGGCCTGGTCCGGCACATGAGCGACACCGAGCGCGGGTGGGTCAGGCAGACCTTCCGCGGTGAGCAGATACCCGACCTGTACTACCGCTCCGATGCCCCGGATGCGGACTTCGAAGAGGCAGACCCGGCCCGCGCCGAAGAGGACTACGAGGGCTACCGGGCCGAGTGCCGGGCCGTCGATGCCGCGCTGAAGGGCGCGAAGCTGGACGACACATTCACGTTCCGGGAGATGATCACCTCGGTGCGGTGGATGTGGCAGCACCTCGTAGAGGAGTACGCGCGCCACAACGGGCAAGCTGACCTGCTCCGCGAGGCCATCGACGGCTCGACCGGCCTCTGAGCCGGGCCCAGGGTCAGAGCCCGGCCCGACCGCGTTTGGCATTGTTGGCTAGCCGGTGGTGGAGGCCCACTTGGCCGAGACGACCTTCGGTGTCTGGGCCGCGTTGGTTACTCGGTCGTTTCGCTGGCCGCGCTATCGCTGGACACGATCACTAGGGTGTGGAGCTGTGCCAGACGATAAAGCCGACCTCGGTTCTCCCAGTGGTTCTGCTTCGACCGGCCCGGGAACGAGTGCCTGCCGCGTGCTGGAGCGCTTGAGCGAGGCTGACCCAAACTGCAACACTCAGGTTGACGGCCCGCCAGAAGCCTGGCCGGGCCACGATGGTCAGATGACCCAGGACCAGCCCGAAACGCCACGCGAGCAACTCGCCAGGCAGGCCGTCGAGGCCTACAGCGAACTGACCGCACACATTGAAGAACTCTCACCGGAGACAGCACAAGCAGTCCGCAGTCTCCGGGAGACGCTCACCAGCCTCGTCGCCCTCGGCACGGCCGCGGACCTGCAGATCGCGGACATGGAGAAGACCATGGAGGAGTTCGAGGCCATCTTCTACAGCGGCGACGTCACCGTGTCCGCCCGCCTGCTGCGCCGCCACCTGACACCCGAGCAACGCGCCGAGCTAGCCCGGCTCATCACCGAGCCCTAACCACGGGTGCCGGACTTTGCCGTGCAAGATCACCGTCAGGGCAGGCGCGTAGCGCCGCTGCCAGCGAGCGCCCCGCCTGCGATCTTTGTGCGGCGACAGGGTGCCCAGCCCGGATCGTTCTGCCTAATGGCCTGAGGGACTCGACCGCACAGCTTGCAAAAGAGGGCCAGATTGTCGGTCACCGTCGCTCACCTGGGCCTTGGAGTCAAGCGTGTCTGTCTGGATCGGACCGCCTCTGATGCTGGTGTGGTCAGGCTTGGTGGTCAGAGTTCACCGTGATGGCGCCACGACGTGTTCCCAGGCGCCAAGCGGACCGCATACTTAGCGCATGCGCGGTGATCCTCGCAGCCAGGAACAGCGGCAACGATTCATGGCTTACATGGCTGACGACGGCGCGCCCGCCGAGGAACGAGGCCGGATCATGATGGCCCTGTTCACCCACGCCTGCCTCTACCTGCTGCTCACCGCCACCGAAGCGAGCTGGGTCGTTGCTGTGGCAGTGCGCGTATGGCGGCGCCGGGAAGCTGGCATGACCACCGCAATGAGGACTGGAGTGCACAAGCCCACGCTGGCTGTTCTCCTCGCCGCGCAGCTGACCTATGTGATCCTCCGCAGGGTCGGCCTCGCGAAGCTCAACCGGCGGATCAGTGAATACACGTCGCAACAAGACCCGGCCTGAACCAGGCAATAGCTTGTGCGCTACGCGGACTTGAATTACCGATCCCTTCCTTCTGGAGGCAGGACCACCCGGCTGAATCCTGACGTGCCTTCGGCAGGCAGCTACATTTGCTGGGTGGAAGTCACCATCCACGTCTACGACTCGCGCGATGCGGCCGATCTGGCCGACGTCTTGTTCCGCTCAGTCCGGCAGGTGGCGTGGCTATCCACAATTACCGGATGGCTAAGGACCTGGGTTTAACCGCACCACGTCTGAGAGGTACGAGATCATGGGCATGAGCACGGCGGAGCTGGAAGCATTCCTCGCCCAGACCTTCCCCACCCCACTCGGCGTCATCGCCACCGTGCGCCGTGACGGATCACCACACATCGTCCCGGTGTGGTTTCGGTGGGATGCAGGCGCCGTGACGATCTGGACCACCGAAACACGCACCTGGGTGCAAAACCTGCTGCGCGACCCGAGGGTTGCTTTCTCCGTCCAGACCTTCGATGAGCCCTACCCGGCAGTCATGATCCGGGGGATCGCGACCGTCGCGACTGCAGATGACGCCGCCACAGCCGGGGAGATCCGGGCGATCACCCGCCGCTACATCGTCCCCGAGGACGTTGAGGGCTACATTGCCCGCTGGCCGGACCTGCGCACCATCGTCACGATCGTCCCGGTGCACATCGTGTCCTGGTCGGGCGAGGATGAAATCTTATGGGCCGTGGCTATGGCCAGTCAGTCGCGGCCAGTGCCGAACACGACCTCATCCGGCCGACCCTGGGTTGCAAGTCGGAGTATCGGACAGCCAGTAGGGCGCTGACCTGGTCAGCGGGGTGTCCTTGAGTGACCGCCGTGTACCCCTGATGACCGGTGTTAATGGCACGGTGATCTTGGCTGAGTGTGCACGTGACGACCGCAGCCGTCAGGTTCGTGGATCAGTGCCGCCTGTCTTGCTGGTACGCCGGAACGCCGCCTCAGGTTTGGCCGTGACGCGCTTCGCGCTGATCAGGCAAACGTTGCCACAGCTCAACGGGTGATCGCGATCCCTTGAGGTATGCGGCCGATCTTGATCGGCCTGCCCGCCGTGTTGGTGGCCGTCGCGACCGGTATGACCGTGCCAACTAGGCACCCGGTACAACTCCTGGCGAGGTAGCCGGCCGTAGCGATGTAGGCGGTCTTCCCGTCTGGCGTGATCGCGATCGCCACCGGCGTACCGCCGATCTTGATCGGCCTGCCCGCCGTGCTGGAGGCGGTCGCGACCGGTATGACCGTACGGTGATTCCCATCACCGATGTAGGCGGTCTTCCCGTCCGGCGTGATCGCGATCGCAGTCTCCGAGGTGAGACGGCCGATACCGCCGATCTTGATCGGCCTGCCCGCCGTGTTGGTGGAGGTTGCGACCGGCGTGACCGTTGTTCTCCTCACGGAGGCGCTGACGACGTAGGCGGTCTTCCCGTCCGGCGCGATCGCAATCGCGACCGCCCGGGGGGAACCGCCGCCGATGTTGATCGGCCTGCCCGCCGTGTTGGTGGCCGTCGCGACCGGGGTGACCGTTGTTCCCGTGTGGGAGCCGCTGACGACGTAGGCGGTCCTTCCGTCCGGCGTGATCGCGATCGCCGCAGCGAGGCCGACGATATTGCTGATCTTGATCGGCCTGCCCGGCGTGTTGGTGGCGGTCGCGACCGGTATGACCCTACTGGGGCCACGACCATAGGCCGGGACGTCGACGATATAGGCGGTCTTCCCGTCCGGCGTGATCGCGACCGCCCAAGGGAAACCGCCGATGTTGATCGCCCTGCCCGCCGTGTTGGTGGCGGTCGCGACCGGGGTGACCGTAGCGGGATGCTCGTCGGTTATGTAGGCGGTCTTCCCGTCCGGCGTGATCGCGATCGCCGTAGGGATAGCGCCGATCTTGATCGGCCTGCGGGCCGTGTTCGTGACGGTCGTGACCGGGGTCACCCCATTGGAAGCGGCCACATACATGACCGCCCGCGCGGGCCCTGGGGGCGCGACGATGGCAGGGCGGTGGCTTACGGAAGCCACCGAGATAGTCGCTACGATGACCGCGATGGCAGCCAGGCTCCCGGCAATCCCCCGTGCCCGGCGGCGGTGCCGGAGCCTGGTGTCCGGCCGCAGCGCGTCACCGGCGACCGGTCCGGTCAGCCCGGCGGGGATGTCGGCGGTGAGCGCGGCCAGCTCCGCGTAGGTCCGCGACCCGAGCGCCCGGCCCGCCCGCAGGTCGAACTCGTCCTTGGTCAGCCGTCCCTGGATGAACGCGGCCTTGAGGGCGGCGATCACCCGCTCGCGGTCGGCTTGTGAAGCCCGGAGGCGGCCATGGCCCGGCCCGCCTGCCGCCGTCTCGTCTCCGGGCCCTGTCGTCATTGGTGCCTCCCCAGAGCTCAACGCAGGTCAAGGCTAGCGCTGTTGCCCTCCGGTAACCATCTCTAGCCAGGGCCCCGCCTTGTCGGTTTCGAGGGTTACATACCTACTCGGTGGCGGGCAGGGTCAAGTCCCTCAGCGCCGCGGGATCCAAATTCGACGGCCGCCGTACGGCGATGATTCCAGAGGTCGAGGCAGGTCTACCTTGCAGCGATGTCAGCTCTGGGAGGGATCGAGCGATATGGCGCGACCGCAGCACGACGGCCTGTGGGCGCTGGTGCACGCCGAGCGGGCCGCGCTGGCGGAAGATCTAGCTGGCCTCGGGGCAGAGCAGTGGCGGCATGACACCCTGTGCGGGGAATGGGACGTTGAGGAGGTTGTCGCCCACCTCACCGCTGCGGCAAGCCTCAACCAGTGGCAGTGGCTGCGCAGTATGCTCGCCGCGCGTTTCCGCCCTGAGGTGCACAACCAGCGGCGGCTGGCCGAGCACTGCGGCAGCACCCCCGCTGAGACGCTTGATCGGTTTCGCGCCGTCATCACCAGTACTACCGCGCCCTCACGGCACACTCCGGCCTACCTCGGCGAGGTCGTTGTGCATGCCCAAGACATCCGTCAGCCGCTAGGGCTTGTGCGGACACCGAGCGTCGACGCGCTCATGCCCGTGGCGGACTTCTTCGCCCGACGTGACTTCACCGTTGCCAGCCGTACCCATGTAGCCGATCTGCAGCTGCGGGCAGACGACGGGCCGTTTGCCACGGGCACCGGCCCCCTGGTCACCGGATCGACCCTCGCGCTCGTGATGAGCATGGCTGGCCGCGTATCGTACTTGGCCGAGCTTGACGGCCCGGGCGTGCCGACCCTGCGGTCACGTCTCCAAGCCACCGCAGCCTGAACCGCCGCTGTCCCCGATCTTGATCTAGATACGGCGCCCGTCCGTGATCTTGTCAGGCTGTGTTGTCACACGGCTCCGTTATGTACTGCCGGCCCGCCCTGCTGCCCGGTGTGTCTTCGCCCACTTACGCGCCGCCTTGGATCTCGATCTGGTTGGTGATACTGAGCACCCCGCCCACGCCCGCCGCGGCATCTTCGGCGACGGCCCGCTCAGCGCCGTTGCTCACCGTGCCGGTCAGGAAGACATCGCCCTCACGAGCGGTCGCCCGGACACCATCCGGCACGGCGTGGTCCGCCGCGAGCGCGGCATTCACCCGCTGTGCCAGGGCAGCGTCTTCCAAGTAATCGCCGGACGGCAGTGCGACATCCAGGAGGTTGTCCACCACCGTCACGCCAGCCACCCGCCGCGCCGTTGCGGCCGCCTCCGAGCGCTGGTCCTGGCTCGGCACCGTGCCGTTGAGCGAGACCTCGCCGTTGACGACCCTTACCTCGATGTCGGCTGCGTCAATGAACGGGTCGGCATCTAGCTCTTGGCACACCGCCGCCCGGATGTCCCTGTCCATCCCGCGCCCCTCTCCGCGCTGTCGGGCCGGCAGGCTGCGCGCGCACTGCCGTCTTACTTCGCTAGCCCACCAGTCTTACCGTCACTACTATTCTTCCGCGCTCGGGACCCACGACCATCCCCTGATCGAGTGAGCCGAGGACGCCGGGAGAACCCGAGGGCAGCGTGGGCTACTAGAACTGAGGTAACCTGCTGGCCTCTTCGTCCTCAGCCGGAACAGCGGAAGGTCGGCGGTTCGACCCGGCTCCTGACCACAAGTCAACGAGCAACCGGTCGTCAGCCTGAGGATGATCTCCTGCACGGTCCCGTACTGTGAGTAGATCGCCAGGTGCTGTATCAGATGCCGGCTTTGCTATCTCTCTTGTAGATAGGTACCGACCACTCTTCCTGCCTGTTGCAGGAGTTGTTGGTGAGGGGAGATGGGGATGAGTTCGCTGGACGGCCGTGGTGGCGTCTTCATCAGCTACCGGCGAGAGGAAACAGCCGGTCAGGCTGGTCGCCTGTATGATCATCTTAGTAGTCGCTTCGGTGACGACCGTGTCTTTATGGACGTTGACTCTATTGCCATCGGCACCGACTTCACCAAAGCAGTTGTCCAGGCTGTGTCGAGATGTAGTATCCTGCTCGCGCTCATTGGGCCGCACTGGTCTGCCATTACAGATACCAAAGGAATAAGGCGGATCGACTATTCGCACGACTTTGTTCGTATCGAGATCGAGACAGCGCTACAGCGGGATATCCGGGTTGTGCCCGTACTAGTTGATGGAGCGGCACTTCCCCCAGCCGATGATTTGCCACCGAGCTTGCGGCCTCTTATCCGGCGCCAGGCGCTTGAGCTAAGCCATGCTAGCTTCCGTTCAGAGGTATCACGTCTGATTGCAGCCATAGACGAGGTACTTGACGCTAAGGCAGGCCAATCTGCAACAGGTCCAGAGACATCCTTGCCAGCCTCTGTACCCCAGGAGGGGAAATGGAAGCTGGAACTGGTGGAGACAAGGTGGGGCAGCTTGTCGGTTCGTTTGTTGTCAGCCGGAGAAGCCCATTACATCGTGTGGAATTATCCTACTCTAGGGACCGAGAACATCACAGTAGATGGGCAGACGGCTTTTAAGCATATCCACAGTAAGCAGGAGTATCATTTGGTCGGCTTGAGCTCGATCATCGGGTCGAACGTGACTGTCATTCCCCTACGTGGAAGGGGAATCGATGTCAGGGTCGGTGAGCAGGTCCTCAGCTATAGATTCCTCGGTAACAAGATTAGCTCGAGTTGACTCTCACGTCGTTGCACGGCGCGAGTTTCGCAAGCTAGTCGAGACAGCCGGGCCCGACTCACGAGCTTGGACGCCAAGGGAAACGCCACAGCTTCGTCTCGCTGATGTCCGACGCTGGCGTCCCCGTTGAGCACATCGCCTGGCCGGTCGGCCACAGCGGTACCACCACGACCGAGGCCGTCTACCGCAAGCAGATCCGGCCCGTCCTCGTCGACGGCGCCGATGCCATGGACCG
Source organism: uncultured Actinomycetes bacterium (assembly GCA_963813395.1). Lineage (GTDB taxonomy): Bacteria > Actinomycetota > Actinomycetes > Streptosporangiales > Streptosporangiaceae > DASXKD01. The sequence goes on from CAWEYV010000019.1 coordinate 345,805, forward strand.
CATCTTCCCGGCCGAAAACTCGCAGCCATCGTCACTCAGCGGACGGAAAAGGCCACTCGCGATGATCGCAAGTGACCTGTGACCTGGGTCGGGGTGGCCTTACATGAACCGGCGGCCTCTTAGTCCCGAACTGGGCGCTCAGGCCGACGAGTCCGCTGGTCTGCAGCGTTTCGGCACGTCAGAGGCACCCACACGGGGCACGATCGCTGTATTTGACCGCGGCTGACCGCGCCTGCCAGCGAGTCGCTGCTCCCATTTCCGCTCCCAATGTCGGACACGATGCGGCCCGTGGCGCGACTGTGCGCCACACGGCAGCACGCATCGGTAGCGGATGACTGTCCCCAGCACATTCCTGAGCGAACAGGGAGAAGCCCAATGACTTCTGCGTGTCCTCAATGCCCGCGTCCCGGTCCCCTCCGTCTGCCATCGTTCTGGTGCTGGTTGCCCGGGCGTGGCAGGGGGCGGAGGATGTAGAGGTGTCTGCGGGGGGTGGGCTGGTGCCGGTGGTTGAGGTGCGGCTGTTGGGCCCGGTACAGGCGGCACGGGCCGACCGTGAGATACCGCTGGGCGGCCCGCGGCAGCGGGCGGTGCTGGCGTTGCTGGTGCTGGAGGCGGGCCGGGTAGTGCCCGCTGGGCGGCTGGTGGAGGAACTCTGGCGGGGCAGCCCGTCGCCGGGGGCGGCTGTGACGTTGCGGTCGTATGTGTCGCGGCTGCGGTCGGCGCTGGCGCCGGAGGTGCCGGTGACCGCGCGCGGCGGCGGCTATGCGATCGGCGCCGGTCCTGATCAGCTGGATGCCAGCAGGTTTGAACGGCTGGTGGCCGCGGGCCATGACGCGCTGGCCCGCGGGCAGGCGGTGGCGGCAGGGACCAAGTTTCGAGAGGCGCTGGCGTTGTGGCGCGGGCCGGCGCTGGCCGATGTGCTGGAGGTGGACCGCCTGGCGCTCGAGGCCGCGCGGCTGGAGGAGCTGCGGCTAGCCGCGGCAGAGGCCCGGGTGGAGGCGGATCTGGCCGCCGGGTTGCACACGGAGGTGACCGGGGAGCTGGAGCGACTGGTGGCCGAGCACCCCCTGCGGGAGCGGCTGTGGTGGCTGCTGATGCTGGCGCTGTACCGAGGCGGGCGGCAGGCCGATGCGCTGGATGCCTATCGGCGGGCCCGGGTGATGCTGGCCGCCGAGCTGGGGCTGGAGCCCGGACAGGAACTGCGCGAGCTGGAGCAGGCGGTGCTGCGGCAAGAAGTGCCGCCGCCCGACCTGTATCTAGAGCAGCACAATCTGCCGGCGCGGCTGACCAGTTTTGTGGGCCGGGACCAAGAACTGATCGGGCTGGGCAAACTGCTGGACCAGGCGCGCCTGGTCACGCTGACCGGGCCCGGCGGCGCGGGGAAGACCCGGCTTGCTATTGAGTTCGCTGCATCCATGTTGGAGCGGTTCCCCGACGGGGTGTGGCTGGCCGAACTAGCTGGTGTCACCGATCCGGGGCTGGTGGGCGCGCAGGTGATGGAGGTGCTGGGGGTGCGGCAGGTGGGGGGCGTGCCGGTGCTGGAGGCGCTGCGGTACCGGCTGCGCTCGGCGGACCTGCTGCTGGTCTTGGACAACTGCGAGCATGTGCTCGATGCCAGCGCCGAGCTGGCGGTGGCGCTGCTGGCGGGCGCGCCGGGGCTGCGGATGCTGGCGACCAGCCGCGAACCGCTGGGCGTCCCGGGCGAGGCCGCCTACCCGGTGCCGCCGCTGGCCGTCCCGTCCGGCGACGCCGATTCGCCGGACGCCGCGGCGGCGCCGGCGGTGCGGTTGTTCGCCGATCGCGCCTCCGCCGCCCGGGCCGGTGCCGAGGTGCTGGCCTCCTCGGTGGCAGCGGTCGGCCGGATCTGCCGGGAGCTGGATGGCCTGCCGCTGGCGATCGAGCTGGCCGCGGCGCGGGCCAGCGTACTGTCGGTGGAGGAGATTGCAGCGCACCTGGCGGACAAGTTCGCCTTCCTGGCCTACCGGCGCCCGCCCGCCGACCCCCGTCACCAGGCGCTGAAGACGACGATCGACTGGTCTTATCACCTCCTGTCGCCAGCGGAACGCCGCGTATTCGGTGAGCTTTCGGTGTTTTCTGGGGGGTTCGCCCTGGCGCAGGCGGCCCAGGTGTGTCGTTATGAGAGCCAGACGGCGGCGCTGGATGTGATCGACCAGCTAGCCAGCAAGTCTCTGCTGGCGGTGGAGATCTCTTCCGCCGTGACGCGTTACCGGATGCTGGAAACCATCCGCCAGTACGCCGCCGGCCGTCTCGCCGCGGTGGGCGAGACCGCGCAGATCAGGGGGCGCCACGCCTGGGCGTTCCTGGATCTGGCCGAACAGGAGCCAGACTTCGCGGTCTTGTCCCGCGAACAGGACAACTTCCGTGCCGCGCTGGACTGGTCACTATTCCAAGCCACTGACACCGGGCCGCGGCTGGCCCGCGCCCTGGGCAGGTTCTGGTTGGCCCGCGGGGTTCCTCTTGAGGGACAAGCCTGGCTGGAACGCGCGCTCGCCACGAATCCGGCCGACCCGCGGCTGCGCGCCGAACTGCTCCGGCTGCTCGGGAGGATGCTGTGTTACTTCGGCAACCTGGACCGCGCGGATGCGGTCTTGTCGGAAGGGTCCCAGGTGGCCGCGGCGGCCGGGCTCGGGCTGGTGCAGGCACGGATTGGCGTGCTGCTGCCCCTGGTCCACGCCATGCTCGGCCGGTTCGACGCCAGCGCGCTGGCGGCGTGCGAGGAAGCAGCGGCGGTCCTCGAAGCCGCAGGCGACCTGGCGGCCCTGGCCGAGGCGTGGACCACCATCGGAACGTTGCGCGGGGGCTTCCTCGGCGACACGCGGACGGGCAACGAGGACCTTGAACGCGCGATAACATTCGCGCGGGCAAGCGGTGACCATCACGCGGAACTCGATGCGATCGGCTGGCTGATCGGCGCCTACCTGGCGGGCCCCGTCCCGGTTGACACGGCGATCAGCCGTGCCGAGCAGCTCCTCGACCAAGCCTCAGCCGACCCCTGGGTGAAGGCAGAGCTCCTCCAGGTCCTCGCCGGGCTCTACGCCCAGGCCGGGCGGATCGCCGACGCCCGGACGGCGATCCGCCGCGCCCAGTCCGCGCACGCTAGATCCGGGGCGAAAATCAACGCAGCCATAGACGCCGAAATGGCGGGCCTGATCGAAATGATCGCCGGGGACCCGGCCGCGGCCGAACAGCAGCTGAAACAAGCAAGCGAGGCGTACCGCGGGGCCGGGGAACACGCCTGGTCTTTGCCCACCATGCTGCCCAATCTTGCCGAGGCGGTCTACGCGCAAGGGCGCCTCGATGAAGCCGAACAGCTGACCGAAGAAGCCGAGGCGCTGGCTCCGGCCGACGACTTCGACACCCAGGCCCGGTGGCGGGCAACCCGGGCCAAGATCCTCGCCCGCCGCGGCCAGCACGCCGCCGCCAGACAGCTGGTCGACCAGGCCGAAGCCCTCGCCGCGCCAACCACCTGGACCGCGCTGCAAGCAGAACTGCTGGAAGCCAAGGCCGAGGTAGCCAGGCTTGCCGGCGCCACCGGGGAAGCTGAAACCTGCCTGCGCGCAGCGCTGGGCCTCCACGAGCAACGGCGCGCCTTCGCCCTGGCCGACCGCACCCGGGCCGCGCTGGCCGACCTCACCGGCCACCCCCGGTAACAACGCGGGCGGGACGCTGTCCACCTGGCTTCAACAGTTCTGCAACCTCCCACGCCGAATCTGGCCTCCAGGAAACCACCCACGGAGGTCACCATGATCCGCATTCACTTCCCTCGACCGGCTCATCTCGTCGGCCGCGTGGCCGCGATCCTCGCCGGGCTCACCGGCTCGCTGCTGGCACTCAGTGCTGCATCCCCGGCCGCGTTCGCTTACATCCTGCCGCCGGGCCCCAGTTCGGGCCGGATCGCGGAATCACCCCCGGCACAGACCATCGTCACTGGCGGCATGCCCGGCTGGCAGATCGCGCTCATCGCGGCCGCCGCCGCCGTCCTTGCCGCCACCGCGGCCGTGCTCCTGGACCGGGCTCGGGCGGCCCGGCGGCACCAGACCGCACCCAGCGCGTGACGGGCCGCCAACGTGCGCCAGGCCGCGCGGCGGGCGGACACCGCCACGCGGCCTGCCCGCCGCGGCTGTGACCCCGGCAACCGGCCCGCCCGGCAAAGGCCCACCGCCATCTACTTCACGAAGTACCAGTTTTCCGGGTTGATGGTGGACGTCGGACTTTGCGGGGTGACGCCCCTGAGGTCGTTTGCGATCTCGGTCAGTGCGACATAGTTCGGCTGCCACATGAGCGGCAGCCTGGTGGCCAGGTAGTCCTGCCAGTTGTACAGGTCCTGCAGGTTGTTGCTGGTCAGCGTCTTGCCGATGAGCGCGTCGTTGGTCTTGTCGCAGAACCCGCCGGAGTTGGCGATCGCCCGGCAGACAAACAGCGTCTCGCCGGTAGGCAGGTAGTCCGGCGCGAATCCCCAGCCGCCGCCCCAGTTCGCCATGTCCCAGTTGCAGGGGGTCTTGGCGACTACGCAGTTACCCGAGGCAAGCTCGGCCACCAGGCTGAATGCTTCGGGCCTTCAGGTTCAGCTTGATGCCGAGCCGGGCCGCGTTGGACCGCAGCTGGTCCATCTCTAGCGCGGTCCAGGCGATGCCGGACGCGTATGGGAAGGCGAATTGCAGGCCCTTGCCCTGCCGGATCCCCGGGCCGCACCGGCTGGGGTGGGTGCAGGTGGTCACCCCGTCCGGGATGACATTCCAGCCGTGGCTGGTCAGCAGCGCCTTGGCCTTGGCGGGGTTGTAGGGGAACGGGTCGCCCTTTCTGCCCTGCGGGGACAGGAACCGGGTCAGTGGCGTGCTGGCCACCGGGCCCACGGTGGGAACGCCGTAGCCGCGCAGCGGCCCACTGATCACCGCGGCCTGGTTCATCAGGTAGGCCATCGCCTGGCGGAAGTACAGCTGGCGGATGACCGGGCCGTTACCGGTGGTGCTCTGGAAGTTCATCACGTAATAGTTGATGGCCCAGCCATACAGCGGGGACATCGCGTAGCCCTTGGCCGCCAGCGGGTTGGCGCCCACGGCAGCCCCGGCCGGCTTGGGCCGGGCGTCCTGGAAAGGCAGGTAGCCCACGTCGATCTTGGTGCTGGCGATCGGCGACTGCAGCACGTTGTACTCGGCTGCGTCGCTGGCGAACGGCACCTCCTGGAAGGCGGCCAGCTTCGGCTTGACCGGGCCGGAGTAGGACTTGTTGGGCACGAATGTCACGTGTCCGTCGGCGTTGAATGCGCTCAGCCGCCACGGGCCGTCCACCACCGACCAGATCGGCGACGACACGTAGGTGGTCATCGCCTTGGACTGGGCATCGAGGTATTGATAGACCGCCGCGCAGTCTTCCACCGTGGTGGTGCAGTGGCTGGGCCCGTGGCCGGTGCGGTCCCACGCGGCGGGGATCGGGACTATCTGGCTCAGGTCGTTATACAGGAACCAGGTCGGCGAGTACGCCTTGTCCATGGTCATGGTCAGCTTGGTGGGGCTGGCCGTCCTGATATCCGATACGTTCGCGGGGAAGCCGCTGTAGCCGCCGTAATGCTGCGGCACGGCGCGCATCATGTTCAGCCAGAACACCACATTCTCCGCGGTCACCGGGGTGCCGTTGGACCACATGTAGTGCTTCAGCGTGATGGTGACCTTCCTGCCGTTGAATACCGGCATGCTGGCCAGGCTCAGCGGCAGGTTCAGCCGCGGCTGGCTGCCCTGGCCGAACCAATACAGCGGCCGGTACATCAAGAAGGAGAAGTCGACGGTGTTGTTCACGCCGAAATAGGCGCTGCTCGCGAACGGGAAGATGTAATTCGGCGCCGAGCCCGGCGACTCGGCCCACACGGCTGTGCCGCCCTGCACCAGCTTGCCGCCCGCCGACACGCCGGTGCCGCCGCCCGTGCAGCCCGCCGCGACAATCACCAACACAGCCGCGGCCAGGCGCTTACCCCCCACAACCAGCATCTCGCTGCCATGCCTCAATAGGACCTGCTTGCTGCCCCAACTCTATTCCCATGGCGCCCGGGGCGGCGGTCCGCCGCCGCTCCCGCACGCCTCACCAGAAGAGCAGCGTTACCGCTGGTCAGCGAGGCAAGGCGCGCAAAATCCGCTTCTGCTCGCTCCCAAATCCAGAAACCAGCCAACCTCAGCAGGCCGAAATTAACTACGAAAACCTGCTGCTACGTGCAGCTTAATGGTCGGGGTGGCCGGATTTGAACCGGCGGCCTCTTCGTCCCGAACTGAGCGCTCAGGTGAGCAAGGCTGCTGCTAGATGACGTTGCTGCACGTCAGAGCGTTGGGCCAGGCCACGATCACGTCGTCTGACCGCGCCTGACCGCAGTTGGCGGCGGATCGCTGCTTCCATTCCGCTCCCAAAGCCGGACACGGCCAGCCCGGAACTTCGTGCTGGCGAACCGAGTAAACAAGCTTCCCCTAATTCACCCGCCAGTTCGGCTAGTGCTGCGACCGGCAGCTTTGGCCCTGTTCCTCGGAGGCCGATGCGGCTGTGGACGCCGCTAAACTGACGAACCACCATCACCTCCCGGGGTGGCACTCCCAGGGGGTCAGAGGGCGAAAGGCATGAGGGTCGGCATTATCGGGGGATCGATCGCCGGATGCGCCACAGCGGCGCTCCTGCATCGGGCCGGCCACGACGTAATCGTCTTCGAGCGGTCCGAGTCCGACCTCGTGAGCCGGGGTGCCGGGATCGCTGCGCCGACGGCCGTGTGGCAGGACATGATGGCGCACGGTCTGATCGATGCGACCCTCCCCGCTTGCCGAGCGGACTACTTCCGGTTCGTCACCCGTGGATCGGGGACCGGCCAGCAGCGATGGCTGGGCGACGTCCAGATGAGCTTCACGCTGCTCAACTGGGCCTATTTGTACCAGTGCTTTCGGCGGTGCGTCCCTGACGATCTAGACCGGCGTGCCTCGACCGTGGAGCTGGTCGAAGCACGACCTCAGGGCACGACGTTGCATCTTCGCCCGGGCGGCTCATTGGATTTCGACCTCGTCGTCTGCGCCGACGGGTATCGCTCGATGGGGCGCAGGCTCATTGACCCCGACGCCACGCCTCGCTACCGGGGAATGGTGCTGTGGCGCGGGCTGCTCCACGAGAGCGACATCGGCGTGGATGCCCTCGACGGCTGCGATGGCCTGCGACCCGTATACCAGGGGGGGCACGGGGTCGTGTACTACATCCCCGGATCCGAGCAGAGCACCGAACGGGGAAAGCGCCTTCTCATGTGGGGCTACTACCTCCAGGTTCCGGAGGGCGCCCTCTCCTCGGTGCTCGTCGACGATCAAGAGCGGCAACAGTCCAGCTCGGTACCGTTCGGGAAGGTGCATCCGCAGGTCAAGGCGGCATTCGAGTCTCGCCTCGCGGACCTGCTGCCCTCGTTGCTGTTCGAGCTGGTGCAACAGAGCGGCAACTCGTCGATCCAGACCGTTTACTCCATCGCGCCCCGCAGCTACGCCCGCGATCGCGTCTGCCTGGTCGGCGACGCCGCTGCGGTGTTCCCCCCGTTCACGGGTAGCGGCGTCCTCAGAGCGGTGGCCAATGCCACCTCATTGGTGGACGCCCTCGCCGGCGCCTCGACCGTTGATGGTGGTCTCCGTCGATGGGGTGAGGCTCAGGTCCAGGTCGCTGCTCAGGTCATGCCGGTCGCTGAACGGATCGAGCGGGGCGCCGTGTTCGACATGCCCGACCTCAGCACCATGCTAACCGCGGCGACCAACGACTGGATGTCCGCAGCCCATCCCGGGCTCGTGGTCACCCTCCCCGACGTGTGACCGGGAGACGCAAAGTCCTTCACCGCTTCATTCCGGTAAAACGGGGTGGGCGCAGAACGACTCATCTCGCGCGATACCTCGGATGGACGTGCTCCGGCGGGCACGCCGGATTCGGCCAGTCCCGGGCTTGGTGCAGGCTGGTCATCGCTGCTGCGACGAATCACCGACCCCAATACGAGCAGCCACGGCAGCAAGGGCCCCGCGCCCGGGGCGGCTCATCCCGGCTCGAGTCCGCCGGGGTTAGAAACATCGGCGCGGCCATCCCCTGCCCGGCCAACGGCACGCCGCAAGGCGGTCAGGCAGTGAGTCACTCCCGGAACCAGGCACCAGCCGGGCGGGGCTCGCGCTGACAAGCGGCCGGTATCCGCGAGCTCATCCACTTACCGGTGCGGGCGTGACTAATCCCGCAGGCGCCGGCTGTGCGTTGAATGGGTGTGGGAGCCCAACGGCTGGACTTTGCGGACTTCTACCACAGGTCCAGGGATAGCTGTCTCCGCACCGTCGTGGTCAGCGTCGGTGACCAGGACACCGCGCAAGAGCTGGTAGCCGAGGCCTTCGCCCGGGCCTGCGCGTCGTGGCGCACCGTGAGCAGGCACCCGGCCCCGGCGGCGTGGGTGGTGCGTACCGCGCTGAACGCGCATATCTCCCGGTGGCGGCGCCGTCGCCGGGAGGTTCTGGTGGCCGACCCTGGCGCGGTCGCCGATGTGCCCGCGGGCACTGGGGCCGCCGGCAGTTCCATCGATCCGCAGATCAAGGCGGCCCTGATGCGGCTGCCTGCCCGGCAACGGCAGGTGGTCGCCCTGCGGCTGCTCCTTGACCTGGACACCAGGTGCACCGCTGAGGTGCTCGGCATCACCCCGAACACGGTCATGGCCCACATGGCCCAGGCCATCGCCGCGCTGCGCAGTGATCTTATCCCTGAACAGCGGGAAAGGCTGTCATGAACGACGACGAACTGATCACCGACGGCGAACTGATCACCGCGGTGAAGGAATCGGTCACCGGCGTGCATATGACCATACCGGCGGAGCAGATCACCAGCCGCAGCCGCGCGATACGCGCCCGGCGGCGCATTCCCGGCCTGGCCGGGGCGCTGGCGGTGATCGCCGCAGCAGCCGTCGCAGTGACCGTCTTGCCGGGACACAGGGCCAGTTCCGCGCCCCCCCTCACCGTGCAGCTGCTGGCCGACCGGGCGGCGGCCGCGGCCCTGTCACGGCCCTCGGTCCGGCCTGGCCAGTGGGTCTACCGCGAGATCAAGTACCGCACCACCGGGTATCCGGCCACCCCGGCAGGGGACGGTACCGCGCGGACGTGGATTACCGCGGCGGGCACGCCGGGCCGCGTCAAGCCCGCCTCGTTCGGGTTCCTCTATCCGGGCACCATCCCCTACTCCGAGCTGGGCTCGCTGCCCCCGGATCCGGCCGCCCTGGAGGACTACCTCGGCGGCCATCTGCTCCACTCCCTCCTGGCAGAACCCGGGCACGCCGGCACGGCGCTCGAGCAGATTTATGGCATTCTCTGGGAGTACGTGCCGCCGCCAAAGCTGGCCGCGGAACTGTTCCACGCGCTCGCCGACGTCCCCGGGATCACCGTGCGCCCCCACGTCACCGACGTCGCCGGCCGGCCCGGAGTCGCGTTCGTGCTGCCACCGGCGGAAATCTCGGGGAAAAACCCGGGGGGAAGGTGGACGCAAAAGCGCAGCCAGGAACTCATCCTCAACCCGTCCCACTACACGCTCATGGCCGTGGGGGAAACGGTCATTCTGTCAGTACAAAAGCGGCCCCATGGACCGGTAGCCATTACCCGGAACTACACCTTCCAGCAGGCGATCGTCCGGCAGGCATTCGTCTCCCGGCCCGGGGTTCGCCCATAGTGCCGCGCGCTGTCAGGCGAACTCTGGTCCGCTGACCAGGCCCCAGGGAGCGGTGCCAGGAGTCCTCCCGGCCCGTTTCCCCGGACCGCTCGCCGGGTGATAATACGGCAGCACCAATCACCGAACGGAGGGCCGCGCACCAAACCGCGCGCCGAGGCGGCGTTCCGTGCGGTGAGCCGGGCACGGCGGCGTCGCTGCAAGGTGCTCCGGCCGCAGTGATCGGTGCCAGGCCGCCGACGCGCGGTCATGCCTGAAATGAGCGCGTCGTCCGTGCGCATACCTATGTACCAGCCGACATGCTCGCTCACGGTTGGCTCAACCCCCGTCAGCGGTTATCGGTAGCTTTCTCTATCGTTTAGTAGGAAACCAGATCGCCGAATACGCGCGGGTTTGCCGATGCGGTTGTCGGCGCTGTTGACAAGCGCAGATAAACCATTATTGAGTGTTGCGAATGCGGTGGCCGGATGCGTGATCCGTAAGTAGCTGGTTTTTAGCTAAGGCCTGTTGAGGGAGGCGGCGCCGTTGAATGGACTCCGTCCTGCCGAGGTGCAGGCGACATCTGGCCTTAGCTCGTCAGGCTTTGGTTGAGGGCGCCTGCCAGGGCGTCGCGGGGCATCGTGGTGCTACCTGGGGCCGGTGATACTTGGGCGAGCGCGCTCGGTGGGATGTTGGCGGGTCGGGTGATGATGACCCTGCGGGCTACGTCGTGGTGCAGCTGGATGATCCTTTGGCGGGGACCAGAGCCACGAGCGGGCAGGCATGGGCTGCCCGCAGTACCAGCGGCTGGCTGGGGCGGGCGATCACGTGGGGCGGTGGCCAGCTTTTCTGGCGGGAAAGGGAACCCGGGTGTTGGCTTGGTCGTGCTTGGTGGGTGAAGGAGAGCATGGCCCATGGGAGAAAACCGGGCGATCGGGGAGCTGGAGCGCTTCCTCGCCGAGCGTGCCGACCGGCTGATGAGAACGGCGGTCCTGCTCACGGGCAGCCGCGACGCCGGCCAGGATCTGCTCCAGGCCGCGCTGGAGCGGCTGCTGCGGCACTGGCGCACGCTCGACGGCGATCCCGAAGGGTACTTGCGCCGCACGCTGTACAACCTGGCCGCGGACGGCCTGCGGCGGCAGGGCCGGCTCAAGCGCAAGCTTCGCCTGCTCAGGGCGGGAACGCCGCCGCCACCGGACGTGATCGCCGAGGTGGACCTGCGGGACGCGCTGGTGCGCATCTTGCTTCAGTTGCCGCCGCGGCAACGGGCGGTGCTGGTGCTCAGGTATTGGGAGCAGCTGACCGAGGTCGAGACCGCGGCGGTCCTCGGCTTGCCAGAAGGCACCGTCAAATCGGCCGCCTCGCGGGGGCTGCGGCGGCTTCGGGAGCTCGCCGACGGCTGGCATGAAGCGGAGCTGGACGACGGCGTTCACCCAGACGGCGCTAAGGGGCGATGGGCATGACCACAGATGTTGAGGAGCTGCTCCGCGATGGCATGGAGCGGTTCACGGCGGATGTACAGGCCCCAGCCGGGCTGGCCGACACGGTTGGACGGCTTCACCGGCGTCACAGGGCCGTCCGCGCAGCAGTGGCCTGCGGGACCGCCGCCGTCACGGCTGCGGCTGCGGTCGCCGTGATCACCGGGGTCAGCGGCGGCCTGGCCCGGCACGGCGCCGGCGGGGCGCAGGCACGCACCGTGGCGTACGTGGTCAGGCGGGTGGAGGACGCGCTCGCCGGCGAGCACCTGGTCTTCCGCGGAACCACCACCAGCACCTCGCAAACCAGCATCACCTGGGCGTACGGCCCCAGGTACCGGTTTGAGGAGTTCACCAAGAAGGCCTGCGGACGGATGCTGCCTAACTTGGAGTGCAGCGGCCACGGCGGGTCCGTTCCAGCCCTCGCGTCCGGGACCGCCCTGATCGGCGGCAAGCTCGTGGGGGCCTCCGTCACGTACTTCGACCGCAGGTACAGCCTGTCGCCACCGCGGGGGCAGGTGTCGGCGAACGCGTGCTCGACGACATCAGCGCTCGTGATGGGCGGCCCTCCGATGGCGGCCAACCACTGGTCGGACTTCATCCATGCCACGCTCGCCTGCGGGGCCGCCAACGTGACCGGGCATATCCGGATTGACGGGGTGGAGACCACGAAGATCACCGGTATGCCGGTCACGGTCAGGCTGGCGACGGGCTATGCCAGGGCCGTCCACGAGCGATGGGCGCGGGCCCGGTGGATCCTCTACGTGAACCCCAGGACGTATCTGCCGGTGCGAATGTACGGCTCGACGCAGACCTTCGGCGGCCCCGGTCACGGCACGCTGTTCGCGTCGGTGACCGACGTGCGGTGGCTGCCGCCAACCGCGGCCAACACAGCCAAGGCGCTAGTCACCATCCCCGCCGGATTCCACCGAGTGAGCTCACCAGCCGGTCAGTAGCCGCGGCCACGACAGCACTTCCGCACCAGGCACCAGCGCAACCGCATCCGTATCCGGGATGAGAGGAGGACCCAGGACATGCCGTACCAGCGCCCGCCACGCCTGCCGTCCGCCCTGGCGAGCGTGCTGGCGGCCGCGGGCATCGTGCTCGCCGTTGCCAGCTGCACCGGCCACCTAACTCCGCTCGGGCCAGACCAGGCTGCCACCATGCCGCAACCACACCATCTGCGGTCACCGCTCATCCTGCAAGACATGCGCACCCAGGGCCTGGTCGGGCGCGTGGGCCAGCCTGGCGGCTGCCCGGCCGGTTGGGTCACGCTCTCCGCGGGGCCCGGGCCCGGCCAGTGCTACCGCAAGACCGGCACGCCGGTAACGATCACCTCCGCAGCGGTCTCCCCGGTCTTCCCATTCCGGCCGCCCCCGGCCCCGGGACAGCAGGCAGCGCCCGTCCAGTACGGATTCTCGATCACCGTGCCTGCTGCCGACGTGCCGGCGCTGGCAGCAGTCCTCCCGACGGCTCCTGGGCCCGCAGGCTCTCCCGCCGCCAGTGCTGTCACCTCAGCTACCCCCATTCCCGCCATCAGCGTCGCTGGCCGCACCTGGATCCTCCTCGGCTACGCGTCGCCGTCCGCAGGCGGGGAGTTCGACGTCACTCTGCCTAGCAGGAATCAAGCTCTCCAGCTTCAGCGCATGCTGGCCGCGCCTGGCTGAGGCGGGAGACATCATCGTTTATCCGGGGGGCCCGATTGGCCCGCGCAGACGCAGGGGCATCTACCTGCACGATCCTCCCCTGGCTATCACCCGCCCAGACCCAGGCCTCGCGTTGAAGGACCAGCAGCGAAAGGCGCGCTAGGACTGGGTCCTCATGCGCGCCGCCGGTGTAGTCCTGGTACTTACGGCTGCCGCCGTCCTGGCGACCATCTCCCTGATCATCGAGGCGCATAGCTAGCCCCGGTCTTCCGCGAATCCGGCCCGGCGGGTGCGCACGACCGGGTCTGCGGTGGGACGCCTGGACACTCACGTCGGCTCACCGGGGCGACAGAAACCTCGTTCTGCGCAGCCAGCCGACAGCACCCCACTCCCGTCGAACTCGCGCAGATCGGCGGTGTTGCGCGCTTTGACCTGTGAGACCCGTCGTTACCTTCCGTTGTCGGTTCGTCGTTGATCCTCCTGGCGCGGTCAGGCTGGAGATTGGCCCGGTGCTGCCGGGCCGGGAGGCGCAGGCGTGAGGGACAGGAAGTCGGCGACGTTCAGGATCCGCAGTACCTGCCGCTCGACGGGCCGGATGGCAGAGCGGCTCTGGTCGTGAAACAGGCGCGGTGAGCCCAGCGGGATGGTCTGGCCGCGGGTGCGGAGTTCGCAGCCGCCTGCGGCCAGGACATTTTTGACCCAGTCCGTCTCCGGGCCGTAGGTCAGTGCGATGACGTAGCCGTCGCCCGCGCGGAACACGTTGACCGGCGTCTGGTAGCGGCGCCCAGACCGGCGGCCACGGTGAACGACCACGCCCAAGCCAGGCATCCAGGGCGCGATATGCCGGGTGAGGTGGTTCAGCCCGGCCTTGTTCCATCGCCCGATCACTTTGGGTAACGGCATGTCAGCTCCTGTGTGCCGCCGGGCATCCAGTTCCCCGCAGGACCAGCATTCCATCCTTGGCCAGGCAGCATTCCACCCAGCGCAGCCGGGTGCAAGAGTGGTCGCGCCAGGCCCGCAGATCACTCTCGTCCCCGTGGTGGTGCACCGGAAACGGCGTTCGTTGGTTGCCAGACAAAGCGGTTGCCGATCGCTATCGGTTCGCCGTCGGCTGCGGCACCGGAGGTGCTGGCTGACCTTGCGGCTGCCAGGCCCCCGCCTGGCCGTTGCGGCCCGGCCAGGCGGAGGCCGCTGCTGGACAGCAGTTCCTACCGGGATGCTCCCGCGACGTAGGCCGCAACGATGTAGGTAGCGTGCCGGTCCAGGCTGCCGCGGGCACGGTCGTAGCGAATCGTTGTCCTCGGGTCGGCGTGGGAGGCGGCCTCTTGAACATCGCGCAAGGGGACGCCAGCATCGAGAGCTGCCGTGATGAATGCATGCCGGAGCGTGTGCGGCCCAACCGGCTTGCTGATCCCGGCGCGGCCAGCGAGCCTTCGGACGATCCGGGCGGCGCCATGCCGGTCCAACCGCCGGCCATCAAGAACCAAGAACAGCGGCCCGTCGCTGGGCTCACCGATGGCCAGGTCGATCGCCCGGGCGGTGCGCGGCGCCAGCGGGATGGTGACGACCTTGCCGCCTTTGCGGGTGATGGTCAGCGTCCGGTGGCCGCGTTCGGTGCCCAGCGCCTCAATGTTGGCCCCGGTGGCCTCCGACGCGCGCAGCCCGTTCAAGGCCAGCAAGGAGATCAGCGCGTGCTCGGCTGGGCCGCCGAGCCCGGCCGCGACCAAGATCGCGCCGAGTTCGTTGCGGTCCAGCCCGGTGGCATGGGACTCATAATCCACGCGGGGGCGCCGGACATGGGCGGCCGGGGAATGCTCGATCAGGTCTTCCTCCACGGCGTACCGGTAGAACCCCGCGATCGTGCACAGCCGGCGGGTGATGGTGGCACGGGCCCGGCCGCGGGCTTCCATCTCACGGGCGAAGCACTCGATGTCGGCGCGGCGGGCCTGGAACAGGCGCAGGTGGCGCTGCTGGCACCAACTCGCATACTGGCGCAGGTCCAGCGCGTAAGCCTCACGGTCAGGCCGGTATAACCGGCCAGGAACCCGGCCAGCGCCAGCCGCTCGTGGCTGGTAAATACCGGCTCGGTGACGGCAATCGCGGTGGATGCGGACGATGTGGTGGTGGTCATCGGGCACCTCCCGGGTCGGGCTGAGACCCAGAGGCTGGGCCAGCCAGGGCCCCAGCGACGATGATTCACCTCACCGTCAGCCCACCCAGGCGGCCACGCAAGGTTACTGCGGCGCTCCTGACCGTTTACCCATACCGCCGAATAGGTTTCCCTACAATACTAGTAGCTATTGGCGTTCGGTCTAATCCCGAATATCCATTCTGAGTCCACTGGATTAGCCGCGTGAGTCAGCTCCGCATCGCATCGATGTTCTGCATGACCGCTGTCCCGGGGGTGCTTGACCAGCCAGATGCTTTACCATAGGGCAATATATTACCGGCTAGTAAAGTGTCGGAGGCGCCGGTCATGCCCCAGGTCGTCCGCTCGATTGAGATACAGACGCCACCCAGCTCGGTGTGGCGATGGCTGGCGACGGAGGAGGCGCTGCGCCGCTGGCTCAGCCCCAGCCTCGAGATCGACCTGCGAGTCGGCGGCGCGTACCGGCTGCTCGGGCAAGACGAGACGACGTGGATCAGCGGCACGGTGCTGGAGCTGGTGCCCGAGGGCGGCCTGGTGCTGTCCTGGCTGGAGGAAGACGGGGACTGGGTGCATCCGGCCCGGCTGGTCATCACGCTGGCCCTTACGCCCGCAGGCACGCAGGTCACCCTCACCCACGACGGCTTTGCGGGGATTGGCAAGCAAGGCTGGCCCGGCACCCTGCAGGCTTAC
>CAWEYV010000020.1:0-255959 GCA_963813395.1 uncultured Actinomycetes bacterium
AGGGCCGCAGCGAACAGATCACACGCTGTGACTTTCGGAGCTTTATGGCGCAGAGTCTTCAGCGTTATGTGGCGTCTACAGGCTGCCAATGACCAGCGACTCACGGGCGGTTTCGACGACTTCCCTGGTGATCGTGCTCAGGTTGTTGATCTCCATGATGCGCTGGATCTGGGCGAACAGACGCTCGACGAGGAACTCTGGGAGGCGTCCCTCCGGGAGCGGGCGCGGCTTGACGAGCGGTCGGCCGTCCGGGTCCTGGACGGCCTGCTCGCGCCGTACCGCGCCTCCGGGCAATGATCTTGCACTGTCAAGTCCCGGTACCTGGGCGACAGGTGAGTTCCGGTTCCTGGGCGACATGATCGTCAGGCGACGTTGCCGGTGGCGGGGTTCTTCCGGCGCGGGCGGCCTTTGGGGTTGGCGAACGCGCCGAGTTCCTTCGAGCGGTCGTGGCGGATCGGGTGGACCCGGATGACCTTGCCATCCTTGGACAGCTGCACCGGCCCAGCGACGATGGTCACGTCAATCGAGGCGTGGGCCCAGCGCCGCCCGGCGGCATACGTCTTGCCGGCGAAGGTGATGACGCCGGTGTTGCTGGCCAGCCGGGTCACCGTCAGCCCCGCGGTGGCGTCCCGGGCCCGCCGGGAGACCCGGGCACGAGGTGCCCGGCCGGCCTGGTCTTGCCGCAGCCGCTGGGCGTGGGTGGCGGCCACGACCCCGGCGTGCAGGATGTCCACCAGGCCACCGGCCACCACGACCTCGACCGGCTCACCGGCATAGGTCGCGCCGGCGTTGTCGGTGAACCCGGCCAGGGAGATCTTCCCGGCCGCGTTCACCCACCGCGACACCCCGGCCGGGCGGTTGGCTGGCACCGGCGGCCGGGCCGGTGGCGGCTCCGCGGCTGCGCTGTCATCGGCGGTGATCGAGCGGTTCGCCAGCCGGAACCGCTCGATGGGCGGGCGGCCGCCGCAGGACTGGTGCGGCCGGGCAGTGTTGTACTCGTTCACCCGCCCATCCAGGGCCGCCTGCAACTCGGGGATGGTGGCGAACATCCGGTCGTTCGGCGTGAAGAACTCCAGCCGCATCGTCTTGTGCAGCCGCTCCACCTTCCCCGTCGTGGTCGGCGAGTACGGCGCGGTGAGCAGGTGCTTGATGCCATTGTCAGTGCAGATCCGGTCGAACATCACCGGCCCGGGGCCGGTGCCGAACCGGGCGGTGAACACCTTGCCATTGTCTGTGAGGATCTGATCGGGAATCCCATACCGGCCCGGCGCCTCGGCCAGGGCCTGGCACACCGGCCGGGCGGTGGCCCGGGCCACCACCTTCGCCGGCACCACGAACCGGGAATGGTCATCAAGCCCAGTGACGACCTTCACCTCCACGCCGTCTGCGAGGTGGACGCGGCCCACGACATCCATCTGCCACAGCTCCATCGCCCGGCCGCGTTCCCACCGCCGGTAGTCCTCCCGGCGCCGCTTGCGCTTCTTCGCCTCCACCAGGCCATGGCGGACCAGCGCCCGGTACACCGGCGACCTGCCCGGCAACCGGCTGACTCCCGCACCGTTCCAGCTGCCAGACGATCCGCGACGGCCCCCACGATGGGTGCTCCCGCCGCAGCCTGATCACCTGCGCCCCGGCCACCGCGCTCATCTGATGCGGGCATGACCCGGGGCGCGAGGACCGGTCCACCAGCCCCGCCAGCCCACCCTGATCGACATACCGGCGCAGCCACCCGTGCACGGTCTGCCGCGCCACCCCATACCGCCGCGCCACATCCGTGACCGTGACGCCCTCATCCAGGACTTCCAGCACCGCCCGGTACCGCTGCCCGGCCACACCCAGCTCCACCAGCACACCCGGCCCCCTCCCTGCGACCACTGATTGATCGCAGGCAAGCGCCCAGGCAGCTCAAAAGCCCGCAAGCAGCACCGAGTGCCGTAAAGGTACCGGAACTACTGTCGCGCACCTACCCGAACCGCGCCCGCAAACTGTCGCCCGGGAACCAGAACTCAGCTGTCCAGCATCTACCGGGATCGCACAGACATTGGTGAGCACGCAGCGGGCACGAAAGCCCAGGCGCGCCTCTCGAGGGTCAAAGGCTTCGCCTGTTGGCCTGGCGGGCATCTGAGCTGGGAGCTTGGGTGGTGGGCCTAGATGGATTTGAACCACCGACCTCATCCTTATCAGTACCGGGCAATCATGGGTCGCGACGTGATCCGCCCGGTATCGATGGCCGCCCGGGTGTGGGCGGTTGGCCTGACGGATGCTGGCGTTGCTGTCACTTCTGCTGTCATCTCGACCTACGCATTACGAGCGTGTCACGATGCGTTGCTCCCGGAGTCGGGACGCCACCGACGTTGTGGTTCGCAGGGTGCAGCTGGTGGCGGTTGTTGGTTGTTCACGGTTCTTCGGGGCACCACGGGGGCACGACTTGGGCTACCTGTGCCATACGGTCTTGGCCGCCTCTTCCGCCGCGGTGTAGGCGGCCTTGGTCGCTTCCGTGCCGGTCCGGAAGGCATTGATTTCGGCCATCAGCCGTTGGCTGACCGTAGCAGCCCCTTCTTGCTTGGCCTGGAGGTCCGCGTGCTGGCGGCGCAGCTCGGCGAGCTCCTCGGCCGTGCTGCCCCGGCCCTCGTCCGTCACCTTGCGGCCCGGGTCTTCCGGCTCGTTGGCTTGCCGTTCCAACGCCGCGATCTGAAGCTCCAGCCGCTTGCACGCAGTGGCCACGTCGGCAACGTCCCGGCGCGAACGTTGCAGCGCCACAAGCTGCCGCTGACAGGCGGCATCCAGGGTAGGCTGCGCGATCCAAAACCCGATTTTGCCCAGCATCCGGCGCGTCTCGCTGCCTGGCCTGCCGCGCCAGGCGCTGTGTACGGGAGCAGTCAACCGAGCCGCCCACTCTTCGGCCCCGGGAGCCATCCGGAACTGGAGCTCCATGCCGCCTCCCGCGCCTATCACCTAACGAGTACTATCGCATGTTCGTTGGCCGTGCTCAATTCCGGGCCCGGCAAGCATCGCGAACGCCCTTCGCGGCCGGGCTCCCCCGTTCGTCTTGGCCGGTCCCTGGCCTGCCCCCTCTCTCGAATAGGGCCGAATCCCTGCGAGTATGCGCTGGGTCCAGTGACTTCATCCTTATCAGTCGTGCGTGCCTCGAGGTGACGCCGCTACGGCGTGGAAGCGGGCAGGCGACAGTGGCCCTTTCAAGATCGGCCTAGGCGCAGAGAGGGCTGGGCTCTACACCCGATGCAAACAGTCACCTGCGATTATGCGCGCCAAGCCCGCGGCGGGCCAGGAGCTTCCGGACCAGGGATCATCGGCCGCGGACGCTACGTGCTGCGACGCAGGTCGGCAGGCCTGTCAGTCTGTCCGCGAATGACCGTGACGATCCCTGACTGACCACCTGATCGGGCACGTGTCGGGCAGGTGATCCGTAGGCATGGGCGAGCCGTCCAGTGCTGGCTGTCTCTTGGGCCGATATTCCAGGCCTGTCGTCCTGTGCCAGCAGCTGGCCACGGCCTGGGCAGCAGTGTCGGCAGCCGCACCAGCCGTCCGACTACCCGAGGACGATGTGGCCCCTGTAGACGTACGTCACTGGGTTTCCGATGATGTCCTTGAAGTCGAGCCGTCCCGTGGCTCCCTCGAGTCCGCCGGTGCCGCTGCCTTCAACTATCGGGTGGTGGCAGCGCCCGTGAACCTCTACCCCGGTGGATACGTCCGGATCAAACTTCGACTCGAACTTGTAGGTTGTCGCGAAAGTGCCCACGGGTCCGCCGTCCAGGCTGCCCACGAAGACCTCTTCGCCGCTTTCCAGGTAGACCCCGCTCGGCGTCTCCTTAGTTGTGATGACCTTCGTGTACAGACAGCCGTCGAGGCTGCCCGACATCAGGAGTCCGGGATAGCTGACGAAGTCCTCATACCCCGCCGGAGGGCCTGGACACTGCACTCCGGCGGGGTAGGCCGCATCCCCCGAAACCTGGGACGCGGCATTAGCAGCCATGGGATTCACAAGCAGCAGAGCGATCATCGACCCGATAAGCAACCCGAGTCGTCGCATCGTCGTGTACACAACGCTCCTCCAAATCCAATCAGGGACGGGCAATACCGTCCGAATATGCCCTTTAGCGGGAACGCACCATTGTGCCGCCGCCCGAACATGCTGCAGATTCCCCCTGCGGGCCTGACCCGGCTATTACACAGCACCGCAACTCGCGTATGTGCAGGAGAGATGGAGAACGTATGCAGACGGTATAGAGATCCTCGCCTAAATAGGCGAAGAATAAGTTACCCGCTGGTTAGTGCTTGCCGTTTCTTGGCGGTGGTGTTACTGCTGGATTGCCTGACGCCGGGTGCCGCGCCGTGGGTGCCGGAACTGGGCCGCTACGGGCGCATCCGCGGGTGGGGTTTAGCAAGCCGGGGCTGCATTCGGCAGCCTGGGCGCGATGCAGGGGGGTTGCCATGAGGCGATTGGGAGTGATCGTGGCGCTCGGCACGCTGCTGGGCATGCTCGGAGGGGTGGTGGCGGCCTCCCCGGCCCTGTCCCGTGCTAGATGCGTGTCAGAACGGGTTCGCCAGTGCGGTCCCTCACGGATACCAGCGGAGGACCCAAACTCCGCCCGACCTGGACGTGGCCAGGCCGCGTCGATCGGCGAAACGATCTGCTAAACAGCCGGTCAGCCCTTTACTGGCAGGCACAGCACCCGGGGGGCATACTCATTGGCATGGCCGCCTGGCGCTCCCAGCGGGGCCGCCGTTGTCGCGCGGTCGTCATTCGCATTGCGATACTCCTGGCCACGATGACGCTTACGCTGGTGACCGCGGCTTGCACGTCCAGTTCGCCGACACGGCACGCAGCGGTGGAGGGCCACCGAGCATCGCCGGGAAGCACCTCCGCTCTCGCGCGCGCGGGCCTGGCGCTGCCCGCCACCTATCAGCAGGCTTGCGCTGGTGCCGCTTCTTCTGGGTGCCTGAACGTGCCGACTGGTCCCATCCCGGCCGTCCTCAACCGGCCGCTGCACTTCCCGGTGCTTCGGCCCGGCCAGCGTTGCCCGGCATCGGACGACAGCGGCGGCCCGGTCACGATCGCTGGTGACATCGGGACCGAGTTCGGGAACGGGCCCGTCCACGTACTGATCGGGGCTTCGCGTCACGGCGTTGCCGGTCTCCTCGCGCATACCAATACTCCGCCATGGCTCGGGTTCAAGACCTTGTGGTTCAGCGTGCCCACCTATCAGGGCCCGTTCGTGATCCGCGCCGTGCGACTGGGCCATCCCGGACCGTCTCCCTGGCCGGGACGCCACCGGCCATGACGCCGATCGTCGTGCCACCGGGACCGACGATCGACACCGTGCCCCCTCGGCAACGGACGGCCCGGCTACCGCAAGGTCCAATCAGTATTGTGGGTCAGCTCCCCCGGGTGCTACACCTGGCAGGTTGACGGCCTGACGTTCAGCGAGATCATCGTTATCCGCGCACTCGTGCACTAACGCCATCTGAGAGCAGCCCGTGCCCGTTGGGTGCCTGATCCGAGCGGTCGAGACCGGTACCTGGCGGGTACTCGCGGACAACTGAAAGCAACCGCTGACCTGCAAAGTCCTGGTCTGCGGCAGGCTGTTCACCACTTCCCAAGCTGATAGTCCGGTCCGGGCACATTCCGGGCACATCGTGTCGTCATCCGCCGCAAGACGGTGAGAACCGTTGAGACCGTAATCGCAGGTCACAGCCAGTTCGAAGCGTGTTCCCGCAGGTTGGAGGGACCCGGGATCTAGACCCGGCCTACAGGCCGACTGGCCGGGGTCGCCAGCGCTGGCTGTCAACAGTGACTTGACGGTAGGAAGCCGCCCGGCCTGGCTTGGTCATCGGACCACGCTGGCCGCATTTTGGCCGCACAACGGCGCTCAATGCTGCCGCCTACTGCGTAGCGGCGAACAGCATTCCGCCAGGTCAGCGGGTAGATGGTTTACTCAGTTTTCATCCATCACGGCATGGCAGCGCGTTCGTGGCCTGCCAGATCCGCCTGGTGAGAAATGGTGGTGAATCGGGACCGGAGCCTGCAACCGGCGGCCGGGCTGACCATACTGGGCGGGTAGTCTCACGGCTTCCACCGTTTGCTGATGGGAAGTGAGCAGCCGAGGGCGGGTGTGATCAGCAGGCGGACGGTGATCGAGTGCACCGGCGTGGTTACGTCCTCACCTTTGAGCTGGGTGGTGGTTAGCGAGCAAGTCTCCGTCGAGAACCAGAACCACCCGTTGGCCTTGCCGATCAGCTTCCTGCTGATCAGTTGCCAGTGAGTGCCCGCGCGCCGGTACCCTGCCGCGGTCACCGTGCCCAGCGGCGGCTGGCCAGACCCACGGGTAATCGTGAGCACAACCTTGAACCCTGACAACGTCGCCACAGCGATCTGCCGTTGCGGCGGCGGGCTGGCTCCGGTTGCGCTGACCGCTGCCACCGTGGTGGCCGAGCCAACCACGGAGAGCAGGACACCCACCACGGCGATCCGCCGTAGAGCACCAGAAATCATGGCAACTCCTCCTTGCGAGAACGCCCGCGCGGGCCAGTTTGCGTCTGTGGGCGGCTCGGATCCAACCGCCGCCGCTGATGCCACAGGACCTGCCAGGCGGGACATTAACACCGCTGCTGTACATGTTCAGAATCCCATCACCAGGGCCGCTGTCAACGGCAGCCCGGACGGACTGCTGCCAAAACTGCTGCCAAGACCGCAGCCAGCTACCGACGTGAGACGACAGGCATGGAATATCGGCCCAGCAGATGGCCACCCTGGACAGCGCATGCCATCGGGTAAGAAGGCTCGGTGGTGCGGCGCGCAAGACACCGCCTGGGTCGTGCCACATCCATGCCAGAACGCGCTTGCATTGACGGTCACGAGCGGTCACTCAGGGGACATACACAGGCCCGGTGACCTGCATTCTGGCCGCTACCAGCGCCGCCCGAACAAGCCTGGTCCGGAAGCTCCTGGCGGAATCTGTCAATCTGAACGGGGCACCGTTCGGTGGCTTTTACTGAGTGGCGGCCTCTTTTTGCTTGGGCGGGTTGATCCATGAGCCGACCGGGATGCCGGGTGGGGCAGGTGGCTTGCGGACGAAGCGCTCGGGGTGGGCGTGGTAGGCGGCGGTGAGCACGCGAGCTCGCGCGGTCCGGGCGTCTGCGGCCCGGCCGTAGTGGACGTCGGCGGCGGTGTGCAGGCCAAGTCCGCCGTGGCGGTGCTCGTCGTTGTACCAGGGGAAGAAGCGCTGGCAGTGCGCCCGGGCTGCCTCGATCGAGTCGAAGCGGCGGGGGAAGCCCGGCCGGTACTTGAGGGTCTTGAACTGCGCCTCGGAGTAGGGGTTGTCGTTGCTGACGTGCGGGCGGGAGTGGGACTGGGTGACGCCGAGGTCGGCGAGCAGCAGCGCGACCGGCTTGGAGGTCATCGAGGAGCCGCGGTCGGCGTGGATGCTGAGCTGCCCGCGGGCGATGCCCTGCTTCGCGCAGGTCGCGGCGATCAGCTTCTCGGCCAGGACCGCGGACTCGCGGGTCGCGACCATCCAGCCGACGGCATAGCGGCTGAAGATGTCCAGGATCACGTACAGGTGGTAGTAGGTCCATTTCGCCGGGCCGTGCAGCTTGGTGATGTCCCAGGAATAGACCTGGTTGGGCCCGGTGGCCGCGGGCTCGGGCTTGACGGCGGCGCGGGTGAGCGGCCTGCGCCCGCCGCTCGCGGCTTTCGCCTGCCTCGCGCAGGACCCGGTAGTAAGTGGATACCGATCCCAGGTAGGTGCCCTCATCCAGCAGCGTCGCCCATGCCTCGGCCGGGGCGGTGTCGGCGAAGCGCCCGGAGTGCAGCATGTCCAGGATGGCCTGGCGTTCGGCAGGGGCCAGGGCGCGAGGCTGCGCACGGTCACGGTGCGGCACGGCAGCCGGGCGCGCCGGCGCGGGGCTGGCCCGGTGCCGCCGGTACCAGGTGGCCTGCGGCACGCCAGACGCCGCGCATGCCGCCCTGGTGCCGATCCTCGGCGCGAGCAGGGCAATCGCCTCGTCGGTCACGAGCTCGGCCCGGGCTCGGTGTCCGCGCCCTCGGAGATCGTCTCCAAGAGCGCCTGCAGTTTTGCCTGGACATCCACCACGAAGCGGGCCTTAGCCAGCTCCTGCTCCAGCTTGGCCTTCTCCTTGGTCAGCCGGGCGATCTGCGCATCCCGCGGATCAGCCGCCGGGCGGCCACGCGGCCGGGCCAGGCCCGTCAGGGCACCGGCGTCCCGGGCCCGCCGCCACTCGATCACGTGGCTGGAGTACAGGCCCTCCCGGCGCAGCACCGCGCCCTTCTCACCGGTCGCCGCCGCGTCATACTCGGCCACCACGTCCAGCTTGTACTGCGCGGTGAACGTCCGCCGGCGGGCCCGCTCGGGCACCTCCGGAACCGGGCGTTCCTGCCGCTCGCCGGTCACCCGTCCAGCATCGCCGGCCACCAGGGCACGGTCGAGCAAAGTCACAGTCATCTCGGGAACAGGTCTCCATTCCCGCCCTCGGGGAGTCAGTGGTTACTGAGGGGCGGGTGCCTCACGACAGCTTGGCAGAGAGGGTCGTAGCAGCCCGGGTCCGGGAGCATTCTCCGATGCTCCACCCGGCGGCCGGTTTCCGCCAGTAGCCAGTTCCCGCCGAACAGGCACCAAGGAGGCGCAAGGCTGCCGGAATCTCACAATCGTCTCACAGACTGGCTGGACGGCACCGAACTCAGGCGTCCGTGCCGGACACCTGGTGGACTTTGATCTGCGGATACGGATTCCGGCGCACGGGCTGGACGCACGGCACCGATCTACGGAGCAGCTGCGGGGCCGAACCCGCCAAAGCTGACCACGAACCTGACCACAACCGCAACCGACAACCCGCCTCACGGACAGACAGTGAATATGCAGCCATGCCTGGTCAGACACGCTAAGCCACAACGTGCTCGCATTTTGCAAGTAAGGGGTCATACTCCAGGGCCAGGGTTGTGCCCGCCTCTGGCCGCGGCACGGTGGGCTTCCCCTCGTAGCGTGGACACATCGCCTTAAAGGAGGTAGGCGATGAGTGAGACACGCAGGAAGTTCGATCAGGACTTCCGTGAGGGCGCGGTGCGGCTGGTGCGGGAGACGGGTAAGCCGATCGCGCAGGTGGCCCCGGACCTGGGGATCAATGAGGGCACCTTGGGGAACTGGGTGAACGCCGACAAGCGCCGCCGGGGGGGATGGCACCGGTGCGCTGGGTGAGGATGAGCGGGCGGGGCTGGCGCGGCTGCGTAAGGAGAACGCCGAGCTGGCGATGGAGCGTGACGTGCTCAAACGCAGCGTGGCCCTCTGGGTGAAGGACGCGATGGGGCGGTAGCGGTGGCCGCGCTGATCGCTGCCCGGAGGGCGGATGGCATCCCGGTGGCGGTGGCCTGCCGGGCTTTGGGGGTGTCCCGGTCATGGTTTTACAAGCACAAGAACGGTGCGCTGCCGCCGCGGGCGCGGCGGCGGGAGCGGCTCAAAGCCGAGGTCGTACGGCTGTTCACGCTGCATGGGGGTAAGTACGGGTCGCCGCGGATCACCGCCGACCTCATGGACGCGGGGTGGCGTGAGCGAGAACACCGTCGCCGCGCTGATGCGCGAGCTGGGCCTGGCGGCGCGGCGGAAGAAGAGGCGCAAATCCACGACCCGTCCGGGCAAGGGCCGGTGGCGGGCGCCGGACCTGGTGAAACGGAACTTCCCCGCGGAAAAGATCAACCGCAAGTGGTACGGCGACGGGACCGAGGTCGCCACCGGGGAGGGCAAGCTCTACCTGGCCTCGGTGCTGGACATGGCCTCCCGCAGGGTGCTCGGGTTCGCCCTGGGCGAGCATCACAACGCGCAGCTGGCCTACGGCGCGCTGATGATGGCGGTGGCAGTGCGCGGCGGCCAGGCCCCCGGCGTGATCTTCCACACCGACCAGGGCGGCGAATACACCGCTGGTGCCATCCAGGCGGCCTGCGCCCGGGCGGGCATCACCCAGTCCATGGGCAGGCCTGGCTCGGCCCTGGACAACGCGGTCATCGAGTCCTGGCATTCGACCCTGGAATTCGAGCTGCGCTCGGTGGAGAGTTTCGCTACCAAAGCCCAGGCCCGGGCCAGGGTCGCCGCCTGGATCGACCATTACAACCGGCACCGGCGGCACTCCGCGCTGGGCATGATGTCGCCGGCGGACTACGAGAAGACCCTGCAGGCCGGGGAGGCGGCCTAAGATGCCCCGCTTCCCCCGCCATCCACCATCCGCCAGTGCTCGGCCCTGTCCAGGTCGTTCCTCCTCGGGCCTTGCGGCCCTGCGGGGGCTCCACCTAATGGGCACATGAGCAACCAACCGCCTGGCTCCACACGAGCGTCCAGCTCTTTGTCCAGATCGCGGCGGCTGCTCATCCAAGATCACGCCTTGCCCGCCCGGCGCTGGAGCGCCTGATGAAGACCGGCGGTTCCCGGGGCCCGCCCTGATGACCCGGATCGATGTCCTCACGCCACCAGGCACTGGAGGCCTTGATCGTAGATCGGCAGGATCCGGCCGCTGTGGTTGCGGGCTGGTGCCAGGTGACCCGCGTCGTACATCCAGGGCTTGATCCTGCCGCAGGAGACCTGGGCCCTGGCACTAGCCCGCTGCTGTGGTCGTGAACGACACGCCGGCCGCTTGCCGCACATCGGGTGTGCGGGCCGGTATGGGTGGCCGTGGCCTGAGCCACCCGCAGGACCAGACCCCTCACCAGGGCGGGAGCCGACGAGCTCCAGCCAGGACCGGGGCCCTGCGGGCAGCTGAGGTCACGAACGGCTAATCGGATGGCGGTGCCCTGTGAGCCCTTCCATTAGGGAGCGTGCGTGACCCGCGTGGCCTGGCCAGCACGACAGTCTCATCGACGAAGGAGATGACAGCTTATGGAAGTGTTCTGCGGGATCGACTGGGCCGAAGACCACCACGACATCGCCCTGGTAAACGCCGCCGGGCAGTTGCTGGCCCGACGGCGCATCAGCGACGACGCGGCCGGGCTCGCCGCCTTGCTGGAGTTGCTCGCCGAGCACGGCGACAGCGCCGACGACCCCATCCCGGTGGCAATCGAGACCCCGCGCGGGCTGCTGACCGCCTGCCTGCGCGCCACCGGCCGCAAGGTTTACCCGATCAACCCGATGGCCGTAGCCCGCTACCGGGACCGGCACTCGGCCGCGGGCCGCAAATCCGACCACGGCGACGCCGTCGTCCTGGCCAACATCCTGCGCACCGACCTGCACGCCCACCGGCCGCTGCCCGCCGATTCCGAACTGGCGCAGGCGATCGCGGTGCTGGCCCGCGCCCAGCAAGACGCCGTCTGGGCCCGCACCGGCGCCCACAACAAACTCCGCTCCCACCTGCGCGAGTACTACCCCGCCTTCCTCGCCGCCTTCGCCGATGCCCGCGGCGGCATCACCCGCCCCGAAGCCCGCACCATCCTGGCCGCCGCCCCCACCCCAGCCGCCGCAGCCACGCTCACCCCCACCCAGCTCCGCGCCCTGCTGAAAAAGGCCGGGCGCATCCGCGGCATCGACGCCGAGGCCGCCCGGCTGCGCGCCGCGTTCCGCGCCCCGCAGATGCGCCAGCTACCCCTCGTCGAAGAAGCGATGGGCCGCCAAGCCCTGGCCCTGCTGCGCCAGCTCGACGCCGCCTGCCAAGCCGCAAACGACCTCGAGCAGGCCGTCATCGAGTCTTTTAACCAGCACCCGGACGCCGAGATCATCACCAGCTTCCCAGGGCTCGGCCCGCTCACCGGCGCCCGGGTACTCGCCGAGACCGGCGACGACCGGTCCCGCTTCGCCGATGCTAAAGGACTCAAGGCCTACGCCGGCGCCGCCCCCATCACCCGCGCCAGCGGCAAGACCACCGCCGTCCTGCACCGCAAAGTGAAAAACCAGCGCCTCGCCGCCGCCGGCTACATCTGGGCCTTCGCCGCCCTGACCGCCTCACCCGGCGCCCGCGCCCACTACGACCGGCGCAAAGCCGCCGGAGACCGGCACGCCGCCGCCCAGCGCAACCTCTTCGGCCGGCTCCTCAGCTGCCTCCACCACTGCCTGGCCACCGGCCAGCACTACAACGAAGCAACCGCATTCCCCACCGCCACCCAGGCCACACACGCCAAAGCAGCTTGACAACCTAACCGCATCGGATGTCTGGACAGGGCCTGCGCTCCGGCAGTTACATGGCAGCTAGAAGAAGCGGGACAAAACAAGATCAGCTCGATCAGAGTGTCCACGCTTTCAGGCGAACCCCGCGGTGGGTGGTCTGCTGCTTGTGTTCGCTGCTGGCAAGTTGAGCCGCATTAGATTGAGTCCGGGGAACGAGGAGGCGGCTATGGCAGGCGACGCCGTTGATGATCGGGGCTGAAGTCAGTTGTCGCGATGGGGCCTGCGGCAAAGTGAGCCGTGTGGTCGTGGACGCGGCCGTTGCCGTCACCCATCTGGTGGTCGACCGCCACTACCAAGACCGGCTCGTTCCGCTCGGTCTTGTCGACGCCGCGGGAGGCGGGATTCGGCTCCGCTGCACCATCGCGGAGTTCGAGAACCTCGAGCCCGCCGACAAGACGGTGCTGCCGCAAGGCAGCTTCGAAGACCCCCGCTGGGGCCGTGACGTGCTCGGCCTAAGCCGCCCCGGTTTGCCGCCCCCGCCCCCGTCACCTACGAGGCCCTTCCCTTTCGGAGAGGTGGCCGTGCGCGGCGGCGAGCACGTCCATGCCGCCGACGGCGACATCGGGCAAGTCCGGGGGCTCGTGATCGACCCCGGAAGCAACCAAGTGACCCACGTGCTGCTTCGGGAGGGGGACGTGTTTGGCCGCAAGGAAGTGGCTCTCCCGATCGGCGCCGTGACCGGAGTCGGCGAGGATGGTATCCGGCTCAACATCACCAAGCAGCCGGTACAGGGCCTGCCGCCGGTGGACATCGATCACCCCGGCGGGTAACCGAGCACAGGCCGTCCGAGTTACCGACGGCAGCGACCGAGTAACCAACGGCACCCCCGCGCCGAACTGAAGTCCTGGCAACTCTGAGCGCACCCAGGCGTGTGTCCGACGGCAGTCGGCACGTCTATCCAGAGGCGGCGTAAACGAATATGGCCTGATTTTGGCCTTACAACACTGCGCAACGATGGAGACGACGCGTGCTGATGAGAACAATACTGGCAGGCCAGGGAGCAAGTGCCGAGGTTACGGGTGCGCACCGCGGGGTCCGGGAGCCCGGCTGCCGCCAGTATTCCGGTGCTGGCTCAACAGCTATGAGGACAGGACTGGGGCTGGAAAATCGCGGGTGTGATGGGCCTCGGTCGCATTGGTCAGACCCGGCCCTTGGCCGCTCGCGACAAGGCGCCCGTAGCCGTCCTGCCAGTCCGGCAGATCTGCCCCCGCTTGCTCCCACTCGACGAAGGTAGCTTCATCGCACCAGTCATCAATGCGGCTCATGGTGTGCAGATGCGGCTCATTCCCGACGAACGCATTCATCTGGTCGCGCTCTTGCCAGACCGTGCGGGTCCAGTAGGTATTGTTCGCCTCAGCCAGCACGTCCGCGCCGAGGTTGCCCGCAGAGTTCTGCGCCTGCTCCATCACAGCCACGGCGCTGGCAAAGAACTCATCGAAGAACGCCGGGTCCTTGAGCCGAAGCCTGGTAACCACGACGACCGGCATCGCTACCTCCCTGGCCCGGCACCCGCGCACGGGCGAGCCGCTGCCGACGATGTGACGGGGCGCATCAGCGCCTTTATGCCCGTGGCAGCCGGGCGGACACGAAACCGTGCCTGCCAGGACACGGCAACCGTTTGACGCCTCAGCACCGGCACATCGCGAAGCTTCCCAAGCTGATAGTCCCGCAAAGTGCCGTGCCACATCCGTGCCAGAACGAGGATGGCGAAGGGTGCGCCGGGGGCACTCAGGGGAGAAGCATGCGAAGCGTGATCTGGGCCGATCCTGGTACTGGGCGCAGCGGATCCACCTTTGCAAGCTGATACGAAGTGCCACTAGGAGGGATCTGCGAAACCCATCCCACCTGCGGTTAGGTGGCCTCCGTGATCATGGCAGACCCAGGTTTTCTTGATCTTTACCCCACAGTCCAGTCCTTTGGCCCCTCGTGGCATTAGCGGTGAGATCAGGGGGGTATATGACCCGTTCAACGGGGCCGACGGGGGTAAGGGCGATGTTGTTCAAGATTTTCTGGTGGGCGGTCGCGATCGTGGTGATCGTGTTCCTGGGGTACGTGATCTACCGGGGTTTGCAGATCCAAGGCTCCGGTGGCGGGCGGTTTTAACCGGAGAGCTACAAGCCTCGGGCTGCCTGGCGGGGCTGCACGTGGACCTGACCATGCTCGCCAAGCTGGCTTCCGCGCTTCTCGCCGCACGGACGTAGGACGTCCTGCTCCACACCCCGCCCCGGCGGGGACTTCACCATGCCCCGGACAGCGGAACTCGGCCAGGAGACACAAAACCCCCCGGTTGAGTACGGGGGCAGACTCAAACCGGGGGGCTGGCAGGACTGTGCGGCACACTACGCCCGTTCACTCCGCCGCAGGCACTCTTTGCTGGAGCTTTGCCGGAGTTTCGCAGGCCGTAACGCCGGACCCTCCTAGCACTGCCGAATCTGGGCATAGGTATGTACCAAGCCGCCAGCCGAGGTCACCCGGCGGTGGCGGCTGCGGAGCCAGAACCAGTTCATCTCTGCCCGCCCCTCCATGGGCCTGGTACGCCCACACGAAGCAGGAGCGTGCCAGCGTGACATGGACCCGCGATTGAGGCCTGATTGTGCCGCGGGCCATCGAAAGACACTCGCGATGCCCGGCGCCAGGCCCGATCGAGGGCAGTGGGCCAGCCTGAATCGAGCAGCCCGGCGGCTAATGCTGTCCCTGCCGCACCAGCAGGACGACGACCAAGATCGCGACTACTGCGATGATTGCGACCGCCCATGGATACCGCGTTACCAGGGTCTCCATTTTCACCCCCGAGGGACTTGCTCCCCGTGGCCTGATCACTTCATCACTGCGTGTAAGCGACCAGGGCAAGCAAGTGATCTTGACTTGAAATTGACCGCTACCCGATCGAGCAGGCACGCAGGTCAACACGGCTCACACCTGATGCGGCAACCGTGCTCTGATCCGCGCGAGTTCGGCCATCTGCGCCTGATGCGCGCGTTCGGCCATCTGCGCCTGGTGCTGGGCCTGCGTATAACCCGGCGGCTTGAAGAACGCGCGGGAGGCCGGGCGCCACAGCAGCCACACCACGGCAAGGCCGACCAGCCAGGTCAGCACGAGGACGGTCGGGCCGAACACCGTCAAGACGACACTGAGATGGAACACCGGCTGCGGGAAGAGGCTGCTCAGGCTCACCGTCGCCAGGCCGAACAGCGCCGTGGCCAGGATGCGTGCCCAGTTCCGGCCCTGGCCGCACGCCCGGGCCATCCACAGCCACAAGGCGATTGGGGCCAAGGACCAGGCGACCGTCACCGTGATCCAAAGCGTGTTCACGTCGCTGACCTTGGCCGCGGTGAGGTGGTGCCCGAGCACTACGTGGGAGGCCTTGATGACCGCGATGACGGCCAGCAACATGATCAGGTTGACGGTGCTGACCGCGGCGCCGGCGTACATGAGCCGGACGGCTGCCCGCACCGTGCGCGCCGACCGTGGCACGCTAGGCCGCAGCCGCATCCACAGGCCGTTGCAGATCAAGTCCGCGGACTCGGCCAGACCGGGCCGCCGCTGGCCCGGCGGGGCGCTGGCCAGCAGCACCGCGAGGATCTCCTGCCCGTTCTCGTCCCGGAACTCCCGCGGATACCAGGCCAGCAACCGCCGGTAGGCCCGCTCAAGATTCGCCTGATCAGTCATGTCGCCATCCCCCCGCCCGGATCCAGCCGCCCCAGCGCCACGGTGGCATGAGCCCGCAGCCGGGCCGCCTCAGCGGCGAGCCGCCCAGTGCCCTCGGGCGTAAGCCGGTAGTACCGGCGAAGCCGCCCGTCCACGACCTCTTCCCGGTCCACCCCGATCAGCTCGTCCGCGCGCAGCCGGTCCAGGGCGGTATACAAGGTCCCCGCGCGCAGCCGGACCCGGCCACCGGAAATCTCCCGGACGTCGGCGATGATCCCGTACCCGTGCTGGCTACCGTCAGCCAGCGCGGTGAGGATCATGAACGTCGCCTCCTGCATCGCACGCACGGCCATACCGACGTTATATACTGTTGAACGAGCTATAGCAAGCCCGCCATCTGACCCGGCCTCGCCCCGGCCCGGACACGCGGGCCGTGCGCTGACCAGCCGGAGCAGGAGCAGCACCGGCGCGGGAGCACCAGGCCCGTGCTTGGCCAACTCAATCCCGACACCCCGGCGCTACCACTGTTGAGTTGTCAAGTTTCGAGCCTGAAGCGGGATGATCACGGACTCCCAGCGTTGCAGTTTGGGTTGCAGTTCACTGCCGTCCGCCAGAGTTCACCTGGGTACGAGCGTGGAGTCTGAACTGCGGCGCGAACGCCCATGAACTCCGATGAACTCGTCCCGCTCAAGCTTTTAATCCGGGGGGTTGGTCTGCACTGGCCTGAAATCTGGCCATACAACACCGCGAAGCACAGGCTAACGATGCGTACCAGCGAGCGTTGATCTCGGCGCGTCATAGGGCATTCACCCAGGTCGCAAGCACTCCCGACACAGTCAGGGATCACCGGTGCAAGCAGCCGACACGCTTGTCGCAACCCGGACTCGGAAGGAAGATCTCCAGGCGCTCCGGACCTGGAATGATGAAGGTCGGACTACAGAACAGGGCGGGCAATGAAGATCGCGACACTGAAGGTCTCGGGGATGTTCACCGAAGGCGGCTCGGACGTGGAGAACGCAGAAGGGTTCGACGAGGACGCACTAGAAGACGGCCCAGGTCAGGCACTGCTGGTGTACGACGATGGCCGCTGGGAGCTGCTCACATCAGAGGAGGAAGTCGACCGGGGCGGCGACCGCACCTCTCACGGCTACCTTCAGGCTACGGACCTGGCCGAAGCGGCTAAGGAGGCACGGCAGCTGCTGCAGAACGCAGGCTATGAAGTGGCGTTCAAGGTGCACGTGCAAGACCCGGATTGACGAGGCCATGCACAATTGAGGTCAGGTGTGCTTACCCTGAGGGGGCGGCTGGATCACGCACCGCCTGAATTTGGCCAGACAACACCGCGAAGCTGACTCGAACGCCGCCCGGCTAAGTCCCGAACAGGCGTCATGGGATCACCGACCTCTTCGCTGGCGGCGATAGGCGCCATCAAGTTACCTGCCGCCCTCCTGACGCCGCGATCTTGCTAACGCCTTGCTAACAACGGCTGTGGAAACCTGGGGTTGATCCTGGACAACGGCGAGAACCAGCGCGCTGTATGGCCTGGTCGACCGACTGGGGTGGACACCCCTGGACTAGCCAAGCCTCCTGAAAAGCGGAAGGTCGGCGGTTCGACCCCGCCCCTGACCACCGCTTCTCAGGGCATCCGCTAGCCCTCTCACCTGCAGAAACCGCAGGAAGAGAGTGAAAGCGATGGCTAGCACTGCGGTTTCGCGAACCAAGATCCCCACAAAAACCCACAACTACGGAGCGTCGGAGCCGTCCGGCCTGCCCGTTCTGTGGGCCGATCACGTACGGGCCAAGGTGCCGCGCGAGTGAGCGGGGACACCCGTAGGGCCGCGCGCGGTGACGACCGTGGGGTGGTGGAGCTTGATTCCGGGGTGACGGTGTACCCGGGCCGGGAGCGGGGGGACCGGTGGCGGGCGGTCTGGTATGAGAACGGCCGCCGCCGCCAGTGCCAGGCGGTGTCTGAGGACCGGCTGGCGGCCAAGCTGGAGAAGGTCACCGTCCGGCTGGCCGGCGATGCGCCGAACATGGAACGCCCGGGCGCGGACCTGATCGCCTACTTCCTGTCCCCCGGCCGGCACCCGGCCGGGAAGCAGTGGTCGCGTAAGCACACCGACACACAGCGGCGGCTCTGCCACCGGTACCTGGCCCCGGTCATCGGCCACGTGGCGTGTGAGGACATCAAGGCCGGCCACCTGCAGGAGGCGGTGAACGCCGCCCCCACCGCGGGGGAAGGCGACCGGGGTCCGCCGGTGCATCTCCGCCCTCGTCTCGGTCGGCATCGCCGGCGGGTACCTGGTCAACCCGAGGCTGAAACTAGTGCACTGGCAGCCCGGCGAAGATCGGCCCACACCAGAACCCGCAGTGACCGTCGCTGGAGAATCGGCGTTGTTCGTGGACCCGTCGGAGATCCCCGCCAGCGCTGATGTGGCCAAGCTCGGCCAGGCCCTGGCCTACCTGGACATGGACCTACTACTACCTGTACGTGATCCTGGACATCTTCAGCCGCTATGCCGTGGGCTGGATGGTCGCGACCCGCGAGTCTGCGGTCCTAGCCGAGAAGCTGATCGCCGCGACCTGCGCGAAGCAGGGCATCGCCCGCGGGCAGCTCAGCATCCACGCCGACCGCGGCTCCTCGATGACCTCCAAGCCGGTCGCGCTGCTGCTCGCCGACCTCGGCGTCACCCAGTCCCACTCCCGCCCGCACGTCAGCAACGACAACCCCTACTCCGAGGCGCAGTTCAAGACCCTCAAGTACCGGCCGGGCTTCCCCCGCCGCTTCGACTCGATCGAGGCAGCCCGGGCGCACTGCCAGCGCTTCTTCCCCTGGTACAACGACGAGCACCGCCACGGCGGACTTGGCCTGCACACCGCCGCCGACGTCCACTACGGCCGGGCCGCAGACGCCCGGACCGCGCGAGCTCGCGTGCTCACCGCCGCCTACCACGCCCACCCCGAGCGCTTCGTCCGCAAGCCACCTGCCCCACCCGGCATCCCGGTCGGCTCATGGATCAACCCGCCCAAGCAAAAAGAGGCCGCCACTCAGTAAAAGCCACCGAACGGTGCCCCGTTCAGATTGACAGATTCCGCGAGCCCACGCAGACTGGCCAGCGTCAATGCTGAAGTGGTCACTAACTACCGATGGCCGGACCGATCCCGCCAACATGACAGAACAGCGAGATCCGCGCACGAGGGTGCCGCAGCGCATTCGCCGCCATAGCGCCACCGTGAAGTACAAGACGGAGAGCCTGCTTGCGCTGGGAATGCGCGTATTCGGACGCATATCGTCTGTTCGGGCACTGGCAGGCGCTGTCGTCACCAGACGACCGCGGAGTACCTAACGGCGGCTCAGGGCGCGTTCTCCTCCAGCTTCCCGATCACTCAGTGTGATGTCGCCTCTTGACTTAAGCCCGGCGACCGCCGACTCGATACGACGCGACCCGCTCTGGCGCGCAGGCTCACCGCGGGTCAGGCATAGCAAGATCTCGCCGCCGTGCTGGTCGGCGTCAATCCTCCCGCTTCAGCCGCAGTCTCACTGGCGTTCACAGCGGTTCACGGGCGATCGAGGGCCGCCTGTCCGCGCTGTTCAGGGACGCTGGTGGACGGTGGTGGACGGTGCGCAGTCCTCGAAAGCGTGCGACGTGGTCAACCAGGCCGTCCCCGGTGAGTGGGGCAGAAACGGGGCAGACGAGATGGCCCTCAGGTGGCTCTCAACGGGTGTGATAATGCCTATCCGTTCACCAGGAAATCCTGGGTACACAGGCATTTCAGCATCCTCTGGCATCGGAGGGCATTGTTGTGGTCCTGGGTGTCGGGGGTTCGAGTCCCCTCGCTCACCCCATCGAAAGCCGCACTGACCAGCGGTTTTACTCGTCTGCTCCCAAGCGCCGGACCCGCCCGAAGCTCCGAGTGGGGCGAACGCTGTTATCCGGACCCGGCGGCAGGCCCGCTGAGCTGCGCCAACGCTTAAAGCCGAGTGGGGCAAATCTCCGCTCGCCGCGCCGACGCCCCCCTGCACGAACGCCCACCAGCCACAGGATGCCGGACCGTCCGCGGACCACGTACCGGACGTACCATTTGCCGTGACAGGAGGGTGCGCAGCGGGCCGGTGGCCCAGTGCCGGTGATGACCTGTTCGCACGGTGCTTTGACGCTCCGTTGCTGCGCAGGGGTAGCGACCAGATGGAGCGCGGATGAAACTCCTGGTGGCCAGCTGGGACAGCGGCGGGGGTGTGGAAGCGGTCCAGATGGTGGTGCGGCGGGCGGTCGCGCGTGGTCACCAGGTCCGGGTGCTGGGAACCGCGGAGCTGCGGAGCCGGTTTGAGTCGGCCAGGGCGGGTTTTCGGGTGTACGGGTATGCGCCGGACACCGGCATGCGGCGGCCCGAGACGGATCTGGTGAAGGAGTGGGAGGCGAGGCTCCTCGGCCGCCCGGCAGCCACGTCGATGGGCGGCTGAGATGTCGTACGGGATCTGAACCGGCCACCGGCAGCCCAGTGGGAAACGAGATGTCCGCCCGGCGCAGTGCGTCGGGCCCTCGGGGAGCCATACAACGTGCCGAGGTTGAACAACAGTGTCATGGCGGCGAGGCCAATGAGGTAGGTGAGGATCCAATGGGCAAGGAATTCGACGTTGTCGTGGTGGGCGGTGCGCCGGCTCGCCGCTAGCGGCGCTATTGGCACGCGCGGGGCTATCGGTTGCGCTGGTGGAGCAGGCGACGTTTCCGCGGGACACGCTGTCGACGCATACGTTCCAGTCGGCGGCGCTGGCCTTTCTGAAGCGGCTTGGTGTGCTGAGCGCCTTGCAGGCCACTGGGGCACCCGTCGTTAACCACCTTGATCTGCGGCAAGGGGAGTTCCGGGCGCGCGTGCCATGGCCGCGCCGGCCGGGAGAGGCCGGAGGGGTGCTGTCGGTACGCCGGCTGCTGCTGGACCCCATTTTGATGGAGGCGGCCCGGGACGCTGGAGCTGAGGTCTGGACGGGTGCGACGGTGACCGCGCTGGTCACAGACCGCGGCCGGGTGACGGGCGTGCGCGTCGCCCGTAACGGGTCAGAACAAGCGCTGGAGGCGAGGCTCGTGGTGGGCGCCGACGGCCGCCACTCGACGGTGGCCAGGCTTGCCGGGTCGCGTAAGTACCACCTGACGGCGAATGAGCGGTTCATGTACTGGTCGTTCTTTGCGGGTGCAGATCCGGGGGCTGAGCCGGCCGTGATCCTCCATCGCTGGTCCGGCAACTTTGTGGTCGCGATACCGGCCGACAGCGGGCTGCATCTGGTGCTCGCGCTGCCCGAGCTCAGCGAGCTGCCGCGGTTCCGGCACAGCCTCGAGGAAAGCTACCTGGAGTACGTCCGGCGCTGCGACCCGGTCGCTCATGCACTGTTGGGCGCGCGGCGGGTCGGCAAGATCTTCGGGATACTCCGCTGGGAGGGGTTCTTCCGCGAGGCGACCGGGCCGGGCTGGGTACTGGCCGGCGACGCCGGCCATTTCAAGGACCCCGCGCCAGGACAGGGCATCCAAGACGCGTTCCGGCAGGTCGAGTTCCTGGCGCCAGCGATCGCCAGCGCCATCAGCACCTCGCCGCCTGCGCTGGACGAGGCGCTCGCGGGCTGGGCGCGCTGGCGCGACGAGGATGCCAGGGAGTACTACTGGCTCGCCGCCGACTTCGGCAAGGCCGGCGTGCCGCCTGCGGTGCTACCGGAGATCGCACAGCGGTTGTACCAGCGGGGCAAGATGGACTCGCTCCTGGACCTGTTCAACCACCGCTCCACCCCCGCCAAGGTGCTGACGCTTCCGCGTGTCGCGGGCGCGACAGCCCGCTTGCTGGCGCGCGGCGGATGCGACCGGCGAGCGCTGCTGAGCGAGGTGGGCGCCCTGGCCGCGGAGGGCATCCGGCGCGAACGCCTCGCTCGGCATCCGCGCTATGTTCCATTCGAGACGTCCGTGGACGCCGGGCCGTCAAAGGCCGAAGACGATGAGGCCGGGGGTCTGAGGTGAGCATTTCTGCCCTTGAGGTCTCAGTCCGCGGCGTCCGGTCCCCGGTGCTGACCGCGGGGCCGCCGGACGGCGCGGAGGCGGTCGTCTTCGTCCACGGCAATCCAGGCCCGGCCGATGACTGGCGCCCACTCCTCGCCCGCTCCGGCGAACTCGGCAGGGCGATCGCGCCAGACATGCCCGGCTTCGGCCGCGCCGACAAACCGAAGGACTTCGGCTACTCGGTAGACGGCTACGCCCAACACCTGGCGGCACTGCTCGATCAGCTTGGCATCACCCGCGCGCATATCGTCGCGCACGACTTCGGAGGCCCGTGGTCACTAGCGTGGGCCGCACGCCATCCCGACGCCCTGGCCAGCGCCACGCTCATCAACACCGGCGTGCTGATCGGCTACCGATGGCACCGCTACGCCCGCATCTGGAGGACGCCCGGTCTTGGCGAACTCTTCCAGGCAACCACCAGCCGCCCGGCGTTCCGGCTGCTGCTCGGACGCGAGAACCCGCGACTGACCCACGATCAAATCGACCGCATCTACGACGCCTCCCGCTCCTGGGCCACCAAGCGCGCCGTGCTGAAGCTCTACCGCGCGACCCCAGCGGCCACGCTCGCCGACCCTGCCGCCACGCTCCGGCCGCTGGACCGCCCCGCGCTGGTCATCTGGGGGACCAACGACGCATACCTGCCCTGCGAACAGGCCGAGCGCCAGCACCAGGCATTTCCGTCGGCCCACGTCGAACTGCTCAACGGCCACGGCCACTGGGTGATGCTCGAAGACCCCGGACGCGTCGCCTCCCTGGTGATCCCGTTCCTCACCCGGCAGCTGCCGGGCCCCGCGACCGCAGCCGGATCACCCGCCAGCCCGCCGCCGAGTTCGTGATCCTGCCCAGCGTCCGAACGGGCACGGGGACGCGGCGGCACGGCGGCGCGGAGCGATCGCGGTCTCGCGACTGGGGCAGCAGTGGGGCAGGCGAAAGGGTCTCAGATAGCTCTCAACGGGCGTGAGAATGCCTATCCGTTCACCAGGAATTCCTGCTACATAGGCATTTCAGCATCCTCTGGCACCGGACGGCATTGTTGTGGTCCTGGGGGCCGGGGGTTCGAGTCCCCTCGCCCACCCCAATGAAACCCCAGTTCAAAGGCCCGGCCCGCGATGACGGCCGGGCCTTCTGGCGTTCCGGTGTCCGATTTTGGGAGCAGAACGGGAGCCGATCCTGGTTGTCGGCTCCCGGAAGGTAACCAGGAGAGAGTCCAGGGCCTGGACTGGTGACGTCGCTGTAATGCGGGCCCGCTCGCGGATAGATGCGGTTTCACCATGTCACGGGGTGGCCAGCGGGATGAAGGTGAGATGGAGGGTGCTTAGGCAGCTTGTGCTGGCCGGCGGGGATGCCGGGTTGTTGACCCAGGCGTTGCGGATTGATCGGGAGCATTCGTCTTCGCCGAGGACGTTGTGGCCGATGCTTGGCACCTCTTTCACCCAGGCGCGGCTGAACGTGGTGGCGGCCTGGCGGGCGACCGGCAGCGCACCGAAGGGGTCGAACTGTCCTGCGAACATCAGTGCCGGGACGTTGGTGTGTGCGGGGCTCACGACGGACGGGTCTGCGGGGCGCACCTGCCAGCGTGTGCATACGTCGAGGTAGGGGTCGTGGGCGAACGCCTCGAGGTAGGCGGGGTCGTGGCCGGCGAGCGTGGTGAGGGCGCGCCGGTTGGTGAATGGCTGGATGTCGCGGCAGAGGATGGAGTAGTAGGCGCCTTCGGTGAGCTGGTGAAGGTCGTCGCATTTCGGCTGGTACCCATCACAGTAGGTCTGATCGGTTGCCATCCTGACGGCGATCGGTTGCAGTGAGGAGCTTGTCGCCGAGCCGAGCACCTGGTGGATCAGGGCTGGGATCTGCGGTCCCGTGTTGTCTCGGGGAATGGCCGCCAGGAAGTCTCTGAGCCCGCGGACGAACAGCGCACCGTCGAACAAGATCCTTATCGGCTGGCCGGATGCGGCGGGAACGGTCACCATGACCGGTTTCCTGGTGAGCCGTGCGGCGACCTTGGCCACGGCCTGCGCGAAGTGCGGGAAGCGCCGGCTGCATGACGGGTCCGCGGAGCAGGTAGCGTCCATCTGGCCGATCGCGTGGCGGGTGCCCCGGATCGCTTCGGAAAACGGATCGGCCTGCGGGAAGTCCGCGCCATCCAGCACGACCTCCCGCACATGCTGCGGATACTCCCGCAGCGCCTGCACTATGACACGGGAATCGGTGCCGGTCGCGGTGAGCCCCCACTGGCGGATACCCAGCGTCTTCCGCAGATCCTCGATGTCGGCCGCGTTCTGGTGAAGGTCGTAGCTGGACAGATCAATGCCCTCCCGCCGCAAGCGGTGATAGCAGGCAGCGACCGCGTTCAGGAACCGCGACCGCATGGTGGCATCGCCGGTGGGGACGCCCAGCGATGACGCCGCAAGCCTCTCCACTTCCGGGCATGCCAGGCTCGGCGTGGAGTGGCCCACTCCCCGCGCGTCCATGGTGACGATCTCGCGGTCGGTGCGCTGCGCCATCGGCGCGATCCCCGCGTAATCGGGGGCCACGGCGAGGTCTGCGCCGACGAACATGGGATCGGGCTTCGGGCGCCCCTGCGGCGGCTCAATGCGGGTGACGAACAGCTTGATGGTCCGGCCCGCCGGTCGGCTCCGGTTCTCCAGCACGGTGAGGTAGCCGCACGTCACCTTCAGAACCACGATCCCCTGCACATCGGCCGGGCATCTGACGGTCGCGAACGTGGGCGTGAAGGCGGCTGTCGCGGGTGACCCGGTGCACCCGGCCGCCAGCGCCGCCACGGCCACCAGGGCGGCAGCGGCATGCCCCCTGCCCGGAAAGGTGCGCGACATGAGGCTCACGAGAACTTCACGGTCTGCATGATCTTGACGGCAGTGGCGAGGTTCGAGGCGAAATGCGGGGTCAGATCGCTCCAGGCCACGGCGACCGGGGACCCGTGGACATCGAAGATCCAGATCCGGTCGGAGTAGCCGGCTTCGAAGGCGGCGCCGAAGCCACCGTCAAAGGTCGGCGGGAAGTCCGGCGTCGTCCCCATCCGCACACAGGGATGGGGGTCGCCGTTGCAGGAGGGGGGGCCGGGCAGCTTGCCGACGACCTGGACGTCGAGCTGCTGGCCCGGGATCCCGCCGATGGTGACCGGGGCCGGCTTGGCTGTCACCCGAAGGTGCGGGTTGTGGACGAGGCAGGCCAGGAGCTGATCCGGCGCAGCGGTGAGCCGGCTGGGCGCGTTCGGGTCGCACACCTTCGCGAACCGAATGAAAGCGAAACTCGCG
The DNA here is from genome assembly GCA_963813395.1 of uncultured Actinomycetes bacterium. GTDB lineage: Bacteria > Actinomycetota > Actinomycetes > Streptosporangiales > Streptosporangiaceae > DASXKD01. Next base: position 25,135 of record CAWEYV010000020.1, read on the forward strand.
AAGTAGGAGTTCCTGTAGATCTTGAGCGAGAAGTTCGCAAAATCAGGTGCGTCCGCGCCGCCGCCCGCGGCCGCAGTCGTGCTGAAGGTAAACGGCGGCCGGAACTGGACGGTTGCATACTTGCCCGGTTGCATGGGGAATCTCACGTCGTCGGGAATCGTCCCGGGTGTCGCGGCCGCCGCTGGCGAGGCCGGGGCCGATGTGGCGGTCCCGGCGGCCGGGCTGGTCGTGGCCGGGCTCCCCGCACTTCCCGAGCTGCACCCGGTCAGGATCCACACTGCTAGCACCGCCACCATGGCCAGCGCGGCGATCGTCCATCGCTTCATCGGTCCCCCTCCTCCGCGTGGGCTTCTGCTGGGACACAGGCCGGGCGAGGCGGGGAGGTTACGCGGCATCAGCCACGGGCATGCCAAGGTTTTGTGCTGAACAGGGCCCGGCGCAGCGCACATGTGTCGCTGACCGGTGTGAACACCAGCGTCCCGCCCGCCCGCTGCCACCGGTAGACCCCGACGTCGTTGGAGCAGCGGGGATCGTTCACGAACGCGTTGGTGGTGAACCGGTCACCTCGGACCCGGAATGCGATCGAGACGAGATCGCCATGGAAGGACCGGGGCGCGGACATCGTGAGCACGCCGTTCGCCTTCAGCCCGAGCGTCCACGTGCCGGCCATCCCGTTGTCCTGGATGACCCGCGAGGTGGCGCCCAGCGTCGAGGTGTAGCTCCCGGCGATCACCGCATCAGGCCCGGGCGCAAGCGTCGGCCCCTGGTTTACCGCGGGGTGCTGGGTGCGCTGGACAAAGCCGGTGACCTGAGGTACCGCGAACCCGACAGCGGCCAGCGCGGCAACCGTCCCCACAATCAAGCTGGCCCGCCGGGCACGCCGGCGCCGCGCCCCCGCGCGATGGCCTCCGGCAACCGCCGGCCGACGTCCGGAGGGACGGCAGCAGCCGACCGCTCCAGCCCCTCCCGGAGGCGGCGTTCAACCGACATCTTCGCCGACCTCCTCCCGCAGGAGCCCGCCCAGCCTCCGGCGGGCCCGCATAAGCTTCACCTTCGTCGCCGGCACCGTCCAGCCCAGCACCGACGCAACCTCCGCGACGGGCCAGTCCTCGTAGTAGTGCAGCACAAGCGCCGCGCGGTAGGCGGGGGAAGCTGCCGCAGCGAACGGAGCAGATCGACGTCAGCCAGCGGGGGAACCGCCGGTGGTTCAGCATTTCTTTCCAGGACAGCCCGGATCCGCTCCCGGTTCTGGTGGCGGACCGCGAGCCGGATGGCCACCCGCCGAACCCAGGCCCCCGGCCGGTCGTAGCGCGACACCTTCCCCCAGTGCGAGTAAAGCTGGATGAAGGCGTCCTGGGCGATGTCCTCCGCCCGCTGCCGGTCGTGCAGGATCAAGAAAACCGTCCGCGATACCGGCGTGAACTCGGCCGCGTACATCGAGGCAAAATCCGATTCCTGATCCTCCACCGCCGCCCCCCGCCACGTCAGCGGCGCCTGCGCAGCAGTCTCCAGCGTCACCGGTCTCAAGGCAAGGGGCAGCGGCATTGGGGCCTCCCACACCCGACACAGACGCGAACAGGCCGACAGGTTACACGCGGCACTCGCCGAGTCGGGCCCTGACCTCAGTCGCCCCCGGCGAAGGTCTGGCGCTCCTGCAGGTGCTGCCGGAACCAGGCCAGGATCAGCTCCGCCCGGCTGACCCGGTGTTGCGGCGCCCCGGAGCGGGTCAGCTCGTGGTTCTCGCCGGGGAACCGGTACATGACCGGGTTGCGGCCGAGTAGCCGCAGCGCGACGAACAGCTCCTCTGCCTGGCTGATCGGGCACCGCAGATCGTCTTCGGAATGCAGGATGAGCAGCGGGGTGGTCATGTCGCGGACGTAGCTGACGGGCGAGTGACGCAGGTAGGCGCCGGGATCGGTGAGGTGATCCGGGCCCACGTAGCTGCGGATGAAGCCGGCAATATCGGCGCTGTGCTCCATCGTGAGCAGGTTGTTGCAGGCGCGCTCGGAGCAGGCGGCCCGGAACCGGCTGGTGTGCCCGATGGCCCAGGAAGTCATGAACCCCCCGTAGGAGCCGCCGAGAATACCGAGCCGGCTGGGATCGATCCAGCCGAAGCGCTGGCAGGCGGTTTCCACGCAGGCCATCACGTCCGCGTAGTCCGCTCCGCCCCAGCCGGTGCCTGGGTCTTGCGCGCACTCGGGGCCCCGGATGGCCCGGCCCCACTGCTCGCTATAGCCCGCGCTGCCCCGCGGGTTGCAGTACAAGACGCCGAAGCCGGCGGCGGCCTGCAGCTGGAAATCGTCGACGAAGCGGTTGCCGTACTGCGTGAACGGGCCGCCGTGCACATTCAGCAGCGCCGGGTACCGTTGCCCGGGGGCTGCGCCGGTCGGCGCGATGGCCCAGCATTCCACCTCGCTGCCGTCCGCCGACTGGGCGGTGAACCGCTGCGGGGAGGCAAGGCTGACCGCCTCGGCGAACGGCCGCGTCAAGCTGGTCAGCGCCCGTTCCGCCGGTTCCGCGGGGCTCGGCTCGCTGGCGGGCAGGTCCTGAGCCGTCAGCTCGCCGGTCGACACTGGCGAGCCGGCCACGAAGGCGAGCGTGCCGCCCGCCCAGCCCCAGTCGCTGATCCACCGGTCACCGCCGGCCAGCAGCACCGGCAGCCCGGCCCCGTCGGCGCTAACCAGGTACAGGTGCACGTTGCCGTGGTCCTCGACGCCGAACAGCAGCCGGTCACCCACCCAAACCGGAGGCCGCGTGATGCCAAACGGCGTGCAGTTGCGGTCCAGTCCGGCCGTCAGCACCTGCTCCTTGCCCGAGGCCGTGTCGATGACGGCAACCTGGTGGTGCCGGGGACTTTGCAGCGGGGTGGGATTGACATAACAGGCCAGCCGGCCCCCATCCGGTGACCACGACGGCAGCGAGTACGCCGGGCCGCCACCAGTGACGCGGCCGGGTGTGCTGCTGCCGTCCGCAGGGACGACCCACAGATCAACGGCCAGGTCCAGGTCCCGCTGTTCATGCCGCCCCGACGCGAAAGCCAGAGTCCGCGAGTCCGGTGACCATGACAGGCCGGCCGCCTCGAACGGCCCGGGCGTCACCGCGCGCGCCGGAGCTGACCCGTCAGCGGCGACGACGAAGAGGCGGGCCGGACGATCCACCGTCCAGCCGGCCTGGTTGAACCGGTAGAGCAGGCTGCTGATACGCCGCGGCGGTATGTCCCTGTCACGGCGCTGCTCCCCGTTGCGGCCGTAACGGGCGGGGTCAGGATCGCGGGCGGCGAAGGCCAGCGCATGACCGTCCGGGGCCCACTCCAGTTCGGTGACCGGTGCTTCGGTGCCGCACACCACCAGCCGTTCACCGCCGTCCGCGACGGGAAGGACACAGATTTGCGACCGGCCGTCTTCGTCGGTCACGGCAAAGGCCAGCCGGCGGCCATCCGGCGACCACCGCGGCAGCTGCTCCGACCCAGGGCCGGTGAACGGCCGCGGGCTGGCCCCAGTCCCGCGCGCAGGCGCCAGCCAGATCCTGTGCGCATACCGGTTACCCTGCCAGATCGGGATCGGTCACGGTGAAAGCCACCACGCTCCCGTCCGGCGACACCCGCGGATCACCCAGCTGGCGCACCCGCCCGATGTCTGCCGGGCACATCCCGGCCGGAGAATCCGTGACCTGGCTCATCGAGCTCCTCTCGGGCGCCAAAGGGCCTCGCCATGGCGGGCCAGTCCATCGGGACGCGATGCCCCGAATGACCGGACGCTATCGCAGGTGTGGATGCCCACCGAGGGGAAGCTCGACCGCCGGGCGCGTCGCGCTGGCGGCGGCGGAGGTCACGGGCGCTTAGCGCGCTGTCTCAAGGCGGGTAGTTGCTGAGTTCGATGAGGTTCTGATCCGGGTCGCGCAGATAGCAGCTGACGATTGGCCCGGTCGCACCGGTCCGGGCAACGGGGCCTTCTTCGATCGTGATGCCCGCGCCGGTCAGTTCGGCGATCACCGTGGCGATGTCGTCGTCGACGATGAGGCAGATGTCGGCGCTTCCCGGAGTTGGGCGCAGCGCCTTCGGCTCGAACTCCTTGCCCGCCTCATGGAGATTGATCTTGCTCGTCCCGAACCTTAGCGCCGTGCGGCCCGCCCCGAAGGTGATCGCCTCCATTCCGAGGACCCGGGTGTAGAAATCGACGGTCACGTCGATGCTCGCCACGGTCAGCACGAGATGGTCGAGCCTGTTGACGTTCATGGCACCGTCCTGCATTTATTAGCAGATAGGCGGGTTAGGAGTAGAGCTGGCCGGTGAGGTATTTCAGGCCGCTGTCGACCTGGATGGTGACCACGCGGTGGCCTGGGCCGAGCCGGCGGGCGATGCCGATGGCGGCGGCGAGGTTGGCGCCGGTCGAGGGCCCGGAGAAGATGCCCTCGGTGCGGGCCGCCTGGCGGGCGGTCTGGAACGCCTGGGCTTCGGGGATGGCCACGACTTCGTCGTAGTCAGCGGGGTGGAGCTGGGGCGGGCGGTGGCCGACGCCCCCGCCCTCGATGTGATGGACCCCAGGCGGCCCGCCCGATAGCACCGCCGATTCGGCAGGCTCAACAACCACCCGGTGCACCTGCGGCAGCACGGCGGCCAGCGCGCGGCTGACGCCCAGGAAGCAGCCGGCGGTGCCGACGTAACTGCAGAAGGCGCTGATCGACGGCGGGCCGGGAAGCTGATCGATCAGTTCCTCACCGAGGCGGCGGTAGCCGTCCACCATGTCGGTGTTGTTGAACTGGTCGGTGGCGAACGCACCTGTCTGTGCGGTGATCTCAGCTGCCCTCCGCATCATTGACGGGATCAGGCCGGGCGTGATGCCCTCAGGGCTCGGGATCAGCTCGACCTCGGCGCCGAACGCCCGCATCGTGCGGATCTTCTCGTCCGCGAATGCGTCAGAAGACACGATCCGCAACGGGTAGCCCTTCACCGCGCAGACGAACGCCAGGGAGGAGCCGGTGCTTCCCCCGGTGTACTCGACGACCAGCTGGCCCGGCCGCAGGCGCCCATCGGCCTCGGCGGCCTCGATCATCGCCAGCGCCATCCGGTCCTTGTACGAGCCGGTAGGGTTGGCCGCTTCCATCTTCACCCAGACCTCGGCGCAACCCTCACCAGCCAGATGCGCCAGCCGGGCCACAGGCGTACCCCCGATGGCCGATAGCCCGCCAGGACGATCCACCCGTAACCTCCACCCAGCGCTATCGTCCCGCGCGGATCATCCAGCTTGCAGATGAGCGCCGCCATGACCTGAACTCATTAAACATCAGCGCCGATCAGGCTGGAACAACGCCGACCAGGTTGCCTTCGGAGTCCTTGAACCACGCCGCCTCGCCACCACCAGGCATCCGGGCAATGCCGTTCTCGGTCTGCGTCTCCGGCGTGTCGTACTCCTCGAACTCCACGCCGCGGCCCCTCATCTGTCCGACCACAGCTCGCACGTCGGTCACATGGATGACGGCCTGCGTGAACTCCCCTGACGACCTGACCTGGGCGGGATAGACGAACAGCTGGTTGGCACCATCTCCGACCGTGAGGCCTACCTGCCCATCTCTTGCCTTGAGAAAGCCGGACTCGAGTGCCTGAAGTCCCACTTTCTCAACGTAGAACGCTTTGGCCCGGCCCAGGTCCTGCGCCGGCAGCGCTGCCGTAATCCCATACGTCTTCATGACGGGATGGTATGACGACCGGCCGGCCACGGCGGAGTTCAACTCTGTCAGCGTCATACAGCGTGATACGAACGGGGACGAGCGGCTCATCAGGAAGCGCCTGCGGGACTGCGCTACAAGCATCACGACGGCCGCTGTTGGCCGCGTTGTTGCTGGTTGCCTTGCGCCCGGTGCGGTCTGCCGCAGGGCGAGCACGACGACAAGCGGAAACAGAGCCTGCACCGCCGAGGTCAGCCGCTCGACCATGCCCAGGTCAGCGCCGCCGTCCCGGGCGGCGATCAGGAGCCAGCAAGACAGCCCGGCGAAGATCACGGTCACCGCCGCGCAGCCGTAGACGCTGAGGATCCGCGGGTGCGTCGGCGCGCGCCTAGCGACAAGCACCGGCCAGACCGCGGTGGTGACCACGCAGCTCACCGCGAAGGCGAGGTGGCGCGACGTCGGGCCCGTGGCCGGTTCTGGAGTGGCGGCGATGCCGAGAGTAGAAAGGCCAGTCACGATCAGCAGGATGCGCGCAGGCATGCGGACGGCCGTCAGGCCCGCGCCGGTCGCGATCTGACAGCTGCCCACCAACAGCAGCGCTGCGGTCATTACCCACCGGTCGGATCCCGAGTGACCAGCCAGCACGCTCATCGTCTGCCGCATCGGACTATACGAGGCCGGCTGCAGCGCCCCGGCAATCAGCCACCCGCCGACCAGGACAACAGGCGCGAGCAAGGCTGTACCTACCGCCCAGCCAGGAACCGGCAGGCCAGCCCCCACCAGCCCCGGGCGACCGGCTGGCACTGGTTGCGTGGTGGCCGAACCAGGGCCAGGGCGCGGGTGATCTCGCCCTGATCGATTGCGCGCGGGGTCTGGACGCGCAAGCTGAGTCATGGCGCCTCCAGGGCCATTCGACTCGGGCTGCCAGAAGGAGGCGCTGTCCGCCCTTACCCACGCTGCGTGCCCCCCGATCACGGGCAGACAACGCCGTCAAGACCCGGCATCAGGGGCGGCCTCGCTTTGGCAACCAGCCAGCCTTCGCGACAGCACGACACCGGCCCGGGCTATTCCCCTGTGCCCGCAGTTCCTTGCCGGGCCGCGGCACGGACAACCTCCGGCTAGGCGAGCATTCCTTCCAGCATGGCCTCAAGGAGCCGGGCGACGCGCGGTTCGACGTCGACGACCGCGTGGGCGAGCCGAGGGTCGCTCCGGTACAGCGCGGCGACCTCAGGCCCAGGTGTCGCCATCTGCCAGAACGCGCCCGACATCGCGGTCGCAGCCGCGATGAGGTCAACGCCGTCGCGTTCGGTCAGCCCGGGCAGCAGGCGCTGCACCACCGCCACGATCGCCTGGACCTCGGCCAGCGTGACGAGCTTGAAGGCGCGCACCGCGTCCAGCGAAACGTTGCGCTCCAGGTTGAGCGGCGCTTGCGCCAGCAGGTCGCAGAACAGCCCGCGGGCCGCCAGCGTACTCGCGAACACTCCAGCCATGGCCGCCGGCGTCGGAGCCGCGAGCTCCTCCAGCTCCGCGCGCAGCGCCGTCGACCACTCGCGCCACCCGTCCGCGGTCAGCCGCAAGAAGATCTCTTCCCGCGTCTCGAAGTAACGCAGCATCGCGGACTTGTGCATGCCGACCGCCTCGCCGATGTCGGTCAGCGTGATCTGCCGGATGCCCCGTTCGTCCCCCAGCGCGCGCGCCGCCTCCAGGATCGCGGACTCGCGTAGCTGCTTGGCCGCGGCACTGCGCGCCCGCTGGAAGTCCGGCACCGTCATGAACCCCAACATAACACAACTAGGTTGCGTTATTAACGAAATCATGTTGTACTAACTGGCATGAAACAAGTATGGTTCGTTACAGGTTCCTCGCGCGGCTTCGGCCGCGCCCTCGTGCGCGCCGCGCTCGAGGCCGGTGACCTCGTCGCCGCGACCGCCCGCCATCCCGAGCAGCTCGCCGGCCTCAGCGCCGAGTTCGGCGACAGCATCCACCCCATCGCCCTCGACGTCACCAACCCGGCCGCCGCCGCCTCGGCCATCGCCGAGGCCCGCGGCCGCTTCGGCCGCCTCGACGTGATCGTCAACAACGCCGGCTATGCGAACGTGTCGCCCATCGAGACCACCGATGACGCTGACTTCCGCGCCCAGTTCGAGACCAACTTCTGGGGCGTCTACAACGTCTCCAAGGCGGCCATCCCCGTGCTCCGTGAGCAGGGAGGCGGCCTGATCATGCAGTTCTCCTCGGTCGGCGGACGCGTCGGCGGCTCGCCCGGCATGGCCTCCTACCAGGCCGCCAAATTCGCCATCGACGGCTTCAGCCGCGTGCTCCAGGCCGAGACCGCGCCGTTCGGCGTCAAGGTGATCGTCATCGAGCCGAGCGGGTTCAAGACCGACTGGGCTGGCTCATCGATGATCATCCACGATATTCCCCAGGCCTACGCCGGCACCGTCGGTGCGGTCAACACCAGCCTGCGCCACAACCCCGACGGTCCCGCGGGCGACCCAGTACGCGCAGCCGAGATTCTCGTCCGGGTGGCCAAGCGCCGCGACATCCCCTACCACCTGCCTCTCGGCGTGACCGCAGCCGAGTGGTCGATCCGGCTCGACGAGCAACTCCTGGCCGAGGACCGCAAATGGCGCACCGTCAGCCGCTCCGCCGACTTCGACGAGCCCTACCCCGCGCAGTTGCCTCCCGACACGCCCGACTAACCAGCGGCGCTGCCGCCGCTGGTTCGCCCAGCACCCGGGAACCATGCCCACGCCGTCTGCCGAACGCCGAATACGCGCTATGGCGGTCGGTAGGTTCGCCAAGGTGGTCGGCGTACCGAGCACACCCGCGAGGGCTCCGCGATCGCCGCCGAGCGCCGCCGGCTGCCTTGACCGTCCTGGTCTGCTCGTTTGGGAACTCGGCCGCCGCGTTTCGCGATCTTCCCGGCCTGCCGCGAAACAGGCCCATAGCGCTGCGAAGGCCTGGCGGGCCCGTGACGACTGGCGACCGGTGCTCGATCGGCCGAGGTTTCACGGTGGTACCTCGGCGGGCCGAGGGCCAAGGGCAGTGCATTGGAAGTGTCGTCGTGTTTCAGGCCGTAACCGAGTAGCCGGTCGGTGCCGATATGCGCGAGCCAGACCAGGTCGAGAGCCAGGACCAGGGCCTTGTCGAGGTAGTGCGCTACCTGCGTCGAGGCAGGCTTCGGCGAGCGGGGTCGCGGTGGTGTTTCAAGGGTTAGGCGGGGACGTCGTGGTAGGCGGGCAGGGTGCTGGCTGCGGTCATTGCGGCTGTGATGGGGGAGGGTTTGAAGCCTTTGACGACTAGCCAGATGCCTAGCGACAGCTCCCAGGCAGCCACCGGGAGTGCGGCGAGCGCGGCCACGGAGGGGGCGCACGCTGCCGCTGAGCAGTGTTGCGATGACGGCGGCGATGAGTATGGGGGCTCCGATGAGCCCGAGCACGGGAATGATACGGGGCACGAGCCGGGACTGGTACAGCAAGGAGCCCAGCAGCAGTGCGTTGATGCCTGGCATGAGGCTCTGCCCGAGCAGGAACGTCCAGTTGTAGACCGCGACGTGCGAGGCGGCGGTGGTGACGAGCGCGGCCGTGTTTGTCCGGCCGCTGCGCCCAGGTGCTGCCGCAAGGTCACCAGCGACAGCAGGCTGACGACGCCGGTGAAGATCATGCCGGCTTCCAGGACGCGAGCGGCGGCAAAGCCCAGCGCGGCGCTTTCGTTCTGCCGCTTGACCACCGGGTACAGCGGACGGCGGTGCCGATGCCGGCGAGGGCGACGATCACCTCGAGGAGGCCGCCTGCGAGCACGGCAGTGTGGCCGCCGGAGCTGAGGATCCAGTCCCGGTGGTTCTTGACGGGGCCGTAGAGGGCGAGGGTGGGGATCGAGATGAAGGTGATCAGGTAGAAGACGCCCGCGACGAGCGCGGTCTTCCGCAGTGAGTCCATCGGGACTCTTTCGTTGCTGTGGTTCGCATGGTGGCCGTCATGCTGCCTCGTTAGCTCGATTTCTGAGTAAGGCGGTTCGATGGGGGGGCGCCGAGGCTGGTCGGGGCTGAACTGACTGACCGAGACCAGTGAGCAGGCCTACGTCGCGCACTTACCCGCGGCACCGCAGATGGTGGCCGCGACGCGGTCGGCGAATACCTCATCGCCTTGCGGTACCGGTCATGGCGCCAGCCTGAACGGCGGGTACCGGTCGGTGACCAGGACGAACGCGTAGGCGGCGACCCGGTTGTGCCAGCGGAATACGCCTTCGACGAAGTCGAATATGCCACGCGGATAACGGCCGGTGAACAAGATCGCGAACCAGGTCACGATCACCGCGAAGAACGCAGCGATCTCCAGGAAGAACAGCACGATGTAGTGCGGGATGGCCAGCAGCCATTTGACCAGCGGCAGCCACCGGTTGAGGTCGGTGGCCGCGTCCGGATAGGCGTAATCCAGCTGGACCCACTGGTGGTCGTCGGTGGACGGGTAACGGTCGTTCATCAGGGCCAGGTAGGTCCACACCCGGTTGATGAAGCGCTGCAGTTCCAGGTTCCAGTCGAACCACCACCGGGGGTACTTCTGCCTGAACAAGATCATCAGCAGCGGGCCGAGGAACAGCAGGCCGCCCGCGCCCGTGCCGTAGTACATGGTGGTGTGGTGGAGTGTGGAGTTGCTTCCCGCGGATTCCCAGGTCGCGGCGGAAACGGTGCCGAGCACGATCGAGATCGGGATGATCACGAAAATACGGAAGAACGAGGTCAGCCGGTTCAGCGGCCGGTCCGGGTACTCGACGGCGAACTGAACAGGATACTGAGCTGGATACCGACCCTGATCCGTGGTCATAACGCCCTCCTTGTGGCTAGTCCCGCAGGCGCGCGAACATGCCGGGAGCTGGTGACCTCGATGGTGCCCGCCGACGTTGCCCGCGAGACGACGGCCATCCCGCAGACTAAGAACAGAACTCGCTGGTCGCTGACAGGGAGCGGAGCCTGATGAAGAACAGGTGCTGCCATAGGCCACCTCGGCTTGGCTGCGCGCTAAGGCGCCACCGAGGTCCAGAGCAGCAGGGAGAAACCTCAAATCTCGTTTACACGTAGATAAACGAGCACACCTCCCTAATCCGGACGCTACGCTCCATCCGCTGAAACAACAAGCGAGCCCCTTCGACGCCGCGGCCCGAACAGACCAGGCCGAGCGCCGGGTTGGCAGCGTTCGCCCCGCGAACCCGGATCCACTGGGTGCTGTCGCCGGCCGGGATCGCCTCGAGCGAATCGATCGCTATTCTTGTGCCCGGCAACCACTATGCGCTCGCTAGTGTCGGAGCCTGGCCGGTGGCCTGGGCCAGGCGGCTGGCCGCTCCAGGGTCATGAGCGGGCAGGATCACCAGACCCGGGTAGCGCTGGCGCATCGTGTTGATCATGGCGGTGGCCTCCCGGAGGCGGCGCCGGCTGCCGACCCCGGGTACGTGGCCGGCCTCGAGCAGGTGCGCGTCGTAGGTCACGTCGCCGACCATCATCAGCGGCGGCAGGCCCGGCCGGCGTACCAGCAGCGACATCGAGCCGGGTGTGTGCCCGGGGGTGGGCAGCAGGACAAGGCTGCCGTCCCCGAGCAGGTCGTGACACGACCGGAAGGGGGCGAGGCCGGGGCCGTCGGCAGGTTTCGGCGTAATCCGGCGCCAGCGCAGGCCGGGCAGGTCAATGTGGCGGCGCATCACCCCGCGCATCTCCGGCAGCGGGCTTGACAGCGTGTCCCACTCGGTCTGGCTGACGACGATGTCGGCGTGGCTCAGTTCGGCCAGGCCGCCGATGTGGTCCTGGTGCAGATGGGAAATGACCGCGGTCTCGACGTCGCCGGCGGCGTAGCCGAGCCGGTCCAGCCCGGCGCTGAGGGTCTCCTGCGGGCTGATCTCGAACCGAGCCAGCCGGCCGTACAGGAACCCTGTCATTCCGCCGGGGAAATAGCCGGGATCGGTGACCGAGGCCCGGTCCTGCCCGGTGTCGAACAGCACCAGCCCGTCGCGGTGCTCGATCACATACGCGTTGATGGGCCGCGGCCCGGTCCAGCGCCGGGAGGCCAGCAGCCACCAGATGGTCGGCCGCCAGGTTGACGCCACATGGTCGGGGCGGATCTGCACCTGGCCCGTGCTCACCACCGACACCCGGCGAATCGGGTCGGTCACGTTCATCTCAGCGTTCCTCCGGTATCCAGGCCAGCTAGTTAGGTCCGGCTGTCCCAGCGGTCGTAGTAGGGCCGTATGCCGAAGAGTTTGGCCAGCGCCCACAGCGGCGGGAGCATGAGGTTCTGCACCACGATGGGGGGTGAGCTGATCCGGCTTTCGTGGCGGAAGTGCCAGAAGGTGGCGCCGAGCTGGAGCGGGTTTTTCGGCGCGCCCCTGGGTGTGGTCTTGCCGTCGGCCACCAGGCCGGCCAGGGCCTCGTGGAACTCCTTGGTAAGCAGTGCCGGGCGGAGTTCGACGATGCCTTCGATCTCGCCCGGACCGGGGTTTCCCTCGGAGTGCGGGACGCCGGCGGGCACGACGATCGTCTCGCCCGCTCCGGCTACGCGTTGCTCACCGTTGAGGGTGAAGTGGGCTTCGCCCGCGAGGATGGTGAAGCGCTCTTCCTGGTGGGGGTGGATGTGCTCGGTGATCACGCCGCCCGGGACGCTGCGCCAGTTGAAGCGGACGAGCTGTCCGTCGTTGTCCTCGGCGATGGCGGTGTAGGTGATCCACTCGCCGGTGGCGGGGTTGAAGAAGGGCCGGAAGCCGGTCGTGGGGCTGCCTGCCTGGGGCATGATCATCGGGCCTTCGCGCTGAGCCGGGCCGGGCCAGGCGGGCGGGCAGGCCGGATGCCCGCGAGGTCGTGGAAGCCGGCGGTGGCGGTGCCCAGGAGCAGGACGCCGGCGGCGATGCCCGTGGTGATGGCGAGCGCGGAGCCTGACATGGTGGCGACGAGAATTACTGGCCCGGCGGTCAGCGCCCAGCCGACCGGGCGGTAGCGGGGGATGTGGACCAGGTGGTCGAGATACAGCAGCAGCGGCCCGATCGTGATCACGATGGACGGCAGCACCCAGTCGGAGTGGCCCATAGCGATGACAATGACGGGCAGGACGAAGGCCGCGGCCAGTTCGATGATGGTGGCGAGGGTCACCGACCGCTCGATCCGCCTGGCCTGCGGGCCGGCCGGCCGGGGGGCGGTGCCCGCGGTGACCCTGATCGCGTAGGTGAACACGCCGATCACGGCGACGCCGGACACCGCGAGCAGCACATCTCCTGCGGGGCCGCCGATGGCCAGGCTCGCGCGGATCAGCCAGAAGGCGGCGAAGGCGGCCTGGATGAACCCGCCGATCCGCCGCACCCGCCTGCGACCACGCCGCGGCCGGGCCAGCGCCGTTTATCGCCGCCGGTTCGGCGGTCACGGTGATCAAGGGAGTTGTCATAGCGTTTGCCGCCTCCGATTTGACTGGCATGGCGTTTGCCGCCTTCGTTTTGGTGGTCATGGCGTGCCCGGCCGGGTCCGGTACCAGGCGACGGTCGCGGCGATGGCGTCGGCCAGCGGGGTGCCGGCAGCTCCGAAAGCGGACTGGTATTTGCTGGTGTCCAGGATGAAGGGCTGGTCGAACTCGTAGGCCATCTCGGCCAGCTCCCGCATCATCGGGTTGACCAGTCCCAGGGCCCGCACGGCCAGCTTGGGCACCGACCGGATGGCGACCGGGTGCCCGACCTCGCGCGGCGACCAGATCCAGCAGCGCCCGGGTGGTGACGGTCTGCGGGCCGGGCAGGTGCCACACCTGGCCGGCCGCGCGGGCGTCGGTGCCGAGGGTGGCCAGGCCAGCGGCAATGTCGGGAACGTAGCTGTAGGTGTGCGGCAGGTCAGGGTTGCCGATGAAGTCGGCGCGCCGGCCGGCCAGGGCGTTGCCGAAGACCCGCTCGCCCAGCGTTGACCCCACGGTGACGCCCGGGCCGAAGAAGTCCGACGCCCGCCCGATGGCGAGGCGGACCCGGCCGGCCTCGGCGGCGGCCAGCAACTCGGCGGTCATCGCCGCCCGGGTGCGGCCCTTGACGGTCGTGGCGGCCAGCGGGAGATCCTCGGTCATCGGCTTGCCCCCGGCCGGGCCGTAGCCGTACAGGTTCTCCAGGACCACCAGCAGCGCACCGGTGCGCTCGGCAGCAGCCAGCACGCCCCGCTGCAACGGCGGGAAAAGCTCCGGCCACTGCGTGTAAGGGGCGTTGACGCACTGGTAGACCACCGAGGCGCCCTTGGCCGCGTCCGCGGCGGCTTCGGGGTCGGTGACATCCGCGGCCCGCCAGTCGGCGCCGCCGGCCAGCGTCGCGGGCCGGTTCCTGGACACCGCCCGGACCGCAAGACCCAGCCCGGCCAGGTGCGCGGCGAGGGCACTGCCGACCTGGCCGGTCCCGAACACCACGTGCAGCCGATCCTCACCCATGACCGGGTCCTCTCGCTGAATCCCCGAGAACCCTGGCGGTCGGCGACAGCCCAGCCTCGACGCTCTGTCACCGACGCTACGCCGGTTCCAGAAAACTAGCAATAAATTTCTGGAATAAGGACACAATTGTTTCGTACCGGAGTGGGGCCTTCCGCCTGTGGCCAAAGGCGGCGGCGAACCGGTGCCACGTAACACCCATGACCCCCGGCAGGCCGGGCTGACAGGCAGCAGGATCGTGCCCGGAACCCCCATCGCGCTGGCGGAAAGCCGGAGCTGGGCAGGTAAGCCGCCGAGGCTGGCCGCGTGCCGGCGCTCGGCTTCGGAGATGGCCCAGGCGGCGTTGATGAGCCCGATGTGGCTGAAGGCCTGGGGGAAGTTGCCGAGCAGTTCACCGGTGGCCGGGTCGACTTCCTCGGCGAGCAGGCCGACGTCGTTGAGGTAGGTGATGGCGCGCTCGAAGACGTGCCGTGCCCGCGCGGGCTGGCCGGCCAGGGCCAGGGCCTGGGCCAGGGCCAGCGGGCTCGCGCAACGGCATGTGGGCCTGGATCTGGCAGCGGTTACGGCGGCCGTCCTTCTGCTTCACCACGTACCCGGCTGCGGTGAGATCGGTGACGATGCCGTGGGCGCTGCGTTCAGTGATGTCCAGGCTGGCCGCGATGTCGCGCAGCCGCACGCCCGGGTCGTGGGCGATGAACAGCAACACCCGGGCATGGTTGGTCAGGAAACCCCAGCTCACCACGCTGATAATGTACCGTCAATTCTCGAAATAGATTGCTAGTTTCACAGTTCGAGTATAGTCTCGGCCCAGGCCTCAGGATCAGCCGCCGACAGCGGCAGGCTCCCTGCGGTCATCGCAGGAGATGGTTCGCATGACAGACGGAAACGGAAGCAAGGTCTTGGTGCGCAGCCGGGACGGCCGGATGCTGGCCGGGGTGTGCGCGGGAATCGCCGGATACTTCGGCATCGATGTGACCCTGGTCCGGGTGATCTGGGCCGTCGTCTCCGTTATTACCGGAGGCGCGGGCGTGCTCGCCTACCTGGTGGCGTGGGCCCTCATCCCCGATGAGGCCCAGAAGAGCCCGATTGCCGAGAACATCGTCAGCGACAAGCAGGACGCCTGGTCCGGCTGACGCCAAGATGACCGGCTTCCGGCCCTTCGGCAACAGGCCAGCGGCGAGTGGACCGCCATCGCGCAGGACACCGGCGGGCAGCTGGTCCGCCTCAGCTGGCGCAGTGCGCCCGGCGGGTGATCGCCGAGCACATCCATCCGCGCCAGGAGGAGCGCTCACCATCCTGGCGGGCAAGGCCCATTTCACGCTGGGCGGTCGGAAGCGTGGCCGAAGCGGGTGAGCCAGTCGTCGTGCCCGCCGGCGTCCTCACTCCGAGGGAAACCGAGGACCGGCCGACAGCAGGACCCACGCCCAGCGGCGCGATCACACAGCCCGGCTGATCGCGCTGGCCAGGATGCCTAGCTGGGCGTCACCGCCGAACGAACTTCAGGCATACCGAGCATCAAGACGCGCAGTCACCTGTCAGTTTGATGGCCTGCCGCATCCGCCGGAAGCAAACCGGCAGTCTCGAGCACTCTCGCCGGTTCGTCGGCACGAGACAGATTAACTGTTATGCGTCCTAGGCCGGTCCAGCACTGGGTGTTAGCTGACAGCTGTATGACGCGGCGGGCTGGGGCGTTCAACGGCCCGTCCGTGAAGCAACGCTCTATCTCCGTTGCAGAACGTAATTCGCGGCGCCAGCACTGCGCGGCCACCGTGAGGCCGTGGGGACGTCGCGTGGTCGCCCGATGGAAGCCTGCTGGCCACGGCCTCCAAAGATGCCACCGTGCGCATCTGGGACAGCGCCTCGCACCGTCCCCTGCGGACAATCACCGCGCATAAGGGTGGCATTCGCGCTGCGGTATTCGACCGACACGGGCGGGTTCTCGCGACCGGGAGTGATGACGGCATCGTCAACCTGTGGCAGGTTGGCAGCTGGGACCTGCTGAAAACCCTGGATTTCTCAGGCGACCTCTCAATCTGCCTGTCGCTCGCATTTAGCCCGGGCCAGGATGTTCTCGGCTACGGTGGCGACCGATCGTCCGCGCTCATTGACATCGCCTACGGAAAGATCCGCCATCTGCTAGACGCTCGCAACAGTATCCTTCAAGTCGTTTTCGACCCTGCGGGCGTGACGGTGGCCACTGCGGGTGGCGACAGCCAAGTGAGGCTGTGGGACGCATCGGACGGGCGGCTTCTCGCCACGCTCGCCGGTCACAGCAGCAATCATATGGTCACTACTGTCGCTTTTGCCCCCAATGGCCGACTGCACGCCAGCGGCGGCCATGACTATACGACCAAGATCTGGGATCCCCATTCGGGCAGCCTGGTCCGTACGCTTGAGGGCCACGCTGACACGGTCAGGAGTGTCTCGTTCCTGGCGGACGGGCGGCTGCTGGCTTCGAAAGGCCGCCACGGCTCGGTCCGGCTGTGGGACTGTGGGGCCTGGACCCCCGGCAGGCGTGATCGCTGAGCCCGGCAAGGGCGCGTGGTCGCCACGTCTTGCGTTCCATCCGGGCCGGCCCCTGCTGGCTACGGCCGGGTCTGACGAAGGGATGGACGACGACGCTGTCGTCCACCTTTGGCACCTTGACCCCGATCGCCTCCTGGGCCAGTCCCGGCCGCCGAGCGTCAGCCCTTTAGTGCCCGCATCGTCCTGAGTGATGAGCTACCTTTTCCCGTACACTCGAAAGTCATTCTCACCCGCGACGGGGTTGTACTCTCCTTCGTGCCGAGCTTTCATTCCGTTCAGCCATGCGAGCTTCTTTGATGAGGTCTGGAACGTGGTTTCGCCCACGAACTTATTGTGAGTGGGGCTCTCGATGATGCTGTTCCCCTTGTAGTACACGAGGACAGTGTCGCCGTCGCTGGTCGTGTGGATCTGCCGTACTTCGTAGTCAATGGTTCGATCTGGCTTTACCAGCATGGTGATCGTCGCGTAGAACGTGGCGTTGTACACGCCTTTGGCCTCTCCCTCGAGATTGGACTCGAGCCTGATGCCTTCGGGCGAGAAGTCTTTGATGCTTCTGGTCGTGTTCTTCGACTTCAACTCCAGGAGAAGCTCCTCATTTTCGTCCGCATGTTGTGATTCCATTTGGGATACCACCTGATTCCTCCTTACTCATATAGGTGAACCTAGCCGGGTTCACCGAGGGCTCGGATCTTCGAGTATTGCCGGGCGCACCCTCGTGGCCGTGCGAGCCTTTCGCGACGAACCGAGCCTCGCCGCCGGGCGGGTGAGCGGTCATCACCAGATCTTGGTGATTCACGCGCCGGGGGCACGGTCGAGGTTGAACGCGGCGCTGATCAGCGCCAGGTGGGTCAGCGCCTGGGGGAAGTTCCCTTGCTGCTGTCCGGCGCGGCTGATCTGCTCGGCGTACAGGCCCACGTGGTTGGCGTAGGTGAGCATCTTCTCGAACGCCAGCCGTGCCTCGTCCAGGCGCCCGGCGCGGGTGAGCGCCTCGACGTACCAGAACGAGCACGCCGAGAAGGTGCCTTCCTCGCCGCGCAGCCCGTCCGGGCTGGTCTGCGGGTCGTACCGGTAGACCAGCGAATCGGACACCAGGCTGCCGCCCCTGTTTGTCGCGGTTCTCCTGGTCCCCGACGTCCTCATCGCGGTCGCGATCATCAGGTTCGTCCGGTGGTACCGCCGCCGGTCACGGCAAGCGCCACACCCCTGATCCCCTCACGGCTGCCTGGCCCACCGGGCGACCTCCGCAGACTTGACGAAAATATAAGCGTCCAGCTTGTCCCAGCATGAGAGCAAGCCAACGATGGCAGGCAGCGGGGCAAACCGGCGCGGTCCGGGCTACCACGAACGATCCGGCCCTGATCAAGACCGTGATGACGTTCTCCGAGCCGGACCCGATCTTCTCCGTTCCCAATCCCGATTGCCCGACCGCGGCCGACTGCACGGCTCACCCCGCCGCGCTGACCCGGCCCGTCTTCTTCATCGCGACTTACGGGTTCTGGGACTCGATCATCGCCAGCCCGGCCACGGAGAGAGCGTTCTTCCTCGGCACCTCGGTCCACGCCGCGCTCGGCATCATCCTCAGCTCCGACGGCAAGCCGGCCGACCACACCTCGATCGAGGACCCCCCACAGGCAACCCCGGGCGGTTTGTTCGGTTACGCCACGGCCTGGCTGGAATACCAGCTGCGCGGCAACCCGATTGCGACCGCCTTCACCGGGCCGCATCCGGAGCTGGTCTCGAAAACTAACTGGCCAGGCAGCGCTACCAAGTGAGCCGGGGGCGAGCGGCAAAGGTGCCCGGGCTGGCAAATACCAGGAACCCTGCGAACGGCGAAGTCGCCAGAAGCCGACACAGAACACCCGGATCTGGGAAGCCGCGGATCGCGCCAGCCGACAGCACGATCCCGCGCATAGCGGTTCTCGGAGGTCAAGCGATTCACGGCTGGCCACCGAGCGTGTCCGGCGGGCCGGGTGGGCTCAGCGGCCGGCGATCTCGCCGGTGCGCTGCTCGCGCAGCGCACGCAGATGAACGGCGGCCCAGGTGCGGTAGGGCCGCCACGCTTCGGAGACTTCGGCGAGCGTATGTCCGGGGCCGTACCGCCCGGAGATCTCGGCGTCGAGCCGACGCTCGTGCCGCGGCAGGGCGTCGGGAGCGTTCGCGCCGCGCACCACCACCAGCTCGGCGGCGAAAGGGCCGAGCCCCTTGACCTGCTCCACGCGCTGGACCGCCAGGGCGGGGTCGAGGGCCCGCAACGCCGCGCCGTCCAGCAGCCCCTCCAGCGCCGCCTCGGCGACCGCCCGCAGGTACTCGCCCTTGCGGGCAGGCAGATCCAGATCGAGCCGGCGCAGGTCGCGCGGCGGGGGAAACGCGCCGTCCTGCCCGTGGCGGGCGATCAGCCCGGCGCGCAGCCGGGCGGCCTGCACGATGCGCAGCCGCTGTGCCAGCACCGACCACGCCGCGGCCTCATAGGGGGAGTGGAAACCGCACGGGCGCAGCCCGGGCAGCCGCGCCTGCGCATCCGCGATCACCAGGTCCCGGCGGCCCACCTCCGGCCAGCCCCGGGCGTCAATGTCCAGCGCCAGGAACCGGCACGCCTGCGCGGCGGCCGCCTCAAGATCACCGTCGCCAGTCACCACCATGTATGCGCCATCCCCGGCCTGGGTCACCTCGACTTCGGCGCGGCGCCAGTCGCCCTCGGCGCAGAACACCGTGCGCAGCCCGGGCCCGGCGAGCTCGCCCGCCAGAGCCGCAGGGGTGAAGCCCTCCCAGAAACCCCGGCTCGTCTGCAGCGACCACGGCCCCAGCACCTCAAACTCGGCCACATACTCCGTCATCGCCCGCTCCGCCCGATCACCGATACCCGCACCGTAGCCGAGGGCGCCGACATCAACACCGTGATCGATCGTGCCCGAGGCGCCGGCGGACCAGCGCACCGATCCCCAAATCGGCGCGGAAGTCCGCTGGGCTGATGTTGGCTGCGCGGATCAGTAAACCGCAACCGGCGGCGGTGCCGTCCCGCGTCCGGTTATGGCACCGCGGTGTGGCCCTCGGCCACGATGTCCGCGGCCTGCTCCCCTCCATAGCCCGCGGGATAACCTGAACCATGAGTCAGATTGAATGACTCCATGACGGAGATAGCTGATCTGCCAGCCACTGCCAGGGTGTGTGTTGCCGCCCTGGCGGGCTACACCGATCTGGACTGGCAGCAAGTGCCAGCTGCAGAACTGGAGTGGAACTGCTGGCGGACCGCGCTGCACATGGTTGATGCTCTCTACTTCTACGCCATGCAGGTCGTCTACGGCCAACCAGACGATTACCTGTGCACCGAGCTAGCCCTCGACGACTCGGCCTCGCCGCCGCGGCTGCTGGCTGCCCTGACCGCGCACGCGGAGCTATTGCACCGCATTGTGCGGTCCGCCGACCCAGACCTGCGCGCGCATCACAATTATGGTGCCTCGGACGCGGCCGGGTTCGCCGCGATGGGCGTCGTGGAGACGTTGATCCACACCTTCGACGTGGTACGCGGGCTGAACCCCGCCGATCCGTGGCGACCGCCGGCCGAGCTTGCCGCGCCGGCCATCGCCCGGCTGTTTCCGCGCGCTCCCAGCGGGGACCCCACCGATGTGCTGCTGTACTGCTGCGGCCGCGCCGCCCTAGCCGATTTGCCGAGGCAGACAGAAGACTGGCAGTGGGACGGGACGGTCAGAACCTAATCCGGGCCGGGCGCGACGAAAGCGGAGGGCAGAGGCCGACAGCATGTAGCACGCGACAGTTCCAGTTGGTGCTATGCCTGCGGCTGGCCGATGTTGACGAGCCAGGTGATGCCGAACTGGTCGACGACAATGCCGAACTCGTCGCCCCAGGGCTGCTTTTGCATCGGCATCGTGGTGTTCCCGCTGGCGGACAGCTTCTGCCAGTAGCCGCGCAGGGCGTCCCCGTCGTCGCCGCTCAGGCTGATCCCGAAGCCAGACGGGGGATGATATTCCCCCATGTTGCTGGCGTGGTCGGAAGCCATGACGGTGTAGCCGGCGTCGTTCTCAAGCTGGCCGTGCATGACTTTGTTTGCATCAGGGGAGTCGTTGCCGCCGAAGTCAGCGTAGGTGTTGATGTTGAGGGTGCCGCCAAACACGCTCCGGTAGAACTCCAATGCCTGGCGGGCGTTGCCGTTGAAGTTGAGGTACGGATTCAGCCGAGACGACATCATCTTCTCCTGCAACCGCGCAATGGGCGGGACTTTCCGGGCGCCCCGCCTCCCGGACCGCCGATAGTATCAACCCGCTCCGCGGCCACCGCATGGCGGCGGAGGCCTCTAGGGAGGCCGGGTGGCCGGGGATGCGTCAGCGGGCGCGGTGCCCGGCCATTCCTTGACCTCAAAAAGATTCCCTCCGCACTGCGGAAGCACCTGCGGCCGACAGCACTATCCGGAACGCGCCGCTTCCCTGCAGGGCTGGGGTTCGCGCCACATGCGCCAGATGGTGGGCCCGTGACCCAGTGCCCGTAGTTCGCCGATGACGCGGAAGCCGTTGCGCTCATACAGCGGCAGGTTGCGCTCGTTGGAGGATTCGAGGTAGGCCGGCACGCCTCCGGTGTCCGCGCCGGCCAGGACCTGGCGCAGCAGCTGGGTGCCCAGCCCCTGGCCCTGCCGGTCGCGGCGGGTGCCGAGGTAGCCCAGGTACCAGTGCGGCTGGGACTGCCCGGCGTGCAGGCTTTCGATCTGCAGTTGCGTGCGTAGCGCGCGGAACAGGCGGCGGCGGAAGGCCAGCCCGCTGGGAGCCGCCTCCAGGATGATCTGGCTGAGCGGCATCGCCCAGGCTCCCGGCGCGGCCCACAGCGCAGCGGCCGAGGCGTCGCCGGTGAGGTAACACGGCTTGCCCCCGCGCAGGTAACCGCGGCTCATGCTGGTGAAGAAGGTGCGCATGCGGTGGTCCCGGCCGCGCAGTTGCGGCGGGATCAGCCAGGCGAAGACCGGGTCCTCGGCGAAGGCGTCGGCCAGCACCGCGCCGAGCAGGGCCGCCTCATCGCGACGGGCGGCGCGGACGGCCTGGGAGCCTCCGCGAGGGGACACCGTTTCCTGGATCACCGGACTAGTCCTTTCGCCATGTCACCGGTAGAAGCGCACCACCGCGGGCTCTGCGGCGCGGGTCATCATGTTCCCCGCGAGGTTCACCAGCGCCTACCGCCGCTGAGCAGCGGCGGTGAACCGGCCAGCCCGTTCATATACCGAAAGTATATAGATGCCGAGGGAATGTCAACTGTGGCAGCATTGCTTCGTGACCAGGCTGACAAGAGCGGAGTCGAAGGCCAGGACGCGGCAGCGCCTGCTCGACGAGGCCCAGCGGCTCTTCCGGGAGCGCGGCTACGCCGCGACCTCACTCGAGCAGATCGCCGAGGCGGCCGATGTGACCAAGGGCGCGATCTACGGCCACTTCTCGAGCAAGGAGGACCTGCTGCTCAGCGCCATCGAAACGACACCGACGCCGGACTACGGGGCCGTGCTGAACGACCGGTCCCGGCCGCTGCGTGAGCGGCTGGCAGAGTTCGGCCGCACCATGGCTGTGGACGAGGCCACCACGGACAAGGCTGGGCTGGCGGTGAGCCTGGAGTTCGTCGCGGCCCTGCTGCGCACCCCCGACGCCCTGCGGCGCTTCGGCGCCAACTTCGAGCGGCGGCTGGAGGATCTGGCCGCGGACGACGACGAACAGCCTCTCCCCGGGACCACCCCCGTGCAAGCCTGGGCCATCGGCCGCGCGCTATCCATCGGGCTGCAGATATACCAGTGCATCTCGCCGGAGATCATCACGCCTGCAGTGTTCGAGCGCGCCTATGAGCTGCTCGCCGGGCTCTATCCCGAGGACTGAGCCGCTCGGCCGCCAAGCTGCGGACAAGCTCCTGTCAGGGGCAAGCGGCGCAGCGCGGATGGCGCCTGCTACACCGCTTCCTGGCCGTCGCGATCCTCGCCCTGTTTGCCCGCACGGGTGGCAGAACAGCGCGGCCAAAAGTGGGTAGGGCCAGGGCATGATCCCAACGTTGGCCGCACCGCTGACCCCGTTCGCCGACGCCCTCCCAGTGCCGCAGCGGCTGCTCGCGGCCCGGCAGGACGGCCGGCTGAGCGTGCCCATTCGCGCTGGCACGCACCGCTTTCACCGCGACCTGCCCGAGTCGGCGATCTGGGGCTACGACGGGACGGTCCCGGGCCCGACGATCGAGGCCGAGCGCGGGCAGCCGGTCACGGTGGAGTGGCGCAACGAGCTGGATGGCGCGTTGCCGGTTGTCGTGACGACCGCTCCCAGGGCAACCGATGCCAGCGGGGTGCCGGTGCAGTGTGTCCCGGGCTTGAGCGGCGGCACACCCGACCAGAACGCGGCCGCACTGGCCGGGCACACGGTCGTGCATCTGCACGGCGCGCTGGTCCCGGCACCGTATGACGGCTGGGCGGAAAACCTCTTCGCGCCCGGCCAGCACGCCGTCTTCCACTACCCGATGGGCCAGCGGGCAGCGCTGCACTGGTACCACGACCACGTGATGGGCATCACCAGGTTCGACGTCTACGCCGGGCTGGCGGGGCTGTGGATTATCCGCGACCGGCGCGAGCGCGAACTCGGCCTGCCCGAGGGGCCGCCGTTCGAGGTGCCGCTGCTCATCCAGGACCGCAACTTCGGCCTCGACAGCTCCGGGCGGCTGACCGGCCAGCTGGTCCACAAGACCGACCCCGAGGTAATGGAAGCCTTTCCGCCGTTCACGGTCGTCAACGGGAAGATCTGGCCGCTGCTGGAGGTGCAGCCGGCCACCTACCGCTTCCGCGTCCTCAACGGCTCCAATGCCCGCACCTACCGGCTGGTGCTGCTGCACCACGGCGAACCCGAACTCCACCGCATCACCCAGATCGGCACCGACCACGGGCTGCTCCGTACCCCCGCCAGCCTGCCGCCGGAGGGGCTCATGCTCGCGTCGGCCGAGCGCGCCGACCTGCTCGTCGACTTCTCCGACCTGGCGCCTGGCAGCGAGCTCACGCTGCTCAACACCGCCGCGGCCCCCTTCGACGGCGCCTCCTTCCCCGCAGCCAACGCCCCCGACGCCGCAGATCCCGGCCGGATGCTGCCGTATCCGCATGTCATGCGCTTCCGCGTCGTCCCAGGCCCGGTGGCCCGCCAGACGACCCCAGGCGAGCTCGCCACCGACTACCACCCGCCGGGACCGGCGGCGCTGGCCGGCGCGCCACGCCGCACGATCGCGCTCGTCGAGCGCGAACTCGACGGCGAACCCAACATGCTCACCATGCGTGAGCTCGTGATCGCCGGCGACGACTACACCGGGCCTGTCGTCACCGTCACCGACGATCAGCAGACCACCCGCTACCGCGCCGCCGCCGCCCACTTCGAGGACACCACGACATTCTTCCCGGTCCTCGACCGGTACGAGGTCTGGCAACTGATCAATCTCACCGACGACACCCACCCCATCCACGTCCACCTCGACCCGTTCCAGATCCTCTCCCGCCGCCCCATCCGCCACCAGATCCCCGAACATGGCATCGAAGACCTCGCCATCACCGCCACGGTCACGCTCGAACGCGACCCCGACGACAAGCTCGGCCACACCGTCGACGACAACGAACGCGGCCTCAAGGACACCGTCCGCGTCAACCCCAACGAGATCGCCGAAATCGCCGTCCGCTTCACCACCTACAGCGGCCGCTACATGTACCACTGCCACATCCTCGAACACGAAGACCGCGACATGATGCGCCCCTTCGTCACCATGCCCGCCGAGCTCATGCCGTTCATGGCCTGACAAGCCGCAGGGCACTGTCACAGTGTCCAGCGAGCTGGAGCTGCCGTCAGAATCGGCGGCGGCGGCCGCTGATGCGCGTGGGCTGCACCCGGACCAAGTGCTCCGATTCAGCCTCGGGCCACGGGTCGGCCCCAGCGTTGATGATCGAGGCGCGCTCGGCCTCGGTGTCCAGCCGGTGCTGGCGGGGAAGCCGCCGAGCGGGATCGGGTGAGGGTGATGCGCGGGCATCAGAGGAATTCCGCGCGGTACTGGTGGAGGAACTCGGCCACCGGGCGTGGAGGCCGGCCGGTGATGTGCTGGAAGGTGTCGGTGGTGTAGTCGTTCTCGCCGGCGAGGATCGCCCACTCGCGCGTGATGAGCAGCTCAGCTGTCCCGGCCGGTGCCCCGGCGCCGGTAAGGCGCTCGAGGAACTGCCGCTCGGCCGCGACCCGGAAGGTGACGGGCTCGCCGAGTTCCGCCGAAAGCAGCTCGAGCGCCTCCGGCCACGACACGGGGACCGGTCCGGTCAGGTCGTGGTGCGCGCCCCACAGCGCCGGGTCGGTGAGCACGCGCAGCCCGGCCTCGGCCGCGTCGCGATAGTCGATCAGGGCCATGCGCCCGCTGCCGGCCAGGCCGGTCCAGGTGCGCGAGGCGCGTACCTCGCGCGCCGCGGCGAGCAGCGACGCTGAGAAGATCGCGGGGCGGATCGTCGAGTACGGCACCGCGGTCGAGGCGGCGAACTGGTCGATGCTGTAGTGGGCTCGCTGGTTGATCCCCAGGGAGTCCGCCGAGGCGTTAAGCACCGACAGGCGGGTGACCTGCTCGATCGAGGAGATCCCGGCGGCGGCGTTAATCGCGATCCGCTGCAGGACGCCCTCGATCCCGACCGATCCCATCGCGATGAACACCGTGCCGATCCCGTCCAATGCCCCGGCAAGGTCGCGCGGATCGTCCAGGCGCGTGGCACGGATATGCAGCCCGCCGGGTTCGCCGAAGACGCGGCGGGCCTTGCCGGGGTCGCGGACGAGCGCGGCGACCGCATCGCCGCGCGCCAGGACGCCGCGGACAATCTCGCTGCCGACCCGGCCGGTAGCACCGATCACTGCGGTAGTCATCATGTCTCCTTCCCGTCAAGCCCGGTCAGTTCGAGGACGCCCGCAGCATAACGATGGCGCACGTCAGGCCTAACTTCTGCGTCTTCCGGCCGGAGGCGCTGCAGGCCAGGCCGGCGCGACCGAACGCCGTTCCGCTCGAGTTATGCGGAATGGTGACCTGTGCGCATAGCGGAACTCTGCAGTCGATCACGTAGGCGCCGCGAGTCGTTAGAGGACGAAGCTCAGGGCGCCGGCCAGGATCATGGCGGCGCCTGCGACCCGGCCGCCGTTGACGCCGAACGGGACGGTCTTTTCCAGCAGCACGAACACGGCGATCGCCGCGATCCACGTCAGGTTCATCACGCCGCCGACGAACAGCAATCCCATCAAGATCCAGCAGCAGCCCAGACAGTACGTCCCAAGCCGCACGCCCATGCGGAAGGCGCCGGGACGGCCGGCCCGCCAGTACCGGGACAGGAAATGCGCCGGGGCACGGCAGTTGCGCAGGCAGGCGTTCTTCAGCGGGGTGAGCTGGTAGACCCCGGCCGCGATCAGCAGCATGGCGCCGAGCCAGGCGCTGCGGGACACCATCATCGGGGACAGCAAAGCGGCCTGATCCAGGCCCCACTGGGTGGCGGTGGCCACCAGGCTGAAGACCGCCCACATCGCGGCGTAGCCCGCGACGAAGACGAACGCCGGAGCCACGGGGCTGTGCTGGGCGGCGGCCTTGCGGGCGACCGCTGCGTACAGCAGGGTCATCGGCACCGCGGTCGGGACCATCATCGCGACCATCATCACGGCCCACATCCCCAGCCGCAGGCCGAACTCGGCTGCCGTCCATGGCTGGACCCCGGTCATGGCGTGCATCACCGGCGCCATCGAGTGACCGCTCATCCGGCCTGGCCCGCTGGTCATCCGGCGCGCTGCCACGACGATGTAGGCCCAGGCAACAGCGGTGATCACGGCCAGGCCTGCCAGCACCGCCAGGCGGTCGCCGTGCCGCCGGGCCCGGGACAGCGGCTTCGCCGGCGAGCCGGAGGTCACCGAGGACGCGGTCACCGGATTATTCCGTCCTGGTTCATGTGCAGAATGTTGAACTGGCCATAACTGTCCTTTAGGTCCAGCTGGATTCCGGCGCGGGAGGCGGTGTTCCCGTTGCCCATTTCGGCGATGGTGTACTCGAACCCATTCGGCAGGTCGATCCGGGACCGCACCGGCTTGCCGGTGTGACGGCTGATAATCGGAGTGCCGCGGGACTCCACCAATCCGTCAATCTTGAGGCTGGCCATCCTCTGGTCTATGTCGATGGACAGCTCGATCGGCGCGTACAGGGTGTCCAGCACCGTCGACATCGTGCTGTTGTAGATGAAGAAGTGCGTCGCGCCCGGTGTCGTCGACTCGCCGTGGAGGATCTTCCGCAAGCCTTCTCGCTGCGCCGGGTCGGCCCGCTGGTCGATGATGACTTGCTGCGTGCCGTTGCCGTCGGCGATCTCGCCGGGCCAGTACAGCAACAGCGCCCAGTCCAGGCCATCGAGCCTGGTTTCGTTGAAGTGCCCGTCGTCGATATGGCCGCACACCGCGGCCTCGCAGTGCCCGTGAGTGGTTTTCGCCCCGAACTGGCACGGGCAGCCCCACGAGCAGTTGCAGTTCCCGTACTCCGTACCCCGGATCATCCACCGATCAGCCATCGGCTCCTCCCCCTGTCTCGATAGTTTTGAGGGTCACCCTTGTCACGGCCCGGTGCCCTGGCAATCGGGGCCAAGGCCATCTGAATGTTTGTCTTGGCTCCGCCGAGGGGCGGGCAGGGTAACGGGTGTGGCCAGCCTGGCCGCCAGCCAGGGCGGTCGCTGCCAATGGCCGATCACGATCAGTGCCGCGTTGACGGCGGCGCCGACCTCATCCGCCGCGCGGAATGCGAACTGCACGAACTCGTCGCCGTTGATCTCTGGGCTTGCCCGGCAGTGATCACGATCTCTCCCTGGACCGGGTTTCCGGCGAGCATAAGTCCAGAACGGCCGGCTTCGCATCCGGGGGGCCCCTAGTCCCGGGCCCTCTTCTCAGGTAGGCAGCAGTGCCGCTGCGAGGCTGTCGGACAGCCATCGGTTGAAGTCGGCGGTGCTCCAGTTGCGCTGAGCGACCAGCAGCCGGTAGAGGTGGCCGTCGGTGAGCGCCCAACAGAGTTCCGCGGCACGTTGCTCGGTTATGCCGGCGGCCAGTCCGTCCAGGGACGCGAGATACCGGATGAACATGGTAGCGCCCAGCATCCGGTTGCGGTTCGCCTCGGCGAGCAGCTGTGCGGCCGCCGGGTCGATATCGGCCGCGGCGATGAGAACTTCGCCGAGCGGCGTCATGCGGGCAGCGACGTCGGCCACGGTCTGCACCCAGAGCATGAGTGCCTTCCGCGGATCGGACTCGGCCAGGATCGCCTTGATCGCCGGGCGGTCGGCCAGGGCTATCGGCTCGTCGTCGCCGACGACAGCCCAATCCAAGGCCAGCTTGAGCAGGGCCACCTTGCCGCCCACCGAGTTGAACACGGTACGCCGGCTCACGTGCGCGGCCTCCGCGATTCCGTCGATCGTCGTGGCCGCATAACCCTGGGCCAAGAAGAGGTCGTGAGCCGCGGTGACGATCGCCCGCCGGGTACGGCGGGCCTGCTCGTCGCGCACCTGCGACGCGTACCGCTTCGGCGGCTGGCTCGTCGGGTCAGGCGGCTGGGTCGTCGCATCGGGCGGGCTCGTTGCGTCGGGTGGGGGGCTCATCGTGACCCGCCCGGAGCCTTGACGTTCCCCCAAATTCGTTGCACTATAGGTGCAGTAATCACATCACGAGGATACCAAACTCCCGCGCGTATGCACTAACCGCAGAGAAAGAAGTGGTGGATTCTCATGTCTAGTGCCACGTCCACCGGCGGCGCCTGGGACCGGCGGCGGTGGCTGATCCTGGGCGTGATCGGCCTGGCGCAGCTCATGGTGGTGCTGGATCTGACGGTGATGAACGTCGCGCTGCCGTCGGCGCAGCGGGCGCTGCACTTTTCCACGGTGGACCGGCAGTGGGTGGTCACCGCCTACACCCTGGCGTTCGGCAGCCTGCTGCTGCTCGGCGGGCGGCTGGCCGACCTGCTCGGCCGCAAGGTGACGTTCCTGACCGGCCTGGCCGGGTTCGCCGGGGTCTCGGCGATCGGCGGCGCGTCGGTCAACTTCGCCATGCTGATCACCGCGCGGGCCTGCCAGGGCGCGTTCGCCGCGCTGCTGGTGCCGTCGGCGCTGTCGCTGCTGACCACCACGTTCACCGGGCCGAAGGACCGCGGCCGGGCGTTCGCCGTCTACGGGGCGATCGCCGGGGCCGGCGGCGCGATCGGGCTGCTGCTCGGCGGCGCGCTGACCGAGTACCTGTCCTGGCGGTGGACGCTGTATGTGAACCTGATCTTCGCCGCGGTGGCCTTTGTCGGCGGGGCGCTGCTGCTGGCCCGGCAGCCGTCCCAGAGCAAGCCCAGGCTGGACATCCCGGGCGTGCTGCTGGTCTCCGGCGCGGTGTTCTGCCTGGTCTACGGCTTCTCCAACGCGGCCGCGCACCACTGGGCCACCCCGTCCACCTGGGGGTTCCTCGCCGCCGGCGTGGCCCTGGGCGCCGGCTTCGCGGCCTGGCAGGGCCAGGCGGCCCACCCGCTGCTGCCGCCGCGGGTGGTGCTCGACCGTAACCGCGGCGGCGCCTATGCCTCGATGCTCATCGCCTCGGCCGGGCTGTTCGGGATCTTCTTGTTCCTGACCTACTACCTGCAGCAGACGCTCGGCTACTCGCCGCTGGTGACCGGCGTGGCGTTCCTGCCGCTCAGCGCCGGCCTCATCCTCGCGGCCAACCTGTCCACGATCGTGCTGATGCCCAGATTCGGGCCCAGGCCGCTGGTCGCGTCCGGGATGCTGGCCGCGGCAGGCGCGATGGTATGGCTGGCCCAGCTGGGCCCGCACACAGCCTATGGCGCGGGTGTCCTCGGCCCGACCATCCTGGCCGGAACCGGCGTGGGCCTGGTGATCGCGCCGGTGATCAACACCGGCACCTTCGGCGTGGCCCCCCAAGACGCGGGCGTCGCCTCCGCCACCGTCACCGTCGGCCAGCAACTCGGCGCCTCGGTCGGCACCTCGCTGCTGAACACCATCTTCACCGCCGCCGTCGCCTCCTACCTCGCCGCGCACCTCGCCGCGGCCCGGCTCATCGGCCGCCCGGCCCTGACCGGCCTGGCGCTGGCGCACGGCTACGACACCGCCTTCTGGTGGACCGCCGGCATCTTCGCCGCCGGGGCGGTCACCGCCGGCGCCCTGCTCCGCTCCGGCCCACTGCGCCCGGCGAGCACGCCGCCCCCGGCACACGCCGAAGTGACAACTGCACAAGCCAAGGCCGACCCCGCTCTTCCCGGGTGATGTCGCTGACGCAGATTCTCGGTGCCCGCGACGCAGGTGACCGGCGCGGCCGGCCCAGTCTGCCCGGACAGGCTGAAGGTGCAATTGGGGGTGCAGCCGCCCGGCCGCGTACAGCGCGCGGTCACCGCGGCGGCGAGCAGGCCGATGCCGGCCAGCCGTGCCGCCGCGGACCGCCGGCCGGCCGCGCCGGGTGGGGTGGGGTCATCCCGTGCTCCCTGACGTGTTCCTGTTACCGGCAGATGCGGCGGCAGACCCCCGGGATGGGGCATGCGTGCATGGCTGCCGCCCTGGATGTCAGTATCGGCCGCCGAAGCTAGCGGAGGCGGCGGATGCCTATGCCGCGGCGCCGGAGGCGGTGACTTCGTGCCATACCCCGCCGGAGAGGTTCAGGCCGTTGCCCTTGGCTTGCCCGGGTGCGGTGTCAGCGACGTAGGTGTAGAGCGGGTGCCCGTTGTAGGTGGCCTGCACCGAGCCGTCGGAGCGCTTGATGGTGGCGAGCGTGCCGGTGACGCCCGCACCGGCGGTGGC
The DNA here is from genome assembly GCA_963813395.1 of uncultured Actinomycetes bacterium. Lineage (GTDB taxonomy): Bacteria > Actinomycetota > Actinomycetes > Streptosporangiales > Streptosporangiaceae > DASXKD01. Next base: position 55,558 of record CAWEYV010000020.1, read on the forward strand.
CGGTCCCTTCACCGGCGGCCAGTAGGTGGTGCACGAGCCGTTGCACTTTGACGTGGTCGGGGTGTCGGGGGCGAACCAGTACAAGGTGAAGCCCTTAGCGTTGGTGAGCACGGTGACGCCGCCGATCGTGGCGGTCTTCAGCGTGCTGCTGGCCGCTGCTGGCGCGCTGGAGGCCGGTGCGGCGGCGCTGGAGGTCCCTGAGCCGGCTGAGCTTGTGGAACCGCCGCAGGCAGTGATCATCAGTGCGGCCAGCCCGGCCGGCGCTAGCCATCTCTTGTTCATCCCATGTCCCCGTTCAGATGAGAGGCCAGTTACCTAACCCTTGATCAGCGTAACCGCCTGGCGGTTCGTTCACCGATCTGACCAGGTCATCAGCCGGCTCAAGGCGAGCCGCCAGGGCCGGGCTATCGGGCCGCGATCTGCCGGGCCAGCTTGACGGCCTGCTGCGGACTTCCCTCCCAGGGAAGACCGTGACCGGGCAGGACCCAGCGAGCCTTGACCGGCTCAATCTTTTCCAGCGAGGCCAGGGCCCGGTCGTGATCCTCGTTCATGAACCGAGGGAGCAGTTGCGGCCCGGACTCACCAGGGAGAAGGCTGAGCGTTGCCAGCGTGTCGCCCACAATCAGGACTTCACGGTCGGCCAGGCTCAGGGCCGCGTTTCCGGGGGTGTGGCCGGGCGTGTGGATGACGCGGGGACGGCCCGGCACGTCCAGGACTTCTTCGTCGGCGAAACCCGACGCCTCGGCCACGGGCGCCGTCCGGGCCACGCCATTGCGTAGGAAGTGCCCCACCAGATGCAGCACCGGCGGCTTCCACAGCGGGTACAAGGGCGGCCTGCCCTTGCGCGTGGCCGCCGCCCGGTCATCGTGATGCACGAGCACCGCCGCGCCCGCCTGCGTCCGGAGCCGTTCGGCATTACCCATATGGTCGGGGTGGTAATGGGTGAGCACGACGGCCTTGACCGATGACAGCGGAGCGTTCCGTGCGGCGAGGAACCGGGTCATCTGCGGCCAGTAGCCGGGCAGCCCCACGTCGATGAATGTATAGGCGCCCGCGTCTTCAACCGCGTAGCAACCCAAGAACGTTGTACCGACCCGGAAGACTCCTGGGACGATCTCCTGGACCCAGGGCTGCCCGAGCTTCAGCCTGGCTGGCTGCGCGGTTCGGGTGATGTTCACTGAGGTCTCCCTTTCCTGGTGTGCCCGGCGCCCGTGCGGACGTCAGGCTGTGCGGCTACAAGGCGGTCACCAGCGCTGACCGGTCTGCGCGTTGATGGTTCCTGGATCAGCCCTTCGCCTGGCACGTCCTCAGACGCACCCAAGACGCGGCGCTGGCCCGGTGCCGGGTAACCTCGCACGGTCTGAGTGTGTGTCTGGACTGTGGTGGCGCGGTATCCGCAGGCCTACTGCACTTCCCGGCCAGGGGCGCGGCCAGCTGGCCGAATTTGTGTACGTGAAATCCTGAGAACCCAGTCGGGCGTGGAGCGCATATCAACCAGTGCGGCACGGGAGACGAATACTGTGAGAGTGAGCCGACGCTCTACTGCGCAGGGAGCGCTCGCAGTTGGCGCTCTGGGGGTTGTCTTCGGGGACATCGGGACGAGCCCGCTGTACACCGTGCAGACGGTTTTCAACCCGAGCGATCCGCACCCGGTCAGGGTGTCGCACGACACCATCTTCGGGATCGTCTCGCTGATCTTCTGGTCGGTGACGATCATCGTCACCGTCACGTACGTCCTGCTTGTGATGCGGGCCGATAACGACGGCGAGGGCGGCATCATGGCGCTGATCGCCTTGATCCGCCGACGGGCCCTGCCCGGCGGAAGCCGGGCGAAGGCGGTGCTAGCGGCGCTGGGGATCTTCGGGGCCTCGCTGTTCTTCGGCGACAGCATGATCACGCCGGCCATCTCGGTGCTTTCGGCGGTCGAGGGCGTCAAGGTCGCCGCGCCGTCGGTGTCGGGCCTGGTCATCCCCATCACGGTGGCGATCATCGTCGTCCTGTTCCTGGTTCAGCGGCTGGGCACGGGCGCCGTGGGGCGCGTGTTCGGGCCGGTCATGGCCGTCTGGTTCACCGTGCTCGGCGTGCTCGGCGTGCGGGGCATCGCCACCCACCCGGTCATTCTGGAGGCGCTATCGCCCAGCTACGCCATCGGCTTCCTTTTCGGCCATTTCGGCACCGCGTTCTTCTCCCTGACCGCCGTCGTCCTGGCCGTCACCGGAGCCGAAGCGCTGTACGCGGACATGGGGCACTTCGGCCGCCCGCCGATCAGGCGCGCCTGGCTGCTGGTCGTCTTCCCCGCCTGCATCCTGAATTACCTGGGACAGGGCGCCCTGATCCTGGGCCACCCGGCCAGCATCAGCAACCCGTTCTTCCTGCTGGCTCCGGCGTGGGGCCGGCTCCCGATGGTGTTCCTCGCCACCGTGGCGACCGTCATCGCCTCGCAGGCGGTGATCAGTGGCGCCTTCTCGGTCGCGCACCAAGCCGCGCAACTCGGCTACCTGCCGCGGCTGCGCATCCACTACACCTCGGAAGAGTTGATGGGCCAGATCTACGTCCCGTGGATCAACTGGCTGCTGCTGGCAGCCGTCCTCACCCTGGTGCTCGCGTTCAGGACCTCGGCCGCGCTGGCGTATGCCTACGGCACGGCCGTGACCGGCACGATCACGATCACGACCCTGCTGTTCTTCTACTACGCCCGTCATCGGTGGCGATGGCCGCTCTGGATCGTGCTGGCGGGCGGCGGCGTGCTGATCGCGATTGACCTGCTGTTTTTCGCCGCCAACTTGACCAAGCTGACCCACGGAGCGTGGTTTCCGCTACTGATCGGCATCACGGCGTTCACCATCCTTACCACCTGGCAGCGTGGCCGCGAACTCGTCACGCTGGAGCGGGTCCGCGAGGAGGGGCCGCTCCCGGAGTTCATCGCGCAACTGCACGCCATGAAGCCCCCACTGCACCGGGTGCCGGGCACCGCCATCTTCCTTAACCGCGGCAAGGCCACCGCCCCGCTGGCGTTGCGGGCCAACGTCGAACACAACGAGATCCTCCACGAGGAGGTCCTCATCCTCTCGATCGAGACGATGCCCGCACCGCACATCACCGATGCGGAGCGGCTGCAGGTCGACGACCTCGGGTACAAAGACGACCGGATCATCCACGTCACTGCCCGCTTCGGCTACATGGACCAGACGAACGTCCCAGGCCTCCTACCGCTGATCCGCAACGCCGCCATCGAAAGCCCCCTCGACGAGGACAGGTTGTCGTACTTCGTGTCGCGCATCGAGCTCGTCCAAGGCCACGCACCGGGCATGAGCCGCTGGCGCAAGCGCCTGTTCATCGCGACATCACGAATCACCGCCGACGCCGCCGAATACTTCCGGCTTCCCCGCGAGCGCACCGTCATCATGGGCTCGCGCATCGAACTCTAAGTGCCGGATGGCAGCCTCGCGCCGCGCACAGCCGGGTCGCGCATGACGGCTTCACGCGCGATCGCGTTCCAGGCCACGCCCTGTGGCTGAAGGGCGTGCGTGCATGAGCGCTATGGTAACCCGATCTGGCCGGTATATTGTCAACCATCTCCATAGGAAATATGGAGAAGAGCCGAAGGGGGTATCCGAGATGACTACGGTCGCCAACGGGGTCAACGTCCAGGCACTGCTCGACGCGCGCGAAGCGCTGAAGGGTGCGCCGGAGGCCGCTCAGTTCACCTGGCGCGCGTCCGCCAAGTGGCAAGGCGGCGTGCACAGCACGATTAAGGTCCAGAGCTTCTTCGGCCTCGGGGAGGAGCAGAGCCACAAGGAGCAGTGGGCGTTCGAAGCCGACCACCCCGAGGTCTTCGCGGCGGAGGACAACGGCATCACGCCGATCGAGTACCTCCTCGTCGGCCTGGCGAGCTGCCTGACGGCGGGCGTGGCGTCCGTCGCGCAGAACCGCGGCATCCAGCTGCGCTCGGTCGAGTCGACAGTTGAGGGCGCGCACGACGTTCGCGGCATCCTCGGTGCCGACAGCGACGTCCGCAATGGCTTCAACGACGTCAAGGTGACGTTCACCATCGACGCGGACGCGTCGAGGCAAGAGATCGAGGCGCTGGTAGCCCAGTCCCAGAAGCGCTCCGCCGTGTTCGACGCTCTCACGAACCCGACGAACGTCACCGTCGAGGTCGCCTGAGGGGCCAAGCCATCGAGCGCATCACCACGGTCGTCATCGGCGCGGGGCACGCGGGCCTCGCCGCAAGCCACTTCCTGAGCGACCGGTCGGTCGACCACGTCGTCCTCGAGCGCGGCGAGGTGGCGAACTCCTGGCGGCGCGAACGCTGGGACTCGCTTCGGCTGCTCACCCCCAACTGGCAGAGCCGCCTGCCGGGCCTTCGCTACGAAGGAACGGATCCAGACGGCTACATGACGGTAGGCGAAGTGACCGCGTTCATCGAGCATTTCGCCACGGTCTCGGGCGCTCCCGTCCGGACCGGCGTGACCGTCATGTCCGTGCGACGCGTGGACGAGGGATACCACGTGACGACGAGCTGTGGCGAGATTCGCTGCCGGACGGTGGTCATCGCGAGCGGCGCCTGCAATCAGCCAGCGGTGCCGCCGTTCAACGACGCGGTGCCGGCATCCGTTGAGCAGCTGACGCCGTTCGGCTACCGCCGTCCCGCCCAGCTCCCCGACGGCGGTGTGCTCGTCGTAGGAGCGTCGGCGACGGGGGTGCAACTGGCCGCCGAGTTGCAGCGGTCGGGCCGGCCGGTGACCCTCTCGGTGGGGGAGCACGTACGGTTGCCGCGTACGTACCGGGGGCGCGATGTGCTGTGGTGGATGGACGCGTCGGGCCTGTGGGACCAGCGGTACGACGAGGTCGAGGATCTCGCCCGGGCCCGGCGGCTGCCCTCGCCCCAGCTTGTCGGGACTCCGGAGCGGACGACGCTCGATCTCAACGCCCTCGCCGCGCTGGGCGTCGAGGTGGTGGGCCGATGGGCGGCGGTACGTGACGGCCGCGCGCTGTTTTCCGGCGGCCTGCGCAACGTGTTGGGCCTCGCAGACCTCAAGATGGAGCGCCTGCTGGGCACGTTCGACGAGTGGGCCAAGACGGACGGGCACGAGGCTGAGACCAGCCCCCCCGAGCGCTTCGCGCCGACCCGCGTGCCCGAGTCGGCGCGGTTGCAGCTTGACCTCCGGAGCGGCGAGATCCGCTCGATCGTGTGGGCGACGGGTTTCCGGCCTGACTACAGCTGGCTCGACGTGCCCGTGGCCGATGTGAAGGGCCAGCTGCGCCACGACGGCGGTGTCGCCGACAGCCCGGGACTGTACGCGCTGGGGCTGCCCGTGCTGCGGCGGCGCAAGTCCACGTTCATTTGCGGCATCGAGGACGATGCTCGTGAGGTGATCGGGCACCTCACGCGACACCTGGCCGTGAGCCGGTGATCCTGACCGCCGGGTCCTCCGGCCGGCAATCAGGTACCCGCCCAAGCGGCTGCCAGCCCGGTCGTAGGCCTGACGGGAGCGGCGCCTAGTCCAGGACGTCGCGGCGGAGCTGGGGGAAGACCTTCGAGACCTTGCCGAGGAGGTAGTCGCCGTAGGTGCCGGTGAAGGCTCGCAGGTCCTGGCCGTCCCAGCGCCGTCGGCCGTCGTCTCCGGCGGCGGCCCGGGCGGGCAGTGGCGGCACCTCGGCGGCGAATCCTGGGTCCAGGAAGAACGGGAAGGAGAGCCGGCCGTGGCCGCTGAGGTTGCGGACCCGGTGCGGCGTCGACCGGTACCAGCCGCCGGTCAGGCGGTCGAGCATGTCGCCGATGTTGCAGACCAGCGTGCCGGGGATCGGCGGGGCATCGATCCAGCCCTCTGGCGCGGCGATCTGCAGCCCGCCGCTGTCATCTTGGGCGAGCAGTGTCAGCAGCCCGTAGTCGGTGTGCTCGCCCACTCCCCAGTCCTGGGTCTGCGGCGGTGACGGCGGGTAGTGGAAGATCCGGAACAAGATGGTCGGGTCCGCGGTGTACCCGGTGGCAAAGTACCCGGCATCCAGGCCCAGGCTCAGCGCCACCCCGGCCAGCACGGCCTGGCCCAGGCTGGTCAGCGCGTCGAGGTAGGCCAGCACCAGCGGGCGCAGCCGCGGGACCTGCCGCGGGAACAGGTTGCGGCCGTGCAGCGGGATCCCGGCCAGCACCCGCGGATCATCGTCAGGCAGCTCGGCACCGAAGTACAGGCCCTCTTTCAGATCCGGCCGCCCGGAGGTGAGCTCGGCGCCGACCGGGAAGTAGCCCCGCCAGGCCCGGCCGCCGCGCTCCATGGCGATCTCCAGCTTGTCCGCCAGCGGCAGGGCGAAGAACTCAGCGCTTGCCTCGGCCAGTTGGTCCAGCAGCCCGGCTGGCACGCCGTGGCCGGTTACGTAGAAAAAGCCGCGCTCGCGGCAGGCTGCCTGGATCTGCCTGGCCACACCGGCCCGCATCGCAGCCGGCGCACGACCGGCCAGCGGGCCCACATCGATGACTGGCAGCACGGCTGGACCACCCGAATCTGCCATGAGCCCATCCTGCCCGACGCTCGTGATCACCGCCGCGGTGACCTGGCACGGGCCGGCGCGGCTGAGCCCGGCAGCGCCTGGCCCGCCGGGGAAGCCGCCACATCCGCCAGTCAGGGTTTAGCTAAGGATTAAAATCAAGTTTCCCGATAGGAATTATTGACATATTTTCTCGTGGATGGGAGGCTGTCGGGCATGACGGCTCATCACGCGGCCCGCCGCCTCTACATTGACCAGCTGAAGACCGCTGGCGCGCTTTGTCCGCTGACGGCCTGAGGCCGTCGGCATTCGTCCGGTCGCTGGCGGGTGATCCCGGGCCGCGATTCCGGGTGCTCCTCGCACCAGCAACCGGGCCGCCTGGAACTCTCCGGTTCGTTACCAGCCGTCTGGCATGCCATCAACCGTCCGCCAATAACCGTTCTCAGCCTGGGCGCGCGCTGCTGTTACCGGATCTCAGCAGGCGCGGCCGAGGCCAGCCCCGGCCTGACCCGTGATTAACCGCGGGCCGGGCCCGTCTCCCGAGATGACGGAAATGACGGAACGCATATTCCTAGTGGATCTCCGGATATCAACGGAAAGTGAGCAGCGGCCGTGATGCAGCACCAACCCTTGCTCCCCTCCAGGCGAGGCTTCCTCGTCGGCTCGGCACTGGCGGCAGTGCCCGTACTGTGGGCCACCCCCGCCCTGGCTGGCGTTGCCCGCAGCGGGGAAGGCTTGCCTCGCAAAGGCGGCTTCGCGACCCCGGTCACGCTGCCGTGGTATGACCTCACGACCCAGGCCGTTGCCGCTGCGGCGTTCCCCGAAGCCATCACCCAGAGCCACACCTGGGCGGTTAGCTGGCTGGCGGCCGCGAGAGCCGTCGGGCTTGGCATCGATTCGAGCTACGTCACGGCGGCGTTCGCGCAGGCACTGCACGACACACTGGCCGCCCAGGTACCAAGCCAGCAGCCACAGCTCGACGCGGCCCTCGCCTCGACGCTGGCGGGCGTTCGCTCCGGCCCGGCCAAGCAAGCCGGGATCACCGCCGGGCAGCGGCAAGCAGCCACGGTGCTCGCCGAACGCCAGGGGGATGGTACCGACACCGCCTCGGTGGACATCCCGTACACCCCACCCCCGCCCGGCCCGGGCATCTGGCAGCCCACCCCGCCGACCTACGGCCCGGCGGTGCGCGCCGGGCAGGGCAACGCGCGGCCATTCCTGCTCGCCAGCAACGACCAGTTCGACCCGGGTCCACCGCCCAGCCTCAGCTCCCCGGCCTACCTCGGCGCGCTGGCCGAGGTAGCTGCCTACGGCAGCGCGACCAGCACGGTCCGCGCAACGGCGCAGACGGATGTCGCCTTGTTCTGGTACCCAGCGCTGAACTTCGCCTATGTGCAGATTCTCCGCGCCGTGCTGGCGGGCACGTCCCGGCCCCTCGGCTGGCAGGCCACGCTCGTGGCCGCGTTCCATGCGATCACCACCGACGCTCAGATCGCGATCTATAACGCCAAGTTCAAGTACGTATTCTGGCGACCGGTCACGGCGATCCAGGACGGCGCTGTCCAGCCCGACCCAACCTGGATGCCGCTGTCGATCACCCCGCGCTACCCGGAGTACCCCAGCGGGCACGGCGGCTATGCGGGCGCCGCCCAGCAGATCCTGACCGCGTTCCTCGGCCCGCAGGCACCCGCACCGATCCCGCTCACCAGCCCCAACGACCCAGGTGTCACCCGCACGTACACCAACTGGTCAACGATCACCAGCGAGATCATCGACGCCCGCGTCTGGGAGGGGGTCCACTTCCGCCCATCCGACATCACCGGGGTGGAAGAGGGCCAGCGGGTCGCCGACTACAACCTCCCCCGCCTCCCCGGGCTCCTGTTCTAGCCGCGGCCAGCCGCCACGGCTGGCTCTGCCAGCCGACAAGAAGCCGGCGCCCAGTATCGGACCCACCACATTGGAGGATGCCCTCATGACCAGGTTCTCATCGTCCCCAGCCGCGGGCTCTCGGCGGCTCAGGAACCGACGGGGGCTCGGCTACGCGGCCGCCGTGGCCGGTGCCGTGCTGCCGGCCGTACTCGCCATGGCGACTCCGGCCGGCGCAGCCGCTGGCACAACGCCGACGGACCCGCCCCCAATCACGATCTTGACGCCGGGGGGGGACAACGGCAACGGGGACATCTTCATCTCTCCGTTCGGGGACACCAGCACCTACGAGAACGGCCCGGAGATCATCGACAACCAGAGCAACGTCATCTGGTTCCACCCGGTACCCGCCGGCCAGGAAGCCTCCGACTTCCGCACCCAGGCCTACCATGGCCAGCCGGTCCTGACCTGGTGGCAGGGCACCGGCCTGGGCGGCCTGGCCCAGGGCACCGACTACATCTACAACAACCACTACCAGCAGATCGCCACGGTCAACGCAGGAAATGGCCTGTCTGCGGACGGGCACGAGTTCCTCATCACGCCGTGGAACACCGCGCTGATTCTCGCCTACACCACCGCGACCGCCGACCTGACCTCGATCGGCGGCCCGCCGGACCAGACGGTCATCAACGGAGTCGTGCAGGAGATCGACATCCGCACCGGCCGGGTGCTCTTCCAGTGGAACAGCGCCGACCACGTTCCCTACAGCGCGAGCGAGCAGCCACTGCCCGCCTCGCCGAGCACGCCGTGGGACTGGTTCCACATCAACGCCGTGCACCTGGCGTGGGACCACACCCTGCTCATCGACGCCCGCGACACCTGGGCCACCTACGACGTGAGCCTGCACACCGGCAACGTCAACTGGGTGCTCGGCGGCAAAGACAGCACGTTCACCGAGCAGGCCGCACCAGGGCAGACACTCGACACCGCTGGGGAGATCTTCGCCTGGCAGCACGACCCCGAGCAGGTAGGCCCTGACACCTTCACCTGGTTCGACAACGAGTCCTCCGGCACGCCACTGCTGCCGTACAGCCGGGCGGTTACCGTGCAACTCAACCCACGGACGAAGACGGCCACCCTGGTGGCTTCGGGCAACCAGCCCGAAGGCCTGTCCGCAGCCTCCCAGGGCAACGCCCAGACCATCCGCAACGGCGACTTGTTCGTTGGCTGGGGAGCGCTGCCGTACTTCTCTGAGTTCAGCCCGTCCGGGCAGCTGGAGTTCAACGCCGAGTTCCCGGCAGGGGTGAACAGCTACCGCGCATACCGCCTGCCCTGGCACACCAATTCCGGGCGGCACCACTAAGCCGTGACACTGCTGGGTGCCCTGGCCGCCAGCCATGGCACCCAGCAGACCCGCTGCCCGCGCGACTGCCGCGAGTGCCCCCCGCGGCAGTCGCGCGATGATCAGTGGCGAGCCGGGCATCACCTGGCGGTAGATCTCGGCAAAGGCTGCACCCAGGCTCGGACCGATCACATTCTGCGGTCGGTGCGGTTCCCGGGTCCGGCCCATGGAGCCCGGCAGACAACGGCCATATCCGCCAGCGCCGCGATTATCTGCCCGCCACCATCTGGGGATGGGGTGATGCCGAAAACCGGCGACCCCGGCTGCTGACCGGGGCCGCGGGCGCGTCGTAGTCGCGCAGATCGCCCCGATCTGGACGTTCAAATCTCAGTCATCCCACGGACACACACCCGCACCGAACGGCGGCTCGGCGCGTGCCCTGGTGAGATGGAGCCGCGATCACGCAGCGTGGGGGCGAAGTGCCGGCGTCCCGGCTCCAGGCCGCCGATCCTGTCGGTCACCGAAGGGATTGTGGAGTCTCGTTGGTGGCTGTCGCTGCTAGCGTCAGTTCATGACTTCGCTGCCCGACAGTGCCAGAGCCGTACTGGAGTCCCCAGCCCTGGCGCACCTGGTGACCTTGAACCGGGATGGCAGCCCCCAGGTGAGCATCGTCTGGGTGGGTCTGGACGGCAATGAGATCGTGGCAGGGCATCTTCCCGAACACCGCAAGGTCCGCAACATCCGCAATGACAGCCGCGTCGCGCTCTCCATCGAAACCGACACGCGCAACGCCATGGGCTTGAACGAATACCTCGTCATCCATGGCACTGCCCGCATCACCGAGGGAGGCGCCGCGGAGCTTCTCCAGAAACTCGCTCACACCTACCTCGGTCCCGGTGTCCGCTTCCCGCCGATGGACAACCCGCCGCCAGGGTTCATCACCCATATCCGGGTGGATCGGATCTCCGGCCTGGGCCCTTGGGCATCGCAGCATTAAGTACAACGGGTAGCAGATTTGCCTAGATCGGCGCCTATCGCGGGCGACGCCTTGAACCCCAGCCAGCTGCGCGCCCATCGGCGGCTGGCGCACGCTGTCTATGCTCATATGGGTGTCGTATCGAAGCCCGCTGCTGACGACTGTAAGGGCCTCCGCCCTAGCCGGTGCGGCCCGACGGGCTTGCTGATCCCGGCGCGGCCAGCGACCCGGCGGACGATCCGGGCGGCGCCGTGCCGGTCCAGCCGGCGGCCATCGGGGGCCAGGAAGAGCGGCCCGTCGCTGCGCTCGCCGATGGCCAGGTCGATGGCCAGGGCGGTGCGCGGCGCCAGCGGGATGGTGACGATCTTGCCGCCTTTGCGGTGATGGTCAGCGTCCGGTGGCCACGCTCGGTGCCGAGCGCCTCGACGCGGGCGCCGGTAGCCTCCGAAACCCGCAGCCCATTCAAGGCGAGCGGACGCCGCCAGGAGCAGGCCTGTCACGAGCATGGACCCGGGCTATGTGCTGGAGCCCGCCCCGCCTGGCATGGCGCGCCGGGCGGCCGGCCGTCCGTAGCGGTGGCGGTAGAGCAGGTAGGCCGGCGGCCCGGCGAGCAGGGGGAGCCAGTAAGACGCGACCCGGTACGCCAGAGTAGCCAGGACAGCGTAGCCGGGGTGAACGCCGGCCAGGATCAGCAGGCCGCTGAGGCTTGCCTCCACGAGGCCGAGTCCGCCCGGGGTCAGCGGCAGGAGGGCGACGATGTTGGCGGCGGAGTAGGCCAGCAGCACCAGGGAGGGCCGCGGGCCGGCTCCGGTGGCACGCAGGGCCGCCAGCAGACAGCCGAAGTCGAAGCCGAGGCGTCCGGCGGTCAGCAGCACCGCCTGCCGCCATTTCCTGTCCAGTACTGCCCTGATCGTGTCCCGTTGGGTCAGCAGCCGCTGGTCCAGGCCGGTGACCGGCAGCCGGTGCCCGTGGCTGATCCGGTTCCACCCCCGGATGATCCAGTTCCACAGGCTCTGCGCCGCGCGCCCGAGGGCGGCCAGTGGCCGCTCCGTGCGCAGGATGATCACGCCGAATACCGTGTACAGGACAAACCCGGCGATACCGAGCAGGGCGGTATGGACCAGCCCGGGACTGACCGGCGCGCCGGCCAGCACGGCGGGCAGCGCGAACAGGGGCAGCGCCAGCAGTCCGCCGACGCCGAGCAGCGAGAACGCGGTCAGCCCCCCGATGGCCGTGTCAGTGTCGAACCCCGCGGCAGTGAGCATGCTGAACTGGACGGCGGCGCCGGCCGCGTCGCCGCCGGGCAGGCTGTCGGTGACCGCGTTTCCGGACAGCCCGGCGGTGACCACGGCGAACCAGCCCCGGCTGCGCAGTGCCAGACGCTGCAACGCGAAGTTGCAGGTGAACGAGGCCAGTTCGGCGACCAGCGCGAGCGCGAACCAGGCAGGGTTCAGCGTCGACAGCCGCGGCCAGGCATCCAGCACCGCGAGGAGGCTGGGCAGTGCCAGGTAGATGACCGCGCCTGCCACCGCGACGACCAGGGCCCGCTTGACGACGGTTTGCCAGGTCAGCGGGCGTGCCTGCACGGCGTTGATCGCGGCGGCCTTCGCCGCGACCGGCGCGGACGTCCCGGCACCGACGGGCCCCTCGCCGCTGTGCTGAGAATGCCTGCTGGCCGCCACGCCGTACATCATCCCCGATAGCCGGACCAGCACCCCGGTGTCGAGGCTGTTGGTTCGTGAGGGGCGCGGAGACGGTGGCGGAGCAGTCGGCGACTGCCGCCGGATACGCGCTGCTACTGGTCACCGAGGAGCCACAGGAGCCGGTCCGCGCGGACCGGCTCCGAAGATAACGATCGAGGAGTTTCGGGGACGGTCTCTGGCATCGGGATCGCGGCTACTGGGTGTGGCCGGTGCCGCCGTCCGGGTCGCTGTCGTGTGCCTGCGAGTGGGCTGCCTTCGGTGTCCCTAGGACCGCGCTTGAGAACTCACTCTTGGACAGCGTGACGAGAACGACGGCCACCATGCCGAGGACAGGAGTCCATATCAACTCTCCCCACGGATGAGGTGGGACGATGGCGCGGGCGGCGCCTGCCAGCGCTAGGCCCCAGGCCTTGCGCCTGACGGCAAAGATCCCGCCCGCGATAGCTATCAGGCCAAGCCCAATCCCGACTGGCTGCTTCCGATACGGATAAGCTCACTTGAGCGATACCAGACAGTGAACGCCCCGCTCAGGATGCTCAGTATTCCAGCGGCGGTTGGTTTCCATGTCTTCATTTTCGATGCCTTTTCTCGTTCGCGCCTGGGCTGAGCCCACCGCCTGTGATGTTCCATGCGGCCGTGCTGGTTTTGTCGATGCAGCTATCGTCGGCGGCCGGGGCTGCGTTGTCGTCGTGCGCAGGAATGGATTACGGGTCATCCCCGGGAACGACGGCCGATCAGCCGTAAGACACCGCCGGACTGGCGACGCCACCGGACCCCGCTTATGGCACTGAGACCGGCCCCGTTTCATAGTCGAGGATCACGAGCTGGGTGCGGTCCCGGGCGCCGAGCTTGGTGAGGATCCTGCTCACGTGGGTCTTGACGGTCGGAACGCTCACATACAGCGCGGCGGCAAGCTCGGTGTTCGACATGCGCTGGGCAAGGAGCGAGAGCACCTCGCGCTCTCGCTCGGTGAGCTGCCCGAAGACCTGGTGCGCGGTGAGCGTGCAGACGAATTGAGTTGGCTAGAGATCGAGGCGGCCCGGGCCAGCGGGGAGGCCTGACGCTTCGCGTTCTTTGCCGTTCAGTGACGGTTCAGTGGCGGATCCGTGGCGGGCACGGATGGCACCGGCCAGCGGCGCAGCCAGGCTGAAGGGACACCACAGCCAAGGAAAGGAAGCCGCGATGAACAACCGACGCTGGCTCAGCATGGCCGCCGTTACCATAGCCGCCGCAACTCTCGCCCTCGCCGGCGTCGGCAGCGACGCCCTGGCGAGCAACACCACCGCGACCGGGACGATCAAGGGCTGCTACAAGACCGGCACCGCGCTGGTCCCGCTGAATCACGTCGGCAACTCGGTCAAGTGCCCCACCGGCGACTCGGCCCTCACCTGGAACACGGTCGGCCCGCAGGGCCCGCCCGGGCCGCAGGGACCCGCGGGGGTATCGCAGGGAATCTCGGCGAGCAGCAACACGAATGTCCCCCTGGATCAGGGGAACACCCTGGTGCCAGTGCTGACGATCACCCCGGTACCGGCCTCCGGCACCTACTACCTCAACGCCAGCATCATGCTCACCGTGGGTGCCGGTGACGGCGTGGCCTGCGTCTGGGCCGAGAACGGCACGGAGGTAGGCACCTTCGCAACGGTCGGCGACGTGCCGAACCTGAGCTACCAGACGGTGCCGCTCAGCGGGAGCCTGTACCTCCCGGCCGGCACCGACCTCCAGGTGCTCTGCTCCGACTACAACTCGGTCCCGCAGACCTCCTTCTACAACGGCGCCATCACCGGGGTGCTGATCAACAGCCCGTCCGGGAACGCGAAGCCGGCCGCCACTCCCGTCCGGCACGGCCTGCCGCCGAAACTGTAACTGCCCATCCCACCGGCGGGCGCGCCGCTAGGGCCCGCCGCGCCCGCCGCCCCGGGCCGTCATCAGCTGAATTTCGTCTGCGCACGCTCCTGGAGTACGCCGTCGAGGTAGAGGTCGACCTTCTCGTTGTAGAAGCAGGCGAGCCCCGCGATTTTCTGGCTTTCCGGCAGCGGCGTGCGGTAGATCCACACGATGTCGGTGTGGACCGCCTGCCCGGTGTCTACGGACCAGTAGCCGGCCGTGCCCTTGTACGGACAGTGTGACCGGGTGGTCGAGGGCCGGAGCAGGTCCAGCCGGATGTCGCTGAGCGGGAGGTAGTAGCGCGGCGGAAGCCCGGTCTCGAACAGGACCCGGGGCTGCCCAGAGTCGGCGACCGTCACGCCGTCGACCTCGACCCGGACGTGCCGCGAGCTGGCCAGGATGTCGACCCTGGTGTAGGGGTCGCGGGGATGGGTGTAGACGGGCTCGTCCTCTTCCAGCCACTCATCCATGGCGTCCCAGTCCAGGCGCACCGCCTGGCGCAGCTCCTCGATCGGCGAGCTGGCATAGCGGCGCGCCGCTGACGGTGCGGTGGCAGTGGGCGTGCGCACATCGAAGATCCCGGCATCGCCGCGGCTCGGCGAGTGGTCGGTGGCACCGGTGGGCACCAGCTCGGCCCGGATGTCGCCGGCCGGGATGTAGTAGGCGGGATAGTACGGCACCTCCCACACCAGCAGCGGACTGGTCGTGTCGGCGGCCAGTTCGCCGCCAAGGTAGGCCCGCACTCGTTTGCGGCCGCGCTCGACCCGTACCCGGCCCCTGGTCATTGTCTGTTCCACCCCGGATTCTCCTTCCTTTTAACGGTGTCGTTCAGCAAGTCTGCGGATGCCCTGTCCCTGGGATTCCGGAGGCTACAAGGCTTGGTCACGGCGACCAGGCCACCCCAGACACCGTGCTGGCCGATATCCCAGTGCCGTAGCGATAGCGCCAGGCACTCGGCGCGTACCAGGCAGGTGGTGCACACGGTGATCGCGGCGGCCGCCTCTTGGCAGGCTTTACAGCCGCATACCTGGACGCCAGCGAGGCTCTCACGCATCATTAGCGTCGCGGCAGGCACCGGTCTTACCATCGCGGCCGGATCAGCGTGCAGGATTGCTGCTCATGGCGCGGCCGGCCTACGGCATCCCCGCGTGGGGCGGCCTCCCGGCTGGCGTTGGAGTCATCCACCACGCCGTTTGACTGGCAGGTGTGTGTCGCGTAGGTAGTGGATCAAGCCGATGACGTCATCGGGGGACGAGCAGCGGGAGCGCTGCCGCCAAAAGCCCTGGCGGCCGGACGAACGTTGCTCGTTGCGGAACTGGGTAGCATCGTGACGGTGTCGGGGAATGACACGGTGCCTGAGGCGGCTGTCTCCGCGTCTCAGCTGGATGCCGAGTCCGCCCAGTGGCTCCGGGCGCTCGCCGAAACGGGCGCGGCCCGGGAGGCGGCGCTGGCACGGCTGCATGAACTGCTGCTGCCCATCGCGCGGCGGGAGGTGGCCCGGCGCGGCCCGCGGCTGGCCATCACCGGCCCAGAACTTGACGACCTGGCCTACCAGGCGGCCGCCGACGCGCTGCTGGCGATCGTCGGCAAGGTCGGGCAGTTCCGGGGCGAGAGCCGCTTTACGACCTGGGCGTACAAGTTCGTCATCTTCGAGGTGTCGGCCAAGATCGGTCGGCATTTCTGGCGCCACCCGGCCGTGCCGCTGGGCGCCGAACAGTGGGAGCAACTGCCGGCCCGGTTCGGCTTCGACCCCGCGCGTGAGGCGGAGTGGCGGGACCTGGCCGCTGCCGTGCGCCGGGCCGTGGACACCGAGCTCACCCCCCGCCAGCGCGAGGTTTTCGTCGCCATCGTGGTCAACGGCGTCCCCCTCGATACCCTGGCCCTGTCGCAGGGCTCGAGCCGCAACGCCATCTACAAAATGATGTTCGACGCCCGGCGTAAGCTGCGGGCCGCTCTCGTCGCTAACGGGTATCTGCCCGATGACTCTCCGAGGGACTCATGAACGGCTGGTCGGCGCTGGACCGTTTCCTGCGGACGGACCCGCAGGATGTGGGCTGCGAGCAGGCGATGGAAATGCTCCATATCTATGCCGAGCTGGTCGCTGCGGGCGAACCAGCGGAAGAACGGTACCCCGGCATCGACGCGCACCTGCACGCATGTGGGCCGTGCGGACAGGATTTCGAAGGGCTGCTGGCCGCGCTCCGCGACGCGCCCGGCTAACCGGCCCCCCGTACGATTCAGCGCCCCGAGGCGCCTGACCGCGGTTATCTGGCCTGTGCCACGTAAGACCTGCCTGCCCCCGGACGCCAACAGAAGGTGAGCACACGGCAGCGGCACCGACGCCGCCGACCGGATCCGGTTTTGCCGGGGAAAGGCGAGCAGATGAAGTTCGTGTCACATCGGCGCAGGCGGATGGCCGTCCGCGCCCACCATGTCAAACCAGAAGCAAGGCACATCGTGAAACACGGCCGCTCGGGAGCGCTGATCCTCGGCCTGGCGGCAGCCGCGGCCGTGGCCGTGCCCGCGGCCGCCTCGGCCTCGACCGGTGCCTCCACGACCGGCGCCTCGCCGGTGGTCGGGCACGTCTATGTCGACGACAACACGGCCGGGACCAACACGATCGGGGCGTTCGACCGGCACGCGGACGGCACGCTGACCCCCCAGCCCGGTTCCCCGTTCCCGGCTGGCGGGGCCGGGACCGGTACCGGGCTGGCCGACCAGGGAGCGATTCAGATCACGCCGGACGGCCGGTTCGTGATCGCCGTCGACGCGGGCAGCAACCAGGTCTCCGTGCTGCGGATCCTGGGTGATGGCTCCCTCAGGCTCGTCCCCGGTGGCATCGTCCCCTCCGGCGGAATCCTGCCGGACAGCATCGCGGTCCACGGCGACCTGGTGTACGTGGCCAACTCCGGGAACGGTGGCAGCAACTACACCGGCTTCCGGCTCCGCCCCAACGGCCGCCTGGACCCGATCCCCGGGTCGACCGTCACGCTAGCCGCCAACGCCGCGCCCGCTGACGTGCTGTTCAACGGCACCGGCACCAGGCTGGCCGGCACCGAGGTGGGAACGTCGGTGATCGACAGCTTCAGCGTCGGCTCCGACGGCCGGCTGACCGCCGCCCCTGCCTCGCCGTTCCCGGCCCAGGGCCTCGGCCCGTTCGGCAGCGAGTTCCGGCCGACCAACCCCGACCAGTTGTTCGTGTCCAACGCCCACAACGTCGGCCCAGGCACCGGAACCATCTCCGCCTACACCGACTCCCCGAACGGCACGCTGATCCCGGTCGCGGGCTCCCCGTTCGCCGACCAGCAGACCGCGCCGTGCTGGGTGGAGATCACCCACGACGGCCAGTTCCTGTTCACCGTGAACACCGGATCCGGCGAGATCTCCCGCTACCAGATCGCCCCCGACGGCACGCTGACCCTGCTGGGCAGCACCCCGGTCGGCAAGACCGGCGGGGTCGGCGCGGTCGACGCCCGACTCAGTCCCGACGGCCGCTTCCTGTATGTCGATGAGAGCAGGATCGGCGCCGTCGGCGCCTTCACCGTGGACGGCGGCAACCTGACCGAACTCGGCACGTCCCCGTTCGCGCTGCCCACCGGCGCCACGCCAGCAGGCATCGTCGTTAGCTAGCCCACCGGCGGGCCGTGACCGGAGCCGCAGCCAGGCCCCGCGGCTCAGGTCACGGCCCCACCGGCACAGGCGGCAGAAGAAGGCGCTGGTCACAGGACCGGGGTGTTGCGCCGGTAGCGTGGCAGCCACACCGCGCGGTAGAGGACACGCCAGGTTGCAGGCAGCTGATGAAGGACCAGGCCGCGAATGTCGGCGCTGGCATCGGCGAGCGCCCAGGGCATCATGACCGCAGCCCGCTTGCGGCCACCCATCCGGGTGATAGTACGGGTAATCCTAGCTAGCTCCCCTGTGGGCATGATCTCGTTGATCAGTGGCAGTGCCTCGGCTTCCTCGTGGGCAAGGTGGCTGCTGAGAGTGGTTTGAAGCCTGGTCAGCAGCTCGCGAAGGTGCTCGGTGCTGGTGTTCACGGTGAATGCTTCATCAATCGCCGCCAGCACCGGTTCGATGAGCCGGTGCTCATCTTTCATCGCCTCGACCAGAGCCAGGTCGGCTGGTTCGCCGGTGAGCTTGACCTGCACCGGCGGCCAAAGGGCGGTGTCTTCGGCGCTGAGGTGGCAACGTAGCTGGTCGCAGAACAGGTTCCACCGGGCGCGGACCGCTCTGCGATTAGCGGTCGCAGCCAGGAGCTGGCCCAGGTCACGACGGAACGCCTCATGGACCGCCGCGTTTGTCACAAGCC
The DNA here is from genome assembly GCA_963813395.1 of uncultured Actinomycetes bacterium. GTDB lineage: Bacteria > Actinomycetota > Actinomycetes > Streptosporangiales > Streptosporangiaceae > DASXKD01. Next base: position 74,127 of record CAWEYV010000020.1, read on the forward strand.
AGCTGGATCGGCCGCCACGCCGGATGGTGGCGTGTTGCCGGGTCACGTGTCTCCTCCTGTTGGATGTCGGGCATATCTACTATCACGGATAGGAGATACCTTTCGTTCGCTGGCCGGCGCCTGAACAAACGGTAGCTCCGGATCGTGAAATCAACTGTGGCGCGCTACCCCGGCGGACAGCCGCAAACAGGAGGACCGACATGTCTGGTGCCGGCCGAAGCGGCACAGGTGCGGCTGCGTCGTCGGAGAGCGTGCCGCGGCGGGGCATTGCCCTGGCCGGGGCGTGACAGATGCCTGCCTGGCTGATCTGGGTGATCGTGGCAGCTGTGCTGAGCTTGGTTGAGCTCCTCAGCCTGGCGGTCGCCGCTGGGCTGCTGGCTGTCGCCGCGGTGGCGGCGTCGGTGAGCGCGGCGCTGGGGGCCAGCGCGGCCGGGCAGGCGGCAACGTTCGCCATCGCCGCTGGTGTGTCGGTGGCGGTGGTGCTGCCGGTGGTTCGATGGCGCCGCCGGACCGCCCATCCCGCGGCCCGTAGCGGCGCCGCCGCGCTGGCCGGCCGGAGCGCCCTGGTTGTCGAGCCGGTCGATGACCACCATGGCCGGGTGCGGATCGGCGGTGAGGTCTGGTCGGCCCGCGCGTTCACGCCCGGGCAGGTCATTCCGGCCGGGGCGGTCGTCGACGTCTTTGAGATCGACGGCGCGACGGCGCTGGTCTACGCAGAGGAAGAGTCATGATTGCACTAGCCATCATCATCGCCATTGTGGGCGCTGTTGTGCTCACCGGGTTTGGCCGGACGGTCCGGGTCGTGCCGCAGGCGCACGCCTACGTCATCGAGCGGCTGGGCTCCTACAGCCGGACGCTGGACGCGGGCCTGAACACCGTCGTACCGTTCATCGACCGGGTACGGGCCCGTATCGACCTCCGAGAGCAGGTCGTGTCATTCGCGCCGCAGCCGGTCATCACCGAGGACAACCTCGTCGTCCGCATCGATACGGTGCTGTACTTCCAGGTCACCGACCCGAAGGCGGCCACTTATGAGATCGCGGACTTCATCCAGGCCATCGAGCAGCTGACCGTGACCACGCTGCGTAACGTGATCGGCGGGCTGGACCTGGAGCGCACCCTCACCTCGCGCGAGCAGATCAACGCCGAGCTGCGCGGGGTCCTCGACGAGGCCACCGGGAAGTGGGGGATCCGGGTCAACCGTGTCGAGCTGAAGGCCATCGACCCCCCGAGTTCCATCATCGACGCGATGGAGAAGCAGTTGCGCGCCGACCGTGACAAGCGCGCCGCGATCTTGACCGCCGAAGGCGCCCGCCAGGCCCAGATCCTTACCGCCGAAGGTGTGCCAAGCAAGGCGCGATCCTCACCGCCGAAGGCGCCAAGGAAGCGGCGATCCTCACTGCCGAAGGGGAAAGGCAGGCTCAGATACTGCTGTCCCAGGGGCAGGCCCAAGCCATCGGCACCGTGTTCGAAGCGATCCACCAGGGACGGCCGGACCCCGAACTGCTCGCATACCAGTACCTGCAGACGCTGCCCAAGATAGCCAATGGCGATGGCAACCACACCTGGCTCATCCCGAGCGAGCTGACCAGGGCACTCGACGCGTTCGCGTCGGGGTTCGGTGATCATCGCACCGGCAGAGCTGCTGTACCAGGCCCCAGCGTCCCCGGACCCGAACAGCTGACTCCCAAAGCCCTGGCCCAAGCACCGCCCGCCAACGGGCATACTGCCCGGACCCAAGGTCGTGACAGCAAGCGCACCCCGGGCGGCCAGCAGGAAGGCGGAGCTGATCGCATTTCAGACGCGCCAAGCACGCCCGCGCGTGAGGGTATCCGGCCATAACGACACCCGGCCGCACCGCTCAGTGGAACTAATTACCGTAACTCGAGGCCGTCCCGGCGCCCGGGCCTGCCCGGGCGGCAGCGTCCCGCCGGGCATGACCATCGCGGATTGAAGAACGCCACCCGCACCGGGCCGATGACCGCAGCGGCGGGCCGCTGAACAACCCAGCTCTACTATCCGTGTTAGTAGCTGATGGCGGCATTGCCCGCTGCCCGCCGCGGCGCCCCGCTCGTCGGGACGCCCTCACAGCATGAGGATGGCCACAATGATCGACGGAAACCCGCGTACGCGGCGGCCTTCGGAAGCAGGGGGGATCTGGGAGCGGCCGGTGCTGCCGACCGGCGCGCTGCGGCGCAGCGGCCGGCTAGCCGTGCTGCCGCTGCGGCACGCCGCGCGCACCGCCGCCGCGGCCAGCCGGTTGTCCCGGGCGGCCACTGACCAGGTCGCTGCCCGTACCGCCGAGCAGGTGTTCGCCACCCTGGGCGAGCTCAAGGGCGGTGCCGCGAAGCTGGGGCAGGCGATGTCGGTGTTCGAGGCGGCGATGCCAGAAGAGGTCTCGGCGCCCTACCGGTCGGCATTGCAGCGGCTTACCGACGCCCAGCCGGCCATGCCGGGCGAAGTCGCCCGCCGGATCGTCGCGGCCGACCTCGCGGCCGCCTACGGTCCGGGCTGGCGCCAGCGGCTGGTGGCATTCTGCGGCACACCGGTGGCAGCGGCCTCGATCGGCCAGGTGCACCGCGGGCGGTGGCGGGACGACAGGGGCCGCCTCGTCGAGGTGGCGGTGAAGGTGCAGTACCCGGGTGTGGGCAAGGCGCTGCGGTCGGACCTGCGTCAGGCCCGGCTCCTGGCGCGGGTGATGGCCCGGCTCACCCCCCTGAACGTATCCGGGCTGGCGGATGAGCTCGCCGACCGGATCGTCGAGGAACTGGATTACGCCCGCGAGGGGCGCGTCCAGACAGAAGTCACCGCCGCGTTCACCCGCCGTGTTCCCGAGGCGCTCGCTGTCGCCCGCGCCGCAGGGGTGCGCGAGCCGCCGGGCCGGACAAGCGTCACCGTCCCGGCCGTGTACGCCGCGACACCGCGGGTGCTCATCACCGGCTGGCTGGAGGGGGTGAGCCTGTCCACGCTGCTCGATGGGCGCACCGACCTGCTTCCGGCCGGCTGGCGCGAACTCGGCCGCAGCGAGGCGGCGGACCTGGCCGCCCGGCTACTCAGCCACGCTATTTACGCGCCCGCAGCATGCACCGGATGGATGCACGCCGATCTGCACGCGGGCAACTTCCTGCTGCTGCCGGGCGGCCGGCTCGGCATGCTGGACTTCGGCGCGGTCGCCGCTACGCCGGGCGGCATCCCGCCCGCGTTTGGGCAGCTCGCTGCCGCGGTACTCGCCGGGGACGGGCTGGCCGCGACGCAACTGGCCCGGCGGACAGGGGCGCTCAGCCCGGACGCCCAAGTCGATCCACAGCTGATCGTCGAGCTGCTTCACCCCATCGCCGCCACTGCGGTCACCAGCAGCTTCACCTACTCCCGGCCCTGGCTGCGCGGGCTCATGGCCCACCTCACCGCGCCGCGCTTCGCCCCGGCCTTGCGCAAGCTGACACCACCCCGCGAATACGCCCTCGTCTGGCGGGCGACGCTCGCGGCTGCTGGGCTCTTCGCGCAGCTAGGTGCCACGGTGCCCACCCGCGGGTTCCACCTGGCCTACTCCCCCGGATTCCGCGGCGACATCCTCCCCGGCTCAGCCGCAGCCGACGCACCAGCCAGGACGCGACGGCAGCCGTCGAAGGCCGGACGCTGCCCAGGCTCAGCCCCACTCACCGCAAGCAACTCGCCACAGCGCTGCGCACCTGCATAAAGGCCCCACCCACTGACCACACCGAATCATGGGTGGCGCTGGCTCAGCAGGCCCTACCTTCGATCATGCTGGCAACCTCGCGGTAACTGATGATGGTGCCGTCATCGGCCAAGTGGCGCTGCTCGCTAGGCAGCCAGCCCTCGTTTAGTGGTCGCCGCCGCTCAATTTCGACAGCGAGATCCGGGCTCATCCCGCTGTCGGTGAGGCATCGCACGGCCTGCGCAGCCGGCAGCGAATTGAACCACTGGTAGCCGGCGGCGCGGCGCGCGTTGGCCTCGATGCTGCCGATCAGCCGAACCCGCGACAGCCCTCCGTCGGGGATAGCGTCAAGGCGGACCATGACGACCGGCTGCGCACCCTGGCTCGCGAACTCGTGCCGAGTGTCAGGCTGCAGGCGAGTCCGGCCGAGCAGCGGTAGCCAGGCCGTGGAGTCGCTGGGCGGAACAGCGTCTTGCACACAGCCGTAGAGGGCCGCTTCGGCCGATGCGTTGTATTTGAAATGGGCGGTGTCGACCACAATCCTGCGGACAACACCGGGGAAAGCGAGCCGGAAGACAACATGATCGCACCCGGCATCGCGCCGGCGCCGGGTCTCCCAGCCCTCGCCCATGGACCGGGCCCGGCCGGGGCGGTTGAGCATCGACGCTGCCGTGTAGAAGTCATCGCTGCTGGCCACGACGGCGCCACCGTATTGCTGGCTGGCGAGATCGATGGTCAGTGCCTCCAGCCCGCGCGGATCGGGCACCACCCGGCCGGCCACGCGGAGCCGTGCTATCCCGCCATCCGGGAAGATAGACAGGCGGACGTGGGTGAAGCGGCGCGGATCCGAGGCTTCGAACACGTTGTGCCCATCGCCGCATAGCGGTGACCTGGGCACGATGGTCACCCATGGTGTGGCGGGACTGGTCAGCTCGGCGGGGCCAGGGTAGCCCTCGTAGCCGCAAGCCTCGACGGAGCAGGACTCTGGATAGTTTCCGGTGAAGAAGCTGGTGTCGACATCCACGGATGTGATCACGCCCGGCGTGCCGAGTCGCACTACGACCCAGTCATGCTCGCCATCCCGCCGTCGCCTGGTCTCCCATCCATCCACGATCTCTCCCCGGTTGCCGTAGTGACCGGGCTCGAACACTGGGGCATCCGGCGTCAGCAGGTTCTCCTTGTCCCCGAAGGACTCATCGCTCGCCGCGACGACGCTGCCGCCCAGCCACCGTGATGCCAGGTCTGCGTCGGGGGCGACCGGCCCGGGCCCGGCCGGGCCGCTGGGCCGAGGTGGCTGACTCGGGTCATGCCGCTCACCGGTGCCGGTCATCGTTCCCCCTTGATCGCAGAGCAGCGTGGGCCGAATCACTTCGGCTGGGGGCGCGGCACGCCGAGTGCCTGCCACAGCGGCCAGCCGGTGATCTTCTTGTCATCGGGCGGCGCGTACGTTGAGATCTTGCTGGTCTTCAGGCCAAGGCCGACAACTGCCTCGGCCAGCCGCACGGCAGCGCCGATCCCGTCGACAACCGGCACCCCCAGCTCAGTTGTGATCGCCTCCTCCAGCCCGGCCATGCCCGCACAGCCAAGACAGATAACCTCGGCGCGGTCGGCCTCCACCGCGCGGCGGGCCTCCGCGACGATCGCCCGGACAGCGCGCTCCGGATCGGCATCCACCTCAAGCGTGCTCATTCCGCTCGCCCGCACCGAGGCACACCGGTCCCACAGGCCGGCCAGGCGCAGGCGGTCTTCGATCGCCGGGACCGAGCGTCGTAGCGTGGTCACCACGGAGTAGGCGTGGCCGATCATCATCGCCACGTGCGCGGACGCCTCGCATATTTCCACCACGGGCTGCTCAATCAGTTCCTGCAGGCCGTCCCGGCCGTGCTCGCCGAAACCGGCCAGGATCACGGCGTCATACGGCTCGTCATAGGCCAGGACGCGGTCCATGACCGCGACGGCTGACAGGTAGCTCTCGAAGGTGCAGTCCACCGCCTCCGCGCCGAAATACGGCCGCAGCGCCACAACGGCTGTGCCGGGCGAAGCGTAGCGCCGCGCCGCTTCGCCGATGACGTCCGTCATCGACTTGCTCGTGTTGACATTCACCACAACGATCTTCATCAGGTCATCTCCCGAACAGCGGTCTGCGGCATTCTTTGCCTCGTGCGGCATGCCTGGCCAGTAGCTGCCCGCGCGGTCGCTTGCCGTCGACGACCTCACCGCGCAGGATCGTGCTCCGGACAGCCCCCTGCAGGCGGCGCCCGGCATAGGGCGTCACCGGATGGCGGTGCTGCAGCCGCTGGGGGTCGACGACGAACGACTCGTCCGGGGCGAAAATGCAAAAGTCGGCGTCGAAGCCTGGTGCGATGCGCCCTTTCGCGGGAAGTCCGGCGAACTCGGCCGGAGCCCGCGCCATCCAGCCCACGACCTGGCTCAGTGACATGCCTCTGCGTCGTGCCTCGGTCCATACGATCGGCAGCCCGAGCTGGAGGGAGGAGATGCCGCCCCAGGCCGCGCCGAAGTCGCCACCGCCGAGTTCCTTCATCGCCGCCGTACACGGAGAGTGGTCCGATGCGATGAAGTCCAGTGTCCCGGCGGCGAGGCCGTCCCACAGAAGCTCACGGTTGGCCGCCTCGCGCACGGGCGGCGAGCATTTGAATGCGGTGGCCCCGTCGCTGATCTCCTCCGCCGTCAGGGTCAGGTAATGGGGGCATGTCTCCGCGGTCAGCCGCACGCCGTCCCGGCGCGCAGAGGCGATCATCGGCAGCGCGTCAGAGCTGGACAGGTGGACGATATGCGCGTGACCCCGGCTCGCGCGCGCAGCCTCGATGACCTCGGCGACCGCCAGGTTCTCGAGGCCGCGCGGGCGCGTGGCCAGGTACCCGGCATAGCTCGGGCCGCGGGCCTCGCCGATGGCGGCCATCGCCTCGCGACTCTCGGCATGGACGAGCAAGACCGACCCGAGATCGCGCAGGATGGCAAGTGCATCGCGCACCTGGCGGGCATTCAGCGGCGGGAAGTCTTCCGAGCCAGAATCCGCGAGGAAGCACTTGAAGCCGAGCACGCCGGCCTCGTGGAGCGGCTCGAGGCTGCCCAGGTTGCTGGGAATGACGCCGCCCCAGAAGCCGACGTCGACGTGGCACTGCCCGTCGGCCGCGCTCCGCTTGATGGCGAGCGTTTCAGCGGAGACGGTTGCCGGGACGCTGTCGAGCGGCATGTCCACCAGGGTCGTGACGCCGCCGGCCGCGGCGGCCCTGGTCGCCGTCGCGAAGCCCTCCCATTCGGTGTGGCCCGGCTCGCACAGGTGAACATGGGGGTCGATGAGGCCAGGCAGCACGACGACGTCCGAACCCAGCTCAAGCACTGTCCGCGCCGTGGCCGGGGTGTCCACCGGCTGGAGAGCCTCGATGCGGCCATTGCTGACTCCGATGGCCAGGGCTTGCTCCGGCTCGCCTCGCTCACCGGACACGACACGCGGAGCACGTATGAGGAGTTCTAGGTCCACGGTCACTCACATGCCCGCAGCAGCTGATGAGAGCGCCGACGGCGAGCAGCCTGCTAGACGGGCCCGGACCGGCGTGGCGGCGGGGCTCATGGAGCCGGGAGGCGCGGCTGCTGCTCGCCCCTGACTACCTTGGGCACATCCTCCATAAGCCGGATCGTGTAAGGGTTCTCGGGTCGCTCGAAGACCCGCTTGACGGGACCGTGCTCGACAACTTTCCCCTGGGACAGCACGGTCACCGTTTGGGCGATGGAGCGGACCAGGGCCAGGTTGTGGGTGATGAAGAGGAGGGATAGGTGCCGCTCGGCCTGCAGGCGCCGCAGGAGCTCGACGATCGTCGCCTGCACGGACACGTCGAGGGCGGAGGTGATCTCGTCGCAGACCAGGAGGTCAGGGGAGACCACGAGGGCCCGGGCGATGGCGACCCGCTGCCGCTCGCCGCCCGAGAGCTGGTCGGGGTAGCGAGACCAGAAATCGGGGCCGAGGGCGACGTCGGACAGCACGCGGGTCACGCGCTCGTCCCGCTCGGAGCGGGACAAGGACGGGTAGAAGTGGCGCAGCGGGCTTCTCGATGATCTGGCCGATCGTCTTTCGGGGATTGAGGGCGGTATAGGGGTTCTGGAAGATGTACTGGATGGCCTGGAGGACCTGGGACCGGCGCTGCTGGGCTGACCGGGGGAGGTCCTGGCCCTGGAACTGCACCTGGCCTGACCACGAGGTGTGGAGGCCGACCACGCAGCGGGCGAGGGTGGTCTTGCCCGAGCCCGACTCGCCGACCAAGGCGACGCACTGGTCACGGCCGACGGTGAGGGTGACGTCGGAGAGCACCTCGGTGGTCCCGTAGCGGGCGGACAGCCCCGACACGCGCAGCTGGGTGTCCCGGTCCTCGGGGCGGGATGCGGAGATCTCCAGCGGGTCGCGGATGTCGGGACCGGCGGTCAGCTCGGTCCGCAGGCAGCGCACCAGGTGGCCGCCTGGCAGGGCTACGACCGGGACGGGACCGTCGCTGCAGGCGGGTACGGCCAGCAGGCAGCGGGGGGCAAAATCGCACCCCCGCGGCCGACGGGTCGGATGGGGCGGCTGGCCCTCGATCCCCTCAAGGACCTCAGCACGCTCCGGGGACGGGATCGCCCGCAGGAGCCTCCTGGTGTAGGGGTGGGCGGGACGGCCGAACACCGCGGCGGTGGTCCCGCTCTCGACCACCTTGCCGGCGTACATCACGGTCAGGGTGTTGGCCAGGCTGCCGACGACGGCGAGGTCGTGCGAGATGTAGACGGCTGCCACACCGTAAGCGCTGCAGAGACTGCGCACGGTGTCGAGCACATGGCGCTGCGTCGTCACGTCCAGGGCGGTCGTCGGCTCGTCCAGCACGATCACGCTCGGCCGCAGGGCGAACGCCATGGCGAGGACGACCCGTTGCTGCTGGCCGCCCGACAGCTGATGCGGGTAGGCCTTGAGCAGCCCGGGGACACTTCCGAGGCCGACCTCCTCAAGAGTCTGCTGCAGTCTCGCCTTCGGGTCGCCGAGACGCTTGGCTGCCGCCACCTGACGGTGGGCCTGCAGCACCTCTTTCAGCTGCGTCCCGACCCGGAGCGTCGGATTGAGCGCCGACGCCGGGTCCTGGGGGATGTAGACCACCTCGCCGCCGCGCAAGCGCTGGAGTTGCTGCTCCGGCGCCTTCACCATGTCGGTGTCCCCGACCAGCACTCTGCCGGCCGCCACCTCAAGGCCGCGGCGGACGTGGCCGAGGAGGGCAAGGGCCACGGTGGTCTTTCCCGAGCCCGACTCCCCTACCAGGCCGAGCAGCTCGCCGGAGCGGACCTGGAAGGACACGTCGTCGACCACGTCGGCCGAGCCTCCGGCCAGGACGATGCGCAGGCCCTGCACGTCGACCCTGACGTCGCCGGGCGGGGTCACGGTTCCTCGCCCGCGGCGAGCGCCGGCAGGGCGGCTGTCGCTGTCTCGCGGTCGATCCCGATGGTCACCCTGGCTACCGCATCGGTGAACGTGCTGGCGCCGATGGTGAGCAGGGCGATCAGGATGGCGGGGACCACCACCGCCCACGGGTTGAGCACCAGCCCCTGGCGGTTCTCGTTGATCATGATGCCCCAGTTCGGCGCTGGCGGTGGCTGGCCGAACCCGAGGAACGACAACCCGGCGATGATGACGATGGAGTAGGTGAGCCGCAGCCCGATCTCCACCATGAGCGGGCTGACCAAGTTGGGCAGGATCTCCTCGGCCATGATCCGCCGGCGCTTCACGCCGAGCAGTTCGGTGGCCTTGACGAAGTCTCGTTCGGAAACGTCCAGGGTTGCCGCGCGCATCACGCGGGCGACCTGCGGGGCGTGGGAGAGGCCCACGGCCAGAACGGTCAGCCACACCGTCGGGCCGAGGATGGATACCAGCAGCAGCGCGAAAACCAGCTGGGGGAAGGCGAGGAGCACGTCGACGGTCCGCATGATGATCCCGTCCGGGCGGCCCTGCAGGTAGCCGGCCGCGATGCCGCTCGCCGTCCCCAGCGCCACTCCGAGCGCCGTGGCGGCGGCCGCCATCGCCAGGAGCACCCAGCCCCCGTCGAGCACACGGGAGAGCACGTCGCGCCCCAGCACGTCCCCGCCGAGGATGGCCTGGCGGGAAGGGTCGGCGAACGGGGCGACGATGCTAGCCGTGGCCGAGTGAGGGGCCACGAAGGGCCCGACCACGGCGACGGCCACGACGAGCCCCAGCACCCCCAGACCGAACCTGCCTCTCGGCAGCGACGCAGCCCGGCGGAGGATGGCCGCCCACCCCTGGCGGCGCCGCGCCGGTAGCACGGCCACTGTGACGTCGGATGCGGTGGCCATGATCTACCTGGGCAGACGGCGGCGCGGGGTGGCGAGCAGGGCCACGACGTCCGCGATGATGTTGACGAGGACGTAAAAGCCGGCGAGGAGCAGGACGATCATCTGGATCACCGGCACGTCACGGTTGGTGACGGCGTTGACCAGGCTCTGCCCGATGCCGGGGAAGGCGAACACGTACTCAACGATCACGATCCCTCCTGCCAGGTAGAGGAAGGTGAGCCCGAGGACCTGGGCGACCGGCGCGACGGCGTTGGGCAGCGCGTGCACGACCAGGACGCGCCGCGTCGGCAGCCCCTTGAGCCGGGCCATCTCGACGTAGTCCGACGCCAGGGCTTCGACCATCGCCGCCCTCGTCATCCGGGTGATGTAGGGCACCGTCACGATGACGAGCGTGGCCACGGGGAGAATGAGTTCGCGGGGGTTGGCCCAGGCGTAGGTGCCCGGGGCCAGCAGGGAGACCGCCGGGAGCACGTGCCAGACGACGGTGGCGAACAGGATGATCAGCGTGATCGCCACGACGAACTCGGGCAGTGATGTCACGGCTAGCGCGAGCACCGAGCTGGCATGGTCGAAAAGCGAGTCCTTGCGCAGGGCCGCCACCACACCCAGCGTCACTCCGACGATGCTCGCGATAACACCGGACACGGCCACCAGCACTGCCGAGTTCAGCGCGGCGGGGCCGACGATGCTCCAGACCGGCATCCCGTTGGCCAGGCTTTTCCCCGGATGACCGGTAAGGATTCCGCCGATCCAGGAGCCGTACTGGTCGAATACCGACCGGTTGAGGTGCAGTTGCACCTCCAGGGCGTGCAGCTGTGCCGGGGTCGCCGAGTGACCGAGGATGGCGGTGGCGGCGTTCCCCGGGAGGGCCACCGTGGCAGCGAAGATGATCACGGAGACCACCCCAAGCGTCAGCACGCCGAGGGCGACGCGCTGGACGATCAGGCGGGTGACCGGGTGTGCCGCCGTTGCCCTGGGTCTGGGTGGGGCGACGTCCGAGGCGAGTGCGGTGTTCAACGACATCGGTTCGGCACCGTCAAGACAGGAACGAGAAGTCCTCGAAGGGGAAGTTCCCCAGTGGCTCGCCGACCTTTCCTTTCTGGTAGCCGGTCAGGTTGGAGGTGTACGCGTCGAGCGAGTCCACGAAGCACGGGATGATGTAGCCCCCCTGGGTGAAGTCGATCTGCTGCATCTCGTAGATGATCTGCTTGCGCACGCTGGCGCTCAACGTCTTGTTCGCTTCGTAGTAGAGCTTCGTGTAGGTCGGGTTGTTGAAGTGCGTCTCCGGGAACGGGGACGTGGGCAGGAACGTCTGCGCGACCTGGGACAGGTAGGGCGAGTAGTTGTAGTAGATCTGCGAGAAGGGCACTTTGGTGTAGTAGTTCGGCCCGAAGAACGAACTGGGGCTGACCTGGTTCAGGTTCACGGTCACGCCGGCCGCGCTCGCCTGCTGCTTGAAGAGGGTCGCCATGCTGAGCGCGCTCGAGTTCACGGCCAGCGAGGTGTAGAGGGTGACGGTCAGGTTGTTGTCGTAGCCGGCCTTCTTCAGCAGGCTGCGGGCCAGCGCGATGTCCTGCTCCCGGTGCAGCGAGCTGTCGAAGTCCGGGTCGTAGGGCGACGTGACGTCGTGCGCCACCCAGCCGAAGCCGTCCAGCGTCTTGGAGATGAACTCGGGGCGGTTGACGATGTACCGGAAGGCCTGGCGGACGTTGACGTCCTTGAACGGCGGCGTGTCCGTGCGCATGGTGAACGGCTCGATAGACCCGGTCTGCGACGGGACGGCGATGATCCCGCTCGTGTTCTGCAGGATCTTCATCTGGGTCCCGGTGAGCTGCCCGGTACAGTCGATGGCCTTGCTGACGAGGGCGTTCTGGACGGCGGTGGGGTCCTGGAAATCGATGATCGTCACCGAGTCCAGGTGGGGCAGGCCCGGCTTCCAGTAGTTCGTGTTGCGCACGAAGACGCTCTGCTGGCCGGGCGTGAAGCTCTTGTACTTGAACGGCCCGGTCCCGTTGGGGGCGTCCTTCTGGGTCCACCCGTTGGGCGCGATGTACAGGAAGTACCAGAACGCCGCCAGTTGCTCGGGGAAGCTCCCGAACGGCGTCTTCATGGGGACCTCTACCGTCAAGTTGTCGACCTTCTTCAGCCCTGTGACGTCGACCGGGCTGAGGACGGCCGCGCCGCCCAGTGGCTTCTTTGGGTTGAGGATGGTCTGGAGCGTGTAGATCACGTCGTCGGCTCCGAAGGCCTTCCCGTTGTGGAAGGTGACCCCGCTCCTCAGCTTGATGTGCCAGTTCGACGTCGACCCGTTCGGGACAATCTCCTCGGCGAGCACGTACTGGAGTTGTGCGTTGTTCGCGAGCTGGACCAGCGGCTGGTATAGCTGCTGGGCGCGCGCCGTCCCGATGGCGCTGATGCCCCCGAAGAAGGGGTTGAGGGTGTCGCTGCTGCCGCCGCCGGTGAGGCCGACCCTCAGGTTGCCACCCTTCTTCGGTGCCGACGCCTTGCCCCCCGGTGAGGCCGACGGCGATGTCGACGATGAGCAGGCTTCGAGCAGGCCGCCCCCTGCCAGGGCGGCGCCGCCCAGCACGGCGGAGCGAAGGAACGTGCGCCGGCCGAGGTGCGAAGCGGCGACCTCCGCGGCGACGTCTCTGTCCGGACGAGGTGTAGTGCTCATGGGTGCCTCCCTCCTCCTGTCGGCCTGCACGGCTCGAACAGGACCTCGGCGGCGTCGGTACGCCGCCCTGCTGTCTGCGTCCCTGCCCGTGCAGGGTGATCCCTCGTGCCCGAGCCGTCCCTCATGCCGGATCTCCGATCGTGACGCGGTGGATGGTGTCGTAATGCTCGCGCCGCGCCTCGTCGTCGGGAAAGTTGTAGCTGCGCTTGCCGTTCAGCCTCATGAGGTGGAGGCCGATCTGGCTGAGCGGTATTGACGCCAGCACGGGGGACAGCTCCTCGCCGATCCCCGCCGCCACCGGGAGGAGAAGGGCTGGTAGCGGCGGCGCCTGGTCACCGACGAAGACCGGGAAGGCCTCGATGTAGTTCAGCTCGGAAAGGATCTCGGCCGCCCGGTCGCTCGACGCGCCACTGGGCGCCACCAAGACGACCGGCTCACTGGGCCGGGTGATGAAGTACTGCTCGTGCGCCCACTCCTCGACGTTCGTCGCGAGAGCGATCTGCTGGGCCCCCTCGAAGAGCTTGGCGGCGCCGAACTTGGCGCTCGCCTCATTGGGCCCGGCACCGAGGAAGGTGATCATTCGAGCCCCGGTCATGCGCTCGGCGGCGGCGTAGGCCGGGCCCTCGCTCAGGCGAAGCGTCTCCTCCGCCAGCTTCGGCAGACGCTGGAGGTCCTTCGCATAGCCGCTCACCGCGTCCGGGCTGGCGCGACCGTCTGCGCCGGCCGCCGCGCTGGCGCCGAGCTCGGCGGCCAGGGTCAGCAAGGTGACGAGCATGGCGGTGTAGGTGCTGGTGCCGGGCGAGAAGCCGAAGGTGGGGATCTCTGCCGAGCAGGACGCAGTCCGCCACCTTGGCGATGGGGCTGTCCGGGGCGCCAGTCAGGGCGATCACCAAATGCCCGAAGGCGCGGGCCTGGTGGGCGGCCTCGATCGTCCTGCCCGTCTTCCCAGAGAAGGAGACGACTACCACCGCCGTCTCGCTCGCGTGGTACCGGACCCCGTACCGGGCGAAGTCGAGGGCGTGTTCCCAGCGGACCTGGAGCCCGGAGTACCGGTTGAGCGCCAGTGCCGCCGCCTGGCAGGCGAAACTCGAGTCGCCGCACCCCACAAGGACGACATGGCGGATGCGGGATTCCCGCAGCCGCTCGACCGTCGCCGCCGCCTGGCCCGCCAGCTCGAGCCGATCGCGGATCACGGCGGGGATCGTCGTGATCTCCCGCTCCATCACGCCGCTGTCGTCCTCCTCGCCTGGCTCCGGGAGCAGCGTGGCGCTTGGCAGCTTTCCCTGCGCGTAGCGGGAGCGCAGGCGCTCGGCGACCCCGGCGCGGCGGAGCAGGCGCAGCGAGCCGCTGGCACCTAGGGCGGCTCCCGCAGTGGCGGCACCCCGTTGTGCGGCGACGACGAGAGATTCACCGACGGCGATCCCGGCGGCGAGGCCCCCGCAGAAGGTGTCGCCGGCGCCGGTGGCGTCCAGCACGACGACGTCGGGGGGCGCTATGCGGACCGGTGGGCCACCGGGCGTACTGACCAGCGCCCCCTTCTCGCCGCACTTCACGACCACCGCCGACACCCCCTCGGCCTGCAGCTCGCGGCAAGCCCGTTCGGGGTCGTCGTAGCCGAGGACGGTGGCGAGTTCCCCATGGCTGGGCACGAACACGTCGACGCGCCGGGCGAGGGCGAGGACCTCGTCCCTTCCGGCCGACCAGGCCTCGTGGGTGTCCAGGGTCACGATCGCCCGGCGGCCTTCGGCCCGGAGGTGCCCGACGATACCGGCGGCGGCCTCGAAGGGCATGGCAGCGACGTGGATCACCGGTGGGCGGTCCTGCTCCTGGCCGGTCCACCCCGTTGGGATGTCCTCGGGGCTGGGCGCCACCTCGAAGCGACGCTCCGGCGGCGTCCGGTACACCCAGCTGCGGTGGCCGTCGTGCTCGTAGATCACCCAGTTGCGGACCGTGGGACCTTCGATCGGGCGCAGCCCGCCGGTGTCGAGCCCGGCGTCGCGGAGGCGGTCGAGCGCCGCGACCGGGAAGTCGGCACCGACCCGTGCCACCACTCCCACCGATAGGCCCCAGATCAGGGCGCCGGTCGCCGCGTAGATGGTGTTGCCGCCGGGCGATGCCATGGTGGTCTCGCCGTTGGGGTGGACGATGTCGTCCACAGTCAGGTTCCCGACCACGATGACGTCGTGCTCCGTGGGCCCCTGCCGGCCCGCCACGGGGCTCATCACGCGCTCGTTCTCCGTCATCTCTTGCGGACCTCGCCTTTGGCTCCCGGTGTCGGGAAATTCAGGATCCGGTCGTCGAAGCGGTGGCTCTCGAAGCTGAAGCGAAACCGCTCCACGAGGTACAGGACCTTCGAGAACTCAACGGCCTCGTCCGCGCGGTCGTAGGTGACCGAGTCCACCCGCAGGACCATGGCACCGGTCGCCACCCCCAGGGGCGCAGCCTCTTCGTCAGTGGCGTGAACGACCTCGATGACGCTCTCAGCGCGGACGAGCTCGATGCCGTAGACAGTGTCGAAGGTCCGGTAGAGGGAGCCGCCGTCCAGCTCACGCTCTTCGATGCCGGGGAAGCGCGCCGGGTCCAGGTAGGCGGACAGCAGCGCCACCGGGCTCGCCTCCAGGTGGGCGAGACGCTGGATCAGCACGAGCTTGCGGGACCGCCCCCCTAGGGCGGCAGCCTCCGGGCGCCGCGGTACGAGGCCTTTGTAGAGCATCACGAGCTCCAGGCGATCGCCGTGCTCGGCGTGGCTCCCGGTGAAGCTGGACAGGTTCGAGATCTTCTCCTCGAACTTGGGCTGGCGGACGAAGGTCCCTCGCCCCCGACTCCGGTCGAGGTAGCCCTCGGCGGCGAGATGCATGAGGGCCTGGCGGACCGGCGCGAGGCTGACGCCCCACTGCTCCGCCAGGGCACCTTCCGACGGCAGCCGGCTACCAGGGGCCAGGCGGCCAGCGACGATCTCCTGGCGCACCAGATCGTGGATCTGGCGGTGCAGCGGCACGAACGAGCCGCGGTGCACCGCACGGGCAGTCAGCCAGCCGTCGCTGCTGCCGTGCGACCCGATGTCCTGGTCACCAGGCATCGAAGCCGTCACCTGCCGCATCTCCCCATGTTGTCCCAGGGCGGACGTCTAGAACAGCAATAATGACAGATCATTATAAGTTTGTGATGGGTGGTCGCCCACGAGCTAGAGGCCCGGCATGCCCGGACCCTTCGCCGGGAGATCGCCGTCAACGTCGGCCAGCCTGCTGCGCCCCCGAAGCGACCATCGGGTCAACGGGCATCCGGCGCGAACGCCTGGCCCGGCATCCGCGCTATGTTCCATTCGAGACGTCCGTGGACGCCGGGCCGTCAAAGGCCGAAGACGATGAGGCCGGGGGTCTGAGGTGAGCATTTCTGCCCTTGAGGTCTCAGTCCGCGGCGTTCCTCACCCGGCAGCTGTCAGGCCGGTTATGACGGCCCCGCTGCGCCGCGTGCTGGAGGCGTACAGGCCGATGATGTAGCAGGCCAGCGCGGCCGCGAACGCTACAGCCATCCCGAGGGAATAGCCATCGGTGAGGTTGCCGGTGAAACCGGCCCGAAGAAGGCGGCCAGCAGGATGGCCAGTTTTGCCCGCCGCGGGCCAGGCCTGGCGGGATTCGGCGCTCTAGTCTGCGGCTATGGCTAAACCTCTTGCCGATTCCGCGCTCACCAGCTTCCTCGCCGAGTTGAACGCCCAGCCTTCTCCGAGTGCGGCCGAGACAGGCCCTCGCGCTCTGCGAGCAAGGGCCGAGGAACGCGCTGCCGCTCGTCCTAAAGGACCCGAGATGCATACGGTTCGGGACGTGGCCATTGCGCCGGATCACATTCCGGCGCGGCTGTACCGGCCCGTCGCCGGGCCAACCGCCATGGTCGTCTACCTCCATGGCGGCGGCTGGGTCATCGGAAGTATCGACACCGCTGACCGGGCATGCCGGCGCTTGGCCGCCGCGTCGGGGGTGGCGGTCCTGTCGCTCGGCTACCGGCTGGCACCGGAGCACCTATGACCGGCGGCGGTGGATGACGCCATGGCCGCGCTGGAGTGGGTGGCATCCACGCCACCCGAACTGGGGCCGCTACCGCAGGCCGTCGGTATCGCCGGTGACAGCGCTGGCGGCGCCGTTGCCGCCCTGGCGTGTCTGCGGGCGCGGGACGAATCGCCCCAGGCGAGCCCCGCGGTGCAAGCCTTGATCTACGCCAACACAGATCTCACGAACTCCGGCCCGTCGATGCGCAGTGAGGGCCATGGCTTCGGCCTGGAGGCCGCCGACGTCGACTGGTTCAGTGGCCAGTGGGTGCCCGACCCAGCCATGCGCCGCGATCCGCGCGTCAGCCCCCTCAACGCGCCCGACCTCACCGGCCTGCCCGCTGCCATCGTGATCACCTGCGAGCACGATCCGCTTCGTGACCAAGGCGAAGCCTACGCGGCCCGCCTGCGTGACGCCGGGGTGCTGCTCACCGCCCGGCGCGAGCAGGGCATGGTTCACAACTTCATGTACTGGGATCTCATCTCCCCGGCATGCTCCGCCGCAGCCGACCGGGTTGCCTCTGACCTGCGCTCCGCGCTCGCAGCTGCGTCCGGTCAGTAACCCAAGCACAACTTGTCACTGCCGGTGCCGGGCACGTCGTAGCGTCTTGCTGTGATCCGTTTTCGGGTGCTGATCTCTGGCCGGGTTCAGGGCGTCAACTTCCGGTATGCGTGCCAGCGGATGGCCGTGCTGCATGGTGTGCGCGGGTGGGTGCGCAACCTCGACGACGGCAGGGTGGAGGCCGTCTTCGAGGGGCCCGGCCAGGACGTCCAGCAGTTGCTGGACTGGGCGCAGCGCGGTCCTCGCCTTGCCGTGGTGACGGACGTCGTCGTGCAGGCCGAGCAGCCAGAAGGACTGAGCACATTCCAGATCAGGTAGGGAGAGGCGGGTGGCGCCGTGGCTCGCTGCAGCGACGGCCCAGAACGTCCGCTGCGACGGCGGTGTCAGTCCGAATGGAACGGATGACGGCGGGCAGGTAAACCTTTCTCTTTGATGGCCCTTGGCGCTGCTGTGGGCCACGGCCGTTTGCCAAGTACCACCGTCGGCGTCATGAAGTTCCGATAACAGGCGTCACTCGGGCACCGCCGGCACGGTACCTTAAGCGGGTCCTGACGCGAGCGGGGCCGGGGGCCGCGTGGCCGTGGCTGGACTCGGGTAAAGCGCGCGGGATCCAACGGTCATCGCCCAGTAACGAGGAGAACAACGTATCCATGGCAGCCACGCTTCAGGAGATCCTGCTCCCGCCGGACATCCGGCAAGACGTGATCGCTGACTGCAACGCGCTGATCAAACAGCAGGTCTCTGATATGTCAGGGATCTCCGGGGCCGCAGTCAAGCTCGCCTACAAGACGGCGAACTCGTTCGCGCCTGGACACATCACGCACATCATCGACACCCTGCTGCCGAAGATGACGGAGCAACTTCAGCCGTTCTGGGCGGACTTCAGCACCTCCGGCGGCTCGGAGTTCGGCGACTACCTGTCCAAGCGTGCCCCCGAGGTGTCGGAGGCCCTGCTCTCGGTGACCGATGCCCGCGCGGCCGCCTCCAACCGGCCCGTCATCTACAAGGCCTACAACACCGTCCGCGGCGGTGCGGCCAAACACGTTCAGGCCGCGCTCCCGGCCGTTGGCGATCTGGTGCACAAGTACGCGTACTGATCTCTCCGGTGCGGCCCGGAGCCCATCCCGCCGCACCGTAACCCGCGACGAAGTCCGGTGGCCCAGGGCCCCGGGCTTCGCGTCTTTGCGGCACCGTCGCCCGGTCAAGCACGCCCGCCCGTCCGCCGCGGGGCAAATGCGTGGGTGACCGCGTGGGTAATCGCGCAGGAGGTGCCGGGCCGGAGCCGCTACCTTGGCGGCTACCCCCGCCGTGGGGAACCATGATTCGTAACCGTGGTCTAACTTGACACGAACACCGCGTATATGGGAGCTGAACCATGGCTGACGTCACCCAGGATGAGGACGCCGAGCACGCCGCGTCGGTCGGCCGCAACTACCTCGTCCGGTTCGAGGAAGACACGCTCCGGCCGCGGCCGCTGGGGATTCGGCTGATCATTGAGTTCCTGGGCACGTTCGTGCTGGTGACGGTGGCGGCCGGCGCCGGAGTGATCAACCATTATGCGGGCGGCGGCCCGATCAGCCGGACGGCCGCGGTGATCGCGCCCGGCGCGGTGGTCATGGCCATGATCTACGCATGGGGCCCGCTGTCCGGGCTGCACATCAACCCGGCGGTGACCCTTGCTTTCATGGGCCGGGGAGTTTTCCCGCGCGGGTGGGTGGTGCCGTACTGGCTGGTGCAGTTCGCCGGGGCCATCTGCGCCGCTCTCTTCCTGCAACTCATGTTCGGGGATGTGGGCGCGGGCTCGAACTACCCCATCGCCAAGCCGGGCGGCGAGTGGCGGTCGCTGGTGATGGAAATCGTGCTGACCACGATCCTGGCCAGCGTCATCCTCAACACGGCGACCGGGTCCCGCAGCATCGGTCATAACGCCGCCATCGCGGTGGGTTCCACGGTGGCCCTCCTTGGCCTGTTCGCGAGCCCGATCAGCGGCGCGTCGATGAACCCGGCCCGCACACTTGGCCCCGACATCGTCAGCACCGACTACACCGGCTGGTGGATATACCTGGCCGGCCCGGCGATCGGCGCGCTGATCGCCGTTGCGATCATCACGGCCGTGCGGGGGGTGCCGGTCAAGGAGGAACAAGAGGCCGCTCAGGGCGGCGCCCTGCCGATCTTCCGCAGGCGCCGCGACGCAAACCGCTGACCCGCCCCGCGCGCCAGCGGCAACCCAGCGCCGCCGGACCGGCGATCAGCGCTGCCGCTCGCCAGGAGACCGGTACGCGGCGACCAGGCGCGCCACCAGGGTCGCCAGGAAAATCTGGCCGGTGAGCGCCTCCAGGACCGCGATGGCCCTCCCTCCGTTCTGCGCTGCGGTGAAATCCCCATAACCCAGCGTGGTGAGCGTGGTGAAGCTGAAGTACTGGTAGTTCTGCGTATTGTCCTGGCCGCTGACGAAGAAAGCATGCCCGGTCAGGTGATCGATCGCCGCGTAGAAGGCCGCGAACATCAGGCCAATGATGAGGTAGGCGCTGAGCACCCCGTAGATGCTCTGTATGGTCACCGCGTTGAAGGACAGCACACGGTGCACGATCACCACGACCGCGAAGAGCAGGACCAAGCCGGTCCAGAGATTGGCGATGCCGCTGCCCGTTTCGCCGGTTGCCGGGCTGACCGTCAGCCCGAGCATGACTGCCGTGCCGACGATCGCAAGGCCTATGATCAGGCGCACCATCGTCCGGGACACCGAAGAGTTCCGCAGCGCCAGCAGCGCGGCCGCGGTGAACAGCAGAAGCTGCAGCGCGTCGACCAGCGTGCCCTTGCTCAACGCGGACATCACGTACGTCACGATCAGCAGGAGGAGCAGCACGCCGAACCGGCCCGGCGGACGGGCGACCGTGCCAGCCGGCCGGGTATCGGGCTGAGTCGTCTCATCTATGCCGTCGATCCCACCGCGCCCGCGCCGCGGCGGCATCCTCCCCCCGGGATGAACGGCGCGGCGGCGGCCAGCCCGCAATCCGCGGTCAGCTATGTCACCCGCTGGGAGTGGGTTGCTGCGGCGCGGCTGGAGTCATCATGGGCCGGTGACCACGCCCGCGGATCCGGCCGCGCTACTGCGCAGCCGGGCCTACCTGCAACTGCTGGCCTTCGCGGCCATCTTGGGCGTGCCGATCTCCGCGGCCGTGTACGGGTTCCTGGCACTTGCCTCCTACCTGCAGAAAGAGATCTACACGCACCTTCCGCATGGGCTGGGTTTCGCCACCACGCCGGTCTGGTGGCCGCTGCCGGTCCTGCTGGTAGGCGGAGTGCTGGCCGCGCTGGCCATCCAGTATCTGCCCGGCCGGGGCGGCCCGTCCCCAGCCGGCGGCTTCAAGATGCATGGCCCGCCTACCCCGGTGCAGCTTCCCGGGGTCATCCTGGCCGCGCTGGCCACCCTGGTCTTCGGCATGGTCCTCGGGCCGGAGATGCCGGCGATCCTCATCGGCGGCGGCCTGGCCGTGCTCGCCATCCGGCTGACCCGGCGGAATCTGCCCGAGCAGGCCACGAGGGTGCTCGCCTCCTCGGGCAGCTTCGCCGGCATCAACACCCTGCTAGGGAACCCGCTCGTGGGCGCCTTTCTGCTGATGGAAGCGTCCGGGCTGGGCGGCCCGATGCTCGGGCTGGTGCTGTTGCCAGGCCTGCTGTCGGCCGGCGTCGGCACGCTCATCTTTATCGGCCTGGACAACTGGACCGGGCTCGGCACTTTCGCCCTCGCGATTCCAGGGCTGCCGCACCTCGGCCAGCTCACGGTGGCCGAGTTCGGCTGGGCCCTGGTCATCGGGATTGCTGCCGCGCCGGTCGGCTCCGCCATCCGGTGGCTGGGCCGGTTCCTGCATCCGTACGCAGAACGCCGGACGCTGCTGCTCCTCCCGGCCGCCGGCCTGGTCATCGGGGGCCTCGCCGTCATCTATGCGGAGGCCACCGGCCACGCCGGTACCGATGTGCTGTTCTCCGGGCAATCCGCGCTCCCGCACCTGGTCCAGCACGCCTCCAGCTACACCGTCGGGGCGCTGCTGCTGGTGATGGTGTGTAAAGGGCTGGCCTACGGGATATCCCTGGGCAGCTTCCGCGGCGGGCCGGTGTTCCCGGCGATGTTCATCGGAGCGGCCGGCGGCGTCGCGATGTCGCACCTGCCGGGGCTGCCGCTGGTCGCCGGCGTGGCCATGGGCATCGGCGCGCTGTCGGTGGTGATGCTCACCCTTCCGCTGACCTCCGTCCTGCTGGCGAGCCTGCTGCTGGGCTCGGATGCGATCCCGGTCATGCCGCTGGTGATCGTGGCGGTGGTGGTGGCGCACGTGACCGCGGCCCGGCTGGCCCCGCCCGACACTCCGGACGACGGCGCGGCCAGCGCAGCACGGCCAGCAGCCGCCGAGGCGGCCGACCGGGCGTCGTGATGCTGCATGTCCGTGCGGTCAGCCCGGCCGACCGCACCGGCCAGCTTGTGGAGACCTTGTCCGCGCTCCCCGGCGTGCAGAACCTGGTGGTGACCAGCGGGGCGCGCCGGCCCGAGGGCGACTCGGTGGTCTTCGACGTCCGAGACGGAGCCGCTAACCCGGTGTTCGCGACCCTGCGCGAACTGGACCTCGACCGCGACGGGCTGATCGCGGTTCACCGGGTAGACGCCACCCTCGACCGCAGGGCCGCCCCAGCCAAGCGAACCGGGTACCTGGCGCCGGAGACCGCCCCGGTGTGGGAAATGGTGGAGGCGAACGATCCGCTCGGGCGCCGTCTATGCGCCCAGCTTCTACGTCCTGCTGACGATCGCGGGGCTGATCGGCGCCGTGGGCATCCTGACCAACTCGCAGATCCTCATCGTCGGAGCGATGGTGGTGGGCCCGGAGTACAACGCGATCATCGCGGTGGCACTCGGCCTCACCAAACGAGATCGCCGCGCGGTCCGGTCCGGCATGCTCGCCCTGCTGTGGGGGTTCGGAGCCGCGATCGTGATGACTCTCGTCTTTGGGCTGGTCATCCGCGCTCTCGGCGTCACCCCGACCAAGTACCTAGTCGGCGTCAGGCCGGTCGCGGACCTTATCAATACGCCGAACCTGTTCTCGGTCGTGGTTGCGGTCCTGGCCGGGATCGTCGGCGTGGTGTCGCTGACCGAGGCCCGCGCCAACGCGCTGATCGGGGTGTTCATCTCGGTCACCACGATCCCGGCGGCGGCCTCGATCGGGGTGTCGGTCGCCTACGGAAGCTGGAGCGAAGCGCGCGGCTCACTGTTCCAGCTGCTGCTGAACGTGGTGCTGCTCATCGCGGTGGGCGCGGCCGGTTTGCGTGCCCAGCGCGCGATCTGGCGACGCGGGCCGAGATCAGGCGGCGCCGACCTGATCAAATGGTGGCGACCGGATCCGCCTCCCACGAAAGGGGCCACATGGCCGGCGAACGGCTGGTGGCCGTCAGCTACCCGGTAGACGACGAGTTCACCGAGATCAACACCAGCGTCCTGGGTGCGGACGCGCAGGTCGCGTTCCTGGCGCGGCTCGGCGAGCAGGAACGCCGCGAGTCGCTGCGCCAGGCCGACGCGCTGATCGCGTTCCGGCTGGGCCAGGAACTGCCGGACGGGGCGCTGGCGGCCTCGCGCCGCCTCGAGTTCATCCAGCTGCTGCCCGCTGGCGCCGACGGGATCGACTTCGCGGCCATCCCGGAGCGGCTGGTGCTGGCCAGCAACGTCGGCGCGTACGCGAAGCCCATCGCCGAGCACGTCATGGCCATGACGCTGGCCCTGGCCCGGCGGCTGCCGCAGCGCCAGGCGGCCATGGCCAGAGGCGAGTTCGACCAGGAGCACCTGCTGCACACGCTGGACGGCGCGGTCTGCGCGATCCTCGGCTTCGGCGGCATCGGCACGGCCACCGCCCGGCTGATGCGGGCGTTCGGCGCGCACATCTACGCGGTCAACAACTCGGGTCACAGCGCCGAACCCACCGACTTCACCGGCACGCTGGCGGACCTGGACCACGTGCTCGCCGCCGCGGACGTCGTGGTCATCTCACTGCCGCTGACGCGGGCCACCAGGGGCCTGATCGGGCCGCGCGAGCTTGGGCTGATGAAGCCGGACGCGATCCTGGTGAACGTGGCCAGGGCGGCGATCGTGGACGAGCGTGCCCTGTATGAGCACCTGCGGGACAACCCGGAGTTCTGCGCCGGCATCGACGCCTGGTGGCACGAGCCAGGCCCGCACTCGGGCTTCTACACCGACTACCCGTTCCTCAGCCTGCCGAATGTGATCGGCTCGCCGCACAATTCCGGCATCGTCGCGGGCGTGCTCCAGACGGCGGCCCGGATGGCCGCTGAGAACGTCCGCCGCTACCTGCGTGGCGAACCGCTCACCGGCCTGGTCCGCCGCGAGGATTACGTTCTTCCCGGATAAGAGCGTCTGCTGCGGTTATTCACCGTCTGCGGGGCTCGGCGGGAGATCACTGTATACATCCTGCACTACGCCCACTGCCCGGGTGGTGAAGGCGCGTTCCCTGCGCAGATCCCGGGTGAAGGCGAACCACCAGCTGAGTATGGCGCCAACGCGGTTCCGGTAGCCGGTGAGGAAGCCGATGTGCACGAACAGCCAGACCCACCAGCCGATGAAGCCGCTGAAGTGCAGCTTGCCGACGGAGACCACGGCGCTGCCGCGGGAGATGTACGCGGCAGAGCCCAGGTCGCGGTAGCGGAACGGCTTGTCGAACGGGCGCCCCTCGACCGCGTGCCGGATATACCGGCCCACGTACAGGCCGCCCTGCATCGCAACCTCGGCGACCCCGGGCAGCCCGTCCAGGCTCATCAGGTCCCCGGCCACGAAGATCTCGGGGTGGCCGGGAATCGTCAGGTCCTTGCCGACCACGATGCGGCCGGCCCGGTCGCATTTGGCGCCGGTGACCTTGACGATGGCCGAGGCCACGCCCGGTGCCGCCACCCCCGCGGCCCACAGCACGGTGCCCGCCTCGTACCTGGTCACCGCGCCGTCGCTGCCGCGGACCAGCAGCCCGGTGCCGTCCACCTGGGTGACGATCGAGTGCATGTGCTGTTCCACGCCCAGCTTGCGCAGGGCGGCGGCGGCCTTGCCGGACAGGACCGGGCCGAACGAGGCCAGCGGGGCGTCCCCGCCGTCGAACAGCAGGACTTTGGCGTCTTCGGGGGAAATATGCCGGTACTCCGAGCGCAGCGTCTTGGTGGCCACCTCGCGGATCTGCCCGGCCAGCTCGACCCCGGTCGGCCCGGCGCCGACCAGGGCGAACGTCAGCCAGCGGCTCCGCTCGGCCGGATCCGTCGAGGTTTCCGCCATCTCGAACGCGCCGAACACCCGGCGGCGGATGGTCAGGGCGTCCGAGATGGACTTCATGCCGGGCGCGTAGCGGGCGAACTCGTTATGACCGAAATAGGATTGCTCCACCCCGGCGGCCACGACAAGGTAGTCGTAGCCGAACTCCCTGCGCTCCCCGCCCGGCCGTCGCGCCTGTACCAGGCGCCGCTCGGGGTCGATGCCGGTTACCTCGGCGAGGATGCATTCGACGTTGCGGTGCTTACGCAGCAGTTCCCGCAGCGGGGCGGTGATCTTGCCCTCGGACAGGATCCCGGTCGAGCACTGGTACAGCAGCGGCTGGAACAGGTGGTGCGCGGCCCGGTCGATCAACGTCACCTGGACCGGAGCACGGCGTAGCGCACGGGCCGCGAACAGCCCGGCGAAGCCGCCGCCTATGATCACCACCCGGCGCGGGCCGGCCTGGTCGTCCATCGCCCCGGTCCTATCGTTTTGCCTGATGTTTTTGCGTTTGCTTAGCCCGCCGGATCATGCCAGGTGTCCCGTTCCGGCAGCAGTCGGTCCGCCTCCTGGGGGCCCCAGCTGCCCCTGGCATAGGGGTGCACCGGCGTGGCGTCGCCGAGTACCGAGTCGACGATCTTCCAGGCGGCCTCGACCGTGTCCTGCCGGGCGAACAGCCAGCGCTCCCCCTCTAGGGCGGCGCCGATCAGCCGGTCGTAGGGGCGCTGGTCGCTGCCGGGCTGCTGGGCGAAGGTCAGTTCTTCGGTCTGCGGCTCCCACCCGGCGCCGGGCTTCTTACCGGCGAGGGTGAGGGTAACCGCGGTCTCCGGCCAGACCCGGAACCGCAGCTCGTTGCGGTGTGGCAGCGGCGCGAGACCGAAGATGTCGCGGGGCGGGTGGCGGAACCGGACGGCGACCTCGGTCGCGGTGACCGCCATGCACTTGCCCGCACGGATCACGATCGGCACATCCGCCCACCGCCACGAGTCGGACTCCAGCCGCACCGCCACGTATGTCTCGACAGTGGAGTCCCGCGCGACGCCGTTGACGTCGTGGTAGCCGTCGTACTGGCCGCGGACACAGCGCTCGGGGGTCAGCGGGGTGAGCGACGCGACCAGCCGCGACTTGGCGTCCCGCCAGTTCGAAAGGCCCTGCCCCTCCGGCGGGTCGGCCATGACCGTGGCCAGCACCTGCAGCATGTGGTTCTGCAGCACGTCGCGGATGGCGCCGGTCCGGTCGTAGAACGAGCCCCGGTCGGAGACGTCGAACGCCTCGGCCATGGTGATCTGGATGGACTCCACGTAGGTCCGGTTCAGCAGCGGCTCGACCACCGAGTTGGCGAACCGGCCGAACAGAACGTTCTCCACCGGCTCGAACGCCAGCCAGTCATCGACCCGGAAGATGGCCTCCTCCGGGAAATACTGGTGCATGGTGTCGTTGAGCTTTTGCGAGCTGGCCAGGTCCTCGCCGAACGGCTTCTCCACCATCACCCGCGCACCGGCCGCCCGCCCGGCGGTGGCGATGCCCTGGGCGATCCGCCCGAACAAAAACGCCGGCACCTCAAAGTAGAACAGCAGCTCCTGGCCGGGCCCCGCCGCCTCCGACATGGCCTGGTAAGTGGCATCGTCACCGAGGTCGCCGTCGACGTAACGCAGCAGGCTCAGCATCTTCGTCGCCGCCGGGCTGGATGGGTCCATGTTGTTGAGCTTCAGCGACGCGGCGGCGTAGTCACGGAACTGCTCCAGACCCCAGCCGCTCTTGGCCACCCCCACCACCGGGAAGTCGAGCACCCCGCGCTCCACGAGCCCCACCAGCGCGGGGAACGTTTCCAGCTTGGCCAGATCCCCGGTGGCACCAAAGATGACCAGGGCGTCGACGCTGCGTGATGCCATCTCGAACTCCTCTGCTTTAGTCCCTGTAGAGATCTCACCGCAGTCACCGCCGCGTTGCATCCCCCGCCGCGGGTACCCCGGCCTGCGCGGCTTCCTGGTGGGCGGGCACCTGGAACTCCCTGGCGCTGATCCGCCGCCGGAAGACGTAGTAGGACCAGGCCTGATAGGCGAGCACGAGCGGCAGGAAGATGATGACGACGACGGTCATGGCTTTGAGCGAGTAAGCCGCCGGACGCGGTGTTGTGCACGGTGAGGTTGTTGGCGGCGCTGGTGGAGGAGACCATCACGTTGGGGTACAGGCCGACGAAGATCGACACGATGCACGAGGCCATCGTGACGGTGGTGGCGGCGAAGGCGAAGCCGTGCCGGCCGCTCGTAGACCAGCCAGACGGCGGCGAGGACGGCGAGGATCGAGCAGCAGCTCGACCGGGTTGAGGAAGAACGCGCTGGTGTGGGTGATGTGGGTCCAGATGGTGAACGCCACGACGGCCGCGGCGGTGGCCGGGGCGATGCGGCGGGCCAGCAGCCCGGACCGTTCCCGCAGCCCGTCGGTGGTTTTCAGGGACAGGAACGTCGCGCCGTGCAGCGCGCAGACCAGGACCAGGGTGATCGCCGGTGACCAGGGCGTAGGGCTGGAGCAGGTCCCAGAACGTGCCGGTGAACTCCTGCTGGGAGTTGATCGGTACCCCGGCGAGCAGGTCACCGAGCGCCACGCCGATCAGCAGCGGGGCGGCGACGCTGCCGGTGATCATCGCCACGTCCCAGGTGCGGCGCCAGCGGGCCGCGTCACGCTTGCCGCGGTACTCGAATGACACGCCGCGGATGATCAGCGCCACCAGCACCAGGACCAGGGCGAGGTAGAACCCGGAGAACATGGTCGCGTACCAGCCGGGAAACGCGGCGAACATGGACGCCCCGGCCACGATCAGCCACACCTCGTTGCCATCCCACAGCGGCCCGATCGTGTTGATGGCCGCCCGTCGTTCCGCCTCGTTGGTGCCCACCAGGCCGTGCAGCATGCCGACGCCGAAGTCGAACCCCTCCAGGACGAAGAACCCGGTCCACAAGACCGCGATGACGATGAACCAGAACGGGACGAGCTGCATCACCGGCCCCCTTAGTACTGGACGGCCGGCACGGTCGCGTCCACGTCGGCCTGCGTGCGGGGCGGCGACAGCTGCTGGCGGGAATACTTGAGCATCAGCAGCAGATCGACAGTGCCCAGTGTGCCGTAGAGCAGCACGAAGATCACCAGGCTGGTGATGACCCAGGAGGTGCTGACCGAGGGCGACAGCCCGTTCTTGGTCAGCATGATGCCTTGGACGATCCAGGGCTGGCGGCCGCTCTCGGTCAGCAGCCACCCCGCGGTGTTCATCAAGAACGGCAGCACCGCACCCCAGGTCGCCACCCACAAGAACAGCCGCGACGTGCCGAGCGTTTTGCGCCGGATCAGCCATAGCCCCCAGGCCCCGATGAGGAACACAAGGACGGCCAGGTAGGCCATCACCCGCATGCCCCAGTACTGGATGAACACGTTCGGCACGTAGTTGCCTGGCCCGTACTTCTGGCTGTACTGGTTCTGCAGCGGCGTCATCCCGATCACTTTGCCGTTCCAGTGGTTGGTGGCCAGCAGCGACAGCAGGTGCGGGATCTCGATGATCTGGGTGGGGGTGTGGTCGTTGTTGCCGCCGCCGATCTGGAACAGCGAGAACGAGCACGGCTGGCAGGTGGTCCACTGCGCCTCGGCCGCGGCGATCTTCATCGGCTGGTATCTGGCCTCGATCACCCCGAGCTCATCGCCCACCAGCATCGTGAACAAGATCGCCGGGACCAGCACCGCAAGGCTTAGCCTGGCCGAGCGGACGAACACTTCCCTGTCCCCGCCGCGACGCAGCTGCCACGCCGAGACGGCCAGCATCACCGCGGCGCCGGTGACCAGCGAGGCGAGGATGACTTTGGCGTATCCCCAGACGAACACCGGGTTGGTGAACACCGCCCAGATGTCGTTCAGCTGCGGTTTCCCGTTGACCATCTGGTAGCCGACCGGGTGCTGCATCCACGAGTTGGCCGCCAGGATGAACGCCGCCGACAGCATGCTGCCGAGCGAGACGGCCCAGATCGTGGCCAGGTGCACCTTCTTCGGCAGCTTGTCCCAGCCGAACAGCCACAGCCCCAGGAAGGTCGACTCCAGGAAGAACGCGGCCAGCCCCTCCATCGCCAGCGGCGCGCCGAAGATGTTGCCGACCAGCCGCGAGTAGGCGCTCCAGTTCATGCCGAACTCGAACTCCTGCACCAGGCCGGTCACCACGCCGATGGCCACGTTGATGACCAGGAGCGTGCCGAAGAACCGGGTCAGCCGCAGGTACTCGTCCCGCTTGCTCCGGTACCACGCCGTCTGCAGCAGCGCTGTCAAAAACGCCAGGCCAATCGTCACCGGGACGAACAGGAAATGGTTGACCGACGTAAACGCGAACTGCCACCGCGCCAGATCGAGCCTCATGGTTCTCCCAGGACCAGGTCACCAGTGGCTGCCAAGGCCACGTGACGCCGTCAGGGCCCGTGGCCATCGGGGTTCCGTGAGTTCCCCCAAGCTGGATAACGTCACTCTCGTCGCGGCGCCACGGCGCTGCATCCCCCATCCGGAGTAGTTGCCGCTCAGGCCCGGCTGATCGCGGCCCGTGCCCGGTTAGGGCCGGTCTTAGGCACAGGCATTGTGGCGGGCACGCTAGAACACCAACCCGTCCTGGCACAACCCTCCAGGCGGGTGGTCGCTGGCGCAGCCCGTGCAGATTTACCCGGCAGGCCCGTGCAGATTTACCCGGCAGGGGGGTGCTGCCCGGCGGCCCGGGACCGCAGCATGGGCAAGGGGCGGGCGAAGTCTGGCATGCCTACGGCGCCCGGCGCTGCAGCGTCCGCACCCACGGCAGAAGGAGGGCCCGTGGCTGAGCACTATGACGTGATCATCATCGGGACCGGGGCGGCGGGGGGACGCTCGCGCACGCCCTGGCCGGGTCGGGCAAGCGGATTCTGCTGCTGGAGCGCGGGAACTTCCTGCCGCGGGAGATGGGCAACTGGGACCCGAAGACGGTGTTCGTGGACGGGAAATACATTTCCAAGGACACCTGGTACGACGCCGACGGCGCGCCGTTTCAGCCGCAGGTGCACTACTTCGTCGGCGGGGCCACCAAGCTCTATGGCGCGGCCCTGTACCGGCTGCGGCCGGCCGACTTCGGGGAACTGCGGCACGTGGATGGGATCTCCCCGGCCTGGCCGCTGTCGTATGACGACTTCGAGCCGTGGTACACGCAGGCCGAGCAGCTGTACCAGGTGCACGGCAACGGCGGCGAGGACCCGACCGAGGGGCACCGGTCCGCGCCCTACCCCTGGCCCGCGGTGTCGCACGAGCCGCGGATCGGCGAGATCTCCGCGGGCTTGGAGAAGGGCGGGTACCAGCCGTTCCATGCCCCGTGCGGGATCTTGCTGGATGAGGCCGACCGGGCCCGCAGCACGTGTATCCGGTGTACCTGGTGCGACGGGTACCCGTGCCTGGTGCACGCCAAGTCCGACGCCGAGGTCATCGCGGTCCGTCCGGTATTGGGCCGGGGCAACGTCACCTTGCTGACCGGGGCCGAGGTGACCAAGCTGGACACCGACGGCACCGGCCGCACCGTCACCGGGGTGGTGGTCTCCCGCAACGGGGAACGCGAGGCGTACATCGGCGACATCGTGGTCCTGTCCGCTGGCGCGGCCAACAGCGCCAAGCTGCTGCTCAACTCCGCCAGCGACGCCCATCCCCACGGCCTGGCCAACGGGTCGGACCAGGTGGGGCGCAACTACATGTTCCACAACTGCCTGGCCGTGGTGGCTCTGTCCAAGCAGGCCAACGATACGGTGTTCCAGAAGACCCTCGGCATCAACGACTTCTACCTGCCGACCAAGGACTATGAGTACCCGGCGGGGAACATCCAGATGATCGGGAAGTCCAACGCCGAGGCGATGCGCGGTGAGAAACCCGAGGTGACGATGTTCTCCCCGGAGTGGACTTTGTCCGATGTGGCCGGGCACGCGGTGGACTTCTGGCTGACCACCGAGGACCTGCCGGTACCCGAAAACCGGGTGACCACCGACGCCGACGGCAACGTCCACCTCGCCTACAAGTCCACCAACGACGAAGAAGCCGCCAAGCTCTACGGCGAGCTGAAGAAGATACTCAACCACACCGGGATGGCCGCCCACCACGTGCTGGGCAAGAACTTCTACATGAACATGAGCATCCCGATCGCGGGCTGCGCGCACCAAGCCGGCACCTGCCGGTTCGGCACCGACCCGGGGACCTCGGTGCTTGATGTCAACTGCAAGGCCCACGATCTGGACAACCTGTACGTCGTGGACACCAGCTTCTTCCCCAGCATCGGTGCGGTGAACCCCGCCCTCACCGCCATGGCCAACGCCCTGCGCGTCGGCGAACACATCAAAGGGCGCATCACGGCCTGACCCAGTCCCCGAGAACCGCTCCGGTGAGGAGAGAGCAATGTCCCGCTATCCCGACATCAGCGACCACGGTCTGATCGGCGACCTGCAAACGGCCGCGCTGGTCACGAAGGACGGGACGGTGGACTGGTTCTGCTGTCCCCGGTTCGACTCCCCCAGCGTGTTCGCCTCGCTGCTCGACGCCGACCGCGGGGGCTATTTCTCGATCAAGCCCGACCGGGACGACTACGTGAGCAAGCAGCTGTACCTGCCGGACACCGCGATCCTGGTCACCCGGTTCATGACCCCGGACGGGGTCGGTGAGGTACACGACTTCATGCCGGTCACCGGGGGCGGGGCAACCGACCGCCATGACCTGGTGCGGAACATCCGGGTGGTCCGGGGCACGATGCGGTTCGCCATCGAACTCCAGCCGCGCTTCGACTACGGCCGCGCCGCGCACAAGATCGAGTACAACGAGGACGGCGGCATCTTCCAGGCCGATGGCATGGCCCTGACGGCGAATGCCATCGCACCGCACGGGATGACGATCCAGGACGCGGGCATCTCGATCGAGCGGGACGGCGACGGGGTGCGATGGACCCGGACGCTGCGCGAGGGGCAGACCGGCGGCGTGGTGCTGGAGTGGATGGGCGGCGAGCCGCGGCGGGTGACCCCGGAGGAGGCGCAGCGGCTGGCCGACGATACCGCCCGGTTCTGGCGCTCGTGGCTGGCCCGGTCGACCTACCAGGGACGGTGGCGGGAGATGGTCGCCCGCTCGGCCATGACGCTCAAGCTGATGACCTACGCGCCGACCGGCGCGCTGGTCGCCGCGCCGACCACCGGGCTGCCCGAGCAGGAGGGCGGCGAGCGGAACTGGGACTACCGCTACACCTGGATTCGGGACGGTTCGTTCTCCATCTACGCGCTGCTGAGCCTGGGCTACGTCGAGGAGGCCGCGGCGTTCGGGGTGTGGCTGCGTGACCGCGCCGCCGAGTACACCGGCGAAGGCCGGCCGCTGAAGATCATGTACCGGGTCGACGGCAGCTCCGATCTGGTCGAGGACACCCTCGATCATTTCGAGGGGTGGCGCGGGTCGCGGCCGGTCCGGATCGGCAACGGCGCCGCGGACCAGCTGCAGCTCGACATCTACGGCGAGGCCGCCGACGCGTTCTATCTCGCCGACACCCAGGGGCTCCAGGCAGCGCACGAGGGCTGGATGGCGATCACCAGGATCATCGACTGGCTGTGCGACCACTGGGACCAGCCGGATGAGGGCATCTGGGAGACCCGCGGCGGGCAGCGGGACTTCACCTACGGCCGGTTCCAGGCCTGGATCGCCCTCGACCGCGCCATCAAGATCGCCACCCGCCGGGCCCGCCCGGCCAACGTGGCCCGGTGGGTCATCGAACGCGACCGCGTCTACGACCAGATCTTCGACCGCGGCTGGAACCCCAAGGTCGGCGCGTTCACCCAGCACTACAGCACCGAGGTGCTGGACTCCTCGCTGCTGATGATGCCGCTGCAGGGCTTCATCGCCCCGCACGACCCGATGTGGCTGTCCACCCTGAAGGCGATGGACCGCGAACTGGTCTCCGACAGCCTGGTCTACCGCTACAACCCCAGCGCCTCCCCCGACGGGCTGGCCGGCGACGAGGGCACGTTCACGCTGTGCACGTTCTGGTACGTGGACGCGCTCGCGCGCTCCGGGCGCCTGGACGAGGCGCGGCTGGTGTTCGAGAAGATGTTCACCTACGCCAACCACCTGGGCCTGTACTCCGAGGAGATCGGCAGCACCGGCGAGCAGCTCGGCAACTTCCCGCAGGCGTTCAGCCACCTGTCGCTGATCAGCGCCGCGGTCAACCTCAACCACCAGCTCGACCACGGCGCCGGGCAGGTCGGGTTGATCGGCAAGCTGCGCGGCTGATCCGGCCGCCCGGGGCTAGCCGCCTTCGCCGAGCCCGTCGGCGCCGGTGCCCTCAAATGAGCCGGCCCCGGCCCTAGAACTGCTGCCCAAGCCGTCCCCGGCGCGGCGCCGGTGCCCTCAAATGAGCCGGCCCGGCCCTAGAACCGCTGCCCAAGCCGTCCCCGGCGCCGCAGGCGGCCGTACAGGCCGCCGGCGGCAAGCAGTTCGGCGTGCGTGCCCCGCTCCGCCACCCGCCCGCGGTCCAGGACGACGATCTCGTCCACCTGGTCCAGGCCGTCCAGTTCGTGGGTGATCAGCAGCGTTGCCCGGCCCCTGGTCGCCGACAGTATGTCGGCGGTCAGCGCGCAGCGGCTGTCGGCGTCGAGGTGTGCGGTCGGCTCGTCGAGCACCATGACTGCCGGGTCGGCGAGCAGCGCCCGGGCCAGGGCCAGCCGCTGCCGCTGCCCCCCGGACAGGGCCGTGCCGTGCGCCCCCACCGGGGTGTCCCAGCCCTGCGGCAGCGATTCGAGCCATGGCAGCAGCCCGGCCCGCGCCGCGACGCTCGCGAGCTGTTCCTGCCGCCGCGGCTGGCCGGGCCAGGCGGAGGTTCGCGGCGATGGTGGTGTCGAAGATGTGCGGATCCTGGGCGCAGCCGCCGATGACCGTGCGGACGTCGTCGGCCCGGTAGCTGCTGAGGTCTGCGTCGCCGAGCGTGGCGCTGCCGCCGGAGAGGTCGGCAAATCTCAGCAGGACGGCGGCCACGGTGGACTTGCCCGCGCCGCTGGGCCCGATAAGCGCGACCCGCCGTCCGCAGTCCAGGTCGAGGTCCACCCCGTCCAGGGCGAGCGGGCCGCCAGGCTCGTACCGGACCTGAGCGCCGCGCAGCCGCACCCGCACCGGCCCGTCCGGCAGCGGCACGGGTATGGCCGGATCCCTGGACCGGGTCCGGCGCGTCCAGGACCGCGGTGACCCGGCGGGCGCTGGCCCTGGCCTGGCCAAGCTGGATCGCCGCGGCGGGCAGCGCGGTGACCGCCTCGAAGGAGGCAAGCGCGGTGAGGGTCAGTACCGCGAGCGGAACCCTGGTCAGCGTCCCTGATCCGGTCGCGGCCACGGCCAGCAGCAGCACCGCCCACACGGTGAGGCCCGCGGCGGCGCTGGACAGGCCGGCCCCAAGCCCGCTGGCCGACGCGTCCCGGCGGGCCAGCCTGGCCAGCCCGGCCTCCGCGGCCGCGGCCTTGGCCAGCGCGGCGTCGGCGGCCGCGAACGCGTGCAGGTCCGCCGCTCCGGTCACCAGGTCGGTGAAGGCGGCGGTGAACTCACCCCGGGCCGGGGCCCTGCGCCGGGCGGCCAGGCGGGCCCCGGCGGCGGCCAGCCACGGAACCAGGGCCCCGGCGGCCAGCAGCCCGGCGGCGAGCACGCCGGCGGCCGGCGCCAGGATCAGCAGGCACGCGGTCACCGCACCCGCGCCGACCACGAACGCGGTCAACGGCGGCGCGATCCCGCGCAGGAACACCTCCTGTGTGGTGTCCACGTCGCTGACCAGCCGGGCCAGCAGGTCACCGGACCGGAATTCGTGCAGCCCGGCCGGGGCCAGCCGTACCAGCCGCCGGTAGATCCGCACCCGGACGTCGGCCAGCACCCGGAACGCCACGTCGTGGGAGGCCAGCCGCTCGCCGTAGCGGAACACCCCACGCCCCACCGACAGCCCACGCACGGCGACCACGGCCACCGAGATGGCCACGATGCTGGGGTGCAGTGAGGCACGGGCCAGCAAGAACCCGGACACCGCGAGCAAGGCGACGCCACAGCCGGTCGCGGCCGCACCGGCCAGGACCGCCAGCACCAGCCGCCCCCGCAGCGGCCGCGCCAGCCACAGCACCCGCAGCATCGGGTCCTGGTACCGGCGGGGCGGGCGGCGGGTCATGTCGGTACCGCCGCGGCGAGGCGGCCGTGGTCCAGGGTGATCGTTTGGTCCGCGCGGCCGGCCCACCCTCGACCGTGGGTGACCAGGACGACGGTCCGGCCGGCCATCAGGGTTTCGATCGTGCCGAGAATCTCCCCGGCGGTGATCGCGTCCAGGTGCGCGGTGGGCTCGTCGAGCAGCAGCAGCGGGGCGTCCCGCAAGAACGCCCGGGCCAGCGCGATCCGCTGCCGCTGCCCGGCCGACAGCCGGCCCGCCCGCTCCCCCAGGTCGGTGTCCAGGCCCCGCGGCAGCGCGCCAATGAACTCCGCGGCCCCGGCCAGCAGGGCGGCCCGCTCGACCGCCTCGCGGCTCGCCTCCGGCTGGCCCAGCGCGATGTTGCTGGCGACGGTGCCAGTGAACAGGTGCGGGTGCTGCGGCACCCAGGCGATCTGGTCCCGCCACGCCGCCAGGTCCAGGTCTGCCAGCCTGGCTCCCCCGGCCTCGATCGTGCCCGCATCCGGGTCGGCAAAGCGCAGCAGGAGCGCCAGGAGCGTGCTCTTGCCCGACCCGCTGGGGCCGGTCACCATGATCCGCTCGCCCGGCCGGATCGCGAGGCTCACCCCGGCCAGCGCCGGCGTATTACGGCCCGGATAGGTGAGGCAAACTCCGTTCAGCATGATTGTGCTCGACCGCAAGCCGGCCGGTTGCCTCGCACCGGGCCGCAACCGGGGGCCGGCGGTGGGCGGGGCGGTGGGGTCGGGGCTAGCAGAGCCCGGTCCGGGCAGCGGGGTGTCCAGGATGTCGCAGGCGCGGGCGGCCGCCGAGGCGCCTTCCATGCTGGCGTGGAACTGGGCACCAACCGCGCGCAGCGGCAGGTACGCCTCCGGCGTGAGCAGCAGCACCAGGAGCGCGGTCTGGTAGCCCAGGTGCCCGTATAGCAGCCGGAGGCCCACCTCGACCGCGACCAGCGCCGTGGCCAGGGCCGCCGCCAGCTCAAGGACCAGCGCCGACAAGAACGCCACCCGCAGCGTGCCCATGGTCGCCGAGCGGTGCGCCTCGGAGACCTCTCTGATCACCTTCGCCTGGGCGTTGGCCCGGCCGAACAGCTTGAGCGTGGGCAGCCCCTCGACCACGTCGAGGAAATGACCGCCGAGCCGGGCCAGCAGCCGCCATTGCCGCTGCGTGCGGGCCTTGGTGTGCAGCCCGATCAGCACTGCGAACACCGGGATCAGCGGCAGCGTCACCGCGATCACCACGGCCGAGATCCAGTCTGCCGCCGCGACCCGGGCGACGACCGCCACCGGCACGGCCACCGCGAGCACAAGTTGCGGCACGAACCGCGAGAAGTACGGATCGAGCGCGTCCAGGCCCTTGGTGGCCACGGTTGCGATCTCACCCGCCTGCTGCCCGCCCAGCCAGGCCGGGCCGAGCCGCAGCGTATGGGCGGTGAGCGCGCGCCGCAGCTGAGATTTGACCGCGGCCGCGGCGCGCAGCGCGACGACTTCCCCCGCACCGGTGGCCACCGCCCGGGCGGTCACCACGGCGAGCAGGACGGCGAGGGTGGGCCACAGGACCGCGGCCCCGGTGCCGCGGGCCGCGGTGGCCAGGGCGTGCGCGAGCAGGCCCGCCTGCGCCAGGACCAGGGCGGTGACCGCCAGGCCGAGCCCCACGGTGAAGATCAGGTAGCCCCGGGCGGCCCGGGCGTACCGCAGCAAGCGAGGGTCGACGGGCCTCACACCGGCGGTTTCGGGGCAACGATGAGGGAGATGACCGAGAACGCCAGGATGACCCCGCCGATGCTGATGAGGCCGATGCGTGCCGCGCGGACCTTGAAGTGGCCGCTGATGCCCACCAGGAACAGCACGGTCGCCAGGTACACCGTGGTCCGGACGTAGCCGTCGGCGTTGCCGCCGGCCTGCTCGCCGACCGAGTAGTAGCTGCTGGCCTGGTTATCCAGCGCGTTGGCCTGGGCCAGTTCCGGCTGCTTGTACTGCGGCATGTAGGTCGGGCCCTTGGGGGCGCTGGGGTTGGTGAACGGGTGCGTGGTGAGCCAGGCCTTGAACGCGGTATCGAATATCGGCCGGAAGCGTTCCTCGGCCACCCGCATCGCGGCCTTGTTGTGGGCGACGTACGCGGTGAACCAGGCGTTGAACGTCAGCGAGTCGAAGTTCCTCAGGTCGGCGGCCTGGTAGGCGGCCCGGTTGGCTTGGGTCCTGGCCGCCGACGCCTTGGCCAGGTCAAGGGAGGAGTGGGTGCTCCACTTCGCCGAGGCGAAGCCGGACCAGGCGGCGAGGACGGCCACGACCGCGAGCAGGACCGCTTCGGTGATGGTCAGCCACCGTTCCCGGCCCTTGGCTTCGGTAGCGGCGCCCTCGCGCTGCTCCTTCTCTTTCTCCTCCGCCTGGTGCCGGTGCTCGGCGATCTCCTTGCCGACTTCGCTTGGCGACAGCCCCTCAGGCATTAGCTCTCCTGGCGGGTTTGGCAGTTGCTCCGATGGGGTGGGGTGGTGGGAGCAGAACGAACACTATGCTAGTGGTGGAAGCCGCTGCCGCTCTCGTGGTCATGCACCGGGGCGGGCTGCTTCTCCAGACGCGGCAGCACCCGCTTCAGGTCGTGTATGAGGAAGTCCGCCATGTCGTGGGTGAAGTCACGTTTCACCACGACGCGGAGCGCTGCGAGGTCTTCCCGGTTCTTTGGGAACGTGTAGGCAGGCAGCAGCCAGCCGCTCTCACGCAGCGCGTTCGACACGTCGAAGACGGTGTAGTTGCGGATGTCGTCGCGCAGCTTGAAGGCGAAGACCGGCAGCTCGTCGCCCCTGGTGATCAGCTCGAACGGGCCAAGCTCGGCGATCTGCGCGGACAGGTGGGTGGCCACGTCGCGGGCATATTGCTGCACCGCGCGGTACCCCTCGATGCCGAGGCGCAGGAAGTTGTAGTACTGCATGACGACCTGGGCGCCGGGCCGGGAGAAGTTGAGCGCGAACGTCGGCATGTTGTCGCCGAGGTAGTTGACCCAGAAGATCAGGTCTTCCGGCAGCGCGGCCGCGTCGCGCCAGAGAGCCCACCCCACGCCGGGGTAGACGAGCCCGTACTTGTGGCCGGACGCGTTGATCGAGGCCACCCGGGGGAGCCGGAAATCCCAGACCAGGTCCGGGTCGATGAACGGGGCCACGAACCCGCCGGACGCGCCGTCCACGTGCACCGGCACGTCGATGCCGGTCCTGGCCTGGTAGTCGTCAAGCGCGGCGCAGATCTCCGCGACCGGCTCGTAGGAACCGTCGTAGGTCGAGCCGAGGACCGCGACGACACCGATCGTGTTCTCGTCGCAGGCCTTGACCGCTTCGTCGGCGGTGAGGTGGAACCGGTTCCCCTCCATGGGCACCAGGCGCATGTCCACGTCCCAGTAGTTGGCGAACTTCTCCCAGCAGACCTGGACGTTGATGCCCATGACGATGTTGGGCTCGCCTGCGGGTTTGCCCGCCGCCGCGCGTGCCTTCCGCCAGCGCCGCTTGAGCGCGAGTCCGCCGAGCATGGCGGCCTCACTCGACCCCGTGGTGGAGCACCCGGTCGCCTGGTCCACGTCCGGCGCGTGCCACAGCTGGCTGAGGATGTTCACGCACCGCGTCTCGATCTCCGCCGTGTTCGGGTACTCGTCCTTGTCGATCATGTTCTTGTCGAAGCACTCGGCCATGAGCCGGTCGGCCTGCGGCTCTGCCCAGGTGCTGACGAACGTGGCCAGGTTCAGCCGGGCGTTCCCGTCGAGCATCAGCTCGTCGTGGATGATCTGGTATGCGACCTCGGGGGGCAGCTCATCCGAGCCGCAGCGGTACCGGGACAATCGGCCGGGTTCCAGCCCGAACAGCGGGGCATAGTCCCGCTCGATGACCTGCCTGCCGGGTGCCTTGGGATGCTTCAACGCCATCGCCAGCCTCCACGTTCTGCCATGGCCGGCTCGGGTCACCGGTCTGCCCGCCCCCGGCACAGAAAGCATCTCCCGGCGCGGCTCACCCAGACTTCACCCTCGGCGAGTAGTTTCGCTGTATGGCGTCGCTGGACGAGCTGCTCAGCAGGTGGCGCGACGACCTCAGCGCGTGGGCGATCCCGGAGCGGATAACGTCCGCCGTTGCCGAGTCACCCTGGGTGCTGCCCAGGCAGGTGTTCGCCCGCCGGGCCGACCGGCTGGCGCACGCCCCGGCCGGGGCGTCCTACGAGCGGGCGCGCGAGGCGCTTGCGCCCGCCGGCACGGTACTGGACATCGGCTCGGGCGCCGGGGCGGCCTGCCTGCCGCTGGCTCCGTACGCGACCACGGTCACCGCGGTCGACACCGACAAGCGCATGCTCGCCCTGCTGGCCGAGCGGGCCGGCGCGATCGGGCTTGACCTGTGTGCGGTCGCCGGCCAGTGGCCCGGCGTCGCCGGCCACCTGCCGCCCGCCGACGTGGTGACCTGCCACCACGTGATCTACAACGTCCCCGAGGTTGCGCCGTTCCTGACGGAGCTGACCAGCCACGCCCGCCGGCGGGTCATAGTGGAGACAACCACCGTGCATCCGCTGACCGTGCTCAGCCCGTTGTGGCTGCGTTTTCACGGGCTGACCAGGCCGACCAGCCCCACCGCGGGTGACCTGCTCGCGATCCTGTCCGAAATGGGCCTGAAGGCAGGGCACACTGAATGGAGCCGCCCGGCCGAGGCCGATTACGCGAGCTTTCCTGAACTTGCCGACGTCACCAGGCGCAGGCTGTGCCTGCCCCCGGAACGGGCCAGCGAGGTGGAGGCCGCACTCCTCGACATGGGGATTGACCGCGCGAGGCCCGGGGACCTGGGCTCGTCCGGGCGGGATGTGGTCACGATCTGGTGGGAGGGCACCGCGTGAACGAGTGGCCATCCGGCTGGTTCCGGCCCGAGAACGGCGCGGAACGCGACGATGCGAAGGGCGCGCCCGGCGGAGGCAACATGCCTGGCGTTGATGACCCGGCGGGCGGGATGCCGGGCGCGGCGCACGCCGCGGCGCCGAACGACCCCACCGTCCGGCTGCCCTATGGGTCGAGCTCCGCGGCACCCAGCGGGGGCGCCTATGCGGCGAGCACCAGGGCCGCGCCAAGCCCATGGCCGGATCAGCCGCCGGCGCGCTCGGCGCCGGGGCAGCGAGGGCCCGGCCGGGCCAGGGGGACGGTGGGCGGCCGGCGGCGCAGGTCCCGGCTGCGGCTGATCCTGGCGTTCCTGGCGGGACTGATCGTGGTGCTTCTGATCTTGGTCATCGGCGGGTACTTCGTCCTGGACGGCAAGCTGAACCGGCAAAACATCCTGGTCTCGTACTCGGGCCAGCCGGCCGCGGGTGCCGGGACGAACTGGCTCATCACCGGCTCCGACAGCCGCCAGGGGCTCACCCGCAAGCAGGAACGGAGGTACCACACCGGCATCCACGTGGACGGCCAGCGCAGCGACACGATCATGCTGCTGCACATCCCGGGGAACGGCGGGCCCCCGGTCCTGGTCAGCCTGCCGAGGGATTCCTATGTCCCGATTCCGGGTTACGGCGAGAACAAGCTCAACGCCGCCTATTCGTTCGGCGGCCCAAAACTGCTCGCCCAGACCGTGCAGAACGTTACCGGTCTGCGCATCGAGCACTACATGGGAATCGGGTTCGGCGGCCTGGTGAATGTGGTCGACGATGTCGGCGGGGTCACGATGTGCTTTAAGCACTCGCTGCATGACGCCGCGTCGGGGGTGCATGTGAAGAAGGGCTGCCACACGCTCAGTGGCGGCCAGGCGCTGGCCTTCGTGCGTACCCGGCACAACTTCTCCAGCCAGGACCTGCAACGGGAACAGAACCAGCGGGTGTTCATGCACGCCCTGCTGAGCAAGGTGACCAGCACCGGAACCATGCTGAACCCGTTCGCCGTGGTCCCGGCCGCGCTCGGCGCGGTGGATTCCCTGACCGTGGACGACGGTACTCACCTCAAAGACCTCATGAGCGCCGCGTTCGCGCTGCGAAACCCGGAAACCAGCACCGTCCCGATCGCCAATTCGAACCTTCCCACGGCGGCCGGTGACGCGGTGCAGTGGGACTCGGGTCAGGCCAAGGTGTTGTTCAACGACCTGAATACCGACCATCGCGTGCCCAAGAAGCTGCTAACAGGCTCTCACCTGCAGGGCTGACGCGGGCCGCGTCGTCAGGTCTGCCCGGGCTATGCCCGTACGCGTGCTAGAGGGCGATCCTCCCCCGGCGCCCATCGTTGCGCGATAGACGCAAATTGAACCTTGCGCGCAATGGGGTCACGTTCGATACCATGCGTCGCAGTTCAAACCTGATTGCCTGGTCGGAGGTCGGATGAGGACCGTGTCCCGCACAGCCCGCCCGCTAGGCCTTTCCGTACGCGAGGCCGAAATCATGTCGCTCATCGCGGACGGGCACTCCAACGGTGAAATCGCTGCCCAGC
Source organism: uncultured Actinomycetes bacterium (assembly GCA_963813395.1). Taxonomy (GTDB): domain Bacteria; phylum Actinomycetota; class Actinomycetes; order Streptosporangiales; family Streptosporangiaceae; genus DASXKD01. The sequence continues at coordinate 115,323 of CAWEYV010000020.1, forward strand.
TCGTTCTCGCCGAGAAAACGGTCAAAAACCACGTAAACCGGATCTACGCAAAGCTGGGCGCCGAATCGCGGGCCGCAGCCATCGTCCGGTGGACCGACGCGAGCAACAGCGCTGGCGCCGCCAGCCTCAGCTAACTCCCCCGCGAGCCGGGGTCGTCCCGGGGCCTGTGCCCGCACGCAGCAGGCCCGCGGGGCTCCCCGGCCGGCCGGGTTTCACCGGTGCTGGCCTGCGCTGACACGCCCGCCCCTGACAAGTCCGCATATATGATCGACAGGTCAGTTCCAGCGTGCGTTCAGGAAACACTCAGGCTCATCCTTCAGGATTCTGCTATGACAACACCGTCGGGCGACGGGCGGAAACGGCCTGAAGCACAACTGCTCGTGGTGGAGGACGAACCGAACATCCTCGAGCTCCTCGCCGCAAGCCTGCGGTATGCCGGGTTCGAGGTGATCAGCGCCAGCGCGGGCACCGAGGCCGTCCAGGCTGCGCAGCGTCACCGTCCTGACCTCATCGTGCTCGACGTCATGCTGCCTGACATGGATGGCTTCGATGTCATCCGGCGGCTACGCGGCGGCGGTGACCGCATCCCCGTGGTGTTTCTTACCGCACGGGACGCGATGGATGACAAGATCCGCGGCCTGACCCTCGGCGGCGACGACTACGTGACCAAGCCGTTCAGCCTGGAAGAAGTCATCGCCCGGATCCGGGCGGTGCTGCGCCGTACCAGGGGGGATGGCACCGAGCCCACGCCCCGGCTCAAGTTCGCCGACCTGGAACTCGACGAGGACAGCCATGAGGTGTGGCGGGCCGGGCAGCCCATCCAGCTCTCTCCGACCGAGTTCAAGCTGCTGCGGTACTTCATGAGCAACGCCAACCGGGTGCTGTCGAAGATGCAGATCCTCGACCACGTCTGGGACTACGACTTCCGCGGCGACACCGGGATCGTCGAGTCGTATGTGTCGGTGCTCCGCCGCAAGGTCGACAGCACCGAGCCGCGGCTGATCCACACGCTGCGCGGCGTCGGGTACGTGCTCCGGCTCCCCTCGTCCTAGCTGTATGTCTGCGTCCGCCCGTTCCGGATCAGCCGCCCGCTGGCAGGCCGTCAAGCTGCTGCCCGGCCGGGTGCCCCTGCATACCAAGCTAATCTCGGCCGTGCTCTTGCTGGTCATCATCGCGCTGGCGGTGATCAGCTTCGCGAGCATCAACCTGTTCCGCGACTACCAGATTCGCCATGCCAGCCAGCAGGTGACCGCACTGTTCGACCAGCAGCTGGCCCAGATCAACGCCGGGGGTGGCTTCTCGCCCGGCTCACCCGTTTACGCCGGTTTCTTCCTGATCGCCCTGCGGCCTATGGGTACCACGCTGCATGCGTCGGCCGGCAACTCGATACCGAGCATCCCCACCTCCGCGACCTGGCTTTCCGCGAACAGCGGCAAGCTGGTCAATGTGCCCGCCGTATCCGGGACGGACAACTGGCGGGTCATCACCCAGCAGGTCCGCTTTCAAGGCTTCGGCCCGTTCACCCAGCGAGCCACGCTCATCGTGGGGGTGGACCTCGGCGATATCAACGGCACGGTCGGGCAGCTCGCGTACATCGACCTGATCGTGAGCCTGATCGTGGTGGTGGCGCTGGCCATGGCCGGGGTCGCGATCGTCCGTACCAGCCTGCGCCCGCTCAAGGACATCGAGACCACGGCGGCGGCCATCGCGGCCGGGGACCTGTCCCGGCGGGTGCCCGAGAGCGATCCCAGGACCGAGGTCGGTCGGCTGGGCCGGGCGCTCAACATGATGCTGGCGCAGATCGAGTCGGCATTCCACGCCCGCGAGCGGTCTGAGGCCGCCGCACGGCGCTCCGAGGAACGAATGCGGCAGTTCGTCGCCGATGCCAGCCACGAACTGCGCACCCCGCTGACCGCGATCCGCGGGTATGCCGAGTATTACCGCCAGCGCGGGGGGCTGGACAACGGCTCCCATCCGGCGGGCGAGCCGGACGACGAGCCGTCCCGCGAGCGCGCGCACAGCAGAGCCGCGCTGGACACCGCCCCGGCTAGCCCGGCCGGCCCGCCCGGCAGCGGCTCCGACCTGGCTAGGGGGTCGGCCAGCCCAGATCCCCTCACCAGGCCCGACCTGGACCGGATCATGGAGCGGGTCGAGCAGGAGTCGTCCCGGATGGGCGGACTAGTCGAGGACATGCTGGTGCTGGCCCGCCTCGACGAGCAGCGCCCGATCGAGCGCCGTCCCGTCGACCTGCTCACCCTTGCCGCGGACGCGGTCCAGGACGCCCGCATCGTCGCGCCGGGCCGCCAGATCGACCTGACCGTTGGGACCGGTGCCGCGTTCCTGGTTCTCGGCGACGAGCCCCGGCTGCGCCAGGTGATCAGCAACCTGATGAGCAACGCGCTCACGCACACGCCCGAGGGGACTCCGATCACTGTGCGGATACTCGCGGGCTACCAGGGCGGCAATCCGGCCGTGCCCGCAGCGATCCTGGAGGTCGCCGACCGGGGCCCGGGGCTGACCATGGAGCAGGCCGAGCGAGTCTTCGAACGCTTCTACCGGGCCGACCAGGCCCGCGGCCGCCGGACCGGCGGAACCGGGCTCGGCCTGGCGATCGTCTCCGCCCTGGTCGCCGCCCACGGCGGCACGGCCGGTGTGAACACCGCCCCGGGCCAGGGCGCCACCTTCTGGATCACCCTCCCCCTGGCCCCCGAAGCCGCCGCCGATTGACCGCCGCCCACCATAGTGAGAACGGCCCCGGTCTAGGATGTGCTGCTGTGGGCGAGACGTTCGATCCCGTCGCGCACAACCGCGCCGCGTGGGACCGCGAGGTGGACAGCGGTAACGAATGGACCCGGCCGGTCGGGCCCGACATCGTCGCGCGGGCGCGGGCTGGCGACTGGTCGGTGGTTCTCATCGGATACCAGCCAACCCCCCGCGACTGGTTCCCGGCGGACCTGGGCGGCACCGCGATTCTCTGCCTGGCCTCCGGCGGCGGGCAGCAGGGCCCTGTGCTGGCGGCCGCGGGCGCGGACGTGACGGTGTTCGACAACTCCCCCGGACAGCTCGCCCGGGATGACGAGGTGGCCGCCCGTGAGGGCCTGGCCATCCGCACCGTGCTCGGCGACATGCGGGACCTGAGCGCCTTCGCCGATGCCAGCTTCGATGTGGTGTTCAACCCGGTGTCGAACGTGTTCTGCCCGGACGTCGTGCCGGTGTGGCAGGAGTCGTTCCGGGTGCTGCGCCCGGGCGGCGTGCTGATGGCCGGGTTCCTGAACCCGGATATCTTCATCTTCGACGTGGCCGCGCTGGACGAGCGCGAGGAGTTCGTGGTGCGTTACCGGCTCCCGTTCAGCACGCTCGACCTGTCCGACGCCGAGCGCAAGCGGGGCTACGGAGACGGCGCGATCGAGTACAGCCACTCGCTGACCGAGCAGATCGGCGGGCAGCTGGCCGCGGGGTTCATCCTCACCCACCTGGTGGAGGCCCCGCACCACGCCGACGCGACCGCCCGGTACATGCCCGGCTATATCGCCACCCGCGCCCGCAAACCCTAGTGCCTCGCTCCAGCCCCGCCCAGGAGAGCCTGCCGCCCGTCACGACCCTGGCGTTTCGGCTTTGGGCAGGGCAAACTCGTCATGTTTCGGCAGCGCGAATTCCTCATAATCACGCTCATGCGGCGCCCCCTCGATCTCGCGCTGGCCCCGTGACCATGCCTGAACGCGGATGCTGACCTGAGAGCCGAGTTCGCGGAAGCCGAGGGCATGGGCGATGCGCCGGGAGGCAAGTGCCTGGGCTCGCCATTGCGGCAGCTTGCCCCGCAGCAGCGCGTGTGTGATGGCGGCTGACGCGGCCAGGCGGGCGTAACCACGCTCGCGGGCCGGCGCGGCGGTCAGCACCGACAGGTGCGCTACCTGGCCCGGCCAGTCCTGGTATCCGGCGGCAGCGGCGATCCCGCCTTGCGCGCGGACGGTGAATGCCGGCGAGGTGATCTCCGCCAGGCCGCTCTCCTTGACCTCCATGGGATCGATGGCCGACAGGAACTGCCGCAGCGCGAAGTTCCGTGCCGGGATCACCTCGACCGCGTCCTGGCCGGGCTGCCGGCGGAACTCCCCCGCCGTCAGGTAGGCCAGGGTGGCCGGCCCGAGCAGTTCGAGTACCGTCAGCCGGGCGCCGAGCACGGCGGTGTCGGTCAGCGCTGCTGCGGGCAGGCCGGCCAGGGCGTCCTGCACGGTCCGCGCCGTGTCCTGGTCTGGGGCGGTCACGATGGCCGCGCGATCGATGACGACGATGCCGACCCAGCCAGGCGGGCACAGGAGCGATTGCCGGGACACCGTGACACGGACGGCGGAATCGAACGCGACCGGCGTCCCAGCGAGACCCTCCCACAGCGTGCGTGCTCGCACCGTCAGCCCAGACAACTGCACTATTCCATCCTCGCTGCTGGCTGCCGGCCAGGCCAGACCCACCGCTGTCGCTATGTGCGCCCATGACCCGGCCATGACGTGGCCGCCTGGGCAGGCTGCCCGTACGGCCACCGCGGTCCGGGTCTGTAAGGGTTGGCCCATGCAGGATGGGCAGGTGTCGGTGACGGCACAGCGGGTTGCCGCGCAGCGGCTGACGTTTGACCGGGTGCCCGCCCCGTACGGCGATCCGGCCGCGGACGACACGCTGGCGCGGGACGTGGCCGCGGCGGTCAGCACGGAACCCGGGCCGCTGAGCGGCTACCTGCGGGCACGGACGCGGTTCTTCGACCAGGTGGTCACCGGCGCACTGTCCCGCGGCCTCGGCCAGATCGTGATCGGCGCGGCCGGCTACGACGGGCGCGCGCTGCGGTACGCCAAACCCGGCGTGCGCTGGTTCGAGGTCGACCACCCGTCCACGCAGCGGGACAAGCGAGAGCGACTGCGGCGCCTGGGGATCGACGCCGGTCACATCCGCTTTGTCGCCGCCGACTTCACCGTCGATCCCGTTGCGGACCTGCTTGTCGCGGCCGGCCTGGCCCCCCGGCAGCCAGCGTTGTTCCTCCTCGAAGGAGTCGCCGTCTACCTCGACCTGACGGTGCTGCGGGCGCTGCTCCGCGGGTTGCGCGAGGTCGCCGCCGACGGCAGTTCGCTCGCCATCAGCCTGTCGGTCAGCGCCGCGTCCGCGCAGCAGGCGGCCCGCCGGGCGGCGTTCCAAACCGCTGTCGCCGCCATGGGCGAACCGGCCCGGTCGGTCCTGGACGCAGACGAAGCCCGGGACCTGCTCGCGGCGGCTGGCTGGCGGATCCAGGACGAAGCCCCGCCGGACCCGGCCGGCCGCACCCGCCGCGCCGGTTTCATCCTCGCCACAACCCTCTGATTGGCTAGGCGGCGAGGACGGCGCGGGCCGCGTCGAGCGCCGCATCGCGGTAGGCGGCGCCGAACAGGCACACGTGCACTAGCAGCGGGTGCAGCTGATGCAGCGGGACGCGCTGGCGCCACCCCGCTGCCAGCGGCGCCTCCTCCTGGTAGGCGGCCAGGATCCGGGCCAGGTGCGGCGCCCCGAACAGGGCAAGCATGGCGAGGTCGGTCTCCCGGTGACCGCCGTGCGCGGCCGGGTCGATCAGCCAGCCGGACCCGCCGGCCCACAGCACGTTGCCCGACCAGCAGTCGCCGTGGATGCGGCTCGGCGGCTCCGCCGGGCCGGCCAGGCCACCCGACCGCGCCGCCGCCGACTCCACCAGGCTCGCATCCGGGCCGCTCAGCGTCCCCGCGTCCACGGCCACGCGCAGGTAGGGCAGCACCCGGAACTCGGTGTACCAGTCCGGCCACGACGGCGGGTCATCATGGGGCTCGGGCCCCACGGCGCCATCGTTTGGCATAGCAAGACTGGCGATGAACCCGGGCCACGGTGCGCCGAACGACGGTGCGCCCGCCCCGTGCATGCGGGCCAAGTCGCGGCCGAATCGTTCCGCCGCGGCGGCGCCCGGCGACCCGGCAGCGACCCACGAGACGATCAGCGTGGCCTCGTCCCAGCCGACGACCCCGGGTACCGGCACCGCGCCCGCCTCGCCCAGCCAGCGCAGGCCACGCGCTTCGGCGTCGAACAGCCCGGCCAGACCTGCCGAGGCGACCTTGGCGAATACCGCCCGGCCGTCGGCCAGCGCCGCCCGGTAGTAGCGCCACCGGTGCGCCGACCCGGCGGGCTGCAGGTCGCGGACGCCGGTCCCGGTCAGGCGCTCAAGCCGCTGGGCTACCTCGCCGGTGGTCACGTCCGCCCGTGCGCGGGCACGCCGGGCAGCGCCGCAAGTTCCTCGGCCAGCCCGGTCGTGGCGGCCAGGACCAGGTCGAACGCGAGCGCGTAGTCGTCGGCCGAGCCGCCGAAGGGGTCGGGGACCTCGCCCTGATAGGGGTCATCCGGCGGCAGGCCAGGGTCGAACGTGCGCACCAGCCGGATCCGCCCGGCGCCGTCGGCGTCGGGTGCCATCCGCCGCAGGGCCGCGAGGTTCGCCCGGTCCATGGCCACCACCAGGTCGTATCTGGGCAGCCAGGACGGCTGGATCTGCCGCGCCCGGTGCGCGGAGCCGTCGTAGCCGCGGCGCGCGAGTTCCGCCCGGGCGGGCCCGAACATCCGCTCGCCCACGTGCCAGTCTCCGGTGCCCGCGCTCTCCACGCTCACCGCCCCGGCCAGCCCGGACCGCGCCAGCACCTCGCGCAGCACGGCTTCGGCCATGGGTGAGCGGCATATGTTCCCGAGACAGACCAGGCAGACCTGATAGGTGCCGAACGGCTGACGGGCGCTGGGCAGTGCCCCAGAAGCGGGTGAGTTCGCGGGCATACGATCTAGGATGCCCGACCGGCGAACCACTTTGCCCCCAGGACGTGTCACCATGGAACGCATGCCTGCGGACCAGACATATCGGTCACTGTCGTTGTGGCTGGATACCGTGCCGGGTTCGCTGGCCCCCGGCGACCCGCTGCCCGGCGACCTGGCCGTGGACGTGGCCATCGCCGGCGGAGGTCTTACCGGGCTGTGGACCGCCTACTACCTGGCGAGCGCGCAGCCCGGCCTGCGGATCGCGGTCTGCGAGGCGGAGATCGCCGGGTTTGGCGCGTCGGGGCGCAACGGTGGCTGGTGTTCTGCGCTGTTCCCCGCGTCGCTGCCGAAGCTGGCCCGGACGGCAGGCAAGGACGCGGCGGCCGCCATGTACCGGGCCATGCAGGCCACCGTCGATGAGGTGGGCCGGGTGGCGGCCGCGGAGGGCATCGACTGCCACTGGGCGAAGGGCGGGACGGTGCAGCTGGCCCGGTCGGCGACCCAGCTGGACCGCGCGCGGGACGAGGTCAGCGAGGCGCGGGAGTTCGGGTTCGGCGAGGACGACGTGCGGCTGCTGAGCGCGGACGAAGCCAGGGGGTTCGCGGCGGCCACGGCCGTGCTGGGCGGGACGTACACCCCGCACTGCGCTGCCATCCACCCCGCGCGCCTGGTCCGGGGCCTGGCCCAGGTGGTACGGGCCCGGGGCGTGCAGGTGTTCGAGCGCACCCCGGTGACCGAGATCGTCCCCCGCGCGCTGCGGACACCGAACGGTACGGTGCGGGCGGAGTACGTGATCCGGGCCACCGAGGGCTACACCCCCGCGCTGCCCGGGCTGCACCGGGCGGTCGTGCCGGTGTACTCGCTGATGATCGCCACCGAACCGCTGCCCGAGCCGGTCTGGGCACAGATCGGACTGGCTGGGCGGCCCACGTTCGGCGATGGGCGGCACCTGATCATCTACGGGCAGCGGACGGCGGACGGGCGGCTGGCGTTCGGCGGGCGGGGCGCGCCCTACCACCTGGGCTCGGCCGTTCGGCCGTCGTTTGACCAGGTACCCGTCGTTTTCGAGGCCCTGCGGCAAACTCTCGGTGAGCTGTTCCCGGCGGTGGCGGATGCGAAAGTCACGCACCGGTGGGGCGGGCCGCTCGGCATCGCCCGCGACTGGTGCGCCTCCGCCGGGCTCGACCGGGCCAGCGGGATCGGCTGGGCGGGCGGGTACGTCGGCGACGGGGTGAGCACCACGAACCTGGCCGGACGGACCCTGGCCGATCTGATCCTCGAGACCGGCAGCGACCTGACCCGGCTGCCGTGGGTCAATCACCGATCCCGGCAGTGGGAGGCCGAACCGCTGCGCTGGCTGGGCATTAACACCGGGCTGCGCGCGATGAGCTGGGCCGACCAGGCCGAACGCCGCACCGGCCGCCCGTCGCGCGTCGCCGGACGTGATGGGCCGGTTCCTGGGCGGCTGAGCCGCCAGATCTCGCGGCGCCGGGTCTCGCGCCGCCGGGCGCGCTGTTCCCTGCTGCCCGTCCGGGCCGCGCTGGCGTGCGGTTACCGCCGTGCGTTCGGATGCTGTTACCATCACTGGGTTGCAAGCGCCGCTAGCTCAACTGGCAGAGCAGCGGACTCTTAATCCGCGGGTTCGGGGTTCGAGTCCCTGGCGGCGCACCCGTGAATGCCCTGGCCACAGGCCAGATGTGCGCCCATTGTCATTGCTAGTTCAGCGGTATATAACGTCAGTATGACCGAACGGGCAATCCATGCGGTGACGCGGCTAAAGCCGTTTGGCGTGGTCACATGACTGACTCGTCACCGCTGGAGCGGCGCTACCGGCGGGTGCTGGCGTGCACCACGCCACACCGGCACCTTCGCATACCGGGGTCTGGGCCCCGAGCCGGCCGCCAGGACGCTCATGGCGCCCCTCACCGGGACAGGCTATTCTTCCGGGCATGAGCGCCTCACGGACGTCGCCGAAAAGTGGCGGTGGTGCCACCAGGGGGACAACGGTTACCCAGGGCAAAGGCAAGCAGCGGGCCGGTACCCAGGCCAAAGGCAGGCAGGCCGCCCCCGCCAGGGGAAAACAGGCCAGCGCGCGGGCCAACGGCAGGCAGGCGAGCACTCAGGCCAAGGGCAGGCAGGCCGCCGCCGTCAAGGGGAAGCAACAGGCCGAGCAGCCCGTCGAGCCGGTCGGCCCGGCCTGGCGACGGCCCTGGACCCTGCCGCGCTCCATGGGCTGGCTGCCGTTCACCACCCTGGTGCTGTCCGTGCTGGGCCTCATCGATGCGGGGTACCAGACCTATACCCACTTCTCGAATACCGGTCTGGCGGGCTGTTCCGCGAAGGGCGACGCCTGCGTCGTGGTGCAAACGAGCTCGTACGCCTGGGTGTTCGGGATCCCGGTAGCCGTGCTCGGGCTCGCCTTCTTCGTCTTCATGGTGGTGATCAACTCGCCACAGGCGTGGCGGGCGAAGAACCCCCTCATCCACCGGCTCCGCCTGGCCTCGGTCGTGGTCGGCATGCTGTTTGTCCTGTACCTGATCTACAACGAGCTGATCCGGATCGGGCAGGTCTGCCCGTACTGCACGAGCGTCCACATCATCACGTTCATACTTTTCGCGCTCATCGTGTACCAGGCCACCGCACCGGCCAAGGCAGCCGCGGTCCCTGACCGGGACCCGGCACAGTTGCCGGCGAAGACAGCGAAGGGCGGCGCCAGCCGCTAGGGCTCCGGACCCGGTCGCCAGCCCCCAGGTCGCACAGATGCTGGGGGCTCGCTGTTTCCCGGCCCGCTTTCTGCGGGACCTGCCGGGCACCGTGCCCGCGGCGGGCCTGGGGCCTGCCGGTCGCTCACCAGTTCTGTCATGGTGTCGCTACCGGCCCGCCATCAGACGGCCCCGTCTCAATGGCCGGGTGAGGACTCGGCGGCGGGGTGATGGGTATAGCAAACGCGGGCCCGCCGGGGCCGGCCGGCGGCCGCATGCCCGGGACAGGGAGGCTCGCGTCATGACCGACACCGAAGATGCCGCACCGAAGATCCTTGATCTGCCGATTGGCTTGGATGCTACGGGGATGCGGCGGGAGTTTGACAGCCTGGGCGATGTCGAGGTGCCCGCGAACAGGTACTGGGGTGCACAGACGCAGCGCAGCCTGGAGCATTTCAACATCGGTCATGACCGGATGCCCAAGGAGGTGTATTACGCCTACGGCTACGTGAAAAAGGCCGCGGCCGTGGTGAACACCAAAGCGGGGCGGCTGCCGGGGTGGAAGGGGCAACTGATCGAGCGGGTGTGCGATGAGGTGATCAGCGGGGCGCTGGATTCGGAGTTCCCGCTGTATGTGTGGCAGACCGGGTCGGGCACCCAGTCGAACATGAACGTGAACGAGGTGATCTCTAACCGGTGCATCCAGCTGGTCGGCGGCACACTGGGGTCGCAAGAGCCCATCCACCCCAACGACCACGTCAACATGGGCCAGTCCTCCAACGACACCTTCCCGACCGCCATGCACATCGCCGCCTACACAATGGCAACGGGAAAGACGATCCCGGCGCTGCGGCGGCTGCGTGACGCCTTCGAGCACAAATCCAGGCAGTGGGCGGATGTGGTCAAGATCGGCCGGACGCACCTGGAGGACGCGGTCCCGCTGACCGTCGGCCAGGAGTGGTCGGGCTATGTCGGCGCGCTCGATGATGCCATCGCCGAGGTCGAGCACGCCACACATGGCCTGCTGAAACTCGCCATGGGCGGTACCGCCGTCGGCACCGGGCTCAACGCCCCGGAGGGTTTCGGCGAGGACGTCGCGCAGCAGATTGCCGCGATGACAGGCACCGCGTTCGTGACCGCGGCCAACAAGTTCACCGCCCAGGGCACCCTGGACCGCATGGTGCGGGCGCACGGCGGGCTCAAGTCCGCCGCGGTCACCTTGTTCAAGATCGCCAACGACCTGCGCTGGCTCGGCTCAGGGCCGCGCACCGGAATCGGTGAGCTGATCTTCCCCGCCAACGAGCCCGGGTCCTCGATCATGCCAGGCAAGGTCAATCCGACCCAGGCAGAGGCGATGCTGATGGTCGCGATCCAGGTCATTGCCTCGGACGTGGCGGTGACGATGGGCGGGAACGAGGGCAACTTCGAGCTGAACGCGTTCCGCCCGATCCTGATCGACAACTACCTGCACTCCGCGCTGATCATGGCCGACATGTGCGACCACTTCCGGGAGTTCATGGTCGAGGGCACCAAGCTGAACGAGGCGAAGCTGAAGGAGAACATCGACCGGTCGGTGATGATGGTGACCGCCCTGTCGCCGGTCATCGGCTACGACAAGGCAGCGGCGATCTCCTACTACGCCATCGACCACGACCTGACCCTCAAGGAGGCGGCGCTGGCGAAGGGCGTGTCCGAAGACCTGTATGACCGCGTCGTCATCCCGATCAACCTCACCCGCCCCGGCACCGCCGACGTCCGGGCGAACCCCGGCAAAGCCTGACATGAGCAGCCCCGAGGCAAGCCCGGCGCCCCGGGCCCATGGCACGGAGCCCGCACGCGGCGCGGAGCCCATACGCGGCGCGGAGCCCATACGCGGCGCGGAGCCCACGCGCCGAATGGAGCCGTTCGGCAGGGCGGCCCTGATCGCGTCGGTCGGCGGCCAGCGGGGCTGGGCCGACTGGGCCAACCCCAACCACCGGCTGCGGCGGCTGCTGGCCGAGTTCATCGGCATGGCGGGGCTTACCTTCGTCCTGTCCGGCGGCGCGGCCATCCTGGTCCGCTACGGTGGCCACCCGCTGCAGCCCTGGCAGACGGTGCTGGTGCTCTCTCTCGTCTCGGCGCTGTGGCTGGTGGTGGCCGTCTACTTCCTTGGGGATATCTCGGCCCATTTCAACCCGGCCACGACTCTGGCGTTCGCGCTGCGGCGGGACATGGGCTGGGTGATGGCCTGCGCCTACTGGGCGGTGCAGTTTGTGGCCGCCGCCTGCGGGTCGCTGCTGGCCCGCGCGTTCTTCGGCCCGGAGGGGAACCTGGCTGCCACGATGCCCAAGCCCGGCCAGTCCTGGCAGGCCGCCGTCTTCGAAGCGGTCATCACGTTCGGACTGGTGCTGATGATTCTCAACATGGCGAACGGGCCCAAGCTCAACGGCCCGTTCGTGCCCCTAGCGGTTGGTGCCTACATCCTGGCCTGGGGCACTATGGGCGGGCCGTACGAGGGCGCCTCGATGAACCCTGCCAGGAGCTTCGGGCCCGACCTCGCCATCGGGAACCTGTCCACCTGGTGGGTCTACCTGGTCGGGCCGGTGGCCGGCGCCATCATCGCCGTCGGCGTCGCCTACGTGCTGCGCGGGCCCGCCAAGGTCCAAGAGGCCAGCGCGGCCGTGGGAACACCCCTCGACCGCGGCCGCTGAACCGTCCCCCGCTGCCCGGCCATAGCGCCCGGCGGCGGATACAGCGAGGATGACCGCGGTCAGCGCCAATGGTCGAGCGGTATGGGGCCGCGGCTGAGAATGGTCCGGATCGCGAAGGTGCTCCGCGCCTCCACGACCGACGGGATCGCCAGGATCTGGCCAAGCAGCAACTCCTCGTAGCCGGCCAGGTCGGGCACGGCGGCTTCGATCAGGAAGTCATCGGTGCCGGAGACGAGGTAGCAGGCAACGACCGCGGGGATGGCCAGCAGTGCCTGCTCGATCCGGGTCGACGTCTGCTGGGAGTGCCCCTCGACTCTGAGCCCGATGAAGACGGTCAGGCCCAGCCCGGCCCGGGACCGGCTGACCTCCGCCCGGTACCCGGTGATTATCCCGCTTGCTTCCAGCGCCTTGACGCGCCGCAGGCACGCCGAGGGTGACAGCGCGATGGCGTCGGCGAGGTCCACGTTGGCGATCCGGCCGTCCTGCTGGAGCTTGGAGACGATGGCACGATCCACGCGGTCTGGTATGTGTTCCGGCATAGAAATCAGCCTAGCGGCCCAATCACGCAATGGAGTTGCAGCAGATACCCCCGAGCGCGCCATATTTGCCATCGCGTGCGAGCCGATTTCGGCCAAGCTAGGAGCGTGACACAGTCATCCGGTAACACCCAGAACCTGACGACCACCCGGGCCTCCGCCCTCTACATCGGGGCCCTCCTCGGCCCCGGCTTGCTGCTGCTGCCCGGTCTCGCCGCGGCGCAGGCCGGGCCCGCGTCGATCCTGGCCTGGCTCGCCCTGCTGGGTCTGTCCGGCCTGTTCGCCGCCGTTTTCTCAGCACTCGGCAGGCGCTTCCCCTCGGCTGGCGGAGTGATGGGCTACGTGACCGCCGGGCTGGGAACCCGGGCCGGGCTGGCGGTCGGCTGGTCCTTCCTGGCGGCGGTGGTGGGCGGCGCCCCCCTGGTCTGCCTCATCGGCGCCAGCTACGTCACCGAGCTCACCGGCGGCGGCCAACTGGCCCGGGCCGGTGCCGCGGCGGTGCTGCTGATGATCGTGCTCACCCTGGCCGCCGGTGGGCTCCGGGCCAGCACGAGTGCCCAGCTTGTCCTGGTCAGCCTGCTGATCGGCGTGGTCATCGTGGCCATCGCCGGATCGAGCGCATCGGCCCGCGCCGCCAACTGGGCCCCGTTCGCCCCGCACGGCTGGATGTCCATCGGGCACGCGGCCGCGACGCTGATGTTGTCGTTCGTGGGCTGGGAGGCCGTCGCGCCGCTGACCACCCGCTTCGCGAACCCCTCCCGGCAACTGCCGCGGGTGATAGCCATCGCCCTCGCCGCCACCACGGCCCTCTACCTGGGCCTGGCCATCGCGACGATCGGCGTGCTCGGGCCACACGCGGCCAGCGCCGTCCCGCTGGCCGACCTGCTCCACCGCGCCATTGGTCCCGCTGGCACGGCCGCCGCCGCGGCCGCGGCGATCGTCCTGACACTCGGCGCGGTCAATGCCTACGTCACCGGCGCCGCCACCATGGCACGCCAGCTGACCGGGACCGCACACCGCGGCGAAGGCCCGGCGCCCCGGTTCCTGGCCACGATCGCCGCAGCGGGCCTGCTCCTGATCACCCTCTACGGCCTGGGGCTGGTCGGCACGGCCTCGCTGGTAGCCGTGCCGACCACGCTGTTCCTGTTCGTCTACCTCGGCTGCATGACCGGCGCCGTCCGGGTGCTGCGCGGCCGGGGCCGCGCGGCGGCCATTCCCGCCACACTGGCGGTGATCGTCATGCTCGCGTTCTGCGGCTGGGCGCTCGCCACCCCGGTCGTCATCACGCTGGCCGTGGCGATGCGGCAACTGGCGGCCGGACGCCGCGTTGCCAATCGCAAACTAGTATGCGCAGACTAATCTGCGATGAACTTGAGCCGCCTCACGATCCTCGGTCTCCTGGCCGAACGCGGGCCCATGCACGGCCACCAGATTCGCCGGACCGCCGAGCTGACGAACGCTGAGGTGTGGGGCGGGATCACCGGTGGCGCACTGTATGCGGAGCTGCGCAAGCTCGACGGCGAGGGGCTGATCCAGGCCATCCGCGAGGAGCAGGTGGGCCGGCGTCCCGCACGGACGGTGTATCAGATCACCGATGAGGGGCGGCTGGAGCTGGCCGTCCAGCGTGACGCGGCCCTGGAGGTCGTCTTCGGATCTGCCGATCCGGTGTCGGTTGTACTGCTGTTCGCCGCCGGTACGGACCCAGCTGAGCTGAGTGAGCGACTGGCGGCCCGGCGCCGCCGGGTGGCCGGCCAGCTGGAGGCGATGGCCGGGGAGCGCGAGCGGCTGACTGCGGAGGGCGTCTTGCCGCGGCTGGCCGTAACGGCGTTCCGCCGCGGTGAGCTGCGGCTGGAGGCAGAGCTGCGGTGGCACGAGGAGTTCGAGCGCCATCTGGTCGCCGGCCTGGCCAGCGGGCGCGCGCCGGTGCACGCGATCGGCGGTACCCCCGGCCGCCGCGTGCGCCTCTCGCCCAGCGCCACCGAGGCGGCGCCGTGAGGCCGGCCCCGGCGGCCACCGCGCCACCCAGAGAGCCGCGCCCAGCAGGCCGGCTGCTCGCGGTCAACTTCGCCGCCTGCCTGCTCCTGCTGGTCCAGTACCTGCTGGGCATGGCCGTGAACCTGTATGTCATCCTCCCTGGCCAGCATCCCGGCGCCGGCGCTCACGACTACTTCACCGGCGCGGCGTCCGGCCTCGCCTGGGTGATCACACACGGCCCGGCGTGGGCCGCCGCGCACGCGGCCTTCGGGCTGGCGCTGGTGCTGGCCGCGTTCGCCAGCATCGTGCTGACCCGGCGGGAGGGCGGACGCGTGGCCGTGGTGACGTCGGCGCTCGGCGCGCTGGCGATCCTGGGTGCCGGGTTCAACGGGGCAAGCTTCCTGAACTACGGGCACGACTTCAGCTCGATGATCATGGCCGGCTTGTGGGCTCTGGCGCTGGCCTGCTATGTCACCGGCATGTTCCTCGCCGCCCGCCGCCAATAGCCTCGGAGGCACCTTCGGATTTGCCGTGCCATCCCAGACCAACCCCATGATCACGAGCCATTCGCGCCTGCCCAGAGACCGCCGGTGCCCACTTTTCACGCTGGCGCGTCGTTTTCCGCCGGGATTTGCCCCGGTTTGTGCCACCGTCGCCGTGAAAAGTGGGGGAAGTGGGCTGCGAACCGGCCAGCCCCCACCGCCGTTGGGCCGGCCCGATTCCGGGCCGGCGAGGAGCACCGTGTCACGCAACGGCCCCGGGGCGCCAGTGGCGCCCCGGGGCCGGCACGTACCGGATCTAGGTCATGCCTGGTCTGGTGGGGTACCCGAGCTCGTGATGGAAGTGGGTCACGCCTGGGCGGTGACTGTCGCCGTGCAGAGCCTCCTGCAACTCGGCTTCGCCTTCCCTGCTCAGCGAGGTCTTGAGCACGGTACCGCCGTACTTGCTGAGCGCCTCGACGGCCTTGTCCGGGGTGACCTTCTCCACCATGAGGAACAGGCATGAGGTGCCGGGCTGGAGCAGGTCGCGGACCTGGTCCTGGAACTCCTTGCTGATGCCGGACTTGGTGACCTTGCCCATGAGCGCGCCCATCCCGGCCCCGATCGCCAGCCCGAAGAACGGGATGAAGAACAGCAGGCCGAACAGCATGCCCCAGAACATGCCCCAGGTGGCACCGGCGCCGACAGCGTGATGCTCGGTGTGCACGTGCATCTTGCCTTCCACGTCGCGGTTGATGGCCGCGATCGCGTCCGGCTGGATGATGAGGTCCCGGGCCAGGCGGCGCGCCTCGGCGGCGGCGGCCTCCGCCGTTGTCTCGTCCGGGTACCCAATGACGATCAGATCAGACATGCACTGTCTCCTTCGTAGCTGATGGGCGAGGATTCGGTTGCTGGTCTGGGCGAGGATTCCCTTGGAGAGAGAGCTGCCAGGTCACGGGCCGGTTGGTGGCGGTGGCGGTTCGGTGTACCGGCGTTCCTCATAGACCTGGGCACCCGCGGTCCTCCGGTTGCGCCTGACCAGAAACACGATCGACACAATCAGGCAGGCCACACCGCCAGCCATCAAGATGATGCCGATCGCGCTCAAGTCCAGGTTCGCGGGCTTCCAGGTGACGCCCCACTTGAGGATCGCGCCGATGATGATGAGCGCGATACTCCCGCCGATCGTCACTGGCCAGCCACCTCCTCTCACCACCGTGTTGCGCTTCCGCGCCGGTAGATGCCCAAACGGCCGCCTGACTGGCCCTGGTCTGGCCCGGTCACTGGGCGGCAACCCTCACGATCCCGCTGAGACCCGGGTGGCCGCTTCCCCCGTCCCGGGTGAAAGTGCCCTCTCCTCGCCGGCTGCTCCTGACTGCCGCATCCCCCGCCCCGGGGGAGGCACGTCTGCGGACCCGCCCGAGTCCGGGGCCAAGTGCCGGAAACATGTTCGTTCGTGATTACCTTGTTATCATCCAGCACGAGGTTGGCTTAGTTGGCGCAGATGTGGGGCAACGACGGCGGCCCAGAAGGGGCATCAGGCGCCAGGGGATCGGCGCTGCCCCGCCGGGCTGATTTTGGCGTGCCCTTGGAGACCAAGCTCTATCCCCCGGGCCTGCGCAAGGAGTGGGTGGAGCGGCAGGACCTCATCGCCCAGCTGTCGGACAGCGGCGCCAGGCTGATCCTGGTCGACGCTCCGGCGGGTTTCGGCAAGACCACGCTGGTAGCGCAGTGGCGCGCAGGTACGGTACGACAGCGGCGATTCGCCTGGGTCTCCCTGGACCGGGGCGACAATGACCCGGCCCGGCTGTGGCGGCATGTTGTCGGTGCGCTGCAGAAGGCACTCCCGGAGCTCGACGGTGCCAGTCTGTGGCGGCGGCCGCTGGACGTGATGGGCACCCTGCTCCCGCTGTTGGTCAACGCGCTCGCCGCGGCGGATGTCCCGGTGGTGCTGGCCCTTGACGACTACCATGTGATCAAGGAGCGCTCCTGCCACGAGCAGCTCGAATTCCTGCTGCTGCATCTGCCGCCGCAGGCCCAGATGGTGGTCATCACCCGTGCTGACCCGCCCCTCCCGCTGGCCCGGCTGCGGGCCAACGGCGACCTGACCGAGATCCGTGCCAGGGAGCTGGGCTTCACACCGGCCCAGGCGGCCTCGTTCGTGCACGCGGTCGCCGGGGCCGAGCTCAGCGACTCCGACGCGGCCGACCTGGTGGAGCGAACCGAAGGCTGGCCGGCCGGCATCTACATGGTCGCGCTGTCGCTGCGCGAGCACCCGGCCCCGGAGGAGTTCATCCGTGGGTTCACCGGAAGCAACCGGTTCGTGGTGGACTTCCTGACCGAGGAGGTGCTGAGCCGCCAGCCGCATCATGTCCGGCAGTTCCTGATCAGGACGTCCATTCTCGGCCGGTTCACCGCTCCGCTGTGCGACGCCGTCGCGGGGACGGCCAGCGCCGCCAGGGTCCTCGATCTGCTCGAGCGCGAGAACCTCTTCCTTGTGCCGCTGGACGATGATCGCCTGTGGTTCCGTTACCACCAGCTGTTCCGGCAGATGCTGCGCAGCCAGCTGGCCAGGACCGAGCCGGATATCGTGCCGGAACTGCACCGGCGGGCCAGCGCCTGGTACCAGGCCGAGGGGGCCACCGAGGAGGCGATCCGGCAC
This sequence comes from uncultured Actinomycetes bacterium, assembly GCA_963813395.1. GTDB lineage: Bacteria > Actinomycetota > Actinomycetes > Streptosporangiales > Streptosporangiaceae > DASXKD01. The sequence continues at coordinate 133,143 of CAWEYV010000020.1, forward strand.
GCGCTGGCCGCCGGCGACACCCGCGTCGCCGCCAACCTGGTCGCGCAGAACTGGCATGCGTTCGTCTTCGGCGGGCGGACCGCGACGGTACGCGGCTGGATGCGGTCGCTGGGCGATGACCGGATCCGCGCCGACCCCGTCGCGGCGCACGTCGCGGCCTGGATCGCCGCGCTCTGGGGGGAACAGGACTCCGTGCGCCGCTGGCTGCCGGTCGTCGAAGCCGGGCAGCATGACGGCCCCCTTCCGGACGGGATGCGGTCGTTGCAGTTCTCGGCGGCGCTGATCCGTGGCTCGTTCGGGTTCGATGGCATCGGGCCGATGCGCACATGGGCGGCCAGGGCCGTCGAGCTGGAAGACGATCCCGCTTCGCCGTGGCGCGCGCTGGCGCTGAGCAGCCTCGGCTGGGCCCTGTACCTGTCCGGCGCGCCGGGGGCAGGCACGGTGCTCGGGCAGGCGATGCTGAACGAGGCGTCGGCCCCCGCGGTGCGGATGCTCACCCTCGCCACGTCGTCGCGGCTGGCGAGCGATGAGGGCAGGCATACCCGGGCAGGTGAGCTTGCGAACGCTGCCCAGCTCATCGCGGACCACAGCGGACTGGCCAACGCCCCACAGGGTTCGTCGGTGTGGACGGCGCTCGGCGCGGTACATGCCTACGAGGGGAACCAGGAGGCGGCGCGCGCGGAGTTCGGCAAGGCCCTGGAGCTGCGCCGGCGCTGGCTCGGCGTCAGCCCCTGGGAAAGCCTCGACACGTTGCTGCGGCTCGCGCAGGTCCTGATCGACACCGGCGATCACGCGGAGGCGGCGGCGTGCGTGGCCGAAGCCAGGGAAGTGCTGGTATCACTGCCCGACGGCGCACAGGCCCAGCAGGCCCGGCTGGACCGGCTCGAGCACCAGTTGCCGTACCGGCCCCGGGCGGCGAAAGACCCCACCGGGCCGCTAACCGAGCGCGAGGAAGCCGTGCTGCGCCTGCTGCGCGGCACGCTCTCGCTGCGCGAGATCGGCCAGGAACTGTTCCTGTCCACGAACACGATCAAGACGCACACCCGTGCGATCTACCGCAAGCTCGGCGCGACAACCCGGGCCGAAGCGGTGGAGCGCGCCTACGAGGCCGGCTTGCTCCCGTAGCGGACGCCGGACAGGCTCACCCGGGTGAGCCTGCCGCTTGGGTGACGCGGATTCACCCGGAAAGCGGTAATGAAGGATAGAGCGCTGTGTGATGCTGACCGCACACACCGCTAGGGGAGAGGGTGCACCGCCTTCACAGCCTAAGGATGTCCGCTATGACCAGGCCCATCGACAGGTTCCGCCGGTACCGGATCAGCGTGGCTGGCGACTGCCGGGACCTGCTGGCCAGCGGCATCGACGGGCTCGAGGTCGAGTCGTGTCTGGGCGGCACGACGACCGTCGTGGTGGGCGTGCGGGACGACTCGGAGTTCTACGGCCTGCTCGACCGGCTCGAGGACTTCGCGCTGCACATCGTGAGCCTCACCGAGCTCACCTGGCACGCGGCCTAAATCAGTTCGAGCTCGCGGGCCCGGCGCACGGCCTCGTTCCTGCTGGCCACCCCGAGTTTGCGGAAGACGCTCTTGAGGTGGCTCTTGACGGTGTTGCCGGACACGTACATCACCGCTGCGATCTCCGTGGTGTTCAGCATCTCCGACACGTGCTGAAGCACCTCCCGCTCCCGCTCGCTGAGCTTCTCCACGACCACCGGCCGGTCCTGCCGCCCGCTGGACAGTTCGGCGGCCCGGGACGCGCCGAGCCGGGGCCGCGCACCATCGCGGCCGGCACTGGCTGGACCCAGCAGATCCTGGTGGGTCCCGGCGAGATCCACTTCCCGCAGCACGGCGCCAAGCCAGGAGCGTTCCAGCACGAACGGCAGCCGCACCTGCTCCGGCTCGGCGATCTTCAGTGCCTGCTCCAGTGACCGGCGCGCATGCAGCCGATCACCGAGCACGTGGCAGACGTGACAGTCAACCAGCAGGGCCTCCAGCCGGTCGCGATCCGATGCGGTACCGAAGGCGGCCGAGCCCGCCGCCAGCGCGTCCCGGGCGACCTGAGCATCACCGGCTACCAGCCACGCGCGGGCCTGCGCCGCGGCGCCCGCGAGCACTGACCCGGGAGCCGCCCGCCGGGCCGCGCTCAGCGCGGCGGCGACGTCGCCGGCGGCCGCGTACGCGTGCGACTCGGCCAGCACGAGGCTGCGTTCCAGCCAGGGCACGGGCGACTGCCCCTGCACCGCGCGGCCGACGATCTCCCAGGCCGCCGCCGGGCGCCCCTCAGCGAGGCAGCCACGGGCAGCGACCAGGAGCGCCACCGCGGTAATCAACCGTTCCGGGCACGCCCCGGGGCCGAGATCCGCGTTCTTCAGCTCCCGGCGGGCGTCGGCCAGGTTGTTCCGTTCCAGGTGGACGTACGCCCGGGCAACCATGGCGGCGCGGCCACCACGCTCCCTGCCATGGGCATGGTCTCCCCGGGCCGCGCCGCCCGCCTCCACCGCCAGTGTGGCGGCCCGCTGAAGCCGTCCACGCAGGGCCTCCACCAACGCCAGGTTTCCCAGACAGTCGGCACGCTCCTCGGCACGGCCGGCACTGGCCGCGGCCGCGGCCAGCGTGCCTGCTGCGTGATCGAACCGGCCTGACCAGAACTGCACCAGCCCCACACTGGTCATCACCTGCGGCTTTACCTCCGGATGCGCGGCGAGCAGATCCGCGGATGTCCGTTCGACCTGCGCCACCGCCATGGCGGCCGCGGCCTTTGCGGACTCGAGGTCCCCGCTGCGGCGGGACAGGGCAAGACGGATCGTGGCGGCGGCGAGCCGGGCGGGAACCTCATCGTCGGGCCGCAGCGGCTCGAGCTTGCCTTCCGCGGCCGCGAGCGCGGCGCTGACCTCGTCGTCGGAGCCGGCAGGCAGCAACAGGGCGGCCCGGACGAGCCACGGATGCGGGCTCGTCCAGTCCCGTTCGGCCGGCAAGCCGCTCAGCACGTCGGCGAGCGGCTCCGAATCGTGGTGTTCGATGAGCCTGCCGACCGCCAGCTCGTCGACGACCATGCGGGTGGCAAGCTCCCAGTCGTGTGCCTGCACCGCCTGCCGGGCCGCCTCGGCGAGCTTCCCGTGCCGCCGCAGCCACCTGGCCGCCCGCCGGCGCAGTTCCGGCACCTGGCCGGCACCGTCGTGCCTGAGCTTCAGCCGCAGTACCTCGGCGAGCAGCGAGTGATAGCGGTACCAGCCGTGATGGAGCGGCTGGATCAGCGCGTTCGTCTGCGACAGCGTCGCGAGAATGCTCCCCGCATTGTCGTCACCGGCCAGTTCGCTGGCGATGCCGGCGTTCACACGGTCGAGGATCGAGGTTTTCAGCAGCAGGTTCCGCACCTCGGCGGGCTGTGCGTTGAGAACCTCTTCCACCAGGTAGCTGGCGACCGGGCTGTTCTCAGCCACGAGTTCCTTGACGAACTGTTCCGGGTGCGGGTCGCCCTTCATGGAGATCGCGGCGAGGCGGAGCGCGGCAACCCAGCCCTCCGCCCGCTGGGTGAGGAACTCCAGCGACTCGCCGGGCAGCGCGATGCCGTGATGGGCCATGAGCACGGCGGCCTCGTCCACGCTGAACGCAAGCTCGTGCGCCCGGATTTCGGTGAGCTCGCCCGCGAGCCGGTAGCGGTGCAGCGGCAGCAGCGGGTCGCTGCGCGAGGCAACCACGATGCGCAGGAAGGGCCTGGCGTTCCTGAGCAGCCTGGCCAGCCCGTTCAGGCACCGCTGATCAGTGACCAGATGAAGGTCGTCAAGGACCAGGAGCACCGGCGAATGCTGCGCGACGATGGCCGAGGCGAGCCGGAGAATGAAGCCAAGGTCGGTAGCGCCAGACCGGGCCGCCGCGACAACGGCCCGGGGAACCGGGACGCCGGCCCGCCGCAGGCCCGCCAGGACGTAGGACCAGAACACTTTCTGGCGGTTGTCGTACTCATCGATGGTGACCCAGGCAACCGGCCCGAGCCCGCAGGTCGCGGCCCAGGAGGCGACCGCGATCGTCTTGCCGGCCCCGGGCGGGCCGGTGATCACCGTCAGCGGCCCGCGGGCACCGTCGGCGATCCGCCGTTCGATCCGCTTGCGCGGGACAACCCAGCCGGGAATCTTGGGCGGGGCAAGCTTGGACGTCAGCATTGGGTCATCGGCACGGGGTGCCTGCCGTCGGCTTGGCGCCCGTGCATGCATCTCCGAACTCATACCCAGCGACCTCCGTACTCGGGAGGAGGTCTGCCGCGGCATACTCAGACCGCTCGTTGGCCTCCAACCGGTGCTTGGCGGCTCACCCTCGCCAGGCTCCGCTTTTGCAAGCTGATCCGCTGTTTAAAGTCTCGGGCAACCGGGTGACCCGTCTTCACCCACCCTGGTATCTCACCCGGGTGAGGTTGCCGGGCTATGTGGTGAGGGACCCGGGCCGCCGGGTGAGGTTAGCCCGGCCCGCCGCCGCCGGCGCCCGCCGCGTGGCGCGCGCCGGGAGCCGAGGGCAGCCTGGTGCCGTGCCTGGTTGCCGTCGCACCACCTTAGCTGTCGTCGTTGTTCGGCTATAACCTCCTGCGGCGCGAAACGCGGCGTACAGTCCGCCGGGACGTGCGGCGCGCGACCCTGCGCGATCCGAACATCTCCTGCCTCCCTTCGTGCGTCACCCGCTGGGCCATCCCCCTCGTAGTCAGGCTCCGGACGCGCCTGGCCGACTCCATCACGTGCAGGTCCGCCGCCTCCTCTGCCGACAGCAGCCCGATCTCGACAAGATCGAGCGGGCTGATGAAACCGTCACCGATGCGGAAGCCACCGGCCCGGGCGATCGCGTCCCGCAGCGGCACCGCCCAGTGGTGCTCGAGCAGGATGAGCGCTGCGGCCGAGTTGTTGGGGATGTCCCCGAGCACGTCCCACTCCTCCGCCCCCGCGAACACCTGGATGCCGTCGGCGGCGGCCTGCTCCGCGCCCAGTACCGCGCCCGCCTCCATCCCTTCTTCGCCCTCCACGCCGAGCCCGATCAGCGCGCCGATCTTGCTGCCGAGCTCGATTGCCTCCTGCTCCGTCAGGTTGCCGAGGTGCTCGACCTCCAGTTCGCCGTCTGCGTCCTTGTAGACAGCGATCGAGTCGATGACCCGCACCATGTCGCTTTCGCGCAGCCGCTCAAGCTCGGCGATTATCTCGCCGTGAAAGTCGGGGCGGTCGAAACCCAAGACGATGAGCTGCACTGGCCCAGTTGCCATGCCGCGTCCTCCATCCGGCTCGGTCGGCCGGCCCGGCCTCAGGCCGCCAGCCCTTCCAGCATCCGGCGGCGCCGTTGCCTCCGCATCCCCCGGCGCGGGGTAGTCCGCTGCCCGGCGCCGCGCAGAAACCACCCGTGATGAGGGGCGCACCGCTGGGCGGCTGGGCGCATGGTGGAACTCACTTGACGCTGACTCGCCGAACACCGAGGGACTGTTAGTGACAGGTCGTTACTACGAAATCCGCGTTTCGGGGATTCTCCCGCCCGAAGCGCTGGTCGATTTCGAGCGCCTGACGGCAACGGTGGAGCCGGTCGAGACGGTCCTGCATGGCCCCCTCGCGGACCAGGCGGCGCTCACCGGGCTGCTGCAACGGCTGGAGTTGCTCGGTGTCCAGGTCGTAGAGGTGCGCCGCTTGCACGGCCCGGCAGCCGAGACATAACGGCCGGGCCCTGGTGGACCGGCCCACTTCCCCGCGGCGGCCGCCGTGACCGCGGAGAGCACGGCGGGCGTGGCGGGCGCGGTTCCGGCCACGACCCGCTGGATGCGGGCGATGTTCCTGGCCCCCCGGGGCGGCGGCACGACCAGGCGCCGCGCCTCCGATGCCTTCCGGTTCGGATTCGCGGTCGCCGGGGTCGCGGTATCCATCCCGGTCATGCGGGCCAACTCGGCCGCGGAACTGGCCATCGCGCACGCATTGAACCCGCCGCCGGAGACAATCCGGTGGCTGGTGACCACGGTCTTCTGGCTGGGCTCGGTCGGCGTGATCGTCCTGCTCAGCGTCCTTGGGCTCCTTGTCCCGCGGTTAATAGCGGCCCGGTGGATCGTCCCGGCCGGCCTGGCGACCTGGGGCGTGTGCGTTCTGCTCGGTGTGCTGCTCGGGCCGGCCGCCGGACGGCCGGTCACCCCCGCGCTGGCCGGATTCGGCACGAGTTACCCGGTCACCGGGCTGGCGGTCGCGATCGCCGTGGCGGCAACCGCCCTGCCGTACCTGAGCAGGCCCTGGCACCGTCTGGCGTCGTTCCTGGTCGTGCTCGGCGCCCTGGCCGCCGTCACCGGGGCTCGGCGCTGCCGGTCAATGCCGCCTCCAGCCTCCTGCTCGGCTGGGGCATCGCCGCAGGTCTCCACCTGGTTTTCGGCTCGCCGCTCGGCCTGCCGTCGGCGCAGGAGGTGGCCGGTCTCGTCGCCGGGATGGGCATCACCGTGCGGGACCTGGCGGTCGCGCCTCGGCAGACCTGGGGTGTGGAGCGGCTCACCGGGCGTGACGCCACGGGCAACCTGGTCGAGTTGTCGGTGTACGGCCGTGACGCCAGCGATGCCCGGGCCATGGCCAAGCTCTGGCGGTTCTGCTTCTACCGTGACTCGGGTCCCACACTGATCCTCGACCGTCTCCTCCAGGTGGAGCACGAGGCGTATCTCAGCCTGATGGCGGGGCGGACCGGTGTGCTGGTGCCGCGGGTGATGGCCGCGGGCCGGTTCGGGCCGAGCGGCGATGCGGCGCTGGTGACCCGGCTCCCGGACGGCCCGCGCCTGGCGCAGGCCGATCCGGACACGATCCCCGGTGCCGCCCTGGACGAGGTGCTGCACACCGTGCTGTGCCTGCGCCAGGCGGGCATCGCGCACGGATCGCTGGGCGCCGAGACCGTCATCTTCTCGGCCGACGGCGTCTGCATCACGGACTTCCGGTGCGCGTCCGCCTCGGCCCCGGCCGAGCGCCTCGACGGCGATCTCGCGGCGGCACTGGGTGCGCTCGCGGCGTGGGCCGGCGTGGAGCGGACGGCCGGTTCTTCCAGCGTCAGGGCTACGACGTGGAGACCGCGATCAGCTCGGGGGCCATCGCGACCTCCGGCAGCTGGCTGGCCAAGAGCGCGCTATTTCTCATCGCTCTCGGCTTCGCGGCCGGTGACTTCCACGCGCCGCAAAGCTCGGGTGGCGACCAGAGCGCGGTCTGGGTCGTGCTCGGTGTGGTACTGGCCGCCGGGATCGCCGCCGCCCTGGTGACCCTCATCCCGCGCCTTCGGCGGCTGGCCCGGGCCCGGGTTCAGCCACACCCGGTCAGTATCTGGGCCAACGTCAAGGTGATCGCTACCACGCCCCGCAAGATCGTGTATGTCCTCGCGGGATCGGTGCTGGCACAGCTCCTCGTCGCCCTCGCCCTCGGCGCGTCCCTGCACGCGGTGGGGGCACGGGCGAGCCTTGCCGTCATCCTGGTCGTCATGACGGCGGCGTCGATAATCGGTACGGCCGTCCCGGTTCCCGGCGGGGCCTGGCGTTGTCGAGGCCGGCCTGATTGCCGGGCTGACCAGCGCCGGGGTACCCCAGGACCAGGCGGTGGCCGCGGTGCTCATCCAGCGGCTCTGTACCGCCTACCTGCCGCCCATCTGGGGCTGGCTGACGCTCGCGTGGATGCGGCGCCGCGAGTACGTGTAGCGGGGCTGTACCAGCGGTGGGTCTTGCCAAGCAGGTCCTGCTCAGGCGCCACCGGCGTGCGCCCCGAGCCTGCGGGTCTGGAACGCCCAGACGGCCAGCAGCACGCCGTACAGCATCAGATAGATGCCGAGAACGACCAGCAGGAACTTCAGCGACTCCTTGGGCTTGAACATCACGATCAGGCCGGCCGCCAGGCTGATCAGACCGATCAGCGCCTTGACCCAGCGGCCCGGAACCGGCCCGGCCGCGACCGCGACGATCAGGTCGACGACCCCGTGTATCACCCAGTACAGGCCGACCAGGATCGCCAGCAGCGCCACAGTGACCGACAGGTGCCGGATGAAGTACAGGCCCACCACCATGCCGAGCAGGCCGAGCACGACGTAGGCCGCCCGCATCCCGCCGCCTTCGTCCGTCGCGGTGAACCCGGCGATGAGCCTGATGAGGCCGAACGCCAGCAGCTGGATGCCCAGCAAGATCGCGATGACGGCGAGCGTGGCGTGCGGCCAGACGACCACGACGAGGCCGAACCCGAACGTGATGACGGCCCCGACCAGCATGATGACCCACGATCGGTCGGGACCCTGCCCGCCGGGCCCGCCTACCGCGATGTCGGTGTCCGGCGCTGCGTGGCGCGCCCGCGGCGGGTCAGACCGGCTGGAATCGTATGTCGCCATGGCGTCCTTTCCAAGGCAGGCCAGACAAGGTGGCCTCATTGTCCGCTGCCGGGTATTCCGGCCAACCACCCGCGCGGGGTGAGCGTGCCGCTGGATCTGTCCGGGCCGGCGGTTTCATATCCGGCATGGTTCACCCCGCCGGGGTGGGGCCGGGCCGCCGTAAGCTCAGTGGACTTGGATCCAGCGCCGGCGAGCACCGCCGCTGGGCAAGACCGTCGCGGCAACCCGCCGCTGAAAGGTGACGCCAATGTCGGGCCTGGACTGGGGACTTACCTTCACCTTGGGCATCTTGTACATTGCCCTGCTGTTCACGGTGTGCGTCGTGACGTTCCGGAAAGGTCACTGGGTCATGGGCCTGATCGGCTTCATCTTCCCGATCCTGTGGCTGATCGGGGCGGTGATTCCACCGGCGCGGCGGCGGCGGTAGGCGCGCGCAGCACGCGTGACGCTACCGGGCCCGGCCTCATCCGCCAGGCCCGGTTTCGCCTACCGGGGTTGCCTCAGGTGCCGAGCAGCTTCGCCTTCGCGGCCGAGAACTCTTCGTCGGTGAGCACACCCTGGTTGTGCAGGTCTCCAAGCTGGCTCAGCTGGTCCATCATCGATGGCTCAGCCGCCGGCGCTGCGGCCGGCGGCGGGGCTTGCTGGGGCGGCGGGTAGCTGCCGTACCCGCCTTGCTGTTGCTGCTGCGGGGACCCGCCTTGCTGCTGCTGCTCCAGGCTGGACAGGCGCGCGTCCTGCTCAGATTCCTGGTACTGCTGGTCTGCCTGTTTGTTTGCCATGTGCTTGCCGGCCATGTAAGCGCCGCCGCCAACCGCCGCCGCACGCAGCAGCGGCCGCCGTCTCCTCATCATGTCTGCCTCCTCTAGTGAGCTCTGGTGAGCGCCACCGTGGCATCCCACGGTGGCGGTAACCCGGCGAACCCGGCGCTATGCCCCATCGGGAATCGCCAGCCCGAGGGCAAGCATGATCTCCGGCGCGGCAGCTACCACCCTGGGCCCGCCGACCTGGGGGGCCACGGCCTTGAGCACACCGAGGATCTCGTTCGGGGTGACCCCGGCGTCCAGGGCCAGCGTCACCTGGAACACGTAGGACGCGGGCGGCGCGTCCACGGCCACCAGCGCGGCGATCTTGCACATCGCGTAGGAGCGGGCGTCAAGGCCGCTTACCTCCCGCCACTGCTCCCGGAGTTGCAAGCCTTCCTCGAGGATGTCTAGGTCCCCCGCGGAAAGGCCGGACAGCGAGTCTCTCGTGGCGTCATCAACATCAACGGGCGTGGTCATGATCAGATCCCTTCCGGTGCTTCGACGGCGGGACCGCCGACAGCCGTTTCTCCTCTCCCGTCATCTTTCGGCTGGCTGGCCGAGGCTGCGTCACCCGTGGCGGATGGTTGCGCGCCCGGGACCTGCTGCTCGCGGGCGAGCAGCCGCCACTTGGCCGCGCGGGCATCCCAGGCGTAGACCACGGCTGTGCCCGCGATCAGATCGTGCGGCGCCTGGTGGGCACGCTGCAGCAGGATGAGCGGGAGGCTCACGAAGAATAGGGCAACGCTGATCGGCAGGATCAGCGTGCGGACGACCGCGCGCCACCTTTCGGCGTGGGCGCCATCCGCCCGGACGACCCGTATCCCCAGGAGCGTCATGCCGGGAGTCTTGCCGGTCGTCGCCCAGCAGTACGCGAAGTACAGGAACAGCCACACGACGGAGATCGCGGCGATCACGACGCTGCCCTCGCGGGTGAAGTGGGTCGGGTGCCCTGTCACGATGCTGACGCTGAAGCTGACCGCCGCGAGCGCGAGAGTGAACAGCAAAGAACCGATCACCAGGTCCAGGGCGAACGCCGCCAGCCTGGACACCGCACCGCAGTAGTCACCCTGCAAGCTCGCACGCGCCACTACCTCAGCGCGGTTGCCCGTCACCATGCGCGGGCATTCATGACTCGGCCGGGCTGCGTAGCAGGGCCGGCGCCGCGGGCCTGGGCGCGTTGCGCCTTATCAGCCGCCACACGCCGCGGTCGATGCTCCCATCCAGTTCGACGGCCCCACCACGTACCGCGTCCAGGGCGCCGCTCGCGATTCCGCTCGTTTGTTTGGCGATGATATCGCCGAAGTCCGTCTGGCTGACCAGCGCCTCCACGTCGATGCGCTGGATGAGCGCGTTGAGATCCACCTGCTCAAGAAGCGCGTTGAGGTCCATCCGCGCCAGCAGCGCCTGCACGTCGATCCGGGCGAGCACGGCGTTCAGGTCGAGCTGCGCGAGGAGCTCGTTGATGTCCAGGGCATGGATGACGAGATCGAGCACTCGCTCAGCGACTCGCTGGGCGAGCTGCTCCAGTGGGTTGGGTCCCCGCCTCCCGCCAGAGCGCAGCCTTTCCAGGGGTTCCATATCACCAGTATGGAAGCGCCGCGCAAGAGCGGATCATCCGCCGGGAGTGAGACCTGGCCGGAAAGCCAGGTCGCCCGGCGCGGCCGGCTCACCGGGCGGCCAGGCCCAGCGAGCCGTTGACGATGAGAATCACTCCCGCCGCGACCAGGACCCCGGCGAGCAGCGAGTGCCCGTGCGCACGCAACCATGCGTTGAAGGCGGTGAGGTAGCGGGACGTGGCGGCCGGGGCGACGAAATGCAGCACGATGGGCAGCCAGACCAGGAGCACATTGATGATCACAACGAGGATCGCGGCCGTCACCACCGCCTCGATGCTGGCGTGCGCCGTCGCGATCACCTGCATGGCGGCGATGAACGTCACTCCCGGTGTGAACACCAGGATCCCGACGGCGAACGCACTGACCGGCCCGGGGTTGGCCACCAGCTTCGACATGATCCCCTGCACCGGCTTGTCGGGATCCGGCGGCTTGGGCTTGCGGAGCGCCACCACGATGCCCGCGACCAGCGCGATGACGCCAAGGCCCAGGCGCAGTCCGTAAAGTGGCTCGTGCTCGCGCGGCTTGTTCAGGCCGACCGAGCGCAGCACCAGCAGCACGACGATCGCCATGATCACGGTCATTACGACCGCTCCGGCGAGGTAGAACAGCCCGGTGAGCCGGGGCTTGGCCGAGCCGAGGTAGACGGCGGCGATCAGCAAGGCGGTCGGCGACAGCGCGGCCAGCAGCGCGAGCCCGGCCGCCTGCACGATCACCGGGGCCCGCCGGCGGATTCAGCCACCGCCAACGTGACCCGCCATCTCGGGCTGCACCGGCGCCGGCCGTCTGCCGATCAGCTCGATAAGCCCCAGGAGCACAAGCAGCACGATCGCCAGCGTCAGCACGGTCAGCCCGGTGGGCTGCCCCGAGAACACCAGGATCAGGGCCACCAGCGACGCCGCGGCGATGCGCAGGCCCTTCCGGTGCGCGTACGTCCACCGGCCCACCGGCCCGGTACGCAGGCCCGCGTGCTCACCCTCCGCGCGCAGCCAGCCCAGCCCCTTCACGAAGGCGGCGCGGGTGCGGACCGCGGTGACCGACGGCCCGGTGAAGAAGGCGGCGATGGCGACCACGAGCCCGACGACCAGCAGCACGCGGAGCCCTTCCTTGATGAACCGGACCATGGTGTCGAACGCCGCGGCGGCCGCGTCGCTGGGCACGACGCTGTTCGGCACGCTATTGATGTAGACGCCGCGGAAGATCGCCAGGATGGCGCCGAGCAGGACCATGGACCCGGCAAAGCCGAGCCCGGCCCCGACGAGCGCCCGCCGGTGCCTGCGCGCTACGTAAACACCCAGGGCGATCAGGGCCAGCGAGAGGAACGGCAGCACCCACTTCAGGGTGTTGATCAGCCGGTAGAGCGTTTGCGCCTGGACCAGGGTCTTGCTGGAGAACAGCGCGATCGTCGGGTGTATGGGGGGCAGGCTGTTCACGATCGAGAGCCCCCGTTTGACCAGGTCCTGCTTGACGATGTTGACGAACGGGGTGAGGTCCAGGATCACCTGGCCGTTGCTCGTGGTGATGGAGCCGCCGCCCTGCCCGGACAGCACCTTCACCAGCTGGGCATGGGCGACCCGGTTCACCTGGATCCACGCGTTGGCGATCGCGGGACTCGTCACGATCTTGTGTACCTGGGTGTGGATGAACCCGGCGATCGCGCTGGCCAGCGACGGCGCGAAGGTCTTCAGCAGCGTGCCGACGCGCGGCAGGCCGCGGCTGGTCAGGGCGGTGGCGGCCTGGTTGGCGAAGCCCACCACGTTGAGGTGCTTGGTGATCTGGATCGTGATCTTGTCGGTCAGCGCGTTCTGGATGGCCGGTTCGTGGATCAGCGGCTCGATGTTCGCCACGTAGCGGTCGGTGTTGGACACCTGGTTGGCCGCCCAGACACCCAGAACCGACACCGGGGCGAGCAGGCAGCCGATGACGATGAGCACCGTGGCGACCGGCGCCCGCCAGCCGAGCCTTCTGCGGCGTGCCTTTTCCTGGCTGTGCTGTTGCGCAACCTCCGCCCGCAGGCGCTCGAGTTCCGCCCGCTCCTCGGCAGTGAGGGTGGCGCCCCTGGGCGCGGCCCCGGCGCCGTCAGGCACAGTTCTCTCGGTCCCCCCGCTGTCCGGCGAGGTCCCCTCGCTGTCCGGCACAGCTCCGTTACTGTCAGGCATGGCCCCCTCGCTTTCCGGCACGGGTCACCACCTTCCGCGGCACACGAGAAGCGGAGGCCTCACCATCGGCCACCCGCCTTCCCGGAACACAAGGAGCGAAGGCCCCCACCGCGGTTGTCTAGGTTTGGACGCCCTGGTCCGGTCGAAGCCACCTGCGGTCCTTTACTCACGTTCCCCGAGTCGTGCGCGCGCCGCCTCCTTCCACCCGGGTGAAACGGCTCCTCACGCGGTCACCGCGCCGAATCAGTCCCTTTTTCGCCGTGCGCCCGGCAGACCTGCCCAGCCTCCGATTCACCCCGCCGGGGGCTTGGCAGCGCCTGCCGGAAGTGCTACTGGCCAAGACCGGTGACGAAGCCGCGCCGCCGTGCCGCCATGGGGGGTGGTTCCGCGGCCGTTCCCCGGGGCATGATCGCGGAACGCAGGGCGCGGCCAGCTAGGTGGCCCGCCAGCGCTATCCCGCTGCCGCGGGTCTGCTCACCCCCGGCGAGGGACGCGCGGCGCCGCGGCGCAGCGCCATCATGGGCCTTTGCACTGAAGGAGGAGGCCATGGCCAAGACGAAGGCCCCGGCGCCTCCCCCGCGTACCCACCGCAGCTCGCCGGCTCCGGCAGCACAGCCGACACCGGCCGACCGTGCCGCCATGGGCAAGGCGGTGCGGACCACGGCACCCCGGACCAGCCAGGGGAGGTTCGCCCCGCCGTCAGACCGGCCGGACCCCGTTGACCTGCTGGAACAGCAGGCCGCCTCGCGTGTGCCCGAACTCGTGCCGGTCCGGTACGGGCGGATGCTGGTATCCCCCTTCACGTTCTTCCGCGGGGCTGCCCTGGGCATGGCCCATGACCTGGCCGGGACCCCCACGACGGGTCTGGCCGTGCAGGCCTGCGGCGACGCGCACCTGTCCAACTTCGGGGTTTTCGCCTCGCCGGAGCGGCGCCTGGTCTTCGACATCAACGATTTCGACGAGACGCTGCCCGGGCCGTGGGAGTGGGATGTCAAGCGCCTGGCCGCCAGCCTGGAAGTGGCCGGCCGGGACAACTCCTACCCCGGCACGGACCGATGCGACATCGTGACCACATGCGCTGCCCGCTACCGGACGGCGATGCGCCATTTCGCCGGGATGACCAACCTGGAGGTCTGGTACGCCCACGCGGACCTGGACGAACTCCAGGCGCGGTATCGGGCAATGATGAAGGCGCGGCAGCGCAAGGCGCTGGCCGAGGGTACGGCCAAGGCCATGACCCGCGACAGCATGCAGGCGTTCAGCAAGCTGACCCATTTCGTCGACGGCAAACCGCGCATCATCGCCGACCCCCCGCTGATCGTGCCCATATCGGATCTACTGCCCGAGCAAGCGGATGCTGTGGGCCTGGAACAGCAACTAGGAAACCTCATCGCGAAATACCGCCGGACGCTGGAAACCGACCGCCGCCACCTGCTCGAGCAGTTCGAGTTCGTGGACCTGGCCCGCAAGGTGGTCGGAGTCGGCAGCGTCGGCACCCGCTGCTGGATCGTGCTGCTGCTCGGCCGCGATCACCAGGACCCGCTGTTCCTGCAGGTGAAGGAGGCGCAGCAGTCCGTCCTGGCTCCGTTCGCCGGCGAGAGCCGGTACACCAACCAGGGCCAGCGCGTCGTGGCAGGCCAGCGGCTGATGCAGGCGTCGAGCGACATCTTCCTCGGCTGGCAGCGGATCCCCGCCGGGCTCGACGGCATTGCCCGCGACTTCTACATCCGCCAGCTGCGCGACTGGAAGTTCTCCGTCGACATCCAGACGATGGTGCCGGCTGGCATGACTCTGTATGGCGAACTGTGCGGCTGGACACTGGCCCGGGCCCACGCGCGGTCCGGGGACCGGATCGCCGTCGCCGCCTACCTCGGCAACGGCGATGTCTTTGACCAGGCGATCGCCCGGTTCGCCGCGGCCTATGCCGACCAGAACGAGCGCGACCACGCCGCCCTGGCCAAGGCGGCGGCCTCGGGGCGCATCACGGTAGAGAGCGGCCTGTGACGAAGGCACCGGGCAGCCAGGTCACGCGAAACATGGCCTGGATCCCCGGCGGCGCGTTCCAGATGGGCTCGGATCGTTTCTATCCGGAAGAGCGCCCGGTACACCGGGTCACCGTGCCCGGGTTCTGGATGGACTGCCACCCGGTGACGGTTGAGGAGTTCCGCCGCTTCGTGAAGGCCACCGGGTACGTCACGGTCGCCGAGCGGCGGCTGGAGCGGGCCGACTACCCGGACGCCGACCCGGACCTCCTGGTGCCGGGCTCGCTGGTCTTCCACCGCACGCCCGGCCCGGTGGACCTGCGTGACTACCGCAACTGGTGGGCCTACGTCCCCGGTGCCTGCTGGCGCCACCCCGAGGGCCCAGGCAGCGACTGCCGCCGCCGGGAGCGCCACCCGGTGACCCACGTCGCCTACTCCGATGCTCAGGCGTACGCGGCGTGGGCCGGTAAAGAACTGGCCACCGAGGCGGAGTGGGAGTACGCGGCCCGGGGCGGCCTGGACGGCGCGATCTACGCCTGGGGCGATGAGTTCGCGCCGGACGGCGTCATGATGGCCAACACCTGGCAAGGCAAGTTTCCGTGGCAGAACCTGCTCACCGACCGCTACGAGCGCACCTCCCCGGTGCGTGCATTCCCCCCGAACGGCTACGGGCTTTACGACATGACCGGCAACGTCTGGGAATGGACCTGCGACCACTTCACACCGCGGCACCGGGCTGAGCCGCCCGGCGGATGCTGTGCGCCCGGTGCTGCCCGGGCCGGCCCGGCCGGGCAATCCGGCGCTGGCGGCAGCCGGTTCCAGCGCATGGTCATCAAGGGCGGCTCGCATCTGTGCGCACCCAGCTACTGCCTGCGCTACCGGCCCGCCGCCCGGCAGGGCGAGACGGAGGACAGCGCCACCAGCCATCTCGGCTTCCGCTGCGTCCTGCGCAGCCAGGCCGTTGCCGTCGACGGCGGTGCTCTCACATGAGCCGCCCGAGCCGTGATGACATGCCGTGGCCGTCCCCGCCGTCTCACCCACAACGAGTGAAGACCCTGCGGCCGGCTAGCCCGAGGATTGCCGTTATGTCAAAGGGGCGTTGGAAGGGCTTGGTAATCCTGGCCGCAGCCTTCTTCGCGGCGGTGTTCCTGATGGCCGGCTGCGATGCCGTCAAGAGCGCGGGCAGCGCCCTCAAGAGCGCGGCCGCCAGTGCTGGCGTCACCATCTCACCGCCGAGCATCCCGACGTCGGCCGCCCCGACAAGCGCGCCGCCGACCCCGGAGGTGACCACGGCGCCGCCGTCTCCGTCGCCGTCGCCATCCCCCTCTCCATCGCCGGCGTCCGCCACGCCCTCGCCCACGAGTTCCCCGACGGGCCTCGCGAAGGTTTCCCCGCTGGGGTGGGTCTTGATCGCCCTCGCGGTCATCCTCGTCATCGGCCTGATCATCTGGCTGACCCGGGCATCGGGGCGGCGTTCGGCAGCCGGCGCCCAGTGGCAGTCCCGGGTGGCCGACGCGTACGCGAAGGGCTCAGCCCTGGCTGACGCCATCCGGCTGGCGGAGGGGCCCGGCGCGCTGGCCGCCGCGGACGCGCCCGCCCGCTGGGCCGACATTCAGCGCCGCATGGACGACCTGGCCCAGACGTTCTATGCGCTCCGGGAGGCGGCGCCCGAGGACTACATGCGTCAGCGTGTGGCGGACGCACTCGGCTGGATGCAAGCGGTCCGCGCCACGATGACCGCCGAGCGCGGCCCCGACGGCGCCAGCGTTCCACCTGAACGGGTCCGCAGCCGGCTGGCGTCCTTCCAGCAATCCCTCCAGTTGCTCAGAGAACGCGAAGACGGCCGGCCCTACCGACAACACGAGCACACAAGGCAGGCGCCCGCCTCCCCGTTGGCGGGCGCCTGCGCTGTGCCGCCCCTACTCGCGGGCGAGCATGGCCTGGGCCTCGCGCTCCATGTCGATGTAGGGCCGCCCGCTGACGTCGATCGCGACCCGCTTGATGGTGCCGCCGGTGAACCGGTACGGCCGCTCGCCCGGGTAGTCGCCGGTGACGGCCGCGCCACTGTCCCGGCCGATGCACAGGCCCTCGCCAGCGAGTTCGAAGTAGCCCGGCTGGTTCCTGATCCGGCTCTCGCCGACCTTGCGGTCGCCGTGGTACAGCGACAGGACGCCGGTGGCGACGCCAGGCGGATCCTCGCCGTCCTTGTCGAACGACGCGGACAGGATCAGGTTCTCCCCGGTCGGCAGGTCCTCGGTCGCCACGACCATCTGCTCGAGGATTCCGACGAAGTTGTACACGTAGTGCAGCCGGTTGTTCTTCACGTACAGGGCGTGCGCGCCGAACCAGGACCCATGGGCGAAGATCACCCCCTCCGCGCCGGGCGCAGGGATGTCCATCAGGGCGCCGATGCCGTAGGAGCGGTTGTGGATGTTCACCGCCTGGGTCTCGGGGATGTCCGCGACATCGGGATAGTAGGTATAGCGGTTCCGCGGCTGGTCAGCTGCGGCCTGGGTGTGTTGAGGACCTCCAGCGGGGTCCGGTCATCCAGCGGGAAGGCGCCGTTCGCGCCGGCTTCGGCGAACCACAGGTTCACTATCTCGCGCAGCTTGTCCGGCTGCTCGGCCGCCAGGTCGTGCAGCTCAGAGCGGTCTACGTCGGTGTGGTACAGCTCCCAGGTGTCCTCGTTGAAGTGACCCCAGCCACTGATCGTGGGATGGGTGGTGACCGCCTTCCAGCCGTCGTGCCAGATCGCCCGGGAACCGAGCATCGAGTAGAACTGCGTCCTGCGGGCCGACGTCGCCGACGGGTCGTCGAAGCTGTACCGCATGCTCACCCCGTCGAGCCGGCTCTGCACGTGCCCCTTGATCACTTCAGGGGCCGCAACGCCGAGGCAGTCGAGGATCGTCGGCACGATGTCGATGGCGTGATGGTACTGGTGCCGTATCTCGCCCCCATGGCCGAGCACCGACGGCCAGGCGATCAGGCACGGGTCGGATGTCCCGCCGTTGAGCTCGTACCGCTTCCACATCTTGAACGGCGTGTTGAAGGCCATCGCCCAGCCGGTGCAGTAGTGGTTGTAGGTCTTCGGGCCGCCCAGCTCGTCGATCATCGCGAGGTTCCGCTGCAGGTCGTCCGGGATGCCGTTGAAGAGGAGGTTCTCGTTGACCGACCCGTCCGGCCGCCCTCGCCGCTGGCCCCGTTGTCGGAGACCAGGATCACCAGCGTGTTGTCGCGCTGCCCGGTCTCCTCCAGGAAGTCGAGCAGCCGGCCGATGTGGTGGTCGACGTGCGACAGGAACCCGGCGTAAACCTCCGCCATCCGGCTGAACAGGCGCTTCTCATCCGCCGACAGGTTGTCCCATGGCTTGGTGTAGTCCACCGCGGGGAACGGCTGGCCATCGGGCCCGGTCCGGTCGGCGGGGGTACCGATGGGGTTGATCGGGGGAAGCTCGGTATCGGCCGGGACGATGCCCAGCTGTTTCTGCCGGGCCAGCGTCTGCTCCCGCATCGCCTCGTACCCCATGTCGAACTTCCCGCGATACCGGTCGATCCACTCGCGGGGAGCATGGTGCGGCGCGTGACAGGCGCCCGGCGCGTAGTAGAGGAAGAACGGTTTGTCCGGCGCGATCGCCTTCGCGTCCTTGATGAACTCCAGCGCCTTGTCGGTGAGGTCCTCGGTGAGGTGGTACCCCTCCTCCCGGCCCTTCGGCTGGTCCACGGGGTGGTTATCGTAGACCAGCTCTGGGTACCACTGGTTGGTTTCGGCGCCGAGGAAGCCGTAGAACCGCTCGAATCCGCGGCCGGTGGGCCAGTTGCGCCGGGTCGCGGCGAGGTTCATCTCGTCGGTCGGTGTCAGGTGCCACTTGCCCACGACATAGGTATTCCAGCCACGCTCGCCGAGGATCTCCGGCACCATCCCGTTCTCTGGCGGGATCGTGCCGCTGCCGTTGGGGAAGCCACACGCGGCTTCGGTGATGCAGGCCATGGAGTTGCGCGTATGGTTACGCTCGGTGAGCAGGCACGAGCGGGTCGGTGAGCACAGTGCCGTCGTGTGCCACTGGGTGAACCGGACCCCGCTGGCCGCGATCCGGTCGATGTTCGGCGTCTCGACCGGGCCCCCATAGCAATTCATCGCGGAAAAGCCAACGTCGTCGAGAACGATGTAGAGGACGTTCGGCGCCCCATCCGGGGCCTTGGGTGGCTCGAAAGGGGACCAGTCGGGGACCGAATCCCTGATATCGACGTTAATGGTCCCCTTGAACGGCTCGCTCATAGCGCGCCCCTTCCCCCGGCTGGGTTTCGGTATTGGTGGGTCAGGCGAGAATCTTGGCCTTTCCCTGCTGGAACTCGGCCTCGGTGATGACGCCGCGATCCTTCAGGTCAGCGAGCTTGGCAAGCTCGTCGGCGCTGCTGCTGGTACCCGCGGCGCCGCGCACGTACTCCCGGAACTGCTTGTCCTCGGTCTGGGCCTCGCGCTGACTCCGTTCGTGCATCGAGCCGCCCCGGGCGATCAGATAAACAAAAACGCCGAGGAACGGCAGGATGACGATGAAGATGAGCCAGAGGGCCTTGGCCCATCCGCTCAGGTCCTTGCTACGGAAAATGTCGAAGATTATCCAGAAGAGCAGGAAGAGCCACAGCACCCAGAGGAAGAACCACAGCATCGTCAAGAACGCGTCGAGCAGCGGATATTGCATCTGGCCACCATCCATGTCAGGACGTCGCAATAGCGAGCGTCCGCACGTTTGCGCTCAGCTTGCGGTGATCTTGCGGCAGGCGCCTCACCCGGGAAGGGTGACTCAGCGCGACCCGCCCCGCCCCGGCCGCCGCGCGGCCCGCAATCGCCAACGGGACGCCCGGATCCTCGTAGAGTGACCGGGTGGCCTCCCCCCTCACCGGCATGACCGAGCCAGCGGAGGTGCTGCGCCGCGTTTTCGGCTATGACTCGTTCCGGGACGGCCAGCGGGAGATCATCGACCACCTGGTCAGCGGCCAGGACGCCCTCGTGCTGATGCCGACCGGCGGCGGCAAGTCGCTGTGCTACCAGATTCCCGCGCTGGTCAGGGACGGGACCGGCGTGGTCGTCTCGCCGCTTATCGCGCTTATGCAGGACCAGGTGGACGCGCTGCGGAACCTCGGCGTCCGCGCCGGGTTCCTCAATTCCACCCAGGACTACGATGAGCGCCGCCTGGTCGAGGCCGAGTTCGTCGCGGGTGAGCTGGATCTGCTCTACGTCGCGCCAGAACGGCTGTGCGGCGAGGCCACGCTGCGCCTGCTCGACCGCGGCACGGTCTCGCTGTTCGCCATCGACGAGGCGCACTGCGTATCTCAGTGGGGACACGACTTCCGGCCCGACTACCTGGCCCTGTCCATTCTGCGCGAGCGCTGGCCGCAGGTGCCCCTGATCGCGCTGACCGCCACCGCGACCAAGGCCACCCGCGCCGAGATAGCCACCCGGCTCGGCCTGGCCCAGGCCCGCCATTTCGTGGCGAGCTTCGATCGCCCGAACATCCAGTACCGCATCGTGCCCAAGAACGAGCCGAAGCGGCAGTTGCTGCAACTCCTGCGCACCGAGCACGACGGGGACGCCGGGATCGTGTACTGCCTGACGCGGTCCTCGGTCGAGCAGGCCGCCGAGTTCCTCGAGCAGAACGGGATCGTGGCGCTGCCCTATCACGCCGGGCTCGACGCCCACACCCGCGGTGCGAACCAGTCGCGCTTCCTCCGCGAGGACGGCGTGGTCATGGTCGCCACGATCGCCTTCGGCATGGGCATCGACAAGCCGGACGTGCGCTTCGTCGCCCACCTGGACCTGCCCAAATCCGTCGAGGGCTACTACCAGGAGACCGGCCGGGCCGGCCGTGACGGTTTCCCGTCCACGGCCTGGCTCAGCTACGGCCTTGCCGACGTCGTCCAGCAGCGGAAGCTGATCGATGCCTCCGGAGGGGACGACGCGCACCGCCGCCGTCAGAGCCTTCACCTCGACGCCATGCTGGCGCTCTGCGAAACCGTGGGCTGCCGCCGGGTCCAGCTCCTTAGCTACTTCGGCGAGGACGGCGAGCCGTGCGGCAACTGCGACACCTGTGCGGTGCCGCCGCAGGCGTGGGACGGCACGGTCGCCGCGCAAAAGCTCTTGTCCGCCGTGTACCGGCTGCGCAGCGAAAGGCACCAGAAGTTCGGCGCCGGGCACGTCATCGACATCCTGCTCGGCAAGAACACTCCCAAGATCACCCAGCACCGGCACGACACGCTGACCGTGTTCGGCGTCGGCACCGAGCTACGCGACACCGAGTGGCGCGGCGTCGTGCGCCAGCTGCTCGCGCAGGGCCTGCTGTCAGTGGAGGGCGACTACGGCACGCTCGTGCTCACCCCCGACAGCGCCCAGGTACTCCGCAAACAGCGCCCGGTCATGCTGCGGCGCGAGCCCGAGCGGCCCGCCAAGCCACCCAAGGCCGCCAAAGCCACCAAGGCGGCCAAGGCCGAAGCCGCCGCCATGCCCCCAGAGGCCGCGCCGGTCTTCGACGAGCTCAGGGCGTGGCGGGCGGCCGCCGCCAAGGAACAGGGCGTTCCGGCCTATGTGATCTTCCACGACTCGACGCTGCGCGAGATCGCCACGCAACTCCCAGCCACGCTGGCCGAACTGGGCACGATAAGCGGCATCGGCGAAACCAAGCTGGCCCGCTACGGCCAGCAAATCCTAGACGCCCTCGAATCCACCGCCCCACCGCCCGGCCCGAACCCGTGACATGCAAGCCCGGGACCCGTCCCGCCCAGCCCGCTGAGGATTCACGCCCAGCCTGTGCGGGAAAGAGCCTGGTGCCCCTTGCTGCCTAAGGGCACGGGCAGGACGCAGGCCGTTGATACCCGAAAGGGCCCTCGGAGGCCGCGGGCCAGCCCTGCTGGCGATCAGTGACACCGGGGAAAGGCGGACACATGGGCTCACCGACGCGGATCATCCGGGCGGCGCTGCTGGCGGCTGCCGCCGCAATCTTGGCGTTCGCGGCTTTCCAGCTACGCGAGAAACATCAGGAGGCCGAGGCGGTCGTGCAGGACATCCATGACCAGCTCGACGCCCTGGACCCGGCCACCCGGGCAGCAGTCGTTGCCCGGCTGACCTCCGATGAGGTGAAAAGGGTCCGCGGCGAGTAGCCCCGGCCGCGCACACCGGCCTGGTCACGCTGGGGACATCGGCACGCGGTGCTGCCGAGCAGGCCGCCCGGCGGGCCAGGCCGGCCACCTGGCTGCGCACAAAGGCGGGTTCTGTGCGTCGCGGGCTTGTTCGGATAGTGTTGCGGTCATCAACTGCGCACGAGCCGGGAGGTGAGACCCGTTACTGCCAGATCAGGCCGGGTGCTCCCACCGCACGGCTGTGCGTTTCGACCGGCATAGCGGAGCCAGGGAGCGCCCTGAGGCGTCCCGAAAGGTTTCTATGCCAGCTTCCGTGTCACCCGTTTCCGAATCCGTAGTAGTCACCAGGCTCCGGGCCGCTGGCTGCGTCTTCGCCGAAGACGAGGCGCAGCTGCTCATGTCGGCGGCAGCCACGCTGGCCGACCTGTCCGCCATGGTGGACCGCCGGGCCGCTGGCGAGCCCCTGGAGCACGTGCTCGGCTGGGCCGAGTTCTGCGGCCTGCGGATCGCCGTGGACCCCGGCGTCTTCGTGCCCCGCCGCCGTACCGAGTTCCTGGTCAGCCAGGCCATCACGCTCGCCAGCCAGGCGGCAGGCCAGCCCCGGACCGTGATCCTGGACCTGTGCTGTGGCTCGGGCGCGCTCGGCGCGGCGCTGGCCATCGCCATGGGCGGCGTGGTGGGGTCAGGGCCAGCGGAGCACCAGGTCGAACTGTATGCCGCCGACCTCGATCCCGTGGCCGTGCGGTGCGCCCGCCGCAACGTCGCCGCGGTCGGCGGCCAGGTGTACCAGGGCGACCTCTACGAGCCGCTGCCCGCCACGCTGCGTGGCCGGGTCGGCATCCTGATCGCCAACGCGCCCTATGTGCCGACCGATAAGGTCGCGCTGCTGCCGCCGGAGGCGCGGCTTCACGAGCCGCAGGTCGCGCTCGACGGCGGCGCGGACGGGCTGGACATTCTGCGGCGGGTGGCCGGCCAGGCACCACAATGGCTGGCGCCCGGCGGCCACTTGCTGTCCGAGACCAGTGAAGGCCAGGCACCGCGGCTCGCCGAGGCCGCGGCCCGGGCCGGCCTGATCCCCCGGGTGGCGCGGTCGGAGGAACTGAACGCCACAGTTGTCGTCGCCACCCGGCCAACCTGAGCGACCCGGCACGGCGGCGGGACCGGCCCCCCGTGGCCGGCCCCGCATCCACCGCGGTCAGCTCGTCGCGATCAGCCCGGCGACCAGCTCACGCGGTCAGCCCGCCAGCGCATCAGTTCACCCCCGCGCGCGATGGCCAGGCCTCGCCGCGCTCCGGCACCGCGACCGGGCCGGCCGGGACGGCCCGGTCCGGCGCGCCATGCGTGATCCGCGGCATCCAGGCCAGCCACCTCGGCAGGTACCAGTTGCGGTCACCGAGCAGCGCCATCACCGACGGCAGCAGCACCACCCGGATCACGGTCGCGTCCAGGGCGATGGCGACCGCGAGGCCGACCCCGAGCTGCTTGAAGTCCTGCATCGACAGCGAGCCGAAGACCGCGAACACCGCGACCATGATGACCGCCGCGCTGGTCACCACCCCGGCCGTGGACCGGATGCCGGCCGATACCGCCTGAGCGGTGGTCATGCCGCGATCATGTGCCTCGCGAATCCGGGACACCACGAACACGTGATAGTCCATGGACAGGCCGAACAGGATCACGAACAGGAACAACGGGATCCACGACTCGATCGCGCCGACGGCGTGCGTGCCCACCAGCGCCGCCCCCCAGCCGTGGACGAAGATCGCGGTCATCACACCGTAGGCCGCGGCCACCGAGAGCAGGTCAAGCAGCACGCAGGTGGCGGCGATCGCCACCGAGCCGAGCGAGACCAGCATCAGCACGAACGCGGCGGCCATCACGAACGCGAACGCCCTGATGGCGGCCGTGCGCAGCGCGGCGTTGTAGTCGAGTGAGGCGGCCAGCTGGCCGTCGGTCAGCGCCTGGGTGCCGCGAAGGTGGCCGAAGGCCTGGGGGATCAGCCGCTGCCGCACCGTGGTCAGCGCGGCCACCGACGCCGTGTCACTCCCGTTACCCGGCAGCGGCGCGTGGATCTCGGCCACGTTCGCGGCCCGGTACACGGTGAGCTGGACCGGCTGGTGCAGCGCCCCGGCATGCAGCGCCGCGGTCTCGAAGGATGCGATGGCACGCCGCACCGACGGCGCCTGGATGTCCGGCGCCCTGACGACGACCTCGGCCGGGGCCGGGCCGCCGGGGAACGAGGCCGTGATCTGCCGCATGGCCGACGCCTGCGAGCTGTTCCACGGCAGCAACTGGCCCAGACTCAGCGTCTGGGTGTGCATGCCCAGCGCGGGTGCCGCCAGGCCGAGCAGAAGGGCGGCGGACGCCGCGGCGAACAGCGCCGGCCTGGCCAGTACCCGTCCCAGCATGAAGTCCCACGCCCGGCCGCTGCGGGCGCCCTCCGCCCGGGCCGCACGCCGGCGCCGCCGGCCGGGCAGCGGTATCCGGCCGAGTTCCACCCGGTCGCCGAGCAGCGAGAGCATGGCGGGCAGCACGGTGACCGAGCCGAGCATCGCGACGAACACGACCACTATGGCCGCCAGGCCCAGGCCCTGGAACGTGGCCATGCCGGACAGCAGCATGCCGACCATCCCGGTCATCACGATCAGGCCGGAGACCAGCACCGAACGCCCCGACGTCGCGGCCGCCACCTGCAGCGCGCTGGCCCGGTCCCGGCCGGCCGCCCGCTCCTGCCGCTCCCGGAACAGGTAGAACAGCGAATAGTCGACCCCGACGGCCAGGCCCATCAGCAGCATCACCGAGTTCGCGTAGCTGTTCATCCCGACCAGGTGGCTGAGCAGGTCGGCCAGCCCGACCGCGCCGATGAACGCGGTGAGCGCCAGCAACACGGGCAGTACCGCGGCCATCAGCGCGCCGAACACGACCAGCAGCACCCCGATAGCAAGCGGCACGGCGGTCCACTCCGCGTGGCTGAAGTTCGCAGCGATGTTGTTGTTCAGCGCCTGCTGGGCGCTGGCGTCGCCGGTCTCGGTCATCGTGAAGCCGGGGCTGGCCGCCTGGGCCCGGGCGACCGCGGCGAGCACCGTGCCCACCGTGGAGTCGGCGCCGCGCAGCTGGAACCGGATCAGCGCGTCCCGGCCATTGGCCGACAGCAGATGATCGGCATAGGGGTTCTGAACGCCCCGGGCCAGGCCGGTGCGGTCAATGCCGGCCAGCGCCCGGCCCACCGCGTGCCGGAACGCCGCCGACGCCGTGGTCACCGCGGCCGAACTGCTCCGTACCAGGACCAGCTCGGTGGCTGGCTCGCTGATATTGGCGCTGGACAGGACCTGCTCGGCGCGGGCGGAATCACCTGCGCCCTGCCGGTAACCGGGCAGGCCGGCCCGGCCCGCGGCGCCGCCGAGCACCGTCGCGCCGATGACGAACAGCAGCCAGGCCCCGATCGCGATCATGCGGTGCCGCGCGCTCCAGCCCCCCAGCGCGGCCGCGAGACCTTGCCGCGGTGAATCCGGTGCGCGTGCTCTGCTTGTCCCGCCCCCGCGCTCTGCTCTTCCCGCCCCCGCGCTTCGCGCCCGCCCCCGCGCTGAGGCGCCCGCCCCCTCCGTGCGTGTGTGTGCCATGACCAACTCCGTGATAGTCGCTGTGCGGGCCGGTTTTTCCGGCCCGGTCAGCGACGCTAAGACGCCCGCCACGCACGGGGACATACGGCTGAGTGGCGTCTTCGGGTACACCTAGATACACCCCCGTTTTGGGGTGCAAGCGTCACTGCGCTCCCGCCCGGCGGGCCGCCACACTGGCCGTAGGCGGCACGCGACGCGAAGGGATTAACAGCCATGACGGGCAATACGGCAGCTCCGGGCAACTCGATTGCGCCACGCCAGCGTCGTTCCTGGCTCGGCGCGGGCCTGCTGGGCTCGGTGCGCGGGCTGGCCCTGGTTGGCGTGGTCCTGGCCGAGGCCGGCCTGATACTCGCGCTCACTCTGGAGCTGAGCTTCGCGATCTTCGTATACCCACTGCTGTTCATCCCGCCGACGCTGCTGGCGGTGCGGCGGGTAGCCAACCTCGTCAGGCGGCTGTCCGGCGAGTGGTGCGGCGTACCCATCGCCGAGCCGTACCGGGCGTACCGGGAGCCCGACCCCGGGGCCGGCACCTGGCGGCGGTTCGGGCAGGCCAGCGGGCAACTGGTCACCGAGCCCGCGACCTGGCGGGACCTGGCGTGGATGACGCTGGATTCGCTGCTGGTCTGGTTGCTGCCCGCCATCCCGGCCATAATCGTCGGCTGGGGCCTGTTCGGCGTGCTGATGCCGGCCTACTGGGACCCGATCGTCCAGGCAGGCGGCAACAACTGGTACGCGTTCATCCACGTCACCAGCTGGCTCACCGCCGCGCTGAGCGTGCCGCTCGGCATCGCCTTCATCGCGCTGGGCCTGTGGGTCGCGCCGCTGTTCCTGCGCTGGTACGGCCGGTCGGCGCGCTCGATGCTGGCGCCGACCAAGCAGGCGGCGCTGGAACAGCAGGTGGCGCACCTGTCGGAGAGCCGCGCCGAGGCGGTGGACACCGGCGCCGCGGAGATCCGCCGGATCGAGCGGGACCTGCACGACGGGGCGCAGGCCCGGCTGGTGGCGATGGGCATGACGCTGGGCGCCGCCGAGCAGGTGCTCGACCAGAACCCGGCGGCCGCCCGGGCGCTGCTGCTCGAGGCCCGCGACGCGTCGGCCAAGGCCCTCATCGAGCTGCGTGATCTGGTCCGCGGGATACATCCCCCGGTGCTGGCCGACCGCGGGATCGGCGAGGCGGTCCGGGCGCTGGCCATGGACAGCCCGATGCGGGTCCGGGTCACCAACGAGGTGCCCGGGCGCCCGCCACCGCCGGTCGAGTCGGCGGCCTACTTCGCGGTCAGTGAGCTGCTGGCCAACGTGTCCAAGCACGCGGGCGCGCACCAGGTCTGGATCGACATGCGGTACGAGCGCGGCATGCTGCGGATCGACGTCGGCGACGACGGCCGGGGCGGCGCCGACCCGAGCGAGGGAACAGGCCTGCGCGGCATCGAACGGCGGCTGTCGGCCTTCGACGGCATACTCGCCCTGAGCAGCCCGCCGGGCGGGCCTACCGTGGCGACCTTGGAGCTGCCATGCGAGTTGTCATCGCCGAAGACCTCTTCCTTCTGAGGGACGGCCTGATCCGGATGCTCGAAGCGCACGGCTTCGAGGTCGCGGCGGCGGTGGACACCGGGGCCGGGCTGCTGGCCGCGGTGGAGGAGCACCGGCCCGATGCCGCCGTCGTGGATGTCAGGCTGCCACCGACCTTCACCGATGAGGGGCTGCGGGCCGCGCTTGAGGCCCGCCGCCGGGTGCCCGGCCTGCCGGTGCTCGTGCTGTCGCAGTACGTCGAGCAGATCTACGCACGCGAGCTGCTGGCCGACGGCTCGGGCGGGGTCGGCTACCTGCTCAAAGACCGGGTTTTCGACAGTGCCCAGTTCGCCGAGGCGCTGCGCCGGGTTGCCGGGGGAGGTACCGCGATGGACCCCGAAGTCATCTCCAGGCTGCTGGCCCGCAACGCCGACGACAGCGACCTGAGCGGGCTCAGCCCGCGGGAACGGGAGGTGCTCGAGCTGATGGCCGAGGGCCGGTCCAACGCCGCGATCGCCCAGCGGATGGTGATCACCGAGCGGGCCGTGGCCAAGCACACCTCGTCCATCTTCACCAAGCTCGGCCTGCAGCCCTCCGACGACGACAACCGCCGCGTCCTCGCCGTCCTCGCCTACCTCGGCCGCTGAACACGGCCCGCGATTCAGCGCTCGGCGTCAGATTGGGCGCCGTAAGGTCGTTCTGCAGAAGAAATGGCGCTCGCGCAAATGGCGGTGCTTTGGCGCAGCAATTTACCACGGGCGGCCTGGCTCAATTCCTGGTATCCTTGATGCGTGGCCGAAGTGTTCAGCCTGCTGCTTACCTA
Source organism: uncultured Actinomycetes bacterium (assembly GCA_963813395.1). Classification (GTDB taxonomy): domain Bacteria; phylum Actinomycetota; class Actinomycetes; order Streptosporangiales; family Streptosporangiaceae; genus DASXKD01. The sequence goes on from CAWEYV010000020.1 coordinate 161,124, forward strand.
GCCGCGTTGCCGGCTCTCGCAACGCGGCTACCCTAAATTTCCCGACGTTCATTCGTCGCCTGAGCAGCAGCACTGAGCGCCCGCGAGGATGTCATGGAGCAGCGTGAGCCACAGCAGACGATTACCGCCGCCGCCGCGGCCCCGGCCGAGCAGCCACCGTTCCGCTACGACGCGCGGCTGGCCAACGAGATCGAGGCGCGCTGGCAGCGGCACTGGGCGGAGCACGGCACGTTCGACTCGCCCAACCCGGCCGGGCCGCTCGTCGGCCGGTTCGCGGCGATGGCCGGGCGGCCCAAGTTCTACGTGCTTGACATGTTTCCCTATCCCAGCGGCGCCGGCCTGCACGTGGGGCATCCGCTCGGCTACATCGGCACCGACGTGTATGCCCGCTACCTGCGGATGACCGGTCATCACGTCCTTCATACGTTCGGATACGACGCGTTCGGGCTGCCGGCCGAGCAGTATGCGATCGAAACCGGGCAGCACCCGCAGGTGACCACCCAGGAAAATATCGCCAACATGCGCCGTCAGCTACGGCGGCTCGGTTTGGGTCATGACACGCGCCGCGAAATCGCGACCACCGACGTGTCCTATTACCGCTGGACTCAATGGATCTTCCTGCAGTTGTTCAGCAGCTGGGTGGACGAGCGGACCGGCGAGGCCCGCCCCATTGCCGACCTGATCGCCGAGTTCGAGACCGGCCGGCGGACGGCGCCGGACGGGCGGGCGTGGCAAGACCTGACCGACGTGGAGCGGCACGAGGTGCTGGCCGGCCTGCGGCTCGCCTACCTGGCGACCGAGACGGTCAACTGGTGCCCCGGCCTCGGCACGGTCCTGGCCAATGAGGAGGTCACCGCCGACGGCCGCAGCGACATCGGCAACTACCCCGTCTACCGCAGGCCGCTGAAGCAGTGGATGCTGCGGATCACCGCGTTCGCCGACCGGCTGGTGACCGACCTTGACCTGGTGGACTGGCCGGAGTCGATCAAGCAGATGCAGCGCAACTGGATCGGCGCCAGCGACGGGGGCACCATCGAGTTTCCCGTGACGGGGCGGCCGGATCTGCGGGTCGAGGTGTTCACCACCCGCCCGGACACCGTGTGCGGCGCTACCTACCTGGTCCTGGCCCCGGAACATCCCCTGGTTCCGGACCTGGCCGCGGCGGACTGGCCGGAGGGAACGCCCGCCGCATGGCGCTATCCGGGCTCGGCTGACGGCGCCGCGGACTGGACCCCGGCGCGGGCGGTGGCCGCCTACCAGGAGGCGGCCGGGCGGCTGTCGGACCGGCAGCGCACCGAGGCCTACGACAAGACCGGCGTGTTCACCGGCGCATACGTGGACAACCCGGCCACCGGAGAGCGGCTGCCGGTCTTCCTGGCCGACTACGTGCTGACCGGGTACGGGACGGGCGCGATCATGGCGGTGCCCGCACACGACCAGCGCGACCTGGACTTCGCCCGCGAGTTCGGGCTGCCGGTACGGTCGGTGCTCGCCCCGCCGCCGGACTGGCTGGCCAGCCACGGGATCGATGCGGCAACGCCGCCGGGGCTGTGGCCGGAAGCGTTCAGCGGAGACGGCGACTACCTCGCCGGGCCAGGGCCGCAGCTCACCGGCCTGGCCAAGCCCGATGCGATCGCGGCCACCGTCGCCTGGCTGGAAGCACACGGCACCGGCCACGGCGCCCGGTCCCACCGGCTGCGTGACTGGCTGTTCTCCAGGCAGCGGTACTGGGGCGAGCCGTTCCCCATCGTGTACGACGCGCGTGGGCTTGCCTTCGCGCTGCCCGAGGCGGCCCTGCCGGTCCGGCTGCCGGACCTGGCCGACATCAAGCCCGAACCAGCCGGCGCAGTGGAGCGGGACGGGGAGGCGGGCCGGGAGCCGGTTCCGCCGCTGGCCAGGGCCCACGACTGGGCCAGCGTGGAACTTGACCTGGGCGACGGCCCTCAGCACTACCGGCGCGAGCTGAACACCATGCCGCAGTGGGCCGGGTCCTGCTGGTACTACCTGCGCTACCTCGACCCGGCCAACGAGCGGGCGTTCGTTGACCCGGAGGTGGAGCGCTACTGGATGCGGCCGCCGGAGGGAGGGCCGGACGGAGCCGGTGGCGTCGACCTCTATGTGGGCGGGGTGGAGCACGCGGTACTGCACCTGCTGTACGCGCGGTTCTGGCACAAGGTGCTGTACGACCTGGGGCACGTATCCTCGGCCGAGCCGTTCCGGCGCCTGGTCAACCAGGGGTACATCCTGGCCGACGCGTTCACCGACGAGCGGGGCATGTACGTGCCGGCCGAAGGCGTCACCGAGGCGGCCGGCGGTGCCCTGAGCTACCGGGGCCGGCCCGTCACCCGGCGGGCCGGGAAGATGGGCAAGAGCCTGAAGAACGGCGTCAGCCCCGACGACATCTACGCCAGCTACGGCGCTGACACGCTGCGGCTCTACGAGATGGCCATGGGCCCGCTGGGCGCCGACCGGCCCTGGCGGACCGGCGACATTGTGGGCGTCTACCGGTTCTTGCAGCGGCTGTGGCGCAGCATGATCGATGAGGAAACCGGTGCGGTGCGGGTCAGCGACGAGGTTCCCGACTCCGGCACGCTGCGGCTGCTGCACCGGACGATCATGGTGGTGCGCCGGGATTTCGAGCAGTTGCGCTACAACACCGCCATCGCGCGGCTGATGGAGCTGACCTCTCACGCCGCGAAGACCGCCGCGGCGGACCAGGCGCTGTCCCGCGCCGTCGCCGAGCCGCTGGTGCTCATGGTGGCGCCGCTGGCCCCGCACATCGCGGAGGAACTGTGGCAGCGGCTCGGCCACACCGAGTCGCTCACGTACGCCCCCTTCCCGGAGGCGGACGCCGAACTCGCCGCGGAGCGGCTCCATGACATTCCGGTACAGATCAACGGAAAGACCCGGTTCACGGTCACGGTCCCCGCGGATGCGGATGAGGACGAGATACACACAATCGTTACCGGCCATGCCGACTACGGACGTCACACAGCGCATACGACTGTGCGACGGTTGGTCATCGTTCGCCAAAGGATCGTTAATATTGTGACCGCTAACTAATGCAGCGGGGGCATCGGTTCCCGGTCCCCGGGCATGTTCCGCTGAACTCCGGCGCAGTTCTGGCCGGTCACGTGACTGGTAGTTGCTAGGATGCGTTCGGGCTTGCCGGTGGCTGTCCCCTTTGGAGCCGGCCAATGTCCGCCCAAATTCCCTACCAACCGGAGGTGACCCGGTGGCTGAGTCGTCCCACTCCCGTGGCTTCGACCGCGACGTAGTGGTGATCGGTGGGTGCGGGCACGTGGGCCTGCCGCTGGCCATCGCCTTCGCCTCACGTGGCCTGCGGGTGGGGATCTTCGACATCAGCGAGGCGTCGGTCACTCAGGTGAACTCGGCCACGATGCCCTTTGCGGAGCCAGGAGCCGGTCCCGAACTGGAGCGCGTGGTCGCTGCGGGCCTGCTTGAGGCGTCGGCGGATCCGGCCATGGTGGGCAGCGGCGAGCATGTGATCGTGGTCGTCGGCACGCCGGTCGGGGAGAACCTCGAGCCCGACCAGGCTGCGGTCCCCAACGCCCTGGCCAGTTGCGCCAGCCACCTGGCCGATGGCCAGATCCTTATCCTGCGCAGCACGGTCTACCCCGGCGTGACGGCCCGGGTGGAGAAGATGGTGGCCGGCCTCGGTGTCGAGATGGACGTGGCGTTCTGCCCGGAGCGCATCGCCGAGGGCAAGGCCATGACCGAGCTGTTCGAGCTCCCCCAGATCGTGTCCAGCCGCAGCGCCCGCGGCCTGGAACGGGCCAGCAAGCTGTTCGCCAGGCTCACCTCGACGCTGGTGCCGATGACCCCGGAAGAGGCCGAGCTGGCCAAGCTGTTCACCAACGTCTGGCGCTACATCAAGTTTGCCACCGCGAACCAGCTGTACATGATGGCCAACGATCGCGGCCTGGATTTCGAGCGCATCCGGCAGGGTCTCGCCCTGGACTACCCGCGCGCCGCCGACATGCCGGGCGCGGGATTTGCCGCCGGGCCGTGCCTGTTCAAGGACACGATGCAGCTGGCCGCGTTCAACAACAACAACTTCACGCTCGGGCATACCGCGATGACCATCAACGAAGGGCTGCCGCTTTACCTGGTGGCCCGCCTGGAGCAGCGTTTCGACCTGGCTTCGATGACGGTGGGCGTCCTCGGGATGGCGTTCAAGGGCGGGTCCGACGACATCAGGGCCAGCCTCGCGTACAAGCTCAAGCGGCTCCTGGCGTTCAAGGCCGACCGGGTGCTGTGCACGGACCCGTACGTGACCGCCGACCCGGACCTCAAGCCGCTGGCCGACGTGATTTCCGAGGCAGACCTGCTGATCATCGCGGCTCCGCACCCCGAGTACGCGGACCTGCGGACCGCTAAGCCGATCGCCGACATCTGGAACGTACGCGGCAAGGGAGTCGTTGTGTGACTGTGGGTGAGCCCCGCGTTTCGATCATCATCCCGGCATACAACGAGGGTGAGCAGATCGTGCCGGTGCTGGACCGCCTGTTCGAGTCGGTGCGGCTGTCCTGTGAGGTACTGGTCGTCGTCGACGACGAGAGCGACTCCACCGTCAAAGTGGTCTGCGACTATGCGGACAAGGAACCCAGGCTGCGCTGCGTGGTCAACACCTACGGCCGTGGTCCCGCCAATGCGATCCGCTACGGCATCGCGGCGGCGGTGGCGCCGGTTGCCGTGGTGACGATGGCCGACGGCTGCGACGATCCCAGGCAGATCGACGACCTGGCCAGGCTGGTGGAGCGGGGCGTCGCGGTCGCGGCGGCGTCGCGGTACATGGCCGGCGGGCAGCAGGTCGGCGGGCCGGTGCTCAAAGGCGTGCTGTCGCGAACGGCCGGCCGTTCGCTGCGCATGTTCACCCGGATCGGCACGCGTGACGCGACCAACTCGTTCAAGGCTTACTCGACGAGCTTCGTCCGTGAGGTCGGCATCGACTCGCGCGACGGCTTCGAGATCGGGATCGAACTGACCGCCAAGGCGAAGCGGCTGCGCCTCCCGGTGGCCGAGATCCCGACCATCTGGCTCGACCGGCCGACCGGGGTATCGAACTTCAAGGTCGCCGAGTGGATTCCCAAATACCTGCGCTGGTACCGGTTCGCCTTCGGCGGCCGTCTGACCGCCGAAGAGGTTAGGTCCCGCAGCAGCAAGGACAAGAACAGCGCTCATACCGACGAGACGAACCCGGATACGAAAGGCAGATGATGGAGAAGGTTCTGGTAAGCGGCTCGGCCGGCTTTATCGGGGGCTACGTCGTCGAGGAACTTCTCCGCCGCGGCTACGCGGTGGTCGGATTGGACAACTTCTCTAAGTACGGCAGGGTCGCCAAGTCTTACGACGGCAACCCGTCCTACCGGCTGGTCGAGGGCGATGCCAGGGACGTGGAACTGGTCAGCGAGCTGCTGGCTTCGTGCGACCACTTCATCGCGGGCGCGGCGATGATCGGCGGCATCTCCTACTTCCACACCTATGCCTACGATCTGTTGGCCACGAACGAACGGATCATCGCGGCCTCGTGCGATGCGGCCATCAAGGCCCACGCCAGGGGGAAGCTGCGCAAGGTCACCTATTTGTCATCGTCGATGGTCTTTGAGAGCGCTAGCCAGTGGCCCTCGCACGAAGGCCAGCAGCGCGAGATCCCGCCCCCCGTGTCCTCCTACGGTTTCCAGAAGCTGGCCGTCGAGTACTTCGCCCAGGCCGCGTGGGACCAGTACAAGCTGCCGTTCACGATCGTCCGGCCGTTCAACTGCGTCGGGATCGGCGAGAGCCGGGCGCTTGGCGACGAGGAGATCATGTCGGGGAACGTCCGGCTCGCCATGAGCCACGTGGTCCCCGACCTGGTGCAGAAGGTGGTCAAGGGCCAGGATCCGCTGCACATCCTGGGCAATGGCAAGCAGGTGCGCCACTACACCTACGGCGGTGACCTGGCCAGCGGCATCGTGACCGCGATGGAGCACCCGGACGCGCTGGGCGAGGACTTCAACCTCTCCACCAGCGAGTCCACCACGGTTATGGAACTCGCCGAGCTCATCTGGCGCAAGATCAAGGGCCCGGATGTGCCACTGCACGTCGTTCACGACGAGCCTTTCGCCAACGACGTCCAGCACCGGGTGCCGTCCACGGAGAAAGCCAAGCGGATGCTCGGCTTCGAGGCGAGCACCTCCCTGGACCGGATGCTCGACGAGGTGATCCCGTGGATCACGCGGGCGGTGGCCTCGGGCACACTCTGACCGCCGGCCTGGCAGGACGGCGGGTGCACCGTGACACGCTTGCGGGCCGGGGTGGCCACTGGCCGCCCCGGCCCGCCCGGCAGCACGGTCAGTGCCCGATGGCGAGCTGGACGATCCGCGCAATGACCAGGATCATCGCGACGGCGAGGTAGAGCCGCAGCGCCGACATGCCGATCTTGCGGCCGGTGGACATAGCTGGCCGGCGCAGTATGGCCAGCGGCGGCATCCGCCAGCTCTCTCGCCCGGTGCGGTCGGCCGGCAGGCCGGCCAGCGCAGCGGCCGCCCCGCCAGCCCGTACGCCGGCTGGCATCCCCCGGGCGAGCGCGTAGCCGGCGGCCAGGACCATGGCGGCGCCACAGCCTGCAATGATGTCGATGATCTGTCGCGAGGTGATGCCGGGGAACAGCACCGAGGCGGTCAGGATGACCGACAGCGATACCAGGACGGCCACGACCGCCGCGGTGAACATGTTGGTCTTGCGGCCGTTGACCCAGGGGCCCAGCACCGCACGGTCGTTGCACAGCAGCAACAGGAACACGCTCGCGCTGGGCAGCAAGACGCCGGCCAGCACCTGCACGCCCTCGGTCAGCAGCCCGAGCGGGGAGCCCGGGATCAGCACGATCGTTGCCGCCACGGCGATCAGCCCGGCGTAGACCCCGTAGAACCCCTTGGCACCCCGCACGCCGCGGTGCAGCGAGTGGTTGATTCCGAACACGTCACTGATCGCATACGCGGTGGACAGCGAGACGGCGAACGCACCGATGACCGAGGCGTCAAGCAGCGCGACCGCGAACAGCACCCCGGCGGCCCGGCCGGCGTAAGCCTGCAGCCCGGAGGCCAGGGCGGCGGTGTCGGTGAACTGCCCGAAGCCACGAGTGCCGGCGAATGCGGCCGCGGTGGCGCCCATGACGGCGGCGGCACCGGCGACCACCACGCCTATGCCGAGCCACAGGTCGGCCTTTTCGTAGCGGATGAACCGCGGGGTGATCCGCTTGTCAATGACGTAGCTCTGCTGGAAGAACAGCTGCCACGGGGCGACCGTGGTGCCCACGATGCCGATGATCAAGAGCATCACGGTGGACAGCTGCCCGGCACCGCCCGGCAACTGCGGGACGGCGAAGTCGTGCGCCATCTGGGTGACACGGGGGTGGGCGAGGACGTAGACGGGGATCAGCAGCAGGCTGCCCGCGCAGAACGCCACCGCGATCCGCTCGAACCGCCGGAAGCTGCCGGTGAACGCGGTGCCGACCACCACGGCGGCCGCCAGGGCGACCGCCGCGATCTTCGGCAGGCCCAGGTAACCGGCGGCCAGGGTGATCCCGATGAACTCGGTGATGAGCGTCAGCGCGTTGAGCAGGAACAGGTCGATGACGCTGAAGGCGCCCCAGAACTTGCCGAACCGCTCGAGGATGAGCCGGGCGTGCCCGACCCCGGTCACCGCGCCGAGGCGCAGCACCATTTCCTGGTTCACGTAAAGGACCGGTACCAGCAAGAGCAATGTCCACAGCAGCCGGGTGCCGTAGTTCTGCCCGGCCTGCCCGTAGGTGGCGAACGCGCCGGCGTCGTTGTCGCCGACCATGACGATCAGCCCGGGGCCGACGATCGCCAGCAGCGTCTTGAGATGAGCCGACCGGCTGCGCCGGGGTGAGATGTCGCCGGCCCGGATGGTGCCGAGCGCGCCGCGGATGTCGCCGACGTGCTGGTCATCAAGGACAGCGCTGCGCAGCGTCGTGGTCGTTGTGGTCATGACAATCCCTCCCTCTCCCCGGCGGGGTATCTGAAGGAGGCACGCGTCACCGCCGCGCCAGCTGGCGCGCAGCACTCAAGCGAGTGATGGGGTACGCAGGCGGGCGGCTACCGCATGCCGGATGAAGACGAACACGGCTGAATGGGGGCCCGTTGATGGCCCGGTCTACTGCTATCCATGTCTCGCCTCCTCCGGTCGGGACACACGCGGGTGTCAGCCTTTCGGCGCACAAGGGGAGGCCGCCGGCCAATCCGGCGCGCACCCCTACTCGTCAGAGCTTTAGCACGACCCGACGTAGCACCCGAAGGCGCAGCCACTTTGGGTCACCCCTTAGGCCGGGGAGACCTGTCCTGACCCTGGGCGTCTCTCGACGCCATCGGACCAGTGGCCTGTGTTCGTGTCGACGCCTCACCGAACGAGGTGCCTGAAACCGTCAACCAGGTTACCCGATCACACATTCCCCGCCAGCCCACCCAGACCGCAGCAACCCAGACCCGCCGATCCCGCCGTAATCGACATCGCTGCGTGTGGCAGGGCCTTGGACGTGGCCGTCGGAGTTAGTCTGCCCTCATGGGTACTTCGCCGTTGTCCCCGGAGGACATTCGCGCCGCGGCCGGCGCGCACCATGAGCTAGGCCCCGAGTACAGCGACGCGGTCGTAGCCTCGTTCCTTGAGAAGGTTGACCAGGAGATAGCCGCCCGTGTTGATGAGCGCCTGGCAGCCAGCACCCCCCGGGCACGCCCGGTGGAGCCGGGGAACCGCCGTGCCCTGGTGAAGGGTTTTGCGATGGGCGTCGCGTCCAGCGTTGCTGTTGTCCTTTTGGTCGCGGGGGCCAGGCCGGGTCATCACGCCCTTTGGCTGCTGCTTGTCCTGGCGGTGGTCTGCGGCGCCGGCGCGCGCTGGGCCAGCCGGCATTGGGCGGTCCGCAGGGCTGTGCTGCGGCAGGGGCCCCGCGCCGCCCCGGCGGCGACTACCACCGGTTGATCTGACTGCCACAGGTCAGCAGTCCACTCGATGGCCAGGCGGTGAGCCTGGGCCGACCCGGCTGGTGATTTCGGAGTTGGCCTGCCAATCCCCCTATGAAGTCGAAATCCGAACGGATCATGAAAACGGGCAAGTCAGGCCGGAGGCTGCCCACCAGGGCCAACGTTCGCGTCCAGCCAGACGCCCAGCGGCGCGGTCGCCCGCAGGAAGCCGGCGATGCGGTCTTTGGCCGCCGCGGTCTCCAGCCAGGGCTCCACCGGCCACTCCATCCAGGCGACGATGCCCTTGTAGCGCAGCAACCCGATGCGGGGATGATCGGCTGGGTAGCCGCGCGGCGCGGACTTCAGCCTGTCACGCCCGTGCACGCCGTACCCGTGCCGCTCGATCCCGGTGATCACCCGTTCCAGCTCGGTGCCGGTCGTATCGTTCGCCACCGCCTGGCGGTACCTGTCGAGCTGGTCGGGATCCATGCCGTACATCCCGTCGCCGACCGCCAGACCCTTGGCGGAGAACTGGATGTACCCACGGCCCAGCCTGGCGCCCATCTGGGTCTTGTACGGCGACTTGTCTTTGCTGAACCTGACATCGCGGTACGGGCGGAAGATCTTCCCCTCGCCGAACTCCGGCCCGAGCTCTTCGAGCAGTTCGTTCATCGGGCGCAGGACCTTCTCCTCGTAGACGACCTTCCGGCTGGTCCAGTACGTCTTCGAGTTGTCGGCCTCCAAGCCCTCGTAGAAGTCCAGGGCGTCTTCCGGCCATCCGCTAAAGGACATGTCGCCAACCCCTCCACTGCTCAGCCGGGCTTGTGCTGGAACTCCAGGATGCGCCAGGGCAGGATCCGGTCCAGCGCCAGCGCGACCTGGGCCATCAGTAAGCCTTCGAGCATCCGCGCGACGCGATAGCCCTCTGCGCCGCCGCCGAGTATCGCTGCGTGCAGCGACATTTCCTGATCGCTCACTGCCCTGGCTCCTCTCCCAGCAATGGCCGGACTCGCTGCGGTCCAGTTCACACGCTTGCGCCAGTGGTGTAAACGCCGGCAGGCGGGCCGGTTCCAGGCCGGCACGGGGGCCACATCGCTGCCCCGCGGCCGCCGCCCGGCCGGCCAAAAGGATCTCGGCTACAGGTCAAAAAGCACATTATCGGCCCATGGGCTCTTTACAGCCGCTGCAGCTTGGTCGAGCATCCGATTATCACTACCGGATCGGCCCCTCGACCCTCAGTGAGTTTCCGGCTCTGGCTGACGCCCCGCCCCGATCGTCAGCGACCCGCGGCACCGGGAGCACCTGGCCTGGCGACAGGGACCACCGTTCCGGGCAGTGACGAGCACCCGCCGTCCTGTCCGACTGCATGACGGAACCACGCGGTGACCCCGAGGCCGGTTACCGGACGCGAGCGCCAGGGAGGGACCGTCAATGTTGATGCCGCCGTCCGGGGGCCTGGTACCAAGCGATCCATACGGCAGGCTGATATCCAGCGACCCACCCAAGGGCCCGATATCCGCTAGCCCGATACCTAGCGGCACGCTCGGCGGTCCCCGCGCCGCCGGCCTGCCCGGCAAGCCCCACCGCGCCAGCCCACGCCGCGGCAAGCCTCGATGGGGCGGCCGGCGCAGGAGACCGCCCGACGGCCCGGGCGGTAGTTTCCTGCCCGCCCCGCCCGCGGACTTGCTGCCCGGCGACCCCCTCGGGGATCCGCTCTTCGCTGACCCGGCCGCCAGCCTCATCCCCGGTGACCCGCCAGGGAACCCGGTCCACGCCTCGCCCGCACCGCCCGGCCTGAATCCGGGCCTGCTGGCCGCGCTCACCGTCCAGTGCCCCGGACTTCGCATCGACCACGTGCTGCGCCATGGCGGCAAGTCCGTGCTGGCCGGCGGCTACGTCGGCGAACAGCCGGTAGTGATCAAGATGCCGGGCGACACCGACCCGTTGTGGCGGTTGCGGCAGCGGCACGAGATCGACGTGTACCGGATCTTTGCCGAGCATCCCCCGCCGGTGCGCGTCCCCCGCCTGCTGCACACCGACGGCGAGAGCATCATGGTCATCGAACGGCTGGAGGGGACCCCGCTGGACACCGGCCGCTACCCCGAGCGCCCGCTGACCGAGCAAGAGGTTTACGCCACCACCAGGCTCATCCGCACGCTGCACGACTGGCGGCCGCTGCCCGGCAGGTTCGGGCCCGTGTTCGGATACCGCGACCGCATCGCGCGCTACCATGCCGCCGGGTACTTCGCCGATAGCGACTGGCTCGCGCTCGACCGCCTGCTGGCCCGGTGCGACCGGCCAAGCCAGCTCAACCACGGCGACCCGCTCCCTGGCAACATCATCAGCACGCCGGACGGCGAGTGGGCGCTGCTCGACTGGGAGTTCACCGGCCTGTTCCTGCCCGGCTTCGACCTGGCGATGCTGCAGATCCTGCTGGCCTCCTCCCCCGCGACCGCGGACCACATCGAGGCCCTGATCGCCGAGACCGGCCACCGCAACGCCTACCTGGTCAACCTCGCCGTGGTGCTGTCGCGGGAGCGGCACATCCACCATGACCTGCCCGAAAGCCACCCGCTACGGCTCGCCAGGCTGCCCGCGCTCGAAGAGGCCTGGCGGCTGGCCAGGGACAGCATTCACGCCGCGGCCGGGATGCCCGCCCGCTAACCCAGCCGCCGTCAGGCCGCTAACCCGGTCGCCGGCCGGCCCGCTGGCCCAGCCGGTGGCCGGCCCGGGAGCAGGGCGGCTAGCGCAGCATCCCCTCCACCCGGCGGATGATCTCCCGGCACAGCCGGCCTACGCCCGCCGGATCGTCGGTGAACTGGGACGGTTTGATGCAGAACGTGGTGAACCCCGCGTCGGCCTGCGGCGGGATCGTGGCCAGGGCCTGACCGAGATCGGCCACGCCGTCCGGGTCCGGGAAGACGGCACGGGTACCGCCGACCAGTTCCAGACCGCCCGGATCCCGGCCCGCCGCCCGCAACGCAGCCGCCAGAGCGGCCATCTCCTCCGGGGCCGGGCGGCCGAGCGGGTTGAACCCGTCGCCATAGGCCACGATGCGCTCCAGCATCCGCCGGTGCAGGCTCGCGCCACCCAGCCACAACTGCGGGCCCTTCGGCCGGAACGCCTTCGGTTCGAAGTAGACGTCGGCGAACGAGTAGTGCTTGCCCGGGAACGAGGCCGGCGTGTCCCGCCACAGCACCTGCCACGCCGCCAGATGCTCATCGAGCAGGTCGCCCCGCTGGTGGAAGGGCACCCCCAGCGCCGTGTACTCGTCCTCCAGCCAGGACACGGTCGGCTGCACGACCAGCCTGCCGCCGCTGAGCAGGTCGAGTGAGCCCAGTTCGCGCGCGATCAGCAGTGGGTGCCGCAGCGGCGCGATGACCGCGCTGGCGACCAGCCGGATCCTGGTGGTCACCGCCGCGACCGCGGACAGCACGACCACCGAACTCGGCCACGGCGTCGCCAGGTCCTGGTTTCCCGGCAGGGCATAATCGCGCGGGTTGACCATGATCCCGTTCGCCCCGGCGGCCGGGCCGAGCACGATGTGCTCACTGACCATCACCGAGTCGAACCCGGCATCCTCGGCCTCCCGCGCCCAGCGCACCAGGCGCGGCAGGTCCCGGCCGCACGTCATGGTCCAGTTCTCGCTGAGGATCAGGCACATCCGCGGGGCTGGCATCACAGAACCCCTATCCGGGCCGGTGCGGCGGGCGGATGCCACGGAACTCCCAGTCCCCGCCCAGCGCGGTCGAGATGACCTCCTCGCTTTCCGTCGGCTGCGCGCCGACCTCGGCGGGCACCGGCAGCGGCCCGGCGACGATGTGGTTCCGCAGCCGGCCCAGCCCGTCGACCTCGACCTCGACCACGTCGCCGGGCTGGACCGGGCGCGAGTTGGCCGGGGTGCCGGACAGCAGCACATCTCCCGGGAACAACGTGATCGTGCGCGCGATGTCGGCGACCAGGTAGTGCATGTCCCAGTGCATCTCGTCGGTGGAGCCGTCCTGAGCCAGTTCGCCGTTGACGTAGGTGCGCAGCCGCTTGCCGTGGAAGTCCCAGCCGGTGACCAGGCCCGGGCCCAGCGGGGCCATCGTGTCCGAGCCCTTGACCCGCAGCATCGAGCCGGCATCGGTGTCCCGGAAGTCATGCAGGCCGAAGTCGTTGGCGATCGTGTACCCGGCGATGTAGTCGCCCACCTCCGCTGCTGGCACACCGCGGCAGGTGCGGCCGATCACGATGGCCACCTCACCCTCGTAGTTGAGGTATTTGCAGTTCGCCGGCCTGACCACCGCGCCGCCGTGGCCGACCAGCGCGGAAACCGGCTTGTGGAAGTACGTCGGCGCCGCGGGCAGCTTCGCGCCGAACTCGGCGACCCGGCTGTGATGGTTGAGGTGCACCGCCACGATCTTGGTGGGCACCACCGGGGGCAGATGCACCGCCTCGCCCGCCGCCACCCGGCGCCCATCCCCCGCCACCAGGCCGCCTCCGTCGCGGCGGACCGTGACGGCGGCGCCGTCCAGCAGGATTCTCCGGTATTCGGTCATGAGGACCAGCCTGCCGCGGGCCGGTCGAACCACAGGTGAATCTGGCCTGTGCCCACGGAATTTTCATAGTCACTGAACGGCCGCGCCGGGGCGGTCACACTGCCCTCGCCCAGCGCGGCGACCATCATGAGGTAATGCGCGAATCGCGCTTCCGGGTGGTACTTCAGGAACTGGGGCATCGTGGCGATCACCCGGGCGTGATCGCCAGCCTCCAGCCACGCGATCCGCTCGGTGTCCGCCGCCCTCGCCTCCGCGGTCCTGATGTGCGCCGTGTCGCTGGCCTCGTGCGCGCGCAGTTCCCGTAGTGACCAGAACGTGTGCGACATGGCCCCGGACGCGACAAGCAGTACCGCGCGGCCGGTGTCTTCGATGGCCGCGCCGAGCGCCCGGCCCGCGCGCAGGAAGTCCTCGGTGTCGCCCGTCTGCGCGATGCTGACCGAGATCCACCGCTTGCCCAGGCCCCGGCCGAGGTAGTGCCACAGGTTGACGGTGGCGTAGTGGGTGGGCAGGCAGGGGTCGTCGATGGCGGTGATCCAGGTGCCGTGCGCACCGGCCTGGGCGGCGATGGCGTGCGCGAGTTCCGGGTCGCCCGGCCAGTCGTAGGGGACCCGGCACATGCCGCGCGGCAGTTCGTCGGAGGTGAACAGCCCGGCCCGCGTGGCCTGGGCGGACACGACGAACTCGACGGTCGTGTGCCAGTGCGAGTCGAGCACCACGACCGTGTCGTAGCCGAGCACTTCGAACACCTCGGCCCGCAGCCGTTCCAGGCCAGGGACCAGGCTGATCTCCTTGCCCTCGTTGAGTTCGAGCCGCTCGGCGTACGGCAGCATGATCGTTGGGACATGGGCGAGCAGCCCCGCCCCGGCAACCTCACCCACAGCGCTCATCCATTGGGGCGCCACCCCTGTCCTGCGTAGACGGTGTTCTTCACATCGCTGTAGAAGTCAAAGCTCCAGGTGCCGCCCTCGCGGCCGACGCCAGACTGGCCCGCGCCACCGAACGGCGCCCGCAGGTCGCGGACGAAGAAGCAGTTCACCCACACGGTCCCGGCGACAAGGCGGGCGGACAGCCGCTCAGCGCGGTCACGGTCGCCGGTGAACATCGTCGCGGCCAGCCCGTACCGGGTGCTGTTCGCCAGGTCCACCGCCTCGTCCTCGCTCGCGAAGGTCTGCAGGGTGAGCACCGGGCCGAACACCTCCTCGGTGAGGATCTCCGCGCCGGGCTTCGCCCCGCCGAGCAGCGTGGGCTGGTAGTAGAGCCCGCCGAGCGCGGGATTGACCGCCCCGCCGAGCAGTGGCCGCGCCCCGGCCGCGATAGCCCGCTTGACGTACCCGTCCACCCGGTCGAGATGGGCGCGGGAGATGTTCGGCCCGATGTCGGTGGCCTCGTCGCGCGGGTCGCCCTGGCGCAGCACCGCGGCACGGGCGGCGAACCGGGCGGTGAACTCCCCGGCGATCGCCTCGTCCACCAGCAGCCTGGTGCCGGCCAGGCACACCTGCCCGGCGTTGTCGAACTGCCCGACCGCGTGGCCTACGGCCAGGTCCAGATCGGCGTCGCCGAACACGATCAGCGGCGACTTACCGCCCAGTTCCAGCGACACCGGGGTGAGCCGGGCGCCGGCAGCCGCCGCGACCAGCCAGCCGGCCGGCACCGAGCCGGTGAACGCGACCCTGGCCAGGTCCGGGTGCGCGACCAGCGGCGCCCCCGCTTCCGCGCCGAGGCCCTGGACCACGTTGAACACGCCGTCGGGCAGCCCGGCCTCGTGGGTGATGTCCGCGAGCAGGCTGGCGGTCAGCGGCGCCCACTCCGGCGGCTTGGCGACCACCGTGTTCCCGGCGGCAAGCGCGGGGGCGATGCGCCAGGTCGCCAGCATGAGCGGGGCGTTCCACGGCGTGATCACCGCGGTGACCCCGGCCGGGTCCCAGGAAACCTCCTCGCGGTGGCCGGAGATCTCCAGGTCCCCGCCGTCGAGGTGGCCGAGCCAGTCGGCGAAGAACCGGAAGTTGTGTGCGACGCGCGGCATCACGCTGCGCCGGTGCGACGCCAGCAGCGCTCCGTTGTCCCGGGTCTCCACCTGCGCCAGGTCCTCGATGCGCGCCTGCACGCCGTCGGCGATCGCCTGCAGCGCCCTGGCCCGGCCGGCCGGCGGCGTCGCCGCCCACCCGGGAAAGGCATCACGTGCCGCCTGAACCGCCGCTGCGACCTCGGCTTCGCCGCCCCGGGCGATCTCGGCAACCGGTTCTTCGTCGATCGGCGAGATGTCGGTAAACGTCCGTGGGGAGGTGACGCGGCGGCCACCGATCCAGTGACGGGTGTCGACCGCGACACCAGCCACGCGCGCCGTGCTTGCCGGCAACGGGGATCACCACCCGAAGGTCGTTTGGACCCAAAATACTTGCACCAAAATACAGCGTGGCGCCGCCGCACGGTCAAGGGGCCGGAGGCACGCCGGCCAGAACGCATCTCGGCCGCGGGCCAGGGCGTCTAGCGTTCGCGAGCGGCCCCGGGGGCTCCCTGGCCGCCCAGGCGGTGCGCAAGCTGGGCCCGGGAGCGGACGCCGAGCTTGGCGTAGGCGTGCGACAGGTGGCCCTCGACTGTGTTGATGGTGACGAACAGGGACCGGGCGATCTCTTTGTTCGACCGGCCCGTGGCCGCGAGCTCAGCGACACGGCGCTCGGTCGGGGTCAGCTCACCGGCCCTGCCGGGCCGCCGGGCGCCGATGCGGCCGATCTCGGAGCGGGCGCGTGCGGACCATCCGGTGGAACCGATCTCATCGAAGGCCGCGGCCGCCAGTTCGAGCGAGCGCCGCGCGGCGGCCCACCGCTTCAGCCGGCGCTCCGCCCTTCCGAGGGTGAGCAGGACCCTGGCCTGGTCGAAGCGAAGGCCGAGCTCGGCGTAGGAATCCGCCGGCGTGTTCGGCGATTCGACCTCCGCCGCCGTCCCCGGCGTGCTGGCCGGCACCCAGGCCGGGGGCGGCCTCGCCCTGAGCGTGCAGGGGTTCGCCAAGTTCTCCACCGCGGGAAAGGCGACCGTCAAGGCGCATGCCTCGAAGGTCACGGTCACCGTGCCCCACGTGCTGTCCAGTGACTCCGTCCTGGCGACCGTCCAGGGCAGCGGGCCGGCATCGGTGAAGAACGCCGCCGCCTCGGCCGGCAAGATCACCATTACCCTCGCCCGGGCCGCGTCGCCGCCGGTCACAGTGGCCTACCTGATCATCAGGACCTGACCGGCTGGGGCTGGCTGGGCCTTCCCGTCAGACCGGGACGCCGCGCTGGGCGAGCAGGCGGCCGCCGTTCCAGGTGACGCCGACCTGCCGGTAGTAGCCGGCAATGATCTCGCGGATCTCGAGGCGGGCGAGTTCCTCGGTGGGCGAGCCGAACAGCTCCAGGGTGGCGTCGCCGCGCCAGGCCGGGCCGGCTTCGACGCTGGCGCTGCCCGATGCGACCAGTTCGTCCAGCGAGTCGGGCGCGCCCTTCTCGATCGAGGGCATCCACCGGTGGTGCGCCATCGGGTGGGCGTTGACGAACCCGTTGTCCGGGGACTGCTCGCGCAGAGTCACCACCGCCTGGGCAAGCCGCCGGTCGGCGGCGGCCAGCGTGCCCGCGAACCGCCCGCCGGGCCCGATCCGGGGGGCGGCGCGGCCGAACGGGTGCGGCCTGGTCTGGTGGATCGACCCGAGCTTCTTCGGGTAGCCCTGGTGCAGGCCACGGACCAGAGCGAAGTCGGTGTCGACCCAGATGTAGACGCAGCGCGAGTAGACCTGGCCGGCGAAGCTGCACCGGACGACGGCGAAACACTCGGCGTACTGGGCCCGGACCGGGTCCATGAGTTCCGCGCCGTCGTCGCCGCAGGACTGCCAGTCGGCCCAGATGAGCGCCACCGCGCCCGGGTCGTCAGGGGCGGGCGTGAGCGGCGCGGGCAGCAGCTCGGCCACCCGCGCCGGATCGGTCCGGTACTCGACGGTGAGCAGGTCGCCCGAGTAGTGCCAGGGCGGCTCCGGCAGCAGCGAGGACCGGCCGGTCGCGGTCCTCGGGTAGAAGAACCCAGCTAGGTTGCTCACGGACGCTCCCCAGATCGTTTGTATCCGTACGACTGTGGATGCTAGACGCGGGGGAACATTCCCGCCAGGCTCGTTTGCTGGATACCCGTGCCGGGTGCCACCCTTGCCCGGGGCCTGCCCCACGGCTACGCTGCCAGATTATTTGCATCCAAACGTTCTGCCCGCGGGAGGTCCGCTGTGCCGGAGCCGTTTGACGCCGACGTCGCTGCCGTGTCCGAGCGCCTGCGGACCGCGGGGTACGACGTCGTCCGGGTGTCCTACGCCGACATGATCGGCGTCGACCGTGGCCGTGACGTGCTGCTCGAGGAGCTGCCGACGGCGGCCGGGCACGGGCTGGCGTTCTGCCGGGCGGTCTATCACACCTCACCCATGGGTGACGTGGTGCCGGTCCAGGGTGGCCTGGAGGTGGGCCTGCCGGACATCACGGTGTTCCCCGACCTGGCCACGGTGACGCCGCTGCCGTGGGAACCGCGCGCGGCCTGGTGCATCGGCGACGCGGTCACCCCGGACGGCGCGGCGGCACCGGAGTCACCACGGGTGGTGGCCCAGCGGGTGGCGGGGCACGCGGCCAGCCTCGGGTACACCCTGGTCTGCGGACCTGAGCTGGAGTTCTACCTGTGCGAGCCGGGACCCGGCGGGGCGTGGCAGCGTTATGCCAACGAACTGGGCAACGTCTACGTGGTCGGCCGCAAGGGGGATCCGCAGGGCGTGCTGCTTGACATGCTCCGGCAGCTGCGGGACGCGGGGCTGCGGGTGACCGCGGCCAACCACGAGTTCTCGCCCGGCCAGTTCGAGATCAACCTCGGCCACTCGGACCTGGCGGACGCGGCAGACCGGTCGTTCCGGCTCAAGTCGGCGGTGCAGGAGATCGCCCGGCACGCGGGGTTGCTGGCCACGTTCATGGCCAAGCCGTTCAACGACGAGGGCGGGTCCGGCTTCCACGTGCACCTGTCGGTCAACGACGTCTCCGGGGCGAATGTGTTCGGGGACCCGGCCGGGCCGGATGGCCTGTCGGCGGTGGGACGGCGCGCGGTCGGCGGCGTGCTGCGGCACGCGCCGGCGCTGACTGCGCTGCTCAACCCCACCATCAACTCCTACAAGCGGTTCGGCCCGGACACCCTGGCTCCGTGGCTGATCGACTGGGGCCTGGACAACCGCAGCGCCATGGTCCGGATCCCGCCGGAGCGGGGCACGGCCGCGCGGATGGAGGTGCGGCTCGGCGACGCGACCGCCAACCCGTACCTGGCCATGGCCGCGGTCGGGGCCGCGGTGTGCCTGGGCATCGCCGACAAGGTGGAGCCGCCGCAGAAGCTGGAGGGGTACGGGTACGACCCGGCCCGGGCCGAGGTGCTGCCGCAGCGCCTCGGCGACGCGCTGGATGCCCTGGAGGCCGACCGGGAACTCGCCGGGCTGCTCGGCGACTACTTCGTGACGTCGTTCCTGGCCTACAAGCGCAACGAGATCGAGCGTTTTGAGCGTTTCGTTACCGACTGGGAATTTCGCGAGTACGCCTACCACCTGTGACCGGCCGCTCCACGCGCTCTTACGGACGGCCTTGACGCTGATTGTTTGGGTCCATACGATCCGGCCATGGGCAGCGATGCCATCACCGCCTTCGCGCGGTCGGTCACCGTGGACGCGCTGGAAACGGATCCCTACCCGATCTACGCGCGGCTGCGGCGGGAGGCGCCGGTCTGCTACATCCCGGCTGTCCGGCTGTGGTTCGTCACCCGGTATGACGATGTCGAGTTCGTCGGCACCCACCCGGAGCTGTTCAGCGCCGAGCTCGACGACTCCCCGGTGGACAACACCTTCGGCTCGCCGACCATCCTCACCGTCGACGGGGCGCCGCATCTGGAACTGCGGCGCAGTCTCGACGCCAAGTACCGGCCGAAACATGTCAACGGCTACATCAACGACCTGGTGCGCCCGATCGCCGAACGGGTGGCCGATGGCCTCGCCGGGCGGGACCGGGCCGAGCTCATGGCGGACTACCTGGAGCCGGTCTCCGTACTGAGCCTGGGTACCGTGCTCGGCGTCGCGCATCTGGGTGCGGACCGGCTGCGCGACTGGTTCTGGCGGCTGCACCAGGGAGTGATCAACTTCGAGGGCAACCCAGGACGCGCCGAGATCGGTGTGGCGTGCTCGCGGGAGATCGACACGGTGCTCGGTCCTGTGTTCGACCGGCTCGAGGCCGCGGGAGACGACTGCACGATCTCCCACCTGCTGCACAGCGGGATGCCCGACGGCACCTGCCGGGCCCGGGAGTTCGTGATGCCGACGCTGAAGGTGATCCTGCTCGGCGGCATGCAGGAGCCGGGCCACGGCGGGGGTTCCACGCTGGCCGGCCTGCTCGCCAGCCCAGACCAGCTCAGCGCCGTGCGCGACGATCCGGCGGGCCTGCTGCCAGCGGCGGTTGAGGAGGGCCTGCGCTGGGTGTCACCGATCGGCACGCAGACCCGCCAGGTGGCGGTGGACACCGAACTTGGCGGGGTCACGCTGCCGCCGGGCGTGCCGGTGGGTTCGCTGGTGTCCTCGGCCAACCGGGACGAGACGAAGTTCGCCGACCCGGACCGCTTCGACATCTTCCGGCCCCGGTCAGCGAACCTGGCGTTCGGTGCGGGCCGGCACTTCTGCGCCGGGCACGCCTTCTCCCGCGCCCAGGTCAGGATCGCGATCGAGGTCCTGATCCGGCGGTTCCCGGACCTGGCCCTCGACCCGGCGCGGCCGCCGGTGTTCCGCGGCTGGGAGTTCCGCGCTCCGCGCCGCCTCGACGTGCTCCTCTAGGGCCTGCACGCTGGGGTCAGATCCCGCGACTGGGTCAGGTCCGGGCGGACGACAGCGCAACGGCCGCCCGCTGGGAGCGGGCGGCCGTTGCCGTTGGGTGCGGTCTAGCTGTTCTGCAGGGCAAGCGTGCCGCCGGGCAGGCGGGATGCGCGCACGCCGAGCGCGAGGGTGCGCACAAGGATCATGGCGATCGCCATGAAGATCAGCCCGTCCGTGAAGGCCGCGAGGCTGACCTGGTTCGCAATGGCCCAACTGACCACCGGGGCCTCGAACCAGTGCGCGGATCCGTAGGAGAAGACGGCCCTGGCGCCGATGACCACAGTCCACAAGATCGCGTAGGGCGCCCCAGCGCCTGCTGACCGGCTTGCCGGTCTCCGGGCTGCGGTAGACGCCCATCAGGGCGGCTGCGGCCAGCCCGCCGAGCAGACCGGCCACGATCCCGGCGATCTCCACGACCAGGCCATTCCCGTGGGTGACCGGCCGGTCGACGAACAGCGGGATGATCACCGCGGCGGCTATCACTGGGCGCAGCAGCCGCAGTGGGCCGATCTTCCGTGCCGGGCCCAGGTCGGTCGCCAGCACCGTGGCGAGCACGACGCCGTTGACGATCATCGCTTCGGTGAGTTGGGAAAGCATTTCGTGCTCCTGGTGGGTCGGTATTTGTTTGATGGACCCACCATCGCGGCCACGGCCCGATTGCGAATCGGAGCGTGGGCTGGTCGCCGGTATGAGCTGACCTGCGCGGATGTAGTACCAGGTGGTACCAGGCCGGCCCGCGGGACTCAGCCCCGGTGCCGGCCCACGGGCCGGCGCGCTGGCGCGGCACCCGCACTAGCGTCCAGCCTGACGGCTTATGCCCACGGCTGCCTGCGCCCGTACGAAGGCGGGCCGGGACGGGGCGGAGGGGAGCCCGCCATGTCCGGACCGCCAAACCGGGGCCATCCGGGTGCCCTTGCCTTGCCCTGCACCCTTGCCCGGCCCGGCAATACTGGAGATATGCTGCGCACGGTCAACTGGCTGGCCCGCGTCCTCGGCTTCGTATGGCTCGGCCTGCTGGCCTTCCTTCTCGCCCCGGTGCACGGGCCGTTCGCCGTGCCGGTCCAGGTCGCGGGTTACTGCCTACTCGGCTTGGGACTTGTGGCTTGGGCGGTGATCGATGTGCACCCGGCCGCGGCTCGGGATCACGCCTGGGTGGTTTCGGTGATTCGCGGCGTGATCGCCGTCGGCGCTGGTATTGGGTGCGCCGTCGGGGGCGGCGGTACGGCCATGGTGGCCTTCGGGTTCGTGGCGGCGATGGCCGCGGGCGGTAACAGCGGCCTCGCGCCGGCCCTGGCAGTGACCGGAGCGGGCATCCTGGCGATCGAGATCAGCGGGCTGGCTTTCGGGGGTGGCTACGGCACTCTGCTTGGGCTCCCGTTGCTCGTGGCCTCCGGCCTGCTGATCGGGCGCAACTGGGGCGCCTACCGGGTCCAGGCGGAGCAAGCGACGCAACTGCTTGCCCAGAGCGATCAACTGCAGGCCGAGCAGCGCCGGGCCGACCTGCTCGATGAGCGTGCCCGCATCGCCCGGGAGATCCACGACGTGCTCGCCCACTCCCTCGGCGCGCTCGGGATCCAGATCCAGGCGGCGCGCGCGGTGCTGACCGACCACGGTGACGTCGACCGGGCCAGCGAGATACTTGCCGCGGCCCAGCGGATGGCCGCCGAGGGCCTGGTCGACACCCGCCGGGCCGTCCATGCCCTGCGCACCGATACCCTCCCACTCGATGAGGAACTCGCCCGGGTTAGCGACACTTACGCGCAGCGTTACCACGTGGCGGCCAGCTTCGACGTCGGCGGCGTTCCCGGGCCGCTGCCACCTGATGCCACGATCGCGCTGCTGCGTATCGCCCAGGAGTCCCTGGTCAACGCCGCCAAACACGCGGCGGGACAGGGTGTCGCGGTCCGCCTCGACTACTCCGATGGCGATGTCCGGCTCACCGTCCGCAACGACCTGGCCCCCGGGAGCGCCACGGACGGTCCGATGGGCGCGAGCACCGCAGGCGGGAGCATCGTGACCGGCACGAGCACCCCGGCGACCGAATCGAGCAGCCCGGCGGCTGGCACGGACGGCGTCAACACCGTCAACGGCGGCTATGGGCTGACCGGCATGCGGGAACGGCTCCGGCTGCTGAACGGCACCCTCCAGGCGGCCCGCCACGGCAACCAGTGGATCGTGACCGCCGAAGTACCCCGCGCCCAGCCCGGTGACGGATCCGCGCCCAGCCGCAGACGGACCCCGCGCCCAGCCCGGGAACGCGATGTCATGACCGTCCCCGCAGGCTCCGCGGGCCCGCCGCTGCGCATCGTCATCGCAGATGACCAGGCCAGCGTGCGCGAGGGCCTCGTGCTGCTGCTCGGCGGGCTGCCCGGCATCGAGGTGGTCGGCGCCGCCGCGGACGGGGAGCAGGCGCTGGAACTCGTGGCGGAGCACGAGCCCGACGCGATCCTGCTCGACCTGCACATGCCCGTCCTGGACGGCATCGGCGCCATCCGCCGGCTGACCGCCGAGCACCCCGGCGTCGCGATCGTCGTGCTCACCACCTACGCCGACGACAGTTCCGTTCTGGACGCCCTGCACGCCGGCGCCCGCAGCTACCTCACCAAGGATGCCGACCGTACCGACATCGCCCGGGCGCTGCACGCGGCGGCGGGCGGCCTGACGGTGATCGACCCGCGCGCGCACGCCACGCTGCTGGCCGCCACGGCCGCGAAGCCGGGCCCAGCCGAGACGGCACCGATGGGACCGCATCGGCGACGGCACCGGCCGCGCCGCTCCCGACGGGCTGACCCAGCGCGAGGTCGAGATCCTCGCCCTCATCGCCCGCGGGCTGACCAACTCCGAGATCGCCGCGCAGCTGTTCCTGAGCAGCCACACGATCAAGACCCACATCAACCGGATCTTCGCCAAGACCGGGTCCAGGGACCGGGCCGCCGCGATCGGCTACGCGCACCGCCACAACATCGGCTGACGCAGGCCTGGCCGACTGCGCCCGCCCTGCACGCGGCAGCCGGTGCTGGGCGAAGTCACACCCTGCTCTCCTCGCTCAGGTCGGCCAGCTCGGTGCTCGCCGACCGCCTTGCCCGCAGCACAAAGGTCGACGCGAAGCCGGCAACAAGCAAGGCGAGGGCCAGCCACGGGGCCCAGATCGTCGGGCTGGTGACCTTGTAGAACGAGCCGAAGATGGCAGCCGCGGTGATCAGGATGCCGATCACGGCCGAGATGATCAGCGACACCCGCCGCGCCGACGTCGCGAAGCTGCGCAACGAGCCGACCGACATCAGCAGGTAGACCACGACGAGGGCGAAACCGCCGAACGTGGACCCCCAGGCGAACAGCGCGAAGTAGTGGGGGGTGCCCGGCAGCGCGAACAGGCCGGTCCAGAACTGGTTGATCAGCAGGGTCACGATCGACGCCCCGACGACGAAGGTCGCCGCGCCCAGCGGCGCACCGTTCCGCTTGGAGGTGACGGCGAGCGCCGCTGGAAGCCGGCGGTCGCGGCCCATCGCGAAGATGCCACGGGACGCGGACACGGCGCAGCCGATGGCGACCGCCAGCATGTCGAACAGCACCACGAGTTCCAGCAGCCGGTCGATCCAGGTGCCGCCGTACCCGCCAGCATCGCCAGCCCGCCGAGCGCGAACAGCGGCGCCGCTGCCGCGGAGGTGATCGCCTTGAGGCTGTAGTGGAACCCGGCCACCTCGACGTAGGTGGCGAGGACGTAGAAGACGGCGGCGATACCCGCCGCGGCCATCACCGCGATCGGGATTTCCCGCCGTGGGTTGGGCGTCTCCTCGGCCAGGTTGGCCGCGGTCTCGAAGCCGACGAACAACAGGACCCCATACAGCATGCCGAAGAAGATCCCGGACCAGCCGTCCGCCGCCGACGAGGGGTTGAACGGCTTGAGGCTGTTCGCGGAGCCCAGCTTCACGATGACGCTGATGAAGAAGATCGTGACGACGAGGATCGACACCAGCGCCAGGACGAGCTGGCTGCGGGTGGACACCCGAACGCCGAAGTACAGGATGCCCGCGATCACGACGATGAGCAGCAGCGTCCACAGCCACGACGGCAGCGGGTTGACCCCGAACTCGGCCTGGATCGTGCTCTGCAGGTACCCGCCGATGAGCAGCAGCAGGCCGGTGAGCAGCACGGTCACCCCGCCGTAGTAGAGCCAGCCCGCCGCGGTCCCCACCCGCTCGCCGAGCCCGCGGGTCACGTAGTCGTACAGCGACCCGGCCGCGTGGATCTCCTTGGCGTAGTTGGACACGATCCAGCCCAGCGCGAACACGCCGATCGCGGCGAGCAGCACCGACAGCGGGGACGCGACGCCGCCGCCCTTGCCCGACGCGCTGATCACCCCGACGACCAGCGGAATCACGAAGGCCGAGGAAAACACCGGGCCTATGAAACCCACAGACTGAGCGATGACGTCAGGGAGCGACAGGACCTTCGCTCCAAGGCGCTCGTAGGCCGGCTCGGAACTCGCCATCTTTTCCTCCCTGACATTTCTTGTGCGTAACGCCCCGCCGTTGAACCCGGGGAGCCGACGGTCAGGCCGGGATCCGCAATACCCTCCCGGCATTCTCGGCGAAGATCGCAGCAGCGTCTGCGTCCGGCAGGCCGAGGGCCTCGATGTCGGCGATCGTGTCCGCGACGACCGTGGGGCCGCCGAGCGGCATGTCGGTGCCGAACAGCACATGCTGAGGGCCGAAGAACTCCACCGCGCACCGGACGGCGTTCGTGGCACCGAACATGGCCGTGTCGGCGTAGAACCCCCGGAAGTAGTCCATGGGGTCGCGGTCCAGGCCAGCGATGATGGCGGCCCGGTCGGGATCCTCCAGGGGGGAAGCCAGGCGCCCGGCGAAGTGCGGCACCATGGCCCCCGCGTGGTGGGTGATCACCCGCAGGCCCGGATAGGTGTCGAAGACGCCCGAGTACACCAGCCGCGCCATGCACACCGACGTCTCGTACGGCCAGCCCAGGGACCACCAGATGCCGTACCTGGACCGGCTCTCCACCGGGTAGTCCGCCCAGGCGGGGCTGCGGGTTGGGTGAATCCAGACCGCGCCGTCCAGCCGGGTCACCGTCTCGAAGACGGGCGCGAACCGTTGCTCGTCCAGCGGGGAGCCGCCAACGTTGGTGTGCAGCTGCGTGCCGAGCGCACCCAGCTGGCTTATGGCCCGGTCAAGCTCGGTGACGGCCGCGTCCACGTCGTTCATGGGCAGCGCCGCGCTGAACCCGGCGAACCGGTCCGGGTGCGCGCGCACCAGCCCGGCCAGTTCGTCGTTGGCCGCGCGGGCGAGATCGAGGGCCACGCCGGGCTCGCCCAGTTCGGCGGGCGGAGGCACGGCGAGCGTCAGCACCTGGACATAGTCGCCGAAGGCATCCATGACCCGCCAGCGGGAGTCCAGGTCGATCAGCGCCGGATCCTCGTGTATCCACGGCTGGTAGCCCAGGATCCGGTCGCTGACCTGGCCGCCCGACATGATCGACTCCAGCCGCCGTGCGTACGCGGGCGGGAGAATGTGAGCGAAGGCGTCGATCTTCCTCACGTCCATCCCCTCGGCGTTGGCCCGCGCGGATGCGGGGATCGTATGGAAGCAAACGAATCACTGTCAAGGGGTGGGCGGGCGCCGGGACAGCCCGTGATCATGGGAATGTGGCTGCTCCAGCGACCAAAGGCCCATGATCACGATCCCCGCGCCCCCGGGGTCAGCCCGGGACCACGCGGATCGGGAGGGTTTTAAGGCCGTTGGTGAAGTTTGACCGGATTCTCCGAGGCTGGCCGGCCAGCTCGAACCTCGCCACCCGGCGGGCCAGCGCCGCGAGGACGACCTTGACCTCGAGGCGGGCCAGGTGCACGCCCAGGCACAGGTGCGGGCCGCCCCGGCCGAAGCTCAAGTGCCGGTTGGGAACCCGGCCGACGTCGAACACCTCGGGATCGGAGAACTCCGTCTCGTCCCGGTTCCCGGACACATACCAGAGCACGACCTTGTCCCCGGCCCGGACGGACGTGCCGCCCAGCTCGGTATCGACGGCCGCGGTCCGGCGCATGAAGTGGGTGGGGCAGCTCCACCGGATCACCTCATCGGCAGCGGAGTCCAGCAGGCCGGGGTCGGCCCGCAGCCGGTCCCACTGCCCAGGGTTCTCGCAGAACGCCAGCACGCCCTGGGCGATGGCGATCCGCGTGGTCTCGTTGCCGGCGATCACCAGGATCGAGAAGAAGTTGTCGAGGTCCACCTCGCTGAGCCGGTCGCCGTCGACCTCGGCCCGCAGCAGCCGGGACAGCAGGTCGTCCCCGGGATCGTGCAGCCGCTGCGCGACGACCTCGCGGCCGAGATCCCACAGTTGCTTGCCATAGGGGCTGCGGAACGGGTACCGGCGGTAGGCGTCGGTGTCGTCACGGCCCCAGACCACGTCGGTGATGTCCGGGTCGGTGTTGGCGATGAGCCTGTCGCCAAGGTCGATGAACTCGTCGAGACCGGCCTCGGGCAGGCCCATGATGCGGGCCAGCACCCGGATCGGTACCTCCTTCGCGATGCTGTCCACGAAGTCGAACCCGCCCCCGGCCAGTACGCCCTCGGTCAGCGCGGCGTCCAGGACGTGCTCGGTGAGCCCCTCCACGAAGTGCTGGTAGACCGCAACGGCCCGGACCGAGAAGGCGCCCGACACGATCTTGCGGAGCTTGGTGTGCTCGGGCGGGTCGGTGTCGATGATCGTGCGCCGGGCCGCCATGTCCTCATCGGTCGGCTCCTCGAAGGAGATCCCGCGCGCCGAGGAGAACGTCGCCACGTCCCGGCTTGCGGCGACAATGTCGGGGTAACCACACACCGACCAGAAGCCCGAGTTCGGCGGGGCCTCGTCGCTCCAGGTGACGGGCGCCTCCCGGCGCAGCCTGGCGAACTCGGCATAGGGAATCCCCCGCGCCCACATGTCGAGGTCAGTCAGGTCGACGCCGTCCGTCATGGCAAGTAGTTTGGCACCAAACGAGATACCCGGCAATCGGAGGCCGCTCATGCGGGTCGTCGTCATCCGCCACCACGAAGAGGACTCGGCAGGGTTCATCGGGGATGCGTTCGCGGCGCGCGGCGCGGACCTGTCCACCCACCTGTTCCCCAAGGAGGGCCCGCTGCCGGACCTGGCCGGCCTGACGCACATCGTGATGCTCGGCTCGACCAGTTCGGTGTACGACGACGGCGAGGCACGGGCGTGGATCGAGGAGGATCTGGCCTGGCTGCAGCGGGCCGACGCGGCCGGGGTGCCGGTCCTGGGGATCTGTTTCGGGGCTCAGCTGCTGGCCGCGGCGTTCGGCGGCACGGTGGAGCCTGCGGGCAGCGAGGAGATCGGCTGGGTCACGATCGACTCCGCGAATCCCGGGCTCATCCCACCGGGGCCGTGGCTGGAGTTCCATCACGACCGGTGCGTGCCGCCGCCCGAGGCCAGGGTGCTCGCCCGGAATGCCCTCGGCGTGCAGGCGTTCCGCCTCGGCCGCCATCTCGCGGTCCAGTTCCACCCCGAGGTCGACGGCGAACAGTTCCGGTTGTGGCTGGACTGCGGCGGGCGCACGGAGATCGAGGCGGCCGGCCTCGACCCGGACCAGATCCTCGCGGAGACGATCGCGGAGGAACCGGCTGCCAGGGCCCGGGCGGGCCGTCTCGTCGCCACCGCGCTCCGCTTCGCCGCCCAGGTGACGGCCGGGTGAGGGTCAGCTGTCCTCGACCGAGCGGATGATCGTGCGCAGCAGCGACGCGAGCTGCTCCTTGTCCTGCTCGGACAGGCTGGCGCTGACGAACGCCTCGCCCATGTTGAACGCGGGAAACAGCCGCTCGATCACGCCGAGGCCCTTGGGCTCCAGGCTGACCAGGACCAGCCGGCCGTCGGACTCGTGAGTCTGCCGCCGCACCAGGCCGCGCTTCTCCAGGGTCTTGAGCACTCCGGTGAGCGTCCCCTTGGTGACGCCAGCCTCGGCGGCCAGGTGCCTGGTCTGCTGGTCGCCCCAGATCCACAACACGAACAGCACGGTGAACGCGGCCCAGGACAGATCCTCGTCCGCCAGGACCTTGCGCTCCATGTGGTTCCGGATGACGTTGGCCGCACGGTAGATGTTGGACACGGCGGCCATCGCCGGGAAGTCGAGGTGCTGGTCGCCGATGCGGCCGCGGATATCGCGCTCGGCCTGCACGAGGTCCTGAGCGCTGCCAGCGGCAAGGCGACGAGGCATGCCACGATGGTACGTGCCGCAACCAGACCAGCGTCAGCACCAGCCGCCCGGGGACGGACAGGTGACCAGCACAGCGTGGCGTTTTCCGGCGGGGCGCAGCCGCGGGGTCACCGTGGCTGTTGACGGGTTCTTCGCCTTCGTGTGGTTCGGGTGGAGCCAGGCGTCCGCGCCGTCGTGGCTGGTGATCCCGCTCGCCGCCGGCACCGCCCTGGGCCTGCTGCTCGGCGGCACCGGATACTCCCAGTGGATCCCGGTGTGGATCTGCTTCGGCGTCGGAGCGCATTTCTTTCCGCTCGCCACGACACTCGGGAACCCGACGTTGCGCCCCCTCGGCGGGCTGCTGATCGCCGTCGCCGCCGCGGCCCTGATCGTTGGGCTCACCACGGCGGTGGCGCCGTCAACGATCACCGGCGCCGGCGCTGGCCTGTGCCTGCTCGCCTTCGGGATCGCCACCCTCGCCTGCAACCGACGGCCGGCCCCGGCGTCCAGCGCCGGTGCTATCAAATGAATCGACGCGGCGCGGAGGTACTACCGGTGCCATCCCCGGCGCCCTAGTCAGCCGGGGCGTCGAACGCGATCGTGGGCAGGTCCACGGCCGTGGCGCCGCCATCGACCGTGACCACGGCCCCGGTCACCGCCGAGGCGTGCCGGCTGGCGAGGAACGCCACCACCGCGGCGACCTCGCCCGGCTCGGCGGGCCTGCGCAGCGGCACCTGCGCCGTGGCCAGCGCGTACGCGGCCTCCCGGCCGGGCAGCCCGCGCAGCGCGGCCAGCGCGTCCATCTCCTCATCGGCCATGGGGGTGCGCACCCATCCCGGGCACACGGTGTTGACCCGGACGCCGCGCGAGCCGAAGTCCCTGGCCATCGACTTGGCCAGCCCGATCAGCCCGTGTTTGGCGGTCACGTAGCCGGCCGACTCCGGCGCGGCCGCCAGGCCCGCGATCGACGAGATGGCCACGACGCAGCCCCGCCGTCTGATCAGCTCGGGCAGGCATGCCCGCGCCGTGACCAGGCAGGTGGTCACGTTGGCCCGCATGGCCTGCTCCCAGGCGTCGTCGGCGATGTCGGCGGCCGTGCCCACCCCGTGGCCGCCCGCGTTCGCCACCAGGATGTCGATCCCGCCGAAACGCCCGGTAGCATCGGCGGCCAGCTGCGCCATGTCGGCCGGGTCCGCCGCGTCGGCGGGGACGGCCAGCGCCCGCTCCCCCAGGCCCGCCGCGACGGCCCGCAACGGCCCGGGCCGCCTGCCGGCCAGGACGACGCACGCGCCCTCGGCCACGAACCGCTCCGCTACGGCGGCACCGATCCCGGTCCCCGCCCCGGTGACGACCGCCACCTGGCCATCCAGCCATGCAGCGCCATTCCCGCCCCCGCGCTCCGCTTTCCCCCGCCCCCGCTCTGCGCCCACCCCCGATGCCATGGCGACCTCCGCGTCTAGCCTGCGGCCTGCGCCGCGAGCTGCTCCACCCGGGCGTGCAGTTCGCCCACGTACCCCTGCGTCTCCGGCTTCATGAGCACGCTGCGCAGGATCCGCGCGCCGCCGGCGTCGGCGCCGATGCCGGGATGCCGCTGGGACATGCCGGCCGCGGTCACCCGCAGGGTGCTGAGGAACACCGGGCGCGATCGCTTCATCCCATGATCAAGTATCTGAACGGACGCTGCGTCGATCTCCGACAGCGTCGCGGCGGCCGTGACCGGGAAGTAGCAGACGATGTCGAGTTCCGGCTGCTGGTAGAGCTCAAGCCGGCCGGACTGCGATATCAGCGCCGCCCAGTCCAGCGCGGCGCGGCGGCCAGCCGCCAGCACCTGGCCGAGCCCGTCCGGGGTGAGCGGCAGCAGCCGCAGGGTAAGCCAGAGCGCCGCCGCCGATGCGCCCGCCCGGGAGCACTCCAGGCTGATCTCACCGAGGTGCAGGTCGCCGGAGGTGAAGTAGGTGTACGGGGAGTCGTGCAGGTAGAACCGGCCCACCTCCGGGTCGGCGAACAGGATCGCGCCGCATCCGTAGGGCTGGAGCCCGTGCTTGTGTGGGTCGACCACGACCGAGTCGCAGCCGGCGATGGCGCGCCAGGGCGCCTCGTCCAGGCCGGCCCGGTCCGCCAGGCCGGCCAGCAGGGTGAAGAAACCGCCATACGCCGCGTCGACGTGGACCCGGACGCCGTGACGGCGGGCGACCGCGAGCACCTCGTGCACCGGGTCGATCGCACCAAGGCCGGTCGTGCCCGCGGTCGCCACCACGGTCCCGATCGTGCCCCCGGCGAGCAGCGCGTCGAGCGCCGCGAGGTCCATCCGGCCCGCGCCGTCGACCGGGACCGGGGTGCCTTCGACGCCGAGCACGCCGCACATGCGGGCGTGGGTGTAGTGCGCTTCTTCGCTGTACGCGATGCCTCTGCCCGGATGCAGTTCGCGGGCCACGTAGAGCGCCTCGAGGTTGGCGATCGTGCCGCTGCTGGTCAGGTGGCCGAGATGGGTGTCCAGGCCGAACATCGCGGCCAGCTCGGCGACCGCCTCTTTCTCCATCTGGCCGGTAGCGGGGCCGCCGTCGAGCGCGTGGTTGTTCGGGTTGATGAGCATCGCGGTGAGGTAGCCGACGACCGCGGCCGGGTGCGCGGGCTTGAGCATCTGGCCCGCGTAGGAGGGGTGGAAGAACGGGTAGTTGTTTCGGAGCCGCTGCGTGAACTCACCGAACACGCTGGCGAACCGCTCGTCGCTGATCTGCATCGATGCGTCGGCCTGGTACGGCCCAAAGCTGTCCTGCCAGTCCTCGACCGCAGTCACGGCACTGCTCAGCCACTGCTGCAGGTCCACCGGACCACCTCACGATCAAATAGACGCGGCCGGATCCTTGCCCAGGATGGATCCGGCCGCGCGAGCGGGGGGCGACTATGCGAGCGGTAGGCGCCGATATTTTAGGAACGTCAGTAATAGTGTCGCCGACCGGCGGTCCTGCTGCCAGGCCTGGGTGGGTAGCGCCTGTCGTACACAAGGAAAACGGTTCGCGGGGCCCAGTAAGTCGCGGGCATATATCCGACTGATTCGATAGGTAAGATAGCTAATCTGGCCGGGCAACGGGTTATGATCATGCCTCAAGGGGGGCCTAGCCTGGTTCGCCCCTTGTGCGACACCATCGGCCGGGTACCCCGGTACCGCGTACGAGCAGGCGAAGGAGTCCCATGACCGTCATCGATGAGTACCTGGCCAACAACGCGCGTTACGCGGAAAACTTCTCCGGACCGCTGCCACTGCCGCCCGCCAAGGGTGTCGCCATCGTCGCCTGCATGGACGCCCGGCTCAACGTCTACGGGCTGCTCGGCCTGAACGAGGGCGAAGCACACGTGATCCGCAACGCCGGCGGGGTCATCACCGACGACGAGATCCGCTCGCTGGCCATCAGCCAGCGCCTGCTCGGCACCCGCGAGATCATGCTGATCCACCACACCGACTGCGGGATGCTGACCTTCACCGACGACGAGTTCAAGCGGTCCATCCAGGACGACACCGGGCTCAAGCCACACTGGGCCGCCGAGGCCTTCCCCGACCTGGAGGAGGACGTGCGGCAGTCGATGGCCCGGATCAAGGCCAGCCCGTTCGTGCCGAACACCGACAACGTGCGCGGGTTCGTCTTCGACGTGGCGACCGGCAAGCTCAACGAGGTCACCTGATCCTGGTACCGCAGTGACGGCACCCGGTGCGGGCACCTCAGCGGCCGGTGAGCCGGAGACCGGGGTGCCGGTCATCGATGCACATCACCATGTCTGGGACGTCTCAGCGCACCCCCAGCCGTGGCTGGACAGCGATGAGGCGCTCGCGCCGCTGCGCCGGGAGTTCGCAGTGGCCGATCTGGCACCAGTCGCGGCGGCCGAAGGCGTCACGGGCACCGTGGTGGTGCAGACCGTCGCCGAATGCTGGGAGACCCCGGAACTGCTCGCTCTTGCCGCCGCCGGCGGGCTGGTCGGCGGCGTGGTCGGGTGGGTGGACCTGACTGCGCCCGATGTCGCGGACGCGGTGGCCCGGCTCCGGGAACTGCCCGGCGGTGACCGGCTGGCCGCCATCCGGCACCCGGTGCTGACCGAGCCCGACCCGGGCTGGCTGGCCCGGCCGGCCGTGCTGCGCGGGCTGGCCGCGGTGGCCGCGGCTGGGCTGGCCTACGACGTCGTCGGGGAGCCACATCACCTGCCCGCGGCGGTGGCCGCCGCGGCCAGGCTCCCCCAGCTGACGTTCGTGCTCGACCACGTTGGCAACCCCGACCTGAGCACAAGCCCCCAGGACAGCGAGCCGTGGGCGCGTGCGTTCGCCCGGCTGGCCGCGCTGCCGAACGTGGCTGTCAAACTGTCCGGCATCCTCAGCGAGCCGCCGCCTCCGGGGACCGGCCGCCTGGAGCACCTGCGGCCGTACTACGACGTCGCGCTGGCCCGATTCGGCCCGGACCGGCTCATGTTCGGCTCGGACTGGCCGGTCTGCACGCTGGGCGCCAGCTACGCCGGGGTATGCGCCGCGGCCCGGGCGCTCACGGCGGGCCTGAGCCCAGCGGAACGGGACGTGATCTTCTCCGGTACCGCCCGGCGGATCTACGCGGTCACCCAGGTGGGAAGGTAGTACTCATTATCGACTCCAGGCGGGGGTTGGTTCTGGGAGAGGAGGCCGGCATGGCCGATGTCGTACGTGCCGCCCTGGTCCAGCAGAAGTGGACCGGCGACAAGGACTCGATGGTGAAGAACGCCGTGGCGGCGGTACGGGAAGCAGCCGCGCAGGGCGCGCGAGTCACCTGCCTCCAGGAACTCTTCTACGGACCCTACTTCTGCCAGGTACAGGAGCCCGAGTGGTACTCCTGGGCCGAGGCGGTGCCGGACGGGCCGACCGTGCGGCTCATGCGCGACGTGGCCCGCGAGCACAACATGGTCCTGATCGTGCCCATCTACGAGCAGGAACAGGAAGGCGTCCTTTACAACACCGCCGCGGTCATCGACGCCGACGGCACCTTCCTGGGCAAGCACCGCAAGAACCACATTCCCCAGGTGAAGGGGTTCTGGGAGAAGTACTACTTCCGTCCCGGCAACCTCGGCTACCCGGTGTTCGACACCGCGGTCGGCCGGATCGGCGTCTACATCTGCTACGAGCGGCACTTCCCCGAAGGCTGGCGGGCGCTCGGCCTGGCCGGCGCCAAGATCGTGTTCAACCCGTCGGCGACCAGCCGCGGCCTGTCGGAGTACCTGTGGCGGCTTGAGCAGACCAGCGCCGCGGTCGCCAACGAGTACTTCGTCGGCACGATCAACCGGGTCGGCGTCGAGCCGCTCGGCGACAACGACTTCTACGGGCAGTCCTACTTCGCCGACCCGCGCGGGCAGATCATCGGTGGCGCAGCCTCCGACACCGCCGAGGAGGTCATCGTCCGCGACCTGGACCTGGGCCTGCTCGACGAGATCCGGCAGCTATGGCAGTTCTACCGGGACCGGCGCCCGGACAGCTACGGCTCGCTGGTCGAGCCGTAGGGAG
Source organism: uncultured Actinomycetes bacterium (assembly GCA_963813395.1). Taxonomy (GTDB): domain Bacteria; phylum Actinomycetota; class Actinomycetes; order Streptosporangiales; family Streptosporangiaceae; genus DASXKD01. The sequence continues at coordinate 195,244 of CAWEYV010000020.1, forward strand.
GCAGTCATGCGCATCCTTATCCGCGGCGGCATCGTGGTCACCGCCACCGGCGCGTTCGCCGCCGACGTGCTCGTTGACGGCCAGACCGTGGCCGCGCTGCTCGATCCCGCGCACACCGGGTCCTTCGCCGGCCTGGCCGACCAGTCGATCGACGCCACCGGCAAGTACGTCATGCCGGGCGGCATCGACGTGCACACCCACCTGGACATGCCGTTCGGCGGGACGTTCTCCGCCGACGACTTCGAAACCGGGACCCGCGCGGCCGCCTGGGGCGGTACCACGTCGCTGATCGATTTCGCGGTGCAGCCCAAGGGCGCCTCGCTGCGCGAAACCCTCGATGCCTGGCACGCCAAGGCCGAGGGCAAGGCCAGCATCGACTACGGGTTCCACATGATCATCTCCGACGTCAACGAGCAGACGCTCAAGGAGATGGACATCCTGGTCGGCGAGGGCGTGACCAGCTTCAAGATGTTCATGGCGTACCCCGGCGTGTTCTACGCGACCGACGGCGAGATCCTGCGGGCGATGCAGCGGGCCGCTGGCAACGGAGCGACGATCATGATGCACGCCGAAAACGGCATCGCGATCGACGTGCTGGTCGCCGAGGCCCTGGCCAACGGGCACACCGACCCGGGCTGGCACGGCCGGACCAGGCCACCGGAGCTGGAGGGGGAGGCCACGGCGCGGGCCATCCGGCTGGCCCAGGTGACCGGCGCCCCGCTCTACATCGTGCACCTGTCCGCCCAGCAGGCGCTGGCGGCGGTCATCGAGGCGCGCGACGCGGGCCGTAACGTGTTCGCCGAGACCTGCCCTCAGTACCTCTACCTGTCCCAGGATGATCTCGACGCGCCCGGGTTCGAGGGCGCGAAGTACGTCTGCTCGCCGCCGGTGCGGCCCAAGGAGCACTGGGCACACCTGTGGCAGGGGCTGCGCACCAACGATCTGAGCATCGTCTCCACCGACCACTGCCCGTTCTGCTTCAAGGAACAAAAGGAGCTGGGCCGCGGCGACTTCTCCAAGATCCCCAACGGAATGCCAGGGATCGAGCACCGGATCGACCTGCTGCACCAGGGCGTGGTGGACGGCGAACTGTCGGCCGCGCGCTGGGTTGAGGTGAACTCGACGACTCCGGCACGGATGTTCGGCCTCTTCCCCCGCAAGGGCACGATCGCGCCCGGGTCCGACGCCGACATCGTCGTCTACGATCCGGCGCTGCGGCACGTGCTGTCCGCGAAGACCCATCACATGGCGGTGGACTACTCGGCCTATGAGGGCCGCGAGGTACAGGGCGGAGTGACCACCGTGCTGTCTCGCGGTGAGATCATCGTCAGTGACGGGGAGTGGCACGGGCAGGCGGGACGCGGGCGCTTCCTGGCCCGTGGCGAATGCCAGTACCTCAGATAGGGGGGCCAGATGGACATTGGTGTGGTGCTGCAGACCGACCCGCCCGCGAGCCGGGTCGTCGAACTCGCCGCCCGGGCGGAGCTCGGCGGGTTCAGTCACGTCTGGACGTTCGACTCCTCCGTGCTGTGGCAGGAGCCGTTCGTCATCTACTCGCAGATCCTCTCCACCACCTCGGAGATCATGGTCGGCCCGATGGTCACCAACCCGCTGTCGCGCGAGCCGTCGGTGACCGCGTCGCTGTTCGCCACGCTGAACGACATGTTCGGCAACCGCACCGTGTGCGGCATCGGCCGCGGCGACTCGGCGATGCGGGTGCTCGGCCGGACCCCGTCGTCGCTGGCCACGCTGGTACACGCGATCCGGGTCATCCGCGACCTGGCCGAGGGCCGGGAAGTGGACTACGACGGCACGAAGGTCCGCATTCCGTGGGTCCGCGATGGCCGCCTGGAGATGTGGATGGCGGCCTACGGGCCCAAGGCGCTGAAGGTATGCGGCGAGGAGGCGGACGGGTTCATCCTGCAGTGTGCCGACCCGGACATCGCCCGCTGGACCATCGGCGCCGTCCGGGCGGCCGCGACCGCGGCCGGCCGGGATCCGTCGAAGCTGACGTTCTGCGTGGCCGCCCCCGCCTACGTGGGCGAGGACTACGCCCACATGCGGGACCAGACCCGCTGGTTCGGCGGCATGGTGGGCAACCACGTCGCCGACCTGGTGGCGCGCTACGGCAACACCGGGGACGCGGTGCCCCGGGCGCTCACCGATTACATCAAGGCGCGGAAGGGATATGACTACTCCCATCACGGCAAGGCCGACAACCCGTCTACGGCGTTCGTTCCTGACGAGATCGTGGACAGGTTCTGTCTGCTGGGCCCGCCGGAACGGCAGGTGGAGCGACTGCAGGAGCTACGCGAGCTAGGCGTCGGCAACTTCAGCGTGTACCTGATGCACGACAACCAGGACTCGACCCTGGACGCCTACGCCACGAGGGTGACCGGCGAGGTCTGACGCCGTCACGGACGGCAGCCAGCGCAGCGGCGGTTAGACAGTTGCGTATCCACGCCCCTTGCGTGGGCTGCCTACATATCCTCATTTCCGCACGCGCAAATCGGGGCAATCCGGGCGCCGGGCCGTGCATTTGTGGGAAGAAAAGTCGCCTTGATCATGGAAGTGGCGCCAATGGGGCATGGCGCGCGCATTTGTGAGGCAGGCCCAGGACGGCCGGGTCACCCAGCGCTAATAGCCGGGATCACGCGGCGCTGAGAGCGCCCAGCGGGGCGGCGTCCCGGGCCAGCGGCAGCCCGGCGGCCGCGGCCCCGGCGAAGTCGTCGTCGACGATCGTCACCGTGTGCCCAGCGGCCTGGAGCAGGGACGCGGCGACGCTGGCCCGGTACCCGCCCTGGCAGTGCACCCAGACCGGCAGCGCAGGCACGTCGCGGATCCGGCCGGGCAGCTCGTGCAGCGGGATGTGCAGCGCCCCGTCGATGTGGCCGGCGGCCCACTCGAGCGGGCGCCGGACGTCCAGGACGGTGACTCGCCCGGGCCGCCGGGCGGCGGCCAGGCCGCGGAACCCGGATACCGGGCAGGCGGCAGCGCGGCCGCTGCCCAGCAGGTCCCTGGTCACCCCGCTGGCGGCACCGGCCAGCCGGTCCACGCCGATCCGGGACAGCTCGCGCTGCGCCGCCGCCACCTGGCACGGGGTGTCCGCGAGCAAGGTCAGCGGCGTGCCCGGGGGCAGCAGCCAGCCGAGAGTGGTGGCGAAGGCGTCGCCAAGCTCGAAGCTGAGCGAGCCGGACACATGCGCCGCGGCGAAGGCCCGCCGGGCCCGCAGATCCACCACCCACTCCCCGGCGGCGATGCGGCAGGTGATCTCGCCCGCCTCCGCGCGCGGGGGCGGGAGCAGCGCGGGAGCGTCCGCGCCCGCCGCGTTGACCGGTCCCATCCGGGCGTAGTACCGGGGGCAGGCGTCCAGGCCGGCCAGCAGTCCGGTGACGTAGCGGGCCTCATCGAGGGTGAGTGCCGGGTTGGCGCGCTTCTCGTCCCCGATGGTGGAGCTTGCCGCCGCGGGTGGCCCGGCCGCGCAGAAGCTGCCGAACCCGTGCGTCGGGAGCACCATCGCGGCGTCGGGCAATACCGAGGCAAGCCGCCGGGCCGAGGCGTGCTGGGCCGCGGCCAGTTCCCCGGCGTGGGCCGCGCCGAGCAGGTCAGGGCGGCCGGTCGACCCGTTCAGCAAACAACCGCCGGTGAAGACCGCCACCACCTCATCGGTGGCCGCGTCCGCCAGCACGTAGGACAGGTGGGTGAAGGTGTGACCGGGTGTGGCCAGCGCCCGTACCCGCATCGTCCCCACGCGCAGCTCGTCGTCGTCGGTGATCGCGGCGCGGCCGAACGCCACTTGGTCGGCGGCGTTCACGTGGTAGGCCGCGCCGGTCTCCCTGGCCAGGGCCAGTCCTCCGGAGACGTAGTCGTTGTGGATATGCGTCTCGAACACCGCGGTCACCGCGACGCCGCGGTCCGCGGCCGCCACCAGGACCCGGTCGATGTCTCGCTGGGGATCCACTACCAGCGCGACCGTCCCGTCGGTCGCCAGGTAGCTTCGGTCACCCAGCGATGGCGTGCTGATCACCACGATCTCGATCATTGCCACCTCCGGCGCAATTTAACTATTTATCCTATCGATATACTAGGTTATAGTGAAGGGGTGTACACCGCAGATTCTCCCGGCGACCGCAGGCCGGTCATCGCAGTCATCGGCGGGGGCGCCAGCGGCACGCTGGCCGCTGTCCACCTGCTCCGGCTTGCGGCCGCCAGGCGGGGCGGGATGAGCATCGCCCTGATCGACCGCCTCGGCAGGCACGGGCTCGGCCAGGCGTACTCCACCACGGACCCGGCGCACCTGCTGAACTCCCCCGCCGGCAAGATGAGCGCCCTGGCCGGCGACCCCGGTCACCTGCTGCGATGGGCCCGGGCGTCCGGTGCGGACCGCGCCGCGCCGGACGGATTTCTGCCAAGGCCGGCCTACGGCCGTTACCTGTGCCACACGCTGGCCGCCGCGCAACGAGCCGCGCAGCCGGCCGCGGACGTCCACCGCATCACCTCGCACGTGGTACGGATCAGCTGTGGCGCTCCCCGGCACCCGTTGCGCCTGCACCTGGCGGCCGACGGCTACATCGACGCGGACGCGGCCGTGCTCGCCACCGGCAACCTGGCGCCCGCGCCGCCGTGCCCGGTTCCCGCCAGCCCCCGCTACATCGCGGACCCGTGGGCCCCCGGTGCGCTGCGTGGTGCCTGCGACGGCAGCCCGGTGGTTGTCCTCGGCACCGGCCTGACCGCGATGGACGTGGCCATCGCGGTGACCGATGCGAACCCGCGCACGGTCGTGCACGCGGTGTCCCGGCACGCCCTGCTGCCCCAGGCACACCGCGAGGGCCCGCCCGCGCCCGGGCTTGGCTGGCTGCCCGTGCTGTCCGACGACCTCGGCCCGGTCCGGCTCGATGAGCTGATGTGGCAGGTACGCACCGCGGTGGCGGACCGCCCCGGCCACTGGCAGGACATCGTCGACTCGCTACGGCCCTATGTCCCGCGGCTGTGGCGGCGGCTGCCCCTGGCCGACCAGCGCCTGTTCCTGCGGCACGTGGCGCGCTACTGGGAGGTGCACCGCCACCGGATGCCGCCGCAGACCGCCCGCCGGATCACCGCGCTGCGGTGTGCCGGGCGGCTGCCGGTCCACGCGGGCCGCGTCACCGCGGTCACGGAGGTTCCCGGCGGCCTGTGCGTCCGGATCAGCCAGAGCGGGACCGTGACCGAGCTGGCGGCGGGCTGGCTGGTCAACGCGACCGGCCCGGACCCCGACATCGGCCGCACCAGCGACCGGCTGCTGCGCGACCTGTTCGACCGCGGGCTCGCCCGGCCGGATCCGCTCTGCCTGGGCATCGACGCCAGCCCGGGCGGTGCGGTGCTCGACGCGTCCGGCAGGCCAAGCAGGACGATCTTCACCCTGGGTCCCCCGCTGCGCGGGCTCCGCTACGAGACCACGGCCATCCCGGAGATCCGCGACCAGGCCGCCGCCCTGGCCGTGCGCCTCGCCGCCGCCACCCAGGCCGCGGCCCGCCCCAGCAGCGCCGCCTAGCCGGCCGGGCGGCCCGCCGCTTGACGCGGGCGGGGCGCTGTGGTGGTGTGGACCACGTCCAATCGACGGCAGTGGAGGAAGCCGGTGTGAGTCCGGCGCGGTCCCGCCACTGTGACCGGGGAGCGGCCCTCACGTTAGCCACGACCGCGCAGCGGTGGGAAGGCTGAGGGGAGCTTCGATCCGGGAGCCAGGACACTCCGGCCGTCCGATCCTTCACCACGGGGCGTGGTTACCCCGAGGAAGGCCGCCCATGATGTCGTCACCTGGCTCATCCCGAACCGCTGCCGGCGCCCGCCCGTCGCGCCGCGGCTGATGCGTCCCGGGTCCGGGCTCGCGCCCGGGCTGCTCATCGGCTCCGCCCTCGACGCCCTGCTGGCGGACCCACGGCACGGCCACCCGGTGGCCGCGTTCGGTACCGCCGCGTCCCGTGCCGAGGGCCGGCTGTGGGCAGCCAGCCGTGCCCGGGGAGCACTGTTCACCCTCGCCTGCACCGGCCCGGTGGCCGCCGCCGGCTGGGGCCTGCAGCGGCTGGCGCGGCGCCGCCCGGCGCCGCTGGCCGCGCTCACCACCGCGGCGACCTGGACCGTGCTCGGCGGCGCCAGCCTGGCGGCGCAGGCCTCGGCGATGTCGCGCTCGCTGGCCGCCGGTGACCTGGACGGCGCGCGCGCCCGGCTGCCCGCCCTGTGCGGCCGCGACCCGGCCGGGCTGGGCGCCGCCGAGCTGGCCCGGGCGACCGTGGAGTCGGTGGCGGAGAACACTTGCGACGCGGCCGTGGCCCCGCTGCTGTGGGGCGCGGCCTTCGGCCTGCCCGGCCTGCTCGGCTACCGTGCGGTGAACACGCTCGACGCCATGGTCGGCCACAAGACCATGCGTTACGCCAAGTTCGGCTGGGCCGCCGCACGCCTCGATGATGTGGCGAACCTGGTACCCGCCCGGGTGACCGCCCTGCTGGCGGCGGCCCTGGCGCCCGCGGCCGGCGGGAGCGGGCGCGGCGCCCTGCGCACGCTCCGGCGGGACGGTGGCGCGCATCCCAGCCCGAACGCCGGGCGCTGCGAAGCCGCGTTCGCGGGGGCGCTCGGGGTCCGGCTCGGCGGCACCAACGCCTATCAGGGCCAGGCCGAACGCCGGGGCACGCTCGGCGACGGCCCGCCACCGGCCCCGGCCGACATCGACCGCGCGATCTGCCTCTCCCGCCTGGTCATCATCGCCGCGACGCTGCTGGCCGCGGCGATCGCTTATCTCCGTCATGATCCTGAAGGCTTGTCCTGCGTATCGCAGTACAAACCTTCAGGATCATGGAAACGGCGGGCGGCCGCGGGCGCGAGGGGGGTCCGGTGAAGGGGCTACTGGTCGCCGGGACGACGTCCGATGCCGGCAAGAGCGTGATCACCGCGGGGATCTGCCGGTGGCTGGCCCGGTCCGGCGTCAAGGTGGCCCCGTTCAAGGCGCAGAACATGTCGCTCAACTCGGTGGTTACCAGGGACGGCGGGGAGATCGGGCGGGCCCAGGCGATGCAGGCCGCGGCCGCGGGCGTCGAGCCGGAGGCGGCGATGAACCCGGTGCTGCTCAAGCCGGGGGGCGCCGGCCGCAGCCAGGTCATGGTGCTCGGCGAGCCGCTGGCCGAGGCCGACGCCCGGTCCTACCCCGGCCTGAAGCCGCGGCTGGCCGGCACCGTGCTGGCCAGCCTGACCTCGCTGGCGGACCGGTTCGATGTGGTCGTCTGCGAGGGCGCGGGCAGCCCGGCAGAGATCAACCTGAGGGAACACGACCTGGCCAACATGGGCCTGGCCCGCGCGGCGGGCCTGCCGGTGATCGTGGTCGCCGACATCGACCGGGGCGGGGCCCTGGCCGGCCTGTTCGGCACGCTGGCCCTGCTGAGCCGGGAAGATCAGGCGCTGGTCGCCGGGTTCGTGGTGAACAAGTTCCGCGGCGACGCCCGGGTCCTGGATCCGGGGCTTGCCATGCTGCGCGACCTGACCGGGCGCCCGGTGCTCGGCGTGCTGCCGTGGACCGACGGGCTCTGGCTCGACGCGGAGGACTCGCTGGACCTCGGGACCGGGCCAGATGAAGGGGGAATGGGGAGGCGGGCGGGCGGCGGGACGCCGGCCGGGACGTGCTCCGGGTCGCCGTCATCCGGCTTCCCCGGATCAGCAACTTCACCGACATCGACCCGCTGGCCGCCGAGCCGGGCGTGGTGGTCCGGTTCGTCACCGCGCCGGCCGAGATCGCCGACGCCGACCTGGTGATCCTGCCCGGCAGCCGGGCCACGGTCGCCGATCTGGCCTGGCTGCGGGACCGTGGCCTGGCCGCCGCCATCACGCGGCGCGCGGCGCGGAACGGCCCGGTACTCGGCATCTGCGGCGGGTTCCAGATGCTGGCCAGCGAGATCCGCGACGACGTGGAGAGCGGCGCCGGCCTGGTCCCGGGGCTGGCCCTGCTGCCGGCCACGGTCAGCTTCGGCACCGGCAAGGTGCTCCGGCGGTGCGCCGGGACGGCGGACGGCGAGCAGGTGACCGGCTACGAGATCTACCACGGCGTGGTTGGCGTATCCGGCGGCGAGCCGTTCCCCGGCGGGTGCCATGCCGGGGCGGTGTACGGCACCACGTGGCACGGGATCTTCGAGAGCGACGGGTTCCGCCGGGCCCTGCTGCGCCGGATCGCCACCGCGGCGGGCCGGTCGTTCGAGCCCGCCCACATCACGTTCGCCGAGGTCAGAGACCGCCGCCTCGACACGCTCGCCGACCTGGTCACCCGCCACGTCGACACCGATGCGCTGCTGCGCCTCGTCGAGCATGGCCCGCCCACCGCCCTGCCTTTCATCCCGCCAGGAGCCCCATGAATGACCCGGTGATCTTGCTTCTGTCCGCCTCGGACACCGACCTGATGGCGGCCAGGGCCAGCGGCGGGCCATATCGCCTGGCCAACCCCGCACGGACGGCCGCCGACGCGGTGCCCGGGTTGATGCAGGGGGCGTTCTGCGTGATCGTGCGGCTGCTCGGCGGGCGGAGAAGCTGGCCAGGCGGCCTGGCCGAAGTCCTGGCCGGGGGCCTGCCGGTGGTAGTGCTCAGCGGCGAGCCTGAGCCGGACGCGGACCTGATGGCGGCGTCCACGGTGCCCGGTGGCGTGGCCGCACAGGCCCTCGCCTACCTGCGCGAGGGCGGCCCGGGCAACCTCGCGGAGCTGGCCAGGTTCCTGTCCGACACGCTGCTGCTCACCGGGAAGGGGTTCGCGCCGCCGGCGCCGCTGCCCGCGCACGGGGTGCACGGCGACCGCGTGGAACAACCGGGCCGGCCCACCGTGGGGATCGTGTTCTACCGGGCACACGCGGTGTCCGGGAACACGGCGTTCGTCGACGCGCTGGCCGACGCGGTCGAGGCGCGCGGGGGGAACGTTCGCCCGGTGTTCTGCGCCTCGCTGCGCTCGGCCGGGCCGGAGGTCTACAACCTGCTGGCCGGGGTGGACGCGCTGATCGTCACGGTGCTCGCCGCCGGCGGGGCGGTGGCGGCGGGCGCGAGCGCGGGCGGGGACTCCGACGGCTGGGAGGTGACCGCGCTGGCCGCGCTGGACGTGCCCGTCCTGCAAGCACTGGCGCTGACCTCGTCCCGGGCGGCGTGGGCAGCCTCGGCCGCGGCGCTCACCCCGATGGACGCCGCGATGCAGGTAGCGGTGCCCGAGTTCGACGGCCGGCTGATCACCGTGCCGTTCTCGTTCAAGGAAACCGGCCCGGACGGGGTGCCGCAGTACGTGGCCGACCCGGAGCGGGCGGCGCGGGTGGCCGGGATCGCGGTGGCGCACGCCCGGCTGCGGCACGTCCCACCGCCGCGGCGCCGCCTGGCGATCATGCTGTCGTCCTACCCAACGAAGCACGCCCGGGTCGGCAACGCGGTCGGCCTGGACACGCCCGCCTCGGCCGTGGTGCTGCTGCGCGCGCTGCGGGAGGCGGGCTACGACCTGGGCGAGGGGTTCCCCGAGGACGGCGACGAGCTGATCCACCGGCTGATCGCGGCGGGCGGGCACGACACCGAGTGGCTTACCGAGCAGCAGCTCGCAGCGGCGCCGATGCGGGTGCCCGCGGCCGACTACGCGGGCTGGTTCGCGGGACTGCCGGCGCCGCTGCGGGAGTCGGTCCAGGCGCACTGGGGCGGCCCGCCCGGCGGGCTGTATGTGGACGGGGGCGAGATCGTGCTGGCCGGGCTGCGGTTCGGCAACGTGATCGTGATGATCCAGCCGCCGCGCGGTTTCGGCGAGAATCCGGTGGCGATCTACCACGACCCGGACCTGCCGCCGTCGCACCATTACCTGGCGGCGTACCGGTGGCTGGCCGAGTCGTTCGGCGCGGACGCGGTGGTGCACCTGGGCAAGCACGGCACCTGCGAGTGGCTGCCCGGCAAGGGCCTTGGCCTGTCCGCGGAGTGCGCGCCCGACGCGGTGCTCGGCGACCTGCCGCTGGTCTACCCGTTCATCGTCAACGACCCGGGCGAGGGCACCCAGGCCAAACGCCGTAGCCACGCGACCGTGATCGATCACCTGATCCCGCCGATGGCACGCGCCGACACCTACGGCGACCTGGCCAAACTAGAGCAGCTCCTGGACGAGTACGCCACGGTCAGCGCGCTCGACCCGGCGAAGCTGCCGGCCGTGCGCGCCCAGGTGTGGGAACTGATCACCGCCGCGCAACTGCACCAGGACCTGCACCTCGACGCCGCGCCGGCGGCCGGGGAGTTCGACAAGTTCGTGCTGCACGTGGACGGGTACCTGTGCGAGATCAAGGACGCGGTGATCCGGGACGGCCTGCACGTGCTCGGCTGCGCCCCGGCGGGCGAGCAGCGGGTGACCACGGTGCAGGCGGTGCTGCGGGCCACCCAGGTGTGGGGCGGGCACAGCGCACTACCAGGCCTTCGCGCCGCGCTCGCTGCGCACTTTGAGCTGAACGAAAGGTCCCTCCTGGCCGATCCCGCCCAGCTGGTCTCCGTGCCGCCAGCCCTGTCGCGGCTGGCCGACGGTGAAGGGGGAACGGGGAGGCGGGCGGGCCTCCGCACCGGGACCGGCGTGATCGACCTGCTCGAAGCCATCGCGGGCCGGCTGGTCGCGGGCCTGGATACGGCTGGCTGGGATCCAGGGCAGGTCCCGGCCGTCGCCGCCGAGGTACTTGGGGAAGCGCCGGAGTCCGTGATGGCCGTGCTCGAGTTCGCCGCCACCGAGGTGGTGCCCCGGCTGGCGCGCACCGGCGACGAGGTAGCCAACCTGCTGGCCGCGCTGGATGGGCGCTACGTCCCGGCCGGGCCGTCGGGCTCGCCGACCCGGGGGCTGGTGAACGTCCTGCCGACCGGGCGGAACTTCTACTCGGTCGACCCGAAGGCGATCCCGTCCCGCAACGCGTGGGACGTGGGCGCCGCGCTGGCCGAGTCCCTGGTGGCGCGGCACCTGGCCGACACCGGGTCTTATCCGCGCTCGGTGGGGCTGACCGTGTGGGGCACCTCGGCCATGCGCACCCAGGGCGACGACATCGCCGAGGTCCTCGCGCTGATCGGGTGCCGGCCGGTCTGGGACGACGCGAGCCGCCGGGTCACCGGGTTCGATGTGGTGCCGCTGGCCGAGCTTGGCCGGCCCAGGATCGACGTGACCGTGCGCATCTCCGGGTTCTTCCGGGACGCGTTCCCCCACGTGATCGCGCTCCTCGATGACGCGATCGCGGCCGTGGCCGGTCTGGACGAACCGGCGGAACAGAACTTCGTCCGTGCGCATGCGGACGCCGACGCCGCGGCGCACGGGGACCGGCGGCGGGCGACCACCCGGATCTTCGGCTCGAAGCCCGGCGCGTACGGGGCCGGCCTGCTGCCGCTGATCGACGCCCGGAACTGGCGCACCGACGCCGATCTGGCCGAGGTCTACGCGGTCTGGGGCGGGTACGCCTACGGCCGGGGGCTGGACGGCCGGGAGGCGCGCGCCGACATGGAGTCGGCGTTCCGCCGGATCGCGGTGGCGGCGAAGAACACCGATACCCGCGAGCACGACATCGCCGACTCCGACGACTACTTCCAGTTCCACGGCGGCATGGTCGCCACGGTGCGGCACCTGACCGGGACATCGCCGGCCGCCTACATCGGCGACTCGGCCGTGCCGGACCTGGTGCGCACCCGTACCCTGGCCGAGGAGACCCGGCGGGTGTTCCGGGCCCGTGTGGTCAATCCGCGGTGGCTGAGCGCGATGATGCGCCACGGGTACAAGGGCGCGTTCGAGATGGCGGCCACGGTGGATTACCTGTTCGGCTACGACGCCACCGCCGGCGTCGTGGACGACTGGATGTACGAGCAACTGGCCGCCTCGTACGTGTTCGACGAGCAGACCAGAGCGTTCCTGCACAAGTCGAACCCGTGGGCGCTGCGCGGCATCGCCGAGCGGCTGCTCGAAGCCGCGGACCGGGGCCTGTGGGCCAAGCCCCCCGATGACACCCTGGACCGGCTGAGATCGGTCTACCTGGAACTGGAAGGCGACCTGGAAGGCGAGGACTCATGAGCGGGTTCCCGTTCAGCGCCGTTGTGGGCATGGACGAGTTGCGGCTTGGGCTCGTGCTCAACGCGGTGTCACCGGGCATCGGCGGGGTGCTCGTGCGCGGGGAGAAGGGCACCGCGAAGTCGACCATGGTGCGCGCGCTGGCCGCGATCCTGCCCGATGTGGAGGTCGTGGCCGGGTGCCGGTTCTCCTGTGACCCGGCGGCCCCCGATCCGTCTTGCCCGGACGGCCCGCATGAGCCGGGCGCGGCAGCGCACGTCCGCCCGGCCCGCCTCGTCGAGCTGCCGGTCGGCGCGAGCGAGGACCGGCTGATGGGCGCGCTGGACATCGAACGGGCGCTCACCGAGGGGGTCAAGGCCTACGAGCCGGGCCTGCTGGCCGCCGCGCACCGGGGCGTCCTCTACGTGGACGAGGTCAACCTGCTGCACGACCACCTGGTGGACCTGCTGCTCGACGCCGCTGCGCTGGGCACCTGCTACGTGGAACGGGACGGTGTCTCGGTGCGGCACGCGGCGCGCTTCCTGCTGGTGGGCACGATGAACCCGGAGGAAGGCGAGCTGCGCCCGCAACTGCTCGACCGGTTCGGGCTGACGGTGGAGGCCGCGGCCCCCCGCGACCCGGGCCCGCGCGGCGAGGTGGTGCGGCGGCGGCTCGCCTGCGACGCCGACCCGGCCGGGTTCGCCGCCCGGTGGCAGCAGGCTGAATCCGAGCTGGCGGCGCGCATCGTTGCCGCGCAGCGGCTGCTGGCCGGCGTGGTGCTGCCCGATGCCACGCTGCGCCAGGTCGCGTCGGTGTGCGCGGCGTTCGGCGTGGACGGGCTGCGCGCCGACCTGGTGACCGCGCGGGCGGCCCTCGCGCACGCGGCGTGGCAGGGGCGGACCGAGGTCACCGCCGTGGACGTGCGGGCCGCCGCCCGGCTGGCGCTGCCGCACCGGCGCAGGCGGCAGCCGTTCGACGCACCGCAGCTCGATGAGGCCGAACTCGACAAGGCGCTGGCCGGGGCCGATGAGGATCCCGGCGACGACCCTGGTCCCGGGGACGACGGGCCGGGGGGCGGGCGGCCCGGGGCCGGCCACGAAACCACGCCGGGACAGGACGCCCCGCCGCCGCGGGAGGGTCCCGAGCCGGAACGCGGCTCCGCCGGGGAGCAACGGGGCGACGGCTCCGCGCCGCAGGCGCCGGACCAGGCACGGAACGGGGCTGCCCCGGCGCGGCCACCGGCTGCCCCGGGACCGGTGTTCCGGGTCAAGCGGCTCGAAGTCCCCGGCACCGGCACGGGAGCGGCGGGCCGCAGGTCCCGGGGCCGCACGGATTCCGGGCACGTCACCGGGGCGCGCCAGCCCTGGGGCCGGATCGGCCGGGTGCACGTGCCCGCCACGTTCGCCGCGGCCGCGCTACACCAGGTCGCGCGGGGCCGGACCACGCCGGGCAGGCTGCGGCTGCGCCCCGGCGACCTGCGCGAGGCACGCCACGAGGGCCGGGAGTCCAATCTGGTCCTGTTCGTGGTGGACGCCAGCGGCTCGATGGCGGCCCGGGCCAGGATGGGTGCGGTGAAGGGCGCGGTGCTGTCCCTGCTGCTCGACGCCTACCAGCGCCGGGACAAGGTCGGCATGATCACGTTCCGGGGCAGTTCGGCCGATCTCGCGCTGCCGCCGACGTTCTCGGTCGAGGCCGCGGCGGCCCGGCTCGCCGCGCTGCCGACCGGCGGCCGCACCCCCTCGCGGCCGGCCTGCTCCGCGCGCACGAGGTACTCCGCGCCGAACGCATCCGCGATCCCCGGCGTCGGCCCCTGCTCGTCCTGGTCACCGACGGCCGGGCGACCGGCGGCGCCGACCCGGTCGGGAACGCGCACCGGGCTGCCGCCCTGCTGGCCGCGGCCGGCGGGTACAGCGTGATCGTCGACTGCGAGTCGGGCCCGGTCCGGCTGGGGCTCGCGGCCAGCCTCGCCCAGGCACTCGACGGCGTGCTGCTGCGGCTGGAACACCTGGCCGCCGCCCCGCTCGCCGAGACCGTGCGCATCCTCAAGGAGGTGGCCTGATGCCGCAGGGGAAGCCGTCGGTGATCCCGGACGACGGGCTCACTACCCGGCAGCGGCGCCAGCGGGCGCTCGTGGTCGTGCACACCGGCGAGATGAAGGGCAAGTCCACGGCCGCGTTCGGGCTGACGCTGCGGGCCTGGAACCAGGGCTGGCCCATCGTCGTCTACCAGTTCGTCAAGAGCGCGAAGTGGAAGACGGGAGAGGAGTCCGCGTTGCGCGCGCTGGACCGGGTACACGCCGAGACCGGCGAGGGAGCCCCCGTCACCTGGCACAAGATGGGTGAGGGCTGGTCCTGGATCGCCCGGCCCGGCACCGAGGCCGATCATGCCGCGAACGCCAGGGAGGGCTGGGAGCAGGTCAAGCGGGACCTCGCCGCGCAGGCCTACCGGTTCTACGTGCTCGACGAGTTCACCTACCCGGTCAAGTGGGGCTGGGTGGACGCGAGGGACGTGGCTGCCGCCCTGGCGAACCGGCCCGGCCAGCAGCACGTGGTGATCACTGGGCGGGACGCCGACCCGCGCCTCGTTGACGTGGCCGACCTGGTGGTCGAGATGACCAAGGTGAAGCACCCGATGGACGCGGGGCAGAAGGGGCAGAAGGGCATCGAGTGGTGAACGTCGCCCGCCTGGTGGTGGCCGCGCCCGCGTCCGGGCACGGCAAGACCACCGTGGCTACCGGGCTGATGGCGGCGCTGGCCGCGCGCGGCCTGGCGGTATCCGGGCACAAGGTCGGGCCCGACTACATCGACCCCGGATACCATGCGCTGGCGACCGGGCGGCCGCCGCGGAACCTGGACCCGGTGCTCTGCGGCGAGGACCGGATCGCGCCCCTGTTCGGCCATGGCGCCGCGGGCGCCGACATCGCGATCGTCGAAGGCGTCATGGGCCTGTTCGACGGGCGGAGCAGCACGGCGGAGGGCTCCACGGCGCACGTCGCGCGGTTGCTCGGCGCCCCGGTGGTGCTCGTCGTGGATGCCGCCGCCCAGGGCAGGTCGGTGGCCGCCCTGGTGTCGGGGTTCGCGTCCTACGACCCAGCGGTGCGCCTGGGCGGGGTGATCGTCAACCGGGTGGGTTCGGACCGGCACGAACAGATCCTGCGCGATGCCCTGGCCGGGATCGGCGTGCCGGTCCTCGGTGCGCTGCGGCGCGACGAGGCGATCGCCGTCCCGTCCCGGCACCTGGGCCTGGTACCCGCGGCCGAGCGTGCGGATGCCGCCCGCTACGCGACCGGCCGGCTCGCCGCCCTGGTCACCGAGGCCGTCGACCTTGACGCGGTCACCGCGCTGGCCCGTACCGCCGGGCCGTTGCCCGCCGTGCCCTGGGACCCGGCGGCCGCACTCGGCCCGGTGCCCCGCTCCGGCGGCCCCGCGCGGCCGGCCCACCCCCCGGTCGTGGCGGTCGCGGGCGGGGCGGCCTTCACGTTCTGCTACACCGAGACGGTGGAGTTGCTTACCGCCGCGGGCGCCGCCGTGGCCACCATCGACCCGCTGCGGGACGAGTCGCTCCCGCCCGGGACCAGGGCCCTGGTGCTCGGCGGCGGGTTCCCCGAGGTGCACGCGAGCGAACTGTCGGCCAACGCAGCACTCCGCGGGGATGTGGCCCGGCTCGCCGGATCGGGTGCGCCGGTGGCCGCCGAGTGCGCCGGGCTGCTGTACCTGGCCGCCGAACTCGACGGCCAGCCGATGTGCGGGGTACTCGATGCGACAGCGCGGATGACCGGCCGGCTCACGCTCGGTTATCGTGACGCGGTCGCGGCCGGCTCCTCGGTGCTCACGCCCGCCGGGATGGCCGTCCGCGGTCACGAGTTCCACCGGACCACGGTGGTTCGCCGGAGCCCGGGCACGCCGGCGTGGGCGTATAGCGGAAAACAAGAGGGCTTCGTACGGTGCGGCGTCCATGCTTCCTACCTCCACCTGCACTGGGCGGGGTATCCGGGGCTGGCCCGGCGTGTGGTGGAGGCGGCGGCCGCAGGCGCCGGGCCGAACGCCGCTTCGCGACGTCCCCGGCGCCGAGGACCAGCCTCCCACGCAACCGATGGCGCGCCTCCGGCACGACCATGCGAAGCGCCTGCGAGGGAGGCAGAAAGATGACCGCGCCGGTGCTGGCCGGGATCGGCATGGGGCCCGGGGATCCGGAACTGGTCACGGTCAAGGCCGTCCGGGTACTCCGCGAGGCCGACCTGGTGCTGGTGCCGGTCATGGCCACCGGCGAGCAGGGGCGGGCGGAGGCCACGGTGCGCGCGCACGTGACCCACGACCGGATCACCCGGGTGCCGTTCGCCTTGACCGAGGGCGCGGGCATGGCCGAGCGGGAGGCCGCGTGGGACGCCGCCGCGGACACGGCCGTCGCGGCGTTCGCCGGCGGCGCCTCGGTGGTCGCGTTCGCCACGATCGGCGACCCCAACGTGTACTCCACCTTCACCTATCTCGCAGCCACGGTGCGGCCCCGGGTGCCCGGCCTCGCCGTGACGACCGTGCCCGGCATCACGGCCATGCAGGACCTCGCGGCGCGCAGCGGCACGGTGCTGTGCGAGGGCAGGGAGATGCTGGCCCTGCTGCCGCTGACCGCCGGGATGGGGCCGTTCCGCGCGGCGCTGGCCAGCTTCGACACCGTGGTCGGCTACAAGAGCGGCCGCCATCTGCCCGAGGTGCTGGCCGCGGTGCGTGACGCGGGCCGCCTCGACGGGGCGGTGCACGGCGCCAGCCTCGGGCTGCCGGGGGAGGACATCCGCCCGGCCGCCGAGGTCGCCGGGCCGGTCCCGTACCTGTCTACGCTGATCGTGCCGGGCCGGCGCGCGGCCCGCGGAGGCAAGCTGTGACCGGGGCGATCGCACCAAGGGCCAAGGTCTGGTTCGTCGGCGCCGGCCCGGGGGCCGCCGACCTGCTCACCCTGCGCGCGGCCGCGGTGATCGGCGCCGCGGACGTCGTGGTCTGGGCGTCCAGCCTGGTCCACGCCGACGTGCTGGCGCACGCCCGTGCGGGAGCCGAGATCGTGGACTCGGCCGCATTGCCGCTGGAGGATGTGCGCGCGCTCTACGAGCGGGCGCACGCCGAAAACCTCGTGGTGGCCCGCATCCACTCCGGCGATCCCGCGCTCTGGGGCGCGGTGCAGGAGCAGCGGGAACTCTGCGACGGGCTTGGCCTGCCGCACGAGACGATCCCCGGGGTCAGCGCCTACTCCGCGGTCGCCGCCCTGGCGGAGCGGGAGCTCACGATCCCCGAACTGGCCCAGTCGGTGATCCTCACCAGGCTGGGCGGCGGCAAGACCCCGATGCCCGGCGGAGAAGAGATCGCCGATCTTGCCCGGCACGGCACGACGATGGCGGTGTTCCTGTCCGCCGCCCGGTCCGGGCAGCTTCAGGCCGAACTCCTGGCGGGCGGGTACCCGCCGGACACGCCCGTCGTGGTGGCCTACCGGGCGACCTGGCCCGACGAACTGATCGTGGACTGCACCGTGGGCACGCTGGCCGAGACGGTCCGCGCCCGCAAATTGTGGAAGCACACGCTGTTCCTGGTCGGGCCCGCGCTGGCGGCGTCCGGCACCCGTTCTCACCTGTATCACCCTGGCCATTTCCACGGGTATCGCCGGGCCGACCGGGCGGCGCGGGCCGTCCTGCGCACCGCCGCGCCGCCCCGCGGGACGGTTCATCCCGGCCGGACGGCCCGGCCGTGAGCGGGGCCGGGCCATGACCGCCGGACCGGGCGAGCCGGAACTGCGCGAGCCCGACCTGCCCCGCACGGCCAGGATCAGGCCCCGGGCACTGCGCACCGGCTGGACCACCGGCACCTGCGCCTCCGCCGCGGCCAAGGCCGCCACCACCGCCCTGCGGGACCAGGTCGCGCAGCGGACCGTGGAGGTCGCGCTGCCCAGCGGGCGGCGGGTCGCCTTCGATGTCGAGTCCTGCGTGCACGACCTGCGCCAGGCCACCGCGGTCGTGGTCAAGGACGCGGGCGACGATCCCGACGTCACCCACGGCGCCCACCTCACCGCGACGGTCCGGTGGCGGCCGGAACCCGGCGTGGTCCTCGACGGTGGGGAGGGAGTCGGCGTCGTCACCAAGCCGGGCCTCGGCATTGACGTCGGCGAACCCGCGATCACCGCCACCCCGCGTGCGATGATCATCCAGGCGGTGGGCGAGGTGGTCGACCCGGTGGCCCGTGGGATTCTGGTGGTGATCTCGGTGCCGGGCGGGGAGAAGATGGCACGCAAGACGACCAACGCACGCCTTGGCATCCTCGGCGGGATCTCGATCCTCGGCACGACCGGGATCGTCCGGCCGTTCTCGACCGCGTCGTGGCGGGCCAGCGTCGAGCAGGCGGTGTCGGTGATGGCGGCTCAGGGTCAGCGCACGGCCGTGCTCTGCACCGGGGGGCGGACCGAGAAGGGTGCGATGGCGCTGCTGCCCGGGCTGCCCGAGGTGTGTTTCGTGGAGGTGGGCGATTTCACCGGTGCGGCGCTGCGCCGCGCCCTGGCGGCCGGGCTCCAGGGGGTGATCTTCGTCGGCATGGCAGGCAAGCTGGCGAAGCTCGCGGCGGGGGTGCTGATGACCCACTACACCCGGTCCAAGGTGGATCTGGGGCTGCTGGGGGACGTGACGCTGGCCGCGGGCGGTTCGGCGGCGATGGCCGCCGAGGTGTCCGCGGCCAACACCGGCCGCCACGCGTATGAGATCTGGCAGCACGCCGGGATCCTGCGGCCCGCCGGAGACGAACTGTGCCTGCGGGTCCGCACGGTGCTGCAGCGGGCGGGCCAGGGGCGGCTGGCCGCCGACGTGGCCATGGTGGACTTCAGTGGCACCCGCGTCGTGGCCGCCACCAGACCGGAGTGGGTGAGCGCGGCATGACCGGACGGCATCTCGGCGACCTCCCTCCCGGTCCAAGCGGGTGAGCGCGGCATGATCACGGTCGTGGGTATCGACGGGTCGCCGCTGAGTCAGCAAGCCGAGGCGGCCCTTCGGTCGGCCACGCTCGTGGTCGGCGGGCGCAGGAACCTGGCCGCGCTGCCCGCCCTTGCCGCCGCCCGGAGCGGGCCCGGTTCCGGGGCCGGTGAGGTGGACGGGCTCGGCCCGCCCGGCACCGGTGCGCGGACCGTGGTGCTCGGCGAACTGGCCCCGGCGCTGGATACGCTCGCGGCCCACGATGGCGACGCCGTGGTGCTCGCCTCCGGCGACCCGGGTTTCTTCGGGATCGTCCGCGCGCTGCGCGAGCGCGGGCTGGCCGCCGTGGTCCTGCCCGCGGTGTCCTCGGTCGCGCTGGCCTTCGCCCGTGCCGGGCTGCCCTGGGACGACGCCGTAGTGGTAAGCGCGCACGGCCGTGACCTGCGCCCGGCGGTCAACGTGTGCCGCGCCCACCCGAAGGTCGCCGTGCTGACCGGGCCGGGCGCAGGCCCAGCGGAGATCGCGGCCGCCCTGGCCGGCTGGGACCGGCGGCTCGTTATCTGTGAGCAGCTCAACACGCCCGCCGAACGCATCACCGAATGCTCCCCCGCCGACGCTGCCAACCGCACCTGGACGGATCCAAACGTGGTCCTGGCCCTGGCCGGCGCCCCCCCAACGGCCCCGGCTGCCACATCCGTCTCGCGAATCCCAGCAGCCCCGGAACCCGGCCCCGGTCATAGGGCGTGGTTGTCACATCCACGCCCCTCTAGGGGCGGCAGACTCACATTCATGCGGGACGACGGCTGCGCGGGGGACGCGGTGAGCGCGGGCTGGGCGCTGGGCGAAGAACAGTTCGACAGCCGGGACGCCGTGATCACCAAGGCCGAGGTGCGCGCGCTCGCGCTGGCCCGGCTGGCCCCGGCGCCAGGCACGCTCGTCTGGGACGTGGGCGCGGGCAGCGGGTCGGTCGGCGTCGAATGCGCCCGTTTCGGCGCGGCGGTCATCGCCATCGAGCGCGACGCGCGCCGATGCGACCGGATCCGGGCCAACGCGCAGCGTCACGGCGTGGACGTCCGCATCGTCCAGGGCGAGGCCCCGCACGTAGTCGACGGCCTGCCGCCACCCGACGCCGTTTTCGTCGGCGGCGGCGGGCAGCCGGTCATCGAGGCGGTGACCGGCCGCCACCCGGCCAGGATCGTGGTCGCGCTGGCCGCGGTCGAGCGGGCCGGCGCCGCTCTCGCCGCCCTGACCGCGGCCGGGTACGCGGCGGACGGGGCCCTGCTCCACGCCGCCAGGTTCGCCCCGCTCCCCGGGGACGTACACCGTCTCGCCGCGATCAACCCGGTCTTCCTGGTGTGGGCGACGGCCAGCCGCGGGGCCCCGTCATGATCGGCCTGATCTCCGTCACCGCGGCGGGGCGCGCGTCGGCGGAACAGCTGGCCGCCGCCTGGCCCGGCCGAACCCACATCTACGAGGGGCCCGCCAAGCAAGCGCTGCACCGGGCCTGGGCCGAGTGCGACGAGCTCGTGTGCTTCCTCGCCGTGGGCGCGACCACCCGGCTGATCGCCCCGCTACTCGACAGCAAGTGGATCGACCCGGCCGTGGTCTGCGTGGACGAGCCCGCCCGGTACGCGGTGGCGCTGGTCGGCGGGCACGCGGCCGGCGCCAACGACCTGTGCGCCCGGGTCGCCGAGGTGTTCGGCGCGCAGGCGATCATCACCACGGCCACGGACGCGACCGGGCTGCCTGGGCTCGACACGCTGGGCTGGCCCACCGAAGGCGCGCTCGCCACAGTCAGCCGGGCCCTGCTCGACGGCGAGCCGGTTGCCCTCGAAACCGACGCGACCTGGCCCATCCCCTCCCTCCCTGTCACGGTCGGCGGGGCAGGCCGGTACCGGATCGTCGTCACCGACCGCATCGTGCCGGTGGATGAGCACACCGTGGTGCTGCGTCCGCCGTCGCTGGTCGCGGGCGTTGGCGCGAGCCGGGGGGTCACCGCCGAGGAGGTGCTTGGCCTGATCGGGGAGGCCCTGGCCGTGGGCGAGCTCGCCCAGGGGTCGGTGACCACGCTGGCCACGGTCGAGGCCAAGGTCAGCGAGGCAGGGATCGTCGAGGCCGCCAGGACCGGCGGCTGGCCGCTGGTGGCCTACCCGGCCGACCGGCTGGCGGCCGTCGCCGTGCCCACTCCGAGCGAGGCGGTCGCCGCCGCGGTCGGCACCCCGAGCGTGGCCGAGGCGGCGGCCCTGCTGGGCGGCGACGTGCTGGTGGTGCCCAAACGCAAGTCCGCCATGGCCACGGTGGCGCTGGCCCGGATCCGCCCGCGCGGACGGCTGGCCGTGGTCGGCCTCGGCCCCGGCGATCGCGACCTGGTCACCCCGCGGGCCGTCGCCGAACTGCGCCGGGCCTCGGTCGTGGTCGGCCTCGACCGGTACATCGACCAGATCAGGGACGTGCTCCGGCCGGGCACGCGGGTGCTGTCCAGCGGGCTCGGCCAGGAGGAGGAACGCGCGCTCGCCGCCGTGATGCAGGCCCGCGGCGGGCACGCGGTCGCGCTCGTCGGCTCCGGCGACGCGGGTGTGTACGCGATGGGCAGCCCGGCGCTGGCCATGGCGGGCGCGGACATCGACGTGGTCGGCGTGCCCGGCATCACCGCCGGCCTGGCCGCGGCGTCCCTGCTCGGCGCGCCGCTCGGGCACGACCACGCCCTGATTTCCCTGTCCGACCTGCACACCCCATGGGATGTCATCGAGCGCCGGGTCCGGGCCGCCGCCGCGGGCGACTTCGTCGTCATCTTCTACAACCCGCGCAGCGCCGACCGGGACTGGCAGCTTGGCGCGGCCCTGGCGATCCTGGCCGAGCACCGCGAGCCCAGCACGCCCGCCGGGATCGTCCGGAACGCCTACCGTCCCGGGCAGCGGGTCCTGCTCACCACCCTGGCCGAACTGGACCCGGCGGCCGTCGACATGCACAGCGTTGTGATCGTCGGGTCGACCAGCACGCTCAACGTCGCCTGCCGGATGATCACCCCGAGGGGGTACCGATGGCAGCCGTGACGATCGGCGCCTGCCAAGGGTGCGGCGCATGCCTGCTGACCTGTCCGGTCCATGCGATACGCCCCCTGGGTGGCACCCTGGTCGTCCTCGCTGACCGCTGCACGGGGTGCGGTGAATGCATCGAGATCTGCCCGGTGGATGCGATTACCGAAACCCGCCCGGGAAGGGGGGCCCGGTGACCCGCGCCATCCATCCGATCGAGCAGCAGTCCTATGAGATCCTCCGCGCGCGTGCCGACACCTCGGCGCTGCCGCCCTGTACCAAGGCCGTGGTGGAACGGGTGATCCACGCCAGCGCCGACCTGGGCTACCTCGACGACCTGGTCTGCGCCGAAGCCGACCTGGCCGCGGGCGCTCAGGCGTTGCGCGACGGCGCGCGGGTGGTGGCGGACTCGGCGATGACGGCCGCCGGGATCACCGCGCGCGAGGTGGTGTGCCGGATCAACGACCGGCGGGCCGCGGCGCTGGCGAGGGTGGTCGGCATTACCCGCGCGGCGGCCGGTGTCCGGGTGGCCGGCAGCGACGTCGGCCCCGGCGCGGTGTGGGTCATCGGCACCGCGCCCACCGCCCTGGCCGACTTGCTTCTGCGCGGCCCGGCCCCGGCCCTTGTCATCGGCATGCCGGTGGGTTTCGTCGGCGCCGTCGAGGCAAAACAGGCGCTGCGTAACAGTGGGCTGCCCGCGCTGACCAACCGAACCGAGAAGGGGGGCGCCGCGGTCGCGGCCGCCGCCCTCAACGCCCTGCTCTACCTGGAGGAACCCGCCCGATGACCCAAGATCCGGTTGCGCAGGAAGGGCTCACTCCGCCGTTGCTGATCGTCGGGCATGGGACTCGCAGCGCCGCGGGGGTTGCCGAGTTCATCCGGTTCGCCGAGCGGGTCGGCTTCCGTGCCGGGGGGCACATCCCCGCCGTGGCCGGCGGGTTCATCGAGCTGGCCCGGCCGTCCGTGGCCGATGCGGTCACCCGGCTGGCCCCGGACGGAGGGCACCCGGTGGTCGCGGTCCCGCTGGTGCTGACCGCCGCCGGCCACGGCAAGGGCGACATCCCGGCGGCCCTGGCCAGGGAACTCCGCCGCCACCCTGGCCTGTCCTACTACTACGGGCGCCCGCTCGGCCCGCATCCGGTGCTGCAAGACCTTCTCGAAGCGAGGATCGACGCCGCGCTCGCCGGGGCACCGAGGCAAGACACCTGCGTGCTGCTGGTCGGCCGCGGGTCCACCGACCCCGACGCGAACGCCGAGGTCGCCAAAGTGGCGCGGCTGCTATGGGAGGGCCGGGGCTACGCCGGGGTGGAGTACTCGTTCATCTCCCTTGCGGAGCCGTCGGTGCCCGCTGCCCTCGGCCGGGCCGCCAGGCTGGGCGCCCGCCGCATCGTCGTCGCCCCATACTTCCTGTTCTCCGGGGTGCTGCCGGACCGGGTGACCGCGCAGTCGCGGGAGTTCGCGGCCCGGCACCCCCACCTCGACGTCCGGGTGGCCGGGCTCATCGGCGACTGCGCCGAACTCGCCGGGCTCGTGCTCGACCGCTACGACGAGGCGCTGCGCGGCGACATCAGGATGAACTGTGACACCTGCGCCTACCGGGTGGCGCTGCCCGGCTTCACCGACAAGGTGGGGCGGCCGCAGGTCCCGCACTACCACCCCCACGAAGACGGCGCCGTGGGCCAGCACGAGCACGTCGCACACGAGGTGCTGTCATGACCAACCCGGATCCCGCCCAGGCCCAGCCCGGCCAGCCGATGCCGCAGCCGGACATCGACGCGTTCTACCGGCTCGCCGCCGCACGGCGTGACATGCGCAATGGGTTCCGGCCGGATCCGGTCAGCGACGAGGTGCTGACCCGCGTGCTCGCCGCGGCGCACCAGGCGCCGAGCGTGGGGCTGAGCCAGCCCTGGGACTTCATCATCGTGCGCGACCGTGAGGTCCGCGAGCACGTTCAGGCGCTCGCCCGCCGTCAGCGGGAGTTGTTCGCGGCGTCGCTGCCCGGAGCGCGGGCCGTGCGGTTCGGCGACCTGAAGACCGAGGCGATCCTGGAGTCCCCGCTCAACATCGTGGTGACCTGCGACCCCACCCGGGGCGGGCGGCACGTCCTCGGCCGGCACTCCCAGCCGCAGGTAGCCGCCTATTCAAGCGTCTGCGCGGTGCAGAATCTGTGGCTGGCGGCCCGGGCCGAGGGGCTCGGGGTGGGCTGGGTGAGCTTCTTTGATGAACGGGAACTGGCCGCAACACTCGGCCTGCCCGGGCACCTGGAGATCGTGGCTTACCTGTGCGTCGGCCACGTGACCGAGTTCCCGCCGGCCCCGGAGCTTGCCATCTCCGGCTGGGCCAGGCAGCGCCCGCTGGCCTGGGCCGTGCACGACGGCCGCTGGGGGCAGCGCGGGCTGCCCGGCGCGGGCCCGGCCAGCCTGCTGGCCGATACCCTGGCCGCCATCCGGCCCGCCGACGCCGGTGCGATCACCCAGGCCAGGGAGCGGCAGGAACGGCTTACCAAGCCGAGCGGCTCGCTGGGAGCGCTCGAAGACCTCTCGGTGCGGCTGGCCGGCCTGACCGGTGCGTGCCCGCCCCCGCTCCCCGAGCCCGGCGTCGTTGCCGTGTTCGCCGCCGACCACGGCGTGCATGCCCAGGGGGTGACGCCCTGGCCGCAGGAGGTCACCGCGCAGATGGTGGCGAACTTCCTGGCCTCGGGCGCGGTCGTGAACGCGATCGCCGCCCAGACCGGCGCCGAGGTCTGCGTGGTGGACGTGGGCGTCGCGGCCGACCTGCCGCCCGCGCCCGGGCTGCTGCCGCGCAAGGTCCGGCCGGGAACCGCGGACATGACGGCCGGGCCGGCGATGAGCCTGGACGAGGCGCAGCGCGCGGTCGAGGTAGGCATCGAGACCGCCCGTGATCTGGTCGCCGCCGGCAACCGCTGCCTGGTGACCGGGGACATGGGCATCGCCAACACCACCGCGTCCGCGGCCCTGATCGCCGTGTTCACCGGGGCGGAGGCGCAGGAGGTCACCGGCCGGGGCACCGGCATCGACGACGAAACGTGGGAACGGAAGGTCAGCGCGGTGCGCCGTGCGCTGGCCCGGCACCAGCCCGACCCGGCCCAGCCGCTGGCCGCGCTGGCGGCGGTGGGCGGCCTGGAGCACGCGGCGCTGGCTGGCTTCATGCTGGGCGGAGCGGCCTTGCGGGTGCCGGTGGTGCTCGACGGCGTCATCGCCTGCGCGGCGGCGCTGGTGGCCCGCGCGCTGGCCCCCGACGTAGTGGACTGCCTGATAGCGGGGCACATGTCGACCGAGCCGGGAGCCCGCCGGGCGCTGACCGCGCTGGGCCTGCGGCCCCTGCTCGACCTGGACATGCGCCTGGGTGAGGGCTCGGGTGCCGCGCTGGCGCTGCCGATCGTGGGCGCGGCGGCCCGGGTGCTGCGGGACGTGGCGACCTTTGACAGCGCTGGCGTGTCCGGCGCCAAGGAGTGAGGAACGCACATGAGGCTCCCGCAGGACCCGCGCGATGGGGCTGAGTTCGCGATTTACCCACTGAGCCTGCGGCTTGCGGGCCGCCGGGTCGTGGTCGTCGGCGGCGGCTCGGTCGCGCTGCGCCGGGTGGCCGGGCTGCGCCCGGCCGGCGCCGCCATCCTGGTGGTTTCCCCGCAGCTCAGTCCCACCCTCGGCGACCTGGCCGCCCGCGGGCTCATCACCGCGCGCGAGCGCGGCTACGAACCCGGTGACCTGGACGGCGCCTGGCTTGTGTTCGCCTGCACCGATCAGCCCGGCGTCAACGCCGCCGTCGCGGCCGACGCCGAGCGGCAGCGGATCTGGTGTGTCCGCGCCGACGACGCCGCGGCATCGGCAGCCTGGGTGCCCGCCACCGGGCGGTCGGGGCCGGTGACTGTGGCGATCAACGCCGGCCGCAACCCGCGCCGTGCCGCCGCACTGCGTGATCGTTTCGTGGCCACGGTTGACGCCGAAGGCCGTTTGGTACAGAAAACCGAGCTGCCGGACGATGGCCAGCGCCCTTATGGCCGGGTCTCCATCGTGGGCGGCGGTCCCGGCGACCCGGGCCTGATCACGGTGACCGGACAGCGGCGGCTGCGCGAGGCGGACGTGGTGGTGGCGGACCGTCTGGCGCCGCTGGAGTTGCTGGATGAACTGCCGCCGGACACGCATGTGATCGACGCGGCAAAGGTGCCGGGCGGGCCGGCGATGCGGCAGGACCACATCAACCACGCGCTGGTCGAGCACGCCCGGGCCGGACGGGCCGTGGTCCGGCTGAAGGGCGGCGACCCGTTCGTGTTCGGCCGGGGCCGTGAGGAACTCGAGGCCTGCCTGACCGCGGGCGTGCCGGTCGAGGTGATCCCCGGCGTGACCAGCGCGATCTCGGTCCCGGCCGCGGCCGGCATCCCGGTCACGCACCGCGGGCTCAGCCAGGGGTTCTGCGTGCTGGCCGGGCACGTCCGCCCCGGTGATCCACGCAGTTCGGTGGACTGGGCGGCGCTGGCCCGCAGCGGGATGACCCTGGTCCTGCTGATGGCGATCGACCACCTGGCCGCGATCGCCGGCGCGCTGATGGCAGCCGGGCTGGGCGCGGACACCCCGGCGGCCGCGATATCGGACGGCTGGACCCGGCGGCAGCGCGTTGTCACCGCGCCGCTGGCGGACCTGGCCGCCGCGGTGAACCGGGCGGGTGTGGCGAACCCGGCGGTGATCGTGATCGGTGATGTCGCGGAGCTGGCGCCCGGGCCGGGGTACCCGGCCGCCGGCGGTCCCTCGGCGGACCAGCCCGGCGACGGACCGGACCCCGCTGACCCCGGTACCGGCGGCCCGGCCGGCCCCACCAGCCACGCCACCACCCCGGCGGCTCGCGCGACCGCCGCCACCCCCCAACGCCGCCGCATCCTTGTCCTCGGCGGCGCACGCTCGGGGAAGTCGCAGACCGCCGAGGAGATGCTGGCGGGCTACCGCACCGTCGACTATGTCGCTACGGGGGCGCCGCCCGGCTCTGGCGACGGGGAGTGGGACGCCCGGGTGCGCGAACACCAGCGGCGCCGGCCCGCGACCTGGCGCACGGTGGAGACGCTCGCGCTCGCGGACGTGCTGGCCCAGACGGCCGGCGGCGAACCGGATACCGCCCGGCCGTCCGCCCCCGTCCTTGCTGACTGTCTCACCACGTGGCTGGCCCGGGTGATGGACGAGTGTGGAGCCTGGGACGGCGACGCCGAGGCCGGCCAGGCCGTGACGGCCCGCATCGATGGCCTGCTCGGCGCGTGGCAGCGGACCCGGCGGCACGTCGTCGCGGTCAGCAACGAGATCGGTTCCGGCGTGGTGCCGCAGACGCCCACGGGGCGGCGGTTCCGCGACGAACTCGGGCGGCTCAACGCCCGCATCGCGGCGGCCAGCGACGAGGTCTGGCTCTGCACCGCCGGGATCGCCCGGCTGCTGCGATGACCCAGGCTCCGCTCACCGAGCCGTCCCGGCCGTGGCCGGGACGCTCGTGGCGGGCCGGACTGGCCCCGTTGCGGGCCGCGCTCGGCTTGTTCACCGTCATCCCGGTGAAGGCGGGCCCCGGGATAGGCAGGGACGAGGCCGCCCGGGCCGTGCTCTGGCTGCCGGTGGTGGGGGCTCTGCTGGCGGTTCCGGCGGGCGGGGTGTTGCTGGCGGTGCAGGCCGGTGGCCAGGCAACACCGCGCAGGCTCCTGGCCGCTGCCCTGGCCGTGGGGGTGCTCGCGCTGCTCACCGGCGGGCTGCATCTCGACGGGCTCGCGGACACCGTGGACGGCCTGGGCAGCCGCCGCCCCCGGGACGAGGCCCTGGCGGTCATGCGCCGGTCCGACGTCGGGCCGTTTGGCGTGGCCGCGCTGGTGTTCGTCGTCCTGATCCAGGTCACCGCCCTGGCCACGGTCAGCCCACGCTGGCCCTCGGTCGCGGCCCTCGCCGCGGCGGTGATCACCGGCCGGGTCGCCGTGGTGCTGGCGACCGGGCCCGGCTCTCCGGCGGCACGGCCGGACGGCTTCGGCGCCCTGGTCGCGGGCGCGACCGTCACGCGGGCCAGGGCCGTGGCAGGTGTGGCGCTCATCGCCGTGGTAGCGGCGGCCGCCTCGCTCGGCTGGGGCTGGCCCGGAGCACTGCGCGGCGTTGCCGCCGCGGCGGCCGGCCTGCTCGCCGCCGACCTCCTGCGCCGCGCCGCCAAGCGCCGCCTTGGCGGCATGACCGGCGACGTCTTCGGCGCCCTCATCGAGGTCAGCACCACCACGGTGCTCCTGGTGCTGGCCCTGGCCACCTAGCGGCCGGCCGGGGACCAGCTAGCCGGGGCCGGCCGGGGACCGCCTAGCCGGGGCCGCGGGACCACCTAGCCGGGGCCGGCCGGGGACCACCTAACGGCCGGCCGGGGACCACCTAGCCAGGGGCCGCCGCCCGGGATCACCGGGCGGCGGCACCCGCTGGCAGCCCGGCCTCAGGGGATCGGGGCCTTCTTCGCGGCCGCCACTGCTGCCCGGTAGTCCGCCGGGGTGAGGAACCCGGCCGCCCTGACGCTGGCGGCGGCCGCCGCGTACGCGGACACGTAGGCGCTGTGCGTCGGGTACAGGGACTGCAACGTTGCCGTGCTGAACGGTGTGTAGTACCCCTCCAGGAGGCAGAGGCCCTCGTCGCGCAGCGTCGGGTCGGTGATCACCCCGGTCATCAGCGTCGAGAAGATGTTCTGCAGCGTGGTGAAGAGCTGGCCCGGGCTGAGGCCCTCCTGGCCCGGCTGGGAGAAGTTGATCGCGGAGTAGGTCTCGGTCGGGACTTGGATATCCGGCAGCCGGATCCCGCCGAGAGCGTTCCCGTACTGATCGCGCTCCACGGTGTTGAAGAACGGCGTGGTCGCGATCGGGTTCCCTGACGGCGGCGCCACCCCCTGGGTGATCCACTTCCGCATCGCGGTCAGCGCCGCGTCCTCGAGCTCGTAGACGCCCATGTTGTCGGGCTGGGTCGCCCCGTTGGCCATCACGCCGAAGACGCATTGCGGCGCGGTCAGCGCCGGGTTCTCCCGCAGGATCGTGCCCGCCTCGTAGAGGCCCTCGTGCAGGTCGATGTGCGCGGCCCCGGCCAGTTCCCAGGTGCGCAGGTGGGCGGTGTCGGGTTGCCGGGCGAACGCGAACCCCAGTTCCTCGATGTCGCCCTCGGTCTCTATCTGGAGGAACGGCGTTGCGATGTCGGTGCGGATGAGCGCCGGGACCGGCGAGAACGCGACCAGGCCGGAGCCGATCGGCGCCGCAAGCACCCCGCGGCCGATGGCAAGGAAACCGTCGAACGCGTGGCTGAGCGGCTGGATCGCGTTGTAGTAGGTGGCTACCCGGAACGCCGACTGCGAGTCGCCCGCACCGATCACGGTGGTGGGGTGCAGGCCGCCGAGCAGGTTCCCAGCGTCGGCCCGCGCCACCTGCGCCGCCTGGCTGAAGATGTCGTAGGACTGGCCGTCGTTCGTGTCGCCCAGCGCGCCGTAGCGCTGGGGATCCCAGGTCTTGTCCTCGACCATGCTGCCCGTCTGCGCCGATACCCCGACGTAGGCGTACCCCAGGGAGAGGACCTCACGGTAGATCTCCGACCACACCGGATCCTGGTCGCCGCCGGTGGTGTCGTTCAGCCACTCGACGACGACGGTTCCGTTGAACTTCGCCGGGTTCGTCGGGTAACGCACGAGCAGGCGCGTGGTGTACGGCACGTTGCTTTGTGCCACCGATACGTTCCATACGCCGTTCGAGCCCCAGAAGCCGCTCTGCTGGTAGATGTCGGTCGTGCCGGACATTGTGAACTCGCGTTCGGCATAGCCGTAGTGGGCGAGGTGGATTGTGGGCGCGCCGGGGAAACTGGGCTTGGTGGGCACCGCGTCATAGGGGTAGCCGTGGCTCCCGCTGCCGGGCGGTATCTGGGTGACCGCCGGCAGCGGGCCGCTGGACAGGTACCGCAGGGGGGCGGGCAGCGGCGCGGACGCCGCCATGCCCGGGGCCAGGGCCAGCATCGACGCCACGAGTATGCCGGCAACCGCGCTGCCGAGGATGCCGTGGACCTTACGACTTCGACGGGTCATATCGCCTCCGCGATCCGAAACGAAGTGGGGTGGGCCCGCCCGCGAGCGAATGTGTAGCACTCAGGTACCTGTTTTCGGGACGAAACTGTAGCACTGCCATACCACTTTTCCTAGGGGGTTAAGATCGCGTGTGCAGACCTCCCGTAGGTACCGGGGCATCACACCGGCTGAGCGCCAGGCAGAGCGGCGAGAACGGCTGATGGAGGCCGGGCTCGAACTGTTCGGCACGACCGGATACGCCGGCACCTCGGTTCGCGCGGTCGCCGCGGCCGCCTCGCTCAACTCCCGGTATTTCTACGAGTCGTTCAGCAGCCGGGAAGACCTGCTGTACTGCGTCTACCAGCGCATCGTGACCGACATCTTCACCAGGGCGGCCGGGGCCGCCGCCGGGCAGAAAACCATCGAGGAACAGGCACGGGCAACGCTGCGGGCCGCCTGGATGGCCGTCACCGAGGACCGGCGCAAGGCCCGGGTCGTGGCACTCGAGGTCGTCGGGGTCAGCGAGCGCCTGGAACGGCTGCGGCACGAAGCCCGGCAGGCACTTGCCCAGCTCACCGCCGACAACGCGATGTCGATTGCGGGCAGCGGAGTCCGGCTGCGGCTCGACCCGGTGCTGACCGCGCGCTTCTTGATGGGCGGCGTCGTCGAAGTCTTGCTCGAGTGGATCAACGGAGATCTGCACGCGTCGGTAGACGAGGTGGTGGAGCACTTCACGGTGCTGTTCACCGCGGCGGCGCACGCCGCGGTGGCCCGCGACGAGCCCGCCCCGGGCCAGGCCCCGGACTAGTCCGGCGGGCCCACGGCAGGGCGGGAGAGGAGGCGGTCAGGGGAGCCGGTCAACAGAGCCGGTCAGGCGGCGGCCCAGGTCTCGCTGTGCCGCCACAGCGTCCCGGCGAGTTCACCGGTCGCGGCCATGCTGGCCTCCTGCTCCCGGCATCTCGCGTAGAAACGCCCGCTCACCTGCGCCACCTCGGGTGAGGTCGCGCAGTACAGGGACGTGCGGGCACCCTCCTCCGGGCTGATCATGCGCAGCTTGATCAGCGGCCGGACCGGCCACGGAACCCGCCGCCAGATGTCGGACGCGACCACTCCCGGATGCAGCGCGTAGGCCGTGATACCGCGGCCAGCCACTCGCCGGGCGAGCTCCTGGGTGAACAGCACGTTGGCCAGCTTGGAAACGGCGTACTCCGGCATCCCGGTCAGGCTGGCCGTCCGCCGCCGCACCGCCGCGAAGTCGATGCCCGTGGCCTGGTAGTGGGCATCGCTGGACACGGTGACCACCCGGGCCGGGGCGCTGGCGGCGAGGCAGTCGAGCAGCGCGGCCGTCAGCGCGAAATGCCCGAGGTGGTTGACGCCGAACGCCAGCTCGAAGCCGTCCGCCGTGATGCCCCGCCGCCCGGCCACGCCGCCGTTGTTGATCAGCACGTGCAGCGGCTCCCCACGGTCGAGGAACTGCTCCGCGCACTTCCGCACGGACGCCAGGTCGGCCAGGTCGAGTGGCAGAAAGGTGACCGCCTCGTTCCCGGTGGCCGCCGCGATCGCCGCGGCCGCGGCCCGGCCCTTCTCCTCCGACCGGCAGGCCAGGTACACCCGCCCGCCCCGGCTGGCCAGGCCGGCCGCGGTGGCCCGGCCGATCCCGGTGTTACCGCCGGTGATCAGGAATGTGCGCCCGGAAAGCTCGCCCGAATGAGGGGACATGGTGACTTTTTACATCATGCATAACGCAACCGCCGGGCGGCTCGTCCTCCCGGGTGCCACGGGATCGCCGCTGAGTACAGCACCGCGATGACCGTTGCAGGTCGGGATCCGGGCCGGCGGACGTGGCGTTATGCTCCTGAAAACAGGTGGGCACGGACCGGCACGTGCGGGAGGACCGGGTGCGGATCGCAGGCGGCAAAGCTCAGCCGGAACCGGCGGCCACCGGTGCCGCGGCGGAGCAGGCCGCGGGACCGCGGGCCGGGGCTGACCTGCTCGCGCGCCGGCGCAGGCGGCGGCGGGTGTGGACCACGCTGGCCGTGGTCGCGGCGCTGCTCGTCGGCATCAACGCCTACGTCGCCTACGAGGTGACCAGCGTTAACAACAACGCGAACCCCGGGCCGCTGCTTCGGCCAACCGGTATTCCGGGGAACATCTCCACCAGCCTCGCCAACCTGATGGTGCTCACTCCGGTCCCCGGCGCTCGCGCGCCGGGCTTCACCCTCACCGATCAGCGCGGCCACACGATGTCGCTGGCGAGCCTGCGCGGCAAGGTCGTCGTGCTGGAGTTCATGGACCCGCACTGCACCGACATCTGCCCGATCGTGTCGCAGGAGTTCGTCGACGCCTACCACGAACTCGGGGCGCGCTCCAGCAAGATCGTCTTCGCGGCGATCAACGTAAACCAGTACCACGCCTCGGTGCAGGCCATGGCCGCCTACTCCGCCCAGCACCAGATGTCGGCGATCCCGAGCTGGCATTTCTTCACCGGCCCACTGCCGGCCCTGAAAACCGCGTGGCGGGACTACAACATCCAGGTGCAGGCGCCCAACCCGAACGCCGACATCATCCACACCTCGGCCGTGTACTTCATCGATGCCCGGGGCGCGGAGCGCTACCTGGCGACGCCCATGGTGGACCACACGGCCAACGGGACCGCGTACCTGCCTCCCGCCCAGATAGCCGCCTGGGCTGGCGGGATCGCCCGGCTGGCCGGAGACCTGGCCCGCTGACCCGGTCACCGGGCCCGCCCAGGAGCCGTACTCCTTCGCACCGCGGGACCAACGCCATCTTGCCGTGGCTGCTGCGTGCGGCAATGCTGGGTACCTGGGGCACACCAAGGAGGACCCGATGAAAGCTAAGGTCGGAGACCAACTGGTGATCGATGGAACCAACCTGGGTGAGCCGCGCCGGGTCGGCGTCGTAACGAAGGTCACGCATCCCGATGGGTCGCCGCCCTACGTGGTGCGCTGGCTCAACGACAATCACGAGTCCGTGGTCTTTCCCGGGCCGACCGCCAGGGTGGAGGCGGGCGAATCGGCAGGAACCCAGACATGATCGAAGCCGCGGACATCACGCGGCTGCTGGGAGTTCGCGCGCACGATCGGGGGATCGTCTCGGTCTACCTCACCGTGCCGCTGGATCCTGGGCAGCGGCGTGGCATGCCGGCCCACCTGGACGACGTTCTCGCCCAGAGCGCTCGCAGCGGCGGCGACGCGCAGGCCTGGGCCCGGGCCCGGCGGTCCGAAATGCCAGCGATCCATCGTGAGGTCAAGGCGCACGCGCACGAGTGGCGCGGCCAGAGCGTCGCCATCTTCGGCCACGCCGGCCTGCGCCTGCTCGAGGCGATCCCGCTGCGCGGGCAGGTGCGCGAGTGCGCGGTGATCGGCAGCCGTCCCTACGTCCGGCCGCTGCTCGCCGAGCTTCAGCGCTGCCCGAGCTACGCGGTGGTCGTGGTGGACCGGCGGCACGGGTGGCTGTACCGGGTCTCCGGCGCGGGCATCGAGCCGGCCGGGCACATAGAGTCGCCGACGGTGGGCAGCAAACGGTTCGGCGGCTGGAACGGTTTCCAGGCCTACCGCAACGACCAGCGGGCCCGCAGGCTGGCCCGGCAGCACTTCGTGGCCACGGCCGCCGCCCTCGGGCAGGTCGCGGACGGCCGGTGCGGGCCGGTGGTGGTGGGCGGGCGCGAGGCCGAGACCAGCGAGTTCCTCACCCTGCTCACGCCCGCCCAGCGGGCCAGGGTGGCCGGCACGTTCGCGGTCGACGCGCACACGATGACGGCCGCGCGGGTTCGCCAGCTCGCCGACGAGGTGGTGGCGCAGTGGGCGGACGGCCAGGAGCGCAGGCTCGCGACCACGCTCGCCGAACAGGCCGCGGGCGGGATGACCGCGGTCGGGCTCGACGCCTGCGTGGCAGCCGCCAACCAGCACGCGATCCAGCTGCTTATGGTGCCCGACGATGACGTCAGGCCGGGATTCGTCTGCGAGAGCTGCGACACGCTTGCCGTGGCCGGGGGCGCCTGCCCGGCGTGCGGGGAGCTGACCGCCGGTGTGGACGACGTCATCGAGGAACTGGCGGTCAGGGTGACCGCGGACGGTGGAAGCGTGCAACCGGTACGCGGCTCGGTGGCGCCGATCGACGTGGCGGCCCGCCGCCGGTTCCCCGCGCGGGCGTGACCGCCCTATCCGCCCGGCCGTGCTTGCCTGGTTCCCCCGCGCCATCGCCGGGCTTCCCTGGTTCCCCCGCGCCGGGAGTAACCACGTGGGTGCCGGCCGCGGTGACCAGGTGGGACACTACGGGTCATGCAGACTCTGGTCGTTGATCATCCGCTGGTCACCCACAAGCTCACCGTCCTGCGGGACGAGTCCACGCAGGCCCCCACGTTCCGCCGGCTCACCGACGAACTGGTGACCCTGCTCGCCTACGAGGCGACCCGCGAGGTCCCGGTGCGCCCGGTCATCGTCCGCACCCCGGTGGGCGACGCCGAAGGGGTCAAGATGGCCCGCCCGGTGCCCCTCGTGGTGCCGGTGCTGCGCGCGGGCATCGGGATGCTCGACGGAATGACCAGGTTGCTGCCTACCGCCGAGGTCGGTTTCGTCGGGCTGAGCCGGGACGAGGAGTCCCTGGTCGCCTCGACCTACGCCAACCGGCTGCCCGCCGACCTGTCCGGGCGTGCGGTGTTCGTGCTCGACCCGATGCTGGCGACCGGCGGCACCCTGGAGACGGTGTTCGGCATGCTGATCTCGCGCGGCGCCGCGGCCGTCACCGGGGTCAGCCTCCTGGCCGCGCCCGAAGGGATCGCCCGGCTTGAGTCCGCCTTCGGCGACGACGTGCGCGTCCCGATCCGGGTGGTCACCGCCGCCCTCGATGAACGGCTGAACGACCGCGGCTTCATCGTGCCCGGGCTCGGCGACGCCGGCGACCGCCTCTTCGGCGAGGTCTGACCTGCCCGGACTCAGGAGCCGGTGAACTGGGGCTGGCGTTTTTCGGCGAAGGCCATGACGCCCTCGGTGAAGTCGGCCGAGCCGGCCATCTCCTGCTGAATCCTGGCCTCGAGTTCGAGCTGGGCGGCCATCCGGTCGTAGAGCCAGCTGTTGAGCTGGCGCTTGGCGCCCGCGTAGGACTTGGTCGGCCCGGCCGCAAGCCGCGTGATCAGCTCGTCGGAGCGCGCCGGGAACTCCTCATCCGGCCAGGCCCGGTTAATCAGCCCCCAGTCGGCCGCCTGCCGGGCCCCGATGCGCTCGCCGAGCAGCGACATCTCGGCCGCCCGGGCGAAACCCACCCGCGCGGGCACAAGGAGCGAGGAGCCGCCGTCCGGGACCAGGCCGATGTTCACGAAGGCCAGCAGGAAGTACGCCGATTCGGCGGCGACGATCAGGTCGCAGGCCAGTGCCAGGGATGCCCCAATCCCGGCGGCGGCACCGTGCACCGCGGCAACCACGGGCTTGGGCATCTCCCGCACGCCGACGATGATCGGGTGGTAGCGCTCGGTCAGCCTGCGGTACACGTTCGGCGGGCCGCCGTCCGGGCTATCCGCGATGCTGGCCTTGAGGTCAGCGCCGCTGGAGAACCCGCGCCCGGCACCGGTGATCATCACCGCCCGGACGCCGGGGTCCTCGGTGACGGCGCGGATCGCGGCGAGCAGGTCAACCGAGAACTGGTCGTTCCACGCGTTCCTGGTCTCGGGACGGTTGAGCTCGATCTTCGCGGCGCCACCACGGCGGAACAGGTTGACGGTCTGGTACTCGTGAGCCAGCTCGTAGTCACTCATGCCGCCACCCTAACAGAGTATTACTCCGGAGTTTTGCTCTGCAGGCTGCCTGACTGGGCCCTCCTGGAGGCTACGGAGTATCACTCTGGAGCGATACTCTAAACACGATGACACAGAACGATACCCGCCGCCGGATCCTTGACGTGGCCCTGGCCTGCTTCCTGGCCGATGGTTACGAGCAGACGACGATCGCGGAGATCAGGAAGCGCAGCGGAGTCTCCAACGGCGCGCTCTTCCACCACTTCCCGGCCAAGGAAGCCATCGCCGACGCCCTGTATGTGCAGGCCATTGCCTCGTTCCAGGCCGGCCTGTGGGACCTGGTCGGCCGCAGGCCGGCCTCGCTGCGCGCCGCCGTGCGCGGCGCGATCGCCCACCAGCTGACGTGGACCGAGCAGAACCCCGACCTCGCCCGGTTCGTCTACGCGCGCGGGCAGCTGGACTGGAACACGGCCGCTGGCGCGGAACTCGCGGCGCTCAACCGGGATCTGGCCGCCGCGTTCCGGGAGTGGCTGGCCCCGCTGGTGCGCAGCGGCGAGGTACGCCGCGGGCCGATGCTGCTGATCTCCGCGGTGGTGAGCGGCCCCGCGCACGCCATCGCGCAGCGCTGGCTGGCCGGCCAGCTGGACCGTCCGCTGACCGATTTCGTAGACGACCTCACCGACGCCGCCTGCGCGGGCCTGTGCGCCACCCCCGCGAGCGGCACAGCGGCGGCCGGCACCGTGGCGGGCGGCACCGTGGCGGGCGGCACCGTGGCCGATGGCGCCGCGACGGGCGGGCAAGCGCGACCGGTTCCCGCCCGCAGCCGGGTAACCCTGGAACTGCTCGCCGACGACGGCAGCGTCCTGGCCCGCGGCCAGGCTTCGGCGCAGCTAACCCCCTGAATCCCCGCGCGCCCCCACGTGCTCCATGGGCCGGATCGCGCGGGGGCATCGCGACGAGGGTCAGCGGACCATCCACTGCGTGGTGTAGAGGGTGTCCAGTGGGTTGCCACTGGTGCCGAAGCAGAACACGTCGCCCTGCTCGCTGCCGCTCACCGTGCCGATCGGCCCGTCGACCACACAGTGCGCGGGAGTGGAGCCGTACGGGGTGGCTTGCTGATCGCCCTGCGCGCCGTCGCCCTCGCTCGGGAAGAGGGTCTCCCATTCGCCCGTCCCGAGCTTGGTCACGGTGGCCGTGGTCCCGGCCGTGTCGAACTGGTACGGAGCGTCCGGGGTGTAACTGGACGAGGTGGCGTCGTTCGCCCACAGGTACCCGCTGTTCGCCGCCCCGTCGCCGAACAGGTCATCGGAGGCCGTGAACGTCATCGTGAACTTGTTGTTGACCGGCGTGCCCGCCGGGCGGAAGCAGTCGACGAAGACGTTCTGCCCGGGCGACATGTCGAGCCACTCGTCCACCTGGCAGAAGTTGCCAGTGGACCCGTAGGCCGTGACCTTCACGGTCCCGTCCGCCACCACGGGTCCCGGCAGGAGCACCTTGTACCGGCCGGTGCCCAGGTGCTTGATCGTGTTGGTCCCGCCGGAGGAGTTGAACTGGTAGGCGAGCTCGGGGGTGTAGGAGCCCTTCGTGGGATTGTTGGCCCAGACGAAGTCAGTCGTCCCCGTGGTGCTGCCGCCCGAGGTGAACGCCGCCATGAAGAACGAGTCCAGCGCTCCCCCGGTCACCTTGAAGCAGTCCACGTTGACCAGGAGGTTCGCGTGGGTGCTGTCGGGCCCCCAGCTGACCACGGTGCACTGCTCCGGCTGCAGGCCCTCCGCGGTCACGTCGACCGTTCCCTGGGTGGCGAATGACCCGAGGCCGAAGAAGGTGACCCGGTACCTTCCAGTACCCAGCCGGCGGATATGGATCCCGCCCCCCGTGCTGTTGAACGAAAAACCCTTCTCGGGCGTGTAGGAACCGGCGGATGGCTTGTTTCCGTACGCGTAGGCGACGACGCCGGGCGGACCGCCGACAGCCGGCCTCGGCGCGTGGGCGGCGGCGGCCATGCCCGGCAGGGCGCCCACGGTCAGGGCACCCGTCGTGGCTACCGCGGCTGCCAGCAGGGCGAGCAGGCGCGGCCGGTCTCGCCGGGAAAGGAATTTGTCAGGCTGAGCAGAAAACGGCATCGTAAATTCCTTCCGTAAGATGCCGGCCGCCAAGCCCAGAGGCCCCGTATCAGGCGAATACCCATTCCTAGCATCACGCCCTGGTAGGGACAAGACCAATGGCCAGGACAAACACGCCAGGTGGGAGGAAGGTAGCGACGCGTCCTACCCGGCGGCGCGGATAACCGGGCGCTCGCCGGTGTTACTTGCCGAACGACGGGGCGGTCATCGTGAACCGCGCCTCGATCTCGGCGCTCACCGTCTGCTTGGCGGGCTCGAAGTCGAACTCCGGCGCGGCCTGGTACGCCTGCGCCGCCGCGGCCGGGGCGGCCAGGCCCGCCCGGAAGACCCCCGGCTCGGGCTGCGGGGCGAGCAGTCCAGTGTCGGCGGCCTCGATCAGCCCGGTGATCGTCCCGCCAAACGCCTCCGCGTACTCACGGCCCCGCTGCGTGGCATCGGCAACCGCAGCGAGCCGCGCCTCGCGGTGCACTGGGCTGCCCGGCCTGAGCTGCCAGCCAGGCCCGGTCACGGTGACCATCTCCTGGCCAGCCAGGCCGACCACCAAGTCGCCCAGAACGTCGAAGTCCGTGACGGTCGCGGTCAGGTTCGCCTGCGCCACGTACCCGGTGATCCGCTCCCTGGCCTTGCCGTCCTTGAACTCGGGCCGGACGGTCACCAGGCCGCTGTCCAGCTTTTCGATCGCGTCACCGTACCCCTTGATCAAGGCGGTGACCCGCGCGTTCCGGTCCGTCAGCAGTTTGACAGCCCGCTGCCGGTCCTTGTCCCGTGCCAGCACCGAGACCCACACGATCGCGATCTCGGGCTCGACCTCGAGGACGGCCTCGCCCCGGACGGAAATGACTGGCTCCGTTGCCATTGGCTGCTCCGCTCAACGTCTCAGGGCACCGCCAGGGCCACCGGGCCGCAGGCTCAGACCCCGACTGGGTGCCAGACGGTCTTGATTTCCAGGAAGGCGAGCATCCGCGCGGGGGACGGCGGCGCCGCCCAGTCCTCCTCCGCGGCGAACACCCGCTTGACGTTACCCGCCGCGAGCCGTTCCAGTTCGGCCCGGCCGCCGGCGGCCATGCCGGTGAGATCGATCGCGTTCACGTCCATGTGCGCGGCCAGCACGGGCGCCAGTTCGGCTGTGTAGCCGGTCAGCACGTTCACCACCCCGGCGGGCACGTCCGAGGTGGCGAGCACCTCGGTCAGGGTGATCGCGGGCAGCGGCGCGGGCTCGCTGGCCACCACGACCGCGGTGTTGCCGGTCGCGATTACCGGCGCGAGCACGCTGACCAGGCCGAGCAGGCTGGACGTGGGCGGCGCGACGACCGCGACCACGCCGGTCGGCTCCGGAACGCTGAAGTTGAAGTAGGGACCGGCGACCGGGTTGACCGCCCCCGCAACCTGGGCCACCTTGTCTGGCCAGCCGGCATACCAGACCCACCGGTCGATCGCCTCGGTCACGGCCCGTTCCGCGTCCCGCTGCGAACGACCCTCGTTCTCAACGACCTCGGCGGTGAACTGCGCTTCCCTGCCCTGGAGCAGTTCCGCGACGCGGTAGAGCACCTGGCCCCGGTTGTAGGCGGTCGCGCCGGACCACCCGGATACGGCCTTCCTGGCCGCGACCACGGCGTCCCTGGCGTCCTTGCGAGAGGCCCGTGCCGCGTGGGCCAGCACGGAACCATCCGCCCCGGTCACCGGGTACGAACGCCCCGACTCGGAGCGGGGGAACGCGCCGCCGATGAACAGCTTGTAGGTCTTGCGTACGTCAAGGCGCGGCTGGGTTCCGTGGCTGGCCGCGACGGCCCGCCCGGCACGATCCCTTGCCACGGCCCGCTCGCTCACCACGGCAGGCTGGCGGGCCGCGGTCCTCGCCCGGCCACCCGGCTTGGCCTTGCCGTCTGCCTTACTGCTGGCCGCCTTCTTGCCGCGGCCCGCCTGCTCAGCCACGGAGGTACCCGGCGAGCCCGGCCCGGCCGCCCTCTCGTCCGAACCCGGACTCCTGGTACCCGCCGAACGGGCTCGCCGGGTCGAACCTGTTGTAGGTGTTGGCCCAGACCACGCCCGCCCGCAACCGTTGCGCCATCGACAGGATCCGGCTCCCCTTCTCGGTCCAGACCCCGGCGGACAGCCCGTATGGGGTGTTGTTGGCCTTGGCCACCGCCTCGTCCGGGGTGCGGAACGTGAGCACCGACAGGACCGGCCCGAAGATCTCCTCGCGGGCGATCCGGTGCGACTGGCTTACCCCGCTGAACACCGTCGGCGGGAACCAGTAACCCCGGGCCGGCAGCGGGCACGGTGGCGACCAGCGCTCCGCGCCCTCGGCCTCCCCCGCCGCGGTCAGGCCGCGGATCTTGTCGAGTTGCTCGCGCGAGTTGATGGCCCCGATGTCGGTGTTCTTGTCCAGCGGATCGCCGAGGCGCAGCGTTTCCAGGCGCAGCTTGAGCCGGTCGAGCAGCGTGTCGGCGATCGACTCCTGGGCCAGCA
This sequence comes from uncultured Actinomycetes bacterium, assembly GCA_963813395.1. Classification (GTDB taxonomy): domain Bacteria; phylum Actinomycetota; class Actinomycetes; order Streptosporangiales; family Streptosporangiaceae; genus DASXKD01. The sequence continues at coordinate 235,622 of CAWEYV010000020.1, forward strand.
GCCGCGATCCCGCGCAGCACACGTGGCCCTGGTTGAAGAAGATCCCGTTGACGATGCCCTCGACCGCCTGGTCCAGCGGCGCGTCGTCGAAGACGATGTTCGCCGCCTTGCCGCCCAGTTCCAGCGTCAGCTTCTTGCCCGTGCCGGCGATGGCCCGCTGGATTTCCTTGCCCACCTCGGTGGAGCCGGTGAACGCCACCTTGTCCACGCCCGGGTGGGCGACAACCTCACGCCCGGTGCGGCCGTCCCCGGTCAGGATGCTGACCGTGCCGGGGGGCAGGCCAGCCTCCTGGATCACCTCGGCGAGCAGCAGCGCGGACAGCGGAGTGGTCTCGGCCGGCTTGAGCACGCAGGTGTTGCCCGTGGCCAGCGCCGGCGCCAGCTTCCACGCGGCCATGAGCAGCGGGAAGTTCCACGGGATGACCTGCCCCGCCACGCCGATGGGCCGCGGGTCCTGGCCGAACCCCGCGTGGGACAGCTTGTCCGCCCAGCCCGCGTGGTAGAAGAAGTGCGCGGCCGCGAGCGGGATGTCCACGTCGCGGGACTCTTTGATCGGCTTGCCGTTGTCCAGGCTTTCCAGCACCGCGAACTCGCGGGCCCGTTCCTGAATGGCCCGTGCGATCCGGTAGAGATACTTGGCGCGCTCCGCGCCGGACAACTGGCCCCAGGTCTGCTCGTAGGCCGCCCGGGCGGACGCGACCGCGCGATCGACGTCCTCCTTGCCCGCCTGCGCGACGCTGGCCAGCGGCTCCTCGGTGGCCGGGTTGAGCGTGGTGAAGTGCTCCCCGCTCAGCGGCGCCGTGAAGTCCCCGTCGATGAACAGGCCGTACTCGGCCCGGATCGTCACGATGTCACGCGATTCGGGCGCGGGCGCGTACTCCCAGTCCGCGCCGGACCGCAGCTCCTGGCCCGTCTCCCCGGCCGCGACCGGAGATGCTGGATTACCGCCCATGTGCCCCTGGCCTCCACATTTCTCCGCGACGCTAACCTACCCCGGCGGCGCGGTAAGCGAGGAGACAGCCGGGCGTGACCTCCACGATGATCCGGTCGAAGTCCGGCGCGAAGGCCGCCGGGTTGCTGAACTCGATGGTGTTGCTCCCGGCGGTGAACTGCAGTGGCACGGTCATTGCGCCGACCGTGCCGAAGCTGCCGGCCGGGTGAACGACTCGGGGTGAACGACACCGTCTGCGCAGGCCCGCCGTTCACGCTGATCACCGCCTGCCGGCCGGTGGCCGAGCCGTCCAGGTAGGCGATCATCACCTGGTAGGGCCCGCGGCCGGAACAGTCACCCGGTGAAGGTCAGCGTGCCGCCGGCGCTGGCGAAGCCGACCTTCTTGCCGCCCGAGCAGGTCGTGCAGCTCGCATGATCACGGAAGATCGATCGCCCCAGGTGCGGTACTCCCGTAGTAATTGTTGGCTCCTCACGATCTACCAGGGTGGACGTGGCGCGCCGCCTGGCTGCGCGATTTTTGAGCGACTTCGAGGGGTGCACAGCAGGCGTGCTGCGCAGTGGCTGCTGCTGCGTCATCAACCGGCTGCCGGGGTGATCGCGATCGCGTAGGGCAGTTCCCCCACCCTGATCGGCGGCAGAGCCTTGCTGGTGGCGGTCCGGATCGGGACCACCGTGCCGAAGTGGCGGTCCACCACAGCACCAAAGAGCGCGACGTAGACGGTCCTGCCGTCCGGGGTGATCGCGATGGCCCGCGCGCCCTTCCCGACCGCGATCGGGGCCTGTGCCTTGCCGGTCGCCGTGCCGATGGGGATCACCTCGCCGGCTGGATCGGTGACGTAGGCGGTCGCGCTGTCCGGCGTGATCGCGATGCTGCTGGGGCCACCGTTGACGTGGACCCGCGGCAGGGTGGTGTTGGTGGCGGTCCGGATCAGGGTCACCCCGTTCGGCGTGAGTGTGTAGGCGGTCGAGCCGTTCGGGGTGATCGCGACGTCGAAGGCGCCGCGGCCAACCCTGATCGGCGGCAGAGCGGTATTGGTAGCCGTCGCGATAGGAACCACCCCGTAGCCGTTTGCCACGTACGCGGTCTTGCCGTCCGGGGTGATCGCGATGGCCCATGGATTGCCGCCGACCTCGATCGGCGTGAGCGCCGTGCCGGTGGCGGCCTGGATCGGGGTCACGGTCCCCGCGAGGTAGTTCGCGACGTAGACGGTCTTGCTGTCGGGGGTGACCGCGATCCCCTCCGGGTGCCTGCCCACCTTGATCGGCGTGAGCGCGGTGTTGGTGGCGGTCCGGATCGGCGTCACCGTCCCGGAGTAGACGTTGGCCACATACAGGGTCTTGCCGTCTGGGGCCATCGCGAAGTGCCGGGCGCCGGCCCCCACCTTGATCGGCGTGAGCGCGGTGTTGGTGGCGGTCCGGACCGGGGTCACCGTACTGGGGACGAGGGCAGGCAGCACGTCGTTGAGCACGTAGGCGGTCTTGCCGTCCGGGGTGATCACGATGCCCAGCGAGTCGACACTCCGGTCGCTGATCGTCTTCAGAGCGGTGTTGGTGGCGACCCGGATCGGGGTCACCGTGCCCTTTTCGCCAACGACATAGGCGGTGACCGGGCCGGCCACCGGGCCTTGGCCGCCAGGGGCAGCTGGGCCGCCGCTGCCGGGGGAGAGCAACGCCAATGGCACAGCAACACCGGCAGCCACGACGGCCGCCGCGGCCGCGCCGGCGCCGGTGACCCGTATCAGCCACCGGCGGTGGCGGCGCCGCACCGTGCTTAGTACACCCGGCCTGGGTTCGGCGCCGGCGACCGCGGCATCGATGGCTTCCTTGAGCCGGTCTTCGAGATCACTCATGCTGCCCACCGGTATTCGAATATTGGGATCCTCCGGCCGGGGGGATCTGCGTCAGCTGGCGCAGCCGGGCCAGCCCCCGGGCTGCCTGGCTGCGCACCGTCGCCGGGCTGCACTCCAGCGCCGCCGCGATCTGAACGTCGGGCAGGTCCTCCCAGTACCGCAGCACCAGCACCGCTCGCTGCCGTGGCGGGAGCGCCGCCAGGGCGCGCAGCAGCAGGTCACGGTCGGCTACCTGCCCGGCCTGGTCCCCGGCCGCTGGAATCGCCGCATCCGGGTCAAGGGGCAGTTCTCCGCGGCGCCGCAGCACCCGCCGCCAGTCAATCGCGGCATTCACCAGCACCCGGCGCACGTAAGGCTCGGCGCTGCCGCCCTGCCGGAACAGCAGCCACCGGCGGCGATAGGCGCGCTCCAGCGCGATCTGCAGCAAATCCTGCGCCGCGGCTTCGTCCCACCCGGTGAGCACCAGCGCTAGCCGGAACAAGTGCGTGGAACGGCCGCGGACGAACTCCTCAAAACAGTGATCGGCCTCCGAACCCACTGATGCCTCCCGCACAGGCGCACTCACACCTCTTGTACGACCCCAACCGCCGAAATGTTGCACGCGACCGCGATCCAGCTGATTCCTAATGGCTGGCCGTACGGGCGGGCTGCGCACCCACGGCTGGCCACTGCTGCGCCATGCTGACTGGCGCTAGTCCCGGCAGGGTGAGCCCGCCGCGGCCTGTGACAGGCCGGCGGTCCACTCGATCACCAGGCAAGGGGCCTGGCCAGCGGGGCCGGAGTTTTCGGATTTGACCTCACATCCCCCACCGGCGGTACTCCCGTGATCATGGCCAGCTTCCGCGATCTACCAGCGTGAACGTGACGTTTCGGATTTGGCGTGCCATGCCCAGGGGACACTCCGCCGTGATCATGGCCTGGTTCCTGCCTTGGCATGTGGGGCGGCAGACGGTGGCTCGTCTATGCCCGATGAACCCCATCCGCACCACCCGTCACCCGGCGGGAAAGTTCCCGGGCCGGGGTGAAACTTTTCCGGCCCCGCGACGCGACAGTTGAGGTATGGAGGGTCCCCCGGGCGACGAGACGCTGCTGGTCGGCGTCGCCGAAGGTGATATCGGTGCCTTCCGCGTGCTCTACGAACGCCACGCCGGGTGGCTCGCGCTCTGGTGCTTTACCAGGTCGCCCAGCACGACGGCATGCCATCAGCAGACAAGGCCGACAAGGCCATCCCCCGCACCCCCGCGGGCCGAAGTGCAGCGCTACCCGACTGGACCACTTTGGACCCTTCCGCCCTGAACACCAGCCCGCCGTCGCCACCGACGCCAGCGACTTCCTCTGCACCCGCCTCGACGCCGTGGCGCACAGCCTGCCGGGGCGGAAGTAGCCGGAGCACAGACCCGGCCAGCTAGCCCCGCAGCCGCATTCTCAGCGCGCTCAGTAACAGCACAGGTGACGGGCCTGCCGAGCGCGCAGATCGCAGTGCACGAACAGGTCATCAGGCTGGTTCGCCACCCCGGCGCGCCAGGACACCACGCAAACGGAGGACACCATGAAGATCCGCGCAACCGTCGCAGCCATCGGCACCGCAGTCGCACTCGGCATCACCGCGGCCATCGTGCTGCCCACCGCCGCCAGCGCCCACGTCACCACCCACACCCTGACGTTCACCTCGGTGCAGCAGGCCTCCGTGCAGTACTCCAGCACCGTCGGCGCCTCCGAAGACAAAGACGTCAACAAGGCGGGCAAGGTCATCGGCTTTGACGTGGCGCGGGTCGTCTTCAACCCGCAGACCAACACCCTCTCGATCGGCGTCGCCATCACCAACTCGGGCGGCTTCCTGTACGGCGCGCTGCACCAGCCCGCCGCCAGCCTGGTGGCTCACGGCACGGTGACCGGCGGCACCGGTATCTACGCCGGAGCCACCGGAACGATCACCGCCACGTCCAACAAGGCCGGCAACAAGATCGCCGTCACCATCACCTACAGCACCTAACCCGAGAGCACCCGGCAGGCACCAGCCAAGCCGATCGCGGGCTCCCGGGCCGAACGGCCGGGAGCCCGCGGCCACACCTGAACGTCACGCTCTCGCCGACGGCTGCCGACACGCTAACAACAGCCCACCGACCGCCGCGCGGCTACGGGAAACTACCGCTGCTGCCGCAGGTGGCGCGCCCGCCCACCCCCTTGCCGGCGCAGCTGAGTTCATCGCGCTGACCGCCGGGGAGATCCGCCGGCTGCTCGCCACTTGGACCCAGCCCCGGCACCCGGATGAGCATTGTCAGCGGTGGTCGCGATGGCGACGTCGCTACCAACCCAGCGCCCGGAGATCTCACTATCGGCAGCGAGGCGAGCGACTTCAATAGCTGCTGCCTAGCCGAGGCCGCCGCGTCCCGCGTCTGCCTAGCCGGCAGGCCGCTGGTGTCGACGCATACGTCAGCGAAGTCGCTCGCGTCGATGGCGTCGGCCTCGCTCAGCACCTCCTCCAGCATGTCGGCCTGCCCGCCTCGGTGGAGAAACCGCTGCTTGAGCTCATCCCGGCCGACCCGCAGCCGACATGCGGTGAAGGCGGCCAGCGGGACCATGCCGGTGTGCAGGCCGCGATCAGGGTCGACGACGCCGGACACGATGACGCACCGGGCACCTGCCGCCCGGCAATTCGCCACACGGCACCGAGGTTCAGTGCCTTCATCCGGTGCCGTCCAGGATCCGATGCATGCTCGGGGTAGCACATGCCCAGCTGGTCGATGTCGACGTAGCCGGCCTCGATCCCGGCCTCCGTGAGCTGGGCAAAATCTCCCAGCCGACAGTGCTTTACCAACTCCTGGCGGCCCGCACAGCCACAAGACCGGGATCAGATCGCCGATCACCACGCCAGCACACTGCAGGAACCCATGATCAGGATTGTCACGGCAGCCTTCTCCCGCGTCGACCTAATGAGTCAGCCGTCGCAGCAGAGGGTGTTATGACGAAAGGGACAACGTCGGCCTCGCTGACCAGGCCCGACGCCTGACGATCGAGTGGACCACTGACCTGTGACAACGCGAACCACCGGTCGTCGGCATGCACGCGCGCTCGTGAACTCCATCCGCATTACCTGTCACCTGGCCGGGAAAGTTCCCGGGCCGGGGTGAATCTTTTCCGGCCCTTGGACGCGACAGTTGAGGTATGGAGGGTCCCCCGGCCGACGAGATGCTGCTGGCCGGCGTCGCCGAACGCGACATCGGTGCCTTCCGCGTGCTCTACGAACGCCATGCCGGCTGGCTCGCGCTCCGGCTCGCGCGCCGGTGCAACGACCGTGACCTCGTGGCCGACGCCGTTCAGGACACGTTTGTCGCGGTCTGGCAGAAGCCGCGGGGCTTTCGCGGTGACGGCGACATCGCGGCGTGGCTGTGGGGCATCGCGATCCGGCGGCTGGTCAGCCGCCTTCGCCAGCGGACCGACGTCGCGGCCGTGTTCGAGAGGACCGGGACCACACCGGCGGCGGAGGACCAGGTGCTGCTGTCGGTCGAGTACGGCGACATCGGTGGGGCGCTGGCCCGGCTGTCACCGGAGATGCGCGCCGTCATCCAGGCCGTCGTGCTGGACGGCCTGTCCGCCAAGGAAGCCGCGCAGCTGTTGCACGTGCCGGTGAGCAGCGTCAAGACGCGGCTGTACCGGGCCAAGGCACAATTGCGGGCCACGCTAGCGGAGGAACTGTCATGACCGGCTGGCATGTCGACGACGACACACTGCGGCGTTACGTTGAACGGAGCGACTCGGTGGCCGAGGGCGCCTCGGTGGAGCAGCACCTGCTGTCCTGCGCGCAGTGCCGGGCCCGGGTCAACACCGCGGCCGGCCTCGTCGTGGTCGATCTCGCCGCGGTCTGGGACCGCACGCGGGACGCCGTAGAAGTGCCGCGGCCGTCGGTGTTCGAGCGGCTGCTGCGCGCCGCCGGGCTGCCGGCCCACGAGGCCCGGCTGGTCGCGGCGGCCAGCGCGTTCCGCGGTGTGTGGCTGGCCGGCGTGGCCGCGGTCCTCGCGTTCGCCGCTCTCGCGGCGGCGGTCGGGCACGCCCGCGAGCTCTGGTTCTTCCTGGCCGTGGCGCCGCTCGCGCCGTGCCTGGTGGTCGCGTTCAGCTACGACCGGCGGTGGGACCCGGCCCTCGAACCGGAGATGGTCACGCCCTACCCCGCGCTGCGGCTGGTCCTGCTGCGCACGATCGCGGTACTCGCGCTCGCGCTGCCAGCGGTGCTGCTGCTCGGGCTGGTCGTACCCGGGCAGGCGCCGTTCGCCTGGCTGCTGCCGGCGATCGGCTTCGTCGCAGTGGTGCTGGCCGCGTCCACCTGGGTCAGCGCGCTGAACGCGGCCATGGCGGTCAGCGCCGCCTGGCTCATGACGGTCTGGCTGCTGGCCGCGCGGTTGGCTTCGCCGGCCGCGGTGCTCCAGGCCCGGACCCAGGTGGCCTTCCTGGTGCTGGCCGCGGCATCGTTCGGGACTTTTCTGGTGCGCCGGCGCCAGCTGAACCAGCTTCGACCCTGGAGGTAGCGGCGATGACCGCTTCGATCAGCTTGCGTGGCGTCGGGCGCACGTTCGGGGCCACCCGGGCCCTGGCCGGCGTCGACCTGGACCTGGAACCCGGCGTGATCGGGTTGCTCGGCCCGAACGGCGCGGGCAAGACCACGCTGCTGCGGCTGCTGGCCACCGCGCTGCCGCCCAGCCAGGGAGGGGTACGCGTGCTGGGCCTGGACCCGGAGGTGCCCGCCGAACGCACCGGCATCCGCCGCCAGCTGGGCTACCTGCCGCAGGAGATCGGTTTCCCGCGCGGCTTCACCGCCTTCGCGTTCGTCGACTACATCGCGCTGCTCAAGGAGTGGACCCAGCCGGCCGCCCGGCACGCGGAAGTGCGCCGCGTGCTCGGCCTGGTGGGGCTGTCCGACCTCGGCTCGAAGCGGATCCGGGCCATGTCCGGCGGCCAGCGCCGGCGGGCCGCACTCGCCCAGGCGCTGCTCGGGTCGCCGCCGGTGCTGATCCTGGACGAACCGACCACTGGCGTCGACCCGGAGCAGCGCGTCACGTTGCGGACCGTGCTCGCGGAGATCGCGCGTACGTCGATCGTGGTGCTGTCCACCCACCAGACCGAGGACGTCGCGGCCCTGTGCGAACGCGTGATCGTGCTGGACCGTGGCCGGGTCCGCTACGACGGCCAGGTCACCGACCTGACCGGCCAGGCGGCCGGCCGGGTCTGGCTGGCCGACCAGCCGGACCCGGCGGCGACCGTCTCGTGGCGGACCGGCACCGGCCGGTACCGCAACGTCGCCGCGCACGCGCGGGACGGCGTCGAGCATGTCGAACCGTCCCTTGAGGACGCGTACCTGCTGCTGCGCGGCGGGCTACCCGACAGCCAGCCGGCCGGGGAGGTGGCGTCGTGACCGCGGCGCTCGCGGCCGCCCGCCCCGGGGCGGCCGCCGGCCGGGCCACGTTCGCCGCGCTCGCCGCCCGTGAGACGCGCCGGTTCGCCGTCAACCCGGTCTTCCTGTTCGCCGTGGTGATGACCGCGTGGACGATGTGGGCCGGCCGGAGCGCGTCGGTCACCGAGATCGACACCGTGAATTGCTACCCGGCGATCTTCCTGGGCGGGTTCGGCATGATGGCCACGTACTGGCTGACCCGGTCCATGCGCGACAGCGAGCCGGTCGTCGGCGTCACCCCGACGACGCTGCCGGCGCGCACCGCCGCGCTTTGCGCGGTCGCGGTGGTGCCGTTCCTCTGCGGCTGCCTGGCCCTGTTCGCGTTCCTGCATTTCCACCCGGCCGGCGCCCGGGTGTACGGGGCGTTCAGCCCGCCGGCGCAGGTCGCCGTCCTGGTCGGGCAGATCGTCATCCCGTCACTCGGCGGCCCGCTGCTCGGTGTCGCGCTGGGCCGCTGGGTCCGGCTCCCGGGCGCCGCGTTCGTGCTGTTCCTGGTCATCTTCGGCTGGGAGAACGTGGCGATTGTCCCGTCCTTGTGGCATCCGGACTCGGCGCCCGTCGTGGTGCTGCGGCTGTTCACGCCGTTCTCGTTCTTCACAGCCACCGGGAACGCCGGGAACGCCGTCCACGTCACGACCTGGCGCGGATCGCCGTGGTTCTTCATCGGCTGGCAGCTCGCGCTGTGCGCGACCGCGGTCCTGGTGGCGCTGCTGCGCGGGACCGAAGGCCGGGAGCGCGTCCGGGTCACCCGTACCCTCAGCGTCGTGCTGGTGGTGGCCGCGATCATGCTCGTGCTGGCCGCCGCCGGCGGGTTCCCCCACCCTGTCAGCGCATGATGGTCCGGTCGATGCTGCGGGCCGGGGCATGGCCGGCGGTCACCGGGGTCAGCGGCGCCGCGGTCGTGGTGGGCGGCTGCGGGGTCGCGTTCCCCGCGGCCACCACCGTGCTGTTCCCGATCGCTTTCACGCTGCTCGCCGCCGCGGCGGCGTTCACCCTCGACGAGCCGGCCAGCCAGGTCGTCGACGTGACACCGACCGGGCCCGTCCGGCGCACCGCGATCCGCGTCCCTGGCGCTGCTGGCCCCGCTCACCGCCGGCGCGGTGCTCATGCTGGCCGGTGCGCAGCGCGGGCTGGCACTGCCGTGGGCGGCGACCGGGCTCGCGCTCGCCGGCAACGTGGTACTGGGATTCGCCGTGGCATGCGTGGCCCGCACCCGCACCGGGGAGCCCGGCGCGGCGGCCTCCGCCGCCGTCGTGCTGATCCTGATGGCGCCCACCCTCCTGCCCCCGGTGGCCCGCCGGGTCAGCACGTTCCCGGCATCCGGCGGCGGGCTGTCGTCGAACACCGTGTGGTGGACCGTCCTCGCCGTCTGCGTGGCCGCCGTCGCCGTGTCGGTCAACGGCCGGCCCCTGCCCCGGTGGCTGCCCGGCACCGGCATCACCATTCGACGGGACCTCACCTGATGACGCGCCCGGCGGCCTGGTGCCTGCGGATCGCCGGCGCGAACGGCATCGTCAACGGATTGGGGTTCGGCGGTTTCGCGATTCCTGCGATCGTAAGCGTCGGCCAAGGGCATGGCATCATCTACACCTTCGGGAACCCCACGTACGGCAACGGCCCCTTCGAACATATCGGGGTGCCAACGACCGCACCTCTGCTGGCGGGCTTCCTCGCAGCCTGCGTCGTCCAGGTCGTCGGCGGTGTCCTGCTGCTGTGGCCGCGTCCCTCAGGGATCGTGGTCACGGTCGTGGGGATACTGCTCGGCGCGCCCTTCTGGTGGGGGTTCAATCTCCCATTCGCGTGGCTCAACGCGGCCGTAGTGCTCACCTTCTTGATCCTGGCGTGGACGGCGCAGAAGGCATCCCCACGTAGTCCAAGCGGAGATAGCAGATCTTCCGCCTAAGAAGGTGCTGGTAGGGACAACCGCTCGCCCGCGAGGCGCGCGGTAGTTGTGTTGTCGCTGGTAACGGTCGGCCAGTCGGCTACGGCGGGCGCCGGCTACAGGCCGGCGGGATCACCAGGTGGGGGGCCTGGTCGCCTGGGCCGGGGTTTTCGGATTTATTACGCCATGCCCCACCGGCACCACTTCCACGATCACGGGAGTTTGTCCGCACATATGACGAACAGACTCCCGTAGTAATAGGGCGTACTCAGGAGGTGCCTGTTTCTGGCGGTACGTTTGAGATGAGAACGTCCTCCTGGTGCAATGTCGGGCTTGGTGTCCCAAGGCAGCAGGAGGACGTCCTATGAGCAAGGCTAGCGGCCTGACCCGTGGTGACAGGCGGCGGAATGCGCGGAAGGCGCGGTTGCGGGCGATGGTGCCGGCCGCCAATGCGGTGGTGGGCCTGGATCTGGGTGAGAGGAAGCAGGCGCTGGTAGTCACGGGCGCCGATGGGCAGGTGCTGGCGCGGCGGTCGCCGCGGGTGGGGGTGCATGACCTGGGCGGGGTGCTGGACTGGGCGGCGGGCCAGGCGCGGTCGGCGGGGCTGGGCGGGGTGACGGTGGCGTGTGAGCCGACTGGGTCGCGGTGGATGGTGGTGCAGGATCTGTGTGAGCGGCGGGGGCTGCCGATGGTGTGCGTGCAGCCGCTGGTCACCCATATCGCCCGGGAGCAGCAGGATCTGACCGGGGATAAGACCGATGAGGGAGACTGCGTGCTGATCGCGCGGCTGGCGCGGGAGTTGCACTGCTATGTGCCGGAGAAGCTCGGGGGGGCGTGGGCGGAGCTGCGTGCGGCGGGGCGGGACCGGGCGGTGCAGATCACCCGGGCGACCGCGGCGAAGCAGCTGATCCGTGACCAGCTGGGCCTGGTCGCCCCGGCGCTGCTGGAGGCCCACTGTGAGCCGCTGGACTCGGCGACCTGGCTGGCGTCGCTGCAGGTGGTGCTCGAGTGTGGCGGCCTGGCCGCGGTAGCCGGGATGGGTTATGAGCAGTTCGCCGCCCTGGTGCGTGAGCGGCTGGGCGGCTGGGGCGGCCAGCGGCTCGGGCCGGCGGCGGCGAGGGTGTTCGCTGCGGTGCCCAGCGCCGGGGCGGTCACGCGGATGCTGCGCGCCGCGGTGCGCCGTATCAGCGGCGCGCTGGAAGACCTCAAGCATGCCCGCGGGCGCCGCGAGCGGCTGGAGGCACGGATGACCGGGCTGCTCGATGAGCTGGGCATCGATCATGCCCGGATCTGCCAGATCCCCGGCCTGACGGTGGCCGGGCTGGCCGCGATCTTGGCCGAGACGGGGACCTGCGCCAGTACACCTCGTCGTCCTCGGTGGTCAAGCACGCCGGGATGTCCCCGGCCCGCAACGAGTCCGCCGCCTTCCACGGCAAGACCAAGATGTCGCGGCGCGGCCGGCCCGCGCTGCGGCTGGCAGTATGGCGGGCGACCTGGGCGGTGCTGCGGCACTGCGACGTGGCTCGCAGCCAAGCACGCCGCCCTGACCAGCCGCGAAGGCACCGGCAAGCTCACCACCGCCCAGGCCCACGTCGCCTGCGCCGCCTCCCTGCTGCGCTGGATCTACGCCCTGACCGTGCACGGCACCCGCTGGGATCCAGCGATCGCCGCCGGCGATCTCGGCCACCACCACGCCATGGCCGCATAACCCGCCCAGCCTCGTGGGCTGGGCACACGCCAGCTCCCCAGGCCATTCCCTCACCGGGGCAGCGAGCCCGCACTCCCGTCGGGGACCACCCCGCTGATCACCCAGGGCAGCTCACCCCGGCCCGCCCGGGGCCCCTCACCAGCCCGGTTGAACGCTGTAGGGACCCCAAGCCCGCTTGAGCTACGTAGAGCGCAGGAGCCCCGGGCCAGGCCGCACAGCAACCCGCGCGCCCCCAGCCACCCGGCCAGGAGCGCTGCATCAGCCTGCCCGCAACCAACCCCCAGCACCCCGATAACCCCGCCACCTGCGCAAACACCGCCCAGACCGCAGCAACAACCCCAGACCCAGCCGCTTGACAAAGATCCTCTTACGCTGGTGATCATGGACGGCGGTCGGCCGGAGCGGGTTTGGGATCTGGCAGGCCATGCCCCAGCGCCCCCTTACCCCGTGATCACGAGCCATTCGCGCCTGTCCAGAGACCGCCAGTGGCCCACTTTTCACGCTGACGCGTCACTTTCCGCTGCGGTTTGCCCCGGTTTGTGCCACCGTCGCCGTGATAAGTCGGGGAAGCGGACTGCGAGCCGGTACGCGGCAGGGCCGCAGTCGGCGGGTGTTCAGGTGACCGCCGGGTGCTCTGGTTGCCGACGGGTGCTCAGGTGGCCGACGGGTGCTCTGGTGGCCGGCGAGCGCGTGGGTGCGGCGGGTGTTACGTGAGTGTGGCGGGTGTTAGTCGAGGGTGAAGTAGTCGGGGCCGGAGTAGACGCCGGTGAGCTGCTTGCGGCGCTGCATGAGCAGGTCGTTGAGCAGGCTGCTCGCGCCGATGCGGAAGTAGTCCGGGGTCAGCCACTCCGGGCCAGCGGTCTCCCGCACCAGGACCAGGTAGCGGACGGCATCCTTGGCCGTCCTGACCCCGCCGGCGACCTTCACGCCGACCCGGCGGCCGGTCGCCGCCGCGAAGTCCCGCACGGCCGACAGCATGACCAGGGCAACCGGCGGCGTCGCCGCCGGCTGCAGCTTCCCGGTGGACGTCTTGATGAAGTCGGCGCCGGCCAGCATGACCAGCCAGGCGGCGCGGGAGACGTTGTCGAGCGTGGCCAGTTCGCCGGTCTCCAGGATCACCTTGAGATGCGCGGGCCCGCACGCCTCCCGGACCGCGCGTACCTCCTCGTAGACCTGCGCATACCGGCCGGCCAGGAACGCACCGCGGTCGATGACCATATCCACCTCGTCCGCGCCCGCGTCCACCGCATCGGCGACGTCGGCGAGCTTCACCGCGAGCGAGGCGCGCCCGGAGGGGAACGCGGTCGCCACCGAGGCGACCACGACCGGGCTGCCCGGCCACCCCCTCGCGCGCCACGCCGACCAGGTCGGGGTACACGCAGACGGCGGCGACCGGCGGGACGTCGGGGTCAGCCGGATCGGGCTGGCGGGCCTTGGCACACAGGCCCCTGACCTTGCCCGGCGTGTCCGCGCCCTCCAGCGTGGTGAGGTCAACCATCCGGACGGCCATATCCAGGGCCCACAGCTTGGCCTCGCGCTTGATGGACCTGGTGGCCAGCGCGGCCGCCCGCTCCTGCGCGCCGACCTGGTCCACACCGGGGAGCCCGTGCAGCGCCCGGCGCAGCGCCGCGTCCGAGGCCAGCGCGCCGCTGACGCCCGGCACCGGGGGTGCGGCCACCCCGGTCAGCACCGCCCCGGACGGCGGGCCACCGGCCAGCGCCGTGGGCGCGACCTTGCGGCCGGGCCGGGTGCCGTCAGCATGGGGCGGGGTGGCGGGGTCCGAACTAGCAGAGCGCGGGGTGGCGGGGTCCGAACTAGCAGAGCGCGGGGTGGCGGGGTCCGAACTAGCGGAGCGCGGGGTGGCGGGGTCCGAACTAGCAGAGCGCGGGGTGGCGGGGTCCGAACTAGCAGAGTCGTCGTTGGCAGGCACGGTCGCTACCTCCCCAGGCCGGGAATGCGCACTACCGAGTCGCTGGCCGCCCGCGCGGTAGCGAACCCCGGCTTGATCACCGTGTTGATGATGCGCAGCCGCTCGTCGAAGTGCCCGAAGGCGCTCTTCATCGCGTTGATCGTGAGCCACTCGATGTCCGACCACCCGTAACCAAAGGTCTCGACGAGCCGGTGGAACTCCGAGGACAAGGAGACGCCGCTCATCAGCCGGTTGTCGGTGTTCACGGTGACGCGGAACGAGAGCTGGCGCAGCAGCCGGATCGGGTGCTCCTCGATCGACGGTGCGGCGCCGGTCTGCACGTTGGAGGTCGGGCACATCTCCAGCGGGATCCGCCGGTCCCGGACGTAGCTGGCCAGCCGGCCCAGTTCGACCGCGCCCTCGGGTGTGACCTTGATGTCGTCCACGATGCGGACCCCGTGGCCAAGGCGCTCCGCCCCGCACCACTGCAGCGCCTCCCAGATAGACGGGAGCCCGAAGCCCTCCCCGGCGTGGATCGTGATGTGGAAGTTCTCCCGCGCCACGTACTGGAACGCGTCGAGGTGGCGGCTCGGCGGCCAGCCCGCCTCGGCGCCGGCGATGTCGAATCCGGCCACTCCCCGGTCCCGGTAGCGCACCGCGAGTTCCGCGATCTCGAGTGAGCGGGCCGCGGTCCGCATGGCGGTGAGCAGCGCGTAGACGGTGATGCCGCGGCCTGGCGCTGCCAATGCGGAAGCCCTCGAGGACCGCTTCCACAACCTCATCGAGGCTGAGCCCGCCCGCGACGTGCAGCTCCGGTGCGAATCTGACCTCGGCGTACACCACCCCGTCGGCGGCCAGGTCTTCCGCGCACTCGGCCGCCACCCGGACCAGGGCGTCGCGGGTCTGCATGACCGCCACCGTGTGCTGGAAGGCGTCCAGGTAGAGGTTGAGGTGGCCGCGGTTGGCGCCGCGCTGCAGCCACACCGTGACCTCGGCCACGTCGTCCGAGGGGAGCTTGTCGTAGCCGATCTGCCGGGCCAGATCCACGACCGTGGCCGCGCGCAGCCCGCCATCAAGATGATCATGGAGCAGCACCTTGGGCGCGGCGCGGATCTCACCGAGACTGGGCGGCATTCGCCCATTCTCACACCTCGGCGAGACCTGCCGTTACCCGCCTACGCGGTCGATGATCAGCGGCTGGTCTTCGGGGCCCTCCTGGCCTATCTCCACGGCGTCGCCAAGCGCGGCCAGCGCCGCGTCGAACCGGGACTCGTCGTCGCTGCGCAACTCGAGCAGCGGCTGCTC
Source organism: uncultured Actinomycetes bacterium (assembly GCA_963813395.1). GTDB lineage: Bacteria > Actinomycetota > Actinomycetes > Streptosporangiales > Streptosporangiaceae > DASXKD01. The sequence goes on from CAWEYV010000020.1 coordinate 250,674, forward strand.
GGCCTCCACCCAGTCCCCCGGTTTGGCCAGGCACAGCACACCCGCGGCCGGGCTCACCGGATGCTCCTTACGGGCCCGGCCCGCGCCCAGCCGCCAGGCGGCGTTGCCGACCCCGCGCGCGTCGAGCCGCACCAGGAAGCCGGTGCTTGGCGCGGCCAGCGTCCGGGTGTGCTGGGCCACGGGCAGCGCGGCATCGGGGTCGCCGCCCTGCGCCCGGATCATGGCCCGGTAACGGAGCAGCGCAGATCCGTCGGCGAGCGCCGCCGCCGGGTCGGCGGAGACACCCACCAGCCGCAGCATCTCGCTGGCCAGGGCCAGCGTCACCTCGACCAGGTCAGGCGGCCCCTGCCCGGACAGCGTCGCGACCGCCTCCTCGACCTCGACCGCGTTGCCCACGGCCCGGCCGAGCGGCGTGTCCATCCTGGTGAGCAGCGCGGAGGTACCGACCCCGTTCTCCTCACCCAGCGTCACCATGGTCTGCGCCAGCAGCCTGGCGTCGGCTTCGGCACGCATGAACGCCCCGTTGCCGACCTTGACGTCGAGCACAAGCGCCCCGGTTCCCTCAGCGATCTTCTTCGACATGATCGAGCTGGCGATGAGCGGGATCGACTCCACCGTCCCGGTGACGTCGCGCAGCGCGTAGAGGCGCCGGTCGGCGGGTACCAGGCCGGGGCCGGCCGCGCAGATGACGCATCCGTGGTCGCGGAGTATGACGAGCATCTCAGCGGGCGACAGGTTCGCCCGCCAGCCGGGGATGGATTCCAGCTTGTCCAGGGTGCCGCCGGTGTGGCCGAGGCCACGCCCGGACAGTTGCGGTACGGCGGCTCCGCAGGCGGCCACCAGTGGGGCGAGGATCAGCGAGACCTTGTCACCCACGCCCCCGGTCGAGTGCTTGTCCACCGTGGGGAGGCCAGCCCCGGTGAGATCGAGCCGCTCCCCAGAGTCGATCATGGCGGCGGTCCAGGCACGGAGCTCCCCGGCGGACAGGCCCCGGAAGTAGATGGCCATGAGCAGGGCGGACATCTGCTCCTCTGCCACCTCACCGCGCAGATAAGCCCCGATGACCCACTGGATGTCGTGGCTGGACAGTGGCACGCCGTCGCGTTTGGCGTGAATGACGTCGACGGCGGCCGGGACGGGCCGAGCAGGCTCCGGTGGGATGGACCGCACCCGCCTCAGCCCCTCCGGGCCCGCGCCGGGGCCGCCGGCGCGCGCCGGGCGCCGTGCCTGGGCCGGTCGCTGTTAACCATCGGTGCTCCGCTCGGGCAGGTCGGCACCGGTGAACGGCGAGGGCAACAGGCGAGCCAGCTCAGTGGGCCCCGCCTCGGTGTCCACCAGCAGGCCCGGCCCGCCGGCCTCCATCAGCAGCTGGCGGCATCGCCCGCAGGGCAGCAGCCGGTGCCCGTCCTCGCTGACCACGCTCACCGCGGCGAGCGTCCCGCCGCCGCCGGCGTGCAGCGCGGAGACAAGGCCGCATTCGGCGCACAGGGTCAGCCCGTAGGAGGCGTTCTCGACGTTGCAGCCTACGACCACCCGGCCGTCGCTGGTTTCGCCCGCCGCTCCCACCTGTAGTTGTGAGTACGGCGCGTAGGCGTGTTCCGCCGCCTGCGCCGCGGCGGCCCGCAGCGCGAGCCAGTCGATAGCCATCACAGCCCTCCGGCTGAACACCATAACAGCGCCTTCCGCGCGCTATAGAAAACGACAGGCCGAGCACCCCCCGCGCTATCGAAAACAACAAGCGAGCATGGAAAACACCCGGGCAACCCCGACCCCGGCCGACCGCACGACACCGTTCCGGTTGCGATTTGGCAACGGCCGCGAAGATCACTGCCCGCGACCTTCCCCGGACGGCTGGCCAGGTCTAGCCTGCGATCATCCCGAAGCAGGGTGTCTGGGGGTCTTCCACCCCTGTCGCTCTGGGTGGAGGAGGGGGCAGGTGATATGAACTTCGAAACCGCTCCCGGAGCGGGCGGCAGCAGGCGCCCCGGAAGAGGAGGTAGCAAGTGAGAAAAGCTTTCCAGGTCGCCGCCACACTAAGCGCGGTCGCCTTGGTCGCCGCGGGGTGCGCGAAGCCCAGCTCGTCGTCCTCGGGCACGGCCACGAGCACGGCCCACTTCACGGGCTGCATGGTCACCGACACCGGCGGCATCAACGACAAGTCGTTCAACCAGTCCTCGTGGGCGGGTATGCAGGGAGCCGCGGCCGCCGACAAGAACATTACGGTCAAGTACCTGCCGTCCACCACCACGTCCGACTACGCCAAGAACATCAGCACGTTCGAGAGCCAGAAGTGCGGGATCATCGTCACCGTCGGCTTCCTGATGGGCCCGGCGACCCAGTCCGCTGCCCTGGCCAACTCCAAGCAGAAGTTCGCGATCGTGGACTGCTCGTACGCCTCCTTCTGCCTGTCAACCAAGCCCCATCCGCCGATCGCCAAGAACATCAACCAGTTGGTGTTCAACACCGTGCAGGACGCCTTCCTCGGCGGCTACCTGGCGGCCGGGATGACCAAGACCGGCAAGGTGGCCACCTACGGCGGGATGAAGTTCGGCACGGTCACGATCTACATGGACGGCTTCTGGGACGGCGTGCAGTACTACAACAAGCAGCACCACACCCATGTGCAGGTGCTCGGCTGGAGTGAGCCGAAACAGAACGGCACGTTCGCGGGCAGCTTCACCAACATCACCGCGGGGCAGACCATCGCCAACACGTTCATCAGCGATGGCGCCGACATCATCTTCCCGGTGGCGGGCGGCGTCGGGCTCGGCTCGGCGAAGGCAGTCCAGACCGCCGACACCTCCGGCAAGAACATCGCCATGTACTGGGTGGACACCGATGGCTGCGTCAGCGCCGCGACCTACTGCAAGTACTTCATCACCAGCGTGGAGAAGGGCATCAGCACCGCGGTGAAGGCCGCCGTGCTCCTCGCCGCTCATGGCCATAGTGGCGGCACTTATGTTGGCACGCTCGAGAACGGCGGGGCCGTGCTGGCGCCGTTCCATGACTTTGCGAGCAAGGTGCCCGCGTCGCTCCAGAGCGAGCTCAACACGGTGAAGCAGGCCATCATCAGCGGCACGATCGTTCCCGCCACCAAGAGCCCTGTGTAGCCAGGGCACCAGCCAAGAAGTTACCGTCAAGCTGGTCAGTGTCCCTGGCAACGGCCGGGGACACTGACCAGAATCGGCTGGAGGGTGGCTGCCGGTGAAACTTGAGTTGCGCGGCATCACGAAGCGCTTCGGGAGCCTGGTCGCCAACGATCACATCGACCTGGTCGTCCAGCCCGGCGAGATCCGCGCCCTGCTCGGGGAGAACGGCGCGGGCAAGACCACACTGATGAACGTGCTCTACGGGCTCGTGCAGCCCGACAAGGGCGAGATCCTGCTCGACGACGAGCCGGTCGCCATCCACTCGCCCAGGGACGCGATCCGGGCCAAGATCGGCATGGTGCACCAGCACTTCATGCTGGTGCCGGTCTTCACCGTGGCCGAGAACGTCACGCTCGGCGGCGAGCCGGTGCGCAGGCTGCCGCTCGGCCTGCCGTCACTGGGCCTGCTCGACCGGCGCAAGGCGCGCCGTGAGGTGCTCGCACTCTCCGAGCGGTTCGGCCTGCGGGTTGACCCCGACGCCCTCGTAGAGGACCTGCCGGTCGGCGTGCAGCAGCGGGTCGAGATCATCAAGGCGCTGCTCCGCGACGCCAGGGTGCTCGTCCTCGACGAACCCACCGCCGTGCTGACCCCCGGCGAGACCGAGGACCTGTTCCGGATCATGCGGGAACTGCGGGAGGGCGGCCGGTCGATCATCTTCATCTCGCACAAGCTCAAAGAGGTTCAGACGATCGCCGACAACATCACGGTCATCAGGCGCGGCAAGGTCGTCGGGGAGCGGCCACCGTCCACCAGCAGCACCGAGCTCGCGTCGCTAATGGTCGGCAGGGCGGTCCAGCTGCGGGTAAGCAAGGAACCGGCCAAGCCCGGCGACGTGGTGCTTGATGTCCAGGACCTGAACGTGGCGGGGGAGCGCGGCGAGAAGTCGGTGCGCGACGTGTCCTTCCAGGTGCGGGCCGGTGAGATCCTGGGCGTGGCCGGCGTTCAGGGCAACGGCCAGACCGAGCTGTGCGAGGCGCTCATGGGCTTGCGGCCCTCGACCGGCTCGGTGCACCTGAACGGCGTAGACCTCAGCCACGCCTCGACCCGCGCCCGGCTCCACGCGGGCATCGGCTATGTCCCGGAGGACCGGTCGGAGGACGGCCTGGTGGCTGACTTCTCGGTCGCCGACAACCTCGTACTCGACGTCTACGATCAGCCGCCGTACGCCTCCGGCCTGGCGCTGAACCTGGACGCCATCCGGGAATCGGCGGTCAAGCGCGTCGAGGAGTATGACGTGCGGACCACGTCCACCACAACGCCGGCCGGGACGCTGTCTGGCGGCAACCAGCAGAAGGTCGTGGTCGCCCGGGAGATGAGCCGGGACGTCAAGCTGATGATTGTCAGCCAGCCGACCAGAGGCCTGGACGTCGGCTCCATCGAGTTCGTGCACAAGCGCCTCGTCGCCCAGCGGGACGAAGGCGTAGCGGTGCTGATCGTCTCCTCCGAGCTCGACGAGATCTACTCCCTGGCCGACCGCATCGCGGTCATGTACGAGGGCCAGATCGTCGCGTTCTGCCCGCCCACCGTCCCCGAACAGGAGCTCGGTCTGCTGATGGCCGGCGAAGGGACGGAATCCATCGCCCCGGAGCCGGAGGGCGAACCGGAGACGCCAGTACCAGCCCAGGAGCCGAGCCATGACTGACCAACATGAGGCAGAGCCCCCCGCAGAGCCCCGCGCCGAGCCATACGTAGCGACCGATGCGACCACCACCGTCGAGGACCCGGGCGAGCCCACGCCGGGCGAGGCGCGTGGCCGGCAGCCGCTGACCGGCCACGCGATCATTCAGGCGGTGACCGAGGGCCACTCGGTCGTGATCACCATCCTGGCCGTGTTTGTGGCCCTGCTGGTCGGCGCCGTGCTGATCGTGGCGAGCGACCCGGTGGTGCTACGCGCCTGGGATTCATTCGGCTACGCACCGGGCACCGCGTTCTCGGCGACCTGGGATTCGGTGTCCGCGGCCTATTCGGCGCTCTTCGAGGGCGCGATATTCAGCCCGGGGACGATCTCGGCCGCCTTCCACGGCGGTTCGATCGCGGCGATCTTCTATCCACTGTCGCTGACCGCGTTCGAGGCCACGCCGCTCATCCTTACCGGGTTGTCGGTAGCCGTATGTTTCCGCGCCGGGATGTTCAACAT